>NZ_NWTD01000005.1:0-413852 GCF_002532005.1 Sinorhizobium sp. NG07B | reverse complement strand
TCCCTCCGGCAGGAGATAGCCGATCTCTTTGAGGAAGTTCTGGTAGGCCTCCATATCGACCGGCGCGCCATGCTCGCGATACCAGGCATCGAGCTTCGCCTGGAGTTCGTCACGCCGCGCGAGAAGGGCGCGGTTCTTCGGCGCGAGATCATGCACGAGAGCCGACAGGGCGGCGAAGAAACGGTCAGGATCGACACCGGTCCCCGGCATCGCCTCATCGACCAGAAAGCGGTGGAGGCCCGCATCGATCTTCAGATCATGTTTCTCAATGCGGTCCATGCGGCAGCTCCTGAATCACTCTATGCCCGAGTTCAAATAGATAGGAGCGGGATGCATGCGGAAAAGCAAATTCAGCTTTTCCCATCCGCTCACGCGCGCGGACAGTCTCTCATCAATGGGCTCCCTGTCAATTCGACAAGGATGCGAAGAATTATTTCCAAATCGGAAAAAATAGTTGAATTGGGGCGCGGGATGCGGGCGGAAAACCGCACACACTTTTCCTCATCCCGCTCTATGTGCGATGCGCGGCCTGCCGCTTGCCGAAGCGATGAAGCGCGCCTCGACCAGCTTGCGCCCGCCCTCTACCTCCGGTGCATCGATCTCTTCCCAACTCGTCGCGGCAGGTTCCTCCGCGCCGTTGGCGCGTGCCGTCTGCAGCGCCATCACCTCGGCGCGGCGGCGGGCGGCACCGAAGGCCGCCTCCTGATCGAGGAAGCGCTCGCTCGCGCCGGCGCCGTTGACGATGAAGATACCCTCCTCGGGTGTCGTGACGAAGACGGTAACAGTGGCGCGCACCTGGCCGACGACGGCGCCGACGGCATTGGCGACATCCGCCTCCGCCGGGATTGCCGCTTCCGTCGCCAGCATCGCGGCGATCGCCGGATAATAGACCGGCGCCGAGGCTCCAAGGCCGACGAGCGGCCGGTCGAGGCCGAGCGAGAAGCGGACGATACCGGGCTTGCGCTTCAATGCCCGGTCGACGGCAAGCGAAGCGGCCGGATCGATGGCGCCGGCGCCGTCCTCATGCAGGCAGGCCTGGAGAATCACTTCCGAGGACTGCCGCGTCAGCCGGTCGACGATCATTTGCGCCAGCATCTCGGCGGAGCCGGCAATCGGCTGGCCCGAGCCGTCCTTGGTGCGGGCGGCGATCTTCAAGCCGAGCAGCGCGGCCTCGCTGTTCCACTGCGACTGGCGACCGAGCACGTGCATCGCGTCGGACGGCGTGAGCGCACAGATATGCACCAGCCCGCGGGCGACAAGCCGGTCGAGCGTCGCCTTCTGCGGCGTGCTGAGGATCAATTCGGCAAGCGCCACCGGCACCGTGCCGATCCGGTCGTAGAGCGCCTGCTCCTGCGGCTGCAGGCCGCTTGCGAGATGGTCGGGCAGGCCGGTGCGGACCGCAAGGCGGCCGTCGTGGCGACCGGCATGAGTGGCACGCAAATGCTTGTCGAGCACGCAAATGACCGCATCGCCATGCAGCGCCGCCGCAAGGCTCAAGGGCAGGACGCGGCGGGGCCCAAGATCGATCTTCGCCTTGAGGCCGCGATCGTTGATCTTCACCTCCGAATCGCCGCCGAGGCCGTAGGTGCGCATCGCGACCGCCTCGACCATGGTGCGGAAGCCGCCGACGACGGCGCCATCCGCATCGAGCCGCGGGCGGCCGGCATCGAGGACGGCGACATCCGTCGTCGTGCCGCCGATATCAGAGACGACGGCATTTTCCAGCCCCGTGAGATAACGTGCGCCGACCAGGCTGGCGGCCGGCCCGGAGAGGATCGTCTCGATCGGCCGCAGCCGCGCCTCGGCGGCCGAGATCAGCGCGCCGTCGCCGCGCACCACCATCATCGGCACGTCGATGCCGCGCGCCTTCAGGAAATCTTCGCAAGAGCCGACCAGGCGGTCGATCATCGAAACCAGCCGGGCATTGAGAAGCGTCGTCAGCGCCCGGCGCGGACCGCCGAGCTTGGAAGAGAGTTCATGGCTGCAGGTGACCGGCAGGTGCGAGACTTCGCGGATGCGCTCCCGCACGCGTTTCTCGTGGTCCGGGTTGCGCACGGCGAAATAACCGGCGATCGCGAAGGACGATACTTCCGTGGCAAGCCTTGGCAGCGCCTCGTCGAGCATGCTCATGTCGAGCGGCGTCTCGCCGCCGTGGACGTTGTGGCCACCCGGAAGAAATATCACCGGATCCGAGCCCAGCGCCTCCTGCAGGCCGTCACGCTTCAGGTCCTCGGACCCGAAGCCGATCATCACCAGCCCGGCGCGGCCGCCCTGGCCCTCGACGAGAGCGTTGGTGGCGAGCGTCGTCGACAGCGAGACGAGGCTGATGACGGAGACCGGAACCTTGGCCTTCTCCAGGACGGCTTCCACCGCCCCGGAAATGCCTTCGGCAAGATCGTGCCGCGTCGTCAGGGCCTTGGCCTTGGCGACGACACCGGCCGCTTCGCTGAAAAGGACCGCGTCGGTATAGGTGCCGCCGGTGTCGATGCCGAGAAGAAGATGCGAGGTCAAGGTCTGCTCAGTCCGGTGTTGGAAATCGGGCGAGGCCCGCATGGGAAAGGATCGCTTGGTGATAGGGCATAATTCGGCGAAAGACCATCGTGTGGCGGCGACCTTTGCGCGTCGGATCAGTGCGGAATTCAGTTAGCAGCGAAGGGGGGTGACGCTACCCCCCTCTGCCCTGCCGGGCATCTCCCCCAGAAGGAGGGAGATTAGCCAGATGCAAAGGCGCTGCCCGACAGCGAGCTCGCGAGCGCCGAACTCGCTAAATTGGTCGCGCTCAGCAGGATTGGTGGCACGAGACATTGCCGCTTGCCGATCTAGTGGGGGAGATGCCCGGCAGGGCAGAGGGGGGTGCCTCTCCCGGCATGACGCCGAGATTTTACCTCTCCCGCACCGATACCTTCATCGGAAGACCCCCTTTGGGCTGGGTCGTCAGCCTCTGCACCGGCCAGGGATGGGTCGCCTCGGTCAGGTCGAAGCGGAAGCGGTGCATCAGGACCGCAAGGGCGATCACTGCCTCCTGCAAGGCGAAGGTCGCGCCGATGCAGATGCGCGGGCCGGCGCCGAAGGGGAGATACTGGAAGCGGTTGATCTTGTCGCGGTTTTCGGGGAGGAAACGCTCGGGCATGAAGGCGCGCGGCTTCTGCCAGTAGAGCACATGGCGATGCAGCGTCCACGGCATGATCAGCACCGATATGCCCTTGCGGATCGGCACGCGCTCGCCTTGCGGCGAGGTCCACTCGTCCGCCTCGATCGCGGCCCGGTTGATTGAGGGGGCCGGTGGATAGAGGCGCAGCGCCTCCTCGAAGGCGGCGAGCACATGCGGCATCCGTTCGAGCCATTCGACCGGCTCGGCGCCGGTCGCCAGCACCGCGTCGATCTCCCTTTCCATCGTCTCGCGATAGGCCGGCATATTGGCAATGCAATAGAGGCACCAGGCGAGCGCCCGGGCCGTCGTCTCGTGGCCGGCGCCGATGAAGGTCAGGATGTTGTCCTCGATCTCGGACGTCGAAAGCCCCTCGGGACCCTCGAGCTGCAGCAGCAGCGTCAGGAAATCGTTCGGAACCGCGCCGGGCTGCGCCGCCATCAGCCGCCGGCGCTCTGCCATCGTCGCGGCGACGACGCCGCGAAAGCGATCGAGCACTTTCCGGCCGCCAATCCGGGTGAGACGCGGCACCCATGGAGGTGCCACGAGAAGATCCATCGGATCGACACGGCCCATCCGCTGCAGCAGTTCCTCGACATTGGCGGCGAACCCCTCCTTCTCGACGGCGATCTCGCCGGAGAAGAGCGTCTCTGCGAGGATCTCGAAGGTGAGTTCCGTCATGTCGACGGCGACATTGGTGGCGAAGGACTCGGAAGCGGCGCGCTCGTAGCGCCCGACGAAATGCTCCGAGACACGCAGCATCTGGCCGGCAAAGCCCTTCGCATGGCGGGGCGTGAAGACCGGCGCCATCGCCTTGCGCGACCGTTTCCACACCTCGCCTTCCGCCGTCAGTAATCCATCGCGAAGGATGGGGCGGAGGATCAGCCGCCGGACATTCGACATTTCGTAGTTGGAAGCATTCTCGACGAGAATGTAGCGGATGAGACCCGGATCGTTGACGATCAATGTGCGCTGGTTGATGAACTTCGTTTCGATCCAGGGGAGCGTATAGGAGGGCTCGCCCCAGAGCTCGAGCGGGTTGCGCAGCACCGTGCGGATGATCTCCAGCCGCGAGGGAATGTGAGTGCGCGGGACGGGCGCGGGCGGCTCGAACGGCTCCGGTCGCGTGTCCATGATCATGCCTTTCCTGATGGCCTAACGTTTCAGGTTTTTACGGCGCAATCAAGAAGATGATTCACCTGAAGCAGGCGGGAATTGGCGGAATTTCCGCCCGCGATCAGAGCAGGGCCTCGAGCTCGGCGAGCTTGTCATTGACCAGCCAGCCATAATAGTTCTCTTCCGGCCAGTGAACCCCGCCGCCGGCATTCTTCGCCGCGAGCGCGGCGGCGCGCTCGTCCGGGCTGCCGACATTGTAGAGCGTCGCCGTCAGGCCGGGATTGTGGGAGATGTCCATGCCGGCGATCGATCGGTAAGCGTCGATGGAATGGCGGATCGAAGCGGCCATATAGGCGAGCGAGACGTCCGGATCCATGATCGCCTCATAGACGGCACCGGCATTGTTCTCATCGAGACGATCATAACGGGAGACGCGCGACACCATGTCGGTCAGCATCAGGGCCGTCAGCGGGTTGATCTGGCCGAGGCCGAAGGTCTGGCCGGCGAAAAAGGGCTGGAAGAAGACGGCGCTGAAGCGGTTGTTCGGGAAGGTCTGCCCGCCGACGGTGCGACCGCGGAACTCCTTCTCCCACACCCGCTCGCGGCAGCTCCATAGTGCATAGGAAGATTTCTCGCGGGCGCAGTCGGCGAACTGCGCACGCTTTACGAATTCATCGACGGATTCGCCGTCATAGCCGAAGTGGAAGCTGTTGCCGGCATAGGCGGCCGCCTTGACGTAATAGGCCTGCAGTCGGTCATAGGCATCGACATTGTAGGTGTGCTCGCCGACGATGGCGCCGATCATGTGGATCGGTGCGATGCCATAGGCGGCGGCGGTCGACTTGATCTTCGCCACGAGATTGCGGTCATTGGCGAGCAGTTCGCGTACCTTTTCGTACTTCGCGTCGAAGGAGGTCCGGCCTGCCTTGGTGCGGCGAAGCGAAGCGCCGGGAACCCGCGGCTGCTCTACATGCCGGTTGCCTTTCGGGACCATGCGGATTTCGGCCGCAGCCGGTTGCGCCGCGGAGAGGCAAAGCGTGGCGATAAGAAGCAGGCAGGCGGTCAGACGCACGATCAATTTTCCTGTGAAATTCGGGTCCCGATTCGTCCGGGCGCGGCCCACTAGGGCAGAATCATGTCGGAATCATGCCCCGTTTCGACCGATCACTGATCGCTCTAGATAAAATGAGGGCGCCTGTCGAGTGACAGGCGCCCCACAAGGCGGTGATCGGCACGATTTGGCGCGCGACTGCAGCGCCGGCGTCACAGAATGTAGCGTGACAGGTCCGTGTTGGCGGCCAGATCTCCAACATGCTTGCGGACATAGTCGGCATCGATCATCAGCGTGTCGCCGCCGCGATCGGGCGCGTTGAAGGAGATCTCGTCGAGGACGCGCTCCATCACCGTCTGCAGGCGCCGGGCGCCGATGTTCTCGACATTGGCGTTGAGCTGCACGGCGACCTCGGCGAGTGCGTCGATTGCATCCTCGGTGAAGTCGAGCGCCACGCCCTCGGTCTCCAGCAGCGCCTTGTATTGGCGGATGAGGCTCGCCTCGGTCTCCGTCAGAATGCGGCGGAAGTCCTCCTTGGTGAGCGCCCGCAGTTCGACCCGGATCGGCAGGCGGCCCTGCAGCTCGGGCAGCAGGTCCGACGGCTTCGACACGTGGAAGGCGCCGGAGGCGATGAAGAGGATGTGATCGGTCTTCACCGGCCCGTATTTCGTCGCGACCGTCGTACCCTCGACCAGCGGCAACAGGTCCCGCTGGACGCCCTCGCGCGAGACGCCGGCGCCCATGCCGCCGTCGCGGGCGGCGATCTTGTCGATCTCGTCAAGGAAGACAATGCCGTCGTTCTCCGCCGCCGCCATCGCCTCGCGCTGGATCTGCTCGTTGTCGAGCAGCTTGTCGGATTCGTCGTTGACGAGAAAGTCATAGGAATCCTTGACCGTCGTCTTGATTTTCTTCGTCCTGCCACCGAGCGCCTTGCCGAACATTTCGGAGAGGTTCAAGACGCCGATATTGGCGCCGGGCATGCCGGGGATCTCGAAGCCGCCCGGCGCGCCAGTTTCGGCCACGTCGATCTCGATCTCCTTGTCGTCGAGCTCGTTGGCCCTCAGCTTCTTGCGGAAGGAATCGCGGGTCGCCGGCGACGCCGTCGTGCCGACCAGCGCGTCGAGCACGCGCTCCTCGGCGTTCTGATGCGCCTTCGCCTTGACTTCGGTGCGCTTCTTCTCGCGCACCAGCGTGATGCCCACCTCGACGAGATCGCGGACGATCTGTTCGACGTCGCGCCCGACATAGCCGACCTCGGTAAACTTGGTGGCCTCCACCTTGACGAACGGCGCGCCGGCAAGCTTGGCGAGACGGCGGGAAATTTCCGTCTTGCCGACGCCGGTCGGGCCGATCATCAGGATGTTCTTCGGCATGACCTCGTCGCGCAGCTCGTCGCTGAGCTGCTGGCGGCGCCAGCGGTTGCGCAAGGCAATGGCGACGGCGCGCTTCGCGTCCTTCTGGCCGATGATGTAGCGGTCGAGCTCGGAAACGATCTCTCTCGGGGAAAAATTGGTCATGAAGTCCTCTCAAACTCGGTCCGCGTCAGTTCCATCAGCAGGGTGCGACCGGACTCGTCTATCCATTCGGCGAAGGGCACGAAACCGGCCTTCGCATAGGCTCTGACCGCTCGGCGGTTGCCGGCATCCGGATCGATGACGATGCGGGCGGCGCCCTTTTCGAACAGTTTTCCGGCAAAGGCCTTAAGCGCGAGGGCCGCGACGCCCTTGCCGGTCATTTCAGGGGGGCCGATGAAGATATCGACACCGGGCGTGTCGGACGACAGGTCCCTCGCCCAGGGTTCCTCGTCATATTGCGAGGGGGTCCAGGACTGAATGTAACCGGCCGGTTCGCCGCTCAGGCGGAAGATGAAGCCGTCGACCTCTCCGGTGGCGCAACCCTCGCGGATCAGTCCCAGTTCCACGTCCGGGTCGCCCCACCATTGTCGGACATGCGGCTCCGAAAGCCAGGCAAGGAGCATCGGCAGGTGGCGCTCGGCCAGCGGCTCGAAGCTGACCTCTGCCCCGTCAGTCGGCATCCAGCGTCTCCATGACCACATTGTGGTTGGTATAGACGCAGATGTCTCCGGCGATCTGCAGGGCACGCCGGGCGATCTCCTCGGCCGACTTGTCGCTGTCCATCAGGGCGCGCGCCGCCGCGTAGGCGAAGTTTCCGCCGGAACCGATGGCGAGCGTTCCGTGCTCGGGCTCGAGCACGTCGCCATTGCCGGTGATCGCCAGCGTCACCGACTTGTCGGCGACCAGCATCATCGCCTCGAGATTGCGCAGATATTTGTTGGTCCGCCAGTCCTTGGCGAGTTCGACGGCGGCCCGCATTAGCTGGTCGGGATACTGTTCGAGCTTCGCCTCGAGACGCTCCAGAAGCGTAAACGCGTCCGCCGTCGCGCCGGCAAAACCGGCGATCACGTCGCCCTTGGAGAGGCGCCGGACCTTGCGCGCATTGCCCTTCATAACTGTCTGGCCGAGGCTCACCTGACCGTCGCCCGCCATCACCACCTTGCCGTCCTTGCGCACCGTGATGATGGTGGTGGCATGCATCGTTCCGTAGGGATTGTGTTCGCTCATCAAATACCTGTCGGCCCCGGAGGCG
Source organism: Sinorhizobium sp. NG07B (assembly GCF_002532005.1). Taxonomy (NCBI): domain Bacteria; kingdom Pseudomonadati; phylum Pseudomonadota; class Alphaproteobacteria; order Hyphomicrobiales; family Rhizobiaceae; genus Sinorhizobium; species Sinorhizobium sp. NG07B. Next base: position 405,930 of record NZ_NWTD01000005.1, on the reverse strand, counting down.
AGGCGTTGCGGCTCAAGAAGAACCTGGTTGCTTGAGGCCTATGTAAGTCGGCTCTGCGCGATTGCAAATGGGCAGGAGAAATCACCGACAGCGGCCCCTTTCCATCCGGATCGCGCCCGCCGGCTGACGCCGATCGAATCTCCGTCGCAGTTCTGGATATTTCGCGCCCCGCCTGATATGGAGCGGCTCGGGAACGGACCGGTCGGCGGAAGGCTCTGCCGCCCGCTCCGATCTATCGAGTGCAGACAGGAGAGCCTGATGGCAGACGTGACGCTGAGCCGCACCGGCCAGGTTTCGCGAAAGACGAATGAAACGGCCGTGTCCGTCTCCGTCAATATCGACGGCACGGGCGTGTCGAAGATTGCGACCGGCGTCGGCTTCTTCGATCACATGCTCGACCAGCTCGCGCGCCATTCGCTGATCGACATGGAGATCAAGACGGAGGGCGACCTCCATGTCGACGATCACCATACCGTCGAGGATACCGGCATCGCCATCGGCCAGGCGATCGCCAAGGCGCTCGGCGATCGCCGCGGCATCACCCGCTATGCCTCGCTCGATCTCGCCATGGATGAGACGATGACGCGCGCCGCCGTCGATGTCTCCGGCCGGCCGTTTCTCGTCTGGAACGTGACCTTCACCTCGCCGAAGATCGGCACCTTCGACACCGAGCTGGTGCGCGAATTCTTCCAGGCGCTCGCCCAGCACGCCGGCATCACGCTTCATGTGCAGAACATCTACGGCGCCAACAACCATCATATCGCCGAGACCTGCTTCAAATCCGTCGCCCGCGTGCTGCGCACGGCAACCGAAATCGACCCGCGCCAGGCTGGACGCGTTCCCTCGACGAAGGGCACGCTCGCCTGAGCCGGCTAAGACTGGCTGAAGACCATGGCCTCCTACCTGATCATGACCCCGCCCGGTGCCGCGGCCGACGACGAGAGGGCGCGGTTCATCGCCGACGGCTTTTCCTGGGCGGCGTTTTTCTTCCCGGCCCTCTGGCTGATCGCCAAGCGGGCCTGGCTCCTCGGAATCTCCGTTGCCGTTCTGCAAATTGTGTTCATCCTTCTGTCTGAGGTCCCCGGATGCTTCACCGCCGCGCTGATCATGCAGCTCGCGCTCAGCCTCCTGGTATCGCTGGAGGGGCCGCTTTTTGTCGCCCGAAAACTCGCGGCGGAAGATTGGACGCTTCGTTCGATCGTTCCGGCCCGCAACATCGAGACCGCCGAGGAGATCTACTTCTCGAACGCGACGGCGACGACGCACCACCAAAGCGCAACTCCGTTGCAGTCGAACGACTGGTCGAGCTCCGGACGGCCGGAAAGTGCCGCCGGTCTGGGCTTCTTTGAATCCTATGGAGAGCGCTGATGCGGGTCGCCATCATTGACTACGGCTCGGGCAACCTGCGCTCGGCCACCAAAGCCTTCGAGCGGGCGGCGCGCGAAGCCGGCATCGACGCCGACATCGACCTGACCGACAGGCCGGAACGGGTGGCCTCGGCCGATCGGATCGTGCTGCCGGGCGTCGGCGCCTATGCCGATTGCCGCCGTGGCCTCGACGCCGTCGAGGGGATGGAAGAGGCGCTCAAGCAAGCGGTCGAAGCGGCCGGACGGCCCTTCCTCGGCATCTGCGTCGGCATGCAGCTCATGTCTTCGCGCGGCCTCGAAAAGACGATCACTGAAGGGTTCGGCTGGATTCCCGGCGATGTCGTGGAGATGACGCCCGCGGACGCGTCGCTGAAGATCCCGCAAATCGGCTGGAACACGCTGAGACTCCATCGGCCGCACGCGCTCTTCGAGGGCATTCCGACCGGGGAGACCGGGCTGCACGCCTATTTCGTGCATTCCTATCACCTCGCTGCGGAAAACCCCGAGCACATCATCGCCGAGACGGAGTATGGCGGGCCGGTGACGGCCTTCGTCGCAAGCGGCAACCGGGCCGGTGCGCAGTTCCACCCGGAAAAGAGCCAGACCCTCGGCCTCGCCCTCATCTCGAATTTCCTGCGTTGGAAGCCCTGAGGCTCCCGCCACCTGATCGGACGAACCAAATGATTCTCTTCCCCGCGATCGACCTCAAGGACGGCCAATGCGTGCGCCTGAAGCTCGGCGACATGGATCAGGCAACCGTCTACAATCCTGATCCCGCCGCCCAGGCCCGCGCCTTCGAGGAACAAGGCTTCGAATGGCTGCATGTCGTCGACCTGAACGGCGCCTTTGCCGGCGAGACGGTGAACGGGGCAGCGGTCGACGCCATCCTCAAGGCGACCAAGAACCCGGTGCAGCTCGGCGGCGGAATCCGCACCCTCGATCATATCGAGAACTGGCTTTCGCGCGGGTTGAAGCGCGTCATTCTCGGCACTGTCGCGGTGCGCGATCCGGCGCTGGTGATCGAGGCCTGCCGCAAGTTCCCCGGCCGGGTGGCGGTCGGTATCGACGCCAAGGGCGGCAAGGTGGCGGTCGAAGGCTGGGCGGAGGCCTCCGAACTCGGCGTGATCGAGCTTGCGAAGAAGTTCGAAGGCGCCGGCGTTTCGGCGATCATCTATACCGACATCGACCGCGACGGCATCCTGACCGGCATCAACTGGGATTCGACCCTGGAACTCGCCAACGCAGTTTCCATTCCGGTCATCGCCTCCGGCGGCCTCGCCTCGATGGACGACATCCGCCGGTTGACGCAGCCAGATGCCGCAAAGCTCGAAGGAGCGATCTCCGGCCGGGCGCTCTATGACGGGCGGATCGATCCGAAGGAAGCGCTAGACTTGATCCGCGCCGCGCGAAAGGGATGAGACCATGACCCTCAAAGCCCGCGTAATCCCATGCCTCGACGTCAAGGACGGCCGCGTCGTCAAGGGCGTCAATTTCGTCGACCTCATCGATGCCGGCGATCCGGTGGAATCGGCAAAGGCCTATGACGCCGCCGGCGCCGACGAGCTCTGCTTCCTCGACATCACCGCCTCTTCCGACAATCGCGAGACGATCTTCGACGTCGTCGCCCGCACCGCCGAGCAATGCTTCATGCCGCTGACCGTCGGCGGCGGCGTGCGCCAGGTGGCGGATATCCGCAAGCTGCTGCTTGCCGGCGCCGACAAGGTGTCGATCAACACGGCGGCCGTGAAGAACCCGGATTTCGTCGCCGAGGCCGCCGACAAGTTCGGCAACCAGTGCATCGTCGTCGCCATCGACGCGAAGAAGGTCTCGGCTGCGGGCGAAATGGACCGCTGGGAGATCTTTACCCATGGCGGGCGGCAGCCGACCGGCATCGACGCGATAGAGTTCGCTCGGAAGGTCGTCGACCTCGGTGCCGGCGAAATCCTGCTGACCTCCATGGATCGCGACGGCACCAAGAGCGGCTACGACATCGCGCTGACGCGCGCCATCGCCGATGCGGTGCGGGCACCGGTCATCGCGTCCGGCGGCGTCGGAACGCTCGACCACATGGTCGACGGCATTCGCGACGGCCATGCGACGGCGGTGCTTGCCGCCTCCATCTTCCACTTCGGCACCTACAGCATCGGCGAGGCGAAGCGCTACATGGCCGAGCGCGGCATCGCCATGCGACTCGATTGAAGGAATTTCGTGATGAGCGAATTCACCCTTTCAGACCTCGAAAAGATCGTCGCATCGCGCGCCAAGGCGGCGCCGGAGGAGTCCTGGACGGCCAAGCTGGTGGCGGCCGGGCGGCCGAAGGCGGCGAAGAAACTCGGCGAAGAGGCGGTCGAGGCGGTGATCGCGGCGGTCACCGGCGACCGCAAGAATCTGATCGATGAGAGCGCCGATCTCCTCTATCATCTTATGGTCGTATTGAATATCGCCTCCGTCCCGTTGCAGGATGTGATGAGCGAACTGGCCAGGCGGACGAGCCAGTCCGGCCTGCAGGAGAAGGCAAACCGGCAGAATCCATGAGCATCGCCGCGAAAGACTTTGAATCGGCCGACATCCCCGGCAATCTCACGGGGGGTGAATTTTCTCCCTACCACGTCTTCTCCGCCGAGGAATGGTCGCGCTTTCGCGCCGATACGCCGCTGACGCTGACGGCCGAGGAGGTCAAGCGGCTGCGCTCGCTCAACGACCCAGTCGACCTCGGCGAGGTGCGTCGAATCTATCTGTCGCTGTCGCGGCTGCTCTCCGCCCATGTGGAAGCGTCGCAGATCCTCTTCCAGCAGCGCAAGCGGTTCCTCAGCATGTCGGACGAGACGAAGACCCCTTTCGTCATCGGCATTGCCGGCTCCGTCGCCGTCGGCAAGTCGACAACCGCCCGTATCCTCGCCGAACTCCTAGCGCGCTGGCCCTCGAGCCCGAAGGTCGATCTGATCACCACCGACGGCTTCCTCTATCCGAACGCGATCCTGCAGCGGGAAAACATGATGGATCGCAAGGGCTTCCCGGAGAGCTACGACATCGGCGCGCTGCTGCGCTTTCTCTCGGCGATCAAGGCCGGCCGGCCGAACGTCAAGGCGCCGACCTATTCGCACCTGACCTATGACGTCATTCCCGACCAATTCCAGGTCATCGACCGGCCGGACATCCTGATCTTCGAGGGGATCAACGTGCTGCAGTCACGCGACCTGCCGGCCGACGGCAAGATCGTCCCGATGGTTTCGGACTTCTTCGATTTTTCGATCTATATCGACGCCGAGGAAAGCCTGATCCACAACTGGTATGTGAGCCGCTTCATGCGGCTGCGCGAAACGGCCTTCCAGAATCCGCAATCCTTCTTCCATCGCTATTCAACGATCAGCGAGGACGCGGCGCGGGCGATCGCCGAGGGTCTCTGGCACAATATCAACCTGAAGAACCTGCATCAGAACATCCAGCCGACCAGGCCGCGTGCCGACCTGATCCTGCAGAAAGGCCCCAATCACCTGACGCAGACGGTGGCGCTGAGGAAGCTCTAAACCGTCACGACAGGTCGAAATAAGCTCCCCTCCCCTCCCCAACCCCTCCCCACAAGGGGGACGGGCTTTGCGCCCGCTGCCCCCGACCGCCATTTTCCCGGGGCTCGACCCCGCCGCAATGTTGCAGGGCGCGGCAGGTTAAGCCCTCCCCCTTGTGGGGAGGGGTTGGGGAGGGGTCTTGTCAAGAGCTCTATGGATTGACCCGCCGCAGCGTCAGATTGAGGCGGCCGCCGTTCTTCAATAGCGTCGAGGTGTTCGGATAGATGCGGTCGACGCCGTGAAAGGCCAGCCGTCCCTCGCCGCCGAGGACGACGATGTCGCCGCTTTCGAGCTTGAACGAGCTGGTCTGGCCGCCGCGCGTCCGGCCGCCGACGCGGAAAAGACAGCTATCGCCGAGCGAAATCGAGACGACGGCCGTTTCCAGGTCGCGCTCGTCCCGGTCCTGATGCAAACCCATCCGGGCCTCGGCGGAATAGAAGTTGACGAGACATGCCTCGGGCTGTTTGTCGCTCGCCGAAACCGCCCGCCAGATGTCGATCAGGGCATCGGGAATCGGCGGCCAGCGCTCGCCGGTGACCGGATGATGCGGCTGATAACGGTAGCCGCCGTCGCGATCGGTGACCCAGCCTAGCGAGCCGCAATTGGTCATCCGCACCGACATAGGCTTACCGGTTTTCGGCATTTCCGGAATATAGAGCGGCGCCGCGGCGACGACGTCGCGGATGGCCTCCACAAGCTCCTCCTGGCGCGACCGGTCGAGATAGCCGGGAATATGCCTGACGCCTTTCGGCAGCACCTGCATTGCGATACCCCTGTCGGTCAATATCGTGGCTCGTTCGCCCGCGGAGGGCCACGCGAAGCGCTCGATAGGATGTAGCGCCCGCTGTTCCTGAGGACTACCCGAAAGCTGCGATGTCTGGGCGGCCTCAATCGCCGGCCGGGCGGCCGCGCAGCTTCTTGATCTCGCCGCGGCCGGATTTCTCCTTTAGCCGCCGCTCGATCGAACCGCGCGTGGGCTTGGTCTTCTTGCGCGGCGGGGGCGGCGGTTCGGCGGCCTTCAGGATCAATTCCTTCAGGCGGTCGCGGGCGTCCTCGCGGTTGCGCTCCTGGCTGCGAAAGCGGCTGGCCTCGATCATCAGCACGCCGTCCTTCGAAACCCGGCGGCCGGCAAGCTTCAGGGCATTGGCCTTGACGCGATCGGACATCGATGGCGAGGCCTGGATGTCGAAGAAGAGCTGGACGGCGGTCGACACCTTGTTGACGTTCTGGCCGCCGGGGCCGCCGGCCAGCACGAATTGCTCCGTCAGCTCCCAGCCGGCAATAACGATGTTTTCGCTGATGTAAAGCGGTTCGCTGGCCATGTCTGCTCCTTACCGGTCTATCGCACAGAGTCGTGCGTTTGAGAACGGCTCGGAGACACAACGTGAAACCCGGCCACAAGGACCGGGTTTCACGTGAATCATGGCCAAGAGTCTTATTCAGCGGCGAGCCTGGTGCCGGGAGCCGCATCGCGCACGCTGCCGTCGACATGGCTCTCGAACTTGGCGAAGTTGGCGATGAACATGTCGACCAGCCGGCGGGCCTGGGCATCATAGGCCGAACCGTCAGCCCAGGTGGAACGCGGGTCGAGAATGCGGTCGTCGACGCCAGGCACCGCGACCGGCACCGCGAAGCCGAAATTCGCGTCCGTGCGGAAGGAGGCGCTGTTCAGCGACCCGTCGAGCGCGGCCGAAAGAAGGGCGCGCGTCACCTTGATCGGCATGCGGCTGCCTGTGCCATAGGCGCCGCCAGTCCAGCCGGTGTTGACGAGCCAGCAGGTGACGCCGTTCCTGGCGATCAGGTCTTTGAGCAGGTTGCCGTATTCGGACGGATGGCGCGGCATGAAGGGAGCGCCGAAGCAGGTCGAGAAGGTCGCCTCCGGTTCGGTCACGCCCTTTTCCGTGCCGGCCACCTTGGCGGTGTAGCCGGACAGGAAGTGGTACATGGCCTGTTCCGGCGTCAGCTTGGCGATCGGCGGCAGGACGCCGAAGGCATCCGCCGTCAGCATGATGATCGTGCGCGGCTGCGGCGCCGTGCCGGTCTCGCTGGCATTCGGAATGAAGTCGAGCGGATAGGCGATGCGGGTGTTTTCCGTCAACGAGCCATTGTCGAAGTCGGGTGCGCGCCGCTCGTCGAGAACGACGTTTTCCATCACCGTGCCGAAGCGCCGCGTCGTCGCGAAAATCTCCGGCTCGGCCGCTTCCGACAGGCGGATCGCCTTGGCGTAGCAACCGCCCTCGAAATTGAAGACGCCCGTTTCGCCCCAGCCATGCTCGTCATCGCCGATCAGCGTGCGGTTCGGATCGGCCGAAAGCGTCGTCTTGCCGGTGCCGGAGAGGCCGAAGAAGATCGCCGTGTCGCCGGCCGGGCCGACATTCGCCGAGCAGTGCATCGGCATGACGTCCTTCTTCGGCAGCAGATAGTTGAGCACGGTGAAGACCGATTTCTTCATCTCGCCGGCATAGGACGTGCCGCCGATCAGCACGAGGCCCTTGGTCAGGTCGCAGGCAATGATCGTCTCGCTGCGGCAGCCATGGCGCGCCGGATCGGCCTTGAAGCTCGGCAGATCGATGATCGTCAGCTTCGGCAGGAACGTCGCCAGCGCCTGGCGCGGCGGACGGATCAAGAGATTGCGGATGAACAACGAATGCCAGGCATATTCGGTGACGACACGCGTCGGCAGAGCATTCTCTGCATCGGCACCGCCGACGAGGTCTTGCACATAGAGCGACATGCCCTTGGCATGCGCCAGCATGTCCTGGCGCAGAAGCTCGAATTTCTCCGGCGAGATGGCGCTGTTGTTGTCCCACCAGATCTGATCGGTTGTCGCCGCATCGCGCACGACATACTTGTCCTTGGGCGAGCGGCCGGTGTGCTGACCGGTGCGGGCGCAGAGCGCCCCATGGGACGTCAATTGCGCCTCGCTGCGGCGAAGGGCTTCCTCATAAAGCTCCGCTGCCTCGAAGTTGTAGCGAACGACCGAGAGGTCGGAAAAACCGATCGTTTCCAATCCGTTCGAGGGGTTGCGGGTGCCGAGTTGCTCCATGGTCAAGCTTCCTTCGTCTCTGGCCAATGGCGTTGAATTTCCTTGGAACATACCGGCTCGGTTTGCTCAAGACAAGATAGCTAAGCCTAAAAGAATAATGATATCAGTATATTAATCGATTTAAAGAATATTATGCGTTTTTTAATCGGTTGAACCGCGACTTGCTGATGTCAATTCGAGACGTTCCCCGAAGGCCGTGCCGGTCCGCGCTTTTTGCGCTTCGCCACAATTTGTTCCACCTTTATACTCAAGTAACGCAGCCGTGACTCGCGCGGCCGCCGCTTCGAAGAGCGGATGCCGGCGCCGGACCCATAAAGACGGAGTTGAAACACGATGCAGACCATCGCGCTTGTCGATGACGACCGCAACATCCTGACATCGGTATCCATCGCGCTGGAAGCCGAGGGCTACAAGGTCGAAACCTATACCGATGGCGCTTCCGCGCTCGAGGGCCTTTTGGCGCGCCCGCCGCATCTGGCGATCTTCGATATCAAGATGCCGCGCATGGACGGCATGGAACTCCTGCGGCGGCTCCGGCAGAAGTCCGACCTGCCGGTGATCTTCCTAACGTCGAAGGACGAGGAGATCGACGAGCTCTTCGGCTTGAAGATGGGCGCCGACGATTTCATCACGAAACCCTTCTCGCAGCGGCTGCTGGTCGAGCGCGTCAAGGCGATCCTGCGCCGCGCACCGGCCCGCGACGCTGCAGCAGCCGGGGCCGTTGGCCTCGCCAAGACCGCCGATGCGCCGTCGCGCTCGCTGGAGCGCGGGCAGCTTGTGATGGACCAGGAGCGGCACACCTGCACCTGGAAGAGCGAACCTGTCACGCTCACCGTCACCGAATTTCTCATCCTGCATTCGCTGGCGCAGCGCCCCGGCGTGGTGAAGAGCCGCGACGCGCTGATGGATGCCGCCTATGACGAGCAGGTCTATGTGGACGACCGGACGATCGACAGCCACATCAAGCGGCTTCGCAAGAAGTTCAAGATGGTCGACGGCGACTTCGATATGATCGAGACGCTCTACGGCGTCGGCTATCGCTTCCGAGAGACCGCCTGAGGGCGGGGCTTGCCTTCGCGTCGAATGTGGATCATTGAGAACCGGCGCGGCGGCCGAACGCGGTCCTGGATCGCGCCAAGCCGCCTCGAGCGGTTCTGAATCGCAAGTTGCGACCATTTCCGCCAGGGCCGTCGGCTTTGCCGCCAGATGTTTGACCTCAAGCCGTAACTTCGGCGCTCCGATCGCGGCAACGGCGGGCGGACGGCCGGGGATGCGGTGAGGGGCGGCAGGTCGGCCCTGGCCGGCCCCGCAAAACGAAACGGACGGCGAAATTCGTCGCGGGAGCAAGAAGACTTGGTAGAAGTCTTGCAGGGCGAGATCGAAGATTCGGACGGGCGGTCGTCGGCGCTGCGCGGAAAGCGTCGATGGGCGCATCCGTTCACGCTGATCCGGCGGCTGTTCGGCAATGCGGTCTTCTCCAGCCTGACGCGGCGCATCGTCTTCTTCAACCTCGTCGCACTCGTCGTCCTGGTCGGCGGCATCATGTATCTGAACCAGTTCCGCGAGGGCTTGATCGACGCCCGCGTCGAAAGCCTGCTGACCCAGGGCGAAATCATCGCCGGCGCCATCTCCGCCTCGGCCTCGGTCGACACGAACTCGATCACCATCGATCCGCAGAAACTGCTCGAACTGCAGGCCGGCGAGAGCATCACCCCGCTGCCGAGCGACGAGGATCTGGAATTCCCGATCATCCAGGAGCGGGTCGCGCCGGTTCTCAGGCGCTTGATCTCGCCGACGCGGACGCGCGCCCGCCTGTTCGATGCCGACGCCGATCTTCTGCTCGATTCGCGCCACCTCTATAGCGGCGGCCAGGTGCTCCGTTTCGACCTGCCGCCGGTCGATCCTGAGACGTCGAGCTTTTCGGAGAAGTTCAGCACCTGGTTCAACCGCCTGCTGCAGCCGGGCGACCTGCCGCTCTACAGGGAGCCGCCCGGCGGCAACGGCTCCATCTATCCGGAGGTGATGAACGCGCTGACCGGCGTACGTGGCGCCGTCGTGCGCGTTACCGAAAAGGGCGAGCTGATCGTGTCCGTGGCAGTACCGGTGCAGCGCTTCCGCGCGGTGCTCGGCGTGCTGCTGCTCTCCACCCAGGCGGGCGACATCGACAAGATCGTCCATGCGGAACGCCTGGCGATCATCCGCGTCTTCGGCGTCGCAGCGCTCGTCAACGTCATTCTGTCGCTGCTCCTGTCGTCGACCATCGCCAATCCCTTGCGCAGACTGTCGGCCGCGGCCATACGCGTGCGTCGCGGCGGCGCCAAGGAGCGCGAGGAAATCCCGGACTTCTCCTCCCGTCAGGACGAGATCGGCAATCTCTCGGTGGCGCTGCGGGAAATGACGACGGCACTCTACGATCGTATCGCGGCGATCGAGAACTTCGCCGCCGATGTCAGCCACGAGCTCAAGAATCCGCTCACCTCGCTCCGGAGCGCCGTCGAGACCCTGCCGCTGGCGCGCAACGAGGACTCGAAAAAGCGGCTGCTCGATATCATCCAGCACGACGTCCGGCGCCTCGACCGGCTGATCAGCGACATTTCCGACGCTTCGCGGCTCGATGCCGAACTGGCGCGCAGCGACGCGAAGAAGATCGACCTGGAAACGCTGCTGGGCGACCTGGTCGACATTTCCCGGCAGATCCGCGGCAAGAAGAAGCCCGTGCTCTTCGACCTGGTCGTCGACCGCAGGGACAATCCGAAGGCAAATTTCATCGTCAGCGGCTATGAGCTGCGCATTGGACAGATCATCACCAATCTCATCGAGAACGCCCGCTCCTTCGTGCCGGAGCCGAACGGCCGGATCGTCTTGCGGCTCACCCGTTCGCGATCGCGCTGCCTCGTCTATGTCGAGGACAACGGCCCCGGCATCCAGGCGGAAGACATCGATCGGATTTTCGAGCGCTTCTATACCGACCGGCCGGAGGGTGAGGATTTCGGCCAGAATTCCGGCCTTGGCCTGTCCATTTCGCGCCAGATCGCCGAGGCGCATGGCGGCACACTCAAGGCGGAAAACATCGTCGACAGAAGTGGAGCGGTAACCGGCGCCCGCTTCATCCTTTCCCTTCCCGCCGAGCCGCACGCGTGAACGGCCCGGCCTGCAACATTCACGGCACCGCGATCGTGCTCGGCACGACCGGTTTTCTGATCACCGGCCCTTCCGGATCAGGAAAGTCCGCCCTGGCGCTCGCCTGCATCTCCGAGGTCAGGCGCCGCGGCCGCTTCGCGGCCCTCGTCGCCGACGACAGGGTGGACCTGACGCTCGCAAACGGGCGGATCGTGGCGCGCTGCCCGCCAGCGATCCGCGGCCTGATCGAGGTCCGCGGCAGCGGCATAGCGGAGGTCGAAACCCTCTCCGCCTGCGTGCTCGACTGGGCGATCCTGCCGGTGCGCGCGCCTTTCGATCCGCGCCTGCCGCCCGAACAGGAGGAACTGCAGCTGGAGATTGGAAGGAACCTGCCGATGCTGCGCGCTCCGATTGAAGCCCTGCTCTCGCCGATGGATGCCCTTGCGGCGCTCTTGCCTGAAAAATTAGTCCTTTAGCCTTATCGGGAGGCAGGGCGACTGCTTTTTCGGCATTTTTGGCTTGCACTTCGGCTTTTCCTTGCCAAGATGGCCGCCCCAACAGGTGGACGAAATTGCTGCATTGCGATATCTGACCATCGACGAGTTGCACTGCAGTTGGAGCAAAGATACCCATGATCGGACTTGTGCTTGTCACTCATGGCAAGCTGGCGGATGAGTTTCGGCTTGCTTTGGAGCATGTCGTCGGTCCGCAAAGAGCTATCGAGACGGTGTGCATCGGCCCCGAGGACGACATGGACCAGCGGCGTCAGGATATCCTCGACGCCGTCGAAAGTGCCGACGAAGGCAACGGCGTCATCATCCTGACCGACATGTTCGGCGGCACGCCCTCCAATCTCGCCATTTCCGTGATGCGCAGCGGCATCGTCGAAGTGATCGCCGGCGTCAACCTGCCGATGCTGATCAAGCTCGCGGGCGTCCGCGGCGAAAGCGACATGGACAAGGCCCTCGTCGAGGCGTCCGAGGCGGGCCGCAAATACATCAACGTCGCCAGCCGGGTCCTGAGCGGAAAATAATGGACCACCTCTCCGAAACGGCGCTGACGCGCGAACTGCTGATCGTCAACAAGCGCGGCCTGCATGCACGGGCCTCGGCGAAATTCGTGCAGACGGTCGAGGCTTACGACGCCGAGATCACGGTCTCGAAGGACGGCATGACCGTCGGCGGAACTTCGATCATGGGGCTGATGATGCTGGCGGCCAGCACCGGATGCACGGTCTTCGTCACCGCAAGCGGCAACCAAGCCGAGGAGGCGCTCAACGCCCTCGACGCGCTGGTGCGCGACAAGTTCGGCGAGGAAATGTGAGCCGCTGCCGCGGCGCGGACACGCACCTTCCCGATTATATAAAGATATAAAGACCTCTTTATATGGCGGTTGCCCTATCCGGCGATTCCTGATAGACCGGGCGCACTCTCCCGATGCATTGCGTGCAAGGGAGGCATCGTCTGCCGCCGGACTCCGTGGGGACCGACGCGGCCCAAGAGATCCAGCCTGGAGAACTCCATGACCGCCACTCAGGACTATATTGTCGCCGACATCGGGCTTGCCGGCTTCGGCCGCAAGGAAATTGACATCGCCGAAACGGAAATGCCGGGCCTGATGGCCTGCCGCGAGGAGTTCGGCGCATCGAAGCCGCTGAAGGGCGCTCGCATCACCGGCTCGCTGCACATGACAATCCAGACGGCCGTGCTGATCGAGACACTGGTTGCGCTTGGCGCGGAAGTCCGCTGGGCCTCCTGCAACATCTTCTCGACGCAGGACCACGCGGCAGCGGCGATCGCCGCAAGCGGCGTTCCGGTCTTTGCCGTCAAGGGCGAGACACTCGAGGAATATTGGGCCTATACGGACAAGATCTTCCAGTGGGCCGATGGCGGCTTCTCCAACATGATCCTCGACGATGGCGGCGACGCCACCATGTACATCCTGCTCGGCGCCCGTGCCGAAGCCGGCGAGAACGTGCTTTCGAACCCCGGTTCGGAAGAGGAGGAAATCCTTTTCGCCCAGATCAAGAAGCGGCTCGCCGGCTCGCCGGGCTGGTTCACCAAGCAACGCGACGCCATCAAGGGCGTGACGGAAGAGACGACCACCGGTGTCAACCGCCTCTACCAGCTCCAGGCCAAGGGCCTGCTGCCCTTCCCGGCGATCAACGTCAACGACAGCGTCACCAAGTCGAAGTTCGACAACAAATACGGCTGCAAGGAATCGCTCGTCGACGGCATCCGCCGCGGCACCGACGTGATGATGGCCGGCAAGGTCGCCGTGGTGTGCGGCTATGGCGACGTCGGCAAGGGCTCGGCCGCCTCGCTGCAGGGCGCCGGCGCCCGCGTCAAGGTCACCGAAATCGACCCGATCTGCGCATTGCAGGCCGCCATGGACGGCTATGAAGTGGTGCAGCTCGAGGACGTCGTCTCGACCGCCGACATCTTCATCACCACCACCGGAAACAAGGACGTCATCCGCATCGAGCATATGCGCGAGATGAAGGACATGGCGATCGTCGGCAATATCGGCCACTTCGACAACGAGATCCAGGTTTCCGCCCTCAGGAACCTCAAGTGGACGAACGTCAAGCCGCAGGTCGACCTGATCGAGTTCCCGAAGGGCAACCGGCTGATCCTGCTTTCGGAAGGCCGCCTCCTGAACCTCGGCAATGCCACCGGCCATCCGTCCTTCGTGATGTCGGCCTCCTTCTCCAACCAGGTGCTGGCGCAGATCGAGCTCTTCACCAAGGGCGGCAACTACAAGAACGAGGTCTATATCCTGCCGAAGCAGCTCGACGAGAAGGTCGCGCGCCTGCATCTCGCCAAGCTCGGCGCAAGGCTGACGGAGCTTTCGGAAGAGCAGGCCGACTATATCGGCGTGAAGCCGCAGGGCCCGTTCAAGGCCGAACACTACCGGTACTAATCCTTACCCGGGCAATCCACAACATCTTGTGGCCGCGATCTTGACAAGAGATCGCGGCCGCTTTTTTGGGCGCTGCACTTTCCGGCGAATCTTCAAAGAAGTATTGTTTAACTCATTGATTCGTGACGCTGGAGGGGCTGACGGCGTTGCGGGCGGGGATGTCTTGTCGGACAGCGGCAAACAGACGGAGACAGACCGGGGATGCAATCGGAACGGACGCAAACCCTCTTCGAGGGTTTCGGGCATGGCGACGCAAGGTCGGCGGCACCTTGCGGATCAACGGGGTCGGCGCCATGAAGACGGAACAATCCAGATTTTTCGGCGGCAGGGCTTCCGCACTGGTTCGGCGGCTGCTCGCCGGCACGACGCTTCTCGCGGCGACCGATGCGGCCGCCCAGGCTTCCGCTCCGGTTGCCAGATCGATTTTCGGCACCTCCGAAGTGGTGACCTTCTCCGTCCTGATCGGCGTGATCTCCGCCGCGATGCTCTCTGCGATCTGGCTCATCCGCCAGCGCGGCAATATCGAAGCGGAGAACCGTGCCCTGCGCGCCGATCTTTCGGACGCTAACCAGCGGATTTCACGCTTCCAGGCGCTCATTGCCGACAAGAACCGGCGAATCGTCGTCTGGGACGGGCTGGCGGAGCGGCCGGAATTCCTCGGACAGCTTCCGCTCGAGACCGGCGCGCCGCAGGACGACCGCGATTTTCTCGCCTTCGGGCGCTGGATCAAGCCGCAGTCGGCAGGCCAGCTGGAAAAGGCGATCGAAGCCTTGCGTGCCCAGGCGCAAAGCTTCGACCTGGTGCTGGAGACGCAGCGCAACGAGGTGCTGGAGGCACAGGGCCGCGTTTCCGGCGGACGGGCCTTCGTGCGCTTCGTCGCGCTCAACAATCTGAGGGCCGAGCTCGCCGAACTGAAGCTCGAGCGCGACCAGCTGCATGCCTCGCTCTCGACATTCCGCACGCTTCTCGATGCGATCGACCTGCCGGTCTGGCAGCGCGGCGCCGACGGCAAGCTCGAATGGGTCAACGAGGCCTATGCCGAGGCGGTCGACGCGCGCAGCCCGGCGGCGGCGACGGCCGAGGCGCGTGAATTGCTCGCAACGGCGGCGCGCGAAAAGATCCGCGCCGTCTCGACCTTCGAAACCCCGTATCGCGACAAGGTCTCGACCGTCGTCAAAGGCAACCGGACCTTCTTCGATGTGGTCGACGCCCGCACCCCGGCCGGGTCGGCGGGCATCGCCGTCGACGTTTCCGGCATCGAGGCGGTGCGCGAGGAACTGGCGCGGACGCTCAAGAGCCACGCCGAAACGCTCGACCATCTGGCGACGCCGGTGGCGATCTTCGACGGCAATCAGCGCCTGCAATTCTACAACCAGGCCTTCCAGCGTCTCTGGGAGCTGGACATGGGCTTCCTGGAACGAAAGCCTGACAATGGCGAAGTGCTCGACCGGCTGAGGGCCGGCGGCAAGCTGCCGGAGCCGCTGAACTGGAAACAGTGGAAGGCGAACGCACTTTCGGTCTATCAGGCGCTCGACACGCAGTCCGACCTCTGGCACCTGCCGAACGGGCAGACGCTCCGCGTCTTCGCGACTGCGCGGCCGCAGGGCGGCGCCACCTGGGTCTTCGAGAACCTGACGGAAAAGGTCGATCTCGAAACCCGCTACAACACGCTGGTCCAGGTCCAGGGCGAAACGATCGATCATCTTGCTGAAGGCGTCGCCGTGTTCGGGCCCGACGGGCGCATCCGGCTATCGAACCCGGCCTTCCGAGCGATCTGGGGCATCAGCGAGGCGGAGGCCAAGCCCGGGACCCACATCCGTGCCGTCGAGCAGGCATGCCTTCCCTCCTACGAGCAGCCGGACGGCTGGAAGCGCTTCGCCCATATCATCACCAGCTTCGACGACGAGCGGCCGTCGAGTCGCGGCGTCCTCGAGCTGCGCACCGGGCTGATCCTCGACTATGCCGTCATTCCGCTGCCCAATGCCCAGACGATGCTGACCTTCGTCAACATTACCGACAGCGTCAGGGTCGAGCGGGCGCTGACGGAAAAGAACGAGGCGCTGCGCAAGGCCGATGCGCTGAAGAACGATTTCGTCCACCACGTCTCCTACGAGCTGCGCTCGCCGCTGACCAACATCATCGGCTTTGCCGATCTGTTGAAGACGCCGGCGTTCGGCGAGCTCAACGAGCGCCAAGCGGAATATGTCGACCATATCGCCACCTCCTCCTCGCTGTTGCTGACGATCGTCAACGACATCCTCGACCTCGCGACGGTGGATGCCGGCATCGTCGAGCTCGACATGTCCGAGGTGAACCTTATCGACCTGCTCGACGATGTTGCACAGCAGATGGCCGAACGGCTCGTCGAGAGCGGCGCGTCGCTGAGGATCGACGCCCCCGACAATCTCGGCCGCATCACGGCCGACCAGCAACGCCTGAAGCAGGTCTTCATCAAGCTCCTGACCAACGCCGCCAATTTCGCGCCCGAAGGCAGCACCATCGACCTCCAATGCCGGCGCGAAGGTAACGACTTCGTCTTTTCCGTCACCGATACCGGACCGGGCATTCCGCAGGACGTGCTCAACACCGTGTTCAACCGCTTCGAGAGCTACGGCCAGCGCGGCGGCGCCGGACTGGGCCTGTCCATCGTCGAAAGCTTCGTCAGCCTGCATCATGGCACCGTTTCGATCCGCAGCAAGGAACGCGAGGGGACGGAAGTCACCTGCCGCATTCCTTCCGCCGACATGCCGAAGATCATCGCGGCGGAATAGATGAAGTCACTCGAACGCCTGCTGCAGGACGAGGCCACGACGATCGAGCTCGGCGAGGACCTCGCACTTGCCTTGAAGGCCGGCGACTGCGTCGGGCTTTCGGGCGATCTCGGCGCGGGGAAGTCGACCTTCGCACGCGCCTTCCTCCGGGCAATGGCCGACGACGCTTCGCTCGAGGTGCCGAGCCCGACCTTCACGCTCGTTCAGAGCTATGAGCTGCGTATTCCCGTCGCCCATTTCGATCTCTATCGCCTCGCCGACGCTTCCGAGCTCGACGAGCTCGGCTTCGACGAGGCGCTCTCAGAGGGCATCTGCCTGGTCGAATGGCCGGAGAAGGCCGAGGAGGCGCTGCCGGCGAACCGGATCACGCTCGCCTTGACGCATGAAGGTGATGGGCGTCGCGTCCGCATCACCGGGCCGGAGGCGGCCGTCGAGCGGATTGCCCGCTCCCTCGCGATCCGGGCTTTTCTCAAAGAGGTCGGCCATCCCGGCGCGAGGCGCCGGCACCTGAGCGGCGACGCCTCGGTGCGGGCCTATGAGCGGATCCATACGGCCGATGGTGAGCCGGCGAAAATCCTGATGGACGCGGCGAAGCACAAGCCCGGCCCGATCCTCCAGGATGGCAAATACTATCAGCAGCTCGCTCATATCGCCGAGGACGTCGTTCCCTTCGTCGCCATATCGACGCTGTTGCGCAAGCGTGGCTTTGCGGCACCGGCAATCTACGCGCGCGATCTCGCGCAGGGCTTGCTGCTTATAGAGGATCTGGGCTCGGAGGGGATTCTCGACGCCGCAGGCCGGCCCGTTGCAGAGCGGTACATGGAGGGCGCGCGGCTGCTTGCCCGCCTTCATGTCGCCCCGACCGAGCGCGACATCGCGGTCGCCAACGGCATCGTCCACCACGTTCCGGACTTCGATCGCACGGCGATGAAGATCGAAACGAGCCTCCTGATCGACTGGTACCTGCCGTGGAAACGCGGACTACCTGCCTCCGAGGCCGAGCGGAACGACTACTTCGCCATCTGGGACCGGCTGATCGACAGTCTCGGCTCGGCCGAAAAAAACCTGCTGCTGCGCGATTTCCATTCGCCCAACATCCTGTGGCGGCCGGAACGCGAAGGTCTCGATCGCATCGGCATTATCGATTTCCAGGATGCGATGATCGGGCCGACGTCCTACGACGTCGCTTCGCTGGTGCAGGACGCGCGCGTCACGATCGGTCCCGAACTCGCCCACCGGCTGCTTAGCGCCTACAGGGCCGAACGCAAGCTGCACGGCGCCTTCGACGAGGATTCCTTCCTGCGCGACTGGCACATCATGGCGGCGCAACGCAATTGCAAGCTCGCCGGCATCTGGGTGCGGCTGAAAGAGCGCGACGGCAAGCCCGGCTATCTGAAGCACATGCCGCGCACCTTGACCTATCTGCAGCATGCACTGACACATGAAGTGCTGACACCCTTGCGCGATTGGTGCATTAAGGCTGGAATCCTGCCTAGCGAATCAGCCAACTGACAGGAAATCATGCCCATCACCAATGCCATGGTGCTTGCGGCCGGACTGGGCACCCGCCTGCGGCCAATCACCGACACACTGCCAAAGCCGCTCGTCCGGATCGCCGGCAAGCCGATGATCGACTATGTTCTGGACCTGCTCGCGGTCGCCGGCGTGACCAGGGCGGCGGTGAACGTCCACCACTTCGCCGACAAGATGGAAGACCATCTCAGCCGGCGCGAGACACCGCGCATCCTGATTTCCGACGAGCGCGATGCGCTGATGAATTCCGGCGGCGGCCTTGCCAAGGGTCTGAAGCTGCTCGACGACGGGCCCGTACTGGTAATGAATGCCGATCTCTTCTGGGTCGGCGAGAAGGCCGGGCAACCCTGCAACCTGCAGCGGCTCGCCACGTTCTTCGACGCCGGGCGCATGGACATGGCGCTGCTCTGCGTGCGGCTCGAGGACACGACCGGGCACAACGGCAAGAAGGATTTTTCGCTCTCGAAGGATGGGCGGCTGCAGCGCTACGAAGAAGGCATGGAAAATCCGGTCGTATATGCCGGCGCGATCGCCATGGACTCGCGGCTTTTCGCCGATGCGCCCAGCGACGCATTCAATCTCAACATCTATTTCGACCGAGCGATCGCCAGGGAACGGCTGTTCGGCCTGATGCTCGATGGCCAGTGGCTGACCGTCGGCACGCCTGAGGCGATCGGCGAGGCGGAGGCGTTGGTCCGGCGCTTCGAACCGGGAGGATAAGGTGCCCGGCGCCACCACGAACGTCTTCACGATTCCTGCCGGCCTGCCTTTCCTGAAGACGCTGGCGGAAAAACTCCTGGACGGGGTGCTGACGCCGGACTTCCGATACGAACCGGCCGATCCGCTGGCGCTCGCCGGCGTGACGATCTTCGTGCCGACGCGGCGTGCGGCCCGTGTCCTGCGCTCGGAATTCGTCGATCTGCTCGGCGGCCGCTCGGCGATCCTGCCGGTGATCCGGCCCCTCGGCGAGACGGACGACGACAGCGGCTTCTTCGACGCCGAGATGCCGGCGATCCTCGATCTTGCGCCGCCGCTTTCCGGCACGGCGCGGCTGATCGAGCTCGGCCGCCTCATTCTCGCCTGGCGCAACCGCCTACCGCAGGTGGTCCTCGACATCCATGCCGAAAGTCCGCTGATCGCACCGGCAAGCCCGGCCGACGCCATCTGGCTGGCGCGCAATCTCGCCGAACTCATCGATGCGATTGAGACGGAGGAGCTCGACTGGGAGGCGCTCGACGGGCTCGATGCCGGCGAACATGCGCTCTGGTGGCAATTGACGCTTGCCTTCCTGAAGATCGCCCGGACCTATTGGCCGGAACGGCTCAACGAGCTCAAGCACTCCTCGCCGGCGCGCCATCGCAACGCTATGCTCAGGGCCGAAACGCAGCGGATCGCCGCCGGCAAGGCAAGCGGACCGATCATCATCGCCGGCTCGACGGGCTCGATTCCGGCGACGGCAGCGCTGATCGCCGCAGTGAAGGCGCTGCCGAACGGCACGATCGTGCTCCCCGGCCTGGACCTCATGATGAGCGACACGGAATGGGAGTTGATTGGCAAGGAAGCCGAACGTGGCCCAAGGGGTCCGGCAAGCCGCACGCATCCGCAATACGGGTTGCACCGCCTGTTGAAACGCGTGCGTATCGATCGTCGCGACGTGCCGGTGCTGGGATCGCTCGACGACGATCTCGGCGATCGCGCCCTGGTCGTGTCGCGGGCGCTGCTGCCGGCCGAGGCCACCGACGGCTGGACTGAGGCCCGCGAGACCTTCGAGCCGGAGACGCTCTCCGCGGCCTTCGCGGACGTGGCGCTGATCGAAGCGGCGAACGAGCGCGAGGAGGCGACCGCGATTGCCATTGCGCTGAGGCTGGCACTCGAAGGCGACGAGGAGAGCCAGGCAGCGCTGATCACGCCCGATCGCGGCCTTGCGCGGCGGGTGGGCGCCGAGCTCGCCCGCTTCGGCATCGAAGCCGATGATTCCGCCGGCGTTCCGCTCTCGGCAACGGCGGCGGGTGGGCTTACCCGGCTGCTGCTGGAGGCGACCCTCAGGCCCGACGATCCGGTGGCTTTGGTCGCGCTGCTCAAGCATCCGCTCGCCCGGCTCGGCCAGACGGCGGAAGTCGCACGCCGTGCCGCCGACGTGCTGGAGCTCGTGGCGCTTCGCGGCGGCACCGACATATCCGACATTTCCGCTCTCGAACTCGGGATCGATAGGGCGCTCGCCCGGCAGCGCACCGAGCGGCACCCGAGGCCGTGGCGCGGCGGCATCGACCCGAAGGATGTCGATCTCGCGCGGGCACTCGCCCGACGACTTTCCGCGGCCGTCGGGCCGTTGACGAGTACCATTTCCGGCGGCCCGGAAAGCGGTCGCCAGCACACGACAACCCTGACGCTCGCCGATTGGGCGGAGCGCACGGGCCGCGCGCTGGAAGCCGTCGCCATCGACGAACGCGGCAGCCTCGGCGGGCTCTGGGGTTCGGAAGCCGGCGAAGCATTGGCGACGCTTCTGCGCGGCATCATCGAGACCGACGGGCAGATGGAGGCCGACGGGCGGCAATGGTGCGACATCGTCGAGGCGCTTGCCGCCAGCGAAGCGGTGAAACCTCGATCCATGCGGCACCCGCGCGTCTTCATCTTCGGCGCTCTTGAATCGCGTCTGCAGAGCGTCGATCTCGTGGTGCTCGGCGGGATGAACGAAGGCACCTGGCCGGCGCAGACCTCGAACGACCCTTTCCTGTCTCGGACAATGAAATCGGGTATCGGCCTCGAACCGCCAGAGCGGCGCATCGGCCAGCTCGCCCATGACTTCCAGATGGCCTGCGGAACGCGCCGCCTCATCCTTTCCCGCTCCATGCGCCAGGGCTCGGCGCCGACGGTCGCCTCGCGCTGGCTGCAGCGGCTGCAGGCGCTCGGCGGCAAAACGTTCACCGAGCAGCTCAAGGCGAATGGCGCGAGCTATCTTCACTGGATGCGCATCCTCGACGACGGCGAGCGCCAACCACTCAGCGAGCGGCCGCAGCCGAAGCCGCCGGCCGACATGCAGCCGCGCAAATATTCCTTCAGCGAAGTGACCAAGCTGCGCCGCGACCCCTATTCCATCTATGCGCGCCGCATCTTGCGGCTGGAGCCGATCGACCCCTTCAATCGCGATCCGAGTGCTGTCGAACGCGGCCTGCTTTACCACCGCATCGTCGACCGCTTCGTCAAAGGTGGCTTCGATCCCGCCTCTAGCGAGGGGCAGGCGGCAATGGCGCGGCTGATCCGCGAGGCCTTCGACGAGGAGAACCTGCCGACGCACATCGACACGATCTGGCGACCGCGCTTCGAAGCGGTCGCAAGGGCGTTTCTTTCCTGGGAGCGGGAGCGCCGGACCGGCATCGTCAGGTCTTTCACGGAAGTCCCCGCAGCCATGGAGATCGGCATCTCGGATATCAGGCTGACCGGCATAGCCGACCGCCTCGACCGGCTGGCCAACGGCACCGTCGACATCATCGACTACAAGACCGGCTCCAGCCCTTCAGCGAAGGAGGCACGGGCCCTGCTCGACCCGCAGCTCTCCCTCGAAGCGGCCGCCCTCAAGGCGGGTGCTTTTGCGACCATCGGACCGGCGCGGCCAGATTCGCTGCGCTATGTCCGCCTGAAGCCTGGCAGCCGCTTTGCCGTCGATACGGTCAACAACGAGAACAGCAAGTCGAGGGAGACCAAGACCGCCGAGCAGCTGGCGGAAGAATCGCTTTCCGAACTCAGGAAGCTGCTCGCGGCGCTGACCAGCGGCCGCTACGGTTTCGCCTCCCGCCTGATCGTCCAGAAGGAACGGGACTATGGCGGCGAATACGATCACCTGGCGCGCGTCGCCGAATG
Source organism: Sinorhizobium sp. NG07B (assembly GCF_002532005.1). Lineage (NCBI taxonomy): Bacteria > Pseudomonadati > Pseudomonadota > Alphaproteobacteria > Hyphomicrobiales > Rhizobiaceae > Sinorhizobium > Sinorhizobium sp. NG07B. The sequence goes on along the minus strand of NZ_NWTD01000005.1, from coordinate 383,747 downwards.
GGCGACCGCTGACGGCGAGGACGACGATGAGGAATGAGGCTTTCGGCCCGGAGGAGAGGACGCCCAAGGCGTGGCTCGACTGGACCACCGAGCGGCAATCGCTTGCCTCGGATCCGGCGCGCTCGGCCTGGGTTTCGGCCAATGCCGGCTCGGGCAAGACGCATGTGCTGACGCAGCGCGTCATTCGGCTGCTGCTTTCCGGCTGCCGCCCTTCCGCCATTCTCTGCCTGACCTATACGAAGGCAGCCGCCTCGGAGATGTCGAACCGCATCTTCGAGCGTCTCGCCGAATGGGCGACGCTCGATGATGCCGCTCTGGAAAAGCGCATAGAGACGATCGAGGGCACGCGACCCTCCCTCGCCAAGATTGAGGAGGCGCGGCGGCTCTTTGCCAAGGCGCTCGAAACGCCGGGCGGGTTGAAGATCCAGACGATTCACGCCTTCTCGGAAGCGCTGCTCCATCAGTTTCCACTCGAGGCGAACGTGGCGGGACACTTTTCCGTCCTCGACGATCGGGCCGCGGCGGTGCTGCTTTCCGATGCGCGCCGCGCCCTGCTGACGGCCACCGCCGCCGAGGACGAGAGCGAGCTTGCAGATGCCTTCGCCACCGTCCTCGACCTCGCCGACGATACCGGCCTTGAAAAGCTGTTGGAGGAGATCGTGGCGAACCGCGCGGCGATCCAGGCCTTTCTCGATAGCGCCGCCGTAAAAGGCGGGCGGGAGAAGCACCTGCGAGCCGCGCTCGGTCTTGCGTCGGGGGAGACGGCCGCGAGCGTGATGGCCGGAGCCTGGCCGCTTGCCGGCCTCAACGGCGCGGCGCTTCAGCGCTATATCGAGCTCGCGCTGAGCCTTGGCGGAGTGAAACCCGGGGAGATCGCAGAGGGCTTGAAGGCGGCCCGCGAGGCCGCCGATGCGGAGGAGCGCTTTGCCGGGCTTCTCGGCGTGTTTTTCAACGGCGGCGGCAAGCCGAAGGCGGATTCGGCCTTCTTCAACAAGGCAATGCTGGCGCAGGCGCCTGAACTGGCGCCGCTCATCGAAGAGGCGCGCAAGCACATCACAACCTGCGCCGACCGGCTCAGCATCGTCCGGATGTACGAGGCGACGCGCGCGGCGCTGATCCTCGCCGAATGGCTCAACAGGGACTACGAAGACCTCAAGAAGCGGCGCAGCCAACTCGATTTCGAGGACCTGATCAACCGCACGGCTGCGCTGCTTTCTCGCAGCGATGTCGGCGCCTGGGTCCATTACAAGCTCGACCAGGGCATCGACCACATTCTCATCGACGAGGCCCAGGACACGAGCCCCGCCCAATGGACAATCATCCAGGCGCTCGCCGCCGATTTCTTCGCCGGCGAAACAGCGCGCGCCAACGAGCGGACGATCTTTGCGGTCGGGGACGAAAAGCAGTCGATCTACTCCTTCCAGGGCGCGCGTCCCGAGCGATTCTCGCGCGAAAGCATCCAGACCGAACGGCGGGTGCGCGCCGGAAGCAAGTATTTCAGCCCCATCCGGCTGCAGCTCTCCTTCCGTTCGACGGTCGACGTGCTTTCCGCCGTCGACACGGTCTTTGCCAATCCGGGCAATGCGAAGGGCTTGAGCGCCCGCAGCGAGGCGATCGTGCACGCCTCGAACCGGATCGGACACCCCGGCGCCGTCGACATCTGGGACATCATCGCGCCCGAGCCGGTGAGCTCCGAAGAGGATTGGACGGCGCCCTTCGATGCGACGCCGGAGCGGGCTCCGGTGAACATTCTCGCCCGGCGCATCGCGGCCGTGCTCGAGGACTGGATCGGCAAGGAGACGGTGATCGAAAAGGGCGCCCGACGCCCGATGCGACCCGGCGACGTCATCGTGCTGGTGCGCAAGCGCGACGCCTTCGTCAATGCCCTGACGCGTGCACTCAAGCGCCGCGGCAATATTCCGGTCGCAGGCGCCGACCGGCTCGTGCTCACCAACCATATCGCCATCCAGGATCTCCTGGCGCTCGGCCGTTTCGTGCTGCTGCCCGAGGACGATCTGTCGCTCGCGGCGCTGCTGAAGAGCCCGCTCGTCGATCTCGGCGAGGACGATGTCTTCGAACTCGCGGCACGCCGGGCCGAGGGCGAAAGTCTCTGGCGACGGCTGCAACAGCTCGGCGCCGAGGAATCAAGCCGATATCATCGGGTCGTGCGGATGCTCGCCGGCTATGGCGAGCTTGCCCGCAACCTGCTGCCGCACGACTTCTATGCCCGCGTGCTCGGCGCCAATGGCGGCCGGCGCGCCTTCCTGGCGCGGCTTGGCAGCGAGGTAAGCGATATCCTCGACGAATTCCTGACCTTTGCGCTCGACCATGAGCGGAGCGGGCTGCCCGGCCTGCAGGCCTTCGTCTCGACGCTCGAGATCGAGGCGCCGACGGTCAAGCGCGAGCAGGACAAGGAACGCGACGAGGTTCGCGTCATGACCGTGCACGCCGCCAAGGGCCTCGAGGCACCGGTCGTCTTTCTGGTCGACGGCGGCGGCGAAGCATTCGTCCGTCAGCAGGTCTCGGACCTCCGCTTCCTGGAGAAGCCCCAGGCGGACGGCTCGATGCTCGGGGTGCCCGTCTGGCGCGCTCCCGGCTCGGCGTCGAATTCGCTGATCGCCGCCGACAACGAGCGGCTGAAGCGCCTGGCCGAGGAAGAATATCGCCGCCTCCTCTATGTCGGCATGACGCGCGCGGCGGACCGGCTGATCGTCTGCGGCTATCGCGGCCAGCGGCAGAACCTCGATACCTGGCATGCGATGGTTCAAGGCACATTAGCGCATGATCCGAAGGGCCGGGCGACGCCGATGGTCTTTTCAGCCGGCGGCGAGGAATGGACGGGCCATGCCTGGCGCGAAGCGCGTGTGCCGGTCGCCGTCCCGGTACGCGAGGACTCGGAGAGCAAGCCTCCGGCGACGGCATCCAGCCTGCCGCGGGCACTCTTCACCCCCTTGCCGCCGCAGCGCCGGCTGCCGCGACCGCTCGCCCCTTCGGGAACGAGCGTGGCGATCGACGATCCGGAGCAAGAGACGATCGTCGGCTCGGCTCTCTTTGCGGCACAGACAGCGCCGAAGTTCTCGATGCTGCGCGGTGCGATCCTGCATCGGCTGCTGCAGGTGCTGCCGACGATCGACGGCGCCGAGCGCCGGGACGCGGCGGAGCGTTACCTCAGCCGGGCCGTGCCACGCTGGCCGGAGACGGAGCGGCAGGCACTTAGCCGTGCCGTGATGGAGGTGCTCGAGCATCCGGATTTGCAGCCGCTCTTCGGCGAACAGAGCCGCGCAGAAGTCTCCGTCATGGGAACGCTCAAGCTCGGCAGTCAGGAATTCGCCGTATCCGGCCGGCTCGACCGCCTGGCGGTTGCCGGCGACACCGTGACGATCGCCGATTACAAGACCAATCGCCAAGTGCCGGCCTCGGTCGCCGAAATTCCGACCGTCTACCGGCGGCAGCTCGCAATCTACCGCGAACTCTTGAGGCCGCTCTATCCCGGCAAGCAATTCCGTTGCGTGCTGATCTTCACCGAAGGCCCGGCCGTGTGGGTGCTTCCCGACCCAATGCTGGACGGGAGCCTTGAAGAGCTCGCGACAAAGTGAGATACACGATATTGAAAATCCAGCGGCGAGGCCTCACATGAGGCACAATATCTGGACAATGCCATTCCGAAGGAGCAGCCGATGGCAACTGTGAAAGTCGATGCGTCCAATTTTCAAAAAGAAGTGCTGAATTCCGCCGAGCCGGTCGTCGTCGACTTCTGGGCCGAATGGTGCGGTCCGTGCAAAATGATTGCCCCCAGCCTCGAAGAGATCGCCACCGAACTCGCCGGCAAGGTCAAGGTCGCCAAGCTCAATATCGATGAAAACCCGGAACTCGCCGCTCAATACGGGGTCCGCTCGATCCCGACGCTCGCCATGTTCAAGGCTGGCGAAGTCGCCGACATCAAGGTCGGCGCCGCGCCGAAGACCGCGCTCAGCTCGTGGATTTCCAACGCGGTCTAAGCCGCGAATTGATTGACGATTGATAATGAAAAGCCCGGCTACGTCCGGGCTTTCTACTTGCCTTCTGACGACACGCACCGCCTTCAATCGCCCCTCACCCAAACCCTCTCCCCGCAGGCGGGGCGAGGGGACGGAGAGCGCGCGGCAAAAACCCTTCTCCCCGTCAAAAACGGGGAGAAGGTCGCGGCAGCGGGATGAGGGGCGAATGCAGTCTGACGATTACCGCGGCGGCGTGCCATTCTCCGAAAGCACGTCGCCGACGAGGTAGAGCGAACCGCCGATCAGGATGCGCGGCGGCACGGGGTCCTCTTCGGTGAGCTCGGCGATGAGCCCGAGTGCTTCGGCGACCGATGATGCGGCGTTTACCTCGAGACCGGCTGAGGCCGCATCGGCGGCCAGCGCCACCGGGTCAAGCCCCGCATCCGAGCCGTGGATCGGAACGGTGAAGACCTGTTCGGCGAGATCGAGGAAGGCCTTGAAGTAGCCGACGGGATCCTTAGTGTTGATCATGCCGATGATCAAGAACAGCGGCCGCGGATCGCGCTCCTCGAAGGTCGCCATGGCTTCGGCGATCACCTGGCCGGCGCCGGGATTGTGGCCGCCGTCGACCCAGATTTCGGCGGCCGGCGGCCCGTAGTGTGAGAGCTTGCCGCCGGCAAGACGCTGCAGCCGGCCCGGCCATTCGACCCCGGCCAGGCCCTTCTCGATCGCCGCCTCCGGCACGTCGAAACCGGCCGCCCGGACGGCGCGGATCGCCGCCGCCGCATTGGCATATTGATGCCGGCCCGGCAGGCGGGGCAGCGGCAGGTCGGCAAGGCCGTTCTCGTCCTGAAAGATCAGCCTGCCGAATTCCTCATGCGCCATGAAATCCTGGCCGTAGACGGACATCGGGCAGCCGAGCCGCTCGGCCGTTTCGACCAGCACCTCGCGCACGCCGTCTTCTTCCTGATGGCCGATCACCACCGGGCAGCCGCGCTTCATGATTCCGGCCTTCTCGGCGGCGATCAGTTCCACCCGGTCGCCGAGATAGGCCTGGTGATCGAGCGAGATCGGCATGATGACAGAGACCGCCGGCCGGGCAATGACATTCGTCGCGTCGAAGCGGCCGCCGAGGCCGACCTCGATGACCGCGACATCGGCCGGATGCTCCGCGAAAAGCAAGAAGGTGACGGCCGTCAGGATCTCGAAGACGGTGATCTTCTGGCCGGCATTGGCTTCCGCCACGCGCCGGACAGCATCGGCCAGCACCGGGTCGCTGACGAGCGCACCCTTGCCGCCCTTGACGCCGAGCCGATATCTCTCGTGCCAGTTCACCAGATGCGGCGACGTGTGCACATGGACGCTGAGGCCTGCAGCCTCGAGGATCGCCCGCGAAAACGCGGTGACGGAGCCTTTGCCGTTGGTGCCGGCGACGTGGATGATCGGCGGCAGGCGGTCCTGCGGGTTGCCAAGCGCGGCCAGCAGCCGCGTGATTCTGTCGAGCGACAGGTCGAATCCCTTGGGATGCAGAGCCAGAAGTTTTTCAATCTCCTGCGCCGCCTCGCTGACCTGTGCCGCCGCCATGTTCTTGCCTCAAAAAATTGACGCTGCCAGATGATTCCTAAACGGAATTGCAGCGAATCAAAACATTTACAGCAACGTTTGCGCGCCCCGGAAAGGCGCACAAGTCTAGAGAATCAAATAGAGCTGGTGCGGCGGCCTAGGCCCGGGCTGCGAGCGGCAAGGGCGAAACCTGGGAGCCGCTCTCGCGCCTTGCGGCCTCCGCCGGCTTCTTCATCAGGATCTTCAGCAGGCGCGAAAGCGTCGCCGGCAGGTCGTGGCGCTTGACGACCATATCGACCATGCCGTGCTCCAGGAGGTACTCCGAGGTCTGGAAGCCATCCGGGAGCTTTTCGCGGAGCGTCTGCTCGATCACCCGCTTGCCGGCAAAGCCGATCTCCGCACCCGGTTCGGCCAGGTGGATGTCGCCCAGCATCGCATAGGATGCCGTGACACCGCCGGTGGTGGGATTGGTCAGCACGACGATATAGGGTAGGCCCGCTTCCTTCAGCAGATTGACGGCAACCGTGGTGCGCGGAAGCTGCATCAGCGACAGGATGCCTTCCTGCATGCGGGCGCCGCCGGAAGCCGGGAACATCACCAGCGGGCACTTCTCGGCAATCGCCTTCTCGAAGGCCCTGATGATCGCCTCGCCGGCCGCCATGCCGAGCGAACCGCCGATGAAGTTGAACTCATGGACGACGGCGACCAGCTTGACGCCCTGGACGAGGCCGAGGCCGGCGACGATCGTGTCCTCGAGCTCGGTCTTGGCCCGGCTGTCGCGCAGGCGGTCGAGATATTTCTTCGAATCGCGGAACTTCAGCGGATCCTGCGCCACCTTCGGCTGCGGCAGGGTTTCGTAGATTCCGCCATCGAAGAGATCCTTCAGCCGGGCCTTTGCCGGCATCTTCATGTGATGGCCAGACTGCGGGATGACCCACTTGTTCTCTTCGAGATCGCGATGGAACACCATCTCGCCGGTTTCAGGGCACTTGATCCAGAGGTTCTCCGGAACTTCCCTGCGGCCGAGCATCGAATTGATCTTCGGCCGAACGTAGTTTGTGATCCAGTTCACTTAAGTAGACTCCTGAAGATGTCCTTCGGCTTCTGCGCGCCAATATGGGCGATTATTCGGCTGCCGCAAGGCGCGCCGCCCGCACCCCGGCCGAAAGCCCTCGAACCAAAGCTTCCACACCCGGCACCGTCGCGTCGGTAGCCTGACCGCTTTCCGTCAGGCTCGAGGCGATCTGGTTGACGATCGCCGTCCCCACCACGACACCATCGGCGGAAGCGCCGATCACCCGCGCATGCTCGGCGGTCTTGACGCCGAAGCCGACGCAGACGGGCAGCTTCGTATGCGACTTGATCCGCGCCACCGCGCCGGCAATCAGCGACGGATCCGGCAGAGAGGAACCGGTGATGCCGGTCATCGAGACGTAATAGACAAAACCGGAGGTGTTTTCGAGAACCTTGGGCAGACGGCGGTCGTCGGTCGTTGGCGTCGCCAGACGGATGAAGCTGATGCCCTTCTTCAGCGCCGGGATGCAGAGCTCGTCGTCCATTTCCGGCGGCAGATCGACGACGATCAGCCCGTCGACACCCGCCTCGACGGCGTCATCCAGGAAGCGCTCGACGCCGTAGATGTAGATCGGATTGTAATAGCCCATCAGCACGATCGGGGTGCGCTGATCCTCAGTCCGGAAGCGGCGGGCGAGGTCGAGCGTCTTGGCAAGCGTCTGCCCGGCTTTAAGCGCGCGCTGGCCAGCAAGCTGGATCGCCGGCCCGTCGGCCATCGGATCGGAAAAGGGCACGCCGAGTTCGATCACGTCGGCGCCCGCCTTCGGCAGCGCCTGCATGATCGCCAGCGACGTTTCGAAATCGGGATCGCCGCCCATGAAATAGGTGACAAGGACCGGGCGACCTTCCGCCGCGACGTCGGCGAACCTCTGCTCCATGCGTGCGGTCATACTCGTTACTGCCCCATTCCCAGAATTTTGCCGACGGTGAAGATGTCCTTGTCGCCGCGACCGGAGAGATTCATCAGGATGATCTCGTCCTTGCCCATTGTCGGCGCCCGCTTGATGACCTCGGCCAGCGCATGCGATGGCTCGAGCGCCGGAATGATGCCTTCGAGCCGCGTCAGCGTCTGGAAGGCTTCGAGCGCTTCATGATCCATGATCGGCACATATTCGACCCGGCCGATATCGTTGAGCCAGGCATGCTCCGGACCGATGCCGGGATAATCGAGGCCCGCCGAGATGGAGTGGCCTTCCTTGATCTGGCCGTCGCCGTCCTGCAGCAGATAGGTGCGGTTGCCGTGCAGCACGCCCGGCGAGCCGGCGGTGATCGAGGCGCAGTGCTCGTCGCCATCAAGTCCCTTGCCGCCCGCTTCGACGCCGACGATCCGAACATCCTCTTCATCGAGGAAGGGATGGAAGATGCCGATCGCGTTCGAGCCGCCGCCGACCGCCGCAATGACGAGGTCCGGCAAGCGGCCTTCGGCGGCAAGAATCTGCTCTTTCGCCTCCTGGCCGATGACCGCCTGGAAGTCGCGGACCATCTCCGGATAGGGATGCGGGCCGGCGGCCGTGCCGATCAGGTAATAGGTGCTGTCGACATTCGTCACCCAGTCGCGCAGCGCCTCGTTCATGGCGTCCTTCAGCGTGCCGTTGCCGGCGGTCACGGGCTTCACCTCGGCGCCGAGAAGCTTCATGCGAAAGACGTTCGGCGCCTGGCGCTCGACGTCGGTGGCGCCCATGTAGACGACGCAGGGAAGACCGAAGCGGGCGGCGACGGTCGCCGAAGCGACGCCGTGCTGGCCGGCACCGGTCTCGGCGATGATGCGGGTCTTGCCCATTCGCTTGGCGAGCAGGATCTGGCCTATGCAATTGTTGATCTTGTGCGAGCCGGTGTGGTTCAGCTCCTCGCGCTTGAAATAGATCTTGGCGCCGCCGAGCTCAGCCGTTAGGCGCTCGGCGAAATAGAGCGGGCTCGGCCGGCCGATATAGTGAGCACCGAGCCTATCGAGCTCGGCCTTGAAGGCCGCGTCGTTCTTGGCCTTGTTCCACTCGTCCTGGAGGTCGAGGATCAGCGGCATCAGAGTCTCGGCGACGAAACGGCCGCCGAAAATACCGAACCGGCCGTCCTCGTCCGGTCCAGCCCTGAAGGAGTTCGGTTTTAGCGGCTGATTCACGTCCTGCTCCCTGATCGTGGCACTACGGCTTCGGCGCGTCGGACACCGCCGAAAAATGCATCCATGAGCTTCAAATCCTTGACACCCGGGGCGCTCTCCACCCCGGAGGATATATCGACGGCGCTGGCGCCGGTCAGCGCAAGAGCCTCGCCGATATTTTCCGCATTCAGTCCACCGGAAAGCATGTAATCGACGCTCCCGTCAAGCGCGTCGAGCAGCCTCCAGTCGAAAGAGACACCATTGCCTCCGGGTAGTTCGGACCCGGCCGGCGGCTTAGCATCGAGAAGGAAGCGATCGACGATGCCGACATAGGCATCGATCCTTTCGAGATCCGAGGCATCGCGGATCGACAGCGCCTTCATGATCGGCAGGCCGTAGATCGCCTTGATCGTCAGAACCCTGTCCGGATCTTCGGAGCCGTGAAGCTGCAGGATGTCGGGCTTCAGCGCGGACACGATCTCGTCGAGATCGTCATTGTCGGCATTCACGGTGACGGCGACGATCTTCGCGCGGCCGCGAACACGTTCGGCCACCCGGCCGGCGTCGTCAGGCTCGATGTTGCGCGGACTCTTGGGAAAGAAGATGAAGCCGATATGCGTGGCCCCGAGCGCCACGGCATGCTCCGCCGCCTCCGCGGTCTTCAGTCCACATATTTTCACTTCCGTTTTCATGGCAAGCGACCTTGCACGAAATACCGTCCGAGTCGAGCAAAACCGTTGCTCTGCAGCGCGTCATCCTAAGAGACTTTGGCCGGGCGTTTTCAGTCGGGCTTACTTCAGTTTCGGCGGTTGTCCGCACCGTCCAGTCCCCGTCTCTCGTCACCATCGGCCAAACTCAACCGTGAACTTAGCCGAAATCGATGGAGTGCAGCATGGTGCCGTTGCGCTTCAGCCAGCGCCTGGCCTCGTTGGTATCCGCGCAGAGCCTTTCGCACAGCGCCCAGAAATCGGGGCCGTGGTTCATCTCCTCAAGATGGGCGACCTCGTGGGCGGCGAGATAGGCGATCACCTTCGGCGGCGCCATGGCAATGCGCCAGGAAAAGCTCAAGTCACCTTCGGCGGAGCAGGAGCCCCAGCGGCTGCGGGTGTCCTTGAGGCTCAACGACCGGACGCGGCGGCCGATTCGGCCGGCATAGACGGCGACGAGGCGCTCCAATTCGAGGCGCGCCTCCTTCTTCAGGTAGTCGGCAATCCGCCGGCGCAGGTGCTCCTCCGCGCCGCCGACCCGCAACACCGCCTCATCGTCGACGATGACGGGCTCTGTAAGGCCGCGAATCCGGCCGGTCCTCTCGATGCGATGGGCGACGCCGCGGATGAAGATGGTTCCGCCGTCTTCGAGCTCGCTTTCGCCGGAGAAGCGCGCGAGTTTGGTCATCAGCCAGCCCTGATGGCGGCTGAGAAATGCGCTGACCTCGCGCTCCGGCAGACCTTCGGGAACGGTGAGTTTCAGGGCGCGCCCGCCGGGCTCGATGCGCAAGGTCATCCGTGTCGCGCGTGCGTTCTGGCGGATGGTCAAGGGAAGACGCTTGCCGGCCACCTCGATGTCACGCGTGATATCGGGGCGCGTTTCACTGCCGCGGCGGCGCTTGAAGGAGGGAAACATGAGGCCTTTCTAGCCGATTCGCCGTCCGCTGGCAGCTGCCTACTGCATGTGTCCTTAGATCGACCTCGATTTATGGATACATGCAGCAATTCAAAGTGCTACAGCGACCTTTGCGGCGTCTGATAGGACGCGCGGCGCTGTAGTCCCGGCGTTTCATGTGAAACGCCGGGATGCCATTCCTGTCAATCAGGCGGTCTCTGGTGCCGGGCCGGGGCGGCCGTTCTTGCGCTCGCGCATGAAGCGGTCGAATTCCTCCTGGTCCTTGGCGCGCCGGAGCTCGCGGACATAGGCGTCGAATTCCTCGCGCATCTCGTCCAGCTTGCGGCGTTCCTCGTCGAGACGCGCAAGTTCCGCCTCGCGCCAGTCGTCGAAGGCGACATTGCCGGTCCGATGGTGGGCCCAATGGCCACGATTGCTCCGGCGGAAGCCGGCGCACATGCGGTCCACGCTGTCGTTGGCGTCCTTCTTGAAGGTCTTCAGCTTGTCGCCGAAGAGGATGTAAGCGAGCATCGCCAGGCCGAGCGGCCAGAACACCACGAAACCGAGCACCATCAATGCAATGGTCGCAGGCGTCCAGTCCGGACGGATCAATGCAGATTGGTTCATCGTCAGTATTCCTCGCAGTCAGCGGACCGCCCGTTGCGGCCCGATGAAAACGATGTGGGAAAGGCAGGAGATGACTGCAAGATGCGCCGGATGGGAATCGGACAAACCCTTGATCCTGCGGCAGCAAATCGCCGCCTCAGGATGCTTTAGGCCGCGGTCGAAAAGCCCGCGTCAGGTGGAGCTAGGCCGATTTGCCTCCCTTGATGATCTGCTTCACTGGCCTCGAGTGGCGCGAATGCTCGCGCTGGAAGGCGACGATGCGCGGTGCGATCTCGCCGCGGAAGCGAGAGCCGTTGAAGACGCCGTAGTGCCCGACGTCCGGCTGCATGTAGTGCTGACGCATGTGCTCCGGAATGTTGGTGCAGATCGTCTGCGCCGCCTGGGTCTGGCCGACGCCGGAAATGTCGTCGTTCTCGCCCTCGACCGTCAGCAGCGCCACCTTGCGGATCGCCGTCGGATCGACGCGCTTGCCGCGATGCATCATTTCTCCCTTCGGCAAGGCATGCTGCATGAACACCACCTGCACTGTCTGCAGGTAGAATTCCGCGGTGAGATCCATGACCGCGAGATATTCGTCGTAGAAGTCGCGGTGCTTGTCGGCGGCATCGCCATCGTTCTTGACGAGATGGGCGAAGAACTCCTTGTGGGCGACCAGATGGCGGTCGAGATTCATCGACATGAAGCCCGAAAGCTGAAGGAAGCCCGGATAGACCATGCGCATGAAGCCCGGTTGCGGCCATGGCACCGGCATGATGACATTGTCGCGGAACCAGTCGACCGGCCGCTGCTCGGCCAGCTGATTGACGGCGGTCGGGTTGATGCGGGTATCGATCGGTCCACCCATCAGCGTCATCGACGCGGGCGAGAGCGGGTCGTTCTCCGCCTCCATCAAAGCGACCGCGGCGAGAACCGGCACGGCCGGCTGGCAGACGCCGATCACATGGGTATCGGGTCCGAGGTGATGCAGGATCTGGATGACGTAGTCGATGTAATCGTCGAGATCGAAAGTGCCTTCGCTGAGCGGCACCATGCGGGCATCCAGCCAGTCCGTGATGTAGATGTCCGAATGCGGCAGAAGCGCTTCGACCGTGCCGCGCAGCAAGGTCGAGTAGTGGCCGGACATGGGTGCGACGAGCAGCACCTTCGGGTCCGGCGTCCTTCCCTTCGGCAGCGACCGTTCGAAATGGATGAGGTTGCAGAAGGGCGCCCGCCAGACGATCTTCTCGCGGACCGGCACAGGCTGGCCGTCGACGACCGTCTCGGGCAGGCCGAATTCCGGCTTACCATAGCGCCGCGTGGCGCGTTCGAAGACTTCCAGCCCTGCCGCCGCGGCGCGGCCGAAATAGGTGTGCGAGACCGGGTTCATCGGATTCTTGAAGGCCAGCCGCATGGCGTCCGCCGCCGTGCGCCATGGGGCCATCATGGCATGGTTCATTTCGTAGAGCTGGTAGAACATGGGACGCGTACCCCTTGTTTCAATCGATCCGGCGCCGCTCCCAGGTCCGACGCAAGCCTTGCGAGTGTTTGTCTTGGTGGTCCGCAATCGCTTTCAGACTACCACTTTTCTTGTGCAGTGCAACAAACAGTACCCCCTCGTTTTTAGGGCAAGTTCCGAGGGAATTCATATTACTAATTTATTGAGATAACATTGCGCGGGCCTGTCGCGCTATGACGTTCGTACCTCAGGCCGCGGAAATTCCGTAAAAACGGGCTGCCGTCCCCAGGAAAATCGCCTGTCGCTCCGCTTCCGTGCAGCTTGCGGTCAACGCTTGAGCAGCGGCAAACCACTCGGCGTAGTCGGCATCGAGCAATACAACCGGCCAATCGCTGCCGAACATCACCCGGTCGGCACCAAACATGTCGAGAAGATGGACGGCATAGGGCCGCAAGCGCTCGACCGACCAGCGTCCGCCGGCTTCCGTCACAAGTCCAGAGAGCTTGACGTACACATTCGGGCGGCGGGCGAGCGCCGCCATGTCGCTTCGCCAGGGTTCGAGCCGGCCTTCGGCAATGAACGGCTTGGCGCCGTGATCGACGACGATGGCGAGATCCGGCAGGCGGTCGGCGAGGGCGGCGACGACCGGCAGATGGCGCGGCTGGATGAGCGCGTCGAAACGGAGGTCCAGCTGCGGCAGCATTTCGAGTATGGCGATCGCCTCCGGCCGCAGGATCCAGGCAGTTTCATCGATGCTCTGCAGCATCGGCCGGATGCCCTTGAACTTCGGATGTGTTTTCAGTCGCCGAAGCTCGGAGCGGGCGTCGGCCGCTAGAATATCGACCCAGCCGACCACCGCCGCGACCGTCTCCTCGCGCGCGGCGATTTCGAGCAGGAACCCGGTCTCGGCGACATTCGGCGCCGCCTGGACGAGAACCGTCCGGTTGATGCCTGCGGCGCTGAGATGAGGCCTCAGATCGTCAGGTCCGAAGTCGCGGAAGATCGGTTCGAGATCTGGGCCAGGCCAGTCATTGTGGCCGAGACCGAGCGTCCAGTAGTGCTGGTGGGCGTCGATGAAGCTCATGCGGCAGCGACCGTGACGATTGCCTTCACAAGGCCGGCCTTGTCATGCGCCCAACGCGGCAGGTCGTCGACGCATCGGTCGAGGGTCGTCCTGTGGGTGATGAGCTTGTCCACCGCCACCAGGCCCGTGCCGATCGAGGCGATGACGTGGTCGAAATCTTCCCGCGTCGCATTGCGGCTCGCCACCAGCGTCATCTCGCGCTTGTGGAATTCCGGATCGGAGAAGCGGATGTCGTTCTTCACCACGCTGACGAAGACGAGCGTCCCGCCATGGGCGACATGGGCAAAGGACCGTTCCATCGACGCGGCATTGCCGGTGGCGTCGAAGACGACGTCGAAACCGTCACCATCCGTGGCTTCGGCAATTGCCCTTTCCAGTCCCTCACCGGCGAGGAGGCCGCCCGAAAAGCCGAGCTCGTCCACGGCGAAAGCCAGCCGCTCGGCACTGGTATCGAGAAGCGCCACCTCGTGCCCGGTGATCCGCGAAAAGATCGCCGTTCCGAGGCCGATCGGGCCGGCGCCGATCACCAGGGAGCGGGCACCGGGCGCCACGCCGGATCGTCTCACCGCATGGGCGCCGATCGCCAGGAATTCCACCGTCGCGGCGGCTTCGGGAGAAAGACCGATCGCCGGATAGAGGTTCTTCTCCGGCATGAGGATTTCTTCGCAGAAGGCGCCGTCGGTGTGGACGCCGAGAACCCGGATCGCCGTGCAGCAATTGGGCTTCCCCCTCCGGCAGGCAATGCAGGTCCCGCAGGAGATATAGGGATTGACGACCACCAGCGTTCCGGGGGCGAGTCGGGAAGCCGTGTCGGCCTCAAGGACGGTCGCGGAAATCTCGTGGCCCATGACGCGCGGATATTCGAGGAAGGGGTGCTTGCCTTCGAAGATATGATAGTCGGTGCCGCAAATGCCGACGCTGTTGACCGCGAGGCGGGCCCAACCCTCAGGCGGCGGCGCCGGCCGGGGCCGATCGGCGACTTCCAAACGACCGGGCTCCGCACAAACGACAGCCTTCATGACGCTTCCCCCATGTCGATTGCCAATGACCAGTTCGCGCCGTTCAACGCGAGCCCCGGCGCCGGAGCTGGTCGAAATAGACGATCACGATGATCAGCACGCCGGTAATGATGCGTTGCCAGAAGGAGTTGACGTTCAACAGATTGGCGCCGTTGTTGATCGTCGCCAGGATGAAGGCGCCGAGCAGCGGCCCGTGCACCGAGCCGACGGCGCCGAAAAGGCTGGTGCCGCCGATGACCGACGAGGCGATCGCCTGCAATTCCCAGCCTTCGGCCTGCGTGGCGTTGCCGATGCCGATGCGCGAGGCGAGCAGCAGGCCGACAAAGGCGGCGCAAGTCGAAGAGAGAATATAGGCGAGATAGATCGTCCGGTTGACATTGACGCCGGAAAGACGCGCCGCTTCGCTGTTCGAGCCGACGGCGAAAAGATAGCGGCCGAAGCGGCTCAGATGCAGGAAGACATAGGCGGGGACGGCGACAACGATGACCATCCAGAACAGGCTCGGAACGCCGAGGAAATCGGCACGCGAGAAATTGGTGAAGGCCTCGTTGGTGATCGAGATTGTCGAACCGTTGGTGATCAGGAGGCCGATGCCGCGCAGCGACGTGAGCGTCGCAAGCGTGATGATGAAGGGCGGCAGGCCCATGCGGACGATGCCGAAGGCGTGAAAGGCGCCGATCAGCACGCCGATCAAGAGCGTCGCGACAAGCGCCAGCCAGAGCGGTACGCCGGCGGCCAGCAGCCAGGCGACGATGACGCTGGTGAAGCCAACGACCGCGCCGACCGACAGATCGATGCCGGCGGTGATGATCACGAAGGTCTGGCCGACAGCCAGGATCGCCGTCATCGCCCCCTGGCGCAGGAGGTTGCTGATATTGTTGGGGGTCCAGAAGGCGCTCGTCGCCAGGCCAAGGAGCAGCCAGAGGACGACCAGCAGTCCGAGGAGCGTCAGTCCGAACAGGATGCTGACCCCTCGCTTCGGCGTCGGTCCTGTGCTGCTTTCTACCGTTTCCACACTCATTCTGCCCTCCCTGCAGTCCTTCCAATTCTCGGATCGATCACGCGTTAATCGCCTGCGCCAAGACATCCTCGTGGCTGGCGGCGCGGTAATCATGGCTCGCCACCAGCCGCCCTTGACGGAACACGTGCAGGCGGTCGGCAAGCTCGTAGACTTCCGGCAGGTAGGAGGAGATCAGGATGATCCCCGCCCCCTTTTCCAGCAGCCGTGCAAACAGCCTGTAGATTTCCGCCTTGGTGCCGACGTCGACGCCGACGGTCGGCTCGTCGAAGATGAAGAGTTTCGCGCCGTGGCTCAGCCATTTGCCGATGACGATCTTCTGCTGGTTGCCGCCGGACATGGCGGAGGCCAGCACCCGCCGCGACGGCGTCTTGATCTGCAGATCGCGGATCTGGCGATCGGCATTGGCGGCCTCCTCGGCCCGGTTAATCGTCAGCCCGCGCGTCAAACGGCGAAAGACCGGCAGGTTGATGTTGAGGCCGATCGGCAGGTTGAGGCAAAGGCCCTGGTCGCGGCGGCTTTCCGGCGCGAGCGCGATGCCGAGCTCCATCGCCCTGCGCTCGTTGTCGATTTCGACCTTGCGGCCCTGCCAGTACACCTCTCCGGCGGTGAGGGGATGGCGGCCATAGAGGCCGAGCGCGAATTCGCTGCGCCCGGCGCCGATCAGACCGTAGAGCCCGACGATCTCGCCGGCGCGGACCGAAAGCGATATGTCGCTGAAGCCCGGTCCGGAGAGGCCGCGCGCTTCGACGATCGTCTCCCCGAAGGCGAATTGTTCCTTGTGATAGATCTGCTCGATGGTGCGGTTGATCATCAGCGCGATCAGTTCCGCCTCGTTCGTCTCCGAGATGTCGCGGGTGCCGACATGGGTGCCGTCGCGCAACACCGAAACGCGGTCGGCAAGCTCGAAGACTTCTTCCAGCCGGTGGCTGATATAGACGATGGTGACGCCTTCGCCCTGCAGCCGGCGAATGAGACGGAAAAGCTGAGCGGATTCCTGCCGGGTCAGATAGGCGGTCGGTTCGTCGAAGATCAGGAAGCGGGTGCCGCGCATGGCGGCGCGGGCGGTCGCGACCAACTGCTGCTGGCCGATCGTCAGGCTGCCGAGCGTCGCATTGGCCGGCAAGTTGAAGCCGAGATCGTTGAGGACGCCCTGGGCGGCATCGGTCATGGCGCGCTTGCGCATCAGGCCGTTGCTGTTCATCTCGTCGCCGAGGAACATATTGGCCGCCACGCTCAAATGCGGGCAGAGCACCACCTCCTGGTGGACGGCGTTGATGCCGCGGCTGATCGCCTCCGTGGGTGTCGAAAGCTGCACCGGCTCGCCTTGCCAGAACACATCGCCGGCAGTTCGCGGGATGACGCCGGTCAGGAGCTTGATCAGTGTCGACTTGCCGGCGCCGTTTTCGCCGACGATCGCGTGGATCTCGCCGGAGAGGAAAGTAATCGTGGCGGGCTTCAGCGCCTGGACGGCGCCGTAGTTCTTCTGCAGGCCGCGCAGTTCCAGGATCGGCTTGCCCTTCGCAACGGCCGCCTCGAGCTCGCCCTCGTGGCGCTGGCTGACCTCTTGAAGCCCTGTCATGGTACCCTCCTCACTTGCCGGTCAGCGACGGCCGGCTCCTCCGGCCGGCCGTCGCTGCGATCTCAACGGGTCAGTTGACCTTCGGGTTCAGGAGCGCATCGATCTTCGGCTCGGCCATGTTGGCCTTGGTGACAAGGTTCGCGCCGGTATCGACATTGGCCTCGACCTTTTCGCCCTTAGAGACTGCAAGCGCCGTCTTCACGCCATCATACCCCATGCGATAGGGGTCCTGCACGACGAGGCCGGCGAGCACGCCTTCCTTGAGGAAACCGACGGTCTTTTCATCGCTGTCGAAGCCGATGACCTTGATCTTGTCGCCGAGCTTGTTTTCGGCAATCGCCTGGCCGGCTCCCTGCGCCATGATCAGGTTGGAGGCGAAGACGCCGACGAGGTTGGGATTGGCGGTTATCAGGTCCGTCATGATGTTCAGGCCGGTCGTCGCCTGGCCATCGGCGTATTTATCCGCGACAACCTTCAGGTCCGGATACTTGGTCTTGATCTGGTCGAGGAAGCCTTCGCGGCGCTGGTCGAGCGAACCGACGCCCGGCAGGCTGGTGATGATGGCGACCTCGCCCTCTTCCTTGCCGGTCGCTTCCTTGATCGCCGCGGCGAGCCCATCGGCGGCGATGCGGCCGCCCTGGACGTTGTCGGTCGTCAGGAACGACGAGAACGCCTTCGAATCCGCTCCGGAGTCGATACCGATGACCGGTACCGCCTTGGCGGCCTCGTCGATCGGCTTGCCAAGCGCCTTGAACTCGGTCGGGGCGATGACGACGGCGGCCGGCGCGCCGGCGACGGCATTCTCGAGGATGCTGATCTGGCCGTTGATGTCGGATTCGGATTGCGCCCCGAGTTCCGGAACGTTCACGCCGAGGTCCTTGCCGGCGGCACGTGCGCCCGCGAGCACGATCTGCCAGTAGAAGGAGGTCGTGTCCTTGACGATGATCGGAATGGTGACGTCCTGCGCGAAGGACGGGATCGGCGCCATGGCGGCGAAGAAGGCTGCGCCGGCAAGCGCGCTGAAGGCGCGGCGGGACAGAATGCGTCTGGAAATGCTCATTAGGTTTCTCCTCTCAATTCACACCTTGTTCCGTTATCGAGATCGATCCGCCAGGTGTTTGCGTATCGTCTTTTATCAATAAAAAACATTTTGGGACGCTAGTCCAGGCACGGCGAATTGGCAAGCCCATTTGATCGATTCTCTTCACTCGCGTTCCTCCAACACGCAAGAAGCATCAGCCGCCGCTTCCGGCGGCGGGCAAATCACACCCTCACGGCCTCCGTTCCGAGCGCGGGCGCTACGAGGGTGAATGGGTCGAAGGCGGCAAAATCCGCCGCCACTATCGTTCTTCGGGCCAACTCGATGTTGCGTTCGAGGCTCGAAGGCTTGGCGGTGCCGAGCAGAACCGAGGCGACCTGGGGATTGGCAAGCGGGAACTGTAGCGCCGGTGCTGCAAGCGGCAGACCACGCTTACCGGCGATCCGTTCCATCGCCGCGACCTTCTCTCTGACCTCCTCCGTGGCCGGCATATAATCGAAATGCGCGCCCGCCACCGGACCGGTGGCGAGGATGCCGGAATTGAAGACGCCGCCAACGACGAGCGAGGTCCCTTTCTTCTCGCAGAGCGGAATGAGTTCGGCGACCGCCGATCGGTCGAGAAGCGTGTAGCGGCCGGCAAGCAGGATGCAGTCGATATCCGCATGGCGCATCACGTCCAGGCAGACGGGCACCTCGTTGACGCCCAGTCCATAGGCTGAAATGGCGCCGCTCGATTTGAGCGCCTCCAGCGCCTTAAGGCCGGAATCGAGCAATTGCCGGAGATAGACGGCATTCCTCGCTGCCCCATGGGTATAGCCACCGATATCGTGAACGTAGAGAATGTCGATGCGGTTTAGGCCGAGGCGGGCATAGCTCATCTCCACCGAGCGCATGATCGCGTCATAGCCATAGTCGTAGGTGACGTCGAAATTCAGCGCCTTGACGTAGGAATAATCCGGGACCTTATCTTCTGGCACCGGATGCAGCAGGCGGCCGACCTTGGTGGAGAGCACGTAGCTCTCGCGCGACTTGTCGCGCAGGAAATCGCCGGTCCGCCGCTCGGCAAGTCCGAGCCCATAATACGGCGCCGTGTCGAAATAGCGGATCCCTGCGTCCCAAGCGGCATCGAGCGTCGCCATCGCCGCCTCGCGCGTGCATTCGCGATAGAGGCCGCCGAGCCCGGCGGTGCCGAAACTGTATTCGGTGACCGCCAGATCGGTTCGACCGATAATTCTCGTCTGCATTCCTTGTCTCCTCCCTCCAAAGGATGCGCTCTTCTCACAGACGGCGCATTTGCCCCCTCACCCAATCCTCTCCCGCAGGCGGGGAGAGGGAGTCCGAGCGGCCGCCGCGAGTCCCTTCGCCCCGCCTGCGGGGAGAAGGTGGCCGGCAGGCCGGATGAGGGGCCCTTCCAAATCCGCCTAAAGCGTCGCCCCTAGATGCCAGGGGACGAACTCATTGTCGCCGTAGCCGAAAAGTTCGCTCTTGGTCTTACGCCCCGACGCCGTATCGATGATCAAATCGAAAATCTGGCGGCCGAGACCGGCTATCGTCGCCTCGCCGGAGGCGATCACGCCGCAATCGATATCCATGTCCTCTTCCATCGCCCGGTAGAGCGCCGTGTTGCTGGTCAGCTTGATCGACGGCGCCGGCCGACAGCCGAAGCAGCTGCCGCGGCCGGTGGTAAAGGCGATGACGTTGGCGCCGCCTGCAACCTGGCCCGTCGCCGACACCGGGTCGTAGCCGGGCGTATCCATGAAGACGAGGCCATGCTCGGTCACCCGCTCCGCGTAATTGTAGACAGCCGTCAACGGCGAACGGCCTCCTTTGGCCACGGCGCCGAGCGACTTTTCCAAGATGGTGGTCAGGCCGCCGCGCTTGTTACCCGGCGAAGGATTGTTGTCGAGCGAGGCGCCGTGCATCTCGACATAATTTTCCCACCAGGAGATCAGCCCGTCGAGCTTCACCGCCACCGCCTCGTTGACGGCCCGGCTGCGCAAGAGATGCTCGGCCCCATAGATCTCCGAGGTCTCCGACAGGATCGCCGTGCCGCCGGCACCGGCGAGAATATCGACGGCGGCGCCGAGCGCCGGGTTCGCCGTCACCCCTGACAGACCGTCAGAGCCGCCGCATTGCAGCCCGACGATGATCTCACTCACCGGGATCGGCACCCGCCTTGCGGTTGCCACTTCCTTGGCGATTTCCTCGAGAACGCCGAGCGCGCGCTCGACCGAGCGGCGCGAGCCGCCGGCCTCCTGAATGTTGAAATGCCGCTTTTCCGCGCCCGAACCGCTCTGGCCGTAGAGCGTCAGCTGGTTGACCTCGCAGCCGAGCCCGACCATCAGCGCGCCGCCGAAATTGGCGTGGCGGGCATAGCCGGCGAGCGTCCGGTGCAGGTTCTTCATGCCGTCGCCGGAAGACGACATGCCGCAGCCTTGGTCGTGCACGATCGGCACGAAGCCGTCGATGCCCTCGTAGCGCGGCAGGATGCGCCGGTTGGCCTCCTCGGCGATGGCGCGACAGACAGTGGTGGAACAGTTCACGCTGGCGATGATGCCGATATAGTTTCGGGTTGCCGCGCGCCCGTCAGCCCGGCGATAGCCGAGGAAGGTGCGCGCCTTGTCGGCCGCACTTGCGGCTTCCGGCGGCACCGGCGCGCCGATCGACAGCCGGTCCTGGTCGAAGGCGAGATTGTGCGAATGCACATGCTCGCCGGCGGCGATGTCGCGCGTGGCGCGGCCGATCGCCTGGGCATATTTGACGACCGGCTCGCCGGCCGGGATCGGCCGGATCGCCGCCTTGTGGCCGGCCTCGATGCGCGCCGCGGACTTTTGCCCTCCGGGTAAAGTCTCGCCGGGCTCGATCGCCACCGTGGCAACGGCGACATTATCCTCCGGCGAAAGAAGGATCGAAGACGGTGCGGACAATCTCAGGCTCTCCCGGAACGGTTTTCACGGGATGGCTCCCGTGTCCTCTTGTTTGTCTTTTATCTACAATAGACAGATTTTCGTCAATGGGTATTATGACTCTCGTAGAAAACGAGGATGCCGATGCTCTCATGCGATGGGGGCATGGAAAAGGCAGGAATAAGCGGGTCTCGGCTAATTCTTGATTGACCCCGAGACAAACCGGCGCTGCCGGGCTAGATGGGCGCATGACCGCTGCGTCGAAACAATTCTAATCGGCCGGATCATTCCATGGCAAAGCAGAACACCGTCTTCAAGGATGCCTTCAACCGCTGCCTCACGCTGCTTTCGGAAACATCAGCGCTGCCTTCCGAACCGGAGCTCGGCCAGGCGCTCGGGGTGAGCCGCACGACGGTCCGGGCCATCCTGTCGCGTTGCGAAGAGGTCAAGCTCATCAGCTGGGACAAGCGCCAGAAGATCGTGCTGAGGCGCCCGGAACCTTCCGATTATTTCCCGACCGAGGAAACCGATTCGCTTGCCGAGCGCATCGAGCGCAGCTTCATGCGCCGGATTCTGGCGGGCGGTGCGGAGCCCGGCATGCAGATCAACGAGCTTGAGCTGGCGCGGGAGATCGGCACAGGCACGACGAGCGTGCGCGAATTCCTGATCCGCTTCAGCCGCTTCGGCCTGATCGAGAAGCGGCCGAACAGCCATTGGGTGCTCAAAGGCTTTACCCGCGAATTCGCGCTTGAGCTAACGGAAGTGCGCGAGATGTTCGAGCTCCGCTCGGCCGCTCGCTTCGTTTCCCTGCCGGAGAACGACCCGGCCTGGACCGAGCTGAAGCAGATCGAGGCACTGCATCGCGATATTCTCGCCGATATCGACGACCGCTACAGGGAATTCTCCGAGCTCGACGAGCGCTTCCACCTCCTGGTGCACAAATCGTCGAGCAACCGCTTCATCGTCGATTTCTACGACATCATCGCGATCGTCTTCCACTACCATTATCAATGGAACAAATCGAATGCGCGCGAGCGCAATGCACGGGCGCTGGAGGAGCATCTCGCCTATATCGCCGCCCTTCAGTCGCGGGACCCGAAGCAGGCGGAACAGGCATGCCGCCGGCATCTGAAATCGGCGCGCGAGACCCTGCTTCAGTCGATACCATAGATCAGTAGCCGGATTCGGTCCGCGCAGGCTCGGCCTCTCCGAGGTATTCCCGGCGCAACTGCTCAGTGGCACTGACGAGCAGGGTCACGTCGGTGCCGATCGCCATGAAGTCGGCGCCGAGAGCGCGATAGTCGCGCGCCTGCACCGGATCGAGCGTCAGGATACCGCGCGCCTTGCCGGCTTTATGGATCCGCGCGAAGCCATCGACGATCGCGTCCCGGACATCCGGGTGGGCGGGATTGCCGAGATGGCCCATGTCGGCGGCAAGGTCAGACGGACCGATGAACAGGCCATCGACGCCGTCGAGCGCGGCGATCTCGTCAATCGCGGCCAAGCCTGCCCGGCTCTCGATCTGCAGGATGAGGCAGATCTCGTCATTGGCGTTCTGCAGGTAATCCGTGATGCGCCCGAAATTCGTGGCCCGCCCAAGGGCGGCGCCAACGCCGCGGATGCCGTGCGGCGGATAGCGGACGGCGCGGACGAGCTGCCGCGCCTGCGCTACGGTGTCGACCATCGGGATGAGCAACGTCTGCACCCCGGTGTCGAGAACCTGCTTGATCAAGGCCGTATCGCCGACGGGCAGCCGCACGATCGGATGACTGCCGCGGCCGGCAATCGCGCGATACTGCGCGGCAAGCAGCGGCAGGTCGTTGGGCGCATGTTCGCCGTCGATCAGCAGCCAGTCATAGCCGCTGCCGGCCACGACTTCGGCAGCATAGGGGCTGGCAAGCGCCACCCACAGGCCGAGCTGGAAACGGCTTGCACGGATCGCGGCTTTGAAGGGGTTCTTGGGGGCCGGCATGAACGCTCTCCTCTGACGAAGACCAACGTCTTATCCACAAATGAAAAAACCGGCCAGAATTTTCCGGCCGGTTCGCTTCGATAGAGTTGCTGCCTCGCCTCAGGCGATGCCGCCCAGGCAGACATATTTGATTTCCATGAATTCCTCGATGCCGTATTTCGAGCCCTCGCGGCCGAGGCCGGAGAGTTTGACGCCGCCGAAGGGGGCTTCCGCCGTCGAGATCAGCCCCGTGTTGACGCCGACCATGCCGTATTCGAGGGCTTCGGCGACGCGGAAGACGCGGGCCAGGTCCTTGGCATAGAAATAGGAGGCAAGGCCGAATTCGGTGTCGTTGGCCTGATGGATGACGTCCGCCTCGTCCTTGAAGCGGAAGAGCGGTGCGACCGGACCGAAGGTCTCCTCGCGCGCCACGGCCATTGCCTGGGTGACGTCCGCCAGCACCGTCGCCTCATAGAAGCTGCCGCCGAGCGCATGGCGCCTGCCGCCCTGGATGACGCGGGCACCCTTGCCGACGGCGTCGGCCACGTGCTCCTCGACCTTGGCGAGCGCCGGCAGGTCGATCAGCGGACCGAGGATGACGCCCTCTTCCATGCCGTTGCCGGTCTTCAGCTTGGCGACCGCGGCAGCGAGCTTTTCCGAGAAGATTTCGTAGACGCCGTCCTGGACATAGAGGCGGTTAGCGCAGACGCAGGTCTGGCCGTTGTTGCGGAACTTGGCGATCAGCGCGCCTTCGACCGCGGCGTCGAGATCGGCATCATCAAAGACGATGAAGGGCGCGTTGCCGCCGAGCTCGAGTCCGAGCTTCTTGATCGTTGCGGCGCTCTGGCGATAGAGCTCGGCGCCGACTTCGGTGGAGCCGGTGAAGGTCAGCTTGCGCACCGTCGGGTTCGAGGTCATCTCGGCGCCGATCTCGCGGGCCGAACCGGTGATCACGGAGAACAGCCCCTTCGGCATGCCGGCGCGCTCGGCAAGCACGGCGATGGCGCTCGCCGAAAACGGCGTCTGGGCGGCCGGCTTCAACACCATGGCACAGCCGGCGGCAAAGGCGGGGCCGGCCTTGCGGGTGATCATCGCATTCGGGAAGTTCCACGGGGTGATCGCCGCGACGACGCCGATCGGCTGCTTCATCACGAGGATGCGCTTGTCCTTCTGGTGGCCGGGCACGAGGTCGCCATAGACGCGGCGCCCTTCCTCGGCAAACCACTCGATGAAGCTTGCGCCATAGACGATCTCGCCGGTCGCCTCGGCGAGCGGCTTGCCCTGTTCGATCGTCAGAATCCGGCCGAGATCGTCCTTGTTCTCGATCATCAGCTCGTACCAGCGGCGCAAAATTCCCGCGCGCTCCTTGGCGGTCTTCGCCGCCCATTCCTTCTGGACCCGAGCGGCGGTTTCGATCGCAGCCTTGGTTTCGGCGGCGCCGAGCTTCGGGACGCGTCCAATGATCTCGCCCGTCGCCGGATTGTTGACCTCGATGGCGTTCTGCGGGTCGGCTTCGATCCAGTTCTCGCCGACGAGCGCGGCTTGGCGAAACAGCGACGGGTCCTTCAAGTTCATGGCTGGTCCTTCCCTCAGAAAAAGGTTACAGAACTTATACAACTTTTTTCCGTTTCGACAATCGTCTTTTGCTTTTCCCGGAAAACGCCTCCCTCGTCGCTTCGTTCCGCTTCCCGAAGGTCCCGCGTGCCAGCGTTCCCGCTTCGATGATTTTTTGTGATGCACGTTCCAAAGCGCCGTCAGGTTCTATAGCGTCGCGTCGAATCCGGCTCTTCGCGAACGCAACACCTTACAGCGGAAGGGCCTCCCAACGGATTCACAGAGAAGGATCCTTCCGTGACGGAAATCAACCACAGAACAGCCGACCATCCGATTCACTCCATCTTCCTCGAGCGCTGGTCGCCGCGAGCCTTCACCGGGGAGGAGATCGGCGAAAAGGAGCTGCTGGCGCTCTTCGAAGCGGCGCGCTGGGCGCCCTCCGCCAGCAATATCCAGCCGTGGCGCTTCGTCTATGCCCGCCGCGGCGCCGCGTATTTCGCCTCCCTGCTGGAAACGCTGGACGAGGGAAATCAGCGCTGGGCCAAGAACGCCTCGGCCCTCGTGATCATTCTTTCGAAGACCCACAGGCAGACCTCGAGCGGCGAGATCAGGCCCGCTTATACGCATGCCTTCGACACCGGCGCCGCCTGGTTCGCTTTCGCGCTCCAGACCCAGCTTGCCGGGTGGCATGCCCACGCCATGGCCGGGATCGACCGCGACAAGGCGATGCGCGTCGCCGGCGTGCCGGAGCACTATCGGGTGGAAGCTGCCGTCGCAATCGGCAGGCTCGCCGATCCGGCCACGCTTCCTGACGATCTCCGGGAGCGCGAAAAGCCGAGCCAGCGCAAACCAATCAACGAATTCGTCTTCGAAGGTCAGTTCAGGGGCGATTGAGGCGCAAAGCCTTCCGCCCGCAGCTCAAATGAAAAAAGCGTGGAGCCGAGACAGCCCCACGCTTTCATATACAGCACCGCCGAGTGTCTCTGCTGATCGGCTTCTCAGATGTCGAGGTTGGCGACGCTCAGCGCGTTTTCCTGGATGAAGTCG
Source organism: Sinorhizobium sp. NG07B (assembly GCF_002532005.1). Lineage (NCBI taxonomy): Bacteria > Pseudomonadati > Pseudomonadota > Alphaproteobacteria > Hyphomicrobiales > Rhizobiaceae > Sinorhizobium > Sinorhizobium sp. NG07B. Next base: position 358,174 of record NZ_NWTD01000005.1, on the reverse strand, counting down.
CGGCGCGGCTCCACCTCGTCGCCCATCAGGCGCGAGAACAGCCCGTCCGCGTCGGTCGCGTCGGAAACCTTGACCTGCAGCAAAGAGCGCACATTCGGGTCGAGCGTCGTTTCCCACAATTGCTCGGCGTTCATTTCGCCGAGGCCCTTGTAGCGCTGCATCGTCAGCCCCTTGCGGCCGGCAGCGAAGATCGCGTCCAGGAGAGCCCGCGGCCCGCTGATCTCCTGCGTGCCGTCGCGGCGGCGCAGGACCGGCGGTTCGGCATAGACTTCCTTGAGCTTCGCCGTCAGCTGGTCGATGTGGCGGGCATCGGAGGAACCGATCAGCGCCATGTCGAGCACCGCCACTTCCTTGACGCCGCGCACCATGCGCTCGAGCTTCAGGCCGCCTTCGGCCGTCACCGACCCGGTCCAGCCGCGTTCGGTCTCCTCGGCAATGACGTCGAGACGGCGCGCCACTTCGGCGGCGACCTTCTGGTAGTCGTCGTGATGGCTGTTGAGCTCGGTGTTCAGCGCGCCGGCAATCGCCGCCTGCTCGACGATCGCCCGGTTGTAGCGCGAATGCAGTCCGTCCATCAGCGAGCGCAGGCGCAAGGCGTCGTTGATCACCTCGCGGAGATCCTGACCGGCCCTGACCTCACCCGAGCCGAGCGTCAGCGACGCCTCATCGAGGCCGGTCGTGATCAGATACTCCTCGAATGCCTTTTCGTCCTTCAGGTACTGGGCGGACTTGCCGCGCGTCACTTTGTAGAGCGGCGGCTGGGCGATATAGAGGTGGCCGCGCTCGATCAGCTCCGGCATCTGCCGGAAGAAGAAGGTCAGCAGCAGCGTGCGGATATGGGCGCCGTCGACGTCGGCATCCGTCATGATGATGATCTTGTGATAGCGCAGCTTGTCGGCATTGAACTCGTCCTTGCCGATCGAGGTGCCGAGTGCGGTGATCAGGGTGCCGATTTCCTGGCTCGACAGCATCTTGTCGAAGCGCGCCCGCTCGACATTCAGGATCTTGCCGCGCAGCGGCAGGATCGCCTGGTTCTCGCGCGAGCGGCCCTGCTTGGCCGAACCGCCTGCCGAATCGCCCTCCACCAGGAACACTTCCGACTTGGCCGGATCTCGCTCGGAGCAGTCGGCGAGCTTGCCCGGTAGCGACGAGATGTCGAGGGCCCCCTTGCGGCGCGTCAGTTCACGCGCCTTGCGCGCCGCTTCGCGGGCGGCGGCCGCCTCGACGACCTTGCCGACGAGGATCTTCGCATCGGAGGGATTTTCCTCGAGCCAGACGCTGAGCGCCTCATTGACGAGGCTCTCGACCACCGGCCGGACTTCGGACGACACCAGCTTGTCCTTGGTCTGCGAGGAAAACTTCGGATCCGGCACCTTGACCGACAGGACCGCCGTCAAGCCTTCGCGGCAATCGTCGCCGGTCAGCGACACCTTTTCCTTCTTGGTAATGCCGGACGTATCGGCATAGGAGGTGATCTGCCGGGTCAGAGCACCGCGGAAGCCGGCCATGTGGGTGCCGCCGTCGCGCTGCGGAATGTTGTTGGTGAAGCAGAGCACGTTCTCGTGGTAGCTGTCGTTCCACCACATGGCCACCTCGACGGTGATGCCGTCCTTCTCGCCGCGGATCGAGACCGGCTTGTGCACGAGCGGCTTCTTCGCCCGGTCGAGATAGGCGACGAAGGCCTCGAGGCCGCCGTCATACATCATCTCGTCGCGGCGGATGTCCGAGTGGCGCTTGTCGGTCAGGACGATCCGGACGCCGGAATTCAGGAAGGCGAGCTCCCGCAGGCGATGTTCGAGCGTTGCGAAGTCGAATTCGGTCTTAGAGAAGGTCTGCTCGCTCGGCAGGAAGGTGACTTCGGTGCCGGTTTCGCTGCCGGCGTCGCCGGTAATCGTCAGCGGCCCATCGGCGACGCCGTGGGTAAAGCTCATCTCGTGGATCTTGCCGGCGCGACGGATCTTGAGCTTGAGCGACACGGAAAGGGCGTTGACGACCGAAACGCCGACGCCGTGCAATCCGCCGGACACCTTGTAGGAGTTCTGGTCGAATTTGCCGCCGGCATGAAGCTGCGTCATGATCACCTCGGCCGCCGAGACGCCCTCTTCCCGGTGAATGTCCGTCGGAATGCCACGGCCGTTGTCGGTCACGGTGCAGGAGCCATCGGGATTGAGCGTAACCGTGACGATGTCGGCATGGCCGGCCAGTGCCTCGTCGATCGCGTTGTCGACGACCTCATAGACCATGTGATGCAGACCGGAGCCATCATCGGTATCGCCGATATACATGCCCGGCCGCTTGCGCACGGCGTCGAGGCCCTTCAACACCTTGATGGAATCGGCACCATATTCGGCGATCGCGCCGGCTTCGGTCTCAGAGATATCGGTCATTCGGCTTCAGGTCTTTCCAGGTTTTCGGACGTCGTGATTCGTTGCGAATCACAGCGCGGATGCCTCGCGGACTATAGGAAATTTGTCCACGGGTTCCAAATCCCGGGCGTCGCGAGCGCGGCCGGGGCGAGGCTTCATCCCCTGTCATTATCAGGAAATGTGGCTTTTTCCAAAATATCTTCCATCGCCTCGATCGCTTCGCCCGAAAGGCCGCGAATCCGCTCGCTCAGGCGGTTGGCAAAGGCGGTGTGGCCGGGCGGCAGACCCGAAGTGTCGAGCACGACCTTCGGATCGGAAAGCCGCGCGATGCTGAAGAGCTCGTCGGCCTCGTCCCAGATCACATTGAAGTAGCCGGCGACGCGCTGCAGGAAATCGAAACTCGGGGCGCCGCGCTTGCCGTGTTCGAGGGCCGAAAGATAGGCCGGCGAAACGCCGATCGCCGCCGCCATCTCCTTCTGCGAGACCCCCTTGCGGCGGCGCAGGTCGCGCATGGCCTCGCCGAAGGGCGTCATGGCGCACGCCCCCTGGTGCGCGCCAGGCGGACATAGAGCGCCCCCTCGCCCCCATGATTTCGTGCCGCAGGCTCGTAGGACGAGATCAGCGGGCGAAACTCGGGAAGGGCGAACCAGAGCGGCACCGCTCGCTTCAACGCGCCGTCGCTGCCGAACGACGTTCCCTTGCCGGTGATGACAAGGACATGGCGCAAGCCGCGCTCGTGCGCCTTCAGGAGAAACTGCAGCAGAAACCCATGCGCCTCGCTCTGGATCATCCCGTGCAGGTCGATACGCGCCTCAAGCGCCAGCCGCCCCTTCGCCAGCTTCCGCTTCACCGGTCTCTCGATCGGATGGTGGCGGTGCTCGGCCTTGCCGCTCAGGGCAAATCCCTGCTCAGGCTTCGCCGATGCGGACAAGCCGGCGTCGGCCGGCTGGGGAGAGGACGGCGCCGGCGGCGGCTCGATCTCGCCGAGCAGGTCCTCGAGGTCCTGCAGCCGCCCCGGCATCGGCTTGGTCGAGCGCGCGACCTTGCCCCACAGGATGCGATCCTCCGGCGACAGCTTTTTCTCCCTAGCCATGGCGATATCTGGCGGCGGCCGCGCGGGGCACGAGGATGAAGAAATCGGCAGCGGCGCGCACCGAGCCGGCAAGTGCGCCGGCCGCCTCGCCGGAGCCGGTGAAGATGTCGCCGCGGGCCGGTCCGACGATCGCCGAGCCGGTATCGAGCGCCAGCATCAGCCGTGCAAGAGGACGGCCGCCATCGAGATGGGTAAGCGTCTCGCTGGCAATGTAGAAGGGAACCCCGAAGGTATGGATGAGACGGTCCACCGCGAGCGACCGGCCCGGCTCGAGCGGCACCTTGGCGGCGGCGACCGGTCCGAGGCTTTCGTCCTCGACCGACGCTTCACGGAAGAAGATGAAAGAACGATTGTGCCACAGGACCTCGTCGACCTTCGCCGGATGGGCCGCGAGCCAGTCGCGAATGCTCGCCATCGAGACGGTCGCCGGGTCGATTTCGCCGCGCTCGATCAACAGTTTGCCGATCGCAGAAAAGCGGTGCCCGGTCTTTGCCGCATAGGTAATGCGGCGGCGCGTTCCGTCCGGATAGATGAGCCGCGCAGCACCCTGGACATGAATAAAGAAGACGTCGACCTTCGAGCGGGCATAGGCGATCTCGAGGCCGCGGCCGGCGAGTAGTCCCTCGTCGATCGCCCGTCGATCGGAATATTCCTCAATCCTGCCATCGCGAAGCCGGCCAAAAACGAAATAAGGATCCATTCCCTCGGGCCGATTCGCGTCATCAATATCGATGAGATCGGCGGGCCGCCGGTAGAAGGGAAAGCGGAACTCCGCGTCTGCGGTGGCGCGAACCTCGACTTCCGGTTCGTAGAAGGCAGTGACGAAGCCTTTCCCTCCGTCGTCGGGACGGATGCGGAACGGCACGAAGCGGTCCTCGAAGAAAGCGCGCGCCGCGGCAGCTCCCGAAAAACCGGCACCGGCCGCCTCGTAGGCGGGCAGCAGGTCGGCGACCGTTACTCCGAGAGAGCCTGTCCTGTACGGCTTGACCGCCGTCACATGATGATGACAGCGGCGAAGCGCATCGATGACGGGAGTCGGGTCGTCCTGCTGCCACCCCGGCAATTCCGAAAAGGACACCGGTTCGAGATCAAAGGCCATTATCGCCCCTTGCGGTCAATTTTCCGATTCGGTGGCGATCAGCTTCCAGTTCGGATCGCGCGAGCGGATGTCGCGCGCAAAGGTCCAGAGGTCATTCACTTCGGCAACCGAATCGGCGTCGCCGTCGATCAGCTTGCCCTGTTTGTCGTAGGTGGCGGAGATGAGCTGGCTGACGATGCGAACGGTGACGTTCTCTTCAGTGTCCTTGAGCTCCGCATGGACGATCTCGGCCTTTTCGATACCGACGAAGGTCGACTTGACCACCTCTCCCTTGGCCTCCCGTTCGGCGATCGCCGCTTCAAAGCCTTCATACACCTCGCGGGACAGAAGACTTTTCAGTGTCTTGCGGTCGCCGTCGGCGAAGGCCATGACGATCATCTCGTAGGCCATCTTCGCGCCGTTGAGGAATTCGGCGGGCTGGAAGCTCGGGTCTGCGTCGCTGAGCGCCCGCAGTTGCGCGTTCAGCGGCGTGCCGGGCTTGGAAAAACCATCAATGGCGGCGTAACGGGACTCGTCCTCCGCGCTGCTCTCGCGGCGAGGGAGCTGCACGACCTTGCCATTGTCCCTTGCCTCCGGACCCTGCGCCTCGCGCGGCGAATAGGGGTCGAAAGGCGGTCGTTCATTTCCTGTCCTGCGGCCAAGGACGCTGCGCAATTGCAAGAAGATGACCACAGCCGCGATCAGGAAAAAAAACGTGATGAAGTCGAAAGAGCCCATTTCTACCCGGAACCGCTGTTAGAATTTCTCTTGGTGTTCCATATAGTCCGCAAGGATAAACCATTCAAATGGCGATGTCGCACCCATAAACCGGAGACCGGTCAATTGCACTCATCTTCTTGCGAGCACGATCGATGCGGTCGCTGATCATTCCCCTCGTCATCCTCGGCCTGCCGATCGCAGAGATTGCCGGCTTCGTGGTCGTCGGCCGCGAACTCGGCCTGGCGATGACGCTGCTGCTCGTCCTAGTGAGCGGAGTTGCCGGCGTCCTGCTCTTACGCATCCAGGGTCTCGGCACTTTGCGCCGCGTGCAGGAGGCGGCCCGGGCCGGAAAGGACCCGGGCCCGGATCTTCTCGGCGGCGCGCTCATCTTCGTTGCAGCAATCCTGCTGATCGTCCCGGGCTTCATCACTGACATCGCTGGTGTCATTCTCTTCCTGCCGCCGGTCAGGCGCGCCATCTCCTCCTTCCTGCAGACACGGCTGACGATCCTGACGACCGGAAGCGGCTTCTACTCCGGCGGCCGCGGCAGCGACCGGCCGCGCGGCCCGACGATCATCGACCTCGACACGGACGAGTTCTCCAGAAGGAACGACGACGAAAACGGTCCCTCGCCGCCTGGCAACCGGATTTCCGGGTAGGTCAGGGCGATAGTGAATCCGGTCGGCGAAGGGGGCCGTAACGCCTTTCAGTCCGGGGAACCGGTCCCGGCTTCGAGGGTTGTAAGCCCAGGTCCGAAGTGCTAGATGGCCTCACCAATTCGAAGTCCGAGGAAACTCTTATGACGACTGATACCGCATCCAACGGCAATGGCGAGGCCCAGCAGAGCCCGTCGCTCAACATCCTGGCCCAGTACGTCAAGGACCTCTCCTTCGAGAACCCCGGCGCCCCGCGTTCGCTGCAGGCCCGCGATCGCGCGCCCTCGATCAACATCAATGTCAACGTCAATGCCAATCCGCTCGCGGAGAACGATTTCGACGTCGTTCTCTCGCTGAACGCCCAGGCTCAGGACGGCGACAAGGTGCTGTTCAACGTCGAGCTCGCCTATGGCGGCGTTTTCCGCGTATCTGGCTTCCCGCAGGAGCACATGCTGCCGCTGCTCTTCATCGAGTGCCCGCGCCTGCTCTTCCCCTTTGCCCGCCAGATCGTCGCCGACGCGACCCGCAACGGCGGCTTCCCGCCGCTGATGATCGACCCGATCGATTTTGCGCAGATGTTCGCTCAGCGCATGGCGGAGGAGAAAGTCCGCGCCCAGGTTGCCAACAGCAACACGACGACGAACTGACGCATCCTCGAATAAGTGCAAAAAACCCGGCTCAGAAGGCCGGGTTTTTGTTGCGGGCTTTCAGCCGCTGTACTTTACCCAGATCGCCTTCGCACCGATCTTGGAAACGAGCGCCGCATGGGCCGCGATCTCGGCTTCCGTCAGGCGCGGCGTCAGCACCCGCTCCCTTTGCATGACGATGATCGGACCATCGTCCGCCTGTACGGCAAGACCGTTGATCTGGCTCGTCACCAGCCCCAGCGCCGCCTGGCGGCCGCCGATCATTTCGATATAGACTTCGGCGAGCAGCTCGGAGTCGAGAAGGGCGCCGTGCTTGGCGCGATGCGAGTTGTCGATGCCATAGCGGCGGCACAGCGCATCGAGCGAATTCGGGCCCATCGGGTGCTTGCGCCGTGCCATGGCCAGCGTATCGGTCACCCGATCGATCGCGATCGGCGGCAGCCCCAAACGGTCGAACTCGGCATTGATGAAGCCGATATCGAAGGTCGCGTTGTGTGCGACCCAGCGCGCATCTCCGAAGAAGTCGACGATCTGCTCGACCACGTCGGCAAAGGATGGCTTGTCCTTCAGGAAGTCGTCGGTGATGCCGTGCACGGCTAGCGCATCGGGATGCACCTTGCGGTCGCCCGGATTGATATAGAGATGGATTGTCCGTCCGGTCGGAAACTGGTTCTCGAGCTCGACGCCGCCAATCTCGATCACCCGGTCCTCACGGCTGTCGAGGCCGGTCGTTTCCGTATCGAAAATGATCTCACGCATGAATTTTCCTAAGACGGGCTACTCGGCGAATCAGTTGATCCGTTCGTGCGACCGATTTTAATGTCGTTGCTTTTCCAGTTGAAGATGCTCATGGCCGCGGGTCAGGGGCTGTCCACGGTCAAACGATCGACAATGGCGCGGACCTGCTCCCGGGTAACGTCGAAACTGTCGCTCGTGTCGATGACGTAATCCGCCCGGGCGCGCTTTTCACTGTCGGGCACCTGCCGCGCGAGAATCATCGCGAATTTCTCGGCGGTCATGCCCGGGCGCTTCATGACACGCTCTCGCTGGATCTCCGCATCGCAGCTGACGACGACGACCCGGTCGAGGCGCTTCTCGGCCTTGGTCTCGAAAAGCAGCGGGATATCGAGAAGCACGAAAGCCGCTCCCGCCGTCCTGTGCCTTGCCACGAACGCATCTTCCCTCGCCCGGACAAGCGGGTGAACGATCCGCTCCAGTTCGCCGAGGCGCTCCGGTTGCGCCAGCAACTGCCGGGAAAGCTCCGCCCGATCGACGATGCCGCCCTTGGCGACGCCCGGAAAGGCTGCTTCGACCGGCGCCACCGCTTCCCCGCGATAGAGATCGTGAACCACCTCGTCCGCGTCGTTCACCGGGACGCCGAGCTCCCGGAACATCTGAGCCGCCGTCGTTTTTCCCATGCCGATGGAGCCGGTGAGCCCGACGGTGATCATGCGTGCACGTCCATATCTTCGATAATAATTTGCCGAAGCGTTTCATCGACGTTCGGTTTCCGGCCGAACCATTTCTCGAAACCCGGCACGGCCTGGTGCAGGAGCATGCCAAGGCCGTCGACGATCCGGAAGCCCTGCTCTTCGGCCTGGCGAAGGAGCGGCGTTTTCAACGGCACATAGACGATGTCGGTGACCACCGCGCCGGCTGCGAGCGGCGAGAAATCGATCGACGGCGCCGGCTCGCCGTCCATGCCGAGCGAGGTCGTATTCACGAACAGACCGGCATCGGCCATGACCTCGGAAAGGGCGGCGATCGGATGGGCCTCGACGGCCTCTCCAAACCGGTCAGCCAGTTCCTGGGCCCTGGCGGCCGTGCGGTTCACCACATGGATCGTCCTGACGCCGCGATCGCGGACCGCCTGGATCACGGCGCGGCTGGCGCCGCCGGCGCCGAGAATGACGGCCGTGGAGGTACGATCCCAGCCGCTTGCCCGCTCGTCGAGATTGGCGACGAAACCGCGCCCGTCGGTATTGGTCGCGTAGATTTGTCGGTCTTCGAGCCAGAGGGTATTGGCGGCGCCGAGCTCGGCACTCAGCTCGTCCGGCCGGTCGGAGAGCTCGAAAGCCATCTCCTTGTGGGGGATGGTGACATTGCCGCCGCAGAAGCCAGTGCTGCCCTCCCGCAGATTGCGCATGAAATCAGGGAAGGCCGCCGGGGTCACCTCGTGGGCCCGGTAGCTTCCGGCAATGCCGAACTGTTTCAGCCAATAGCCGTGGATCAGCGGCGAGCGAGAATGCTTGATGGGATAGCCGGTGACGAAGGCGTGGTTAAAAAATGTTTCACGTGAATCACGCATCGATCGATCCCAATTCGCGGAGTTTTTCAAGAAGCGGCAGCATCGGCAGACCTAGGATCGTGAAGTAATCGCCGTCGATCTTCTCGAAGAGCTGGATCCCCTCACCTTCGAGCTGATAGGCGCCGACGCTCGAAAGCGCCTTCTCCCCGACCCTTCTCAGATGCCGTTCGGCAAAGGCGCGTTCCAGCGGCCTGACCGTCATACGCGCGGTCGACACATGCCGCCAGAGGACCTCACCGTCACGGACGAGGACGATGGCGCTGTTCAGGCTGTGCGTCCTGCCGGAGAGCGAGAGGAGATGTTCAGTCGCCTCCGCCATATCTTTCGGCTTGTGATAGACGCGGGTGCCAAGCGACATCGTCTGGTCGCTGCCGATCACCAGCGCGCCTGCGAAATGGCGCGACACATCCTTCGCCTTGGCTTCCGCTAGTGTAAGCGCCACCTCGGAAGGCGAGGCACCCGCCTCTTCCAGCGGTCGTTCCAGGGCGCGCTCGTCCACCTGGGCTGCGCGGGCCGCAAATGTCAGCCCGGCGTTTTCCAGGAGAGCGCGCCGAAAGGGGCTGGCAGAGGCGAGCACGAGCGAGGATGTCATCTTCTCAATCCGCAGTTCCGAGATCACGATGGTCGCTGGACCGGTCGCATGCGATCATCATGATCGATTCCGCATGAACCGGAACCGAACGGCGCGACCGAACGGCTGCTGTGCGACCTTCCGGTTCCTGGGCTCCGCTCTATCTGAGCCGGGGGCGAAGGGCAACGATCGCCGCGGCGGTTTCCTCGATCGAACGGCGGGTCACGTCGATCAGCGGCCAGTTGTTGCGGGCGCAGAGCGTGCGGGCATATTTCAGCTCCTCGGAGATCGCCGCCCGATCCGTATAGTCCTCGCCATGAAAGCTCTGGGTCGTACCGAGCAGGCGATGCTGGCGGACCTGGGAGAGCCGGTCGGCGCTGGCGATCAGCCCCACCACCAGCGGCTTCGTCGCCTTGAGCAGGCCCTCCGGCAAGGGCACGCCGGGGACAATCGGAATGTTGGCGGTCTTGATGCCGCGATTGGCGAGATAGATGCTCGTCGGCGTCTTGGAGGTCCGGCTCACGCCGACGAGCACGACATCCGCCTCGTTGAAATCGGCCGGCATCTGCCCGTCGTCGTGATCCATGGTGAAGTTCAGCGCCTCGATCCGGGCGAAATAATCGGCATCCATGACATGCTGTGCGCCCGAACGGCGCCGCGACGGCGAACCGAGATAGGATTGGAACAGCTCGATAATCGGGTCGAGGACGGAGACGCAGGGAACGCCGATCTCGCGGCAGCGCTGGTCGATCATGCCGGCTAGTTCCCGATCGACGATCGTATAAAGCACGATGCCCGGTGCGCCGTCGATCGCATCGAGAACCTGCATCAACTGCTTCCTGTTGCGGATCAGCGGATAGACATGCTCGAGCGCGTGCGAGGACTGGAATTGCGCCGCGGCGGCGCGGCCGGCGGCTATCAGCGTCTCGCCCGTCGAATCGGAGACGAGATGCAGGTGGAAGTAATTTTTTCGGTTCTCCACGCAATTCTCCGGAGGCTGTTGATAGGCCGGGACACTGGCGGCCAAAATCGCGGCCGCCGCTTAGGCCCGTGGAAAAGGGTCGCGTTATTCACATCCGAAGCCCGGACGAAAAACGCCCGGGCGCAGTTGTGGACAAGACTCAAGCCGACGACAAATTGTCACGCGGATCGACTCCTTGTCCACAGGAATCGCAAATCCGAACGCCTGGGCAAGATGCTGACTTTCCTGTCTTTTCTCAACTTTTCCCGATCCGTTGGCAATCCAGCCGAACTTTCTCCAATGATACGCGTGGCGATCGGCGGCGGTTGGATGAACTGAGGATTGATTTTAATCCTTGATAGCCACCGACTCTAAGAAATAGAAACAATTTCAAATAGGTTGATTTTAGATTGGGAAATGGCGAGTGGCCGAGACACGTCGCAAAGTTCTTGAGGTGTTGAACGGGAAATGCCTTACGCCTCCGCCCGTCTGGCTGATGCGCCAGGCCGGCCGCTATCTGCCGGAATACCGGGCGACACGCGCGAAAGCCGGGAGCTTCCTCGATCTCTGTTATTCGCCGGATCTCGCCGTCGAGGTGACGCTGCAACCGATCCGGCGCTATGCCTTCGACGCTGCGATCCTCTTCTCCGATATTCTCGTCATTCCCGACGCGCTGCACCGAAACGTCCGTTTCGAAGAGGGCCATGGACCGCGGATGGATCCGATCGACACCGACGGCATAGCAAGCCTCAAGGCCGATCAGGTTTTGAACCATCTGGCTCCCGTCTTTGAAACCGTCTCTCGGCTCCGGCGGGAATTGCCTCAGGAGACGACGCTGCTCGGCTTCTGCGGGGCCCCGTGGACGGTTGCGACCTATATGATCGCCGGCCGCGGCACACCGGACCAGGCGCCGGCGCGGCTCTTTGCCTACCGTGATCCGAAGGCCTTCGAGCAGCTTCTGGCGTTCCTTGCCGATATCTCGGCCGACTATCTCGTCGAGCAGATCGATGCCGGCGCCGATGCGGTGCAGGTCTTCGATTCCTGGGCAGGCGTGCTCGGCGAGGACGAGTTCGCCCGCTTTGCCGTGGAGCCGGTGCGGCGGATGATATCATCGGTGCGGGCCCGCCGGCCTTCCGCGAAAATCATCGCCTTTGCAAAGGGTGCGGGCCTGCTGCTCAAGGACTATCGCCGCTTGACCGGGGCGGACGCGATCGGCCTCGACTGGACGGTGCCGCTGTCCTTTGCCGCAGAATTGCAGAGGGACGGACCGGTCCAGGGCAATCTCGATCCGATGCGGGTCGTTGCCGGCGGGTCGGCCATGGAAAACGGCATCGACCGCATTCTCGATGCGCTCGGCAACGGGCCGTTGATCTTCAATCTCGGCCACGGCATCACGCCGGAGGCGGACCCGGAGAACGTCGCGGCCCTGGTGGCGCGCGTTCGTGGGATCAGGGGATGATCGAGCGGCAAACCGATAGCGCGCCCGGAAGGCGGGCGCGGCTACGCGCGATCGCCGCCCTTTTGATCTTCGTCGCGCTGCTGGCGGCGCTCTTCATCGGGCAGCCGGACGATCTGTATCTCTGGATCAAGGCGTTCCACATCATCGCAGTGATCTCCTGGATGGCGGCGCTGCTCTATATGCCGCGGCTCTTCATCTATCACACCGACGCCGTGCCGGGGTCGGCGCAGTCCGAGACCTTCAAGACGATGGAGCGGCGGCTTCTGAAGGTCATCATGAACCCGGCGATGATGATCGCCTGGCTGCTCGGCCTCTATCTCGCCTGGAGCGTCTACGGGTTTAGCGGCGGCTGGCTTCACGCGAAGCTTTTCTGCGTCTTTCTGCTGACGCTGGTGCATATGCATTTTAGCCGGGCGGTCTCCGACTTTGAGCGAGACGTGAATCGAAGGACCGCGCGCTACTGGAGGCTGATGAACGAGGCTCCGACGCTGTTGATGATCGTCATCGTTATCCTCGCCGTCGTGAAACCATTCTGAATTCAAACGATTCGCAGCTGCAATAGTTGCCGCTAAATTGCTGCGCCCCCTTGCGGCGTTCCACGTGAATCGCTATTTTCGCGCATCTCCTTCATCCCCAAGGCCTGTGACGAAGTTTAGAGCCTGCCCCCTTTCCCCTCGCAGCTCCCTTACGAAAATCACGCCTCTCCCATTCCCCTACAAGACATGGACTCTTCATGGCTGAAATGAAGCTTCAAGACCTCAAGAACAAGACGCCGACGGATCTCCTGGCCTTTGCCGAAGAGCTCGAGGTCGAGAACGCCAGCACCATGCGCAAGCAGGAGCTGATGTTCGCCATCCTCAAAAATCTGGCCACGCAAGAAATAGAAATCATCGGGGAAGGCGTTGTCGAGGTCCTTCAGGACGGCTTTGGCTTTCTTCGGTCGGCAAATGCAAATTACCTGCCCGGTCCCGATGACATCTACATTTCGCCGTCGCAGATTCGCCGCTTCTCGTTGAAGACGGGCGATACGGTCGAGGGGCCGATCCGCGGACCGAAGGAAGGCGAGCGCTACTTCGCGCTGCTCAAGGTCAACACGATCAATTTCGACGATCCGGAGAAGATCCGCCATAAGGTCCACTTCGACAACCTGACACCGCTCTACCCGAATGAGCGCTTCAAGATGGAACTGGAAGTACCGACCTCCAAGGACCTGTCTGCCCGGGTCATCGACTTGGTGGCGCCGCTCGGCAAGGGCCAGCGCGGCCTGATCGTCGCGCCGCCGCGTACCGGTAAGACGGTTCTCCTGCAGAACATCGCCCATTCGATCACCGCCAATCACCCGGAATGCTATCTGATCGTTCTCCTGATCGACGAGCGGCCGGAAGAAGTGACCGACATGCAGCGCTCGGTGAAGGGCGAAGTCGTCTCCTCGACGTTCGACGAACCGGCGACGCGCCACGTGCAGGTGGCCGAGATGGTGATCGAAAAGGCCAAGCGCCTCGTTGAGCACGGCCGCGATGTGGTCATTCTGCTCGATTCGATTACGCGCCTCGGACGTGCCTACAACACCGTCGTTCCGTCATCAGGCAAGGTGCTCACCGGCGGTGTCGACGCCAATGCGCTGCAGCGGCCAAAGCGCTTCTTCGGCGCGGCCCGCAACATCGAGGAAGGCGGCTCGCTGACGATTATCGCGACGGCGCTGATCGACACGGGCAGCCGCATGGACGAAGTCATCTTTGAAGAGTTCAAGGGCACCGGCAACTCGGAAATCGTCCTTGACCGCAAGGTCGCCGACAAGCGTATCTTCCCGGCCATGGATATCCTGAAGTCCGGCACGCGCAAGGAAGACCTGCTGGTGCCGCGCCAGGACCTGCAGAAGATCTTTGTGTTGCGTCGCATTCTCGCGCCGATGGGCACGACCGACGCGATCGAGTTCCTGATCGACAAGCTCAAGCAGACGAAGACCAACGGCGACTTCTTCGATTCGATGAACACCTGATCGGGTCTGCGGCGACTCTTGTGGCAAGGCGGGACTCGCGAGTCCCGCCTTTTTCTATGAAAAGGGGCAGCGAGCCGATCTGACGTTGGCAACCCAAGATGACCTTCGGCTTCCGTGCACGGCGGTGATTCACGTGAAACAATGCCGACGTTGCGCCGGACTCCGAGGGCCCACCATACTTGCATTCCGGCGCCCAGACATGCATAAGTCTGCGCCGTTCGCTGTGCCGACAGCTGCGTCTGTTTCGGGCGCAAGGAGAGAGAGTTAGCTCCTCGATACAGACGGAAGACGCCGCCGGCGCACAGGTTTGACCTGTGTGCTCACCAAATCGAACAAGCCGATGCAGCTCACGGACACTATCTACGCGCTCTCCAGCGGCGCCCTGCCCGCCGGGATTGCTGTCATTCGCATCAGCGGACCGGCGACGGCCGGTGCGATCGTGCAGCTTTGCGGCGCTCTGCCAAAACCGCGCTCCGCCTCGCTCCGAACGATTCGGAATCGAAACGGTGAGATGCTCGATAGCGGGCTGTTGATCTATTTTCCCGGACCGTCGTCGTTCACGGGGGAGGATTGCTGCGAGCTGCAGCTCCATGGCGGGCGAGCCGTCGTGCACGCCGTCCTCGAGGCGCTTGGCGAGTTCGATGGATTGCGGCACGCAGACGCTGGCGAATTCTCGCGGCGCGCTTTTCAGAACGGCAAGTTGGACCTCGTCGAGGTCGAGGGACTGGCCGACCTGATTTCGGCCGAAACCGAAATGCAGCGTCGCCTGGCGATCGAACAGGCGAGCGGCGGTCAATCGGCTCTTTACCACGGCTGGGCGCGACGCCTGACCCATGCACGCGCGATGATCGAGGCGGAACTCGACTTTGCCGATGAAGAGGATGTCCCGGGCTCCGTCAGCGACACGATCTGGAGGGATGTCGAGAAGCTTCAGGCAGAGATCGACGCCCATACCGGAAAGGCCGGGCTGGCCGAGATCATTCGCGATGGCCTTAAGATCGTCATTGCCGGCGCGCCGAATGCCGGCAAGTCGAGCCTTCTCAATACGCTGGCGAAGCGGGACATTGCCATCGTGACGGAGATCGCCGGCACGACTCGTGACGTCATCTCGGTGGACCTTTCCTTAGCCGGATTCTCGGTGAAACTATTCGACACGGCCGGGCTGCGGGAGACGGACGAGATCGTCGAGCGTGAAGGCATCCGCCGGGCAAGGGAAGTCATCGGACATGCCGATTTGATCCTCTTGCTATCGGAAAAACCGGACGGCTTTGTTTTGAACGAGCCGATTGCTGATGAAGCTCCGATCATTCGGGTTGCTACCAAGTTCGACCGAAACGCAACGATTTGGCGGGCGGGTCAGGCGGATGTGTTTCTGTCGACGAAGACCGGGGACGGCATCGGCGAGTTGCTGAAAAAAATCACGGCGCACCTGCCGGATCTCGCCGGGCGGATGTCACTTGCAATCCCGTCAAGAAAGCGTCATGTGGATTGCCTGAAACAGGCCAGCGTCGCGCTGGCGCGCGCCTTGGTCACCGAGGGCGCAGATCTCCAGGCTGAGCAGCTGCGCGTCGCCGGCGACGCACTTGGACGGATTACTGGTCGGGTGGATGTCGAGAACCTGCTCGACGTGATATTCTCGGAGTTCTGCATCGGCAAGTGAGATGGCGTGCGATTGAAGCGGGTCGCAAACTCGTTTCACGTGAAACCTTCTTGACAGGATACGGCGATTAACAATCAACACCCGAGCGCGGGAGTGTCTATGACGAGCTATGATGTCATCGTAATTGGCGGAGGTCATGCCGGCTGCGAAGCCGCTTCGGCGGCGGCGCGGCTTGGCGCGCAGACGGCTCTGGTTACCCACAAAATCGAGACGATCGGGGTGATGTCCTGTAACCCGGCCATCGGCGGCCTCGGCAAGGGGCACTTGGTTCGGGAGATCGACGCCCTCGACGGACTGATGGGACGCGTCGCCGATGCCGCCGGCATCCAGTTCCGGCTCCTCAATCGGCGCAAGGGGCCTGCGGTCCGGGGACCGCGCACACAGGCGGATCGCCGGCTCTATCGCGAAGCGATGCAGCGGGAGATCGGCGCTATTGAAAATCTCACGGTCATCGAAGGTGACGCCTTTGACCTTCTGACCGATGGCGACGCCGTCACCGGCGTGATCATGAAGGATGGCCGGGCCCTTAGGGCCGCCTCGGTGGTACTGACCACGGGGACTTTCCTCAAGGGGCTGATTCATATCGGCGATCGCAAGGTTCCGGCTGGCCGCGTCGGCGAAGAGCCGTCGCTCGGCTTATCGGAGACGCTCTCCCGCTCCGGCCTGACGCTCGGACGGTTGAAGACCGGCACGCCCGCGCGGCTGGACGGCCGGACGATCGACTGGGACCGCGTCGGCCGGCAGGGGCCGGACGAGCAGCCGGTGCCCTTCTCCTTCATGACCGACACGATCGTCAATCGCCAAATCGATTGCGGCGTAACCCGGACGACGGACGCCACCCACAAAATCATTGCCGACAACATTCACCGTTCGGCGATGTATTCCGGTCAGATCGAGGGAGTCGGCCCGCGCTACTGCCCGTCGATCGAAGATAAGATCGTCCGCTTCGGCGAACGGGACGGTCACCAGATCTTCCTCGAACCCGAAGGGCTGGACGATGACACCGTCTATCCCAACGGCATATCGACCTCGTTGCCGGAGGAAGTCCAGGAGGCCTTTATCCGCACCATTCCTGGCCTCGAGGATGTGGTGATTCTTCAGCCCGGCTACGCCATCGAGTATGATCACGTGGATCCGCGCGAGCTCAAGTTGTCGTTGGCGGTTCGAAAAATGCCTGGGCTGTTCTTGGCTGGTCAAATCAATGGCACGACCGGCTATGAAGAGGCTGGAGCGCAGGGCCTGGTCGCCGGGCTCAACGCCGCGCTGGCAGCGACGGGCCGGGAGCCCTTCATCTTCAGCCGGACAGACTCCTATATTGGCGTGATGGTCGACGATTTGACCTCGCGCGGAATTAGCGAGCCCTATCGGATGTTCACCTCGCGGGCGGAGTATCGCCTGTCACTTAGGGCCGACAATGCCGACATGCGTTTGACCCCGGTCGGCATCGAGCTCGGTTGCGTCGGGGAGGCGCGCCGGGCCCGCTTTGCATCGTGGAGGGGTGCCTATGAGAACGGCCGCACGCTCCTGCAATCGCTGTCGATCACACCGACCGAGGGCAAGCGGTTTGGCCTCAAGCTCAACCAGGACGGCCAGCGGCGTTCAGCCTTCGAAATCCTTTCCTACCCGGACCAGACGATCGAGGGGCTGAAACCGCTGTGGCCGCAGCTCGAAGGAATTGATCGGCGCGTCACCGAAGCGCTCGAGATCGATGCTGCTTATGCCGTCTATATGGAGCGCCAGGCGGCAGACATCGCCGGTGTTCGGCGGGAAGAGAGCGCATCGATTCCGGACGACTTTGACTATAGCGACTTGCCGGGGCTCTCCAACGAGCTGAAGCAAAAACTAGCGCAGCAGCGGCCGTGCAATTTGGCGCAGGCGATGAAGGTCGATGGCATGACCCCCGCGGCCGTGTCGCTGCTGCTGTCCTGGCTGCGGCGGCAGGAGCGCGGTGCGTTGGCTGCGAGGCGTGCGGCGCAATGAAAGCGAGTCCTGCCGAGCGCATGAAAGCGCTGCGTGTTTCACCTGAAACGCACGAAAAGCTGGAGCATTTCGCCGGGCTTTTTCAGAAGTGGGCGAAGTTGATCAACCTTGTGGCACCGTCTACGCTTGAGGATCTGTGGCAGCGCCATATAACAGACAGTCTGCAGATCTTTCAGCTGTCTCCCTCGCCCAAGGTCTGGGTAGATCTTGGCAGCGGCGGCGGTTTCCCAGGCGTTATCACTGCCATCTGTCTCTCCGAATTTTCAGATGGATGGGTCCATCTCGTCGAAAGCAACAACAAGAAGGCTGCATTTTTGCGCGTTGCTCTCAACGAAACAGGGGCCCGCGGATCGGTTCATCCGATTCGAATCGAGCAAGCCGCTTCCGCTATCCCGCGCTGTGACGCGATTTCGGCCCGTGCGCTCGCCGATTTGTCGCAATTGCTTGACTATTGCGCGCCGTGGATGCTTCAGAACGACGCGAAAACCGTCGCCTTCTTTCACAAAGGCCGGGATTATCAAACGGAAGTTGATAAAGCGGTTAGCCGCTTTCAATTCGATCTGGTAAAACATGCAAGTGTCGTCGAGCCGGATTCGGTTGTGCTCGAGATTGCAAATCTTTCACGTCGGACGAAGTGATAGGCGAGCGAAGCATGTTTGGCCCAAGAAATCGGATCATCACCATTGCCAATCAAAAAGGCGGCGTCGGCAAGACGACCACCGCAATCAACCTGGCGACAGCGCTGGCGGCGATCGGCGAAAGGGTCCTGATCGTCGATCTCGATCCTCAGGGGAACGCCAGCACCGGACTGGGCATCCAGCGGCGCGATAGGCATTTGTCATCCTACGAGCTGATGATGGGGAGCCACTCGATCGGCGAGATTGCCCAGGAGACAGCGGTGCCGAACTTGGCCATCGTCCCGTCGACCATGGATCTACTCGGCGTCGAAATGGAGATTTCTCGCGAGTCCGATCGGGTTTTCCGCCTGCGCAAGGCGCTCGCCGCGCCCGAGGCACTCACCTGTTCCTACGTTCTCGTGGATTGCCCGCCCTCCTTTAACCTGCTGACGATGAATGCCATGGCGGCGGCGCATTCGGTGCTTGTACCGCTTCAGTGCGAGTTCTTCGCGCTCGAGGGTCTGAGCCAGCTGCTGGAGACGGTCGATCAGGTCCGTCGCACCGTCAACCCGAGCCTGGATATTCAGGGCATCGTGCTGACAATGTTCGACTCGCGCAACAATCTCGCCCAGCAGGTCGTCAGCGATGTCAGGACACACCTGGGCGAGAAGGTCTATCACACGTTGATTCCCAGGAACGTCCGTGTTTCGGAGGCGCCGTCCTACGGCAAGCCGGCCATTCTCTATGATCTCAAATGCGCCGGTAGTCAGGCCTATCTGCAGCTGGCCTCGGAAGTCATCCAGCGTGAGCGGCAGCGCAAGGCTGCGTGATTGTTTCGGTTTCGTAATCAACGGGTGTAGTATGAACGACGACAGCTCCAAGAGACGCCTTGGCCGCGGCTTGGCCGCCTTGATCGGCGAGATGGATCAGCCGTTGCAAAGCGGAACGGCGCCGACGAGCCCGGTCAATGCCGACCGGCGTGTTCCAATTGAATTCGTCTCGCGCAACCCGCGCAACCCGCGACGGCAATTCGACGAGGCGGAACTGCAGGATCTGGCAAGTTCGATCCGCCAACATGGCATTGTTCAACCAGTCGTCGTCCGCACCGTCGGTCATGAGCGCTACGAAATTATTGCGGGCGAGCGCCGTTGGCGCGCCGCTCAGCTTGCCGGCTTCACCGAGATTCCGGTGATCGTGCGCGACGTCGACGATCGGACGGCGCTGGAAATTGCCATCGTCGAAAACGTCCAGCGCTCCGATCTCAACCCGCTGGAAGAGGCGCTCGGTTACGAACAGCTGATTGCCGAGCACGGCTACACCCAGAACGACCTCGGCGACATCATCGGCAAGAGCCGCAGCCATGTCGCCAACAGCCTGCGGCTGCTAAAATTGCCGGAGCCGGTGCGCGACATGCTTTCCGACGGCAGCCTCTCTGCCGGCCACGCCCGCGCCCTGGTGCCGACCTCCGATCCGGTGGCGCTGGCGCGCTCGATCGTTGCCAAGGGGCTCTCGGTACGCGACGCGGAGCGCCTCGC
Organism: Sinorhizobium sp. NG07B; assembly: GCF_002532005.1. Lineage (NCBI taxonomy): Bacteria > Pseudomonadati > Pseudomonadota > Alphaproteobacteria > Hyphomicrobiales > Rhizobiaceae > Sinorhizobium > Sinorhizobium sp. NG07B. The sequence goes on along the minus strand of NZ_NWTD01000005.1, from coordinate 338,524 downwards.
GCAGAACGACATCAAGGCCCAGAACGATCCCAACTTCGCCAAGGGGCGGCATCGCGAGGAAAAGGACGCCGACACGCTGGCGCTGGAACGGACGCTTTCGGACAGCCTGGGGCTGGAAGTTACCGTCAGCCACAAGGCCTCCGGCGGACACCTTCGGATCGCCTACAAGACGCTCGATCAGCTCGAGGAGATCTGCCGGCTGCTTGAACGGCGCTGAAGATCGCGCTCCTGTCGCCGGAGAGCAGTTGACCAGCGAGTGCCTACGCCGGACCATTCTCGTCCGAGCGGCACAATTTCCTGCAGTGACGTGGCGGCAACTCCGTTGCGCTCTATTGAAGAAAGCGCTCGGTTCGCATGGAGCTGAGGCTACAACCGCGGCGGTGGCCTTCAGCGCCGTGCCGATTTAATAGCAATTGCCAGCAGGTTTTGCAGCACGAGGCTTTCCTCGAGGCTCTGCCGGGCACGGCTCTGATAGATGGTCGCCTGCAGGCGGCCGAGTTCGCGCCGGATCGCAGGCGCGGTCCAATGTTTCAGCGCCGCCTCGACGATCGGCTTGCGCCGGAAATGCAGGCCGCGGCCGAGGCTTGCGACCACCTGGCTCGCCTGTTGCCGGTTCGCGTCCATTTCGGCGCGCATTACGTCCAGTTGCTGAAACTGCCGGAGGCAGGCCTGCAGCACCAGGAAGGGCGGCGTTCTCGACGTGGTGATCTTTTTCATGGCGTGCAGCAGCGCATCGATGTCACCCTGGAGCACCGCATCCACCGCGTCATCGACAGAAATGGCGCTGGCATCACCGACGATGGCGAGGACATCCTCCTCGTCGACAATATCCTTGCCGCGGCAGTAGAGCGCGAGCTTGCGCAGCTCGTTGCGCGAGGCGATACGATCGCCGCCGAGCGCTTCAACAAGATGCTCGCGCGCCGCCGGGCTTATGCGCAAACCCGCCTCGGCGAGTTCCTTGTCGATCAGGGCGTGCAGGCCGCGCGCATCATCGCTGTAGCAGGCGACCGAGGCGACGGCCCGCGAGGATTCGCCGATCTTCCTGAGCGCTGCCCCCTTCTTGAGATCGCCGGCCTCGATGATGAGCGTGCTGCCGGCGGGGGGGCTGTCGGCGAGGACTTGCAGCGCCTCGGCGACCGCCTTCTCGCCCGAGGCGCCGCGGATCCAGACGAGTTTCTCACCGCCGAAGAGACCGATGGCATTGACCTCGTCCAGTATCCGGCCGGCCCCCTGCTGCAGCTCCGACGCGTCAAGCTTCACGAGGGCAAACGGATCGTCGAGAGCAACGCCGGAGCGGCCGGCAAGCTGCCCGGCGCGCTCCGAGACAAGGCCGCGATCGGGGCCGTAGAGCAGGAAAAGGCGGTAGTTCGACGCGCCTCTGTTCAAGAAGCTGTCGAATTCGTGCGACTTGACCTCGCTCATCCGATTAACCGGCCTTCAGCGGCCGAGGGCGGCGGCGATATCGGCCCTGATGAGTTCCGCCAGTTCCTTTGCGGCGCGGCTTTCGGCGTCACGCACGGCGCGCACCTTGGCGAATTCCTGTTCCGGGAAGTCGGCGAGCGCAACCGCCGAGCGATAGCCGGCCTTCACCGTCTCGCCTGTCGCCGTCCGCGTCAGATTGTAGTCCGCCTTGACGACGATGCGGCCGGCGGCTGCGCGGTCCTCGGCATCGTCGTAAAGCACGCCCATCGTCCGGTGCGAGACGTTGAGGGCGAGATGGTATTGCGGGTTGACGGGCTCGCCCCGACCGCCGGCGGCCAGGAAGATCAAGGCATTGCGCACTTCCTGTTCGACGCGGTCGTCGGCTTCCGAGATCTCGACGGAGCCAAGGGCCGCGGACGTGGCGCCGGTCGGGCCGTCCGAATAGAGCGGACGCACCTGGCAACCGGCCAGTACCGCTAGCAGCAAGGTGCCGGCAAGCACGCCAAAGGAGCGGGAACGAAGGCCAGCTTTCTCAGACAACGACATTGACGATCCTTTGGGGCACGACGATGATTTTTTTCGGTTTGCCGCCGTTGAGCGCCGCCTGGACGGCGTCAAGCGCGAGGACGGCGCTTTCGATCGCACTCTGATCTGCGTCGCGCGCGATTGTCAAATCGGCGCGTTTCTTGCCGTTGATCTGCACTGGCAAGGTGATTTCGTTCTCAACGACGAGTGCCGGGTCGAAGGCCGGCCATGGGCGTTCGGCGATCAGCCCTTCGCCGCCGATCTCGCGCCAGCACTCTTCCGCCAGATGCGGCATCATCGGTGCAATCAGGTCGATCAGGATCGTCGTTGCATTCTTGACCGCAGCGGTAACGGACCCGTCGGCCTTGCCGGCGGCGACTTGCGTCAGCGGTGCGGCAAGAGCGTTGACGAGTTCGTAGATGCGGGCGACAGCCTTGTTGAAGGCAAGCTTGTCGTAGTCGGCTTCGACGGCGCGGAGCGTACGATGGGCGGTCTGAGAAATCGCCAACCCCTCGCCTTCCTTAGCCGGCAAAGCATTTACGCCGCGCAGGCCTTCCGCGGCTTCTCCCACCAGCCGCCAGACGCGCTGTACGAAGCGGTGAGCGCCTTCGACGCCCGCCTCGGACCAGATCACGTCGCGGTCCGGCGGCGAATCGGAGAGCACGAAGAAGCGTGCCGTGTCGGCGCCGTAGGAAGCGATGATGTCGTCGGGATCGACGACGTTCTTCTTGGATTTCGACATCTTCTCGATCGAGCCGATGGCGACTTCCTCCCCCGTCTCGATCAAGACCGCACGGCGGCGGCCGTCGATTTCCTCGATGCGGATTTCGGCCGGCGTGACCCACTCGCGCTGCGCACCCTCGCCGCGGCTATAGGTCTCGTGCACGACCATGCCTTGTGTGAACAGACCCTTGAACGGTTCGTCCAGCGCCACGTGGTCGGTCGCCTTCATCGCCCGGGTGAAGAAGCGCGAATAGAGCAGGTGCAGGATGGCGTGCTCGATGCCGCCGATATACTGGTCGACCGGCAGCCAGTGATTGGCGACCTTCGGATCGGTCGGCTTGTCCTCCCAGGGCGCGGTGAAGCGCGTGAAGTACCAGGAGGAATCGACGAAAGTGTCCATCGTGTCAGTTTCCCGACGGGCATCATTGCCGCATTCAGGGCAGGCGACATGCCGCCAGGTCGGGTGCCGGTCGAGCGGGTTGCCCGGCTTGTCGAAGGTGACGTCCGGCGGCAGTGTGACCGGCAGATCCGCCTTCGGCACCGGAACGACGCCGCAAGCCTCGCAATGGATGACCGGGATCGGGCAGCCCCAATAACGCTGCCGGGAGATACCCCAGTCGCGCAGGCGGAAATTCACCTTGCGCTCCGCACGCGGCGCGCCGTTCAGCGTCTCATTTTCGAGCTTCGAGGCGACCGCCTCGAAGGCCTCTTCCGTGGAGAGACCATCCAGGAAGCGCGAATTGATCATCACGCCGTCACCGACATAGGCTTCGTCGCCGATCGTGAAGGAAGCGGCATCGGCATCCTTCGGCATCACCACCGGCACGACCGGCAGGCCGTAGGCGCGGGCGAAATCCAGGTCGCGCTGGTCGCCGGAAGGGCAGCCGAAGATGGCGCCCGTGCCATAGTCCATCAGCACGAAATTGGCGACATAGACGGGCAGTTCCCAGTTCGGATCGAACGGGTGGCGGGCGCGAATGCCGGTGTCGATGCCCTTTTTCTCGGCCGTTTCGAGGGCGGCGATCGAGGTGCCGGCGCGCCGGCATTCCTCGCAGAAGGCGTCGACCGCGGCATCCCTGGCGGCGGCTTCCCTGGCAAGCGGGTGGTCGGCCGAAATCGCCAGGAAGGAGGCGCCGAAGAGCGTGTCCGGCCGCGTCGTGTAGACGGTCAGTTCGCTGCTCTCGCGGGGAACGGTCTCAGGATCGAGTTCCCACCGGAGCAACAGCCCCTCGGAGCGACCGATCCAGTTCTTCTGCATCAGCCGCACCTTTTCCGGCCACTGATCCAGCGTGTCGAGCGAGTCGAGCAGGTCCTGGCTGAAATCGGTGATACGGAAGAACCATTGGGTCAGCTCGCGCTGCTCGACCAGCGCGCCGGAGCGCCAGCCGCGACCGTCGATCACCTGCTCGTTGGCGAGCACGGTGTTGTCGATCGGATCCCAGTTGACCTTCGACTGCTTGCGGTAGACCAGACCCCTTTCCAGGAAGTCGAGGAACAGGTATTGCTGGCGCTGGTAATAGGCCGGATCGCAGGTGGCGAATTCGCGGCTCCAGTCGAGCGACAGGCCCATGACCTTGAGCTGCGCCTTCATCGCCGCGATGTTCTGATAGGTCCAGCCGGCCGGATGCACGCCGCGCTCCATGGCGGCGTTCTCGGCGGGCATGCCGAAGGCGTCCCAGCCCATCGGATGCAGCACGTTGAAGCCGCGGGCGCGCTTGTAGCGGGCGACGACGTCGCCCATCGTGTAGTTGCGCACATGCCCCATATGGATCCGTCCGGACGGATAGGGGAACATCTCGAGCACGTAGTATTTTTCACGCGGATCGTCGTTCCTCGTCTCGAAGACCTTGCGCGCATCCCATTCCTGCTGCCAGCGCGGTTCGGCGTCACGCGGATTATATCGTTCGGTAGCCATGTCTCTGTCGATGTTCCGGAAAATCTGCGGGGCTAAGGCGCCCTTGTGATAGTTGGCCTGACCTTCATCATGAAACCGCCTGACCGTCAAGTTTTGAAGGCCGGGCGCGCCGTACTTTGGCGGAATTGGCCGACCTCGGCTTGGCCGGGCTTGGCAAGCACGGCAAGTTTCAATAATTCGGCTTGCAAGCCTCGAATGGCAAGGAGCACAAGCATGGACGTAGAGGAACGACTGAACGATGTCTTGAGCCGGATTCGCATGAGCGAAAAGGCGGCGAAACGGGCTGAAGGCGTCGTCATGCTCGTCGCCGTCTCGAAGACCTTCGAGGCGGACGCGATCCGGCCGGCGATTGCCGCAGGGCAGCGTGTGTTCGGCGAGAACCGCGTCCAGGAAGCGCAGGGCAAGTGGCCGGAGTTGAAGGCCGAGACGCCCGATATCGAGCTCCACCTGATCGGTCCGCTGCAATCCAACAAGGCGGCCGACGCCGTCGCCCTTTTCGATGTGATCGAGACGATCGATCGCGAGAAGATCGCCCGCGCCGTCGCCGCCGAGATGGAGCGACAGGGCCGCAGACCCCGGCTTTATGTGCAGGTCAATACCGGGCTTGAACCGCAGAAGGCTGGAATAGCGCCGGAGGACACAGTTGCCTTCGTCGACCTCTGCCGCGCGGAGCTCGGTCTCGACGTAGAAGGGCTGATGTGCATCCCGCCCATCGACGAAAATCCGGGTCCGCATTTCGCCTTGCTTGCCAAGCTCGCCGCCAGATGCGGCCTTACCCGCCTGTCCATGGGCATGTCCGGCGATTTCGAAACGGCCATCAGCTTCGGCGCCACCAGCGTGCGGGTCGGATCGGCGATTTTCGGTACGCGCTGATTTTCTTGAATCTTGAGGTGAAGCTCGGAACCCGCTGTTCCGCTCCATTACTCTTTCGTCGGGCTTCATCTTTCGCTCCACAGGCCTATCCTTCAGGACCGAGGAGCCGGGCCAATCCGTCCGGAAGTCAGTGGAGGAGAACGGAAATGGCGAGCCGCTATTCCGACGTGTATGCCGCATGGAAAGCCGATCCGAGTGGGTTCTGGTCCGAGGCCGCAGAGGCAATCGACTGGTTCGAAAGGCCCCGCCGCATCTTCGACGCCGAACTCGGAACGTACGGTCACTGGTTTCCGGATGGCGTAACCAACACCTGCTACAACTGTCTCGACCGCCACGTGAGGGCCGGTCGTGCCGAACAGACGGCCTTCATCTATGACAGTCCCGTCACCGGGCGGATCGAGAAGATCTCCTATGCGGCGCTGCTCGCCGACGTCAAGGCGATGGCCGCCGTCTATGGCAAGCTCGGCATCGTCAAGGGCGACCGGATCATCATCTATATGCCGATGATCCCGGAGGCCGCGATCGCCATGCTGGCGGCGGCGCGGATCGGCGCCTGCACTCGGTCGTCTTCGGCGGTTTCGCCGCCAACGAACTCGCCGTGCGAATCGACGATTGCCAGGCCAAGCTCGTCGTGTCGGCAAGCTGCGGGCTGGAACCCGGCCGCACCGTCTCCTACAAGCCGCTGCTCGATCAGGCGATCGAGATCGCCAGCAACAAGCCCGCCCATTGCCTGATCTTCCAGCGCGAGATGCTTGCCGCCGATATGGTACCCGGCCGCGATATCGATTTCGCCGCCGCCCTTGCAGCGGCGAAGCGGGCCGGCGAGGAAGCGCCCTGTGCGGCGGTCGCATCCACCGATCCGCTATATGTCCTCTACACGTCCGGAACCACCGGCCAGCCGAAGGGCGTGGTGCGCGACAATGGCGGCCACATGGTCGCCCTCAAATGGTCGATGGAAAACTTCTTCGGCGTCCTGCCCGGCGAGGTGTTCTGGGCGGCGTCCGACATCGGCTGGGTGGTCGGGCACTCCTATATCGTCTACGGACCGCTCCTCAATGGCAGCACCTCGGTGCTTTTCGAAGGCAAGCCGGTGGGGACGCCCGATCCAGGCACCTATTGGCGGATCATTGCCGAGCACGGCGTAGCGGTCATGTTCACCGCCCCGACGGCGCTCAGAGCGATCCGCAAGGAGGATCCGGAAGCCTCCCACGCTGCCCGTCATGACCTGTCGCGCTTCCGGGCGCTTTATCTTGCGGGAGAGCGAGCCGATCCGGACACGATCCGCTGGGCCGAGCGGGCGCTCGGCGTTCCGGTCATAGATCACTGGTGGCAGACGGAGACCGGCTGGCCGGTTGCCGGCAATCCGCTCGGCCTCGGCCTGCTGCCGGTGAAATACGGATCGCCCGCTGTTCCCCTCCCTGGCTATGACGTGCAGGTCCTTGACGATGCCGGCCATCCGGTCAGGGCCGGCACGCTCGGCAATGTAGTCGTCAAGCTGCCGCTCCCGCCCGGATGCCTGCCGACCCTCTGGAAGGCCGACGACCGCTTTCGGTCCGCCTATCTCGAGGAATATCCCGGCTACTACAAGACGGCCGACGCCGGCTACATCGACGAGGAGGGCTATGTCTTCATCATGGCCCGTACCGATGACATCATCAATGTCGCCGGTCACCGGCTTTCGACAGGCGCCATGGAGGAGGTCTGCGCCAGCCATCCGGATGTTGCCGAATGTGCGGTGATCGGCATCGCCGATCCGATGAAGGGGCAGGTTCCGGCCGGCTTCCTAGTGATCAACGCGAATGTTTCCCGTGAGACGGCGGAGATCGAGAAGGAAGTGATCGCCCTCGTCCGCGAGCGCATCGGCCCGGTCGCCGCCTTCCGAACCGCGATCTGCGTCAAGCGGCTACCGAAGACCCGGTCGGGCAAGATCCTGCGCGCGACGATCCAGAAGATCGCCGACCGGCAGCCCTGGAAGATGCCGGCCACGATCGACGACCCCGCGATTCTCGAAGAGATCACCGAAGCGCTGCATGCCAAGGGAATCGGCGTCTGACGCGGGACATCAGCCGGCCTGCAGTTCGACCACGCCTTTGAACCAGGCGCAGAAGATGGATGCGGCCTTCTGGCGCGCAGTCCTGCAGATCAGGAAATAGCTCTCCTCTTCGAGGATGGACGTCTCGGAAAGTACGATCAGGTCGCCATTGGCGATCTCGCGCCGGCATACCTCGACCGGACAGAGGGCAACGCCGTGGCCGGCGATGGCGGCCGTCGCGAGCAGATTGAAATCCTGAAAGACCGGGCCTTTCGTTGGTCCCGGCGGAGTTATGCCGGCTCGGGCGAACCATTGCTGCCAATGGGCGGTCGTCTCGTCGTGCAGGAGATGCGCCGCTGCGATCTGCTGTGCATTGTCGAGCCCACCCCTCCGTTCAAGATAGCGCGGACTGGCCACCGGCCGGTTGACGCGGGAAAAAAGCCGCTCGCAAGTGACGCTATCCGACGTATCGGCGCCCAGCGTAATCAGCACATCGCAGCCGGTTTCGCGCAGGCGTTGCGCAGCCGTGGCATAGATCACCTTGACGGTAATGTCGGGATGGGCGGCCAGGAAACCGCCGAGCGCCGGGATCAGCCAGCGCGTCGCGATCGAGGGAATGCAGGCGACGGTGATTCCCGATTTCGTTCTGAGCTTCAAGGCTTCCGCTTCGGCGGCAATCCGTTCGAAGCTGGCCGAGAGGGCTTCCGCGAGCCGTTCGGCTTCGGTCGCGAGCCGGACGCCGCGCTTTTCACGCAGGAACAGCGGGCGGCCGAACCACTCTTCCAACTGCCGCATCTGATGGCTCACGGCGGCATGGGTGACATGCAACTCGTCGGCAGCCCGCGAGAAGCTCGCAAGTCGGGCGGCGGCTTCGAAGACGCGAAGTGCGCCTAGGGGAGGCAGCATATGTAAATTCTCCTCAACTATCCGATGAGGAATCGTCGTTTGTACGAACCGGCACTCCGGGGAATAAAGGACTTCAAGGTGACCGACGAGAGCCGGTTCTCCCTGATTTGTCAAACGCTCTTACACATTGGAGAACAGCATGTTCGTGCGCAGCCTGCAAGATGTCGAAACCACCGATCACTTCGTTGAGTGGGGAAGCGGTACCAGCCACCGCCTGCTGACGGAAAGGGACGGGATGGGATTTACCGTCTGCCACACGGTGGTGCGGGCGAAAACCGTGTCGCTGCTCCAATACCGCAACCATCTCGAAGCCTGCTATTGCATCGCCGGAGAGGGTGAGGTGGAGGACATGGAAGGCAATGTCTTTCCCATCCGGCAGGGCGACATCTATGTGCTCGACAAACATGACAGGCACTATCTGCGTGGCGGTAGCGACAAGGACCTGATCCTCGTCAGCATATTCAATCCGCCGCTCAAGGGCACCGAACGCCACAACCTCGATGATTCAACCGGCTCGGCTTATTAAGTGGGCAAATTACACCCTTACGCTTGCAATTAAAGCCAACAAAAAACCCGGATCTGCGGCCCGGGTTCTGCATTTCATCACCGGTGACGAGGCGATCAGTAGTTGTCGTCTTCGTCGTCCTTACGGTCCGACTTTAGAGACTTCAGCTTGGCGAAGACGGCGTCGGCGTCGATTTCCTTCTCTTCCTCGCGATCGAAGCTGTAGTCGATCTTCTCGGTTTCCCGTGCCGACTCGAGCGTGGCGCCCAACTCGGCTGCCGTCGGCAACGGGCGGCCCTTGGCGGCGCGCTCGACTTCCAGGTCGAGATCGATCTGCGAGCAGAGGCCGAGGGTGACCGGATCCATCGGCGTCAGGTTGGCCGAGTTCCAATGGGTGCGCTCGCGAATCTGTTCGATCGTCGACTTGGTCGTGCCGACGAGGCGCGAAATCTGCGCGTCCTTCAGTTCCGGATGGTTGCGGACCAGCCAGAGAATGGCGTTCGGACGGTCCTGCCGCTTCGAAACCGGGGTGTAGCGCGGGCCCTTGCGCTTCGAATCCGGCACGCGGACCTTCGGCTCGGAGAGCTTGAGCTTATGGTTCGGATTTCCCTCGCCGCGGGCGATCTCGTCGCGCGAAAGCTGACCGGTGGCAATCGGATCGAGGCCCTTGATGCCCTGCGCCGATTCACCGTCGGCTATCGCTTTGACTTCGAGCGGGTGCAGCTTGCAGAACTGCGCGATCTGGTCGAACGACAGCGCGGTGTTGTCAACGAGCCAGACGGCCGTTGCCTTGGGCATAAGCAATTGCTGAGCCATGGATATAGTCCTTTCGTCCGTCCGCGCCGGTGTCGCGGGCCGTGGAGTCTACCACTGATTTCCGGGAATTGAGCGTTCTATATCGTTGTTGTCTCGAAATTGCAATTCTTCACTTCCGAATGTGCTTTTGTCTAATTGCGGCCAAGCTTTGACCTGCTATGAATCGTCCGAACGGGCGGTGGGAGTGCCGCCGCGAGCGGTGCAATCCCGCTCCAACGTCGAAAAACGATCCTGCTGGCGGTCTGGGCGGACCCGGCCCCAAGCATCGTGATCCAGCAGCAATACGCAGGGAGGAAAACATGGACGTCAAGACCCATCCGGTCCTGGAAGCGGCCAAGAACCGCACGCTCATCGACGACGCGACCTATCTGAAATGGTACGAGCAGAGCATTGCCGATCCGGAGACGTTCTGGGGCGAGCATGGCAAGCGGATCGACTGGTTCCAGCCCTATACCAAGGTCAAGAATACGTCCTTCGAGGGCGACGTTTCGATCAAGTGGTTCGAAGACGGCCTCACCAACGTCTCCTACAATTGTATCGACCGCCATTTGAAAACGCATGGCGACAAGACGGCGATCATCTGGGAAGGCGACAATCCCTATGTCGACAAGAAGATCACCTATAACGAGCTTTACGACAGGGTTTGCCGCCTCGCCAATGTCCTGAAAAAGCATGGCGTCCAGAAGGGCGACCGGGTGACCATCTACATGCCGATGATCCCGGAAGCGGCCTTTGCGATGCTCGCCTGCACCCGCATCGGCGCCATCCACTCGGTCGTTTTCGGCGGATTCTCGCCGGAGGCGCTCGCCGGCCGCATCGTCGATTGCGAATCGACCTTCGTCATCACCTGCGACGAGGGCTTGCGCGGCGGCAAGCCGGTGCCGCTCAAGGAAAACACCGACAAGGCGATCGACATCGCTGCCCGCCAGCATGTCATGGTCAACAAGGTGCTGGTGGTGCGCCGCACTGGCGGCAAGGTCGGCTGGGCGCCGGGCCGCGATCTCTGGTACCACCAGGAAACCGCAACCGTCGAGGCACATTGCCCGCCGGAGAAGATGAGCGCCGAAGAGCCGCTGTTCATCCTCTATACGTCCGGCTCCACCGGCAAGCCCAAGGGGGTGCTGCACACGACCGGCGGCTATCTCGTCTATGCCTCGATGACCCACCAATATGTCTTCGATTATCACGACGGCGATATCTACTGGTGCACGGCCGATGTCGGCTGGGTAACCGGCCATTCCTATATCGTCTACGGGCCGCTCGCCAACGCCGCGACGACGCTGATGTTCGAGGGCGTGCCGAACTTCCCGGATGCCGGCCGCTTCTGGGAGGTCGTCGACAAGCACAAGGTCAACATCTTCTATACGGCACCGACGGCGATCCGCTCGCTGATGGGCGCCGGCGACGATTTCGTCAAACGCTCGTCGCGCTCGTCGTTGCGCCTGCTCGGAACCGTCGGCGAACCGATCAATCCGGAAGCCTGGGAATGGTACTACCATGTCGTCGGCGAGGAGCGTTCGCCGATCGTCGACACCTGGTGGCAGACGGAGACCGGCGGCATCCTGATCACGCCGCTGCCGGGCGCCACCGATCTGAAGCCCGGCTCGGCGACACGGCCCTTCTTCGGCGTCAAGCCGCAGATCGTCGACAATGAGGGCAAGGTGATCGACGGACCGGCGGACGGCAATCTCTGCATCATCGACAGCTGGCCGGGGCAGATGCGCACCGTCTATGGCGACCACGAGCGCTTCATCCAGACCTATTTCTCGACCTACAAGGGCAAATACTTCACCGGCGACGGCTGCCGCCGCGACGAGGACGGCTATTACTGGATCACCGGCCGCGTCGATGACGTCTTGAACGTCTCCGGCCACCGCCTCGGCACGGCCGAGGTCGAATCGGCGCTCGTCTCGCATCACCTCGTCTCGGAAGCCGCGGTTGTCGGCTATCCGCACCCGATCAAGGGCCAGGGCATCTATTGCTACGTGTCGCTGATGGCGGGCGAGGCCGGCAGCGACGAACTGCGCCAGGAACTGGTCAAGCATGTCCGCTCGGAGATCGGGCCGATCGCCACGCCGGACAAGATCCAGTTCGCGCCCGGCCTGCCGAAAACGCGCTCGGGCAAGATCATGCGGCGGATTCTCCGCAAGATCGCCGAGGACGATTTCGGCTCGCTCGGCGATACCTCGACGCTCGCCGACCCGGCGGTTGTCGACGACCTGATCGCCAATCGGCAGAACCGGGCGTGAGGTAGCGCTGCGACCGCCCCTCATCCCGCTGCCGCGACCTTCTCCCCGCTTGCGGGGAGAAGGGGTATGCCGCGCCGCCTCAATCCCCTCTCCCCGCGAGCGGGGAGAGGGCTAGGTGAGGGGCAAAGGACGCCTAACGGATGCCGGAGCGTCAATCGACGTTCACCTATGAATTCCATAGAGCGACGCGCTCCCATCGGACCAGCAACCGGTTCGGAACGTGCCTGTCGATTCGCGACCGAAACAATAGCCGGCTGCAGCAGCCCCTTAGAAGTCGATCGCCCGGCCCTTGATTTCCCAATCGCCGAAACGGGACGGATCCAGCCCGCCGCGGCCGCCGATTTCTGCCGGCGCTTCCTTTTTCTCCTCGGTGCGGCGTCGCTCGTCCGCTTCCTGGAGCGCGCGGAGGGCCGCGGGTGACAGCGGCCGCTTGGGCCGTTCGGGTGAATTGTCGTAGTCGTTCTGCATGTGCGAGTCGGATCAGCCTTAGGATATTGAAGAACGGGGGCCTCGTCCCCATCATATAAGTCGCTTCCGTCGAAGCGGGAACCCTGATTCACGTGAAACGTTTGAGCAGTTCGGGGCAGCCTGCTCCGAGGTTGAACGAAAACGACCTGAGTGCCTGGAGTCTGATCCATGAACCTCGTGCGCACCGCAATGCTGCTTGCCTTCATGACCGTCCTGTTCATGGCTGTCGGCTATGTCATTGGCGGCAGGGGCGGCATGATGGTCGCCCTGGTCATGGCCGCGGGCATGAACTTCTTCTCCTACTGGAATTCTGACCGCATGGTGCTCAGGATGTATCGGGCCCAGGAGGTCGACGAGCGCAGTGCGCCGGAATATTACGGCATCGTGCGCGACCTGGCGCAGAATGCCGGTCTGCCGATGCCGCGCGTCTACGTCATCGATAGCCCGCAGCCGAACGCCTTCGCCACCGGCCGCAACCCGCAGAATGCCGCGGTCGCCGCCTCCACCGGCCTGCTGCAGTCGCTCTCCTATGAGGAGGTGGCCGGCGTCATGGCGCATGAGCTCGCGCATATCCAATACCGCGACACTTTGACGATGACCCTGACGGCGACGCTCGCCGGTGCCATTTCGATGCTCGGCAATTTCGCCTTCTTCTTCGGCGGCAACCGCGAGAACAACAATCCTCTCGGGTTTATCGGTGTCCTGATCGCGATGATCGTCGCTCCGCTAGCGGCCATGCTGGTGCAGATGGCGATCAGCCGCACGCGCGAATACTCCGCCGACCGGCGCGGCGCCGAGATCTGCGGCAATCCTCTCTGGCTCGCCTCGGCGCTCCGGAAGATCGCCGGCGCTGCCCATGTCATTCACAACCAGGACGCGGAGCGCAATCCGGCGACGGCGCACATGTTCATCATTAATCCGCTTTCGGGCGAGCGCATGGACAACCTCTTCTCGACGCATCCGAACACCGAAAACCGCGTCGCCGCGCTCGAGCGGATGGCAGGCGAGATGTCGGCGGGCTCGACGCCGCCGGCTCGTCCTGATAATGCGGTGCGCAAATCGCGCTCTGTCCCGAGAACCGGCTGGGGTCGCGGTGGTTCCGAACCGCCGAAAGGCCCCTGGTCCTGATGCCCGAAGACAGACAAAACGATTCACATCCGAAACGAGCCCGCCGAATCAAGCCGTTCCAGAAGGCCGGCCAGCGGCCCGATGCTGCCGGCGCCGTTTTTAAGCCGGGGCTGAAAAGCCGCCAGGCGGCCGCCAAGATCCTGGCGGCGGTGATCGACCGCAAGACGCCGCTCGACGGCATGCTCGACCAGGAGCACGGCAATCCGGCCTATCGCGAGCTCAACGATGCCGACCGGGCGCTGGTGCGCGCCATCCTCAATTCGGCGCTCCGGCACCTGCCGCGGGTCCGCGCTGCGATCGACTCGCTGATCCAGACCCCCCTGCCGGATGGCGCCCGCGCGCTCGAACACGTGCTGACGGTCGCAGCAGCGCAGATCCTTTATCTCGACATCCCGGATCATTCCGCCGTCGACCTTGCCGTCGAGCAGGCGCAGGCCGATCCGCGGAATCGCCGCTTCGCCAGCCTCGTCAACGCGGTGCTCCGGCGGCTTTCGCGCGAGAAGGAGGCGATCCTCGAGACGGTGAATGCCGTGCCGGCCATTCCGGCCTGGTTCTATGAGCGCCTGGTCGCTCATTACGGCCAAGCCCAGGCGGAAGGCATCTCGGAAGCGCAACTCGTTCCAGCGGCGATCGACCTGACGGTAAAGTCCGACGCCGCCGGGTGGGCCGGGCGCCTTGGCGGCATGGTGCTGCCGACCGGCTCCGTTCGGCTCGGTGAGTTTTCCGGGGCGATCCCGTCCTTGCAGGGCTTTGCGGAAGGCACGTGGTGGGTGCAGGATGCCGCCGCCTCGATCCCGGCGCGCCTCTTCGACGATCTTTCCGGCAAGACGGTGGTCGATCTCTGCGCGGCACCAGGCGGCAAGACGGCCCAACTCGTTCTTGCCGGGGCGCAGGTGACGGCGCTCGACCAGTCGTCCAGCCGGTTGCGGCGGCTGAAGGCCAATCTCGAACGGCTCGGCCTCGAAGCCCGGACGAAAGAGATCGACATGGCGAATTTCCGCCCGGAGGAGCTCTTCGATGCCGCCCTTCTCGATGCCCCTTGCTCGTCTACCGGCACCACCCGGCGTCACCCGGATGTGCTCTGGACGAAAGGGCCGGAGGATGTGGAAAAGCTCGCCCGCCTCCAGGAGCGGCTGCTGCGGCATGCGTTGAGGCTCGTTAAGCCCGGCGGCATCGTGGTCTTTTCCAATTGCTCGCTGGACCCGCGCGAAGGTGAAGAGGTCGTTGAACGCGTTCTAGGCGACGGACTTTGCGAGCGCGTGCCGATCGCCCCGTCCGATTGGCCGGGGCTCGAGGCGGCGATCACCGCGCTCGGCGAGTTCCGCACGACACCGGCGATGCTGCCGCTCGAGCCCCCCTTTTCCGGCGGGCTCGACGGCTTCTACGCGGCTGTGCTGCGCCGATCCCTGGGCAGCGACGATTGACGCTTCAGAATCGTCTGCCTATCAATGGCGGCAAATTGATAGAAATTTAATCTTCCTTCCGGCACCATTCCGGCCCATGAAAGCGATTCTGGCGCAATCCCGACAGGTGCTCGTCAAGCGCTTCGAAGGTTCCGTCGCGGCCATCAACAAACCTGCAGGCGCCGATGCTGTTTTCCGCTAGACGAAGGCTGCTTTACCTGTATCTGCGCGAAGGCTGGCGCCGCCTTGCGCGGCGGATTTCGCTTGGGCGGCTGGCGGCCCTGCGTTTTTCGAGGTCAACCCCGGACAGGCTTATCGTCGCGCCGACCGATCTCAGAGCCATCGACCCCTTTGTAGCGGAGGAAATCCTTCAGGGCCGCTATCCGCTCGCCGGCCGGGTGCTCGACACCGAAGGTGAATCGCCGTTCGAGATCGATCTGCCGTCGCACGAATTTGCCAATCGGCTGCATGCCTTCGACTGGCTGCGCCACATGCGCGCCGTCCGCGATGAAGCGGGCTTTGCGAGGCTCCGTCAGATCGTCGACGACTGGATGGGCACGCATGGCCGCAACATCGGCGGCATCTCCTGGGAAGCGGATGTGATCGCGCAGCGGGTCATCGCCTGGCTGTCGCATTCGCCGGTGGTGCTGCGCAACGCAGAGCATGGCTTCTATCGCCGCTTCCTGAAAAGCCTCACCTATCAGGTCCGCTATCTTCGCCACGTCGCCGGAACGGTACCGGAGGGCGAGGCGCGGCTCAGGGTTCGCATCGCGCTGGCAATGGCGTCCGTGTCAATGCCGGTCTCGCCTTCGGTGCTGCGCCGGGCGGCGCGCGGTCTGGACCTCGAACTCGACCGCCAGATCCTCGCGGATGGCGGCCACTTCTCCCGCAATCCCCGCGCCGGGCTCGAACTGCTGCTCGACCTGCTGCCGTTGCGCCAGACCTATGTCAATCTCGGTCACGACGTGCCGTCGCGGCTGATTTCCGGCATCGACCGGATGTACCCGGCGCTTCGGTTCTTCCGGCATCAGAGCGGCGAACTGGCGCTCTTCAACGGCGCAACCTCGGTGCCGGCACACGAGCTTGCTTCGGTGCTGCGCTACGACGAGACCGCGGGCGAGCCGTTCCGGTCGCTGCCGCACATCAGTTTCGAGCGGCTCTCGCTCGGCGAGACGGTGGTCATCGTAGACACGGGCCGACCCCTGTCGGTCGATCTGTCGCGCAGCGCCCATGCCGGCTGCCTCTCCTTCGAGATGTCGTCGGGGCGAAACCGCCTCATCGTCAATTCCGGCGCGCCGAAGTTCGCCGGCGAACGATTCCGGCAGATGGCCCGCGTCACCGCCGCCCACTCGACGGTGACGGTGAACGACACCTCCTCCTCGCGCTTTTCGCAATCGCGCTTTCTCGGCGCAATCATGGTGAGCGGCGTATCGCAGGTCGAGACGGAGCGAAACGACGAGCCGGGCCGAATCGAATCCGTCAAGGCGAGCCATGACGGCTATCTCGCCGCCTTCGGCCTCATCCACGAGCGCGACGTCGGCATTCTGAACGGCGGCCGGCTGATCCGCGGGCGCGACCGGCTTTCGCGGGAAAACGGCAGCGATCCGGAGGCGTCCGACAGCGCGATGGCTGTCGCCCGTTTTCACATCCATCCGGCGATCGGGCTGCGGCAAAGCAGCAAGAGCGAGATCTATCTGAGCGCGCCGGACGGCGAGGCCTGGCTCTTTGCCTGCCGGGATGGAGACCTGGCGATCGAGGAGGACGTCTTCTTCGCCGATCCGTCCGGCGTGCGCGCCTCGTCGCAGATCACCGTGACCTTCGCGGTTGCGGCGCAGCCGGAAATCCAGTGGACGCTGACCCGCGAGGGGTAGGACCAAGCCTATTTTCGACCTCCGCGGCTGCGAAGGTTCCTTCCGTCGGCAAGCTGTGCTAACGGGCAGCCATTCCAATCGCCGGCACCCCTCTTTCCAAGCGTCCGGCGCTGCCAAAGGAGCATGGTTGATGGCTGTCGCCTCCAAGAAAATCCCGGCTCCGGACGAGGTCCGGATCCAAACCGCCCTCCTCTCCGTCTCCGACAAGGCGGGTATCGTCGACCTCGCCCGCGCCCTCAATGAAAAGGGCGTAAGGCTGGTCTCGACCGGCGGCACGCACAAGGCGCTGGCGGGGGCCGGCCTTCCGGTCAGCGACGTTTCCGAATTGACCGGCTTTCCGGAAGTCATGGATGGCCGCGTCAAGACGCTTCATCCCGGCGTCCACGGCGGCCTGCTCGCCATCCGCGACGACGCGGACCACAAGGCGGCGATGGACGCGCATGGGATAACCGCGATCGATCTCGTCGTCATCAATCTCTATCCGTTCGAGGAAGTCCGCGCCGAGGGCGGCGACTATCCGACCACGGTTGAGAATATCGACATCGGCGGACCGGCGATGATCCGCGCATCGGCCAAGAACCATGCCTATGTGACGATCGTCACCGACCCGTCCGACTATTCGGCGCTGCTCGAGGAAATCGCCGACGGCACGACGCGCTACGCCTTCCGGCAGAAAATGGCCGCCAAGGCCTATGCCAGGACGGCTGCCTATGACGCGGCGATCTCAAACTGGTTCGCCGAGGCGCTCGATTTCGCCATGCCGCGCCATCGGGTCATCGGCGGCGTGCTCAAGGAAGAGATGCGCTACGGCGAGAACCCGCATCAGAAGGCGGGCTTCTACGTCACTGGCGAGAAGCGGCCGGGGGTCGCGACCGCGACGCTGCTGCAGGGCAAGCAGCTTTCCTACAACAACATCAACGACACGGACGCCGCCTTCGAGCTGGTGGCGGAGTTCCTGCCGGAAAAGGCGCCGGCCTGTGCGATCATCAAGCATGCCAATCCCTGTGGCGTCGCCACCGCGCCGTCGCTCGCCGAAGCCTATCGCCGGGCGCTCGCCTGCGATTCGACCTCGGCCTTTGGCGGCATCATCGCGCTCAACCAGCAGCTCGACGCCGAAACGGCCGAAGAGATCGTCAAGCTTTTCACCGAGGTGATCATCGCGCCGTCGGTCTGCGACGAGGCCAAAGCGATCATCGCCCGCAAGCCGAACCTCAGGCTGCTGGCGACAGGCGGCTTGCCGGATCCGCGCACGCCCGGGCTGACCGCCAAGACGGTCGCCGGCGGGTTGCTCGTTCAGACGCGCGACAACGGCATGGTCGAGGACCTCGAACTCAAGGTCGTCACCAAGCGCGCGCCGTCGGCGCAGGAGCTCGACGACATGAAGTTCGCCTTCAAGGTGGCGAAGCACGTCAAGTCGAACGCCGTCGTCTATGCGAAGGACGGCCAGACGGCCGGGATCGGCGCCGGCCAGATGAGCCGCGTCGATTCGGCTCGAATCGCCGCCATCAAGGCCGAGGAAGCGGCCAAGGCGCTCGGCCTTGCGGCGCCGCTGACGCGCGGTTCGGCGGTCGCTTCGGAGGCCTTTCTGCCTTTCGCCGACGGTCTGCTGTCGGCGATCGCCGCCGGCGCCACCGCCGTCATCCAGCCGGGTGGCTCGATGCGCGACGACGAGGTCATTGCCGCCGCCAATGAGCACAATGTCGCGATGGTGTTTACCGGGATGCGGCACTTCCGGCATTGAGCGGTTAGGCGCGTTCCGTCATGTCAGTGGCGCACACCTGTGGGTGCTGAGTCTCTTCTCGTTCGTCATCCTCGGGCTTGACCCGAGGATCTAGGCGCAGGCCATGAAGCACCAGCAGCGCGGCGCCGAGCTGCAGCGCTCACTGAACTTTGGCGGCCCATGAATGGATCCTCGGGTCAAGCCCGAGGATGACGATGGAGTGGGATGCGGGCGGCATAAAGCCGCTCGCGCCTCACCTCGTCGCAGCCCGAAAGGTCAGCGCATACCTCTTCCCGAGCGCAACGCCAATCTCGCCCGTGCGCCCGTTTATCCCGGCCGGCGGGCCGGATAGGGCGTGCGCAACAGCAGCATGAGGCCGACGGCGAGGAAAACGACCAGCGCCATCATGCCGATTCGCGCCGAACCGGTCCCTACGGTGATCGTCGCAACCGAGGCAGGCGCCAGGAACGAGGTGGCGCGGCCGGACAGCGCGTAGAGCCCGAAATAGCGCCCGGCCTCGTCGGGTGAGACGCTGCGGGCGAGATAGGATCGCGACGAGGCCTGGACCGGACCGAAGGCGATGCCGACCAGCAGGCCGTAGAGGATATAGGCCTTCTCGGCGGCGGTGCCGAATAAGCCGCTCGAGTCCGCCGTCGGCAGCGGGACCAGCCCGAACAGCGTAAAACTGGGACCCGTAGAGACGATGCCGAGCGTCGCAATGGTCAGGCAAACGAGGCTGGCGACGACGATGGTCTTCGAGCCGAGCCGCGTGTCCAGCCGGCTCGCATAGAGGCAGCCGCCGATCGCGACGACGTTGAGGATGATGCCGTAGAGGCCGAGTTCCATCGTCTGCCAGCCGAACATGCCGGCGGCGAAGGTGCCGCCGAGCGCCAGCAGACCGTTGACGCCATCCTGGAAAATCATGCGGGCGATCAGGAAGCGCAGAATCCCTGCCCTCTCTTTCAGTTCCCCGAGCGTGCCCTTGAGTTCCGTGAGGCCGCGAGCCGTCGCCTCCTTCAGAGACGTCGTCGCCTTGCCCGCATCCGGGGTGAAGAGGAACATCGGCAGGATGAAGACGAGGTACCAGAGCGCCGAGATCGGGCCGGTGATGCGGGCGTCCTCGCCCTTGGCCGGGTCGAGCCCGAAAAGCGGATCGAGCCCGAGCGCCGTCTTGCCGGTAGCCGGATTCCCGGCGAGCAGCGCAACGACGCCGATCAGCACGATCATGCCCCCGAGATAGCCCATTCCCCAGGCGATGTTGGAGATTCTACCGACGTGCTTCTCGCTGACCAGGAGGGGCATCATCGAATCGTTGAAGACGATCGAAAACTCGGCGGCGACCGTTGCGAGCGCCAGGAAGAGCGCCGGGTAGATCAGCGGCGAACCAGGCACCGCGAACCAGAGCATGGCGAGCGAGGCGATCTTGATGGCGGCAAAAAAGCCGATCCACGGCTTGCGGGGTCCGGTCGCATCGGCGATGGCACCGAGGACCGGCGACAGCACGGCGATGACGATACCGGAGACCGTCAGCGTATAGCCCCAGATCGCCTGGCCGGCGGTGTGATCCGTCGTTAGCCGGGAAACGAAATAGGGCGCAAAGATGAAGGTGGTGATGACGGTGAAGAAAGGTTGGGCGGCCCAGTCGAACAGCATCCAGCCGGCAATGCCGAGTCGCGTGGTCTTCCGCTGTTGCTGCGCCTGTGCGGCTGCGATGTCCAAGCTCCCCTCCCGGAACCGACCCCTGCGCCCTTCAGCGGAGCGCAGGGTCAAAGCGTTGAAAACACGCTCGAACCGGGAACGGAATCAATCCTCCTGGCCGGCGGCCCCGACGGACTGTGTCATTTCGCCCTGCCGCGCGCAAGATCGCTGAGGAGACCTGCGGCGACCGTGATCTTGGCCAGAGTCGTCTCGCCCTTTTCGGTCAGCAGCTTCAACTGGTCGCCGGCGCGCGACACGCGCTCACGATCCTGTTCCTGCCACGCGAGAACCGGATTGCGTTCCTTCTTCTGCTCGACGAGGGCGGCGACGGTGATGTCGCGCCGGGCAGTGGCGATGTCGGCAACGGCCCGTGTCAGCGCCATCGCCTCGAACTGTTCGGTGGCCGGCACCCGGTCGGCCGCCGCCAGCAGCCGGTTGACCCGGAACGTCTCGGTCACGGCGAAGTAGCCCTGAGCCGTGCGGTTGAGCGGCTCGCCGGTCACCGTGGCGATCTGCATGATCTCGGGGACCAGGGTCATCAGCGACAGTTCGGTGATCTCTTCGGCAAGCTTGGCCGGCACGCCGCTTTCGATGAAGCCCGCCGCCTTCAGGCGCGCCTCCTCGGCGCTTCCGCTCGAAATCGCCGCACGCATCGTGCCGCGCAGCTTCTGCAGCCCCTCGCGCAGCCGCTGAACGGCGTCGGCAACGGGGCCTTCGGACGCTCGGGTGCGCAAAGCCCGCTCGGCGACCAGCGCGAAGATGCGGCCGACCTCCTGGTAGAGCCGGTTCTGCACCTGGCCGCTGACCCTGTTGTCGAGCGCATCGATCTCGCTATAGATCCGCGGCAGGTCGAAGCCGTCGAGCGCCAGCACTGCGGCCTTGACGACATCGGCGGAAAGGAAGCCGGTCGCATCCGTGAGCGTCGAGACGAAAGCGGGGCCGCCGCGATTGATCGTCTCGTTGGCGAGCACCGTCGCTATGATCTCGCGGCGCAGCCGGTGACCGTGGATGTCCCCGGCATAGGGCTTGCGCATCTTCGCCGGGAAGTAGCGCTCGAGGGTCGCGGTGAAATAGGGGTCGTCCGGCAGCTCGCTCTGGATCAGCTCTTCGAACAGCACCAGCTTCGCATAGGAGAGCAGCACGCCGATTTCCGGGCGGGTCAGCGGCTTGCCCGCCTGGTAGCGTTCGGCCATCGCCAGTTCCGTCGGCAGGGTTTCCACCTTGCGGTTGAGGTGCCCGTCGGTCTCGAGCCGCGCCATCAGCCGCGCCAGCGGCGTGCGGTTGCCGAGGCCCTGCAATTCGGTGAGCGAGATCGCCAACGACTGCTGATAGTTGTTGCGCAGCACGAGATGCCCGACCTCTTCGGTCATCGCGGCGAGCAGCGTGTTGCGCTTCGGCCGGGTCAGCCGGCCGTCGCGCATCGCCGAGGCGAGTGCGATCTTGATATTGACCTCAACGTCGGAGGAATTGACGCCGGCCGAATTGTCGATCGCATCGGAATTGCAGCGCCCGCCGGCAAGCGAGAAGCCGATGCGTCCCCTCTGGGTAACGCCGAGATTGGCGCCTTCGCCGATGACCCGCGCGCGCACCTCTTCCGCCGTGACGCGGATCGGATCGTTGGCGCGGTCGCCGACCTCGGCGTCCGTTTCGTTGCTGCCGCGCACATAGGTGCCGATGCCGCCGAACCACAACAGGTCGACCTGGCTCTTCAGGATGGCGTTCATGATCTCGAACGGCGTCGCCTTCTGCTTGTCTATGCCAATCGCCGCCATTGCCTCCGGCGTCAGAGTCACCAGCTTCTCGGCGCGCGAGATGATCATTGCTCCCGGCGAGAGCGTCTTGCGGTCATAGTCCTGCCAGCTCGAACGCGGCAGCGCGAACATGCGCTTGCGCTCGGCAAAGGAGAGATCGGTATCCGGATTCGGGTCGATGAAGATGTCGCGGTGGTCGAAGGCGGCAATCAGCCGGATCTTCTCCGAAAGCAAAATGCCGTTGCCGAAGACGTCTCCCGACATGTCGCCGACGCCGGCGACCGTGAAGGGCGTCGTCTGGATGTCGATGTCCATCTCGCGGAAATGCCGCTTGACGGCTTCCCAGGCGCCGCGCGCCGTGATGCCCATCTTCTTGTGGTCGTAACCGGCCGAGCCGCCCGAAGCGAAAGCGTCGTCGAGCCAGAAGCCGGCCTCCTGCGCCAGCCCGTTCGCCGTGTCCGAGAAGGTCGCGGTACCCTTGTCGGCCGCGACGACGAAATAGGGGTCGTCGCCGTCTAGCCGAAGCGTGTCCTTCGGCGGCACGACCTCTTGGCCGACGATGTTGTCGGTCACCGAGAGCAGCGTGCGAATATAGGTCTTGTAGGCTTCGGTTCCGGCCTTGAAGACCTCGTCGCGGCTGCCGCCAATGGGGAGCTGCTTCGGATAGAAGCCGCCCTTGGCGCCGACCGGAACGATGACGGCGTTCTTGACCTGCTGCGCCTTGACGAGGCCGAGCACCTCGGTCCGATAGTCCTGAGCCCGGTCGGACCAGCGCAGCCCGCCGCGCGCCACCTTGCCGAAGCGCAGGTGCACGCCTTCGACTTCGGTGCCGTAGACGAAGATTTCGCGGAAGGGTCGCGGTTCCGGCAGGCCTTCGAGCTGTTTCGGATCAAGCTTGAAGGCGAGCACGGCGCGCGGCCTGCCCTCGGCATCCTGCTGGAAATAATTGGTCCGGAGCGTCGCCTGGATGACGTTGACGTAGCGGCGCAGGATCCGGTCCTCGTCGAGGCTCGGCACGGCAGCGAGCGCTTCCTCGATCGTCGCAAGCAGCACGCTCTCTTTCTTCGAGCGCGCCTTGGCGTCCACCGTCGGATCGAGCCGCGTCGAGAACAGCCGGAAGATATCGGCGGCGATCGCCGGATATTTGTTCAGCGTATCGGCGATGTAGCCTTGCGAATAGGTAATTCCCGCCTGGCGCAAATAGCGCGAATAGGCGCGCAGCACCGTCACTTCACGGGCGGTGAGCCCGGCGAGCAGCACCAGCCGGTTGAAGTTGTCATCCTCGATCGTGCCGTTCCAGGCCGCAAGGAAGGCTTCCTCCAGGGCGGCGCCGGTCTTGGCGAGATTGACCGACTGGCCGTCGCGGTGAATGAGCTCCATGTCGTGCAGCACGACCTCGCGCGGCTCCTGCCCGGGGGCGCGCACGCCGATATCGTGGGTCTGCTCGCTGATGACGCGGAAGCCGAGATTTTCAAGGAGCGGCACGCGGCGGGACAGTGAGACCGGCGTCTCGGCGTGGAAGATCTTTAGTTCCAGCGCGTCGGGGCTCTCCCGGTCCCGGTGATAGAAGGAGATGCGGATCGGATCGTCCGCCTTGCAGGCGGCTATCCCGGTGAGATCCGCATAGGCCTCGGCCGGCGTAAAGGCGGCCTGATAGGCTTCGCCGACCACGAGCTCGACACCGTCCTTGCGGGCGAACAGGTTGAAGCGGTCGATCCAGCGGGTGACGATGGCGCGGACGGCTTCCTCGAGCTTCGCCTGCGGGACGCGCGGCGTCCTGCCGCCCGAGCGCCCGATGATGAAATGGACGCGCGCCAGGCCTCCTTCCGGGAAGGCGGGGTAATAGGCGGAGACGCGGCCGTCATAGGCGGTCTTCAGGTAGTCGCCGATCTTTTCGCGGACAGCCGAATCATATTGCTCGCGCGGCACGAAGACGATGACCGAGACGAAGCGGTCGAATTGGTCGATGCGCGGCAGCACGCGCACCCGCGGCCGGTCGCCAAGCTCGTTGATCTGCTCCGAGAAGGCGGCGAGCAGGCCGATGTCGATCTGGAAGAGATCGTCGCGCGGATAGGCTTCGAGCGTATTGGCCAGCATCTTGCCGGAGTGACTCTGCGGATCGTAGCCGAAGTGATCGATGATCTTTTCGATCTTGTGCCGCAACAGTGGAATTTCCGCCGCCTGCCTCGTATAGGCGGTCGAGGTGAAGAGGCCGACGATGCGCAGCTCGCCAACGACGTTGCCATCGGCGTCGAAGCGCTTGACGCCGATATAATCCATATAGGCCCGGCGGTGGACGACCGACTTCACATTGGCCTTGGTAACGATCAGGAAGTCGGGACCTTCGAGGAAGGCCAGGATCTCCGGCGTCGTCAGAACCGCATCCTTGCCCTGCCTGAGAACGCGGACCTCGGGATTGGAGAGGATGCCGAGGCCGCGCCCCTTGCCGCGCTCGACGCTCGCTTTCTCGCCCTTTCCGGAATAGGTGTATTCGCGCATTCCGAGGAAGGTGAAATTATTGTCCCTTAGCCAGCGAAGGAAGGCGAGGGCCTCGTCGCGGTCGCTCTTCTTGCGGGAGGCGCTGTAATCTTCCAGTTCCCGCATGGCCTGATCGAGGAGAGCGGTCATCGCCGGCCAGTCGTGTACCGCCTGATGAACCTGCTCCAGCACGTCGCTGATGCGCTTGCTCAGCGACCGCTCCTCGAGCGGCGTCAGTTTGCTCAGATGGATCTGGATGTGGCTGACGCGGTGGGCGGGGTCGCTTCCCTCGTCCGGGTCGAACAATTTGGCGGGCTGGCCCGGCTCCCTAACCAGAATGGGGTGGATCGCCAGGTGGATGTCGCGATGGGTGCTCGTCACCTCGCCCATGACGGAGTCGTAGAGGAAAGGCATGTTGCGTTCGGTGACGGCGATGATCGAGACTTCCGTTCCACCCGGCGCCACGCCCGGCACCGTCTCGACCGACACCTGCGGTCTTCCGCCGTCCCAGCGGGCCAGTTCCTTGCGCGCATGGGCGGCGGTCAGCGCCAGCATGTCCGGCGAATAGAGATCAAGGTCGTCGTTGCTCGCGCCGCTGAAGAGGATTTCCGGCGGCAGAGTTTCGGCACCGATCTTGGTCACTGCCGCACGGGCCGCATCGATGTGACGGTCCCGTTTCGGATTATGCTTCACGCCCATGAACTCGCTCCCCCAAAAATGATAGTTGACCCTATCAGAACCATGGTCAATGGCGATGGTTTTTTAAACGAATTTGGGCGAAATCGAGCCGGTTTTTGAAGAAATTCACGCCGAATCGACCTAAATCCATTTAAATCCGGGGTGATTTCGCAAAAATTCCAGAAAAACGATGAAAACGAACAAAACCCCGCAAGGCTTCAAAATCGTCCCGAGCGACTGCCTGTTGACAAGGCGGCGACAGTCGGGCGATCACGCTTCGAATCGAAGGATGGTCTTGCCCCGATGCCCGAAATGCACGCCGCGCCAGGCGCCGTCATCGTCATCTCCAGCCACGTGGTTCGCGGCACCGTCGGCAATCGCGCCGCCGTGTTCGCACTGGAGACGCTCGGGCATCGTGTGTGGGCGCTGCCGACCATCATTCTTCCCTGGCATCCCGGTCATGGCCGTTCGACGCGGGTGGTGATGCCGGACGCGGATTTTCGGTCCGTCATCGACGATCTCGCCAGCGCCCGCTGGGCGGGCGAGGTGCGCGCCGTCCTCTCCGGCTACCTGGGTTCGCCTGCTCAGGCCGAGGGCGTCGCCCGGCTGGTGACGGTGCTCAGGGGCCGCAATCCAGACCTTTTCTACGCCTGCGACCCGGTGATCGGCGATGTGAACGGCCTTTACGTGCCGGTCGAGATTGCCGCCGCCATCCGCGACCGGCTGCTGCCGCTGGCGACGCTCGCGACGCCGAACCGATTCGAGCTTGCCTGGCTTGCGGGCGCAGCACTCGAGACCAATGCGACGATTCTCGACGCAGCACTTGGTCTTGGGCCGCCGCAGGTGCTGGTGACTTCGGCGATCCCCATGATGAGCGGCGGCACCGGCAATCTCTATCTCTCCGGCCGCCATGCGCTGCTTGCTGAGCATCGGCTGATCGACGACCCGCCGAACGGCACCGGAGACCTGCTTTCGGCCGTTTTCCTGGCCCGACTTCTTCAGGGGCTTTCCGAGGAGCGGGCGCTGCAGATGGCCACCGCCAGCGTGTTCGAGATCATCGCGCGCAGCCGCAAGCGCGGCGCCGACGAATTGACGCTCGAGCAGGATGCTTCGAGCCTGGCGACGCCGATGGCGATGGTGCAGATGCGCCGGCTGTTGCATCCGAGCCAGGTGCGGCCGAAATAAAGAAACTGCTCATAATGGATTGATCTGACGATCGCAGCGAGGTAACCGACGGATATGCAGCGTTTCCCGGAACATCTTCTGAACGGCTATCGCAACTTCATGAGCGGCCGGTTCAGCGAACATCAGCAACGCTACAAGACACTAGCAGAAACGGGGCAGAAGCCGCGGACGATGCTCATCGCCTGCTGCGATTCGCGTGCGGCCCCCGAAACGATCTTCGACTGCGGCCCGGGCGAGCTCTTCGTCATCCGCAACGTCGCCAATATGATGCCGCCCTATGAGCCGGACGGGCACTATCACTCAACCTCGGCGGCCCTGGAATTCGCGGTCCAGTCGCTGCGTGTCAGCGATATCGTCGTCATGGGTCACGGCCGCTGCGGCGGCATTAAGGCGGCCCTCGACCCCGATGCGGAACCGCTCTCGCCCGGCGATTTCATCGGCCGCTGGATGAATCTCTTGAAGCCCGCCGCGGAGCAGATCCAGAGCAACGAGGTGATGACGCCGGCCGAACGCCAGCGCGCGCTCGAGCGCGTATCGATCCGCAATTCGATCGCCAATCTCCGGACTTTTCCTTGCGTGCAGGTCCTCGAGGCGAAGGGAAAACTGCAGCTTCACGGCGCCTGGTTCGACATTTCGACCGGCGAGCTCTGGGTGATGGACGCGAAGACCGGCGATTTCACCCGCCCGGGAACGTGACGCGACACTGACAGACATATGGGTTCGCCCATCATCCGGTCTGCCGCCAGTCCCTTCCCGCAGGCGGGGAGAAGGTGCCGGCAGGCGGATGAGGGCAATTCAAGCGTGGCTGTTTCTGATCAGTCGCCGTCGATCTCGGCGCCGATAATGGCGATCGCCTGCTGGTAGACGCTTGCGGCGTTCCAGCCCTGGATCGCCGCGTAGTTCACCTGGCCCGGCTGGTAGCCGCCACCCGGCTGCCAGCCGTGGCCGCGCAGGAAGTTTGCGGTCGAGGCCAGCGCGTCGGCTTTCGAGCGCACCATGTCGATATGGCCGTTGCCGTCGCCATCCACGCCGAATTTCAAGACGTTCAGCGGCAGGAACTGCGTCTGACCGATTTCGCCATGGGCAGCGCCGCGGGCGGTGGGGCTCAGATCGCCCCGCTCGACGAGCTGAAGCGCGGCATAGAGCTGGTCGGTGAAATAGGCGGAGCGGCGGCAATCATAGGCGAGCGTCGAGACGGCGGAGAGCGTGTGCTCCTTGCCCATGAAGGAGCCGAAGCCGGTCTCCATGCCCCAAATGGCGATCAGCGGGCCGGCCGGCACGCCGTAGCGCTGCTGGATGCTTTCGAAAAGCGCGGCGTTCTGGGCGCGCATTTTCCGGCCGCGCGAGATGATCGCCTGGCCGCCGCGCTTCTGCATGAACTGGTCGAGCGACAGCTTGAAGCTTTTCTGGCCGCGGTCGGCACGGATCGTCGCCCGGCTGTAGGAAACATTGGCGAGAGCCTGATCGAGCACCGATGGCCTGATGCCGTTGCCGGCCGCCTCGCGCTTGAACTCGGCGACCCAGGCGGAAAAGCCCCCGGCGCCGTTGCCGCATTGTGCCGCAGAAGCGGCCGCGGGAAGAAATGCCGTTGAGATGAGGGCTGCAAGCCCCGTTACTGCGCACCTTGCCATGTGCATGGTATACCCCGTCAAAGCCCGAATGGTTGACTTGAAAGCCCGCCCCGCCCGGGCTCTCTCGTTTGCTCTCGTCCCCCGGCGATGTTTCACGTGAATCCACCGCCCCGAAGTCAATGCGAAACCCCGCAAGGTCGCTGTCGCCGAGCGGGGTTTCGGGTTAATAAGCGATCGCCGGCTCTTCAGGCCGCCTGCTTGCGCGGCTTGATCAGGCCGCGATTGACAAGCAGTTCGGCAATCTGAACCGCATTCAGCGCCGCACCCTTGCGCAGGTTGTCGGAGACCACCCACATGTTGAGACCGTTTTCGACGGTCGCGTCCTCGCGGATGCGCGAAATATAAGTCGCGTCTTCGCCGGCGCATTCATAGGGGGTCACGTAGCCGCCGTTCTCATGCTTGTCGACGACGAGACAGCCCGGCGCCTCGCGCAGGATCTCGCGCGCCTCGTCGGCGGTGATCTCGTTCTCGAATTCGATATTGACCGATTCGGAATGGCCAATGAATACCGGCACGCGCACCGCCGTGCAGGTCACCTTGATCTTCGGGTCGAGCATCTTCTTAGTCTCGGCGAGAACCTTCCACTCTTCCTTGGTGTAGCCGTCTTCCATGAAGACGTCGATGTGCGGAATGACGTTGAAGGCGATGCGCTTGGTGAACTTCTTGCTCTCGATCGGATCGGCGACGAAGACGGCGCGCGTCTGGTTGAAGAGCTCGTCCATGCCGTCCTTGCCGGCGCCGGAAACCGACTGGTAGGTGGAGACGACGACGCGCTTGATCTTCGCGTGGTCGTGCAGCGGCTTTAGGGCGACGACGAGCTGAGCCGTCGAGCAATTCGGATTGGCGATGATGTTTTTCTTGGTGAAGCCGGAAACTGCGTCGGCGTTCACTTCCGGCACGATCAGCGGCACTTCGGCGTCGTAGCGCCAGGCCGACGAATTGTCGATGACGACGCAGCCCTGCTGGCCGATCTTCGGCGAGTACTTGAGCGATACCGCGCCACCGGCCGACATCAGGCAAATATCCGTGTCGGAGAAGTCATAGGTTTCGAGGTTGGAGACCTTCAGCGTCTTGTCACCGTAGGACACTTCAGTTCCGATGGAGCGCGAGGAGGCGAGCGCCACAACCTCGTCCGCAGGAAATCCCCGTTCGGAGAGGATGTTCAGCATCTCCCGGCCCACATTGCCGGTGGCGCCTGCGACTGCAATCTTGAAACCCATGTTCTAAGCTCTCTTTCTGTCTCTCCTCATCTGGTGGAGGCGGAGCCGCGCGGATCGTCCGCGAGGGTCCTGTCCCCGGCCGTGCCGGGGAGAGAGCGGAGGGCCAGAGACGTCAGACGGTTTTCGTCGTCGTTTTGGCCGTTGTTTTGCTTGCGAGCGAGAAAGCGCACGCCTGCCCGGCATGGGCCGGCACGTGCAGCGCAGCGATGGACGAATTGTTCGGTCGCATCTCGTTTCCTCGTTCGCCGCTGCTCTTACCGGCTTTTCCACAAGAGTCAAGCCGCCGGAGCCTCTGCGCCCTCGAATTGCTCGGCCGGCCAACCGATCCCGACCGTCATGGTCCCTCTCCCCGTCGTCACGCCGCGTGCGGGCGAGGGTTAGGGTGCGAGGCAAATCCGCGCCCGATCGCCACATTAGACGAAAGTCATAGGACGAAAGCATCCCTGCCTGGGGAAGGGCTTTTCTGACATCCTCTCGACTCAGGCGCACCGCGTTCCGGACCTCGGGGAGGAGCCGGATCGATCGAACGGGCGCTCAAGGAATGCCTTTTGAAGTGGAGGATCATCAAATGGCAAATGTCGCAACAGCGGACGGCGTCAAGAATGCCGGCCCTATGACCGCCGAGGAGAAGAAGGTCATCTTCGCCTCGTCGCTCGGTACCGTCTTCGAATGGTATGATTTCTATCTTTATGGATCGCTCGCCGTCTATATCGGCGCGACCTTCTTCAGCCAGTATCCGGAGACGACCCGCAACATCTTCGCGCTGCTTGCCTTTGCCGCAGGCTTCCTGGTGCGCCCCTTCGGCGCGCTCGTCTTCGGCCGGATCGGGGACCTTGTCGGCCGCAAATATACGTTCCTCGTCACGATCCTGATCATGGGTCTGTCGACCTTCCTGGTCGGCGTTCTGCCCGGTGCCGCTTCGATCGGTATAGCCGCGCCGATCATCCTGATCGTCCTGCGCCTGCTGCAGGGTCTGGCGCTCGGTGGTGAGTATGGCGGCGCCGCAACCTATGTCGCCGAACATGCGCCGCATGGCCGTCGCGGCTATTTCACCTCGTGGATTCAGACGACGGCGACGCTCGGCCTGTTCCTGTCGCTGGTGGTGATCCTGTTCGTGCAGTTCATACTCGGCAAGGAAGCCTTCGCCGCGTGGGGCTGGCGCATACCCTTCCTGCTGTCCTGCGTGCTTCTTGGCGTCTCCGTCTGGATTCGGCTGAAGATGAACGAATCGCCGGCCTTCAAGAAGATGAAGGAAGAGGGCAAGGGTTCGAAGGCGCCGCTGACGGAGGCCTTCGGCCAGTGGCGGAATGCCAAGGTCGCGCTGCTGGCGCTCTTCGGTGCCGTCGTCGGTCAGGCCGTCGTCTGGTATTCCGGCCAGTTCTACGCCTTGTTTTTCCTGCAGAGCATCCTGAAGATCGACGGCCAGTCGGCGAACCTGATGGTTGCCGCCTCGCTCGTGCTCGGCACCGGCTTCTTCGTCTTCTTCGGCTGGCTTTCCGACAAGATCGGCCGCAAGCCGATCATCATGGCCGGCCTGCTGCTCGCCATGCTGACCTACTTCCCGCTGTTCAAAACCTTGACCTGGGCCGGAAACCCGGCTTTGGCCGAGGCACAGCAGAGTGTTCGCGCCACCGTCGCCGCCGCACCCGGGGACTGCAAATTTCAGTTCAACCCGACCGGCACGGCGAAGTTCACGACTTCGTGCGACATCGCAACGGCCTTCCTGACAAAGAACTCGGTGCCTTATGACGTGGTGACCACGGCGGCCGCGGGGACCCCGGCGACCGTGAAGGTCGGCGAAACGACGATCACCAGCTATGACGCGGTCGCCGCCGGCGACAAGGCGAAAGCCGAGGATGCTGCGTTCATCAAGCAGGTCAACATGGCGCTGCAAGCCTCCGGCTACCCGCTGGTGCGTGGTGCCGCAAAGGTGCCAGAATCGAAGCTCGACGCTTTCGTCGCGGCCAATCCGGAGCTCGCCCTCGACGCGGCTGCGATCCGTGCCGGCGACAAGACCATGGTTCCGGCCGACAAGCTGACCGCCGACAAACTGCTGACCAAGGAAGAAGTCGGCAGCGCGACCGAAATGGCGGTCTATTCGATCGACAAAGGAGGCGCATTCACGATGGTGGCCGATCCGGCTCGCGTCAACTGGACGGTGATCATTGCCGTGCTGACCGTCCTCGTCATCTATGTGACGATGGTCTACGGACCGATCGCCGCTCTGCTCGTCGAACTCTTCCCGACCCGCATCCGCTACACCGGCATGTCGCTGCCCTATCACATCGGCAACGGCTGGTTCGGCGGCCTGCTTCCGGCAACGGCCTTCGCCATGAGCGCGGCAAAGGGCGATATCTACTATGGTCTCTGGTACCCGATCGTCTTCGCCGGCATCACCCTGGTGATCGGCCTTCTGTTCCTGCCGGAAACCAAGGACCGCAATATAGACGCGATGGACTGAGCCGCAAATAAGGCAGCCTTTCCTCGATATCCAATAAGCTCTCCTGACTCCGGCGCGGCCTCCGCGCCGGCTTTTTATTTGAGCCGAGAACGCGCGGTCTTCGGTGCCGGCCAGCCGCCGGCGTCGAGCCGGAAGAGCCAGTCCCGGCGGGCGAAGAGAAAGGCGACCATCATTGCGGTCCAGAGGCCGAGCAGCAGGCCGGCCGCCACATCGCTCGGATAGTGGGCGCCGACGACGACGCGCGACACGCCGATCAGCAGCGCCAAGATCAGAAAGAGCGGCCGCAGCCTCGGCGTCAGCATGGCGAAGGCACCGAAGAAGGCGCCGGCGGCCGTCGAGTGGCCCGATGGAAAACTCTCGAAAGCGCCGCTGCCGGTAAAGGGCGTCAGGCTGTAGGCCCCGTATTCGGCGAAGAGCTCCGGGCGGGCGCGGCCGATCAGCAGCTTCAACCCGTGCACCAGCACGCTTGCCGTGCCGATCGTCAGCAGGAAGTAGGCCCCGAGGCGGCGTGCCGTGCGGGCCCGCTGCCGGACGGTGTTGCGTCGCGACGATCGCCTGACGATGAAGGCGATCAGGAGCAGGGTCGCGGAGGTATAGATCATCCAGGCGAAGGTGCCGAAATCGGTGATTGCCCGGTTGAAGCCGATGATCTCTTGCGGCAGGCCCTGCGCCCATTGCGACAGGTGCGGATCGAAGGGAACGAGGGCCACGACGAGAATGATCGTCGTCAGCAGGATCCAGCTGGAGGAGGCAAGCGGTTGGTTCATGTCGTGTTTCCCGGATCGGTTCCCTGCATGTGAAGTCGAGCGCGGAAAAATCAAGGGATTCAAATCAAAACACCTCCGGACCGTGTCCGGAGGTGTGTTCGTATAGGTAGGCGAGCGTAACGGCCGATCAGGCCGAGAGCGCCTTGAACTCGGCGAGAATGGCGTCGCCCATTTCGACGGTGCCGACCTTCCGGCAGCCATCCGCCATGATGTCGCCGGTGCGGATGCCCTTGTCGAGCACGTTGGCGATTGCCTTTTCGAGATTATCGGCTTCCTTCACGAGGTTGAAGGAGTAGCGCAGGCACATGGCGAAGGAGGCGATCATCGCGATCGGGTTGGCGATGCCCTGGCCGGCAATGTCCGGCGCCGAGCCATGCACCGGCTCGTAGAGCGCCTTGCGCTTGCCGGTCTTGGCGTCCGGTGCCCCGAGCGAGGCCGAAGGCAGCATGCCGAGCGAACCGGTCAGCATCGCAGCGACGTCCGACAGCATGTCGCCGAACAGGTTGTCCGTGACGATCACGTCGAACTGCTTCGGTTGCCGCACCAGCTGCATGCCACCTGCGTCGGCCAGCATGTGCTCGAGCTGAACGTCGAAATACTTTGCCTTGTGCGTCTCGGTAACAACCTGGTTCCAGAGCACGCCCGACTTCATGACGTTGCGCTTTTCCATCGAGCAGACGCGGTTGTTGCGGGTGCGCGCCAGCTCGAAGGCGATGCCGGCGATGCGCTCGATCTCGTAGGTGTCGTAAACCTGGGTGTCGATGCCGCGCTTCTGGCCGTTGCCGAGATCGATGATTTCCTTCGGCTCGCCGAAATAGACGCCGCCGGTCAGCTCACGGACGATCAGGATGTCGAGGCCTTCGACCAGCTCCGGCTTCAGCGAGGACGCGTTGGCAAGCGCCGGATAGCAGATGGCCGGGCGCAGGTTCGCAAAGAGTTCCAGATCCTTGCGCAGGCGGAGAAGTCCGGCTTCCGGGCGCACTTCATAGGGAACCGCGTCCCATTTCGGTCCGCCGACGGCGCCGAAAAGCACCGCGTCGGCGGCAAGGGCCTTGGCCATGTCCTCTTCCGAGATCGCCGCGCCGTGGGCGTCATAGGCGGATCCACCCACGAGCCCCTCCTCCGTGACGAAACCGGCGTCCTGCTCGGAGTTCATGTAAGCGATGATTTTACGGACTTCCGCCATGGCTTCCGGGCCGATGCCGTCGCCGGGCAGAAGGAAGAGATTGCGCACAGTCATGGATAGTCCTTCTCGAGGGGAAAACTCGGGCGGTTCTTAACGCAACTTCGTATCGAGGGAAATCGCGTTGGCGAAAGATTTGTGCGCGTCTACCGGTTCCCTCGGAAACAGACCTCGCCTGCCGGAGCGCGAGAAAATGATAATATGGACCGATCACCGGTTCGCCCCAATGGCGAGGAAAAGCCCATGCGCAGGTTCATTCGGGCTGTCGCAGAGGTGGTTCAGGCCACGATGGACATCCTCACCTTCCGCAAACCGTCGCAGGCCAAGATGAGGCGCTGAGACAAGCCGGCCCGGTTCGCCGCCACTGCCGGTTTCCGCTTGACGGAATCGGCGCCGGACGCTCGAATGACCGAATTCCACAACCGGGGTTCCAAGATGTCCGAGACGCTTCTTGTCGGTGCCTTCCTTGCGGCTCTTTCCTATACGCTGATCCCCGGCCCCGCCTTCCTGGCGCTGCTCGGCATCGGCGCCGGCCAGGGCCGGAAAGCCGGCGCGCTGTTCATGGGCGGCCACCTCGCCGGCGATATCCTCTGGTCGACGCTGGCGCTCATCGCCATCGTCGGTGCCCGCTCGATCGGTACGGCGCTCTTTGACATTCTCGGGCTCATCTGCGGCGCCTATCTCGCCTGGATTGGCTGGACGGCGCTGAAGGCCCGGCCGAAGGGCGACAATCGCGCCCTGATGACGGTCGAGCGGCCGCTCCGACGCGGGCTGATCTTCGGGCTCACCAATCCCAAGGGTTATCCGGTGGCGCTCGCGACCTTCACGGCGCTCCTCGCCGGCTCCGCCAACGCCTTGGAATTCGACGCCCTGCCGATGCTCCTCGCCGTGTCGCTGATCGGTTTCCTGCTCGCCGATGTGATTCTGGTCGCCATTATCGGCGCCTCGGTCGTCCGGCGCTTCTACCGGCGCCACGAGCTCACCATCGTCCGGCTATCCGGGCTGCTCTTCATCGGCTTCGCCGTGCAGGCGATCTGGCACGCGGCGCCCGGTCTTTTCGGCATGCGCAGGGCTTGAACAGCCCGCGTCCGCCAACCACGTCACATCTGCCGGTGCGTCAAGCCCACGCCCGGTGCGATCCGCATGCGAAAGGAATCTCATGACCGCCGACGCTTCGCTCAATCCCGCCCTCACACACTGGACCGGCCATGAGGGCCTGCCGCGCTTCGCGGCGATAAACGACGAGGACTTCGCGCCCGCCTTCGATGCCGCCTTCGCGAGCCACGAGGCGGAGATCGAGGCGATCGCCAACAATCCCGAGCCGCCGAGCTTCGACAATACTGTCGTCGCTCTGGAGATCGCCGGCGACGAGCTGTCGCGCGTTTCGGCACTGTTCTGGACCAAGGCCGGTGCCCACACCAACGAGGTGATCCAGGCGCTGGAGCGCGACATTGCACCGAAGATGTCGCGCCACTATTCGAAGATCGGCACGAATCCGGCGCTCTTCAGCCGCATCGACACGCTGTGGGAGAAGCGGCAGGAACTCGGACTCGATCTCGAGGCGACGCGTGTTCTCGAACGGCACTGGAAGGGTTTCGTCAAGTCCGGCGCCAAGCTCGACAAGGTGGAGCAGGAGCGACTCGCGACAATCAACGAAACGCTTGCCGGCCTCGGCGCGAAATTCGGCCAGAACGTGCTGGCCGATGAGAAGAACTGGGCGCTCATGCTCACGAGCGATGAGGAACTGGCCGGGCTGCCGGATTTCCTCAAGGACGCGATGGCCGAAGCGGCACGCGACCGGGGCGAGGACGGTAAGTATGCGGTGACGCTGTCGCGCTCTATCGTCGAGCCGTTCCTGACCTTCTCGGAAAACCGCGAGCTTCGCGAGCAGGCTTTCCGGGCGTGGACGGCGCGCGGCGAAAATGGCGGCGAGACCGACAATCGCGGCATCATCGCCGAGACGCTTTCGCTACGGGCGGAAAAGGCGAAGCTGCTCGGCTATCCGAACTACGCCGCACTCAAGCTCGACGACACCATGGCGAAGACGCCGGAAGCGGTGAACGGCCTGTTGCTGCGGGTCTGGGAAAAGGCGGTGGCCCGCGCCCGGGAGGAAGAGGCGGATCTTGCCAGGCTGATCGCTGCTGAAGGCCGCAATCACGACGTGATGCCCTGGGACTGGCGCCACTATGCCGAAAAGCTGAGAGCGGAAAAGTTCAGCTTCTCGGAAAGCGAGCTGAAGCCCTATCTGCAGCTTGAAAGGATTATCGGCGCCTGCTTCGACGTCGCCCATCGTCTCTTCGGCATTACGGTGACGGAAAAGAGCGGCATCGCCGCCTACCATCCGGACGTCCGCGTCTTCGAGATCCGCGACGCTTCGGGCAAGCTCGCGGCGCTCTTCCTCGGCGACTACTTCGCCCGCTCCTCCAAGCGCTCCGGCGCCTGGATGAGCTCCTTCCAGTCGCAGCACAAGCTGAAATTGAAGAACGGTGCGGTCGGCGAAATCCCGATCGTCTACAATGTCTGCAACTTCGCCAAGCCCGCCGACGGCAAGCCGGCACTGCTTTCCATCGACGACGCCCGCACCCTCTTCCACGAGTTCGGCCACGCGCTGCACGGCATGCTGTCGAACGTCACCTACCCCTCGGTGTCTGGCACCGGCGTTTCGCGCGACTTCGTCGAACTGCCGTCACAGCTTTACGAGCATTGGCTGACGGTGCCGGAGATTCTTAGGAAATACGCCGTGCACTACCGCACCGGCGAACCGATGCCGCACGCCCTCCTCGACAAGGTGCTGGCGGCGCGGACCTTCAATTCCGGCTTTGCCACCGTCGAGTTCACCGCGTCGGCGCTCGTCGACATGGCCTATCATACGGCGGAAAACATCGGCGATCCGATGGCGCTCGAGGCGGCGACGCTCGAAAGGATCGATCTGCCGGCATCGATCGTCATGCGGCATCGCAGCCCGCATTTCCTGCATGTCTTCTCCGGAGACGGCTACTCGGCCGGCTACTATTCCTACATGTGGTCGGAGGTGCTCGACGCCGACGCCTTCGCCGCCTTCGAGGAGACCGGCGACCCCTTCGATCCGGCAATGGCGGCCAAGCTCAAGGGCCACATCTATTCCGTCGGCGGGGCGATCGATCCGGAAGACGCCTACAGGGCCTTTCGCGGCAAGCTGCCGAGCCCGGATGCGATGCTGGCGAAGAAGGGGCTTGCGGCATAGGTGTTCCCCGACGCCTTTCGTGCCTCGTGGCTCGCCCCCTCCCCAACCCCTCCCCACAGGTGGGAGGGGCTTTGGCGCCCGCTGCGGCCGATTGCCATTTTCCAACGTAGCATCTGCCGTACCGTAAAGAGGATCGCAGAGGCCGCGGCAACTTAAGCCCACCTGTGGGGAGGGGCTGGGGAGGGGCCATGTTGCGCCGTGGTCATTCACATCAGCGAATCAAGATCGCCCGGAAATCATTGACATTGGTGCCGGTAGGACCCGGCGCGAAGAGATCGCCGCTGGCGGCGAAGGCCGACCATGCGTCGTGGCGGGCGAGATGGGCGCGGGGATCGGCGCCTGCCGCCCGCATGCGGCCGACACTCGTCCCGTCGGCAAAGGCGCCGGCATTGTCTTCAGAACCATCGATGCCGTCCGTGTCTGCGGCGAGCGCATCGATCCCCGCGACGCCATCTATGTCGAGCGCCAGCGACAAGAGGAACTCGCTGTTGCGGCCGCCCTTGCCGTAGTCCTTGCCGGAAATCGTCACCGTCGTCTCGCCGCCGGAAAGCAGCACGACGGGTTTGGCGAAAGGTCGGGCGCGCAACGCCACTTCGCGGGCGAGTGCGGCATGCATGCGGCCGATATCGCGCGCCTCGCCCTCGATCGCATCCGACAGGATCATCGCCTCGATGCCGCTCTGCCGCGCCCGCGCCGCCGCAGCTTCCAGCGACACGCTCGCCGAAGCGATCACATGGACCTCGTTGCCGGCAAAGGCAGGATCGTCGGGGCTCGGTGCGCGCGCCGCATCCGAGCGAAGATGTGCGACGACCCGCTCCGGCAGCGCCATGGCGTAGCGCGCGACGATCTCGCGTGCCTCTTCCAGGCTCGACCGGTCCGGCACGGTCGGCCCGGAGGCGACGAAGGCGGGATTGTCACCCGGGACGTCCGATACGACCAGACTGACGACGCGTGCCGGTGAGGCGGCGAGGGCCAGGCGCCCACCCTTGACCCGCGACACGTGCTTGCGCACCACGTTCATCGCCGAGATCGGTGCCCCGGAAGCAAGCAGCGCCCGGTTGACGGCAATCTCGTCCTCGAGCGTCAGCCCATTCGGCGGCGCCGGCAGCAGCGCGGAGCCGCCGCCGGAGACAAGCGCAATCACCAGGTCGTCGGCGGTCAGTCCCTCGACCCGTTCGAGGAGTCCCGCGGAGGCGATGAGCCCCGCCTCGTCCGGCACGGGATGGGCCGATTGCAGCACCTTGATGCGGGCGCAATTTTCGATCGGCCCATGGCGAGCGACCACCACCCCTTCGAACGGGCCGTCCCAGAGCCGCTCAAAGGCGGCGGCCATTTGGCTTGCCGCCTTGCCGGCACCGATCACGATCGTTCGCCCCTTCGGCCGCTTCGGCAGATGGGCGCGAATGGCG
The DNA here is from genome assembly GCF_002532005.1 of Sinorhizobium sp. NG07B. NCBI lineage: Bacteria > Pseudomonadati > Pseudomonadota > Alphaproteobacteria > Hyphomicrobiales > Rhizobiaceae > Sinorhizobium > Sinorhizobium sp. NG07B. Next base: position 300,285 of record NZ_NWTD01000005.1, on the reverse strand, counting down.
GCTTCAGGGTCGGCCGCCACGACGGCAGCCTCGAAGACGGAGGTCAGAAAGGAGCGCGGCTCGATCGATGCCATGAATCAGTCCGGGATCTCGAGGTCAAAGACGAACACACCTTGGACGCCGCCCTCCGCCGTCGCAATGATTTTTGCGCCGATTCCGCGATGATCTGCGCCGTCGCGATCGGTGACGGCTCGGCGATTGCCCCTCTCCTCGGGTTTAACCCGAGGACTAGCCCGCTCTCCCCGCGCGCGGGGAGAGCGGACAAAGAGGGCGCGGCATACCCCTTCTCCCCGCTTGCGGGGAGAAGGTCGCGGAAGCGTGATGAGGGGCAAACGTCGGCCTTGCTTACCTCGGTGCGAAGGCGGATCAAAACGCAGTGGCGGATCATGCTTGCCTCGCGTCAGCGAATTGCCGCGCGAGCCCGCGGCCGCGTGTCGTTGCGCTCGTGCTCGAACACGGCCTGCGGCAGCGGCGGCAGGCCGCGGATGATGTCGGCCCCCTTCTCGCCCATCATGATCGTCGGCCCGTTGGTGTTGCACGACGGCACCCGCGGCATCACCGAACTGTCGCAGACCCGCAGACCCTCTAGGCCGCGCACCTTCAGCTCCAGGTCGACCACAGCCGCCGCATCCGTGCCCATCTTGCAGGTGCCGACCGGATGATGATCGGTCTTGGCATTGGCGCAGCCATAGTCGAAGAGCTGCTCGTCCGTCTTGATATCCTTACCCGGCAAACGTTCGGCGAGCACGAAGGGTTCGAGGGCCGGCTGCTGCATGATCTCGCGGGCGATCTGCAGGCCTTCGAGCGACATCTTGCGGTCATGCGGATCCTCCCAGTAGTTGGGGTCGATCAGCGGCGCGGCCGCCGGATCGGCCGAGGAAAGGCGAACCGTGCCGCGCGAGCGCGGATGCAGATAGGCGGAGTTGAGCGTGACGCCGGCGTTCTTCAGCCGCGCCACGCCCGCCTCGATGCCCGAGCCGAGGCCGAGATGGAATTGGATATCCGGCGAGCGGGCATTCGGATCGGCATACCAGAAGCCGCCGGTCTCGAAGAGCGACGAGGCGACCGGACCCGAGCGGAAAAGCACATATTGAAGGCCCGCCCAGAGCGTGCGGTGCAGCTTGGCGACATTGTCATAGGTGTGGTCGCCGGTGCATTCGGCAATCACGAAGAGGTCGAGGTGGTCCTGCAGATTGCCGCCGACGCCGGGCAAGTCATGCCGAACCTCGACGCCGATCGAGCGCAAGTGGTCGGCCGGGCCGATGCCGGACTGCAAGAGCAGCTTCGGCGAGCCGATGGCGCCGGAAGAGACCAGCACCTCCCGTTCGGCGCGGACCGCCTCGCTGCCCTTGGCGGTCACCACTTCGACGCCGACGGCGCGGCTTCCTTCGAGCACGATGCGGGCGACGCGGGCACCGGTGCGCACCGTCAGGTTCTTGCGATCCTTGATCGGCGAGAGATAGGCGAGCGACGCGGAGGAGCGCCGGCGGTTGCGCTGGGTCAGCTGATAAAAGCCGACGCCCGCCTGCTGCTTGCCGTTGAAATCGTGATTGTAGGGAATACCGAGCTCCTGGCCGGCGCGGATATAGGCGTCGCAGATCGGCAGCGACGAGACCGGCATCGAGACACCGAGCGGCCCGCCATAGGAATGGTAGTCGTCGGCGAAGCGCTGATTGTCCTCGGCGCGCTTGAAATAGGGAAGCACGCTGCGATAGTCCCAGCCGGCGCAGCCGTCCTCGCTCGCCCAGAGATCGTAATCGACGGCATTGCCGCGGGTGTAGAGCTGCGCATTGATCGACGAACCGCCGCCGATCACCTTCGCCTGCGTATAGCGCAGCACCCTGCCCTTCATGTGCTTCTGCGGCACCGTCTGCCAGCCCCAGCTCGCCACGCCCTTGGTCATCTTGGCAAAGCCGGCCGGCATGTGGAACAGCGGATTCCAGTCGCCGCCGCCGGCTTCCAGCAGCAGCACCTTGACCGTCGGATCCTCGCTCAGCCGATTGGCAAGCACGCAGCCGGCCGGGCCGGCACCGGTGATGATGTAGTCGAATGCCATTCTCCGTTCCTCCGCCGCCTCTATTGGAACGTTCCAAATAGAAGTCGTGATAAATCTGGCGGACGCCTCCGACGAGACGCTCCTTGCTGCTAAAGTCGACTGATCGACAGGCCCCCATCGGCCTGAATGACTGAGCCGGTGGCGAAAGCAAATTTGCCGCTGGCGAGGCCGGCAACGATATTGCCGATATCCTCGGGCTCGCCCCAACGCTTGACCGGTACCAGCCCGCCGGCGATCAGCGCATCGTATTTGCCGGAGACGGCGGCGGTCATGTCGGAGCGGATGATCCCCGGGCGCACCTCGAAAACCGCGATGCCAGTCTCGGCGAGCCGCAGCGCCAGGCCTTGGCTGAAGGCGGCAAGGCCCGCCTTGCTCATGCAGTAGTCGAGCCGCTCCGGCGAGGTTATCGCCGCGGAGACCGAGGTGATGTTGATGATCGAACGTGGCGCGCCCGCCTCGACCGCAAGCATGGCCTTCAAAACGGCTTGGGTAAAAAAGACCGTGCCGCGCAGGTTGATCCCGACGATCGTGTCGAAATTCTCCGGCTTCAGGTCGAGGAAATCGCCGCGCACCACGGAGGCGATGCCGGCATTATTCACAAGGCAGTCGATCCTGCCGAAGGCGGTGATCACCGCGTCGACGGTTGTCTGGTGACCGGAAAGATCCGCAATGTCGGCCCGGAGGAAGATGGCGCGTGCCCTGAGCGCCTCAAGTTCGGCGATGACCGGCGCCACGCCGTCCGCGTCACCGATGCCGGTAATCGCGATATCGAAACCACCGGCCGCAAGAGCCCGGGCGATGCCGAGGCCGATGCCGCGGCGGCCGCCGGTGACGATCGCGACGGGGCGAGCCTTGTCCGTCATGACCGGAGATCCTCCCTAACGATATGATCGGCGACGCGCAGCGCCTGGGCCGCGACCGTCAGGGCCGGATTGACGGCGGCGGAGGTCGGCAGGAAGCCTGCATCGACGACGAAGAGGTTCGGATGGTCGAAGGCGCGGCAATGGACGTCGAGCGGCGCCTGTGCCGGGTCATTGCCGATCCGCACCGTTCCGCACTGGTGCGACGGCGTCCGCTTGTCGAAGGCGCGCGCCAACACCACCGGAAAGCCTGCCTGCTTCAGCACCGCCTTCAGCTTGGCGACGAGCTTCAGATGCGCATGCCAGTTGGTGCGTACCCATTGGAGCAGGATGCGGTCGCCGTCGACCATGATGCGGCTTTCGGGCGACGGCAGATCCTCGCTCATGGCGTAGAAGTCGATGGCGCGGGAAGAAACCTGGCCGAGCAGCCATTCGGGCATCGACCGCATGTTGGCCTTCAGGATCGCGCCGGAGACGCGGCCGAGGAGCTGGATATTGCCGAGCGGCGGCCCACCCTCGCCATCGGAAAGATAGAAATCGTTGAGGCCGAAGGTCTTCTGGTAGACGGAATCGTTGCGATACCAAGGGCTGAGCGCGATCACCGCGCTCGAATTGTGGTTCATGAAATTGCGGCCGACCTGGTCGGAGCGGTTGGCGAGGCCGGCCGGGTTGCGGTCGTCCGCCGAGCGCAGCAGCAGAACGGCCGATTGCACGGCGCCGGCGGAGAGAATGACGAGCTTCGGCGAGAGACTGTGTTCCACACCGTCTTTGACATAGTGCACGGAAGCAATCGCCTTGCCGTCTGGCGCCGTCGTCAGCAGCGTAACCCGCGAACCGGTCTGCAGGCGGACATTCGGATATTCGAGCGCCGCCGTCAGCGCCGCCGTCTCGGCGTCCATCTTGCCGTCGAAACTGTTCGGATGTGCGTCCCAGGGCGTCTTGCCCTTGGCGAGCCAGCGGTCGATATCGATGCCGAGCGGCAGCGAATAGGGATGCAGGCCGTTTTCGCGCAGCCGCTTGCGCACCTTGGCGATCGCCGGCTCGTCCGGCACCGGCGCATGCGGATAGTCGTTCGAATGCGCCGGTTCGGTCGGGTCCTCTCCGAGGCGTCCGCGCACCTGGTAGAGCGCTTCCGCCCTGGCGTACCAGGGTTCGAGCTCCTCATAGGAAAAGGGCCAGGCGGGCGAGACGCCGTCGAGATGCCGCATCTCCTCGAAATCCTCGCGGCGGTAGCGTGTGAGCACCGCCCCGTAGAATTTCGAGTTGCCGCCGACATTGTAGTAGTTGCCGGGGTTGAAGCCGGCGCCGCCCGCCTCGTACCAGGTCTCCTTCGGCCGGAAATGTCCGCGCTGGAAGATCGCCCGCTGGTCGCGATTGACCGGCAGGTCCTCGATGTGGTGGCCGGCCTCGAGGATGAGGATTTCGGCGCCCGAAGCGGCAAGTCCCGCGGCCACCGTGGCGCCGCCGACACCCGAACCGATGATGACGATATCCGGCTGGCTCTGCATGCTCTGGCTCATGCGATCCGCATCTGGCTCTCGGGGTCGAAGAACACCGCCTTGTCGAGATTGAAGGCGAGCCGCGACGTCTGGCCGGGGGCGATGCGGGCGTCTGCCCTGAGCCGCGCGACGATTTCCTTGCCCCCGAGACGGGTCACCGCGAAGGTATCGGAACCCGCGGGTTCGACCACCTCGATCAGGCAGTCGCCCTCGGCGACGAACTTCGCATTGCGGTCGGCGCCGTCCGGATCGGTCAGTGCCTCAGGACGGATGCCGAAGACCACGTCACGGCCAGCATAGGCGGAGAGCGCACCGTCATGCGGCACGGCGAGCTTCAGCGGCTCGGCATTCGGCCGCTCCAGCGTGACCGCGACGTTCTCCCCGGCCGCTTCGATCCGCGCCTTCAGCAGGTTCATCGCCGGCGATCCCATGAAATCGGCGACGAACATATTGGCCGGGTTGTTGTAGATCTCGGCCGGCGTTCCGAACTGCTGCAGCACGCCGTCCTTCAACACGGCGATCTTGGTGGCGAGCGTCATCGCCTCGATCTGGTCATGCGTCACATAGACGATCGTCGTCTTCATGCGGTGGTGCAGGCGCTTGATTTCCGTCCGCATGTCGACGCGCAGCTTCGCGTCGAGGTTCGACAGCGGCTCGTCGAAGAGGAAGAGTTTCGGGTCGCGCACCAGGGCACGGCCCATGGCGACGCGCTGGCGCTGGCCGCCGGAAAGCTGGCCGGGCTTGCGCTCGAGCAGATGGCCGATCTGCAGCATGTCGGCGACCTGCTTGATCGCCTTGTCGCGCTCCTCCTTCGGCACGCCGCGGATTTCCATGCCGAAGGCGATGTTCCCGGCGACCGTCATGTTCGGATAGAGCGCATAGGACTGGAACACCATGGCGATGTCGCGCTTCGACGGGTGCAGCCCCGAAACCGAGCGACCATCGATGGCGATGTCGCCCGAGGTGATCGGCTCCAAGCCGGCGATCGTGTTGAGCAACGTTGACTTGCCGCAGCCAGACGGGCCGACGAGCACGAGAAAGCCGCCCTGTTCGATCTCGATGTTGATATCCTTCAGGATCTCCAGTGAGCCGTAGGATTTGCGCAGATTGCTGATTTTCAAGAATGACATGGGCTTACCCTTTCACGGCGCCGGACATCAGCCCGCGGACGAAGTAGCGGCCGGACACGATATAGACGATGAGCGTTGGCAGGGCGGCGAGGATCGCGCCGGCGAAGTGGACGTTGTATTCCTTGACCCCCGTCGACGAGCTCACCAGGTTATTGAGCGCCACCGTCATCGGCGTCGAATAGGGGCCGGAGAACGAGGCACCGAACAGGAAGTCGTTCCAGATATTGGTGAACTGCCAGATGACCGAGACGACGATGATCGGCCCGGAGGACGGCAGCATGATCCGCCGGAAGATCTGGAAGAAGCTCGCTCCGTCGATCTGCGCGGCGCGGACTAATTCGGTCGGGAAGGCCTCGTAATAGTTGCGGAAATAGAGCGTCGTGAAGCCGATGCCGTAGACCACATGGACGAGGATCAGCCCCCAGATCGACCCCGCAATGCCGAGAATGCCGAGGATGCGCGCCATCGGGATCAGCACGATCTGGAACGGGATGAAGCAGGACAAGAGCAGCATGCCGAAGAAGATGTTCGCTCCCGGGAAGCGCCACTTGGTCAGTACATAGCCGTTGAGCGCACCGATGATCGTCGAGATCGCAACGGCCGGAACGACCATCAGGATCGAGTTGATGAAGAAGGGGCGGAGACCGGTCGGCTGCACGCCGATCTGCGCCGTCGACCAGGCGGAAAGCCAGGGCTCGATCGTCCAGATCTGCGGCAGGTTGAGCATGCCCCCCTGGCGAATTTCGTCGAGCGGCTTCAGGGAATTCACCACCATCACGTAGAGCGGCAGCAGCGAATAGAGCGCGAAGAGGATCAGCGCCAAGTAGATCAGCGCCCGGGTCAGGCGGTTGTGCGAGATGACGTTCTCGGGACTGGGAGCGCCCATCAGCGTTTTCCTCCCCGGATTTCGGAATAGAGATAGGGGACGATGATCGAGAAGATCATCACTAGCATGATGATTGCCGACGAGGCGCCGATCGCCATCTGATTGCGGGTGAAGGTGTAGGAATACATGAAGGTCGCCGGCAGCTCCGTCGCCTGCCCCGGCCCGCCGCCGGTCAAGGCGATGATCAGGTCGTAGGCCTTGATGGCGAGATGGGCGAGAACGACGAAAGCCGAGAGGAAGACCGGCCGCATCAGCGGTATGATGATCCGCCGGTAGATGGTCGGCGTCGTCGCCCCGTCGATCTGGGCGGCCTTGATGATCTCGTTGTCGACGCCGCGCAAGCCCGCCAGGAACATCGCCATGATGAAGCCGGTCGACTGCCAGACGGCGGCGATGACGACGCAATAGATCGCGTAGTTGCGGTCCTTGATCCAGTTGAAGGAGAAGCTCTCCCAGCCCCACAGATGCATGGTGTTCTCAAGCCCGATGCCGGGGTCGAGGAACCACTTCCAGGCGGTGCCGGTGACGATGAAGGAGAGCGCCATCGGATAGAGATAGATCGGCCGGAGAAACCCTTCGGCGCGGATCTTCTGGTCGAGCAGGATCGCCAGCGCCAAGCCGAGCACCGAGCAGATGACGATATAGAGCGTCGCGAAGATCGCCAGATTGCTGACCGCCCGCCACCAGTGCGGCAGCGCCCAGAGCCGGCTGAAATTCGTGAGCCCGACGAAATTGTAGGACGGCAGCATCTTGCTGTCCGTCAGCGACAGGAAGCCCGTATAGACGATGAAGCCGTAGACGAACACCAGAACTATGAGAAAGCTGGGGGCGAGCACGAGCTTCGGCAGAAGCTCCTGCAGCCGGGTGCGGCTATCCATGTTTGTTACCACCGTATCGTTTCTTTTTTGCCCCTCATCCGCCTGCCGGCACCTTCTCCCCGCACGCGGGGAGAAGGGATATGCCGCGGCGCCTCCGCCCCCTCCCTCCCGGGAAAGGGGACAGCTCAGCCCTCAGGAGATGAAAGGCACGCCGAGCTCGCTGTTTGTCCCTTCTCCCCGCAGGCGGGGAGAAGGTCGCGGCAGCGGGATGAGGGGCAAGCCCCTCCCCCGCACCACCCTCACTTCGCAGCCTCGACCGCCGCGGCGAGTTCCTTCACCGCCTCTTCGGAGCTGAGCTCGCCGTTGAACTGGCGGGTCACCACGTCGTAGATGGCGTTCTTGACGGCGGCCGGGTTGGCGTGGCCATGCGCCATGGAGCCCATGAGCGTGCCGTTGGCATTGGCTTCGGCAAGGTCCTTGATGCCCTTCTTGCCGCAGGCGTCGAAGTCGGTATCCGGAACGTCGGTGCGGGCCGGAACCGATCCCTTGACGACGTTGAAGGCCGACTGGAAGGTCGGGCTTTCGATCGCCGAGGCCATCTGCAGCTGCGCCGGGACCTTGTCGTCCGAGACCTTGAACATCGCGAACTGGTCGGAGTTGAAGGTGACCGAGCCTTGCGTTCCCGGGAAGCGCATGCAGACGAAATCGGTGCCCGGCACCTTCTTCGCCTTCAGGAATTCGCCCTTCGCCCAGTCGCCCATGAACTGCAGGCCGGCCTTGTTCTCGATGACCATCGCCGAGGCGAGGTTCCAGTCGCGGCCGGAGAAGTTGTCGTCGACATAGGATCTGAGCTTCGTCATCCGATCGAAGGCTTCCTTCATCTTGTCGCCGCCGAGCGTCGCCGGATCGAGGTCGATGAAGGCCTTCTTGTAGACGTCGTTGCCGAGCGAAAGCACGACCGCGTCGAAGATCGTCGCATCCTGCCAGGGCTGGCCGCCGTGAGCGACCGGAGTGATGCCCTGCTCCTTGAACTTGTCGAGCAGCGCGATCAGCTCATCCCAGTTGGCCGGCTCCTTGCCGCCGGCCTTGTCGAGCGCCGCCTTGTTGATCCAGACCCAGTTGGTCGAATGGACGTTCACGGGAGCGGCGATCCAGTGGCCGTCATATTTGGAGAACTGCTGCAGGGCGGCGGGAACCACCTTGTCCCAGCCCTCCTTGGCGGCGATCTCGTCGAGGTTGCCGAGCGCCCCTTCCTTGGCCCAATCGAGAATGTCGAAGCCGAGCATCTGCACCGCCGTAGGCGCATTGCCCGAGGTGACGCGGGCGCGCAACACGGTCATTGCCTCGGTGCCGCCGCCGCCGGCCACCGGCATATCGGTCCAGGTGATGCCCTTACTTTCTAGGTCCTTCTTCAGAACGTCGAGCGCCGCCGCTTCGCCACCGGACGTCCACCAGTGCAGCACCTCCACGTTCTCTGCTGCGCGCGCGGCGGTTGCCGCCAACATCAGTGCTGCAACAGCCGTCGTCGTCATCAACTTGCGCATCGTTTCCTCCCGTTTGCAAGTTACCGAAGCGGAAATCTCCTCCGCCTTGCTTGATTTGCCGCCCACTCTCAGGGGGCAGCTTGGGCTTGCGGCATGCACCGCCCGCTCAATTTAAAACGTTACAAATCGCCACGAGTCAAGCGGACCCGCCGTTCGACCACTCTTCCGCCGAAACAGTCTGAGTTACCTGCGTTCTGCGGCACAACGCAGATGCTGCGGCGCAGCAGAAAATCCGCGCTAGGACGGTTTAAATCGTTTGCATCATACGATTGCCTGATGGTTGGCGTCACGTTACAAATGCCGCTCTTGACCGCTTGCAGGGAAGCATTCGTTTGGCCGATCCTACGAAACCCGTTCGCCCGGAAGGAACCGCGCAAAGGCGCGGCAAGCCCACCCTGCGCACCATCGCCGACATCACCGGTCTCGCCGTCACCACGGTCTCGCGGGCGCTTGCCGATGCGCCGCAGATCTCGCTCGAGACGCGCCAGCGGGTGCGTCAGGTGGCGCTCGACATCGGCTACTCCCCGGACCGCGCCGCCCAGCGCCTGAAGACCGGGCGCACCAACGTGATCGCGGTGCTGCTCGCGCCGCACGAAGAGATCCTCGGCTACGGCACTTCGGTCATGGCCGGCATCGCCCGCGCGCTGCAGGGCACCGCCTACCACCTGATCGTCATGCCGAACTTCCTCGATGCGGCGAATATCGATGCGGTGAACTACGTTATCCGCAACGGCATGGCCGACGGGTTGATCTTCTCGCGCACCGAACCTCTCGATCCGCGCGTCAAGCTGCTTTCGGAGACCGGCTTTCCCTTCGTCACCCACGGCCGCACCGAGCTTGCCACCGCGCATCCCTTCGTCGACTACGACAATTTCACCTTCACCTATGAGGCGACGCGGCGGCTGATCGCCAAGGGCCGCCGCAAGCCGGCGCTGATCAGCGGCCCGGCCGATTTCACCTTCAGCGGCCACATCCTGCATGGCTTCATGACGGCTGTGCGCGAGACGGGCTGCGCCTACGAAATCCTCTCCGACATCGACCTCGACAGTCCGGCGGGCGCGATCCGCGACCGGATCCGCCGGCGCCAGACCGAGAAGGATCCGCCGGACGGCTTCACCTGCGGCGGCGAGGTCTGCGCCTTGGCGACGATCACCGGCATGAGCGATTGCGGCCTGAGGCTGGGGCTCGAATACGACATCGTCGCCAAGCAGACCTCGCCGCTGCTCGGGGCCATCCAGCCGCAGGTCGACACCATCTATGAGGACCTGACCGAGACCGGCGCGCATATGGGACGCATCCTGCTGCACCGCATCGGCGGCAGTACCGATATCGGCGAGCTGCAATTGCTGCTCGACCCGGAGCTTCGCTTCAAGATGCCCGCCGAAGTCCCGGGAGACGGCGCGGTCTGACTGGCGGGCGGTCGACGAGCCAAGGCACGGCATCCGCCTCCCCTGCCTCATCGTTGCTGCGAACCTAGCGAGTAATCGCATCTTCGACCTGCCTCCCGATCCCGATCTCAGCGCGGCATCCACCAGCTGGTGCGCCGGCCGATATGCATGTTGAGCGACTTGGTTTCCGTGTAGTCTTCCACCGCATGCCGCCCGAGTTCACGCCCGAGACCCGACTGGCGGTAGCCGCCAAAGGGCAGTTCGGAGGCGCCGTCCATGAAGGTATTCATCCAGATCGTGCCGGCACGTACACGCCGCCCGATCGTCAGGCACGTGTCGAAGTCGCGGCTCCAGACGCCGGCCGAGAGCCCATAGTCGATCGAATTGGCGATGCGGATCGCCTCCTCGGTCGTCTCGAAGGTGAGGACCGAGAGGACCGGCCCGAAAACCTCCTCGCGCGCCACCGCCATTTCCGGACGGACGGACGAAAGAATGGTCGGCGCCATGAACTGGCCCATGCCGAGATCGAGCGCTGCACCGCCGTGGCTGACGGCCGCCCCCTCGCCCGCGGCGGCAGTTACATAGCCGGCGATCTTTTCCAGATGCTGCGGCGTGATGATCGCGCCGACCTGCGTCTCCGGATCGAGCGGGTCGCCGACCTTGACCTTGGCCGTCAGGCTGGCGATCCGGGCCGTGACCTCCTCGGCGATGTCGCGATGCAGGATCAGCCGCGAGCCGGCATTGCAGCATTCGCCGGCATTGAAATAGGCGCCGAACACCGCCGCATCGACGAACTCGTCGAGATTGGCGTCGGGGAAGACGATCTGCGGGTTCTTGCCGCCGAGTTCGAGTGACACCTTCTTTAGGGTTTGCGCCGCATTCGCCATGGTCAGCCGCCCCACCCCGGTCGAGCCGGTGAAGGAGACCATGTCCACATCCGGATGGGTGGTGAGCGGCGCACCTGCCTCCGGCCCGGTGCCGACGATGATGTTGACAACGCCTGCCGGAACTCCTGCGGCCTCGAGAATTTCGCCGAGGACGAGGGTCGAGGCGGAGGTGAGTTCCGAAGGCTTGACCACTGACGTGCAGCCGGCGGCCAGCGCGAAGGGCAACTTCTGGCTGACGATCAGAAAGGGGAAGTTCCAGGGCGTGATGATCGAGACGACACCGATCGCCTCGCGCAGCACGACGCCGAGGGTGCCGTCGCCGAGTGTGTTGTAGCTTTCGCCGGAAAGCTCGCGGGCGAGCGCTGCGGCATAGCGCCAGATATCGGCCGCACCCGCGAGTTCACCCTTGGCCTGGCTGATCGGCTTGCCGGATTCGATCGCGTCGAGAAAGGCAAGCTCCTCGGCGCGCGCGGCAATCATGTCGGCAGCGCGGAGCAGGATCAGCGAGCGTTCGGATGCCGTCATGCGCGGCCAGGGACCGTCGTCAAAGGCGCGTCGCGCCGCGGCGATGGCGCGCTCGGCATCCACCTTGGTCGCCGCGGCATAGCGGCTGACGACGACGCCATGACCGGGCGCCACGCGCTCGATTGTCCGGTCTTCGGTGCCGGCCATCCATTGGCCGTCGATCAGCATGCGGAATTCGCGGACCGTGTAGTCGCCAAGCGGCTTCGGCCTCAGCAGAACCATCATCACCATTCTCCCTTGAAGCGCGCTTCGCGCTTTTCGCTGAAGGCCGCGACGCCTTCCCTGAGATCGCCGGTCTTGGCGACGAGGATCGAACCCAGCGTCTCGACGGCGGCACCCTTGTCCTCGCCATTCGCCGAAGCGATCATCAGCTTCGATATTTCGAGCGCCGCCGGGCCGCGGCGAGCGATTCGCCCGGCATAATCCCGCGCCGCGGCCATGACCGTACCGGTCTCGACCACGGCATCGACGAGCCCTTCGGCCCTCGCCGCCTCCGCCGAGAACATCTCGCCGCCGAGCACCATGCGCCGCACGATCTGCGCGCCGAAACGGGCAACGAGGCGCTGAGTGCCGGACCAGCCGGGCACCATGCCGAGGCTCGTTTCCGGCAGGCCGATCTTCACCTGGCTTTCGGCGATGCGGATATCCGCCGCCGCGGCCAGTTCGAGGCCGCCGCCGAGCGCATGGCCGTTTAAGGCGGCGATCACCGGCATGCGCAGCGTCGCGAGGCGCTCGAAAACCCGGTGGCCGAAGCGCACCCAGTCATGGCCGAAGGCGACGGCATCCATGCCGCCCCAGGCCTTGATGTCGCCCCCGGCGGAGAACGCCTTGCCCTCGCCCGTAAGGATCGCGGCGCGCACGTCGCGATTTGCCTCGACCGCATCGCAGGCGGAAGCGAGCGCCTTCAGCATGTCGATGTCGAAGGCATTGAGTTTTTCCGGCCGCGCGACGGTCATCGTCGCGACGGCACCGTCGATCTCGATACGGATGCGCTCGTCAGCCATCAGCACCTCCCCTGATCTCGCGCCGGCGCTTCGCCGGCAGCTTGAGCCCCAGCGGCGCCTGGTGGAAGAGCGCCGCGTCCATCACCTTCAGCCTGTCGGAAACCACCAGCGGGAATTCCGACTGATCGAGGATATGCGCCTCAATGTCGACGCCCGGCGCAATCTCGGTGAGCAAGAGGCCCTCGGCCGTCAGCTTCATGACGCAGCGCTCGGTGACGTAGGTGATGTCCTGCCCCTGCTCGATGGCCCGGCGTCCCGAGAAGGTGACGTGCTCGACCTGATTAACGAGCTTCTTGAGCTTGCCTTCCTTCTCGATGACGAGTCGCCCGTCCGTGACGCCAAGTTTCGCGCCGGCGTTGAACATGCCGGAGAAGACGATCTTCTTCGCCCGCGCGGTGATGTCGACGAAGCCACCGGCGCCGGCGGTCACATGCGGGCGGAAGCTGAGCTTCGAGACATTGACCGAGCCGCTACGGTCGATCTCCAAGAAGGAGAGCAGCGACGCGTCGAAGCCGGCGCCCTGGAAATAGGTGAACTGGTAGGGCGACGGCATGAAGGCATCGGCATTGGAGGCGCAGCCGAAGGCGAAGTCGAGCAGCGGCACACCGCCGACCGCGCCCTGTTCGATCACCCAGGTGACGGCACCATGCAGCCCCTCTTCCAAGAGGATGCGCGGCACGTTGGCCGAGATGCCGAAGCCGAGATTGACGGCGCTTCCCGCCTCGAGCTCCTGCGCGACGCGGCGGGCGATCACCTTCTGGATATTGAATTCCGGGACGCGGAAACTGTCGAGCGGCCGGAAGATCTCGCCGGAAATCGCCGGATCGTAGAGCGTCTGTGTCGTCTGCTTCTGATCCGGATCGACGACGACGTAATCGACGAGCACGCCCGGCACCCGCACGTCGTGCGGTTTGAACGAACCTTCCTTGGCGATGCGCTTCACCTGTGCGATGACGATGCCGCCATTGTTGCGGGCGGCGAGCGCCTGGTCGAGCCCGCCGAGATAGGCGCCCTCGTGCTCATAGGTGAGATTGCCGCGCTCGTCCGCGGTGGTCGCGCGGATGATCGCCACCTCTGGCGCGATCGCCTTGAAATAGAGCCAGTCCTCGCCCTCGAAGGTAATCTTCTTCACCACCGGTTCGGCGGCGGCGGCAGCATTCATGGCGCAGCCTTCGCGCGACGGATCGACGAAGGTGTCGAGACCCACCTTGGTCATCACGCCCGGGCGTTTTGCCGCCGCCTCGCGGTGCATGTCGAAGAGGATGCCGGATGGAATGTTGTAGGCCGCGACTTCATTCGCGCCGATCATCTGCCAGATCAGCGGTGGCTCGGCACTCGAGGGGCCGGAAGGATAGGAGCCGCCGATGATCGTCTTCAGCAGACCCTTCCGGGCGATGTAATCGACCCCCTTGATGCCGCTCATGTCGCCGGCGGCAATCGGATGCAGCGTCGTCAGGTCGCGCGGGTGGCCGGTCGCCTCGAAGCGCTCGCCGATCGCCTTCAGCATCAGGTCCGGGCAGCCGAGACCGCTCGAAGAGGAGACCGAAACGACGGCGCCGTCCGGGATCATTGCAGCCGCTTCTGCCGGCAAAATATGCTTGCTCATCGACATCAGAGTCCCGTTTCGATGTGGGCGGCGACGCCGGTGGCCGCGGCCTTGACGACGGCGAGGCCGGTGGCGAGCGACCAGACTCCGTCCTCGCCCGTCGCCGACGGCCGGCCGTTTCCTTCGATTGCGGCATGGAAGGCGTTGAGGGCCGTTTCGTAGAGATTGCGGTGGTCGAGCGGCAGCTCGACCTCGCCCTCTTCATTCCTCAGCGTCACGGTGCCGACCGGGCGCTGGGTCATGACGTTGCGGCCGATCAGCGAACCGTCGGTGCCGTGCACTTCGAGCCCGGTCTCGGCATATTTCGTCGTGAAGGCATCGTGGAACTGGGCGATCACGCCGGAGCGGAAGCGCAGGACCCCCATGACGCCATCCTCGAGCCCCTCCTTGCCCATGCCGGCGCTGTGGCTGATGGCCACCGCCTCGATTGGATCGTCGTCGAGAATGAAGCGCAGCGTATCGGCATCGTGCACGGTGATGTCGAGGATCACGCCGCCGCCGGCTTCCGGCTTGTCGAGCCGCCAGCCCTGGAGGTGCGGCGGCAGATAGACGGCGTGGAACACCCGTGCCGCAATCGGCCTGCCAATCCGGCCGGCGGCGATCGCCTCGCGCATCGCCCGGTGCGTGGCGGCGTTGCGCAGGTGATGGTTGGTGCCGAGCACCACGCCGGCCTCGCATGCCTTCAGCACCATCTCGCAGCCGTCGTTGAGGTTCATCGCCAGCGGCTTCTCGCACAAAACATGCTTGCCGGCGTGAATCGCCGCGAGCGCCTGGTCGTGATGAAGCTCGTTGGTCGTCGAGATATAGACGGCATCGACCTCCGGATCGCCGACCAGGTCGTCGATACCGGTGACCGCCTTCGCGATGCCGTTTTCCGCGGCATAGGCCCGGCCACGCTCCTCGCTCGAACTCAGCACCGAAACGACCTCGCCGCCGGCGGCACGGATCGCCCTGATCACCCATTCGCGCGCGATGGTGCTCGCGCCGATCAATCCCCATCGGATCATGACGATATCTCCTTCACTCTGCGTTCGACGAGGCCGCCGCAGCTCTGGCGAACGACGAGCCGCACCGGGTTGATGATCGCTTCAGGCTCGGCACGCCCGGCATTGATCTGCTTCAGCAGCAGTTCCGCCGCGCGCTCGCCCATGCCCTGCGGCTGGACGGAGACGGTGGTCAGCGCCGGCACCGCGGTCTTCGCCTCGATCACGTCGTCGAAGCCGATCACCGCGAAATCCGCTCCCGGCTCCAGCCGCCGCGCCCGCAATCCATCGCAAACGCCGAAGGCGACGGCATCGTTGAAGCAGAGTGCGGCGCTCGGCCGTTCCTTCAGCATCATCGCCTGCTCGATCGCCGTGACGCCGCCGGCCCGCGACGGTGCCGAGCCGATGATCAGTTCGTCGAGTACCGGGACGCCCGCCTCGCGAAGCGCATCGCGATAGCCGCGCATGCGCGCCTCGAAGACGGCCGTATCGGGGAAGCCCCCAAGAAATGTGATCCGCCGGTGGCCGCGCTCGATGAGATGGCGAACCGCTGCCATGGCTCCGGCCTGGTTGTCGGAGGTGAGCGACGAGACGCCGGCGCCGGCGATGTCGCGCACGACAAGGACGACGGGAATGCCGCTCGCGACAAGCGGGGCGAGGTCGGCCGCTTCCGTGCCGCGTGCCGGCGAGATGATCAGCCCGGAGACCCCATGCTCGCGCATCGAGGCGATGACCTCGCGCTGGCGCTCGATCTTCTCGCTCGTATTGGCAAGGAACTGGACGAAGCCCGCCGACTGCACCACCGCATCGACGCCGACGGCAAGCTCCGCGAAGAAGCTGTTCGTCAGGTCGTTGACGACGATGCCGATGATCTTCGACTTCGCCTGGCGCAGATTGGCGGCGCTGCGATTGTAGACATAGCCGAGATCGCGGATCGCCGCATTTACCTTGGCCCGCGTCGCCTCGTTGACGAGCGGGCTTCCCTGCAGGACGAGCGACACGGTCGACTTCGACACGCCGGCGGCGCGCGCTATGTCGACAACGGTCACCCGCTCCTTCGCCATCACCGTTCTCCCATCGGATTTCATCTGTTGCATCCTTAATAATTGGAACGTTCCAATTCCGTCAAGAGGCTTCCGTTCACTTTTCTTCCGGCGTCGTGGAGATCATGGAACACCTATCATCTATAGGAACCGACTTGAAACGCGTTGCATGTCAATGCTTTTGAGTGTTCGCTGCGCAGACAAGATGCCGCGCCGCCCCATCGGCGCTACGGCGTGAGGACAAAATTTCCGCCTTGCAATTTGGAACGATCTAAATTACTCGTTGCCGCAAATCTGAAGAGGATCAATGCCGATGACCAGCCTTTTGCTGCCGCGCCAGGACGGCTCGCTCGAAGAATACCGGCTCCAGGGAACCCCGATCGGCCGGCCGACTGCGGTGCCGACGTTCAACCGCATCGCCTATGCGGCCGCCCATGTCGTTTCCGATCCGCTGCGCGATGCCGATCCGTGGGGCAAGCCGGCGATCGATTGGGACGCGACGATGGCCTTCCGCCATCATCTATGGGGGCTTGGCTTCAAGATCGCCGAGGCGATGGACACGGCGCAGCGCGGCATGGGGCTTGCCTGGCCGGCCGCGCAGCAACTGATCCGCCGTTCGCTTGCCGAAGCGCGCAGCGTTGCCGGCGCCGATCTCGCCTGCGGCGCCGGCACCGATCATCTCGCTCCCGCGGACGCACGGTCGATCGAGCATGTCATTGCCGCCTATGAGGAGCAGGTCGGCTTCGTCGAAGGCGAGGGCGGCCGGGCGATCATGATGGCAAGCCGGGCGCTCGCTCGCGTGGCCCGCTCCGGGGACGACTACCGGCGCGTCTACGGCCATATCCTCGCCCAGGCGAAGGACAAGGTCGTGCTGCACTGGCTCGGCGACATGTTCGACCCGCAACTTAAAGGTTATTGGGGCTCCGAGAATTTCGAGGAGGCGCTCGAAACGGTGCTGTCGATCATCAGGGAGAACAGCGCCAAGGTCGAAGGCATCAAGATCTCGCTGCTCGACAACGCCAAGGAAGTAGCGCTGCGCAACGGCCTGCCGGAGGGCGTGCTCTGCTTCACCGGCGACGACTTCAACTATGCGGAACTGATCGAGGGCGACGGCGAAAAATACAGCCATGCGCTGCTCGGCATCTTCGACGCCGTCGCGCCGTCGGCCTCGAAGGCGCTGGCGGCGCTTGCGGGCGGCGATCTCGCCACCTTCCGCGGCGTAATCGAGCCGACAGTGCCGCTGTCCCGCAAGATCTTCGAGGCGCCCACCCAATATTACAAGGCCGGCGTCGTCTTCCTCGCCTGGCTGAACGGCCACCAGCGCCATTTCACCCTGCCGGCCGGGCTGCAGTCGGCCCGCGGGCTCTCGCACTATGCGGAGATCTTCCGCCTCGCCGACCGGGCCAATGTGCTCGACAGGCCGGAGCTGGCGGCGGCACGGATGCGCAGCCTGATGGCGGTTCTGGGGGTAGAGCAGGCGGCTTGACGTCGGTTGGCCCCTCCCTTGGAGGGGCCGTGTGCAAGCGCACCGGGGCCGTTACTTCACCCTTTTCAAGGCATCGCCGAGGATCGAGACGATCTCGCCGAATTGCTGCTTCTCGACAATCAGCGGCGGCGAGAAGGCGATGATGTCGCCGGTGACGCGGATCAACAGACCCTTTTCGAAGCAATCGACGAAGACGTCATAGGCGCGGGCGCCGGGCGCGCCGTCGCGGGATTTGAGTTCGATGCCGGCGATCAGGCCGATGGTGCGGATGTCGATGACATGCGGCAGGTCCTTCAGCGAATGCATCGCCTCGTGCCAGTCCTCCTGCAGTCCGGCGGCGCGGGTCATCAGGCCCTCGTCGCGATAGATGTCGAGGGTGGCGATGCCGGCGGCGCAGGCGGCCGGATGGCCGGAATAGGTGTAGCCGTGGAAGAGCTCGATCTGGCTTTCCGGCCCCTGCATCAGCGCGTCGTGCACCTTGCGGCTGGCAAAGACCGCGCCCATCGGGATTGCGCCGTTGGTCAGCCCCTTGGCGGTGGTGACGAGGTCCGGCGTGACGCCGAAATAGTCGGTCGCGAAGGCGGCGCCGAGGCGGCCGAAGCCCGTGATCACCTCGTCGAAGATCAACAGGATGCCGTGCTTGTCGCAGATGGCGCGGAGCCGCTCGAGATAGCCCTTCGGCGGGATCAGCACGCCGGTCGAGCCGGCGACGGGCTCGACGATGCAGGCGGCGATCGTTTCGGCGCCGTGCAGGGCCACCAGCCTTTCGAGATCGTCGGCGAGCTCCGCCCCATATTCCGGCTGGCCCTTGACGAAGGCGTTCTTCGCAAGATCATGGGTGTGGCGGAGATGATCGGAACCGGGAAGCTGCGGGAAGACGCGGCGATTGTTGAGGATGCCGCCGACCGAGATGCCGCCGAAGCCGACGCCGTGATAGCCGCGCTCGCGGCCGATCAGACGCGTGCGGGTGCCCTGGCCGATCGAGCGCTGATAGGCGAGCGCGATCTTCAGCGCCGTGTCGACCGATTCCGAGCCCGAGCCGGTGAAGAACACCCGGTCGAGCTTGGCGCCGGCCGGGCCCGGCGCAATTTCGGCCAGCCGCTGGGCGAAGTCGAAGGCGATCGGATGGCCCATCTGGAAGGACGGGGCGAAGTCCATGGTCGAAAGCTGCCGCTCGACGGCGGCGGCGATCTGCCGGCGGCCGTGGCCGGCATTGACGCACCAGAGGCCGGCGGTGCCGTCGAGAATCCTGCGTCCGTCGACGCTGGTGTAATGCATGCCCTCGGCCGAGGCGAGCAGGCGCGGCGCCGCCTTGAACTGGCGATTGGCGGTAAAGGGCATCCAGTAGCTGTCGAGAACCGGTGTGTTGGGCTTATTGTGGGCGTCCATGGCATCCTCCTATCAGGTGCGGGATTGACGCCACGATTTCGATTGCCAAACAAGTCTTTTTCTTCAGTCAACTAAGCTATTGAATTTCATGGGTAGCTTTTGATAGAGTTTCGATATTCCGAACAACGTCAACACCGAAATCTGCCATGAACGTCGATATCGGCAGCCGCCTGCGGCATGTGCGGCTGATGCACAATCTCTCCCAGCGGGAACTGGCCAAGCGGGCGGGCGTCACCAACTCGACCATTTCGCTGATCGAAGCGAACGCCTCGAACCCGTCGGTCGGTGCGCTGAAGCGGATTCTCGACGGCATTCCGATCGGGCTTGCCGAATTCTTCTCCTTCGAGCCGGAAAAGCCGCGCAAGGCCTTCTACGCGGCCGAGGAGCTGGTGGAGATCGGCAAGGGGCCGATCTCCTATCGCCAGATCGGCGACAACCTCTTCGGCCGCAGCCTGCAGATCCTGAAGGAGTGCTATCAGCCCGGGGCAGACACCGGCAAGGTGCCGCTGGTGCATGAGGGCGAGGAGGGCGGGATCGTGCTTTCCGGCCGCCTTGAGGTGACCGTCGACGATGAGCGCCGCATCCTTGGGCCGGGCGACGCCTATTATTTCGAAAGCCGGCGCCCGCACCGCTTCCGCTGCGTAGGGCCGGTGCCCTGCGAGGTGATCAGCGCCTGCACGCCGCCGACGTTTTGAGGGCAAAGAGGCCGCGGCGACGACAGCGCGAGAATGCCCCTCCCCAACCCTCCCACAGGTGGGAGGGGCTTTGGTGCGCGTGGCGCCCAGGCTGCCATTTTCCCAAGCTCGACCCTGCTGCAACGATGCAAGAGAGGCGAAGTGAGTGCGGCGGGTTAAGCCCCTCCCACCTGTGGGGAGGGGTCGGGGAGGGGTCTTACGACCCGTACTCACCAGACTTAAGAAAGCCGCGCACAGGCCGCGGCAATGCGGGTGAGCGCCTCCTTCAGCTCCGCTTCCGAGGTCGCGTAGGAGATGCGGAAGAAGGGCGAGAGGCCGAAGGCCGAGCCGGGGACCACGGCGACGTGGGCGTCGTCGAGCAGATAGGCGCAGAAATCCGCATCGGTGTCGATCCGCTTACCGGAGGGCGTCACCCGGCCGAGCATGCCGGCGCAGCCGGCGAAGGTGTAGAAGGCGCCTTCCGGCACGCGGCAATCGAGGCCGTCGATGGCGTTCAGACCGCTGACGACGAGATCGCGGCGGCGCTGAAAGCTCGCGGTGCGTTCCTTCAGGAAATCCTGTGGTCCGGTCAGCGCCGCAACGGAGGCTGCCTGGCTCACGGAGGACGGGCAGGAGGTCGCCTGGCTCTGGACGACGGCCATCGCCTTGATGAGGGCGCGCGGGCCGCCGGCATAGCCGATCCGCCAGCCGGTCATGGCATAGGCCTTTGACACCCCGTTGACGGTCAGGGTGCGGTCTTTCAGCCGAGGTTCGAGTTGGGCGGGGGTGACGAAGCGGAAGCCGTCATAGACGATGTGCTCGTACATGTCGTCGACGAGCAGCCAGACATGCGGATGCTGCAGCAGAACGTCGAGCAGCGGCCGGTAGTCGGCTGCGCTGTAGGCGGCACCGGACGGGTTCGAAGGCGAGTTGAGCAGTACCCAGCGGGTCTTCGGCGTGATCGCCGCTTCGAGCTTTTCCGCTGTCAGGCGGAAACCGGACGATTGATCGCAGGCGATCAGTACCGGCTTACCCTCGCAGATCTGCACGATGTCCGAATAGGAGGTCCAGTAGGGCGTCGGGATGATCACCTCGTCGCCGGGGTTGATCGACGCCATCATGGCGTTGAAGAGGATCTGCTTGGCGCCGGTGGCGACGGTGATCTCGTCCAACTCGTAGGCGATGCCGTTCTCGCGCTGGAGCTTTTCGCTGATCGCCTTCTTCAATTGCGCCGAGCCGTCGAGCGCCGTGTACTTCGTCTCGCCACGCCGGATCGCTTCCCAGGCGGCCTGCTTGACGTGGTCGGGCGTGTCGAAATCCGGCTCGCCGGCGCCGAGGATGATCACCGGCTTGCCGTCGCGCTTCATGGCGCTGGCGCGCGCGCCGATCTTCAGGATTTCCGAGACGCCGATCGTGGCGATCCGTGAGGCGGGCTGAAAACCCGCCTCCTTGACCGTTGCATTGATGGTCATGACCGATCCTGTGCGATGATTATTCGATGTCGAACGACACGCCCTGCGCCAGCGGCAGAGCCTTCGAATAGTTCACCGTGTTGGTGGCGCGGCGCATATAGGCCTTCCAAGCGTCGGAGCCGGATTCGCGGCCGCCGCCGGTCTCCTTCTCTCCGCCAAAGGCGCCGCCGATCTCCGCACCGGACGTGCCGATATTGACGTTGGCTATGCCGCAGTCGGAGCCGTCGGCCGCGAGGAAGCGTTCGGATTCCTGCATATCGCGGGTGAAGATCGACGACGAGAGGCCTGCCGCGACCGCATTGTGATCGGCGATCGCCGCGTCGAAGTCGCTGTACTTCAT
Source organism: Sinorhizobium sp. NG07B (assembly GCF_002532005.1). Taxonomy (NCBI): domain Bacteria; kingdom Pseudomonadati; phylum Pseudomonadota; class Alphaproteobacteria; order Hyphomicrobiales; family Rhizobiaceae; genus Sinorhizobium; species Sinorhizobium sp. NG07B. Next base: position 278,695 of record NZ_NWTD01000005.1, on the reverse strand, counting down.
GACATAGAGGATCGGCGCGAACGTCTCTTCGAGCACGGGGCCTGCCTGCTTCGGCATTTCGACGAGCGCCGGTTTGACGTAGTAGCCGTTGTCGTAGCCGAGCTCGACGCGTTCGCCGCCGGTTACCGCGCCGCCCTCCGCCTTGGCCGCGGCAATCGCCTTCTGCATGTTGTCGAAGGCGGCCTTATCGACGAGCGGTCCGACCAGCGCGGCCGATTCCAGCGGGTTGCCGACGGAGACCGACTGATAGGCCTTCTTCAGCCGCGGCACGAGCTGGTCGTAGACGCTTTCATGGACGAACAGACGGCGGAGCGTCGTGCAGCGTTGGCCGGCGGTGCCCATGGCGCCGAAGGCGATGGCGCGCAGCGCCATATCGAGATCGGCGGAGGGGCAGACGATGCCGGCATTGTTACCGCCGAGCTCGAGGATCGAGCGGGCGAAGCGCTTGGCAAGCCGCGGACCGACCTCACGACCCATGCGGGTAGAGCCGGTTGCCGAGACGAGCGGAACCTTCGGATGGTCGACGAGCACTTCGCCGATCGTGCGGTCGCCGATCAGCACCTCGGAGAGGCCGTCAGGCGCATCGCCGAAGCGGGCGAGGGCGCGTTCGAGGATAGCCTGCGATGCAAGGGCGGTCAGCGGCGTCTTTTCAGACGGCTTCCAGACGACGGCATTGCCGCAGACGAGCGCCAGTGCCGCATTCCACGACCAGACGGCGACCGGGAAGTTGAAGGCCGAGATGATGCCGACGACGCCGAGCGGGTGCCAGGTTTCCATCATGCGGTGGCCCGGACGCTCGGTGGCGATCGTCAGGCCGTAGAGCTGACGGGAAAGGCCGACGGCGAAATCGCAGATGTCGATCATTTCCTGGACTTCGCCGAGACCTTCCGACGGGATCTTGCCGGCTTCGAGCGAGACGAGGCGGCCGAGGTCGGCCTTGAAGGCGCGCAACTCCTCGCCGAGCAGACGGACGAGCTCGCCGCGCTTCGGCGCCGGCACCAGCCGCCAGGCGCGGAAGGCCTCATCGGCTTTCTCGATCTTCCTGGCGGCTTCGGCGGCCGAAACGGTCCTGAGGCTGGCGATCTGCTCGCCGGTGACGGGGCTGTAGGAGGGCATGTCACCGCCCGTATAGAGCTCCTTGGCTACACCCATCTTGTCGAGGAGGGCGGCTGCCTCCTTTGCGACATCGATCTTCTTCGCTGCAATGTTCATCTGTCTAACTCCCGTGTTTTCCTTGTTGGCGCGGGCTGCGCGGCGACCTAACCGAAGCGCACGCTGCCGAGCTTGCCCGGCGAGGTGATCGTCTTCAGGCCGGCGGCCATCTCTTTCAGTTTTTCCGGCGTGTAGAGATCGTAAACTGCCTGGTTGCGGCGACCGATTGCATGCTCTGCGCTGAAGCTGCCTCGATATTGCTCGACCGCGACCGTGAAGACCCATTCGCGCAGGCGCTGTTCGAAGGTCGCATCGGTCAATAGCGGGCTATCTTTCGCAGCGACCAGATTGAAGTGAACGCCGCCGTCGCCGATATGGCCGAAATCGCAAACCGTCACGCCGGGAAATTTCTCCGGCATTTCCGCCTTCATATGGTCGCAGAAGGCCATGATGTCACCCCGGCGGAACGACAGATCGAAGGCGATCAGCTTGCCGAGGTGCTTTACGCCCTCAGAAAGCGCATGGCGCAGTGCCCAGGTCTCGTGCGGCCGCCCGATGAAGGCGTCGGCGAGCGGCGCTTCCTCCAGCTCCCAGATTTCCGCCAGCGCAGATTCGAGAACCGCATCGAGCGGTTGCTCGCCCTCGCGCGGCGCCCATGTTCGGAAGATTTCGGCGAGGATGACGTAGTCGGGAATATTGCCGCCCTGGAACGGATTCCTGAGCGACGGCACATGGGCGAAAGCGGCGGCGATGGCGTTTTTCGACATGCCCTCGAAGGCGGAAAGATAGGCGCCGAGGCGCTCTTCCACGGCCTTCAAGAGCGGCAGCACTTGCGCCCCGCTTGCCGGCACGAGGAAGGCGGTCGCCACCTGCTTCGGAAGTCGCTCGAGGTTGAGCACGCACTCAGTGACAATGCCGAAGGCGCCGGAGGTGCCGATGAAGAGCTGCTTCCAGTCGACGCCGGTATTGTTCTTGCGCAGCTCCGAGTCGAGGTCGAGCACCGTGCCTGCCTCGTCGGCAAGAACCACCTTCAGGCCCAGCGTGTTGCGGCGGACGTCGCCATATTTCAGGAAACGCGAGCCGCCGGTGTTGGTGCCAATCATGCCGCCGAGACGCGGATCGGCGCCGAGGTCGATCGGGAAGAACAGGTCGTGCTCCTCGAGCTTCCTGTTGAGATCGGAAAGACGGAAGCCGGCATCGACGCGAACCGAGCGATTGTCGAGGTCGAGCTCGAAACGGCGGGTGAGCCGATCGAGGCTGAGCACCATTTCAGTGCCGGAACCATCGGGCGTCGAGCCGGAGACGAGGCCGGTATTGCCGGCTTGGGGGATGAGCGCGATGCCGTTGCGCACGCAATAGGAAACCGCGGCGGAAGCTTCGGCCGTCGTCGCTGGACGCAAGACGGCGGCGGCGCGACCGCGGTCGTAGCGCGCGCCTACCTCATAAGCTTCCATATCCTGCTGGCGCTCAACGACGCCCTTGTCGCCAAGGAGCTGCACGAGCGCGTCCATATGGTCCTGTTCAATCATCCTTGACCTGTCGTCATTCGGCGGCCACGGCGGCGGTCAAGGCCTTAAGGCAGGCCTCGATCGATGCCTTTTCAATGCCGGCATAGTGGGCGAACTCATCGAGAACGGCGGCGCCGAGATCCGTCTCGAAGCGCTTCTGGTTGGGGCTTGCGACGAATTCCTGCTGCGCGGCGTCGCCGAGGTTCGACTGGAAGATACCGGCGGCGCTGACCGGAAGGAAGTCCTCGTAGACGATCGGATCGAACTGAACGAGGCCTTCGGCGATCAGCCTGTCGAGATCGCGGCGACCGGGAAGCTTCGTCTGCCGGCCTTTTTCGGTCAGAGAATAGCTGAAATAGCCGAGACCCGCTTCACGGATTTCCGCCCAGCTGTCCGGAAAGCCCCTGAATGCGTCGGCGAGCGCCGCTTCATAATCCCGGGCATTGGAGCCATCGGCGGCGGGGCGCACGATGCGGCGCGATTCATCGAGCAGCCGGTCGTAGAGGCCGCGGCCCTTGGGGGTCAGCGCTATGCCGCGCTGTTCGATCTCGCCGAAGCGGGCCGTGTGGGAACCAGCCTTCCAGCCGCCACCGGCGTCGAGGAAGGAAACGGCTTCCTCGAGCGCCTTGAAGGACGTCTGGCGGAGCAGGATGGGGCAATGGCGGGTCGGCGGCCCTTCGACGACGGCCTTCGGCGCGATCCCGTATTCCGGCATCAGCGCCTGCACACGGTCGATGTCGAGGGTGCGCGGCGTCAGGTGGTTGATATGCGGCCCCTTGAACGAGACGACGTCGGCGATCAGTCGGTGGGCGTCATGCAGGCGCTTGTACATGTCGGCGCTGACATTGGCCTTGTCGTGCCAGCGGAAGGTCTCCAGTACCTCGGCGACGAAGCGCTCGGCATCCTTCTTGTCGAGCCCGCCGTCGTGCTCGGCCTTTTCGGTGAGTTCGACCGCGGCAGGCGTGAAGATCCGGCGCTCCTTGAGGATCGCGTCGGCCTCGGAGCGCAGCGTCTCGTCGGCGATCAGATCCAGCCGCAGCAGCGAGGTGAAGACGCGGAACGGATTGCGCTTCAGCGACGCCTCGCCGACCGGGCGGAAGGCGGTGGAGTGCACCGGAACGCCGGCGGTGGAAAGGTCGTAGTAACCGACCGGATACATGCCCATCACGGCGAAGACCCGGCGCATCATCGAGAGCTCCGCCGGTGTGCCGAGGCGGATCGCCCCGTGCCGCTCCTCGGAGATACGGTCGAGCGTATCGGTCGCCTCGAGACGCTCCTTGAGCGCCGCATCCGCCGAAAGCGTGTCGGCATTGACCTTCGCCACCAGTTCCATCAGCGTCCCGTAGGCGGGAACCTCGTTGCGATACATCGCCGACATCGCGGCGGAAAAGGCCGAGCGGATATCGTCGGCGGACACGAAACTATTTTCTTTCACTGGGGCTCGCCTCGCGCTAAGGGTGACGACAAGATCATTCTTAATTCTGATCATATCGGAAGGTGACGGGCTTTGATCGCGTTGCTTCCGACTATGTTGATGCGAGGCTGGAATGAAGTTAAGCCGACGACTGGTTCCCGACGTGACGACGCTGCAGGCCTTCGAATGCGCAGCGCGCCACGGCAGCTTCACCCAGGCCGCGGCCGAGCTCAATCTCACCCAAAGCGCCGTCAGCCGGCAGATCAAGGATCTTGAAACGCAGCTGGGCGTGCTGCTCTTCGAGCGGGTCCGCCAGCGGGTCATCCTCTCGGATGCGGGCCAGAAATTCCTGCCGGAAGTTCGCCGCCTGTTACACCAGACCGAGGAGTTGATGGTGCGCGCCATGGCCTCGGCGCGGGCCGATTCGAGCCTTTCGGTCGCCTCGTTGCCGACCTTCGGCAGCCGCTGGCTGGTGCCGCGCCTGCCCGATTTCCTGAGGCGCTATCCCGGTACGGTGTTGAACATCGCCTCGCGCTCCGCACCGTTCGATTTCGACGAGCAGAATTTCGATCTGGCGATTCACTACGGCCAGCCGGTCTGGGCGCGAGCCACCTGCAGCTATCTCTGCAGCGAGGTCATCGTGCCGGTGGCAAGTCCGACGCTTCTCGCCGCGAATTCGGTCGAGGCGCTGGAAGACATCGGCGGCGGCCCGCTGCTTCATCTCGCGACACGGCCGAAGCTCTGGGCGCAATGGTTCGATGCGAACGGCATCGACAGTCACGGTGCCTATCGGGGCAACCGCTTCGACCAATTCGCGATGGTCATCGAAGCGGCTACCGCAGGTCTCGGTTTTGCCCTTTTGCCCCGTTATCTGATCGAGCAGGAACTCGCCGCAGGCACGCTGCGGATTGTACTCGATCGACCGATGCAGACGGAAAACAGCTATTATCTCGTCGTGCCGGAAGGCAAACTGGAAAACCCGATCAGCCGCGCCTTCCGGGAATGGATCAGCGAGCAGGTCGGCTGACGCAGCGGGGAGGGTGGAAAGCAGCCTTTCCGTGGGTCCCCCTTGGGATTGCGACGCTGCCATATACCAGGAAGGGGCCGGACTTGAGGGAAGCATTCATCGAGCCAGCGGGAGCGCGCCGCCGCGCCGCATCGTTGCCGCGGCCGTCCCGCGCAAATCGTCCAAGACGGTGCTCGCAATCCTTGCAAGCCGAAGGCACTGCGGCTAAAAAATGCCACTTTCATGCATCACGCGGCCGTGACATCCAGCGCGCCGTCGGCTTTGCGATATCTAAGCCCCAGGTCCCGGCCGGCGCCTGCTTCCGCGGGTACCCGGCCCCGGGATGATGAGGGCGGATGGGGGACACATGACCGTGTCTAGAAACGCGCCGGCGCCGCCTGGATCTTCCGGGCCGCAGCCACTTCGGCAGATCAACGAGAACCGGGCCCATCAACCCCGGTTGGAACAAGAATCCATACCCATGCTGCAACAAACGACGTCGTCCAACACACCGCGCGAACCGGAAGCGAAGCAAATCGATTACAACGATTCGATCCGTTCGACCTATTTCTCGATCGACGACCTCAGGGCATGCGGGGCCGAGCTTGCGTTGAACGGCGTTTCCTCCCTGCCGGGGTTCTTTCCCTTCGAGTTCCGCACCAGGCATCGGGAGAACGAAAAGGAAATCTTCCGCGTCTACCGGGCGACGGCGGCCGATGTCGAAGCCGGGGCCTCGATCACTCCGGCGGCCGAGTGGCTGCTCGACAACCACCACGTCGTCGAGGAAGCGATCCAGGAGGTCCGGCGCGACTTTCCGCGAAAATTCTACCGCCAATTGCCGACGCTGTCGGTCTCCGGAACGACCATACCGCGCACCATGGCGCTTGCCTGGCTCTTTGTGGCCCACACGCACAGCACAGTTTCGCGGGAGACCGTCACCGCGATGGTGGAAGGCTTCCAGGAGCATGAGACCTTAAAGATCGGCGAGTTGTGGGCACTGCCGTCGATCCTTCGCTTCGTGCTCATCGAAAACCTCAGACGCATCGCGATCCGCGTCGAACGCTCACGCGGCATGCGGCGGAAGGCGAACGAGGTGGCCGACCAGATCATCCGCCTCGGCGATCCGGATCGATGCCGGGCGCTGCTGGCGGACTCGGAAGCGCTCGCCGCCGACAATACCTTCATCGCCCAGCTTCTCTACCGCATGCGCGACGGGTCGCAGACCTCCGGCGCGGTCATCGCCTGGATCGAGGAGCGGCTGGAGCGCCGCGGCACCGACGTCGAGGAGGCGCTGGTTGCCGAGCAGAACCGCCTGTCGTCCGGCAATGCGACGATGAGCAACATCATTCGCGGCCTGCGCGAAATCGACGACACCGACTGGGCCGTCTGGTTCGAGAGCGTCAGCAAGATCGACGCGACGCTGCGCGAAGGCTCCGACTATTCGGCGCTCGATTTCGGCTCGCGCAACAAGTATCGCGACACGATCGAAAAGCTCGCCCGCCGGTCCGGCTACAGCGAGCACGAGGTCACCGAAACCGCGATCGAGATGGTCGAGGAGGCGAAGGCCGCCGCCGCCGTCGAGGCTCCGCTGCATGAGCCGAATGTCGGCGCTTTCCTAGTCGGCAAACGCCGCAAGGATCTGGAGAGGCGGATCGGCTATTCGCCGTCGGTGCTGCAGCGGATGATCCGCCTGGTGCGCAAGCTGGACTGGTTTGCGATCGCCGGGCCGAACATCCTCCTGACCATCCTGGCGATGATCGCCGTCTATGCCTTCGTCAGCCCGATGGACATTCCGAGCGGCGCCAAGCTGATCATGCTGCTGCTTTTCGCGCTCCCGGCCTCCGAGGGCGCGATGGGCCTGTTCAACACGCTCGTCACGCTCTTTGTCAGGCCGTCGCGGCTCGTCGGCTACGAATTTCTCGACGGCATACCCGAGGATGCCCGCACGCTGGTCGTGGTGCCGTGCCTGATCGCCAAGCGCGACCACGTCGACGAACTGGTGCGCAATCTCGAGGTCCACTATCTCGCCAACCCGCGCGGCGAGATCTATTTCGCGCTCTTGAGCGACTGGGCAGACAGCAAATTCGAGGAGACGCCCGCCGATTCGGATGTGCTCGAATATGCGAAGCGCGAGGTGGCGGCGCTCTCGGCCCGCTACGCCTATGACGGCAGGACCCGCTTCTTCCTGCTGCACCGCCGCCGGCTCTACAACGAGGCCGAAGGCGCCTGGATGGGCTGGGAGCGCAAGCGCGGCAAGCTGCACGAGCTCAACCTGCTGCTGCGCGGCGATCGCGACACCTCGTTCCTCCAGGGCGCCAACACCGTGCCGGAGGGCGTGCAATATGTCATGACGCTTGATTCCGACACGCGCCTGATGCGCGACGCGGTGACGAAGCTGGTCGGCAAGCTTTACCACCCGATCAACCGGCCGGTCGTGGATCCCCATGGCCAGAAGGTCGTCGCCGGCTACAGCCTGCTGCAGCCGCGCGTGACGCCGTCGCTGACGACGGGCAGCGAGGCCTCGGCCTTCCAGCGCATCTACTCGATCAACCGCGGCATCGATCCCTATATCTTCACCGTCTCCGACGTCTACCAGGACATCACCGATGAAGGCAGCTTCACCGGCAAGGGCCTCTACCACGTTGATGCCTTCGAAGCTGCGCTCAAGGGGCGCATCGAAGAAAATGCGGTGCTCAGCCACGACCTGCTCGAGGGCTCCTATGCGCGCTGCGCGCTGGTCACCGACATCGAGCTCGTGGAGGACTTTCCGACCCGCTACGAGGTGGAAATGTCGCGCCAGCACCGCTGGGCGCGCGGCGACTGGCAGCTCCTGCCTTACATCTTCAGCGTGGCGAACGGCCTCTCCATGCTCGGCCGCTGGAAGATGTACGACAACCTGCGCCGTTCGCTGATCCCCGTCGCCTGGCTCGCGGCCTCCGTCATGGGTTGGTACTACATGGAGCCGGCGGATGCGCTGATCTGGCAGATCGTGCTGATCTTCAGCCTGTTCGTCGCCCCGACGTTGTCGCTCATCAACGGCATCATGCCGCGCCGCAACGATATCGTCGCCCGCGCGCATATCCACACGGTGCTTTCCGACATCCGTGCCGCCAATGCCCAGGTCGCCCTGCGCATCGTCTTCATCGCCCACAATGCGGCGATGATGGCGGACGCGATCGTCCGCTCGCTCTACCGCACCTTCGTCAGCCGCAAGCTGATGCTCGAGTGGCGCACGGCCGCGCAGGTCCAGAGCGCCGGCCATGGCTCGATCGGCGACTATTTCCGCGCCATGTGGACGGCGCCGGCTCTCTCCCTCGTCTCGCTAGCGCTCGCCGCCATCTCCGACACCGGGCTGCCCTTCATCGGCATTCCCTTTGCCCTCGTCTGGGCGGCGTCGCCGGCGGTCGCATGGTTCGTCAGCCAGTCGGCGGAAACCGAAGACCAGCTCGTCGTCTCCGACGAGGCGATCGACGAGATGCGCAAGATCGCCAGGCGCACCTGGCGCTATTTCGAGACCTTCGTCACCGCCGAGCAGAACTTCCTGCCGCCGGACAATTTCCAGGAAACGCCGCAACCGGTGCTGGCGGAACGCACCTCGCCCACGAATATCGGCGTCTATCTTCTCTCGGTAATGTCGGCGCGCTCCTTCGGCTGGATCGGCTTCGAGGAGACGATCACCCGGCTCGAGCAGACCATTGCGACGATCGATCGCATGCCCAAATACCGCGGCCATCTGTTCAACTGGTACCGCACGCGGGGCCTCGAAACGATGGAGCCGCGCTATATCTCGTCGGTCGACAGCGGCAATCTCGCCGGTCACCTGATCTCGGTCTCGTCCATGTGCCGGGAATGGGCCGAGGCGCCCTCCGCCCATGTCCAGGGCAATCTCGACGGCATCGGCGACGTAGCGGCGATCCTTGCCGAGGTTCTGGCCGAATTGCCGGACGACCGCAAGACTGTCCGGCCCCTCAGGAAGCTGATCGAAGAGCGTATCGCCGGCTTTCAGAACGCGCTTGCCGCGGTCAAGCGGGAGCACGAATTCGCGTCGATCCGGGTCATCAACCTGGCGGTGCTTGCCCGCGACATGCACAAGCTGACCCTCAATCTCGACCACGAGGTCCGCAGCGCCCAGAGCGGCGAAGTGGCGAAGTGGGCGGGCTCGCTGGTGGCGACCTGCGAGGCGCACATCGCCGACGGCGTCTTCGATCTGGGTGCGATCGATTCGCTGCGCCAGCGCCTGCTGGTGCTGAAGGACCGGGCCCGCGACATCGCCTTCTCGATGGATTTCAGCTTCCTGTTCCGGCCGGAGCGGCGGCTGCTGTCGATCGGCTACCGGGTGAACGCCAACGAGCTCGACGAGGCCTGCTACGACCTCCTGGCTTCGGAAGCGCGGCTGACCAGCCTGTTTGCGATCGCCAAGGGGGATCTGCCGACCGAGCATTGGTACAAGCTCGGACGGCCGATCGTGCCGATCGGTGCGCGCGGCGCGCTCGTCTCCTGGTCCGGCTCGATGTTCGAATATCTGATGCCGCCGCTCGTCATGCAGGAGCGCCAGGGCGGCATCCTGAACCAGACGAACAATCTGGTGGTGCAGGAGCAGATCAACCATGGCCGGCGTCTCGGCACCCCGTGGGGAATCTCCGAGGCTGCGTTCAACGCGCGCGACCACGAACTGACCTACCAGTACACCAATTTCGGCGTGCCGACGCTTGGCCTCAAGCGCGGTCTCGGCCAGAACGCGGTGATCGCGCCCTATGCGTCGATTCTCGCCTGCATGTACGATCCGAAGTCGGCGCTCGCCAATCTCGCGCGCCTGCGCGAGGTCGGGGCGCTGGGTGCCTATGGCTACCATGATGCGGTGGATTTCACGCCAACGCGGGTGCCCGAAGGGCAGAAATGCGCCGTCGTGCGCAACTATTATGCCCACCACCATGGCATGTCGATCGCCGCGGTCGCGAACGTCGTCTTCAATGGACAGTTGCGCGAATGGTTCCACGCCGACCCGGTCATCGAGGCGGCGGAACTGCTGCTGCAGGAGAAGGCGCCGCGCGACATTCCGGTGATGGCGGCCAAGCGCGAGCCCGAATCGCTCGGCAAGGGCCAAGCCGACCTGCTTCGCCCGGAGGTCCGGGTCATCGAAGACCCGCTGTCGCAGGATCGGGAGACGGTTTTCCTGTCGAACGGCCACTATTCGATCATGCTGACGGCGAATGGCGCCGGCTATGCGCGCTGGAACGGCCAGGCGGTCACCCGCTGGAAACCGGATCCGGTAGAAGACAGGACGGGAACGTTCATCTTCCTGCGGGACACCGTGTCCAGCGAGTGGTGGTCGGCGACCGCCGAGCCGCGCCGCATCGAGGGCGAGAAGACGCTGACCCGCTTCGGCGACGACAAGGCCGAATTCGTAAAGACAGTCGGCGATCTGACGAGCGAAGTCGAATGCATCGTCGCCACCGAACACGATGCCGAAGGCCGCCGGGTGATTCTGCTCAATACGGGCACGGAAGACCGCTTCATCGAGGTCACCTCCTATGCCGAGCCGGTGCTTGCCTATGAAGACGCCGACAGCGCGCATCCGGCCTTCTCGAAAATGTTCATCCGCACCGAGATCAGCCGGCAGGGCGACGTCATCCGGGTGTCGCGCAACAAGCGCGGCCCCGGCGATCCCGATATCGAGGTCGCGCATCTCATCACCGACAATGCCGGCAGCGAGCGCCACACCCAGGCGGAAACCGACCGTCGCCGCTTCCTCGGCCAGGGCCGCACTTTGTCGGAGGCCGCTGCCTTCGACCCGGGCGTGAGCCTGTCGGGCACGGACGGCTATACGCTCGATCCGATCATGGCGCTCCGGCGCGTCGTCAGGGTTCCGGCCGGCAAGAAGGTCAGCGTCATCTTCTGGACGATCGCCGCCCCGGACCGCGAGGCGGTCGACCGGGCGATAGACCGCTATCGCCACCCGGAAACCTTCAATCACGAACTCATCCATGCCTGGACCCGCAGCCAGGTGCAGATGCGCCATGTCGGGATCAGCTCGAAGGAGGCGGCGAGCTTCCAGATGCTCGGCCGCTATCTCGTCTATCCGGACATGCATCTTCGCGCCGACTCGGCGAGCGTCAAGAGCGGCCTCGCCTCCCAGGCGGCGCTATGGCCGCTGGCGATCTCCGGCGACTTCCCGATCTTCTGCCTGAGGATCAACGACGACGGCGATCTCAACATCGCCCGCGAGGCGCTCCGCGCGCAGGAATATTTGCGGGCCCGCGGCATTACCGCCGATCTGGTGGTGATCAACGAGCGCGCCTCGTCCTATGCGCAGGACCTGCAGCACACGCTCGATTCGATGTGCGAGAACCTGAGGCTGCGCGGCCTGTCGGACGGCCCGCGCCAGCACATCTTCGCGGTGCGCCGCGACCTGATGGAGCCGGAGACATGGTCGACGCTGATCTCGGCTTCGCGTGCCGTCTTCCACGCCCGAAACGGCACGATCACCGACCAGATCGCCCGGGCCGCCGCCCTCTACGCAAAGCCTGCGGAAGAGGCGAAGGAGCGGCCGCAGATGCTGCTGCCGGTGAACCAGGATGGAGCCGGCGGACGGGAGGCGACCGTCTCCGGCGAGGATCTCGAGTTCTGGAACGGCTTCGGCGGCTTTGCCGACGACGGCCGCGAATATGTCGTGCGGCTGCGCGGCGGCGAAGCGACGCCTCACCCGTGGATCAACGTCATGTCCAACGAGGGCTTCGGCTTCCACGTCTCGGCCGAGGGGGCAAGCTTCTCCTGGAGCCGCAACTCGCGCGACTACCAGCTGACCCCCTGGACCAACGACGCCGTCGTCAACCGTCCGGGCGAGGCGATCTTCATCCGCGATATGTCCAGCGGTTCGGTGCTGACGCCCTATGCTTCGCTCTCGCGGCGCAAGTCGGCGATCTTCGAGGCGCGCCATGGCCTTGGCTATTCGCTCTTCAGGAGCAAGCAGGACGAGCTCGAGATCGAAGCGGCCCATACCGTGCACCGGTCGCTGCCGGCCAAGCTGGTCCGGCTGTCGATCGTGAACCGCGGTTCGGCGACCCGCAAGCTGCGCATCTACGGCTATGCCGAGTGGGTGCTCGGCAACAATCGCAGCCGCACCGCGCCTTTCGTGCTCAGCGAATGGCAGGCTGCTTCGAAGGCGCTTCTCGCGACTAATCCCTATAGCATCGATTATGCCGGACGGACGGCCTTCTTCGCCATCGACGGCGCGCCGGCGAGCTACACGGCGAGCCGCCGCGAGTTCCTCGGCCGGAGCGGCGCAATCCTTGCCGCGCAGGCCGTGCTGTCGGGGGCCGAGCTTTCCGGGGCGATGGAAGTGGACGGCGATCCCTGCGCCGCGCTTGCGACGGATCTCACCATCGAGCCGGGCGCCGAGCGGCAGATCACCTTCTTCCTCGGCGACGCCGACAGCAAAGACCAGGTGGACGGAATTCTCCAAGAATTGCGTGTCGGTTCCTTCGACGGAACGCTGGAGGCGTCGAAGGCCTTCTGGAGCGAGTTCACCGGCGTCGTGAAGGTGAAGACACCCGACCGGGCCTTCAACCACATGGTCAATCATTGGCTCCCCTACCAGAGCCTCGGCTGCCGGATCATGGCACGCTCGGCCTTTTACCAGGCGAGCGGCGCCTTCGGCTTCCGCGATCAATTGCAGGATACGCTCGCCTTCCTCACGCACCGGCCCGAACTGGCACGGGCGCAAGTGCTGAACGCCGCTTCCCGGCAGTTTGTCGAAGGCGACGTGCAGCATTGGTGGCTGCCGGGCTCCGGCGCCGGCGTCCGCACGATGATTTCCGACGACGTCGTCTGGCTCGCCTATGCGGTGGCGCACTATTGCACGGTCACCGGCACGAAGGACATTCTCGACGAGAAGCTGCCCTTCATTGTCGGGCCGGCGCTCGAGGAGGGACAGCACGACAGCTTCTACACGCCGGAAATCGCCGATGAGGTCGCCGACATTTACGAGCATTGCACCCGCGCTCTCGATCTCGCCATCAAGCGGACCGGGGCCAACGGCCTGCCGCTGATCCTCGGCGGCGACTGGAACGACGGCATGAACCGCGTCGGCGAGGCCGGCGAGGGCACGAGCGTCTGGCTCGGCTGGTTCCTGGCGGGCGCCTTGCGGGCCTTCCTGCCTCATGCGCGCGAACGCAAGGACGAAGCCCGCATCGCGCGCTGGGAGACGCATCTCGATATCGTCAAGCGGGCGCTCGACGAGGCCGGCTGGGACGGCGACTACTATCGCCGCGGCTATTATGACGACGGCACGCCGCTTGGCTCGGCGGAAAACAACGAATGCAGGATCGATTCGATCGCGCAATCGTGGAGCACGCTCTCGGGCGAGGGTGACGCGGAGCGTTCCAGGCGCGCCATGGACGCTGTGTTGGCGGAACTCGTCGATCCGGAAAAGCGCATCGTCCGGCTGTTCACGCCGCCGCTCGAAAAGACCAAGCAGGATCCGGGCTACATCAAGTCCTATCCGCCGGGCGTGCGCGAGAATGGCGGCCAGTATACCCATGCGGCCACCTGGGTCGTGCTGGCCTTCGCCACCCAGGGGCGGCCGGAGGAAGCCTGGCGGGCCTTCCAGATGCTGAACCCGATATCGCATGCGCGCAGTCGCGAAGACGCCGAGCATTACCGCGTCGAACCCTATGTGGTCGCCGCCGATATCTATGGCGAGGGCCCGATTGCCGGCCGCGGCGGCTGGACCTGGTATACGGGTTCGGCGGGCTGGCTCTACCGCGCCGGCCTCGAGGGCATCCTCGGCATTCGCCAGCGAGGCGACAGGCTGGCGATCCAGCCGGTCCTGCCCGAACAGTGGGACGGCTATTCCGCCGACGTCCGGCTGAACGGCGCCACGCACCGGATTTCCGTCAGCCGCGACAAAAAAACCGGTGGGGTGATCGTCAGCGTCAATAATAGTGTCACAAAAAACGCGCATGAAGGCATTTTGCTGTAAGCGCCGGAATTGAATCGGAGAGGAACCGGCTTTGTACCGAACGTGCGAGGCCGGTTTCTCTTTGCGCCAATTTTGGAGCGCGCCCTGACTTTCGGGCCGCGATTTCATCGACGCTGCCAAGCGCCCTTTGAGGGCGGCGGCGTCCGGTTTTCAACAAGGGGTGGGGCGGGGCGCCAAATCCCGGATAAGGACCGCATGCTGCAAAAGACTTCTTGGGGCGGCATAGACCGGATCGGAACCGCCCCGGTCACGACAGGGCGCGACACACGCCTCGACGTGTTTAGAGCGCTCTGCCTGTTGACGATCTTCATCAACCACGTTCCGGGCCAGTATCTCGAATACCTCACCCACAAGAACATCGGCTTTTCCGACTCGGCAGAGGCCTTCGTGCTGATTTCCGGCCTTTCGGTCGGCGTCGCCTATTGCGGCCGGTTCGTGGCGGGCGCGCGGTTGGCGCTGACCCTGAAGGTGTGGCGGCGGGCGCTGACGCTCTATGTCGCGCATATCATGACGAGCGTGGTGACGCTGGCAATCTTCGCCGGCGGCGCCCTCTATTTCGGCCGCCAGGATCTGATCGGCGAGATCAACATCCGCCCGATCGTCGATCAGGCCGAGCAGGGCATCGTCGCCATGGTGCTGCTCGGCCACCAGCTCGGCTACAACAACATCCTGTCGATGTATGCGGTGCTGTTCCTGATGCTGCCCGGCATGCTGTGGCTGAATGCCGTCAGCCCGCGATTGCTGTTCGGATTCTCGGCAACGCTTTGGCTGGCCGCCGGCTGCTTCAAGCTGGTGCCGTACAATTTCCTCGACGAGGGCTATTGGTTCCTCAATCCGTGGTCCTGGCAGTTCCTGTTCGTGATCGGGATCATCGCGATGACCCATGTGCGCCGCGGCGGCAGCCTGCCGCGCAGCTGGTGGCTGATCGCGCCTTCCGCAGCCTATCTGATGATATCGGCCGCCTGGGTGCTGTTTTCCTGGTGGAACATCGACCTTTCCTTCGGCCTGCCGGCAGTGCTCACCGGCTTCGACAAGACCTTCCTGTCGCTGACGCGGCTGCTGCACGTGCTGGCGCTTTCCTACCTTTTGGCGATCACTCCACTCGTCAGCCGCCTGACGCGGCTCGACACCAATCATCCGCTGGTGATGATCGGGCGCAATTCCCTGGCGGTTTTCATCTTCGGAACGATCCTCGCCATGGCGGGGCAGGTGCTGCTCTTCGTCACCGGCAAGAACCCGATCATCGGCTCCCTCTTCGTCGTCGCCGGTATCGGCCTGCACTTCGTCTATGCCTATTACCTCGACTGGCTGAAGGAGGTAGGGAGTACGAAGCCGCTGAGGGTGGCATAAGAGCGCACGGATTGGGTCGATTTGCATGAATTCGATGTGGCGTAAGATGCGTCCGAGGCCTCATCGATTAGCGGATGTGGAGGGCTCATTCCTTGAAAGTGCCCACAGCATAGACGCCGGCATCGGCGGCGATTTCGCAAAACGCAACTGCAATAGGCGAGATGATCAGGAGCGCGGCGCTTCAAGGCGCGCGGCTGATCAGCTTCTGCGAAGGCGCGCTGTCGGGCTACGGGAAGGCGCAAATAGGAAGTCCTGATCATTGGCGGGACTTCGATTGGGATCGACAGGAAACCGCGCTTCGGGGTATGGCCGAAGTCTGCAGGCAATTCCGCATCTTTGCTGTCGTCGGTGCTGCGCATCGGCTCTGCGGAACCTACCCGCCGCACAACGGCCTCTACGTGTTCGCGGACGATGGGAAGCTGCTGACGAGATACGATAAGAGATCTCTGCGAGCTTGACGGCTGGTATACGCTAGGACTGCAGCCGGTCACGTTCGAGGTCGATGGTTATCGTTCGGCTGCGCGGTGTGCATCGAGTCGCAATTTCCGGAGATATTCGCCGAGTACGAGCGTCTTGGTGTCGATGCGGTTCTATTTTCCTCCTATGGCAGTTCCCCACATTTCCAAATCGCGCTGCAGGCGTATGCGGGGCTGAACTGCGTCTGGATAGCGGCCGTGACGCCAGCACAGGCTGCCCATGAGGGGGCCGGTGGGATGATCGGCACCGATGGGAGGTGGATCAGTCGAGGCTCGGACGCACTTGAGCCGAGCCTCGCGGTAGCAATGCTCGATCGGGCAGATCCAGCTTATGAAATCGCGCTTCAAAGAGCGCGCCCCTGGCATGCCAAGGCAAGGCAGGGAGACATTTACCGGGAAAAGATGGTGGACGACCCGAGAAGCCTAGACAGGAGCGTCTATTAACCTCGCGCGGACGAGAAGCACATGCGCCTTCCGCGGCCATCGCATTGCCCCAAAAGGAAATGCCCCGAAACGGGTCCGGGGCATTCGTTTGTTCGCAGGCAAGATGGGCGTCACGCCGCCGTGAGGCTCTTGCGGACATCCTCGTCCGTCAGGATACCGCTTGCCCTGAGCAGCGCCGCGAAGCGGCCGTTGCTCTGGCTGAGTTCGCTGAAGCCGCCCATTTCGACGATCCGGCCTTGATCCATGAAGATTACCAGGTCGGCCTCGCGCACCGTCGACAGGCGGTGGGCGATGATGAAGGTGGTGCGGTCCTTGCGCAGCGCATCGATCGCCTCCTTGACGCGCGCCTCGGTTTCCACGTCGAGCGCGCTGGTCGCCTCGTCGAGCACCAGGATCGGCGCGTTCTTGAGGATGGCGCGGGCAATGGCGATCCGCTGGCGTTCGCCGCCGGAGAGCCGGTTGCCGCGCTCGCCGACCATCGTGTCGTAGCCGTTGAGGCGGCCTTCGATGAAGTCGCTCGCGGCGGCAGCCTCGGCGGCGGCCATCACTTCTTCCAGCGAAGCATCCTCGCGGCCGAGGCGGATGTTGTCGCCGATCGAGCGGTTCATCAGGCCGGCGTCCTGGAAGACGGTGGCGATCGAACGGCGCAGCGACTTGCGCGTCACCGTCGAGATATCGACGCCGTCGATCAGGATCTGGCCGTGCTTCGGCTCATGGACCCGCTGCAGCAGGTTGACGAGCGTTGTCTTGCCAGCACCGGTCGGGCCGACGATCGCGACCGTCTGGCCGGCCTTGGCCGTGAACGAGACGTTGCGCACGCCCTGAGCGGAGTTGGCGAAGTCGAAGGAGATGTCGCGGAACTCGACTTCGCCGACGACGCGGGTGAGTTCCTGGGCGCCGGCCGGTTCATCGCGTTCGCGGACCGAATCTTCGAGCTTGTAGAAGTCCTCGAGCTTGGCGCGCGCCTCGAAGATCTGCGTCACGAAGGCCTTCATCTGGTCGAGACGGCCGATCAGCAGGTTGGCGAAGCCGATGAAGGCGATGACCTCGCCGACGCCCAGTTCGCCGCGCTGCACCAGGACGGTGCCGATCACGAGGATCGCCATCATCGAGATGGTCGAGGCGACGCGGTGGAGTGCGCTCGCCAGTGCCCACCAGTCAAGCACCGGGAACTGCGCGGAGAGGAGCCGCTCGGTGAACTTCTTGAGTTCCCGCGTTTCCGCTTCGATACGGTTGTAGCTGTGAACCACGGAAACGTTGCTGATCGAGTCGGAGACGTGAGAGAAGACCGTATGATAATGGTTCTCGACCGAAGCCTGGCCATCCTTCGTGCGCTTCATCACGGCCTTGCTGATCAGCACATAGGCGGCGCCGAGCACGACGAGGACCATCGACAGGCGGAAGTCCATGGCGAAGGCGGTCGGCACCAGCAGTACGAGCGCCACCGCGGTCGCAAGGTGCTGGCGCATGAATTCGAGCCACAGGCCGAAGAGGGTCTCGCAGGCACGCAGCAGCGTGTGCAGCGCATTGGAGGTGCCGCGCTGGCTATGCCAGGAGAGCGGCATGGAGACGATTCGGCCGAAGGCTTCCGTCAGCAGCGTCGCCCGGCGGCCATGCGCAAGGCGGTCGGCCCCGCGGGAGACGAGCACGAAGGCGATCGTGTTGAAGACGCCGAAGCCGGCCCACATAAGCAGCATCGGCGCGACGTCTTTCTGCGTGGAGATCGCGTCGATGATACGGCCGAAGAGGATGGGTTCGGCGATCGTGATGACAGCCAGGACGATATTGGCGATGACGATCGCCCCGACACGAAATTTGTGGACAGCAAGATACTGAAGCGCTCTTGCATACACCTGGAATAAAGACACTGTCTCACCCCTTCTGGGCATCGGATTTTCTGCCGCAACAGTCCTGCGGCACTGCGTTGCGCCCTTGCCGATCAGCGCAGGATTGCCCTGGTAGACCGACAAAGCCGCGCGAGACGGCCCTTGAGAAAAACCTGCGGAAAACGCGGAGCGGGCAAATCAGACGGCTTGATCATCCGGTCCAAGGGAGGAATTGGTGGACGATCCATCGTTCGCAATCTCTTGCCACGACTCCGATTTTTTGCAGGTTTCGTACAGGACCGGGCGTGATAAGAAGAATTATCGCGGTTGCAACATGAATGGCTTCTGAACGGCGTGTTCATAGAAGAATTCGCAAGCGCTCGCTGTCCGTTCCGACCACAGGGTGTTCCATGAATATAACGTTGCTCGTACAGTTTCTGGCGCTTCTGGAGGAGATGAAGACGCGCGAGGAAATCCTGCCCGAGTTCGAACGGCTGCTCGACCGCTGCGGCTTCGATTTTTACGGCGTCGTGCGCCAGCCCAAGCCGCACGAGAACCCGCTGCGGTTGCTGCTCGCCGGCCGATGGCCGGAGGGTTGGCCGCAGATCTACATCCGCAAGAAATATGTCGTCATCGACCCGACGATCCGCTATCTCGGCCACGCCCAGCGCGGCTTCCGCTGGCGCGACACGCTCGTCGCCTTCCGCTCCGACCCGCACCGCAAACGCATGGAAAGCATGATGGTCGAGGCCCGCAATCACGGGCTTTTCGACGGCTACATCTTTCCCGTGCACGGCCGGCGCGGGTTGATGGGCAACCTGACCGTCGGCGGCCGGGTGGTCGATCTGAGCCCGGTGGAACTGAGCCTTTTCGACGCGATCGCCAAGCGGCTGTTCTGGAAACTGCTCGAGCTGACCGATCCGGAGATCATGGCGGAGCTCGTCTCGCGCGTCGAGGTGCAGATGACGCGGCGCGAAATGGAGGCGCTGAACTATCTCGCCGACGGCATGACCTCCAACGACATCGGCAAGGTGCTCGACATTTCGAGCCACACGGTCGACTGGTACATGAACGGCATCCAGGAAAAGCTGAAGGCGAAGAACCGCCATCACGCGGTTGCCATCGCCTTCCGGCTGGGGCTGATCTCCTAGCTTCTCAAGTAAAAATCGCCGCCCCAGACTCCTTCTGGAACTGTCCGTACGATCCGAAGCTCCGCCATGACCCAATGGGTTAGGCTTCGTGTCGCATCTGAAATTGCACTTCATTCCTTGACTCGCTAATAGTTCTTTTCGCGGGTGCAGCATTCCGCGTTTCCAAGTCTATGAGGAGTCCGACTTGTCCATTTCGAAGATCCTTGTTGCCAACCGTTCCGAAATCGCCATCCGCGTCTTCCGCGCGGCCAATGAGCTGGGGCTTAAAACGGTCGCGATATGGGCTGAGGAGGACAAGCTGGCACTGCACCGTTTCAAGGCGGACGAGAGCTATCAGGTCGGACGCGGCCCGCATCTTGCCCGCGACCTCGGGCCGATCGAGAGTTATCTGTCGATCGACGAGGTGATCCGCGTCGCCAAGCTGTCGGGCGCCGACGCCATCCATCCGGGCTATGGGCTCTTGTCGGAAAGCCCGGAATTCGCCGAGGCCTGTGCCGCAAACGGCATCACCTTCATCGGACCGAAGCCGGAGACGATGCGCCAGCTCGGCAACAAGGTGGCGGCCCGCAACCTGGCGATCTCGATCGGCGTGCCAGTCGTGCCGGCGACCGAGCCGTTGCCCGACGATCCCGACGAGATCAAGCGGCTGGCCGAGGAGATCGGCTATCCGGTGATGCTGAAGGCCTCATGGGGCGGCGGCGGCCGCGGCATGCGGGCGATCCGCGACCCCAAGGACCTGATCCGCGAGGTGACCGAGGCCAAGCGCGAGGCCAAGGCCGCGTTCGGCAAGGACGAGGTCTATCTGGAAAAGCTGGTCGAGCGGGCCCGCCACGTCGAAAGCCAGATTCTCGGCGATACGCACGGCAATGTTGTGCATCTGTTCGAGCGCGACTGCTCGATCCAACGGCGCAACCAGAAGGTCGTCGAGCGCGCCCCGGCCCCCTACTTGAGCGAGGCCCAGCGCCAGGAACTCGCTGATTACTCGCTGAAGATCGCCGAGGCGACGAACTATATCGGCGCCGGCACGGTCGAGTATCTGATGGATGCCGACACCGGCAAATTCTACTTCATCGAGGTCAATCCGCGCATCCAGGTCGAGCACACGGTGACCGAGGTCGTCACCGGCATCGATATCGTCAAGGCGCAGATCCACATCCTCGACGGCTTTGCCATCGGCACGCCGGAATCGGGCGTGCCGAAGCAGCAAGACATCCGCCTCAACGGCCATGCGCTGCAGTGCCGCATCACCACGGAAGATCCGGAGCAGAACTTCATCCCGGACTATGGCCGCATCACCGCGTATCGCGGCGCCACCGGCTTCGGCATCCGCCTGGACGGCGGTACCGCCTATTCCGGCGCGGT
Organism: Sinorhizobium sp. NG07B; assembly: GCF_002532005.1. Taxonomy (NCBI): domain Bacteria; kingdom Pseudomonadati; phylum Pseudomonadota; class Alphaproteobacteria; order Hyphomicrobiales; family Rhizobiaceae; genus Sinorhizobium; species Sinorhizobium sp. NG07B. The sequence continues at coordinate 258,026 of NZ_NWTD01000005.1, read as the reverse complement.
GATCACCCGCTACTACGATCCGCTTTTGGAAAAGGTCACCGCCTGGGCGCCGAAGCCGGACGAGGCGATCCAGCGGATGAACCGGGCGCTCCGCGAATTCCGCATCCGCGGCGTCGCCACCAACCTGACCTTCCTGGAAGCCATCATCGGCCACCCGAAGTTCAAGGACAACAGCTACACGACGCGCTTCATCGACACGACGCCGGAGCTGTTCCAGCAGGTGAAGCGCCAGGATCGCGCCACCAAGCTTTTGACCTACCTCGCCGACGTCACCGTCAACGGCCATCCGGAGGCGAAGGGCCGGCCGAAGCCGAACGACGATATCGCCGCCCCGGTCGTGCCGTTCATCAATGGCGATGCGAAGCCCGGCACCAAGCAGAAGCTCGACGCGCTCGGGCCGAAGAAATTCGCCGAATGGGTGAAGGCGCAGCCGCAGGTGCTGCTGACGGACACGACCATGCGCGACGGCCATCAGTCGCTCTTGGCGACGCGCATGCGCACCTATGACATCGCCCGGATCGCCGGCACTTATGCAAGGGCGCTGCCGAACCTGTTTTCGCTCGAATGCTGGGGCGGCGCCACCTTCGACGTGTCGATGCGCTTTCTGACCGAGGACCCGTGGGAGCGGCTGGCGATGGTGCGCGAGGGCGCGCCGAACCTGCTCCTGCAGATGCTGCTGCGCGGCGCCAACGGCGTCGGCTACAAGAACTATCCGGACAATGTCGTCAAATACTTCGTTCGCCAGGCGGCCAAGGGCGGCATCGACGTGTTCCGCGTCTTTGACTGCCTGAACTGGGTCGACAACATGCGCGTCTCGATGGATGCGGTCGCCGAGGAGAACAAGATCTGCGAGGCGGCGATCTGCTACACCGGCGACATTTTGAATTCCGCCCGGCCAAAATACGACCTCAAATACTATACCGATCTCGCGGCGGAGCTGGAGAAGGCCGGCGCCCATATCATCGCCGTCAAGGACATGGCCGGTCTCCTGAAGCCGGCCGCCGCCCGGGTGCTGTTCAAGGCACTGAAGGACGCGACCGACCTGCCGATCCACTTCCACACGCACGACACGTCCGGCATCGCCGCCGCGACGGTGCTGGCGGCGGTCGAGTCCGGCGCCGATATCGTCGACGCGGCGATGGATGCGCTTTCCGGCAACACCTCGCAGCCCTGCCTCGGCTCGATCGTCGAGGCGCTGTCGGGCTCCGAGCGCGACCCCGGGCTGAACCCGGAGTGGATCCGCCGCATCTCGTTCTACTGGGAAGCGGTGCGCCACCAATATGCGGCCTTCGAGAGCGACCTCAAGGGGCCGGCCTCTGAAGTCTACCTGCACGAAATGCCCGGCGGCCAGTTCACCAATTTGAAGGAACAGGCCCGCTCGCTCGGCCTCGAGACCCGCTGGCACGAGGTGGCGCAGGCCTATGCCGACGCCAACCAGATGTTCGGCGACATCGTCAAGGTGACGCCGTCCTCGAAGGTGGTCGGTGACATGGCGCTGATGATGGTCTCCCAGGACCTGACGGTTGCCGACGTCGAGAACCCGGCGAAGGACATCGCCTTCCCGGATTCGGTCGTGTCGATGCTGAAGGGCGACCTCGGTCAGCCGCCGGGCGGCTGGCCGGAGGCGCTGCAGAAGAAGGCGCTGAAGGGCGAGGCGCCCTATACGGCGGTGCCGGGTTCGCTGCTGCCGCCGGCCGATCTCGACGCGGAACGCAAGACGATCGAGGAGAAGCTCGGCCGCAGCGTCGATGACTTCGAGTTCGCTTCCTACCTGATGTATCCGAAGGTCTTCACCGACTATACGCAGGCCTGCGAGACCTATGGTCCGGTCAGCGTGCTGCCGACGCCCGCCTATTTCTACGGCATGGCGCCGGGCGAGGAGCTCTTCGCCGATATCGAGAAGGGCAAGACGCTGGTCATCCTCAACCAGGCGCAGGGCGAGATTGACGAGAAGGGCATGGTAAAGATGTTCTTCGAACTGAACGGCCAGCCGCGCTCGATCAAGGTGCCGGACCGCAACCGTGGCGCTTCCGCCGCCATCCGCCGCAAGGCCGAAGCCGGCAACGCCGCCCATCTCGGCGCGCCGATGCCGGGCGTCATCTCGACCGTCGCGGTTCACCCCGGCCAGCCGGTCAAGGCCGGCGACGTGCTGCTCTCCATCGAGGCGATGAAGATGGAGACGGCGCTGCACGCCGAGAAGGATGGCGTCGTTGCCGAGGTGCTGGTCCGGGCCGGCGATCAGATCGATGCCAAGGATCTGCTGGTGGTGTTTGGCTGATAGGGGCAACCCTTCAATACAAACGGCCGGAGTGATCCGGCCGTTTGTATTTGCTGTAAGGCGAAGGTGGCAACGGTCTGCAGCGGAGCCCAGCTTCCCCCGTCGTCATCCTCGGGCTTGACCCGAGGATCCATGCACGAGCTGCAACCTTCACGGAGCGGTCCACACGCAGGACCCTTGCGACTGGGTTCGGAACGCGATGGACCGGATGCTTGCGTGTGGATCCTCGGGTCAAGCCCGAGGATGACGATGGAGAGGGGAGATGCCCTCCCTGCTAAGCGTGCGCGCAGCCGTGCCATGGGAAAGCCGTCGTCACGGCGAACATTCTCTCAGATATCATAGCTCATCGGCGCACTGAGCGAGGCGATGAACCTTTTCGTGCGCTCCCGCTCTGGCGTCGAAAAAATCTTGCGCGGCGGGCCGCTTTCGACGACGACGCCGGCGTCGAGGAAGACGACGTGATCGGCGACGCGGGAGGCGAGGCGGAGGTCGTGGGTGGCCATGATCATCGTCGTGCCTTCGCGCGCGAGGCGGCTGAGCACCTCCACCACTTCTTCCGCCAATTCCGGGTCGAGCGCAGAGGTCGGCTCGTCGCAGAGGAGAACGCGCGGCGAGGGGGCGAGCGCCCGGGCGATTGCCACGCGCTGCTGCTGGCCGCCGGAGAGCGTCGCCGGCCAGGCATCGGCCTTGTGGGCCATGCCGACCTTTTCGAGGAGTTCGAGCGCCCGGGTGCGGGCCCGGTCGGCCGGCCATTTGAGAACGGTGACGAGGCCTTCCATGACGTTGCCGAGGGCGGTCTGGTGCGGGAAGAGCTGGAAGTTCTGGAACACCATGCCGGTCTGCCGGCGCAGCCGCTGGATCGCCTGCCAGCCGACCTTGCGGCCGGGGGCGAAGTCAAGCCGCTCGTCGCCGAGGCGGATTGCGCCGCTGGTCGGGATTTCCAACAGGTTGACGCAGCGCAGAAGCGTGCTCTTGCCGCCGCCGGAGGGGCCTACCAAGGCTGTGACGGTTCCTTCCGCCAGGCTGACGCTGATGTCGTTCAGGACCGCGTTGGTGCCGAAGCGCTTTACGATGTGCGTGAGCTCGATCATGCGCGCGCCTCCAGGAAACCGCCATAGCGGGCGAAGCGTTTCTCCAGCCTCACCTGGAGAGCGGAAAGCACGGAACTCATCACAAGATAGATCAGCGCTGCCTCGATATAGAGGATCAGGGGTTCATAGGTCGTGGCGACGATGCGCTGCGCCGTCTGGAAGAGCTCCGGTACGGTGATCGCCGCGGCGAGCGAGGTGTCCTTGACCAGCGATATGAAGGTGTTCGACAGCGGCGGCACGGCAACGCGGCCCGCCTGCGGCAGGATTGTCCGGCGCATCGCCTGGCTCCAGCTCATCCCGATCGAATAGGCGGCTTCCCATTGCCCGCGCGGCACGGAGGAGATCACCGCACGAATGATCTCGGACGTGTAGGCGCCGATGTTCAGCGTGAAGCCGATCAGCGCCGCCGGAAAGGCGTCGAGCAATATGCCGAGGCTCGGCAGGCCGTAGAAGATGACGAAAAGCTGAACGAGCAGCGGCGTGCCGCGGATTACCCAGACATAGAAGCGCGCCACGGCGACGAGGGGCGCCGGTGCGAACAGCCTGACGATGGCGGTGACGAGGCCCAGCAGCAGCCCGAGAACGAAGGAGAGCAGGGTCAGCGGCACCGTGAAGATCAAGCCGGCCCAAAGCAGGGTCGGCAGCGATTCCGCCATGAGGTTCAGCCAGTTGGGCAAGGGGAAGCCTTTCAAGACGCGCGGATCCGCTCCGGGGCCGGAACGGATCGTAACTCATAGGGCGAGATCAGGAAAAGTGGGAAGCGCCTTTCCGCTCGCCGGCGCTACTTGGACACGTTAGCGCCGAAATATTTCTGCGAGATTTTCTCGTAGGTGCCGTCGGCCTTGATTTCGTTGAGCGCCTTGTTGATGGCTTCGAGCAGCTCCGGTTCGCCCTTGCGGATGATGATGCCCGAATAGTCGGCATCGGCCTGCTCGGCAGCGACCTTCACGGGGGCGTCCGGCTTTTGCTTCTTGAAGTCGAGGAAGGACAGGCTGTCGTTGATGGTCGCGTCGGCGCGGCCGGTCAAGACGAGCTGGATCGACTGGTCGAAGCCGTCGGTGCCGACGAGCTCGGCGCCCGAGGCTTGCGCAAGCTTGCCGAAGTTGCTGGTCAGCGATTGGGCCGACTTCTTGCCCTTCAAGTCGGGGAAGTCCTTGATCTCCTCGTTGTCGGCCTTGACGATCAGCACCGCCTTGGAAGCGATATAGGGCTCGGAAAAGTCGTATTTCTTCTTGCGTTCCTCGGTAATGCCGACCTGATTGATGACGGTGTCGTAGCGGTTGGCGTCGAGGCCGGCGATCAGGCCGTCCCACTTGCCTTCGAGGAACTCGGCCTTGACGCCGAGGCGCTCGGCGACCGCCTGGCCGATCTCGACGTCAAAGCCAACGAGCGTGCCGTTCGCATCATGATAGGTGAAGGGGGCATAGGTGCCCTCGGTGCCGATCTTCAGCACGCCGGCCGATTTGATGTCGTCGAGATTCGACCCTGCCTCGGCCGGCGCAAAGGCGGCAAGTTGCAGCAGGGCGGCAGCGAAAAGTGTCGGAAGGAGCTTCATTGTCTTGTTTCCATCTTTGTTGTTCTCCGGCCCGTCATCCGGATTGCGGGCGAGACTCGCACAAAATCCAGGCCGCCAGAGCGCATAAAAGACCAATCCCCAGCCGGTTCGGTAGAATATTTTCTCAAGCGAACCGTCCGCCGCCGGAACGGACCCCATTAGAACCTTCAGGCGGCGTGCCTGTTCCCAATGATCCAAGGTTGAAACTGCACGGCAAGACTGGTACTCACGTTCAAAGCGATTCATGCACGTTTTTGCACGATTAGGAAAATGGCGATCGAACTGCTGCTCCGCGAAAGAAAATCCCTGATCCGGGAGCGCCTGAGAACCAATGGCCGCGTTCTGGCGGCGGATCTCGCGCGCGAACTCAACGTTTCCGACGACACGATTCGGCGCGACTTGCGCGAAATGGCCGCGGCTGGTCTTTGCGAGCGCGTCTATGGCGGCGCCCTGCCGATCGCTCCGGACGCAGGCTCGTTAAGCGAGCGAGCGGCGCTCGCTTCGGAACGCAAGGCGGTGCTGGCGCGGGCATCGGTCGGCTTCATAGAGCGCGGCATGACCGTGTTTGTCGATGCGGGCTCGACCAATCTGGCGATCGCCCGGGTGATCGCCCCGGACCTCACGGCGACGATCGTCACCAACACGCCGCTGATCGCCTCCGCCTTGATGGAAAAGCCGGGGCTCGACCTTATCCTGATCGGCGGACCCCTCGACCGTGCGGTCGGCGCGGCGGTCGGGGCGAGGGCACAACGTGACGCCGCGTTGCTGCGGCCCGATCTCTGCCTTCTCGGGACATGCGGTGCCGACGCCGAGGCGGGGCTGACGGCCTTCCATTTCGAGGATGCGGAATTCAAGCGGCTGATCGCCTCGCGCAGCCGCTCGGTGCTTGCCGCCATCACGACGGACAAGCTCGGCACGGCCGCGCCGCATGCCGTGGTCGGTATCGACGCCGGTTCGACTCTCATCCTCGAGGCGGATGCACCGGAAGCCGAGATCGCCGCATTCACCGCGCGAGGGGCACGTGTCGTTCTTGCGGGCGAGCGCGCCGGATGAGCATCGCGGCACAGCCCGAACGGCAAACGTATCAGAATCAGTTTGAGCCGGCTTGTCCGGCAGCGGAAAGTTAACAATGGATCAGCGCACAGACACCGCCCCGAAGGTCGCAGTCCGACAGGGCTACATGTCGAAGAACCGGCTCGCCGTCTCCCTCCTGTTCCTGATGAACGGCTTCGTCACCGGCAGCTGGGCCCCGAAGATCCCCGAATTCAAGGATCGGCTCGGGATCGGCGAGAGTGTGCTCGGCCTCCTTATCCTCGTGTTCGGCATCGGCTCGCTGGTGCTGATGCCGATCGCCGGTGGCTACATTGCTCGCATCGGCTCGCAGAAGGTGGCCAAGGCCACGGCGATCATCCTCTCGCCCCTGCTGCTCGTGCTGACGCTGGTGCCGAACGTCTGGGCGGCGGCGCTCGGCATGTTCCTGCTCGGCGGCTTCGTCGGCGCCATGGACGTGGCGATGAATGCCAATGCCGTCGAGGTCGAGAAATCGATGCGCCGCGCCATCATGTCCTCCTGCCACGCCTATTGGAGCCTCGGCGGTCTGATCGGCGCCGGCATCGGCGGCTTCCTGATGGCCCGCGTCGGCGTCCTGCCGCATGCGATCGTGGTGACTTGCCTCTGCGCCGCGATCCTTGCTGCTGCCTGGCCGATGATCCTTGCAGATCAGCCGCATCCCGCGGCCGCCAAGGAGAAGCTCAGACTGCCGAGGACGCCGCTGCCGTGGCTTGTCGGCCTGATGGCGCTGTTCTCCATGGTGCCGGAAGGGGCTGTGCTCGACTGGGGCGCCCTCTATCTCCGCAATGAACTCGGCGCCTCGGTCGAGCTATCGGGCTTCGGCTTTGCCGCCTTCTCGGCGACGATGGCGGCGATGCGTTTTGCAGGCGACCATGTGCGCGATCGCTTCGGGGCGACGACGACGCTGCGCGTCTGCACCGTCACTGCGCTGGTGGGAATGGTTCTGGCGGGGCTTGCGCCGAATGCGGCCTTAGCGGTTCTCGGTTTTGCCATCGCCGGCATCGGCATTTCCAACATGGTGCCGATCGCCTTTTCGGCCGGCGGCAACATGCCCGGCCTGCAGCCGGGCATCGGCCTCGCCGTCGCGACCACCATGGGCTATTCCGGCATGCTGTTCGCGCCGTCGCTGATCGGCTTCATTGCCGAGCACAGCGGTTTCGCGGTGATCTTCGCATCGCTCCCCGTTCTCTTCGTCGTCGTGCTTCTCCTGTCGCACCACGCCGTTCATGCGGATCAAGGCGGGGAGCATTAGATCGCCGTTGCACGGAACGCGGCTGGCACAGGCGACTGCCCCTCAACCGGCCTGCCGGCCACGTTCTCCCCGCAGGCGAGGCGAAGGTGACTCGCGGCTTGTTCCGAACTCCCTCGTCCGCTCGGCGTATGCTGTCGGCCGTGCTCTGCGGCGAAAGGGGAGCGAGGCTTGCGGCAGACCCCTTCTCCCCGCCTGCGGGGAGAAGGTCGCGGCAGCGGGATGAGGGGCGCTTCCCGCGCCGTCGGTCGCCGCCATCAATTCGCCGTCAGCGCATGATGTTGCCGTTGACAAGTACGCTTTCCTTCGCCACCTGAATGACGAAAGCCGGAGCGGTTTCCGTATCACGCTCCGCCCGCGGGATCCAAAAAGAGGCCTTCATGTCTTCTGCCTTCGATTTCGAGCCAAAGCCGCGCCGTGCCTCGGTCGCCGTCGATGTCGGCGGCGTCATCGTCGGCGGTGCCGCGCCGGTCGTCGTCCAGTCGATGACGAATACGGATACGGCCGATATTGACGCGACGGTCGCGCAGGTGGCGGCTCTTCACAAAGCGGGCTCGGAACTGGTGCGCATCACCGTCGACCGCGACGACAGTGCGGCCGCCGTGCCGAAGATCCGCGAGAGGCTGCTGCGGCTCGGCATGGACGTGCCGCTCGTCGGCGACTTCCACTATATCGGCCACAAGCTCCTGGCCGACCATCCGGCCTGCGCCGAGGCGCTTGCCAAATACCGCATCAATCCGGGCAATGTCGGCTTCAAGGACAAGAAGGACAAGCAGTTCGCCGAGATCATCGAGATGGCGATCCGCTACGACAAGCCGGTGCGCATCGGGGTGAACTGGGGCTCTCTCGACCAGGAACTGCTGACGCGGCTGATGGACGAGAACCAGGCCGCGGGCTCGCCGCTGACGGCGCAAGAGGTGACGCGCGAAACGATCGTGCAGTCGGCGCTGCTCTCGGCGGAATTGGCGGAAGAGCTCGGCCTGCCGCGCAACCGCATCATCCTTTCCGCCAAGGTTTCCGGCGTTCAGGACCTGATCGCCGTCTATGCGATGCTTGCCGCCCGCTCCGACCATGCGCTGCATCTCGGGCTTACCGAGGCCGGCATGGGCACCAAGGGCATCGTCGCCTCCTCGGCCTCGCTCGGCATCCTGATGCAGCAGGGGATCGGCGACACGATCCGCATCTCGCTCACCCCCGAGCCCGGCGGCGACCGCACCCGCGAGGTACAGGTGGCGCAGGAGCTCCTGCAGGTGATGGGCTTCCGCCAGTTCATTCCCGTCGTCGCCGCCTGTCCCGGCTGCGGCCGCACCACCTCCACCGTCTTCCAGGAACTTGCCCAGAAGATCCAGGAGGACATCCGCGCCAGCATGCCAGTCTGGCGCGAGAAGTATCCGGGCGTCGAGGCGCTGAAGGTCGCCGTCATGGGCTGCATCGTCAATGGCCCCGGCGAGAGCAAGCATGCCGATATCGGCATTTCGCTGCCCGGCACCGGCGAGATGCCGGCCGCACCGGTCTTCATCGACGGCCAGAAGGCGATGACCTTGCGCGGCCCGAAGATCGCCGAGGACTTCCAGCTTCTCGTTGCCGACTATATCGAGAAACGCTTCGGCCACGGCCAGGCGGCGGCGGAGTAGCGCCGTTATCTGCCCCTCATCCGGCCTGCCGGCCACCTTCTCCCCGCAAGCGGGGCGAAGGGGACTTGCGGTGACGCTTCAACCCCCTCGCGCCGTTTGCGGGGGAGGGCTGGTCCTCGGGTTTAACCCGGGTTAAATCCGAGGAGAGGGGCGGCCGCACTCGCTCGAGACAGGCCGCGGCCTCAGAGAACCTCGTCGAGCGCCGCGACCAGTCTTGCGCATTCCTCGTCGGTGCCGATGGTGATCCGCAGGAAGTCCGCGATTCGCGGCTTGGCGAAATGGCGGACGATGACGGCGCGTTCGCGCAGCTTCGCGGCCAGCGTCTGTCCTTCATGGTCCGGATGACGGGCGAAGACGAAATTCGCCTGCGACGGCAGGACCTCGAAGCCGCGCCTTTCCAACTCATTGGTCAACCTCGCGCGCGCCGCGATGATCTTGCCGCGGGTTGCCTCGAACCATGCGTCGTCCTTGATCGCAGCCGTCGCACCGGCCTGGGCGGCGCGGCCAAGCGGGTAGGAATTGAAGCTGTCCTTTACGCGCTCGAGCGCCTCGATCAGCGCGCGCTGGCCGATGGCGAAACCGACACGCAGGCCGGCCAGGGCCCGCGACTTGGAAAAGGTCTGCACGACCAGCAGGTTGTCGTATTTCGGCACGAGGGCGATCGCCGATTCGCCGCCGAAGTCGATATAGGCCTCGTCGATCACCACCGGCTGGTCGGGGTGCTCCGCCACCAGTCTTTCGATCTCGGCAAGCGGTAGGCCGATGCCGGTCGGCGCGTTGGGATTGGGAAGGATGATCGCGCCTGAGGCGCGGCGATAGTCGGCAATGTCGATGCGGAAGGCCGCATTGAGCGGCACTTCAATCGCTTCGATGCCGAAGAGCCCCGCATAGGTCGGATAGAAGCTGTAGGAAATGTCCGGATAGAGCAGCGGCTCGTCGTGCTTCAGCAGTGCGGCGAAGGCGTGCGCCAGCACCTCGTCGGACCCGTTGCCGACGAAGACCTCGCCGGCCGAGACGCCATAGCGTGCGGCGATCGCCTCCCTCAGGCCCAGTGCGACCGGATCCGGATAGAGCCGGAGATCGGCGCTTGCCGCCGTCCGGATCGCCTCGAGCGCCTGCTCCGAGGGCCCGTAGGGGCTCTCATTGGTGTTGAGCTTGACGAGGTTTGCGATGCGCGGCTGCTCGCCCGGAACATAGGGCTTCAGCGTCGAAACGATCGGCGACCAGAATTTGCTCATTCTAGTTCAGTTCCTCCGGTTCGCGATGAAACGGGCGGTTTCGACGAGAACGGCCGAACGGCTGCCGTAGGGCGCCAGCAGTTCTTCCGCCTCGACCACCAGTCTTTCAAGCTCTCGTTCGGCCCAGGACTGGCCGTGTAGGGCGACGAGCGTGCCCTTGCCGCGGGCGGCGTCCTTGCCGGTGGCCTTGCCCATGGCCTCGGCGTCGGCGGTGAGGTCGAGAAGGTCGTCGGCAAGCTGGAAGGCAAGGCCGATCTTCTCACCGAAGGCGCGCAGGCTTCTGCGATCCTCGGCCGCGGCGTCGGCAATGATCGCCCCCGCCTCGCAGGCGAAACGGAGGAGGGCGCCGGTCTTCATCGCCTGCAGCGTGACGATCCCCGCCTCGTCGGGGGCATCCTTCTCGGCGGCGAGGTCGAGCGCCTGGCCGCCCGCCATACCGCCATGGCCGGCGGCGCGCGCCAACGCAAGCACAAGCGCCGTCTTCTGGCGGTCGGCAAGCGGCGTTTCCGGTGCCGCGATGATGTCGAAGGCAAAGGTCAGGAGACTGTCGCCGGCAAGGATCGCCGTTGCTTCGTCGAAGGCAATGTGCACGGTCGGCTGACCGCGCCTCATATCGTCGTCGTCCATCGGCGGCAGATCGTCATGGACGAGCGAATAGCAATGCACGCATTCGAGCGCCGCACCGATTTTGATCGCTGCCTCGGCGCTGCCGCCGAGAAGGGCGGTGCTTTCGGTGACGAGGAACGGGCGCAGCCGCTTGCCGCCGTTGAGCACGCCGTGGCGCATGGCCTCGAGCAGCCGTGGCGGGCGGGCAATTTCGTCCGTCTGGGCGGCAGGTCCGAGGAGTCCGGAAAGCTGGCTCTCCACCGCCAGCGCCGCGGCCTTGAGGCGCTGCGCAAAAAATGTTGTCTCGTCTTGCATGAGAGGCTCTTTGGCACGGGGAAGAGCGGCTTTCAACGGACTTTGTAGTCGCAGTTCGCGCGTTTTGTTCGGGATGAGTGCACAGCCGCCCTTGTCTTTCTCGGAGAAAGGCCGTTCAACTTTCGCGTTTCATGAAATAAGAGTGGGGGAATGGACAGAGGGGTAGACAGTCAGGCGGTGGACATCGTTCCGGAAGAACGCGAGGAGGGCGAGTTGTCCGCCGGCCGCTGGTCCACCTTGCGCCGCACCTGGCGAACGCGGCGCCGGCGTCTCGTTCTCGCGGCACTCTCCATTCTCCTGCTTCCCTACCTGCTTATCTTCGTCTACCTCGCCGATTTCATCCATCCTGTTTCCACATTGATGTTGCGCGACCTCGTGCTGCTGCGCGGCTATGACCGGCAGTGGGTGGAGTTCGACGATATCGCGCCGGTTCTCGTCCAGTCGGTGATGATGTCCGAGGACGGCCAGTTCTGCGCTCACAACGGGGTCGACTGGACGCAGATGCGCGGCGTCGTCGAGGATGCGCTGGATGGCGAGCAGACCCGCGGCGCCAGCACCATCCCGATGCAGACGGTCAAAAACCTCTATCTCTGGAACGGCCGCTCCTTCATTCGCAAGGGCTTGGAACTGCCGCTCGCCGTCGTCGCCGATCTCGTCTGGAGCAAGCGGCGGATGATGGAAATCTACCTGAATGTCGCCGAGTGGGGCGACGGCATCTACGGCGTCGAAGCCGCCGCACGGCATCATTTCGGCGTTTCCGCCGCCAAGCTTTCGCGCCGCCAGGCCGCTCTGCTCGCCGTAGCGCTCCCCAATCCGATCGACCGCAATGCCGGCAAGCCGGGGCGGGGATTGAGGCGTCTCGCCTCGGTGATCGAGCGCCGCGCCGGCCGGTCCGGCGACTACATCACATGTCTTTATGATTGAGATGAAGGCAATTCATTGGTCCTGCCGCCGGTGATGTGGCAATCCTCTCGCCGAAACCAAATACAGTGAGGGATCCATGGCCAAGCTCGTTCTTTATGTCGGCAACAAGAATTATTCGTCCTGGTCGCTTCGGCCATGGCTGGCGCTCGAAGGCTGCGGCATCCCCTTCGAAGACGTCGTCATTCCTTTCGACTTTCCGGCGGGAAACCCGAAATTTCACGAGATCTCGCCGACGGGGCGCGTGCCGGTGCTTCACCACGGCGATACGCGCGTCTGGGAATCGCTGGCGATCATCGAGTACGCGGCCGAGCTCTTCCCGGAAGCCGGCCTCTGGCCGGAGGACCGCGAGGACCGGGCACGGGCGCGCAGCTATTCGATGGAGATGCTCTCCGGCTTCCGTGCGTTGCGCGGCGCCTGCCCGATGAACATCCGCCGGTCGGTGAAGGCGATCGCGCTTCCCGATGGCGTCATGGAGGACGTCGCACGGATTGAAGCGATCTGGCGCGAGGCGATCGCCCGCTCAGGCGGCCCCTTCCTTTTCAGCCGCTTCACCGCCGCCGACGCGATGTTTGCCCCCGTCGTCAACCGTTTGGAAGTGTACGAACTCACGACCGATTCGGGAACGCTCGCCTATATGGAAGCCGTCAAGTCGCACCCGGCCTTCCGCAAGTGGGAGGAGGCGGCCAAGGCAGAGCCATGGATTGTGCCCGAGGACGAGGCTTGAAGCCGGGGCAGGACGCGGGGCCGACAACCGCTTCACACTTTTCCTCGTCCCGCTCCGATTCGAAAATTTGCGCGCGGGGACTGGTCAAACCGTGGTCGGCCATGTATAAGCGCGCGAAATTTCCGAGATCGACATCTGTTTGACCCGGCCATTTTCGGCTGCTGAACAGTGTTTTGCCCGATAAGTGGAGAATGAAATGGCTGTACCGAAAAGAAAAACGAGCCCGTCCAAGCGTGGCATGCGCCGTTCCGCTGACGCCCTCAAGGCTCCAACCTACGTCGAAGACAAGAACTCCGGCGAACTACGCCGTCCGCACCACATCGACCTGAAGACCGGCATGTATCGCGGCCGTCAGGTGCTGACGCCGAAGGAAAACGCATAAGCGTTTCCGCTGGCGGATGAAGTTCGAAGGGTCGGCTCTGCCGGCCCTTTTTTCGTTGCTGCGGTCGGGATCATCCTTCAGAACCCCTCCCGACCCCAGGGGGAGGGTTGGGGAGGGAATCTTCGTTCGCGAGGAAATTGGACGTCAGCCCAAGTTGTCTAGCTTCGTCTGCAATGCGCGCAGTTGTTCCTTGAGCTCGTCGATGTCCTTCGCCTCGGCCTTCTTGCTTTCCTTGGCCGGAGGAGCGGCCATGAAGGGCGAGAACATCTGCATCGCCTGATGGAACATTTCGGTGTTGCGCTTGACCTGCTCCTCGACGAGCTGCAGCGGTACCTGCAGGTTCTTGCCGAGCGGCGTGTCGCCGAAAGCCTTGTTGATCTGCTCGCGCATTTGGGCCTGCTGTTCCGTGAAGGCCTGCATCGAATGTTCGAGGTAGCTCGGTACGACCATCTGCATCTGATCGCCGTAGAAGGAAATAAGCTGGCGCAGGAAGGAAATCGGCAGAAGCGTGTTGCCGGTCTTCGATTCCTGCTCGAAAATGATCTGCGTCAGCACGGAATGGGTGATGTCTTCGCCGGACTTGGCGTCCTGCACGATGAAGTCCTCGCCCCTCTTCACCATCACCGCCAGATCGTCGAGGGTTACATAGGTGCTCGTGCCGGTATTATAGAGCCGCCGGTTGGCGTATTTCTTGATAACGATCTGGCCTTCGTTCTTCGCCATCAGGGTCTCCTCTACCCATCATCCCGTCTTTATTGTGTTTTTTAAGAGTATCCGCAAAAGAGCGCCGCTGACAATCTCTTTGTGCGTTGCGGCGACGCAGGTGCAAAAGGTGATGAACGGCGCCGGCCGTGAAGCTTTTGTTGCAGAGCATCAAGGCGTTTGACTTGCGCTCCTGGCTTTGCCAGTCTGCTCGTCCAGGCAAAGGAAACAAGAGGAAACGTCCCATGAGCAATCCCTCCATCGTGATCGCCAGCGCCGCTCGCACCGCAGTCGGGTCCTTCAACGGCGCCTTCGGCAACACTCCCGCTCATGAACTGGGTGCAACGGTCATCAAGGCGGTCCTCGAACGGGCCGGAGTCGAGGCGGGCGAGGTCGACGAGGTGATCCTCGGCCAGGTGCTGCCGGCCGGCGAGGGGCAGAACCCGGCGCGTCAGGCGGCGATCAAGGCCGGTCTGCCGCAGGAGAAGACCGCCTGGGGCATGAACCAGCTCTGCGGCTCGGGCTTGCGCGCCGTCGCCCTCGGCATGCAGCAGATCGCCACCGGCGATGCGAACATCATCGTTGCCGGCGGCATGGAGTCGATGTCGATGGCGCCGCATTGCGCGCATTTGCGCGGCGGCGTCAAGATGGGCGACTACAAGATGATCGACACGATGATCAAGGACGGCCTGACCGACGCCTTCTACGGCTACCACATGGGCATCACCGCCGAGAACGTCGCGCGCAAGTGGCAGCTTACCCGCGAGGAGCAGGACGAATTCGCGCTTCGTTCGCAGAACAAGGCGGAAGCCGCACAGAAGGCCGGCCGGTTCGCCGACGAAATCGTTCCCTTCGTCGTCAAGACCCGTAAGGGCGACGTGACCGTCGACCAGGACGAATATATCCGCCATGGCGCCACGCTGGATTCGGTCGCCAAGCTCAGACCCGCCTTCGACAAGGAAGGCACGGTAACCGCCGGCAATGCCTCCGGGCTCAATGACGGCGCGGCCGCGACGCTGCTGATGACCGAGGCGGAAGCCTCGAGGCGCGGCATTCAGCCGCTCGCCCGCATCGTCTCCTGGGCAACCGCCGGCGTCGATCCGCAGATCATGGGCACCGGCCCGATCCCGGCCTCCCGCAAGGCGCTCGAGAAGGCCGGCTGGGCGATCGGCGACGTCGAACTCGTCGAGGCCAACGAAGCCTTCGCGGCCCAGGCCTGCGCGGTCAACAAGGATCTCGGCTGGGATCCGTCGATCGTCAACGTCAACGGCGGCGCGATCGCCATCGGCCATCCGATCGGCGCGTCCGGCGCCCGGGTTCTGAACACGCTGCTCTTCGAGATGAAGCGGCGCGGCGTTTCCAAGGGCCTTGCGACCCTCTGCATCGGTGGCGGCATGGGCGTCGCCATGTGCGTCGAGCGCCTGTAGCAGTTCGCGGCATGCATGGGCATCCGCCCTGTTTGATCGAGCGTGCGGCCTGGAGCTCCGGGCCGCCGAAGGACAATTTTTGACAGTTAACCCAAGTGGGAGGCAAAGATGAGCAGGGTAGCATTGGTTACGGGTGGGTCCCGCGGTATCGGCGCTGCGATTTCGGTGGCACTGAAGGCGGCGGGCTACAAGGTGGCCGCCAACTATGCCGGCAATGACGAAAAGGCCCAGGCCTTCAAGCAGGAAACCGGCATTCCGGTCTATAAATGGGACGTCTCCAGCTATCAGGCCTGCGTTGACGGCATCGCCAAGGTGGAGGCGGATCTCGGGCCGGTCGACGTTCTCGTCAACAATGCCGGCATCACCCGCGACGCGATGTTTCACAAGATGACGCCGGAACAGTGGGGCGAAGTCATCAACACCAACCTCACCGGCCTCTTCAACATGACCCATCCCGTTTGGTCGGGCATGCGCGACCGCGGCTTCGGCCGCGTCATCAACATCTCGTCGATCAACGGCCAGAAGGGGCAGATGGGCCAGGCGAACTATTCCGCAGCCAAGGCCGGCGATCTCGGCTTTACCAAGGCGCTTGCGCAGGAGGGCGCGGCTAAGGGCGTGACCGTCAATGCGATATGCCCCGGCTATATCGGCACGGAGATGGTGCGCGCGGTACCGGAGAAGGTGCTGAACGAAAGGATCATCCCGCAGATCCCGGTCGGCCGCCTCGGCGAGCCTGACGAGATCGGCCGCTGCGTCGTGTTCCTGGCATCCGACGAGTCGGGCTTCATCACCGGCTCGACGATCTCGGCGAATGGCGGGCAGTATTTCGCCTGACACCCGCGGACTCTCGGCATCATGCGGCGCTCTTCGGAGCGCCGCTTTCCTTTTCCGTCCGTTGCCCGAGCTGCGCCGCGGCGTCGGGCGAGACCGGACTCGAGGCCGGTGATCCCCGACACACTATATCTGGTAGCGCACTAAGCAGACGTCGCGCCGTTGCCGCCCGGAAGGGAGAGTCGCACCGATTCATCCGGCTGTCCGAAATGGCGATTCCTATTCCGGGAATCGAGGCGGCAAAAATGCAATTTTGGTCAAAATTTTTCAGCTGTTCCAGAGTCTTGGATTCGGAATCCTTTGAACCGGTTGCGTCATCGGACTCCGGAAAGCGGGCGCTTGAGAAGCGTGAAGCGCGCGCCTCGTCAACAGATTCAGCATATGGTGCGATTCGGCTCGACGTGGTCTATATGTAGCCGTGAACATACAGAGAATCGGCGCGAGTCAGCGATTCGTCTCCGATTCGTTCCACCGCTGTTCCAAGTGGCGATATTCGCATGGAAACTGAGCCCCAAGATATGGCCGGCAACAGCCTGGATTGTTTTATTGCTCGCGCCCCCTTGCGCTCGCGCTCGTGCATGGGCATCTGTTGCCCGCCGGGGTGCTGGCGCTCCGGCTCCTACTGCATGTACCTTAAATCGGAGCCGATTTAAGGATAAAAACATGCAGCAATCAGAAGTGCTGCAGCGACCTTTGTGCGTGTGGAAGACGTGCGGCGCTGTGGAGCATTTTGCAGTCAGGTGGACTCACCTGACGTTGCACAAATGCGGCAAAGACAAAAAGATAGATCGGGAGCGCGAACGCATGTGAGCGAATCCCGCTCTAGAGACTGCCCGGGATCGATGACCTTGTCCTTTCAATCCATGATCCTGAGCGGCCGCGGGGTTGCCGCGGTCCTCGGACCCACCAATACCGGCAAGACGCATTATGCCATCGAGCGCATGGTCGCGCATGACAGCGGCGTCATCGGGTTGCCTTTGCGATTGCTTGCTCGCGAGGTCTATACGCGCCTCGTCGAGAAGGTCGGGCACCACAATGTCGCGCTGATCACCGGCGAGGAAAAGATTGCGCCGCATCGCGCCCGCTATTCGGTCTGCACGGTGGAGGCGATGCCGCGCGAAACGACGGCTTCCTTCGTCGCGATCGACGAGGTGCAGCTCGCCGGCGACCTCGAGCGCGGTCACATCTTCACCGACAGGCTCCTGCATCTGCGCGGACGGGGAGAGACGCTCCTCCTCGGTGCCGCGACCATGCGGCCGATCCTCGAGCATCTTCTGCCCGGCATCACGGTGGTCGAACGGCCACGCATGTCGCAGCTTCTCTATGCCGGCTCGAAGAAGATCACCCGGCTGCCGCATCGCTCGGCGATCGTCGCCTTTTCGGCCGACGAGGTCTATGCCATCGCCGAGCTCATCCGGCGGCAGCGCGGCGGCGCCGCGGTGGTGCTCGGCGCGCTCTCGCCGCGGACCCGCAATGCCCAGGTGGCGCTCTATCAGGAGGGCGACGTCGACTATCTGGTGGCGACCGACGCTATCGGCATGGGGCTCAATCTCGATGTCGACCACGTCGCCTTCGCCCAGGATCGCAAGTTCGACGGCTACCAATACCGCAACCTCAATCCGGCCGAGCTCGCCCAGGTTGCCGGCCGCGCCGGCCGACACATCCGCGACGGCACCTTCGGAGTGACGGGCCGCGTCGACCCCTTCGAGGACGAGCTCGTGCACCGGATCGAATCGCACGAATTCGATCCGGTCCGGGTGCTGCAATGGCGCTCCAAGGCCGTCGACTATTCCTCGCTGAAGGCGCTGAAGCACAGCCTCGAGGCGGCACCGGCCGTATCCGGTCTGACGCGGGCCCTTCCGGCCGTCGACCAGCAGGCGCTCGAGCACCTGGCGCGCTATCCGGAAGTCGTCGACGTCGCCACGACCGCGGAACGGGTTGAGAAGCTGTGGGAAGCCTGTGCGCTTCCCGATTACCGCCGCATCACGCCGGCGCAGCACGCCGACCTGATCGCGAGCATCTATGCCGATCTCGTCCGCCATGGCGCTGTCAATGAGGACTTCATGGCCGAGCAGGTCCGCCGCGCCGACCATACGGATGGCGAGATTGACACACTTTCGGCGCGAATCGCGCAGATCAGGACCTGGACCTATGTGTCCAACCGGCCCGGGTGGCTTGCCGATCCGACACACTGGCAAGAAAAGACGCGGGAAATCGAAGATCGATTGTCCGACGCGTTACATGAAAGGTTGACGAAACGCTTCGTTGACCGCAGGACATCTGTGCTCATGAAGCGCCTGAGAGAGAATGCGATGCTGGAAGCAGAAATCAGTGTGAATGGTGATGTCTTCGTCGAAGGGCACCACGTGGGTCAGCTAACCGGTTTTCGGTTCACGCTCGTGGCCGGCAGCGAAGGAACGGATGCCAAGGCTGTCCAGGGTGCTGCCCAAAAGGCGCTGGCGCTGGAATTCGAGGCGCGCGCCGCCCGCCTGCATGCGGCCGGCAACAACGATCTGGCGCTCTCGTCGGACGGACTCGTGCGCTGGCTCGGCGATCCCGTGGCGCGGCTTGCGGCAAGCGACCACGTCATGCGGCCCCGCGTCATCCTGCTCGCCGACGAGCAGCTGCAGGCGAATGCCCGCGACCACGTCGTGGCGCGGATCGAGCGCTTCGTGAACCATCACATCAGCACGGTCCTGAAGCCGCTCGACGACATCTCGCGCGCCGAGGATCTCGAAGGCCTGGCGAAGGGTCTCGCCTTCCAGCTCGTCGAGAATCTCGGCGTCCTCTTCCGCCGCGACGTCGCCGAAGAGGTGAAGTCTCTCGACCAGGAGAGCCGGGCGTCGATCCGCAAATACGGCGTCCGCTTCGGCGCCTACCACATCTTCCTTCCGGCGCTCCTGAAGCCGGCGCCTGCGGAGCTGATCACGCTTCTCTGGGCGCTGAAGAACGACGGCCTCGACAAGCCGGGCTACGGCGAACTGATCCCCATGCTTGCCGCCGGCCGGACCTCGGTCGTCACCGACGCGTCCTTCGAGCGGACCTTCTACAAGCTTGCCGGCTTCCGCTATCTCGGCAAGCGCGCCGTTCGGATCGATATCCTGGAGCGTCTCGCCGACCTCATCCGCCCGCTCCTGCAATGGAAGCCGGGCGCAACGCCGCGGCCGGACGGCGCCTATGACGGCCGCCGTTTCAC
This sequence comes from Sinorhizobium sp. NG07B, assembly GCF_002532005.1. Classification (NCBI taxonomy): domain Bacteria; kingdom Pseudomonadati; phylum Pseudomonadota; class Alphaproteobacteria; order Hyphomicrobiales; family Rhizobiaceae; genus Sinorhizobium; species Sinorhizobium sp. NG07B. Next base: position 238,803 of record NZ_NWTD01000005.1, on the reverse strand, counting down.
GACGACGACCTCGATGCTCTCGATCCTCGGCGCGACCCCCGACGACATGGAAGAGATCCTCAAGGGTCTCGGCTATCGCGCCGACAGCGTGACCGCCGAGGAAGCGGCGGCCTTTCTGGCAAAGCAGGACGGCACGCCGGCGGAGGCCGCGCCGACCGACGAGGCGGCCGGGGAGCATGTCGAAGCCGATGCGGACGCCGCGGCGGAACCTGCCGAGGAGGATGCGGCACCGGCGGAAGTGGATTCGGCAGAAGCCGCTCCGGCCGAGGCAGAAGCCGCCTCGACGGAGGCGACCAGCGACGAGTCTCCCGTGGCGGAGCAGCCGGAAGAGCCGGCCGAGCCGAAGCCGGTGCTTCTGTGGCGGCCGGGCACGCGTCAGGACAACCAGCGCAGCGGCCGCCATCAGGGAGACCAGCGCCGCGGCGGCCAGCGCCACGGTGAGCGTCACGGTCAGGGCGAGGCAAGGGAAGGCGGCCGCAAGGGCGGTGCACCGGCGCGCGGCAAGGCTCAGGACGGCAAGCCGGGCGGCCATCGCAAGGAGCGCCAGGACCGTCACGAGCGACACGACCGGTCGGACCGGTCTGGCAAGTTCGACAGCCGCCCGCCGCGCAAGGAGAAGCCGATCGATCCGGATTCGCCCTTCGCGAAGCTCGCCGCGCTCAAGGAGCAACTGAAAAAGTAGGCGGACCATGGAGAAACAGCCAGCCTCATCGCCTGCCGCGCGCCAGCGGCTCGACAAGTGGCTGTTCTTCGCCCGGCTGATCAAATCGCGCTCGCTCGCCCAGAAGGCGATCGAGGCCGGCCATGTGGCCGTCAACGGCGTCCGGACGACGCAGCCGTCGGCGCAGATCAAGGCCGGCGACAGGCTGGAGCTTTCGCTCGAACGGCGCGACCTCGTCGTGCGGGTCCTGCTGCCGGGTAACCGGCGAGGTCCCTATGAGGAGGCGCGGCTGCTTTACGAGGACCTGACGCCGCCCGCACCCGCCGAGCGTCGCACAGCCTTCGACCAGGCAACCCGCGATCGCGGCGCAGGACGGCCGACGAAACAGGAGCGGCGCGAGACGGACCGGCTGAGGCCCGATTTCGGCGACGACGACTAGCGTCCTCCATCGTGGTTTGGGCGGCGGTCGTGGTACGGGAGATGCCGTCGCGGCTGTCCTCTGAGGGGCCGTCCAGCAACTTTGGATGCTTCGATCCGATAGCCCGGCGATGCTGGAAAACTCTGCCCTTTTCGCGGCAAAAGGCGAGTGGATTATTCTTGCAAAGGCCGCTTAAAGCCTTTACGTCACAAGCCATGTTGCAGCACCCCGCGCCGTTCGGGCGCGCAAGGGTCGCTGTATGAAATTTGAAATGCTGCATGGTCTTATCCTTGAACCGGTGCCGATTTAAGGAACCCTGCAGGAGGTGGCACTTGCGGTTTGCTTCGGGCAGCTATGCGCGCCGGACATTCCTAGCATGCGCGGACGATCGAGCATTGCCGACTGCCATCTGATGAGAGCATTGGCTGGAGTACCTCATGACGTATGTCGTGACCGACAATTGCATTCGCTGCAAGTACACGGACTGCGTGGAAGTCTGCCCGGTGGACTGCTTCTACGAGGGCGAGAACTTTCTCGTCATCCATCCGGACGAGTGCATCGATTGCGGCGTGTGCGAACCGGAATGTCCCGCAAATGCGATCAAGCCGGATACCGAGCCAGGCCTCGACATGTGGTTGAAATTGAACGCCGATTTTGCGACGCAGTGGCCGAACATCACGGTTAAGCGCGACCCTCTGCCGGAAGCGAAGGAGATGGACGGCGTCGAAGGGAAGTACGAGCAGTATTTCTCCGAGAAGCCCGGCCAGGGCGACTGAGGCCCGGCCGCTCGGTTCGCCGCGGCTGACGGAGCGCTAAACGCGCGAGGCCGGAAATCTGGGGAAATCCCATCGGTGCCTCGCAGGTGCGAGCATGGCGGCTTGATCGTTGCCATGCAGCAAATTATTGATTTCCGCTCTTTTTTATGGTAGGTTCCAGACACTGATCCACAGAGGGTGCTTTTGCGCGCCCGAAAACCAGCACGAAAGCAAATCGATTTCCACGGCGCGGCACTTTCAAAATAGGCAACGTTCCGTTGCTCGTGACTGCGACGCAAGAAGCCGTTTGCATTTCGTTGGACGGACCAGGATTGACCCCACCCGGCGGTATCCCCGTCTATCCGGGCCTCACGACCCGGCCCGGCCGATCGAGGCCGGTGCGCACTAGGGAGTGTTTGAAACGAATGACGACCCAGCAGAAAAAATCTTCAACGCGCCAAGGCTTCAAGACCGGTGAATCGATCGTTTATCCGGCTCATGGCGTTGGTCAGATCGTGGCGATTGAGGAGCAGGAAGTCGCCGGCATGAAGCTCGAGCTTTTTGTCATCGATTTCGAAAAGGACAAGATGCGTCTCAAGGTGCCGGTGGCTAAGGCCGTCAGCATCGGGATGCGCAAACTGTCCGAAACCGATTTCGTCGACCGCGCATTGAAGGTTGTGCAGGGCAAGGCACGCGTGAAGCGGACCATGTGGTCGCGTCGCGCGCAGGAATACGATGCCAAGATCAATTCCGGCGATCTCATTTCCATCGCGGAAGTGGTGCGCGATCTCTATCGTGCGGAAAACCAGCCGGAACAGTCCTATTCCGAGCGCCAGCTCTACGAAGCCGCTCTCGACCGCATGGCGCGCGAAATCGCTGCCGTGAACAAGATGTCGGAAACGGAAGCCGTGCGCCTCGTCGAAGCCAATCTGAACAAGGGGCCGAAGCGCGGCAAGGCCATCGAGGAAGACGAGCAGGACGAAGCCGCCTGACCGGCAGCGAAACGCTTCGCCAGCATTCAGCAATTGGATCTAGGCCCGGCATCAGCGCCGGGCCTTTTTTCTTGCCTCAGTGCCTTTCGCGCACCGCACAATGCTACTGCATGTCTCCTTATATCGACCTCCATTTAAGGACCAAGACATGCAGCAGTTCAAAGTGCTCAGCGACCTTTGCGCGATTAGACGCGCGGCGCTGCAGGTGCATGGCTCGCGACCTGCAATCTAAAATCGTTACCGCGACAGGGAACTTTTCGACCCAGCGCACGTTTCTCGTTCACGGGATAGGCGCGCGCCTGCGTTCCCGCGCGATCGTGGTTCTGTGAGTGCTCACCGTTTCAGGTCGTATTCCTCGATGTAGGGCACTGCTTCAATTCGTCAAGCAGGGCCGGCCGCCCTTCAACCGACCGCCGCGACAGGCGTTCGGCTCTTCTAGGATCAACAGTGTTGGCGTTCGGCGCCAGCCAGGGAGCAATCGATGAAGACCCTTACAGCAGACAGGCGTTTGATCAAGATTGCAATGGATGCCCCTTATCTCGAGCGGGACGAGGAGCATGCGCTGGCGGAGGCCTGGCGGAACGACCACGACCAGGAAGCCCGAAACAAGATCGCCATGTCGCATATGCGGCTGGTGATCGCCATGGCCGCCAAGTTCCGTAGCTTCGGCCTGCCGATGGGCGATCTCGTCCAGGAGGGGCATATCGGCCTTTTGGAGGCGGCGGCGCGGTTCGAGCCGAGCCGCGAGGTGCGTTTCTCGACCTACGCCACCTGGTGGATTCGCGCATCCATGCAGGACTTCGTGCTGCGCAACTGGTCGATCGTCAGGGGCGGCACCAGCTCGGCGCAAAAGGCGCTGTTCTTCAACTTGCGCCGGCTCAGGGCCCGCCTCGCCCAGGGCGACCGCCAGCTTACATCGCAGGCTATGCACGAGGAAATCGCTGCCGCCCTCGGCGTCAGCCTCGCCGACGTGCAGACCATGGACGCCCGTCTCTCCGGAAACGACGCCTCCCTGCAGGCGCCGGTCGGCCACGGCGACGCCGATGGCGGTGCGCGGCTCGATTTCCTGCCGAGCGATGCGCCGCTCCCCGACGAGCAGGTGAGCGACATGATCGACGGCGAGCGGGCGCGCCGCTGGCTGCAGCTCGCGCTGACGCAGCTGACCGAGCGCGAGATGAAGATCATCCGGGCACGCCGTCTTTCCGAGGACGGCGCAACCCTCGAGGAGCTCGGTCTGGCGCTGGGCATATCGAAGGAGCGTGTGCGGCAGATCGAAACCCGGGCGCTGGAGAAGCTGCGGACGGCGTTGGCGGCAAAGGCCCCGGCACTGACTGCCGCCATGCACTGATCGCGCGCTGAAGCCGTTATTGGGCGCTCGTTCCTGCGTCCTCAAGTGCCCTCAGAATTCGATAGGCGGCCTTCACCCGTGCCGGAATGGGATAGCCCCTGTTGGCAAGAATGACGACGCCAATCCGCTGCGTGGGCACAAAGGCGGCATAGGCGCCGAATCCGCCCGTCGAACCCGTCTTGTTGATCAGCACGTCCTCCCGTGGCGCCCGCGGCGGATCGTGCCTTGTGACCTTGTTGGGTTTCAAGCTCACCTCGGGCGAGTTTCCTGCCAGCAGCGCCTCAAGCTCGACCGGGTAGGGATACATCTCCCACCCAAGCCCTTGCGTCATGTCACCGACACTGAAGTAACCGGTGTGCGTCGCGGCGATCGCCCCCCGGAGCGTCTCGTCGACTGCTGCGCCGCCCATATTGGCCTCGACAAAGCGGATCAGATCGCCGGCCGTGGTCTTGACGCCATAGGCTTCCGAATCGAGCACGCCGGGATTCACCCGGACCGGCTTGCCGGCTTTCGAATATCCATGCGCATAGTCGTCCATGCGATCTTCCGGCACGCTGATATGGGTCTCGGTAAGACCGAGTGACGGGAAGAGCGTCTTTTCCATGAGATCGTCGAAAGGCTTTCCCATGCCTCTGGCGGCAAGGTAGCCGAACAGGCCGATGCTGGGATTCGAATAGAGCCTGTGGGTGCCGGGGGCGTAGTCCGGCCGCCAGGCTTTGAAATAGGCGACCATCTCGTTCTCATCGGTGACCGACGCCGGAAACTGCAAAGGCAGGCCGCCCGCCGAATAGGTGGCGAGATCGAGAAGACTGATTTCCTCGAAGCGGCTTCCGGCGAGTGTCGGCAGGTATTTGCTGGCGCTGCCGGAGAGAGACAGGTCTCCACGCGCCTCGCCGTAGGCGGCGAGCGTTGCCGTAAAGGTCTTGCTGATCGAGCCGATCTCGAAAAGCGTCCGATCGCCGACCTTCCGTCCGGTTTCCTTCGAAGCGACGCCGTAGTTGAAGACGTATCGTCTCCCCTCGACCGTCACTGCGACAGCCATTCCGGGAATGTCGTATTCCTTCATCACCGGGCCGACCGCCTCGTCAACGACGCGCCCGATGTTTTCCCGGTCATCGCCGGCAATTGCCTGGGTGCATGCGCCGCTGAAAAGAGAAACGGCCGCAACGACTGCAAGCGTCTGAAAGTGCCTGTTTTTCATGCTGATTCATCCCCGTCCAAGACCGTCAGTGGCTTACTTACTGCATGATTCCTTGAATCGTAGCCGAATTAAGGAAGAAGGCGGCAATTCAAAGTTGTTACACTTTGAGGGTGCGTTGCCGAAGAATGAGGAGAGAGCGGCGGCCATCACCTATTCGGCGATGATCTTCACCTTGTCGCCCGGCTTTACGGTGGATGTGACCTGCATGGCGTTGATGAGCCGGAAAAGGTCGAGCTTCCTGTCCGTTCCCATCATCCGCGCCGCCAATGTGGCGCTCGTGTCGCCCGGCCGCACCGTCACCACCCTGATGCGCAGCGGCTTCAGGGATTGGACTTCGGCCGTAGACATGCGGCGGAAGGAGCTGCGCAACTGGCTCGCGGTCGCTTCAAGCGCGGTCGATCCCTTCGGAACCGCGGTCAGGAAGCGATAGATGCGGTCGCCGAGCCGGATGACGGTGACGTCGAAATCCCAGCGATCGGCGGAGGCACGCGCCGTCGCAGCCTCAAGGCCGCTGACGGAAACGGGACGAATGGTGTCGGGCTGCAGGCCGGTCACCCAGCCGCTGGCAATGTAGTCGGTCAAGTTGCGGCGGGCGTTGTCGGAAATGCCGTCGAAGCGGATGGCGACCTCGCCCGGACCCGTCGCCAGCACGGCTTCGGCCTTGTTGTCGATCTGGAAACCCTGGGGCACGTCGAAGCGTATGCCGAGCTGGCCGTGCAGGAAGGTCTGGCCGCGGACATAGCCTTCCTCCGGGCTGTCGCCATAGAGCAGCCCGTCAATGCCGGCGAGATAGTAATCCCGGCCGCGGTCGCCGCTCGTTCCTTCTGGGCCGAAGGCGCGCGCATGCCGGCGCGCCAGTTCGACGCGCTGCGGCGCGTTCGGGTGGCTCGACAGGAAGTCGAGGCTCTGGTCCGCTTCGGGATCGACCGCGGTGAAGCGGCTATAGGCAGCCATCGAATCGAGGAAGCGCGCGGCGGCGTAGGGATCGTAGCCGGCTTCGCCGAGCATCCTAACACCGATCACGTCGGCCTGCAGTTCCTGGTTGCGCGAGAAAGCCGCAAGCCGCAGCTTGCCGCGGGCGAGCGCCTGCTTGCCGGCAAGATTGGAGGACAGCACTTCGGAGACGACGCGGCTGGCGATCACCTCCGCCTCTTCGCGCTGCTGGCGCTGGATGCCGTGATTGGCGGTGACGTGCGCCATTTCGTGCGAAAGCACGGCGGCGACTTCCGAGGCGTCGTCGGCAAGCGCCAGCAAGCCGCGCGTGACGTAGAGATAGCCGCCCGGCAGCGCAAAGGCGTTGATTGCCGGGGAATTGAGGATGGTGATGCGGTAGGACTGCTGCGGGTTTTCCGAAACCGCCGTCAGCGCGCCGGTGATGCGGGCGACGAGCCGTTCGGTCTTGGCGTCCTTGTACTCGCCGCCGTAGCTCGCGACGATGCGCGGATGCTCGCGCGCGCCGAGCTGGGCGCGCGGATCGTTCTTCTGCACCTCCTCGACAATCTGCGGATTGGAGGAGGGTGAGACGGCGGGCTCGTAAGTCTGCTCGATGATCGACTGGCAGGCGGAAAGAAGGCTGAATGAAGACAGCGCAACCAAGGCGCGCAAAACCATGCCGGCATGCCGCGTCGGAAACCAGTCTCTTGTGACTGTCTGCCTTGCCATTCCTCAGCCCGTTCCATCCGCCGATGGCGCCTCTCGCCCTCGACGAAAAATCCTACTTTTTCAGCCGCATAACGCCGCCGGCGCCGGGTTTCTCAGCCATAACTCTGCTGTATCGATTTAACCGGCGCCTGCCTAGCTGATCCCAGTAGAAATAGTTGCCCCGTGGTATCACAGCAACGGATGCGCGAGTAACCTGCGCATCCGACCGGACGTTCCGCGCGTCGCATAGCGGGGCGGTCAAATTGTGGCGAAACGCGCATTGTCCAAAGATACTGCCGTAGTGCCCCGACCAATGGCTCATTCCTTCACCGGATCTCGTCATTGCCAAGAAAGCGGTTGATCGCTGCCAGGTCCCGCCTTGCAAGAAACCGATTGAGGGGGTCGTGAGCGACGATACGCCCGTCGTCGAGGAAAAGCACGCTGTCGGCGAGGCTCTTCACGTCATCGGGATGATGCGTGATCATCAGGATGGTGTTGGCTTCCTCGCGGTGAAGGTCGCTTAGAAGTTCGCGCATCTCGGCGCGCATTCCCGGGTCGAGCGCGGCGAAGGGTTCGTCGAGCAGCAGCAGCGGCCGATGCCGCACCAGCGCGCGGGCGAGCGCCACCCGCTGCCGCTCGCCGCCGGAAAGCGTCGGCGGCAGCCTTCTGCCGAAGCCGGCGAGCCCGACCCGCGCCAGCGCATCCTCGATCCTGTCGTGATCGGGCGGGCCGAGCCTCAGCGAGGGGCTGATTCCAAGGCCGACATTGGTCGCGACGTCGAGATGGGCGAAGAGATTGTTATCCTGGAAGATGACGGACACGGGCCGTTCTGCCGGAATGCGGTCGGCCATGTCGTCGCCGAGGATCCGTACATTGCCAGATTCCGGTGTTTCGAAGCCGGCGATGACACTGAAAAGCGTCGATTTTCCGGAGCCGGAGGGGCCGACGACGGCGGCGAACTGCCCGGCCGGAACCGCGCAGTCGAAGGCCAGGGCTGCCGTTTCAAAGCGGACCCTCACGTCATTGAGGGACAAGGCAAGCGAACTCATGCGGCTCGTCCTTCCGCCGCCTTCTCTCCCGCCGTGCCGAGCACGGTCAGAGCGAGGCAGATGAGCCCCAGCATCAAGGCAATGCCGGCGGCGTCGGCGGTACGGTAGCTGCCCATCCGGCTATAGAGCAGCCAAGGTAGGGTCGCGAGATCCTGCGAACCGAAGAGGGCAACGGCGCCGAGATCGCCGAGCGACAGCGCGAGCCCGAAGGAGAGCGCCATCAGGAGCGGCTTGCGTAGCGCCGGCCAATCGATCCATCGCAGGCGATGGAAGCCGCGGATGCCGAGGCTGGCGGCAAGGCGCTCCGTTCGCGCGGCATGGGTCGCCATGGCCGGGGCCAGGACCCGGTGGACGAAGGGAAGCGCCATCAGCGCATTGATCGCGATCACGACGAAGGGAGCGAAACGCGCAACATCGCCGAAGGGGCGCAGGAGGAGGAACCAGCCGGCGCCGAGCACGACGGGCGGCGCGAGCAGGATGAAGGAAGTGGTGGCACCGATCGTGCCGGCAAACAGACGGGCGGGCATACCGCGGCGGCGCCTTCCGAGGAGCAGCCGTTGCGCCCGGATCATCAGACCGGCCATCGCGACCGAAATGGCGGCGGAGGGAAGGGCGATGGCGGCGCTGGTGATTAGCGCCCGACGGAATGCCGGCTCGCTGACGAGGCGGGCGAGATCGGCCTGCAATCCCGACGCTGCGATGGCGATGAAGGGCAAGCCGACGAAGACGAGGGCGAGCGCCAGCCAGATGCCGTCGGCAAGGCGCGAAAGGCCACTCAGGCCGTCGAACCGCCGTGCTGCCCGCCCGCTCGTCTGGCCTTCTTCGGGGGGCGGAGCGAGAAATCTTAGGGCGATCAGCAGCGCGCCCGTCAGCGCGACCTGAAGGCCGGAAAGGGCGATCGCCCGGGGCGGGTCGAAATCGAAGCGCAGCGCCTGGTAGATCGCCACCTCGATCGTGCTCTGGGCCGGGCCGCCGCCGAGCGTCAGCACCAGCGTGAAGCTGGTGGCGCAGAGCATGAAGACGAGGCCGGCAATGCCCGGCAGCAATCCCCGGATCGCCGGCCATTCGATGAAGCGGAAGATCGCTAACGACCCCATGCCGAGATTGGCGGAGCTGCGCCAATATTCGCCGGGAATGCGCTCGAGTCCGGCAAGCATCAGCCGGGCGGCAAGCGGCATGTTGAAGAAGACATGGGCAAGCAGGATGCCGAACAGGCCATAGACGCTGATCGGCTGCTGGCCCATTGCCGAGAGAACGTGGTTCAGAATGCCCTGCCGGCCCCAGACCTCGATCAGGCCGAGCGCCGCGACGAGCGCCGGCAGGCCGAGCGGCAGGGCCATCAGCCGCAGCATCCAGATCCGGCAGGGGAAGGACGCCTGCCGTGCCAATGCGCGTGCCACGGGAATGGCGAAGAGGATCGACAGGGCCGTCGAGAGGCCCGCCTGCAGCAGCGTGAAGCGCGTGACGCGCCAGATATAGGCGTTGAACAGGCCGTCGGCGTTGCTCTCGCCCGTCTGCGTGATGAGGGCCATTCCCGCCATGCCGACAAAAAGCAGGATGCCGCCGAGGCAGAAAGCCGCGGCGGCGATCGTCATCCTGCTCTCGGTGCTGTCGAACAAGCCGGCCTCAGTTCTCGCTCATCGCCGCCAGCCATTCGTCGATCCAGGCCTTGCGGTTGGCCGCGACCTCCTCCGAGGGCAGCAGCAAGGTCTTTTCGGGATTGACGAGTTTGCCAAAGGCTTCCGGCAGCGGCTCCTTGGTGGTGCCGACCGGCATCATCCAGTTGGTGGTCGGAATGATCGACTGGAATTCCGGACCGGTCATGAAGGCCAGGAACTGGCGGGCGAGTTCCGGTTCCTTGGCGTTCTTCGTCGCGCCGGCCACTTCGATCTGGATGTAGTGACCCTCGGCGAAGGCTGCTGCCTGATAGCGATCCGTGTTTTCCGCCACCATGTGATAGGCGGGGGAGGTGGTGTAGGAAAGCACCATCGGTGCCTCGCCCTTGGTGAACAGGCCATAGGCTTCCGACCAGCCGGGGGTCACCGTCAGCACGCGATCCTTGAGCTTGGCCCAGGCCTCGCCGGCCTTGTCGCCATAGACCGATTTCACCCAGAGCAGCAGGCCGAGGCCGGGCGTCGAGGTGCGCGGGTCTTCGATGACGATCTTTTGCGCAGGATCGCCCTCGACCAGCTCCTTGAGGCTCTTCGGCGGGCTCTTCAGGGTCGCGGTGTCGTAGACCACGGCGAAGTGGCCGAAGTCATAGGGCACGAAGGTATCGTCGGAAAAATCGCCGGGAACCTTGAGGCCTTTTGTGTCGAGGCCGTGCGGGGCGAAATAGCCGGTGGCCTTGGCCTCGGCGACGAGGTTGGTATCGAGGCCGAGAACGATGTCGGCCTTCGAACCCTCGCCTTCCAGCTTCAACCGCGTCAGGAGCTCGACGCCGTCGGCAACGCCGACATAATTCACCTTGCAGTCGCAGGTCTTGCCGAAGGTTTCGGCGACCTTGGCGCCAGGACCCCATTCGGTGATGAAGCTCTCATAGGTGTAGATCGTCAGCGTCTTTTCGGCAGCTGCGGCGCTCGCGGAAAATGCTGCGATGGCCACGGTGGCGATAGCCAGCCGGCCAAGGATCTTGCGATGGAGTGAACTGGACATCTGGGCACTTCTCCCTGTTGTTGATGTTGCACGGGAAAAGCGCGTATCGGTCCGATCGCTTCTAATCCCTCCGCCGGTACGAGCCGGATCAGGTTCCGCGGGTTGGCTCGAAGCCTCTCAGCCATTGAATCCGCGAGCGGTTCCAGGCACCCCGTTAGAGCAACCAAGATTTAGCTTCGGGCGGCAGCCAAGGCAAGCGGAGTTTCGGCCGGAGCATTGGCCCTTGGCGCTGCCTGCGCTATTAAGAGGCCTGAAGCCTGCAAGGCTTTGAAATTCAAACAACGGCGGCGGCGTTTTGTTCGCCAAGCGAGGCCATTTCATGCCGGATATGCTCGTTCGCCTCTATGCTTTGCCCGAGGATCGCGCGTCCCGGCTCGGCCCCGACGTTGCCATTCGGCGCGCCCTGGCGCCCGAGCGCAGGATCGTCGTCTCCTGGATCGAGGAGCGCTTCGGCACCCTTTGGGCGGGCGAGGCGGAAGCGGCCTTCTCCTCGACGCCGACGCGGATCCATCTCGCGCTCTGCAAGGGCGAGCTTGCCGGCTTTGCCTGCCATGACGTGACGGCGCTCGGCTTCTTCGGTCCGACGGGCGTCGACAAAACATTGCGCGGCCGCGGCATCGGCGAGGCTTTGCTCTTCGAGAGCCTCTCCGCCATGCGCGCCGCCGGCTATGCCTATGCGATCATCGGCGGCGTCGGCCCGGCCGAATTTTACGCGCGCGCCGTCGGCGCGGTGGAGATTCCCGATTCGACGCCCGGCCTCTATGCCGACATGCTGTTGCCAGAGGAAAGCGGAAGTTGATCCAAGCAGTCCTGTTTGGCCAAACGGCCTGAAGAGGCGTTCTACCCTTTTCCTTCGCTGCCGCTTTGCGCTATGGGCTTCTGCCATGACCCGATCGACCTTCACCATTCTTCTCGGCGGCGCGCTCAGCTTGACGGAGCGGCTGACGGCGCAGCTTTCCGGCAGCCGGTTCATCGCGGCGGACGGCGGCATGCGCCACGCGAAGACCCTCGGCATCGTCCCGGATCTCTGGGTCGGCGATTTCGATTCGACCGACGAAACGCTGCTGGCGGCATTCGCCCAAGTCCCGCGGGAAAACTATCCCGCCGCCAAGAACGCCACCGATGGCGAGATCGCGGTCGAGGCCGCGCTTGCGCGCGGTGCGACCACGCTGATCTTCGCCGGCGCGCTCGGCGGCACACGCAGCGACCATGCCTTCCTGCATCTCTTGCAACTCGCGGCGCTTGCGGAAGAGGGCCACGATGCGTTCATGACCTCGGGCGAGGAGGAGGCCTATCCGCTGATGCCGGGCACCCGTGAGATCGACCTGCCGAAGGGCAGCCTGTTTTCGGTCCTCGGATTCACCGAGCTTTCCGGACTGTCGATCGAAAACGTCCGCTATCCGCTCGACGGCTTCGCGCTTTCCTTCGGATCGTCCCGGACCATTTCCAACGTCGCGGAAGGTCCGGTCCGCTTCTTCCTGAAATCCGGCCGGGCCGTGGTCCTCGCCCGCCCCTACGATCTTTCCGGAGCCTGACGCCTTGGCGCCCCCCATCCTCAAGCTTGACGACATCTTCCTGACCTTCGGCGGCACGCCGCTTCTCGCCGGCGCCAATCTGCAGGTCGAGCCCGGCGACCGCATCTGCCTCGTCGGCCGAAACGGATCCGGCAAGTCGACGCTGATGAAAATCGCCGCGGGCCTCGCCGAGGCGCAGTCCGGAGAGGTTTTCCGGCACCCGTCGGTGACAATCCGCTATCTGCACCAGGCGCCGGATTTCGACGGCTTCGATACGGTGCAGGCCTATGCGGAGGCGGGGCTGGGACCCGGCGACGATCACTACCGCGTCACTTACCTGTTGCAGCATCTGGGGCTGACCGGCGAGGAAGACCCGAAGCGCCTCTCCGGCGGCGAGGCGCGGCGCGCCGCGCTTGCCCGTGTGCTCGCGCCGGAGCCCGATATCCTGCTTCTCGACGAGCCGACCAACCATCTCGACCTGCCGACGATCGAGTGGCTCGAAGACGAGCTCAGCCGCAGCCGCTCGGCACTCGTCTTGATCTCGCACGACCGGCGCTTTCTCGAAAAAGTCTCGACCGCCACCGTCTGGCTCGATCGCGGCCAGTCGCGCCGGCTCAACCGCGGCTTCGCCCATTTCGAAGCCTGGCGCGACGAGGTACTGGAGGCGGAGGAGCTCGAACAGCACAAGCTCGGCAAGGCGATCGAGCGCGAGGAGCACTGGCTGCGCTACGGCGTCACGGCGCGGCGCAAGCGCAACATGCGCCGCCTCGGCGAGCTGCAGGACATGCGGGCGCGCCACCGCGGCCACAAGGGGCCGCAGGGGACGATCCAGGCGACCGTCGCCGATGCCAGGGAATCCGGCAAGCTGGTCATCGAGGCGGACAAGATCACCAAGGCCTATGGCGAGCGCACGATCGTCGCGCCCTTTTCGATCCGCGTCCATCGCGGCGACCGGATCGGCCTGGTCGGCCCGAACGGCGCCGGCAAGACGACGCTGCTGAAGCTCCTGACCGGACAGATCGAGCCGGATTCCGGCACCGTAAAGCTCGGCACCAATCTGGAGATGGCGACGCTCGACCAGAAGCGCGAGGATCTGAACCTCGACGAGACGCTGGCGCATTACCTGACCGACGGACGCGGCGAGACGCTGCTCGTCAACGGCGAGCAGCGCCACGTCACCGGCTACATGAAGGAATTCCTCTTCCAGCCGGAACAGGCGCGCACGCCGATCAGCGAACTTTCCGGCGGCGAGCGGGCGCGGCTGATCCTCGCCCGCATCCTGGCGCGGGCCACCAACCTGCTGATCCTCGACGAGCCGACCAACGATCTCGACATCGAGACGCTCGACCTGCTGCAGGAAATCGTCGCCGGCTTCGCCGGAACGGTGATCCTCGTCAGCCACGACCGCGATTTCCTCGACCGCACCGTGACCTCGACCATCGCGCCGGCCAATCCGGAGGCGCCGGACGGCCGCTGGATCGAATATGCCGGCGGCTATTCCGACATGATGGCGCAGCGCCGTGGCGCGATCGAGGAGCGGCGCCGGGCCGAAAAGGCCGAGAAGACCAAGCCGAGCGAAACGGCAGCCGAAGCGGTCGAACCGCAGAAGGCCAAGGGCAAGCTCTCCTACAAGCAGAAATTCGCGCTGGAGAACCTGCCGAAGGAGATCGCCGGCACCGAGGCCGAGATCGCCCGGCGCGAAGAGAAGATGCACGATCCGGCGCTCTTTTCCCGCGATCCGGACGGCTTCGCCAAGCTCGCCGCCGAGCTCGAAAAGCTGAAGGAGAAGCTGGCGCGCATGGAGGAGGAATGGCTGCAGCTCGAAATGCTGCGTGAGGAACTGGAGGGCTGAGGTCAGACCGCGATCCGTGAGCGGACTTGCGGCCGATTGTTCCAGCCGCTATCCCGGGTCGCGGGCTTTACGAGGACGGCCATGACGATATTCCAGGCGCTGTTGCTTTTTGTTGCGGGCTTCCTGTCCGGTGCCGTCAATGCGATTGCCGGCGGCGGCACGTTTCTGACCTTCGGCGCGATGACGCTTAGCGGCCTGCCGCCGATCGTCGCCAATGCCACCTCCTCGATCGTGCAGTTTCCGGGCTACGTCACCTCGGCGCTCGCCTATGCCAAGGAGATCCGCGCCGACCGCAGGAATGCCGTCCTCCTCGGGGTGATATCGGCGGTCGGGGGGCTCGCGGGCGCGCTTCTCCTGCTGTCGCTCTCCAACCCGTCGTTCCGCGCGATGGTGCCCTGGCTGCTGATCGCCGCGACGGCGATCTTTGCGGCGGGCCCTCTCCTGAAGCCGAAGGCCCGCAGCGACGAGCACCGGATCGGGCCGTTCGGTGTGGCGAGCCAGATGGCGACATCCGTCTATGGCGGCTTCTTCGGGGCCGGCATGGGCATCATGATGCTTGCGGTGCTCGGGCTTGCGACCGGCGGCAGCTATCACCGGCTGAATGCGCTGAAGAATTTCATCTCGATCGTCATTGCGCTGATCGCCATCCTGGTGTTCGCCGCAGGCGGCGTTGTTTCCTGGCTCCATGCGGTGATCATGGTGCCGGGTGCCGCCCTCGGCGGCTATTCCGGCGTCTGGGCCGCCCGGCGCGTTCCGCAGGCGGTCATCCGCGCCATCGTCGTCGCCGTCGGCCTGCTGCTCGCCGCTTATTATTTCTTCACGGGCTGAGGCGGATCACTCTCGAAGGCACGCGCCAGCAGATCGGGGCGGCGTTCCGCCGTCAGCCGCCGCGCCTCGGCCGCGCGCCATTTGGCGACGGCGCCGTGATTTCCTGATGTCAGCACCGCCGGAATCTCGTGGCCTTCGAAGACCTGCGGCCGGGTATATTGCGGGTGCTCGAGCAGCCCGCCCTCGAAGCTTTCGTGCACGCCGGAGAGTTCATTGCCCATCACCCCGGGCAGGACGCGCACGACCGCATCGAGCAGCACCAGCGCCGCCGGCTCGCCGCCGGACAGGATATAGTCGCCGATCGACACTTCTTCGAGATGGCGCGTGTCGATGACCCGCTGGTCGACGCCCTCGAAGCGGCCGCAGACGATGACGGCGCCGGGACCGGCGGCAAGCTCGCGAACGCGCGCCTGCGTCAACGGTCGGCCGCGCGGGCTCATCAGCAGGCGCGGCCGGTCGTCATCCGCCGCGACGTGGTCGATGGCGCGGGCAAGAACATCCGGCTTCAACACCATGCCGGCGCCGCCCCCGGCCGGCGTGTCGTCGACGGTGCGGTGCTTGTTCTCGGCGAAATCGCGGATCTGCACCGCCTCGATCGACCATCGGCCGCGCTCCAGCGCCTTGCCGGCGAGCGACACGCCGAGATGCCCCGGAAACATCTCCGGATACAGCGTCAGGACCGTGGCGCGAAAGGACATCGCCGGCGGCTCACTTGCGCTTCGTCGGGAATTGCTTGTCGAGGCTCTCGTCCTTGTCATCGACGAGCCCGGCGGCGACCGGATCGACCAGCAGCTTGCCGGCCTCGAGATCGATCTCCAGCACCGACCATTCGGTGAACGGGATCAGCACCGGCCGGCGGCCGGGTCCCTTGAGCTCCAGCAGGTCCCCGGCGCCGAAGTCGAAGACGCCGGTCACCGAGCCGTAGCTCTTGCCAGTGCCGTCGATCGCTTCCAGGCCTTCGAGATCGGCATAGAAAAACTCATCCTCGTCGAGGTCGTCGTCGGGGAGGTTGTCGCGTTCGATGAAGAGTTCGAGGCCGTTCAACGCTTCCGCCGCGGTTCGGTCGTTGATGCCGCGGAAGCGGACGATGACCACGTTCTTCGCTTCACGGATTTCCAGCACCTCGAAGACGCGGCCGTCCTCGCTGTGCAGATTGCCGTAGTCGCCCAGCGCCGTCGGATCTTCCGTAAAGGACTTTACCCGCACTTCGCCGCGCAGGCCTTGCGCCGCGCCGATCGTCGCCATCAGGACAGGGTTCTCGAGCTTGGTCATTTTCGGCATCCAGGCAGGAGGGGTTCTTGCCACCGCTCCAATTCTTTGCCCGCTCCAATTGTTCGAACGTGCACATAAAGCAAAACGGGCGGCATGAAAATGCCGCCCGTCTGCTAACACCGTCCTGACGGTTATTATTCCGCGGCTGTTTCCGCAGCGGCAGCGGCGGCATCCTCGGCCTTCTGCTTGGCTTCGGCGGCACGCTCCTGTGCCTTCTTGCCCGGCAGTGCCTTGGTCGGGTTGTTGCGGGCCGGGCGCTTGGCAAGGCCTGCCTGGTCGAGGAAGCGCAGGACGCGGTCGGTCGGCTGGGCGCCCTGGGCGATCCAGTGGCTGACGCGCTCGGCGTTCAGCTCGACGCGCTTTTCGTCGTCCTTGCCGAGCATCGGGTTCCAGGAGCCGATCTTTTCGAGGAAGCGGCCGTCACGCGGGCTGCGCGCGTCGGCAACGACGATCTGGTAATAGGGGCGCTTCTTGGAACCGCCGCGGGCGAGACGAATTTTCAGTGCCATTTCAGTTACTCCTTGCAGGCTTTCTTGACCGCTTCGTTCAAGCGGAACGGGTGGTGCCGGTGCTGCCCGCGGGCTGCGAGCGATCGGCGGCGATGGCTTCATGATGCCGGATGACTTCCTTGATGATGAAGTTCAGGAACTTCTCGGCGAAATCCGGGTCCAGATTTGCATCCTTGGCCAAGTGGCGAAGGCGTTCAATCTGGTATTCTTCGCGCGCCGGATCGGCCGGCGGCAGCTTGTGCTTGGCTTTGAGAACGCCGACCGCCTTGGTGCAGCGGAACCGTTCGGCCAGCATGTGGACGAGCGCGGCATCGATATTGTCGATCGATTGCCGGTAGCCCGCCAATTCCTCTTTGATCTCGGGATCAAGCATTCGTCGCGATCCTCACTTCTTCTTAGGTAAACCGGGAAGGCCGGGAAATCCACCGAGACCGGGCAGCTTGCCGCCACCCAGGCCCGGCAAACCGCCACCGAGGCTCGGCATTCCGGCACCCGACTTGCCGAGGCCGGCGGCCTCCGCCTGCTTCTGCAGCGCTTCCAGCTGTTTCGGATCCATCTTCGAAAGATCCGGCATGCCGCCGCCCAAGCCGCCAAGGCCCATCTTGTTGGCAAGGCCGCCCATCATCTGCTTCATCATGCCGCCTTTGCCCTTGCCGCCCATCATCTTCATCATGTCCGCCATCTGGCGGTGCATCTTCAGAAGCTTGTTGATGTCGGCGGCATCGGTTCCCGAGCCGCTGGCGATGCGCTTCTTGCGCGAATGCTTGAGCAGATCCGGATTGGCGCGCTCGGCCTTGGTCATCGAGGAGATGATGGCGAGCTGACGCTTGAAGAGACTGTCGTCGAGGCCGGCAGCGGCCATCTTGTCCTTCATGCCGGCCATGCCCGGCATCAATCCCATGATGCCGCCCATGCCGCCCATCTTCTGCATCTGGCGCAGCTGGTCGGCGAGGTCGTTGAGGTCGAATTTGCCCTTGGCCATCTTGGCGGCCATGGCGGCCGCCTTTTCGGCGTCGATGTTTTCCGCCGCCTTTTCGACCAGCGAGATGATGTCGCCCATGCCGAGGATGCGGTCGGCAACGCGGCGCGGGTGAAACTCCTCGAGCTCGTCCATCTTCTCGCCGACGCCGATCAGCTTGATCGGCTTGCCGGTGACCGCACGCATCGACAGCGCCGCACCGCCGCGGCCGTCGCCGTCCATGCGGGTCAGCACCAGGCCGGTGATGCCAACGCGATCGTCGAAGTTGCGGGCGAGGTTGACGGCGTCCTGGCCGGTCAGCGCATCGGCGACGAGCAGGATCTCATGCGGATTGGACTTCCGCTTGATCTCCGCCATCTCGATCATCAGCGGCTCGTCGATATGGGTGCGGCCGGCGGTGTCGAGGATGACGATGTCGTGGCCGCCGAGCTTCGCCGCCTGAACGGCGCGGGCGGCGATATCGGTCGGCGACTGGCCGGCGATGATCGGCAGCGTGTCGACGCCGGTCTGCACGCCGAGTTGGCGCAACTGCTCCTGGGCGGCCGGACGACGGGTGTCGAGCGAGGCCATCAGGACCTTCTTCTTGTCGCGCGCCGTCAGCCGCTTGGCGATCTTGCCGGTGGTCGTCGTCTTGCCGGAGCCCTGCAGGCCGACCATCATGACGACGACCGGGGCCGGCGCATTGAGGTCGATCGTCACGCCCTCGGAGCCGAGCATGGCAACAAGCTCGTCATGGACGATCTTGACGACCATCTGGCCGGGCTTGATCGATTTCAGGATTTCGGCGCCGACCGCCTTCTCGCGAACCTTCTCGGTGAAGGACCGCACGACATCGAGCGCGACGTCGGCTTCGAGTAGCGCACGGCGAACCTCCCGAAGCGCCGCGGAAACGTCCGCTTCCGACAGGGCGCCGCGGCCGGTCAGTCC
The DNA here is from genome assembly GCF_002532005.1 of Sinorhizobium sp. NG07B. Lineage (NCBI taxonomy): Bacteria > Pseudomonadati > Pseudomonadota > Alphaproteobacteria > Hyphomicrobiales > Rhizobiaceae > Sinorhizobium > Sinorhizobium sp. NG07B. Next base: position 220,202 of record NZ_NWTD01000005.1, on the reverse strand, counting down.
ATTCAATATGGAACCAAGACGGTCCTGGAGGCTCTCGAACATTCTCTCTTCCTTCTGGTTTCCGGTTCGCTTCAGGCTCGCCGAAAACTTGGGTACCCTCGCGCGGAAAACAAGGCGCAAAGCCAAAAACCACCCGAGGGCGCAACGCGCTGTCGGGTGTTGACCTCCGGGCTCTCTTTATACCTTTGCGGGGCCCGGTCGGCGGCTTCGAAGTCATCACTTGCGAAGGAATTTGCCGCGATAAACAGCAAAGCGACCGAAAAGTCAAGTTACGGGAGAACCTTGCGCGAAGAGGAAGAGCGGCGTCAAGTTCCTTCGCTCACCGTCGGGCGAGCGCCTCGAAGGCGGCGTCGATCCGTGCCATGACTCTGAGCGCCACGACTACCTCGGTCTGATTGATATCGCCGAGGACCGCATGCAGCATTTCGAGTTCGCGCCGATGGACGGCGTTGAAGAGATCCCTGCCGGCCGGGCTCGGCGCGCAGAAATAGGCCCGCCGGTGTTCCGGATTGGGCCTTTTCTCGATCAACCTTTTGCCGATCAGGCCGGCGGCGACGCGCTGCACGAACTGCCGCTTCATCGACAGCCGCCTGGCTGCCTCCGGCACGGTCAGCGGCTCCTCGCAGAGGAGTTCCAGCACGGAGCGCGCGGCAACACTGATTCCCGCACCCTCGAGCATGTTCTCGACTGTTCTGCTGACGTTGAGATGCACGGGCCGGACAAGCTTGATCGCCTTGTAGAGCCGTTCCAGTCTGTCGAATCGGGCAAGCATGATGGTATGGTAGCAATCGAGTTGCCATTCACAAGAAATTATTAACGGATTTGGCGTTCACACTGTGATCGAGCGCCGGAGCGCCTATCTTTTCGGCATCGATGTAATCGACAGCTTGGGACGGCAATGGGCACAGGCGGCAATCGCTACTACAGGGGACCCGTTTCGGATCATTTCGACGGCATTCGTTTCTACAATCCCGGCGGAATGGCGCCGCGCGGCTTCGCCGACCTGTTGCGCTGGCAGCTGCGCGGCAAGCGCGTGCGCTGGCCGAAACACTACGACAGCCCCTTCATCGAAGTCCGGCCTGAGCTCAATTTCGACGGCGACCGGCTGCGGGTGACGATGATCGGGCACGCGACGCTCCTGATCCAGGTGGCCGGCCTGAACATACTGACCGATCCGGTCTGGTCTCATCGTGCCAGCCCCTTCGCCTTTGCCGGGCCGCATCGCCATAACGCACCGGGCATTCGCATGGACGACCTGCCGCCGATCGACGTCGTGCTGGTCACCCACAATCACTACGACCATCTCGATGTAGAAACACTCGGCACGCTGCATGCCGAGCACGCGCCGCTGATCGCAACGCCGCTCGGCAACGACACGATCATCCGCCGCGCCGTTCCGGATGCGGAGCTCGCGGTTCTCGATTGGGGCGAGCGGATCGAGATCGACGACGGCGTCGTCGTCCATGCGGAACCCTGCCATCATTGGTCGGCCCGCGGCATGCGCGACAGGCGGATGGCGCTCTGGTCCGCCTTCGTCATCGAGACTCCGGTTGGCAAGATCTACCATGTCGGCGATACCGGCTTCCACGGCGGCATCAACTATCGCGCCGCCCGCGACAAGCACGGCTCCTTCCGCCTCGCCAACCTTCCCTTCGGCTGCTACGAGCCGCGCTGGTTCATGGAAAGCCACCACCAGAATCCGGAAGAAGCGGTCATGGGCATGATCGCCTGCGGCGCAGAGCACGTGGCGGGTCACCATTGGGGCACGTTCCGTTTGACGGATGAGGGCATCGAAGAGCCGTTGAGGGCCCTGGAGGCAGCGCTCGCCAGGGCCGGCGTCGAGCCACGCCGCTTCCGGCCGCTGCGGCCCGGCGAAGTCTTCGACGTTCCCGCCTCGACGGGATAATGCAGCACTGGTAATTTCAGGGCTTTTCCGCCATATACAGCCCGAATGAAGGGCGCCCGGGGTCGGGAGCCGAGTTTGGACAATCGCGACATGGCCGATCACGTGCAATTTGCCAGGATGAACGGGCTTGGAAACAAGATCCTGGTCGTCGACATGCGCGGCCGCAAGGATCGCGTGACGCCTGCGGCGGCGATCGCGCTCAATGCCGATCCGGCGACAGAATTCGACCAGATCATGGCGATCCACGATCCGAGGGCCGCCGGCACGGACGCCTGGATCGACATCGTCAATTCCGACGGCTCGATGGCGCAGGCCTGCGGCAACGGCACCCGCTGCGTCGTCCAGGCGCTCTCCGCCGAGACAGGCAAGAAGGCGTTCCTGTTCCATACGGTCGCCGGCCTGCTCGAGGCCAAGGAGCATGACGGCGGCTTGATCTCGGTCGATATGGGAGCCCCGCGCTTCGGCTGGAGCGAGATCCCGCTCGCCGAGGAATTCCACGATACACGGCGGATCGAGCTGCAGATCGGGCCGATCGACGATCCGGTGCTGCATTCGCCCTCGGTCGCCTCGATGGGCAATCCGCATGCGATCTTCTGGGTGGAGAACGACGTCTGGAGCTACGAGCTCGAGCGCTTCGGGCCGCTGCTCGAAAATCACCCGATCTTTCCCGAACGCGCCAATATATCGATCGCCCGTGTCCGTTCACGTGAGGAGATGGACCTCAGGACGTGGGAGCGGGGCGCGGGGCTGACGCTCGCCTGCGGTTCCGCCGCCTGCGCCGCCGCGGTCAGCGGCGCCAGAACCGGCCGCACGGATCGAACCGTGACGGTGAACGTTCCGGGCGGGCCGCTTAAGATCGAATGGCGCGAGCGCGACGACCACGTGATCATGACGGGGCCGGCCGAATGGGAATGGTCGGGCAGGCTCGATCCCGCCACCGGTGCTTTTGAGCGTGATGCGGCGAGCGGCGCAAACGGAGCGCGAGCGCTTTGAGCGGCGTCGAGGTCATAACCTTTGGCTGCCGCCTCAACACTTATGAATCGGAAGTGATGCGGGCGGAGGCCGAGAAGGCGGGGCTGAACAACGCCATCCTCGTCAATACCTGCGCGGTCACGGCCGAGGCCGTGCGCCAGGCGCGCCAGGCGATCCGCCGCGCCCGGCGCGACAATCCGCATGCCCGCATCGTCGTCACCGGCTGCGCCGCCCAGACCGAGAAGGAAACCTTCGCCGAGATGGCCGAGGTCGATGCGGTTCTCGGCAACGAGGAGAAGCTCAAAAGCGCCTCCTATCGGGCGCTGCCGGATTTCGGCGTTTCGGCCGAGGAAAAGCTGCGCGTCAACGACATCATGAGCGTGCGCTCCACGGCGCCGCAGATGGTCAAGCACATCGACGGCCACGTGCGCGCCTTCATCCAGGTGCAGAACGGCTGCGATCACCGCTGCACCTTCTGCATCATCCCCTATGGCCGCGGCAATTCCCGCTCCGTGCCGATGGGCGCGGTCGTCGAACAGGCGCGCCGGCTCGTCGAAGGCGGCTATTGCGAGATCGTCTTGACCGGTGTCGACGCGACGAGCTACGGCGCCGATCTGCCCGGAACGCCGACGCTTGGGCTGCTCGCCAGGACGCTTTTGAAGCAGGTGCCGGAAATTCTCCGCCTCAGGCTCTCGTCGATCGACAGCATCGAGGCGGACAGGCATCTCCTCGACCTCATCGCGGACGAGCCGCGCTTCATGCCGCATCTGCATCTGTCGCTGCAGCATGGCGACGATCTGATCCTGAAGCGCATGAAGCGACGCCATTCGAGCGCCGATGCCCGCGCCTTCTGCGCCGAGGTTCGGCGTTTGCGGCCCGAGATCAGCTTCGGCGCCGACATGATCGCCGGTTTTCCGACAGAGACCGAAGAGATGTTTGAGAACGCCGCGCGGCTTGCCGAGGAGTGCCGCATCGCCCATCTCCACGTTTTCCCCTATAGCCCCCGTCCGGGCACCCCGGCGGCCCGCATGCCGCAGCTCGACCGGGCGCTCGTCAAAAAACGGGCCGCGCGGCTGCGCGTCAAAGGAGCAGAGCTCTACGCGGCCCATCTCGACCGCATGATCGGCAGCGACCAGACGATCCTCGTCGAGATGAACGGGCTGGCGCATACGGAGAATTTTACCCTCGTCGATGCGGCCGGCCTCGAACCGCGCTCGCTCGCTACGGTCGCAATCACCGGCCACAACGGCAAGCATCTGACGATGCACAGAGAACAGATGGCTGCGGCCTGATATCCGGACATTCCCATGGCGATTGGTTTCATCAAGAAGATCTTCTCCTTCGGCAAGGATACCGTCGAAGAGAAACCGCTGCCGCCGCAGGAGGCGCCGGTAGCGCCGGTTGCCGATGAGGCCGCTGGTACGCCCTCTGTCCCTGCGGCGAGCGCCGAGGATGATCGGACTGCCATCGAGGAGGCGAAGTCTGGTGCGGACGAGATTGCGCCATCTGCCGAACGTGCCCCCGAGGTTGAGACCGGTCATGAAGAGGCAAGGTCCGAGATAGACGTCGTCATCGAAGGCGAGAGCGTGCCCCATCCAATCTCCCCCCTTGTGGGGGAGATGCCCGGCAGGGCAGTGGGGGGTGAAGCACCTTCCGAAGACGCTCCGTCTGCCGGTGAAGTCGCGATACCCCCCTCTGTCCCTTCGGGACATCTCCCCCACAAGGGGGGAGATCAGGGGGAGATCGAGGCAGCCGCCGACAACAGCCGAACCGTCGTCGAGGAGGCAGAGGCCGGTGGTGCAGGCGAAATTGCGCCGACAGCCGAGCCCGCCCCGGATGAGGTTGGTACCCGTAGCGAAGAAGTTGACGAAAGCGTTGCGATAGACGGCGAGGGCGCGCCCCATCCAATCTCCCCCCTTGTTGGGGAGATGCCCGGCAGGGCAGAGGGGGGTGCCCCTTCCGCAGACCAGGCCGCGCTTCGCGACGAAGCCGCCCCGAGCCTCCCCAAGGGCTTTGCCGCCGCCGACAAACGCCCCCAGGAAGCAGTGCCCGCCGCCCAGCCGAAGCTTTCCTGGTATCAGCGGCTGCGCCGCGGCCTCGCCCGCACGTCGTCGCAGCTCACCGGCCAGATCGCCAGCCTCTTCACAAAGCGCAAGCTCGACGAGGCGACGCTGCAGGAATTGGAAGATCTGTTGATCCAGGCGGACCTCGGCGTCGAGACGGCGATGCGGATCACCGACGCACTCTCCTCGGAGCGCTACGGCAAGGACGTGACCGGCGAGGACGTCTCGCGCATCATGGCCGGAGAGATCACCAAGGTGCTCGCCCCGGTCGCCAAGCCGCTAGAACTCGATCTCAGCCACAAGCCGCATGTGATCCTCGTCGTCGGCGTCAACGGCACCGGCAAGACGACGACGATCGGCAAGCTTGCCGCAAAACTTTCCGGCGCCGGGCTGAAGGTGATGCTCGCAGCCGGCGACACCTTCCGCGCCGCGGCGATCGAGCAGCTGAAGATCTGGGCGGAGCGGACGAAGTCCGACATCGTCGCCTCCAAGCTCGGCGCCGACGCCGCGGGCCTTGCCTATGAGGCCTACCAGCTCGCCCGCGAGAAGAAATCGGACGTGCTGATCATCGACACGGCCGGGCGGCTGCAGAACAAGGCCGAGCTGATGGCCGAGCTCGAAAAGATCGTCCGCGTCCTCGGCAAGCTCGATCCGGATGCGCCGCACACGGTGCTGCAGACGCTCGATGCGACGACCGGGCAGAATGCACTGCAGCAGGTGGAGATCTTCCGCAATGTCGCGGGCGTCAGCGGGCTGATCATGACCAAGCTCGACGGCACGGCGCGCGGCGGCATCCTGGTGGCGATCTCCGCCAAGCACAAGCTGCCGGTCTATTTCATCGGCGTCGGCGAGGGTGTCGACGATCTCGAACCCTTCGAGGCGAAGGATTTTGCCGAGGCGATCGCCGGCGTCGCCGCCGGCTGATCAAGAAACGCGAAGCTTGCGGTGGCAACGCCGGTTGATATGGTTTTGCCGCAATGCTGGTGTTATGAGCGGCCAGAGAGCGGGACGAGGAAAAGTGTGAAGCGGTTTTCCGCCCGCGTCCCGTTCCAGCAAGTGGTATGACAGAACAGGATCCGCACATGTCGACAATCGAGGCAGAGAAGCCCCGGACGGAGGTAAGCCCGCTCCTGAAGCTCGTACTGGAGCTCGGGCCGCTGATGGTGTTCTTCTTCGCCAATTCGCGCGGCGACTGGCTGGCTGGGCGCTTTCCGGTGCTCGCCGAACTCGGCGGTCCGATCTTCATCGCCACCGGCCTTTTCATGGCGGCGACGGCCGCGGCGCTCGCCGTCTCCTGGATCATGACGCGAACCCTGCCGATGATGCCGCTCGTCTCCGGCATCGTCGTCTTCGTCTTCGGGGCGCTGACGCTGTGGCTGCAGAACGATACCTTCATCAAGATGAAGCCGACCATCGTCAACACGCTGTTCGGCGCGATCCTGCTCGGTGGGCTCCTGTTCGGCAAGTCGCTACTCGGCTATGTATTCCATGCCGCCTTCAAGCTGGATGAGGACGGCTGGCGGAAGCTGACGATCCGCTGGGGCGTGTTCTTCCTGTTCCTCGCGGTGTTGAACGAGATCGTCTGGCGCTCCTTCTCGACCGATTTCTGGGTCGCCTTCAAGGTCTGGGGGACGATGCCGATTACCATTCTCTTCACCCTTGCCCAGATGCCGCTGATTATGAAGCACTCGCTGGAACAGGAGAGGGCCGAGTGACGATCGCCGCCGGTACGGACGACAACAGACAACGCAGCACCTGGATTTGGCTGATCGCCTGCCTCGGCGTCGTCGTCATCCAGATCCTGATGCAGCATCTGATGGGGCGGCTGTGGATCTGCGAATGCGGCTATGTGAAACTCTGGGAGGGCGTCGTCAATTCCAGCGGCAACTCGCAGCACATTTCCGACTGGTACACGCCGTCGCACATCATCCACGGCTTCCTGTTCTACGGCCTCGGCTTTCTGCTGCTGCGCGGAAAACCGCTGAGCGCCCGCCTGCTGCTCGCGACCGTCATCGAGTCGGCTTGGGAGATCGCCGAGAACACGCCGATGGTGATCAACCGCTACCGCTCGGCGACGATCTCGCTCGACTATTTCGGCGACAGCATCCTTAATTCCACTATGGACACGCTCGCCATGGCCGCAGGCTTCCTCATTGCCTCGCGGTTGCCGGTGGCGGTAACGGTCACGATCGCGATCATCCTCGAACTCTTTACCGGCTGGCTGATCCGCGACAACCTGACGCTCAACGTGCTGATGCTTGTCTGGCCGCTTGATGCGGTGAAGGCGTGGCAGGCGGGGCTGTAGACCCGTTAGGTCTTCCGGCCGGGTTTGCCCCTCATCCCGCTGCCGCGACCTTCTCCCCGCAGGCGGGGAGAAGGGACTTCGCGGAAACGCCGAGCGCCCTCTTCAACGCAAGGCGTTGAAACGGGGAAGCCGCGTTTCCGTTACCTTCCCACAGGCGGTTCGATGAGGATGAGTGGGCGCCACGAGTCCCTTCTCCCCGCGCGCGGGGAGAAGGTGGCCGGCAGGCCGGATGAGGGGCAACGCTAGCTAAAATGCCACCTACGATCCGGCAAGCGCCTTCTCGATCGCCGGCATCAATCCTTCCTTCAAAGTCCGCTCGTCGAACGGCCCGGCGCGCTTGTAGAGGATCGTGCCGTCGGCGGCGACGAGGAAGGATTCCGGGATGCCGTAGACGCCCCAGTCGATCGCCGCCTTGCCGTTCGGATCGATGCCGACCGCCGAGAAGGGGTTGCCGAGTTCGCCGAGGAACCGCAGCGCGTTGTCGTTGCGGTCCTTGTAGTTGATGCCGACGACGGTCAACCGGGGGTCCTTCGAAAGTTCGAGGATGACCGGATGTTCCTGGCGGCAGGGCACGCACCAAGAGGCCCAGACGTTGACGAGCGTCAGTCTGCCCTTGACGGCCGTATCGGTGAGCGCCGGCATCGGCTGGCCTGAGGGCGTCACGGCGCCTTGGAGCGGCGGCAGATCGAGCTTCGGCGCCTTGGTGCCGATGAGCGCCGAGGGAATTTCGCTGATGTCGCGGCCGGAATTCAACTGGCTCCAGAAGATCAGCGCCAGCGCCGCGAAGATCAGAAGCGGAAGCGCGGCCAGCAAATAGCGCAAGGGGCCGGGCCTGCGCTCGTCCGGCTGCGGCGCCTGCGTGCTCGTCATCGAGCTTCTCCGGCTGGAGCTTCCGCCGAACGGCGGCGGATGCCGGCGGCCTCGAGTGCCCTCAATTCTCGTTGCCGGGCACGGCCGTCGCCGACAACCCAGACGACGAGGCCCGCAACGACCGCGAAGGCGGCGGCATAGCTGGCAAAGACATAGGCTGCATGGCTCATCATGGCGCCAAGTTCTCCCGGCCGGCATTGCGGGCCGCCTGGCGCCGGAGCGACGTCACCCGGCGGCGCCAGATCTCGTTGCGCATTGCGGCGATGTGCAGCGTGAAGAACAGGAGCGTGAAGCCGACCGCCATGATTATGAGCGGCCACAGGAATTCCGGATCGATGGTGGGGCCGTCGAGGCGCATGACGCTTGCCGGCTGATGCAGCGTGTTCCACCATTCGACGGAGAATTTTATGATCGGGATATTGACGAAACCGACGAGCACCAGCACGGCCGAGACGCGGGCCGAACGGGCCGGATCGTCCATGGCCCGGTTCAGCGCCATCAGTCCGAGATACATAAGGAAGAGCAGGAAGACCGAGGTCAGCCGTGCATCCCAAACCCACCAGGTGCCCCACATCGGCTTGCCCCAGAGCGAGCCGGTGACGAGCGCCAGGAAGGTGAAGCAGGCGCCGATCGGTGCGGCCGCCTTGGCCGAGACATCCGCCAGCGGATGGCGCCAGACGAGCGTGCCGAGTGCGGATATCGCCATCAGCGTGTAGCACATCATCGACAGCCAGGCGGAAGGCACGTGCACATACATGATGCGCACCGTCTCGCCCTGCTGGTAATCGCCCTCGGTGGTGAAGGAAAGCCAGAGCCCGGCGGCGAAGGCGAGCACCGTGAGTGCGGCAAACCATGGCAGTACGCGATCGGCGAGCGCCAGGAACCGGGTCGGGTTGGCGAGATCGCTGAATTTGCGGATGGCCAGGCTGTTATCGCTCATGACGGCTGTTTAACGCGGAAGCACCTTCTCCGCAATTGACCCAGGTCAATCACGATTGCGTCAGTCGGCCGAATGCCGCAGCGCCGCGGCCGCCGCAACCGGTCCGATGACCGCGAAGAACAGAGATATCGCCATCAATATCATGAAAGGCGGCAGGAAGGGGGCGGGATCTTCGACCGCGGCATAGACGGCGCTCACCCCGAAGATCAGCACGGGAATGGCGAGCGGCAGCACGAGGATCGAGACGAGCAGCCCGCCGCGCGGCAGGGCGACAGCGACGGCCGCGCCGACCGCCCCGATGAAGGTGATCGCCGGCGTCCCTGCAAGGAGGGTAAGCATTGTCGCGCCGATGGCGAACTCGTCCATGTTCATGAACAGGGCGAGAAAGGGCGAGGCGACGACCAGCGGGAGTCCGGTGGCGGCCCAATGGGCGGCGCATTTGACGAAAACCGTGAGGATGAGCGGCGTCTCGTGCATCAGCATGAGATCGAGCGAGCCGTCTTCGCGCTCCGCCTGGAAAAGCCGGTCCAGGCCGAGAAGCGAGGCGAGCAGCGCGCCAATCCAGAGGATCGCCGGGCCGATGCGGGAAAGCAGATTGAGATCCGGCCCGACGCCGAAGGGGATCACCGACACGACGGTCATGAAGAAGAGCACGCCGATCATCGCGCCGCCGCCGGCGCGCACCGAAAGCTTCAGGTCCCGGAAGAAAAGAGACATCAATGCGAAAACCCCGTCATCTGCAAGGTCTTCGACTGCCCGATCCCCAGCGCCTGGTGGGTGGCGGCGATGACGATGCCGCCACGCTCGAGATGGCTCGTGACCAGCCCGGCAAAGAGCCTGTCTGCGCCGGCATCGAGTGCGGCGGTCGGTTCGTCGAGAATCCAGATCGGTCGATAGGCGACGAGCAGCTTCGCCATCGCCATCCGCCGCTGCTGCCCGGCGGAAAGATAGCCGAAGGGCAGATGGGTAATGTCGGCGAGGCCGACGGCGGCTGCCGCCGCGGCAAGATCGAGGCCGGAGCCGCCCGGCGAATTGCCGAGAAAACGCTGCCAGAAGGAAAGATTTTCCTCGACCGTCAATTCCCGCTTCATCGCATTGCGGTGGCCGAGATAGTGGCTGAGCTCGTGCGGATGCTCGAAACCGGCAGGTCCGTCCTTGAGCGATATCCTCCCCGTTTCGGCACGAAGAAGACCCGCAAGAACGCGCAGCAGGGTCGACTTTCCAGAGCCGTTCGGCCCCGTCACCACGAGCGCCTCCGCGGCTGCAAGCGAAAAGGAAATATCGTTGAAAATCAAGTCTTCGCCTCGCCTCGCACTCAAACCCTCAACCAGCAGGCGCATCGATCTTAAGCTTTCCTTGACGCTCTTTTTCGCAGAGCAAAAAAAGTTCCGATTGGACCTTGGTTGGTCTGGCACGAATTGGAGAAATTATCTATAAGGCGGCCAACACGCCAGCGGTCGGCGTGAATTTCATCCAAGCGCCGAACATGGAATGACATTCCACGTACGGACAGCGGAAATGGCCGCACCCGCATCCCATTTCGCGCTTCACAGGCGCTCGGGCGTTCGTACGTCAGCTTTTGGCGATCAGACGGAACGGGGTATTTCCAGTGTCCAAATCCCTAGACAGCTTTAATTGTCGCTCCACGCTCACGGTCAACGGCGTGGATTATGTCTATTACAGCCTGCCGAAAGCGGAAGCCAACGGCCTCGCCGGTGTCTCCAAGCTTCCCTATTCGATGAAGGTGCTGCTGGAAAACCTGCTGCGCAACGAGGACGACCGCTCGGTCACCAAGAAGGACATTGAAAACGTCGCCGCATGGCTCAGCGACAAGGGCACTGCGGAAAACGAAATCGCCTACCGTCCGGCGCGCGTGCTGATGCAGGACTTCACCGGCGTCCCGGCCGTCGTCGACCTCGCGGCGATGCGCGACGCCATGGTGTCTCTCGGCGGCGACCCGGAGAAGATCAACCCGCTCGTTCCCGTCGACCTCGTCATCGACCACTCGGTCATCGTCGATGAATTCGGCACGCCGCAGGCCTTTGCCAAGAACGTCGAACTCGAATATCAGCGCAACGGCGAGCGCTACCGCTTCCTGAAATGGGGCCAGCAGGCGTTCAAGAACTTCCGCGTCGTGCCGCCCGGCACCGGCATCTGTCACCAGGTCAATCTGGAATATCTCGGCCAGACGGTCTGGACCCGCGAAGAGAACGGCGAAATCACCGCCTATCCGGATACCTGCGTCGGCACCGACAGCCACACCACGATGATCAACGGCCTCGGCGTGCTCGGCTGGGGCGTCGGCGGCATCGAAGCGGAAGCAGCGATGCTCGGTCAGCCGGTCTCGATGCTGCTGCCGGAAGTCATCGGCTTCAAACTCACAGGCAAGCTCAAGGAAGGCGTGACGGCAACCGACCTGGTGCTGACCGTCGTGCAGATGCTGCGCAAGAAGGGCGTCGTCTCGAAATTCGTCGAATTCTTCGGCCCGGGCCTCGACAACATGACGCTCGCCGACCGCGCCACCATCGGCAACATGGGTCCGGAATACGGCGCCACCTGCGGCTTCTTCCCGGTCGACGCCGAAACGATCAACTACCTGACGATGTCCGGTCGTGAAGAACAGCGCATCGCGCTGGTCGAAGCCTATTCCAAGGCTCAAGGGATGTGGCGCGAGGGCGACGGTTCGGACCTCGTCTTCACCGACACGCTGGAACTCGACCTCGGCGACGTCGTGCCGTCGATGGCCGGCCCGAAGCGCCCCGAGGGCCGCATCGCGCTTGAAAACATCGCCTCCGGCTTTGCCGTCGCGCTCGAAAACGACTACAAGAAGCCCGGTCAGCTTTCGAACCGCTATGCCGTCGAAGGCACGGATTTCGACATAGGCCATGGCGACGTCGCGATCGCGGCAATCACCTCCTGCACCAACACCTCGAACCCGTCGGTGCTGATCGCCGCAGGCCTGCTTGCCCGCAACGCGGTCGCCAAGGGCCTGAAGACCAAGCCTTGGGTGAAGACATCGCTGGCGCCCGGATCGCAGGTTGTCGGCGAATATCTGGCGAAGTCCGGCCTGCAGAAGGACCTCGATGCGCTGGGCTTCAATCTCGTCGGCTTCGGCTGCACCACCTGCATCGGCAACTCCGGCCCGCTGCCGGCGCCGATCTCGAAGGCGATCAACGACAAGGGCCTGATTGCCGCCGGCGTTCTTTCCGGCAACCGCAACTTTGAAGGCCGCATCTCGCCGGACGTCCAGGCAAACTACCTCGCCTCGCCGCCGCTTGTGGTCGCCTACGCACTCGCCGGCACGGTTCAGAAGGACCTCACCAAGGAGCCGATCGGCGAAGACAAGGACGGCAAGCCGGTCTACCTGAAGGATATCTGGCCGACCTCGCAGGAAATCCAGGAGTTCATCTTCAAATACGTGACCCGCGAACTTTACGCGACCAAATACGCGGACGTCTTCAAGGGCGACGAAAACTGGCAGGCCGTCCAGGTTCCGGCCGGGCAGACCTATGCCTGGGACGAGGCCTCGACCTATGTGCAGAACCCGCCCTATTTCGTGGGCATGGGCAAGACGGGCGCCGGTATTTCCGACATCAAGGGCGCCCGCGTCCTCGGCCTCTTCGGCGACAAGATCACCACCGACCACATTTCCCCGGCCGGTTCGATCAAGGCCGCCTCACCGGCAGGCTCCTACCTGCTCGGCCATGGCGTGACCGTTGCCGACTTCAACCAGTACGGCACGCGCCGCGGCAACCATGAAGTGATGATGCGCGGCACCTTCGCCAATATCCGTATCCGCAACCACATGCTCGGCCCGAACGGCAAGGAAGGTGGCTACACCATCCACTATCCGTCCAAGGAAGAGATGTCGATCTACGATGCGGCCATGCAGTACAAGGAAGAGGGCGTTCCGCTCGTCATCTTCGCCGGCGTCGAATACGGCAACGGCTCCTCGCGCGACTGGGCGGCCAAGGGCACCAACCTTCTCGGCGTCAAGGCCGTGATCGCCCAGTCCTTCGAACGCATCCACCGCTCGAATCTCGTCGGCATGGGCGTCATCCCCTTCGTCTTCGAAGAGGGCACGACCTGGGATTCGCTGGGCCTGAAGGGCGATGAGGTCGTCACGATCGACAACCTCGCCAATGTCCAGCCGCGCGAAAGGCGCGTCGCCAAGATCTCCTATGGCGACGGTTCGGTGAAGGAAGTGCCGCTCATCTGCCGTATCGACACGCTGGACGAGGTCACCTACGTCAATAATGGCGGCATCCTGCAGACGGTTCTGCGCGATCTCGCGGCCTGAACCGGCCGTCCGCATTCTGCTTCAACGATCTGGCCGGGGCATCAGCCGATGCCCCGGCTCTCTTTTTGCGCTAACTGCCGCCGCTTATGTCCGTCGACGTTTTCCCCAGCCTGCCCGCAGGTCACTCCAACGTGACTTTCTGTTGAAACCGGCCCGTCGTATGTAATGTACTCCCCTGATGGAAGCGCCCGCCCGACAAATACAAGTGACGCCATGACTTTCGCCTTGCTGCCAATGCTTCGCCGCCTGGCCCTGACCATGGGCCTGCTCGGTGCCATCGGCGGCACGGCGGCGGCCGACGACGGCAAGGCGTTCAAGGGTGTGGTCGAGCTTTTCACCAGCCAGGGCTGTTCGTCCTGTCCGCCCGCCGACGCCGCCTTGAAGGCGCTTATCGACGAGGGCGAGGTCGTGGCACTCGCCTATCACGTCGATTACTGGAACTATCTCGGCTGGGCCGACACGCTTGCCACCAAGGAAAACACCGAGCGGCAGTATGCCTATGCCCGCATGCTCGGCCGCAGTGGCGTCTACACGCCACAGGTGGTTCTGAACGGCCGCGATCACGTGAACGGCTCCGACCTCCAGGCGGTCAAGTCCCGGCTGGCGACGATGAGCGCCGGCGGCGGCGGGCTCGCCGTGCCGGTCGATGCCACGATCGGCGGCGAGGAAATCTCCATCAAGGTCGGCGCCGGTGAGGGCAAGGCGAATGTCGTCGTCGTCTATTTCGACCGGGCCCGGGAGGTCAAAGTCGAAAGAGGCGAGAACAAGGGCAAAGAAATCGCCTATTGGCACGCGGTCAAGGATATCCAGACCATCGGCATGTGGGACGGCAAGCCCGCCCAGTTCACGCTCCCCGCCTCGGTGCTGATCGAGGGGCGCGGCAATAGCGGCTGCGCCATCCTGCTGCAATCGATGAAGGATGCGGAAACGCCGGGCCCGATCATCGGCGCCGCAACCCTTCTCGCCGGCCCGCAAGGCAAGCTGTAGCGACGCGAAGGGCTCCGGTCAGGAGTTTGCCCCTTGTCTGCTCGTGGAGGGACGTAAGCGGGTGCGGCATCGTCCCTTCGCCCCCGCTTGCGGGAAGAAGGTGGCGGCAGCCGGATGAGGGGCAGATGCGAGCGCACGCGCCGAATTCGAGGCGGAGGGATGGTTCGGCCCGGCAGCATCGAGGGGCTGGGGCTGAGGGTTCGAAGTTACCGGACCGAACCGGTCATGTCTGCGTTTGGAAACCTCCCGCAGCATGACAACCTGTCCGGACATACGGTGGCAACGACTCGTCCGGCAGCGGTCGGAGTTTTGCGGTGAATTGGGGCGGCGATTTGACTGAATTGCGGCAAGGGCAAGAATTGCCCGCCTTGCCAACAGCTTCCGGCTTGCTTTTCGTCTCTCGTCAGGCACACTGTCATGGTCCTGTCACATCAGAAGGCCGAATTGCCGATGACCGATCAATCGGATTTGCCGGAGGGCGAAGCGCGTCACCAGGGCCAGACCACATCGAATGTGGTCGTCGATTTTCACGAATACAAGCAAGCCAAAAACCCCCCGCCAGTCACCTTCCACCGCCGTGAGCTGGACCTCGTTCTGAGACTCTACGGCCGCATGGTCGGTGAGGGCGAATGGCGCGACTACGCGATCGACCATTTGAAGGACCGTGCCGTGTTCTCGGTGTTCAAGCGCGCCGGGGAAGTCCCGCTCTACCGCATCGAGAAGAACCCCAAACTCGCCGCCAAACAGGGTGCCTACAGCGTGCTGAACGCTCAAGGCACGATCCTGAAGCGCGGCCACGAGCTGGCACAGGTCCTCAAAGTCTTCGACAAGGTGCTGAAGCTCGTCGAGACATAACGCAGCGTCTCCATTTGGAATTGCCCCTCATCCGCCTCCCGGCACCTTCTCCCCGCAAGCGGGGCGAAGGACTATGCCGCGCCGGCTCCAGTCCCTCTACCCGCGTACGGGGAGAGGGTTAGTCCTCGGGTTAAACCCGAGGAGAGGGGCAATCAGCTCCGGTAAAGCGTATCCGGATAGGCGCCCTCGGCGGGCAGGGTGTCCGTCCCCTCGCCGAGAGGAAGCTGCATGATCGCGGTATCCAGCCAGCGCCCATGCTTGAAGCCGGTTGCCTTCATCGTTCCCTGATGCTCGAAGCCGACGGCGCGATGAACGGCGATCGAGGAGGGGTGGGCGCCGCCGATCACCGCCACCATCTGGCGAAAACCGAGCGCGGTGCACCGCTTGACGAGCTCCTCGAGCAGCGCCCTGCCGATGCCTTGGCCGCGCGATTCCGGCGCCAGATAGATCGAATCCTCCACCAGGAACCGATAGGCGGTCCGGGTGCGGAAGGCCGACGCATAGGCGTAGCCGAGCACGCTGCCCTGCTCGTCCGCGGCGACGATATAGGGATAGCCGCTGCCGGTGATCGTCGAAAAGCGCAGCGCCATCTCCGCCTCGGAGGGCGGCGTCACCTCGTAGGTCGCGACACCGTTCAGGACCGACTCGCGGTAGATCTCGGTGATGGCGGGAAGATCGGCGGCGACGGCGTCGCGAAGCGTGAAGGTCATGGGAGATTTTTCGTTGTTGGGACTGCTGCAGCATTCGCATGAAGCGGCCGGACCGATCAAGATTCGGCGCAACAAAAAAGGCGGCCGAAGCCGCCTTCTTCGTCAATCCAGTCCCGACTACTCGTTCTTGTTGCCCAGGAACTGCAGCAGGAACATGAACAGGTTGATGAAGTCGAGGTAGAGCGTCAGCGCGCCCATGATAGCCTTGCGGCCGGCAACCGCGACGTCATCGGCCTCGAAGTACATTTCCTTGATCTTCTGCGTGTCGTAGGCGGTCAGGCCGGCGAAGACCAGAACACCGATCACGGAGATCGCGAAGCCGAGGGCCGACGAAGCAAGGAAGATGTTGACGATCGACGCGATGATCAGGCCGAACAGGCCCATGATCAGGAATGTGCCGAAGCCCGACAGATCCTTTTTCGTCGTGTAGCCGTAGAGCGACAGGGCGCCAAACGAGGCGGCCGTCACGAAGAACGTCTGCACGATGCTCTGCCCGGTGAAGACCAGGAAGATCGAGGACAACGAAAGGCCCATCAGCGCCGCGTAGATCCAGAACGTCGTCTGGGCGGCGGAAACGCTCATGGAGTTGATGCGGAAGCTCATGAAGAAGACCAGCGCAAGCGGTGCCAGCATCACGACCCACTTCAGCGGCGAGGCGTAGATGAGCTGGGCGAATGCCGGATTGGAGACGGCAAGCGCATAGGTCCCGTAAGCTGCCACGCCGGTGATCGCCAGCCCCAGGGCCATCAGGTTGTAGACCTTCAGCATGTAAGCGCGAAGGCCTTCATCGATCACGGCACCCGCCTGAGCGCCGGCGGGCGACATTCGGGTTTGGTAGTTTCTCAGATCAGCCATTGTTTCCTCTTTAAGCCCCGGTTGGAATTACGGTGTCGGGCGGCGGGTGTCTGTGCCAGCTCACGCCCAGGCGCCGCTGCGGGGCTCCAGCATGCCTGTGGATAAATATGATGGTGAAAGCCGCGCCGCACAAGACCCGGCCGGGCCTGAATCGAGCAAAGCCGGGCTTTTGGGCGATCAAACACGGGTGATTAACGGTTAATCGCCACCGCTACAGTTCGCGCAGGACCGGCGCGGCCTTCTGCCCGAGGATGCGCCAGGTCCCGGCAAGGCCGATGCCGACCGTCACGACGAGGGCAACGGCGATCGTAGCGAAGGCCACGTCCGGCAGGAAATTCGACGGCAGCGTCATGATGCGGCTGACGACGAACCAGGCCGCAACTCCGCCTGCCAGGAGCGCGAAGACGGCGGTGGCCACGCCGAGAATGAAATATTCGTAGCTGAAGGCGCGGATCAAAGCTCCCCGGGTGGCGCCGAGGGTCTTCAGCACCACCGCGTCGTGGATGCGTGCCCGGTTTCCGGCGGCAAGCGCGCCGGCGAGCACCAGCACGGATGCGATCAACGCCACGGCGGCCGCGGCGCGGATTGCCGTCGCAAGCTGCCCGAGCAGCGTGTTGACGATGTCGAGCGCGTCCTTGACGCGAACGCTGGTGATCGTGGGATAGGTGTTGGTGACGGATTTCAGCACCGCCGCTTCTTCCGCCGCCGTGGCATCCGGGTCGATGATCGTCGCCAGCCAGGCATGCGGCGCGCCAGCAAAGGTGTTGGGCGAGAAGACCATGACGAAATTGATCGACAGCGATTCCCACTCGACATTGCGGAAATTGGCGATCCGGGCGGTGACGTTGCGGCCGAGCACGTTGACCGTGACCGTGTCGCCGAGCTTCAGGCCAAGCTCGCCGGCCTCTTCGGCCGAGAAGGAGACGAGCGGCTCGCCGCTGAAATCCGCGGGCCACCATGCGCCCGCGGTGAGCGTCGAATTCTCCGGCTTGTTCTTCGCGTAGGTGATGCCGCGGTCGCCGCGCAAGACCCATTGTCCGCCGGGCGGCACGGTGCGGCTGTTCACGTCCTGGCCGTTGAGGGCGACGATGCGGCCGCGCAGCATCGGCACCTCGACGATCTTGCCCTTCGGCATCGCCCTGCCGAGCAGCGACCGGAAGCCGTCTATCTCATGACCCTGAATGTCGACGAAGAAGAAATTTGGCGCGCGCTCCGACATGCTGCCGGTCAGCTCGCGCCGCAGATTGCCGTCGATGAGCGCGAGCGTGACCAGAAGCGCGAGGCCCAGCCCGAGCGACAGGACCACCGACGGCGTCAGTGCGCCGGGCCGGTGTATATTGCCGATTGCCAGCCGCAGGGCCGGCGAGTGGACGCGCGGGCTGCGCCGCGCCAGCCAGCCGATGAGGAAGGCAACGGCCCGCAGGACGACGAAGGCAAAGGCGATCGCGCCGAGAAAGATCAGCGAGATGTAGCGGTCATAGGCGGTCCAGACGGCAAGGCCTGCGAGCGCCGCCAGGCAGACGAGCGCGCCCGCGAGATAGGGCCAGGCGGGAAAGCCGCTCGGCTCGAAACCCTGCTGGCGGAAGAGGGCGGTGGCCGGCACCCGGCGCGCCCGGCCGAGTGGCAGGACCGCAAAGGCAAGCGCCGTCAGCAAGCCGAAGAGCGCCGCAAGGCCAAGCGCCGAGGGATAGAGCTCGAAGGATGTCGACACCGGCAATACGTCGGCGAGGAACTGCGCCGCCACGAATGGGATCAGGGCACCGAGCGCGAGGCCGATGGCAATGCCGATCGAGGCGATCATCAGAATCTGTGCGAGGTAGACCGTCGCCACCAGCGAGGCCGGCGCGCCGAGGCATTTGAAGGTGGCGATGACCCCGCGCTTGCCGTCGAGATAGGAGCGCACCGCATTGCCGACCCCGACCCCGCCGACGATCAGCGCTGTCAGCCCGACGAGCGTCAGGAACTGCGAGAAGCGGGTGATGTTGGTGTTGAGCGACGGGGCGGCATTGCTGCTGGTGCGGATCGACCAGCCGGCTGTGGGAAAACGCGCCTGCGCTTCCGTCCGGATCGAGGCGACACGCGACGGATCGGCGAGCCTGATCTTGTAAGCGTGCTCGACGAGGCTGCCGGTCTGCACCAGGCCGGAAACAGCGAGCGCCTCGGCCGACACCATCAGCCGCGGCGCGAAGCCGAATCCGTCGGACAGTGCGTCCGGCTCGCGAATGATCGTGGCATTGACGCGGATCCGCGCATTGCCGAGAAGGATCTCGGCGCCCGAGGCGATGCCGAGCCGCTCGAGGAGCAGCGGCGCGGCAACCGCACCGTAGACATCGCCATCCTTCGCAAGGAGTTCGGCAAGCGGCCCTGCCGGCTCGCTTTCAAGCGCGCCATAGAGCGGATAGGCGCCGTCGACGGCCTTCAACTCCACGAGCGCCTGGTTCGACCCGTCCGGAAGGCGCGCCATCGAGCGCAAGCCGGCGGATGCCGAAACGTCGCCGAAGCCCTCGAGAAAGGCGCGCTCCTCGGGCGTCGCGAGGCGGTTGTTGAGCTCGAAGCGGATATCGCCGGCAAGGATCTCCTGGCCCCGCGAGGCGATCGTCGCGCTGATCGACTGCGACAGCGAATTGACCCCGGCGATCGCCGCCGTGCCGAGCGCGATGCAGGCAAGAAAGATATAGAAGCCCTTGAGACCGCCGCGCATCTCCCGGAGCGCCAGACGAAGGGCGAGGAACGCGCGAAGGCGGCGGATGACCGTGGCTGCGCTCATGCGGATGCGGCCTCCGGACGGGCCGGTTCGGCGAGCGGCGCGGCCTCGGCCCCGGAGACGATCTCGCCCGAACGGACCCGCACCTGCCGGGAGCAGCGCCCGGCGAGGGCCGCGTCATGGGTGACGAGAATGAGGGTCATGCCGCGCTCGCGCTGCTCGGCAAAGAGCAGGTCGGCGATCTGCCGGCCCGTCTCGGCATCGAGATTGCCGGTCGGCTCGTCGGCGATCAGCAGTTTCGGCGACGGCGCCAGCGCCCTGGCGATCGCCACGCGCTGCTGCTCGCCGCCGGAAAGCTGTCCCGGATAATGCGTCAGCCGTTCGCCGAGCCCGACGGCGACGAGCTCTCGGCGGGCGATGCCGAAGGCGTCGCGGACATTGGCGAGTTCCAGCGGCACCGCGACGTTTTCGAGCGCCGTCATATTGGGGATCAGATGAAAGGACTGGAAAACGATGCCGATATTGCGGCCGCGGAAATCGGCGATCTCGTCCTCGCTCATCCGGTGCAGGGCCGTGCCGTCAATGACGATCTCGCCGCGATCGAGGCGCTCGAGGCCGGCCATGACCATCAGGAGTGTCGATTTTCCCGAGCCGGACGGCCCGACGATGCCGACGGATTCGCCGGCATTGATGGTCAGGCTCATGCCCTTCAGCACGTGCACCGAGGCTGCCGCCTCGCCGAGGGTCAGGTCCGCATTTTTCAGTTCGATGATGGTTTTTGCCACGCGGAACGACCCTATATGAAAGAGGATTGACGAAAAGATTGCCCGCCGATTTAGGAACGGAAGCATGCGATTGAAAGATTTTCTCCCGTTTTTCTTGAGCCTTGCAATGACAATCGCGTTATCGGCGGCAGCCCGGGCCGAAAGCCTCAGCCTCGTCGGCTTCGGCGACAGCCTGATGGCCGGCTACCAGCTTCCGCCGGAGGATGCTTTCCCCGCCCGGCTTGAAAAGGCGCTCAAGGACAAGGGCTTCGATGTCACGATCGCGAATGCGGGCGTCTCCGGCGACACGACTTCGGGCGGTCTCGCCCGCATAGATTGGTCGGTGCCTGACGGAACGAAGGGCGTGATCCTCGAACTCGGCGCCAATGACGCGCTGCGCGGCGTCTCGCCCGAGGAAACCCGCAAAAACCTCGAGGCTATGATTGACCGGCTCCAGGAGCGCGGCATTGCGGTGCTGCTCGTCGGCATGATGGCGCCGCCGAACATGGGTGGCGACTACGGCGCGCGCTTCAATTTGATTTATTCCGACCTCGCTAGGGAACACAAACTCGCCTTCTACCCTTTCTTCCTCGACGGAGTCGTAACCAAAGCAGGACTGCAACTCGACGACGGCATGCATCCGAACAGCGATGGCATTGCCGTAATGGTGGAGCGTTTTCTTCCAACGGCCGAGCAATTCGTCAGATCACTGCACAAAGGAGAATAACGAACATCCACAATTAAGCAGATGTTAATTTCTCAACTCGCCAAATAACAGTTGCGTGCAGAGTCGATGCGTGATTCGCTAAGACATCTGCAAGAGATTCGGGGAGCTCGCCATGCCGAGACTATTCACCGCCCTCGAAATTCCGCACAATGCAGCAATGAGTCTTTCGTTGCTGCGCGGAGGTCTTCCCGGAGCTCGATGGATCGATGTGGAGAATTACCACATTACCCTGCGTTTCATCGGCGATGTCGATTGGCGCACCGCCAATGAAATCATCGACGGCCTCGACCGCATCGAACGGCCGGAATTTCAGTTGCAATTGACCGGCATCGGTGCCTTTGGCTCGAAGAAGCCGCACTCGGTCTGGGCCGGCGTCAGCAACAATCCGGACATGTATGCGCTGCAGGCGGAAATCGAACGCATCTGCCAGCGTCTCGGCCTGCCGCCGGACCCGCGCAAGTTCACGCCGCACGTGACGCTGGCGCGACTACGCGCTTCACGTGTCGACGACGTCGTCGAGTATCTGTCAGGGCGCGGCAATTTCATGACCGCGCCCTTTATCGTTCCGCGCTTCGTCCTCCTATCCTCGCGCGACTCGGTCGGCGGCGGGCCCTATCTGACGGAAGAGGTGTTCCCGCTTCACGAAGGGCGCGTGAGCTTCGCAAGCAGCGAGGAGCAGCCGGCCTCCAGCATCTGGTAGAGCGCCTCGAAGGCATCCGCCGTTTCGGAATAGGGATCCGGAACGTCGTCGTTCCGGCCCGCGGCAACGTTCATGAACAGATGCACCTTGTGGAATGTCTCGGGCGAGGCGAGCCTCCGCAGCTCGGCGACATTGCGGCGGTCCATGCCGAGGATCAGGTCGAAGGCGGCAAGATCGGCCGCGTCGATCTGCCTGCCGCGCAGACCGGAAATGTCGATGCCGTGGGCTCTGGCGACTGCGATCGAGCGGCGGTCGGGAGGATGGCCGATATGCCAGGCACCCATGCCGGCTGAATCGACCGAGACCACATCGCCATAGCCGTTTCGGCACGCAAGCTGACGCATGATGCCCTCTGCCAATGGCGATCGGCAGATATTGCCGAGACAAACGAAGAGAATTCTGACGGGTTTCATGGTATCCATGGAGCATTCGACCGCACGTCCACGCGGCATGGTTAGCCTGAAAAGGGCAGGGAGAAAATCGCATGAGGCCCGAAAAGCTCGATGCCGAGACTATCGCCGAGCATCTCCACAGGATGGAAGGCTGGGTTCTCGCCGAGGACGGAGCCTCGATCTGGAAGGCGTTTCGCTTCCGCAATTTCGCCGAAGCCTTCAGCTTCATGACGCAATGCGCTCTCGCGGCGGAGAAGCTCAACCACCACCCGGAATGGTTCAATGTCTACAACAAGGTCGATGTCACGCTTTCGACGCATGATGCCAGCGGCCTGACGGAGCTCGACTTCAAGCTGGCGGCGAAGATGGACCAGTCGGCTGCCGGGCGGATGCCGGATCATCTGAAGTAAGGCCATCTAAATACGGCCATTTGAAATGGCGCCTGCCATGCCCATATCTGGCTGGTGACAAGCGGAACGGACGCGATGGACGACGTGAAGATTGGTGAAATTCTCCTTCCAGGCGAGGAATCCGAACAGGAGCGCCGCGAGCGCAAGGTGCGCCGCCGCTTCTGGCCGACCTTCCGCCGGGCGGTTCGCCAGATTCCCTTCAGCCGCGATCTCGTCGCCGCCTATTATTGCGCGGTGGACCCGCAGACGCCGACCCGCACCCGAGGGATACTGCTCGCGGCACTGGCCTATTTCGTCCTGCCGCTCGATTTCGTGCCCGACGTACTCGCCGCCGTCGGCTTCTCCGACGACGTCGCCGTATTGACTGCCGCCTTTGCGGCGATCAGCGGCCAAATCAAGGAGACACATTATCACAAGGCCGACGAGACGTTCGGCGAGCGGCTCGACGACTAGCGGCGCCACCCCGTTGCCGAGGTCGCCGCATTGCCGCCCGCGACGACAAACTCTTGCCCGATTCTTTGTGACATAGATTCCGTAAACGTGACGGCTGTGGGCGTGAGGCAGCAGAACGGCGCGTCCGACGAGATTTGAGACAGGAAGATCACCGGCCACGGCCCGCCAGTACCGATGTCCGACCGGACCGGCAAATCCGCACAGGGACGAACCGCACGCCCGCAATGGCCCAAGGCTGCGGGCGCACTGTTCCTGTGGGACAAAACGGGACGATTGCGGCGATCGTTGACGGTTTGGTAACCTGAATTAAGTCAAAATAAATTCAAATCGTGACTATGCGTTGCC
Organism: Sinorhizobium sp. NG07B; assembly: GCF_002532005.1. Lineage (NCBI taxonomy): Bacteria > Pseudomonadati > Pseudomonadota > Alphaproteobacteria > Hyphomicrobiales > Rhizobiaceae > Sinorhizobium > Sinorhizobium sp. NG07B. Next base: position 196,944 of record NZ_NWTD01000005.1, on the reverse strand, counting down.
CGTGTAAGCCTGGTTCGGGCAACCGCAAGCTAGGAAATCGGCAGGAACTCATGTTTGCAAGAAAGATCGCAACTGCAATCGTACTCGTAATGGCGGCAGCCGGCGTGGCTTCCGCGCAATCGCCGACGCGAATCCAGCAGTTCAACGCCTGGGGCGCGTACTCCTATCAGTCGGGCGGCGGCAAGGTCTGCTATGTCCTGTCGGTTCCAAAGGAAAAGAGCCCTGCCGGCGTCGACCACGGAGACATCTTCTTCCTCGTCTCGCAGCGCCCGGGGCAGAACATCAGCTACGAGCCGCAGGTGATGATGGGCTATCAGCTACAGGACAATTCGAAGGTCAACGTGGTCATCGACGGACGCACCTTCATCATGTTCACCAAGGGCAACTCTGCCTGGGTCGAGAATGCCGCGGAAGAGCCGGCGCTGGTCGCGGCGATGAAATCGGGCAAGGACATGTCGGTCAACGCCAAGTCGCGCAAGGGCACGGCAACCTCCTACTCCTATTCGCTCTCCGGCATCTCCGCCGCCTTGAAGCAGATCGAGGCCTGCAAGTAGGCCGGACCCTGCGTTCCCGACTCAGAGGCCGGCTGCTCAGCCGGCCTTTTTGCTTTCGGCTGAAGCGCTCATGGTGACTCGCCGCAAAAAGAATGCTAAAGCGCCCGCAATCCAGAGCCCTGCGCCCCGTGTGAGCGCGCCCGAAGGCTCGCCATACTTCAGTTCGAGCATCGGAAGATGATCCGGAGACGCATATCCGGACAGCCCCCGCTCCATGACAGGACCACGAGCATGCCAGCCACCGAGATCTTGAACAGGCCGGATATCGTTAAGGCGCCGCAGGTGCGCGTCGCGCCGCAAACGGAAAAGCCGTCGCTGATCGGCCTCTTGCGCGAGGACATGGCCAAGCTCTTGGTCGAGAAAGGCGTGCCGGAGCGGCAGGTGAAGATGCGCGTCAGCCAGCTGTGGCATTGGCTCTATGTGCGCGGCGTCTCGGACTTCGACCAGATGTCGAATGTCTCCAAGGACATGCGCGAAATGCTCAAGCAGCATTTCACCGTTGCCCGGCCCGAAATCGTCGAAGAGCAGGTTTCGGGCGACGGCACGCGCAAATGGCTGTTGCGCTTTCCGCCGCGCGGCGCCGGACGGCCGGTGGAAATCGAGACGGTCTATATTCCCGAGGAAGGCCGCGGCACGCTCTGCATTTCGAGCCAAGTCGGCTGTACGCTCACCTGTTCCTTCTGCCACACCGGCACGCAGAAGCTGGTGCGTAATCTGACGGCCGAGGAAATCCTCTCGCAGCTTCTGCTCGCCCGCGACAGGCTCGGCGACTTTCCGGAGCGCGACACGCCGCAGGGCGCGATCGTGCCGGCCGAGGGCCGCAAGATCACCAATATCGTGATGATGGGCATGGGCGAGCCGCTCTATAATTTCGAGAACGTCAAGACGGCACTGCTGATCGCCTCGGACGGCGACGGCCTGTCGCTCTCGAAGCGGCGCATCACGCTGTCGACCTCCGGGATCGTTCCGGAAATCTATCGCACCGGCGAGGAGATCGGCGTCATGCTGGCAATCTCGCTGCACGCCGTCAAAGACGAACTGCGCGACATGCTCGTGCCGATCAACAAGAAATATCCGCTGAAGGAGCTGATGGAGGCCTGCCGCGCCTATCCGGGCCTTTCCAATGCGCGCCGCATCACCTTCGAATATGTAATGCTGAAGGACGTCAACGACAGCCTGGAGGACGCCAAGGAACTGGTGAAGCTCCTGAAGGGCATCCCGGCGAAGATCAATCTGATCCCCTTCAATCCCTGGCCGGGCACCAACTACCAGTGTTCGGACTGGGAGCAGATCGAAGCCTTCGCCGACTTCATCAACCAGGCCGGCTACGCCTCGCCGATCCGCACCCCGCGCGGCCGCGACATCCTCGCCGCCTGCGGCCAGCTCAAGTCGGAATCGGAGCGCATGCGCAAGGTCGACCGACTCGCCTTCGAGGCGATGATGATCGCCAACCACGGCGAGGATTGAGGGGCAAGAGCCCTCGGGATGGACGTCACCGCGCCTGCGTCAGAAAAATCTTCACGGCAAACACCGAAAACACCCCGGCAAAGCTGTAGTCGAGCGCTCGCATCGCCCGCCTGTTGCGCTGCAGCCAGGCCGCCAGCCAGTCGGCGGCTAGCACCACCAGCGCGTTGACCGGCATGCCGATGGCGATGAAGAAGAAACCGAGGAACAGGAGCTTGCCGGTCACCGCCGGGTCGTCGGCGCTGACGAATTGCGGCAGGAAGGTCATGAAGAAGATCACGACCTTGGGGTTCAGGATGTTGACGGAGAAGCCGGTCGAAATGTTCGAAAGCGACGCCGTACCCTTCGCCTCCGCCACCTCCGTCGCCTTCGTTACCGACAGGCTGGAGCCGTAGCGGATCGCCTGGATCGCGAGCCACAGGAGGTAGGCGGCACCGCCGGTCTTCAACACCAGGAAGGCGGTCGGCGAGGCGGTGATCAGCGCCGAGATGCCGAAGGCGACGAGCAGCGTGTGGACGACGATGCCGAGCCCGGTGCCGACCACGACGAAGAGCGCGGCCTTCTTGCCCTGCGCCAGTGCCCGGCTGATCGACAGCGTCATGTCGGGTCCGGGCGTTGCCGCCAGCAGCAGGCTCGCGCCGGCAAAGGTAAGGAGGGTCGGCAGGCTTGGCAGGAAGTCCATGGCTATTCCTCAGGCGCAGGTCTTTGCTGATACCGAAGCTTACATCCTTTCGCCAGCAGATTCGTCCGAATGCCGCTTGTTCCGCTTGTATCGCTTCGAGTTCTGGCTAAAGTGCCGCAGATTTTGCACGGCGGCATTCCGCCCTCGAATAGCACGGACAGACATAATGGCATCGCACAAAGACGTGAAGAAGGTCGTACTCGCCTATTCCGGCGGTCTCGACACCTCGATCATCCTCAAATGGCTGCAGACCGAACTCGGCGCCGAAGTGGTGACCTTCACCGCCGATCTCGGCCAAGGTGAGGAGCTTGAGCCGGCGCGCAAGAAGGCGGAGATGCTCGGCATCAAGGAGATCTATATCGAGGACGTGCGCGAGGAGTTCGTGCGTGACTTCGTCTTTCCAATGTTCCGCGCCAATGCGGTCTACGAAGGCGTCTATCTGCTCGGCACCTCGATCGCCCGGCCGCTGATCTCCAAGCACCTGATCGACATCGCCAGGAAGACCGGTGCCGACGCCATCGCCCATGGCGCGACCGGCAAGGGCAACGACCAGGTCCGCTTCGAGCTATCGGCCTATGCGCTGAATCCCGATATCAAGATCATCGCTCCCTGGCGCGACTGGTCGTTCAAGAGCCGCACCGAGCTGCTCGAATTCGCCGAAAAGCACCAGATCCCGGTCGCCAAGGACAAGAAGGGCGAGGCGCCCTTCTCCGTCGACGCCAACCTGCTGCATTCCTCATCGGAAGGCAAGGTGCTGGAAGACCCGGCTCAGGAAGCGCCGGAATATGTGCACATGCGCACGATCTCGCCGGAGGCTGCTCCGGACCAGGCGACCATCATCAAGATCGGCTTCGAGCGCGGCGACGCCGTTTCGATCGACGGCGTGCGCCTGTCGCCGGCGACGCTGCTTGCCAAGCTCAACGACTACGGCCGCGACAACGGAATCGGCCGCCTCGACCTCGTCGAGAACCGTTTCGTCGGCATGAAGTCGCGCGGGGTCTATGAGACCCCCGGCGGCACGATCCTGCTCGCCGCCCACCGGGCGATCGAGAGCATCACCCTCGACCGTGGCGCGGCGCATCTGAAGGACGAGCTGATGCCGCGCTATGCCGAGCTCATCTATTACGGCTTCTGGTTCTCGCCGGAGCGCGAGATGCTCCAGGCGGCCATCGACAAGAGCCAGGAGCATGTCGAAGGCGAAGTGACGCTGAAGCTCTACAAAGGCAATGTCATGGTCACCGGCCGCGAGAGCGCGAAGTCGCTCTATTCCGACAAGCTGGTCACCTTCGAGGACGACCAGGGCGCCTACGACCAGAAGGATGCTGCCGGCTTCATCAAACTGAACGCCCTGCGCCTGCGCACGCTCGCTGCCCGCAACCGCTGAGGCCGGAATTCCTCGAGACAGAGCTGCGGCGGAGCAATCCGCCGCAGTTTTTTCGTGCCGGGCGGTTTGAAGGCAAAGCCGGTTTCAAGGGGAGCATCTACGGCCGGCTCCCTTCCGCCTGCCCCTCATCTGCCTGCCGGCATCTTCTCCCCGCGCACGCCGCGCACGGGGACGGAGAGACAAGCCGCAATCGCTTGGTCCCTTCTTGACCCGCAGGCGTGCACATTTCTCGACGGCCGCCGTTTGGTGCCGGGATCGAGGCATTCCCTCTTCTCCCCGTGTGACGGGGATAAGAGGCCGGCAGGCAGATGAGGGGCATGCCCGGCAGCAGAGGGGCATCCACCCCGAGCGCAGCTCAATTCATCTCGTCGTGGTGTCGTGGATGGAAAACCGTCACACTTCCCTGCAACTGTCTCTATTCCGCCGCTTCGCTCAACGGCGCTTCGGCTGGTGCCGGCGCGGCGAGCGGCCTCAGCCGAACCGCCCTGCGATACCAGATATAGCTCGCCATGGAGATCAGGCCGAAGCCGGGGATGATCGTCCCGAGCGCCAGGGCGGGCGCGCCGACGAGGGCGGCAAGCGCGCCGCCGAGAAGGCCGGAGCCCATCTGGATGAAGCCCATCAACGCCGACGCCGTGCCTGCGATATGCGGGAAGGGCGCCATCGCCGCGGTCATCATATAGGGCATGATGAAGGCGATGCCGAAGGCGTAGATGCCGATCGGAGTCATGACCGAGAGGAAGGTCGGCTCCATTGCTTGCATTGTAAAGGCAAGGATGAGGCTCGATGCGCCGATGAAAGAGAGGCCGACGGGCACCAGCGCCTGCGGCGTGAAGCGCCGCATCAGGAGCCGCACCGTCACCGTGCCGGAAAAGAACAGACCCGATTGCATCAGCATGCCGACGCCGAACTCGGTGGGCGTCAGCCCGACCTCGCTGATCAGCACGAAGGGCAGCATCGTCGCCCAGGCGTAGAGCGCGCCGACGGCGCCGGCGATCACCAGCGTCGTCGATAAGAAGCGGCTGTCGGCCAGCAGTTCGCGATAGGCGGCAAGGATCGGCCGCAGATGCCCCTTGCTGCGGTCGGGCGCCACCGTCTCGGCCATGAAGAAATGCACGGTCAGGCAGGCCATCAGTGCGAAGCCGACCATCAGCAGGAAGATCGACTGCCAGCCGAAAAGACCAAGCGCAATGCCGCCGAGCGTCGGCGAGACGGCCGGCCCGAGCGCCAGCATCATGCCGATCATGTTCATGATGCGGGCGGCGCTCGTGCCGGTGAACTGGTCGCGGACGATGGCGCGGGCGACCGTCATGCCGACCGAGGCGCCGATCCCCTGCACCAGCCGCCCGGCGAGCAGCACGGCGATCGACGGCGCAAAGGCGGCCATCAGACTGCCGGCGAGATAGATGGCCATAAAAATCAGCGTCGCCGGCCGGCGGCCGATAACGTCGGAAAGCGTGCCCGAGACGAGCTGGGCGAAGGCGAAGCCACCAAAATAGAGCGACAGCGTCATCTTGATCGCCGCCTCGCTGGAGGCGAAGGCGCGGACGAGTTCCGGCATGGCCGGCGTATAGAGCGCCATGGAAACCGGGCCGAGCGCCACCAGGAAGGCGCCGATGATGCTCGTGCGCCGTTCGCTCATCCTGAGCGTCATTGCGTCTTCTCCTTGCCGGCAAGACAGGGATCCAGGCGGCGAAGATTGTCGCGGAGGATCCGGAGGCTGCCGCGCAGCTGCTCGCGGCCCTCGTCGCCGAGGCTCTCGGTATAGGCGTTCATCATTCCCCTGAGCCCGCTCATCAGCTCGGAAAGCAGCGGGTCGGCCTTTTCGGTGATGACGACATTCTTGGCGCGCCGGTCGGCCGGATCAGGCACCCGCGCCACCAGCTCCAGTGCCTCGAGGCGATCGAGATAGGCCGAGAGCGTCATCGGCTCGATCCCCATACGCGTGGCGATCTCCGCCTGCTTGATGCCCTCGGTCACGGCGACCTGGATCAGCGTGCGCGCTTCCCCGGGGGTGATGCCGAGCGCCATCGCATTGACCTTGCGGTCGAAGGCGCCGCGCAGCAGCCGCGAGACATCGGTGAGCAGCAATCCGATCGTGTCGGATTCGAGTTTCCTGGGCATCCGGTTCGATCACGTAGAAAAATAATAAGGTTTCCTTATCATGTCTCGGCCGCGCGTACAATCGACGCGTCGGGCATCCGAGAAAATCTGCGATCGGGGATGACAAGCAGTCTCGTTTGGTGTATGTGCCGCCCCGGTTCGGGTTCTTGCCCGTCGACCACCAAGAAAGAATGGCGAATCCGCTCCTGTCCTTAAAGAGGGCAAGGCCTGAAGGAAATCCGACAGGCCGACCGAGAGCGCTCTGGCTGTTTCAGAAGAAAGCAAAGGTTAGACCGATGAACATCATCCAGCAGCTGGAAGCCGAACAGGCCGCCAAGATCGCCGCCAAGCGCACCCTTCCCGATTTTTCCGCCGGCGACACCGTCCGCGTCAACGTCCGCGTCGTCGAAGGCAACCGTACCCGCGTCCAGGCCTATGAAGGCGTCTGCATCGCCCGCTCCGGCGGCGGCCTCAACGAAAGCTTCACGGTTCGCAAGATTTCCTACGGCGAAGGCGTCGAGCGCGTATTCCCGGTTTACTCGCCGCTCGTCGAGAGCGTCGAAGTGGTCCGCCGCGGTAAGGTCCGCCGCGCCAAGCTCTACTACCTGCGCGATCGTCGCGGCAAGTCGGCTCGTATCGTCGAGAACACCGGCACGCGCGCCCGCAAGCTGAACGAAGCCGAGCGCCAGGCAGTCGCCGACGAGAAGGCACGCATCGAGGCCGAGAAGGTCGCAGCCGCCCAGGCGCTCGCCGCCGAAAAAGCAGCCGCCGAAGCGGCGGAAGCAAAGGCAGCCGAAGAGGCAAAGGCAGCCGAAGCGGCCGCAGAATAAGATTTCGACTCTTCGGAGTTATTCGCAAAGGCGGCCTCCCGGCCGCCTTTCTTTTTTGGCACTATCTGCTTGTCTTCCCGGCGAAATTCGTGACATTTTTCGGTCGCCACAATTTTCGGGAGTTCCTCCAATGACAATCCGCCGCCACGTGCTCGCGGGCATCGCCGCTGCCCTCGCCGTTCCCTTCGCATTCTCCGCGTCCGCCGTCGCGAGCGGCCTGCCCGACCTTGGCGGCAAAACGGTCGTCGTCGTCACCGAGAACGCCTATCCGCCGCTGCAGTTCGTCGATCCGAAGTCGGGCCAGGCGGTCGGCTGGGAATATGACGCGATGAACGAGATCGCCAAGCGGCTGAACTTCAAGGTAGAATATCAGAACACCAGCTGGGATGCGATGATCCAATCGGTATCCGACGGCCAGTATCAGATCGGCATGACCGGCATCACCATCAAGGACGACCGCAAGGAGAAGGTCGACTTCTCCGATCCCTACATGCGCTCGCAGCAGTTCATGCTGGTGCGCGCCGACGAGGCGCGCTTCAAGGACGCCAAGAGCTTCGCCGCGGTCGAGGACGCGCTGATCGGCGCCCAGCCCGGCACCTCGCCCTTCTACACCGCCGTCTATGAAATTCTCGACGGCAACGAGCAGAACCCGCGCATCAAGCTGTTCGAGACCTTCGGTGCGACGGTCCAGGCGCTGAAGGCCGGCGACGTCGATCTGGTGCTGACCGACAGCGTCGCGGCGAAAGGCTATGTCGACGCCTCCGAAGGCACGCTCAAGGTGGTCGGCGAGCCCCTCGGCACCGAGGATTTCGGCTTCATCTTCCCGAAGGGATCCGATCTCGTCCAGCCGGTCAACGCCGCAATCAAGGCGCTGAAAGAGGACGGCACCTTCGACGCGCTCAACAAGAAGTGGTTCCTCGACTACAAGATGGGCGGCTGATCGCTACTGCATGATTCCCGAAATCGGAATCGATTTGAGGACAAAATCATGCAGCATTTCAAAGTACTATAGCGACCTTAGCGCGTCCTATTGGACGCGCGGCGCTGTGGAGCGGGATGAGGAAAAGTGCATGCGGTTTTCCGCTCGCATCCCGCGTCTCAACTATGGAATCACGATGGCGCCGGTCAATTCATCCGCTTCCGAGAAGGGCGACTATCCCTGGTGGCTGGTCGCCCTCCTTGTAATCGCCGTGGCGCTCGCCGCGGTGATCGCCGCCAATGACATCTTCGCTCAGGTCTTCGCGGTCGTCTTGAAAGGTCTCGGCGTCACCGTCTTCGTAACCCTGGTCGGCTTCGCGCTCGCGACCATGCTCGGCCTCGGCGTGGCGCTGATGGCGCTTTCCGAGCACGCGGCACTGCGCCAGGCGGCGCGCTTCTACACGGAAGTCATTCGCGGCGTGCCGATCCTGGTCCTGCTCTTCTATATCGCCTTCGTCGGTGCGCCGGCGCTGGTGACAGCCGTCAATTTCCTGGCGACGCCGCTCGTCAAGGCGGGCGTCATGGAGCCGCTCGTCGTGCGCGACGTTTCGCTGATGTGGCGGGCGATCATCGCGCTGATGATCGGCTATTCCGCCTTCATCGCCGAGGTCTTCCGCGCCGGCATCCTTTCCGTCGACAAGGGGCAGGTGGAGGCGGCCAAGGCGCTCGGCCTGACGCGCTACCAGCGCTTCCGGCTCGTCGTCCTCCCTCAGGCGATCCGCGTCATCCTGCCGCCGCTCGGCAACGACTTCGTGGCGATGGTCAAGGACTCCTCACTCGTCTCGGTGCTCGGCGTCGCCGACATCACCCAGATGGGCAAGGTCTACGCCTCGGGCTCGTTCCGCTTCTTCGAGACCTATTCGATCGTCGCCTATGTCTATCTCATCCTGACGATCGGTCTGTCGCTGGCGCTTCGGGGGCTCGAGCGGCGGCTGAGAAGGGCAGAGGCGCGGTAGGGCGCGTTCCCCTCGCAAGGCCCCTCCCCAACCCCCCACAAGGGGGAGGGGCTCCGATGCCGCGCCCAAACCTCCCTTCTGCACCGCTGCAGCCGCCTCTTGCGCCGAGGTGATCGAAGAGGGTGCCGCGCGCGCCAAGCCCCTCCCCCTTGTGGGGAGGGGTTGGGGAGGGCTCTGACCGTCAACTGCCTGCCATCTCGCCAATTGCCGAACAGTCGAAAAATTGATATGAGCACCGGCCATGGAATCCAAGTTCGGATGTCGCGCCCAGAAAATCGTCGTGCTGCAGGACCACAAGCGTCTGCCGGCACGGTTCTTTGCGCATGTCTGCGGCGCTCTGACGAGCCGCCTATCCTGATCGCCTGATCAGCGTTGTTTCCGGCAGCATCGCCGCCGGCTTTTCCGTATTTTAAAATTCGATGGATATCTCGCTATGAGCGCACCGCGTACCCTCTATGACAAGATCTGGGACGATCATCTGGTCAATCAACAGGATGACGGCACCTGTCTGCTCTACATCGACCGTCACCTCGTGCACGAGGTGACGAGTCCGCAGGCCTTCGAAGGACTGCGCATGGCCGGCCGCAAGGTCCGGGCGCCGGAAAAGACGCTGGCCGTCGTCGACCATAACGTGCCGACCTCGCCGGACCGCCATCTCGGCATCAAGAATGAGGAAAGCCGAATCCAGGTCGAGGCGCTTGCCAAGAACGCCGCCGATTTCGGCGTCGAATATTATTCGGAGAACGACAAGCGCCAGGGCATCGTCCATATCGTCGGACCCGAGCAGGGCTTCACGCTGCCGGGCATGACGATCGTCTGCGGCGACAGCCACACCTCGACGCATGGCGCCTTCGGTGCTTTGGCGCACGGCATCGGCACGTCGGAAGTGGAGCACGTGCTGGCCACCCAGACGCTAATCCAGAAGAAGGCGAAGAACATGCTGGTGCGCGTCGACGGGCAGTTGCCGCCCGGCGTCACCGCCAAGGACATCATCCTCGCCATCATCGGCGAGATCGGCACCGCCGGCGGCACCGGCCACGTCATCGAATTCGCCGGCGAGGCGATCCGTTCGCTGTCGATGGAAGGCCGCATGACGGTCTGCAACATGACGATCGAAGGCGGCGCCCGCGCCGGCCTGATCGCGCCGGACGAGACGACCTTCGCCTATATCAAGGACAAGCCGCGCGCGCCGAAGGGCAAGGCCTGGGACATGGCGCTCGACTACTGGAAGACGCTGCACACCGACGAGGGCGCCCATTACGACCGGGTCGTCGTGCTCGACGCGGCCAACTTGCCGCCGATCGTCTCCTGGGGCTCCTCTCCGGAAGACGTCATCTCGGTCCAGGGCGCCGTTCCGAATCCGGACGACATCCAGGACGAGACCAAGCGCGCTTCCAAATGGCGGGCGCTCGACTATATGGGCCTGAAGCCGGGCACGAAGATCACCGACATCGCCATCGACCGGGTGTTCATCGGCTCCTGCACAAACGGTCGCATCGAGGACCTGCGCGCCGTTGCCAAGGTCGTCGAAGGTCGCAAGGTCGCCCCGACCGTTTCGGCGATGATCGTGCCGGGCTCGGGCCTCGTCAAGGAACAGGCGGAGGCCGAGGGTCTCGACAGGATCTTCAAGGAGGCCGGCTTCGACTGGCGCGAACCGGGCTGCTCGATGTGCCTGGCGATGAACGACGACCGGCTGAAGCCGGGCGAGCGCTGCGCCTCGACCTCGAACCGCAACTTCGAGGGCCGCCAGGGCTTCAAGGGCCGCACCCATCTTGTCTCCCCCGCAATGGCCGCCGCCGCCGCGGTGGCGGGCCATTTCGTCGATATCCGCGAGTGGAAATAAGCCGGTTCGAACTTTTCCGGCAATTTGGCCGCCCTCTCGAGGGCGGCCTTTTTCATTGAGCGTCACAAGAAGCTTCCGCGGGCAGACAAGTGGCGTCAACGGTGCCACAATGGCCGCGTTCCACCTGACCCGCGAAGAACCTCATGGCTGATCACGACAAGACCGCCGCACGGCGCCTGATGCTGCTCCGCCATGCGAAATCCGCCTGGCCCGAAGGCGTGGCCGACCATCGCCGGCCGCTCGCCGGGCGCGGGCGAAAGGCTGCCCCGGTGATTGGCGCCTATATGGCCGAGCAGGGCCTCGTGCCGGATCTGGCGCTTGTTTCCACGGCGCGACGCGCCCAGGAGACCTGGGAACTGGTGGCCGAGGCGTTGCCGGCCAGCGTCGACTCCCGTGACGCCGTCGGGATCTACGAGGTCGCGGCCAAAGCCATTCTCGGCGTGATACGGGGCGTGGAGCCGTCGGTGCGCAGCCTCCTCCTCGTCGGGCACAATCCAGGCATGGAGGAGCTTGCACTGCTCCTTGCCGGCGAGGGCGAGGCGCTGCCGCGCCTGCGTGAAAAATTTCCCACGGCCGCCCTCGCGGTCATCGATTTCGATGCCGGGCAATGGTCGGAGATCGAGCCCGGCAGCGGCCGCCTCGTCCGGTTCGTGACGCCGCGCATGCTCAAGCAGAAGCAATGACGGTCTTCGCGGCTATGCCACCCGGACAGCCGTTCCCCGGCGCATATGCCTCAGCAGCCGCTTCATCGCCGGCAAGCTGACGGCGATGCAGCCTTGCGTCGGCTCATAACCGGGGCGAATGAGATGAAAGAAGATCGCCGAGCCGGCTTGTCGCCGCCTGGACAAGATGTTCCAATCCATGACGAGGCAGATGTCGTATAGTCCGTCATCGCGCATCATCGCCTCGTGGCTTGCGGCAAACGGTGCCCTGACGGGGCGGTTGTAGGAGGCGTGGCCCGGCGCGTCGCACCAGAGCATGTCGCGGCGGATCCTGCGGATCGGCAGCCGTGTCGGCGGCAGGGACACGCGGTCCCGGCGCGCGAACCCGCCGATCAGCCTCATCGTCGCCCGCGGCGTTGCGCCATCGCCTTCCCGCTTCATGGCCGTGAGGCCGCTTCGCCCGATCGCCGCCTGCTCGGTCTTTCCGTCGAAGCTCAGAAGCGCGCGGCGGCGATCGCGCGGCGCAGTGCGCACCACAATGGTGGATTTCCGCGATCTTACTCCCGACGTTTTCTTGCGCATTATTCTCACAAATTCTTGCTTTGCCCGTGATCTCGCGGCCACCCTAAGCACGGTTCCAAGGCGACAAGATTGCGCGGCCGCCGCGCTTTGCCAAGGGCGGCATTTGAGCTAGTTTGAAATTCAGGAAGCAACAGGAACTGTCCCATGGCGACGCGCACTATCCTCCTTGTCGACGATGACAATGACCTGCGTGAGACGTTGATAGAGCAGCTCTCTCTTTACGAGGAGTTCGACCTCCTGCAGGAAGCGACCGCCGGCAAGGGTATCCAGACGGCGCGCGCCCGCCAGGTGGACCTGTTGATCATGGATGTCGGCCTGCCGGACATGGACGGCCGCGAGGCGGTGAAGCTGTTGCGCAAGAGCGGATTCAAGGCGCCGATCATCATGCTGACCGGTCACGATACCGATTCGGACACGATCCTCGGGCTCGAGGCCGGCGCCAACGACTATGTCACCAAGCCCTTCCGTTTCGCCGTGCTGCTGGCCCGTATCCGCGCCCAGCTGCGCCAGCATGAGCAGAGCGAGGACGCTACCTTCAGCGTCGGTCCCTACACGTTCAAGCCGAGCCAAAAATTGCTGACGTTGGATAACGGCCAGAAGATCCGGCTGACCGAGAAGGAGGCGGCGATCATCCGCTACCTTTACCGGGCCGACCAGAAGGTGGTGACCCGCGACGTCCTGCTCGAGGAGGTCTGGGGCTATAATTCCGGCGTGACGACCCACACGCTCGAGACGCATGTCTACCGGCTGCGCCAGAAAATCGAACGCGACCCTTCCAATGCCGAGATTTTGGTGACAGAGAACGGCGGCTACAAGATCGTTCCGTAAGGCGGGATTTGCGGGTTTTCCCCTCCCCATCTTGCTCGTAGGTGAGTCAGGAGAATTGCTGCGTGACGCTCAATGACGACATCGCGCTTCTGTCCAACGTCTCGCTCTTCGCCGATATCGGCGACGACAAGCTTCGGCTGATCGCCTTCGGCGCCGAGCGTCGTCGCGTGGCGAAGGGCCACGAGCTCTTTCGCGAAGGGGCGCCGGCGGACTGCGCCTATGCGGTCGCCGCCGGGAGCTTTTCGCTCTCCAAGCTCAATGCCGAGGGCCGGCCGCAGCAGGTCGACAGCGTCGGCCGCGGCGCTCTGCTATCGGAACTGGCGCTGATCTCGATGGTCGAGCGCAAGTTCACCGCGACCGCGGACGAGGACAGCGAGGTGATCCGCATCAACCGGCCGCTTTTCCGCCGCATGCTGGAAGAATACCCGGAGGTGACGGCAATGGTCGAAGCCCGGATCCGCGACAATCTGCAGGCGATGATCCGCCGCGTCGAGGCGCTCGCCGAACGTTTTGCCTAGTCGAAGATGCTTCCCAAGCGCGTGGCGATCTCAAAGCTCGAAATGCGCAATCACCGGCACATGGTCCGAGGGGCGCTCCCAGCCGCGTGCTTCCCGGAGGATGTCGACGCGCAGGAGTTTCGTCGCGAGATCGGCCGAGGACCAGATATGGTCGAGGCGGCGGCCGCGGTCGGCGGCGGCCCAGTCCTTGGCCCGGTAGCTCCACCAGGTGTAGAGCCTCTCGGGCGGCGGGGTGTGCTGGCGCATCAGGTCGACCCAGGCGCCGCCGGTCATGACGGTGGTGAGCCCGTCGGTTTCGACGGGCGTGTGGCTGACGATCTTCAGGAGCTGCTTGTGCGACCAGACGTCGTGCTCGAGCGGCGCGATGTTGAGGTCGCCGACCAGAATCGAGGAAATGCCCGCCTCGGCCTCGGCGTGCAACAGCTTCATCTCGTCGACAAAATCGAGCTTGTGGCCGAATTTCGGGTTGATGGTGCGATCCGGCTCGTCGCCGCCGGCCGGCACATAGAAATTGTGCAGGCGGATGGTCTTGCCGCCGGCTGCGAAGACGACGGAGAGATGGCGTGCATCGCCGACGCCGCAATAGTCGCGGCGATCGGTCAATTCGGTCAGCGGCAGGCGGGAAATGGTCGCAACGCCGTGATAGCCCTTCTGCCCGTGCATTTCGATGTAGTTGTAGCCGAGCTTCTTCAAAGGTGCGGACGGAAACTGATCGTCCGGGCACTTGGTCTCCTGCAGGCAGAGGATGTCGGGCTGCCAATTCATCAGCAGATGCTCCACGAGCGGCATGCGCAGGCGGACGGAGTTGATGTTCCACGTGGCGATGGAAAGCGGCATTCTCATTCCTCTGAATAGCGGGATGTCCGGCAGTACGGGCGTTCTAAGCAGGTCCGGGGCCAATCGACAAGCATGAAAAAGGCCGCCCGAAGGCGGCCCTGGAGTCCTGTCGCGGCCACGCGCCTATGGCTATTTGCCGCCCTTGTTGCGCACCTCGTCATAGGGAATGCGGAACACCTTGTCGTCCAGTGCGATGCCGGTCTGCACGTTGAAGATCATCACCGAGGTGTCTTTCTTCTGCGCGTCGGTGATCGTCCATTGCCTGAGATTGTAGGTCCGCGGGTCGAACATCATGGTGATGGTCGAGTCGCCGAAGATCGAGCGGTCGCCGAGCACGATGGTGATGAGGTCGGGTTCGACCCGGACGTCGCGCACCATGCGGCTGCGGAGATCGATCCGCTCGCTCAGAAGCAGATTGAGCGGCGTCTTCGACAAGGGATAGATGTCCCAGGTCTTCAGCTTCATATTGCCGATGACCACCGACCGTCCGTCGGCGATGACGCGCATCGGCGACGGCGCCTCGTAGTTGAAGCGGATGCGGCCGGGGCGGCGGATGTAGAACTTTCCGCCGGTCTGCTCGCCGCGCGGACCGAACTGGACGAATTCGCCCGCCATCGTCTTCACCGATGAAAAATGATCGGCGATCTTCTGGGCGACGGCGGGGGCCTGCGCCGAAGCGGGGGCCGCGTCCAGCGTCGTGCCGGCGATGCCTGCGAGCGCTGCCAGGCCGCAAACGAAGACGCGCCGCGAGATCGCCCGAGTGTCGCCGCCGCCGTTTCTTGTCTCTGTCATCGCAGTCTCCTTCATATCAGCGTCATTTGGAGCGCAAGTGGGGCGCCTTCAAGGCGTTATCTGCTGCCGCGGCGGCCCGCCTCTCAAATGACCGTTACCGGCCGGTCTTTCAGACTTACCGGCCCGTGATCTCCGCCTCGGTCGGCACCAGGATTTCGCGCTTGCCGGCATGGTTGGCCGGACCGATGATGCCTTCCTGCTCCATCCGCTCGATCAGCGATGCCGCCCTATTATAGCCGATGCCGAGGCGCCGCTGCACGTAGGAGGTCGAGGCCTTGCCGTCACGCAGCACGATCGCCACCGCCTGGTCGTAGGGGTCCTCGGAATCGGCAAGGTTCGAGGTGCCGGCCGGTCCGCCGCCGTCGTTCTCCTCGTCGTCGTCCTCGGTGATCGCGTCGAGATATTGCGGCACCCCTTGCGTCTTCAGATAGGCGACCACCTCTTCCACTTCGGTGTCGGAGACGAAGGGGCCGTGGACGCGCTGGATGCGCCCCCCGCCGGCCATGTAGAGCATGTCGCCCTGGCCCAGCAGCTGCTCGGCACCCTGTTCGCCGAGAATGGTGCGGCTGTCGATCTTCGAGGTCACCTGGAAGGAGATGCGGGTCGGGAAGTTCGCCTTGATCGTGCCGG
Organism: Sinorhizobium sp. NG07B; assembly: GCF_002532005.1. Classification (NCBI taxonomy): domain Bacteria; kingdom Pseudomonadati; phylum Pseudomonadota; class Alphaproteobacteria; order Hyphomicrobiales; family Rhizobiaceae; genus Sinorhizobium; species Sinorhizobium sp. NG07B. The sequence continues at coordinate 181,301 of NZ_NWTD01000005.1, read as the reverse complement.
TGATGACGTCGACCGACGGGCGCTGCGTCGCCATGATGACGTGGATGCCGGCGGCGCGCGCCATCTGGGCGAGCCGCTGTACCGCCCCTTCGATGTCCTTGCCGGCGACCATCATCAGGTCGGCCATCTCGTCGATGATGACGACGATATAAGGCATCGGCGAAAGGTCGAATTCTTCGGTCTCATAGACGGCTTCGCCGGTCTGGCGGTCGAAGCCGGTCTGGACGGTGCGGGTGATCGCTTCGCCCTTCAACAGCGCCTGCTCGACGCGGGTGTTGAAGCCGTCGATGTTGCGGACGCCGATCTTCGACATCTTCTTGTAGCGCTCTTCCATCTCGCGCACGGTCCATTTGAGCGCGACGACGGCCTTTTTCGGGTCGGTGACGACCGGCGAGAGCAGATGCGGAATGCCGTCATAGACGGAAAGCTCGAGCATCTTCGGATCGATCATGATCAGCCGGCACTGGTCGGGGGTGAGCCGATAGAGCAGCGACAGGATCATCGTGTTGATTGCCACCGACTTGCCCGAGCCGGTGGTGCCGGCGACGAGCAGATGCGGCATCTTGGCGAGGTCGGCGACGACCGGTTCGCCGCCGATCGTCTTGCCGAGCGCCATGGCGAGCTTGGTCTTGGTGGTCTCGAAGTCGCGCGAGCCGATCAGCTCGCGCAGATAGACCATTTCGCGCCGCTGGTTCGGCAGTTCGATGCCGATGGCGTTGCGGCCCGGCACGACGGCGACGCGGGCGGCGATCGCGCTCATCGAGCGGGCGATGTCGTCGGCAAGGCCGATGACGCGCGACGACTTGATGCCGGGCGCCGGTTCGAGTTCGTAGAGGGTGACCACGGGGCCGGGGCGGACATGGATGATCTCGCCCTTGACGCCGAAATCCTCGAGCACGCCTTCGAGCATGCGGGCATTCTGTTCGAGCGCATCGGCCGAAAGCGAGGCGTCGCGCGCCACATTCTTCGGCTCGGCGAGGAAATGGATCGGCGGCAGCGCGAAGTCGCCGTCATCCTCGACGAAGGAGCGCTGGGCTTCCCGTTCGACGCGCTGTCCGCTCTTCGGCCGTGCCGGCGGCGGAGCGACCCGCGAGCCGCCTATCGCGACCATCGGCTTGGCGGGGGCCGGTCTCGGCGCCCAGTCGGCGGCAATATCGTCCTCGTCGTCCGGCAGGATGCCGGCGGGGCGGGGCTCGTCGATGTCGAAGGGCGGGTCGTCTTCGTCGGCGACGATCGGCGGCGGCGTGACGACGCGGCGTTCGGCACGCTCGAGCGACGGTTCGATGCGCGCGCCGCCCACCTGCGCCTTCGGCCGGACCGGCTCGTTGAGGGTGCCGAACTCGTCGTTGTTGAAATCATAGGGCTCGTCGTACTGGCGCTTGGCGCGGCTGGCGCTCATGCCGATGGCCCGCCGCAGCCGGGCCTGTGCCGTGAAGCGCATATGAGCGAGAGAACCCATCAGCAGGGTCAGCGGACCTTCGTCGTCCTCATCCTCGAGTTCTTCGCGGATAGTGCGCGCCTTGCTGGGAACGGGTTCGGGTGCCTGCTCCTCTTCCGCCTCGTCGCTGACGCCGATCAGGCCGGCGCTGAAGATCAGCGCCCAGGCCGCCGGCCCGGCGAAGAGGCAGGCGAGAACGGTCGCGAAGGTGCCGGTCGGGAACGTGCCGGTGAAGAGGGCTGGGAAACGCAGGATCATGTCGCCGAAGACGCCGCCGAGACCGTTCGGCAATGGCCAGGTGATCGGCGCCGGCACGCAACTCAAGGCGGCGCTTGCGAGCACCGAGCCGACGAACCAAAGGCAGAACCGCTTCACGACCTTGTCGAAGGGCTTGTTGCCGATGAGCACGAGCGCCCAGGCGACGGCCGGCAGCAGCGCCACGACGCTTGCCAGGCCGAAGAATTGCATGAAGATGTCGGCAAAGGCGGCGCCAGCATAGCCGAGCAGGTTGGTCGGCTCCTCCGAGGTGGCATAGGAGAAGCTCGGATCGGCAACGTTCCAGGTCGAAAGAGCGGCAACGGCGAGCGCCAGGGTGCCGAACAGCGCAAAACCCGCCAGCGACGCGGTCTGGCGCCAGAGGAAGGTGGTCAGCACGAACCGGTTGTTACGGCTGTCAAGCGTTGCGGGGTTGCTTCTGCTCATATTGCCTGCTGTCCGTTTCGATCCGCCGGAGCGCCACGCATTTTGCGAGTAACGGTGGGAACATTCCAGCCATTGATTGCAGAACATCCTTGCCCGACCCCAACCGGTTTCGGCGCAGAATGCTCCGGGCACATTGCGTGCCATGGAATCAACCTAAGCGTAGTAGGGTTAATGCGACATTAACCATGCGCGTGTGGCGCCGAATTACCGGTGGATAGGCCGGTCGAGGAACAAAAAAAGCCCGGATCGCGAGATCCGGGCGAAAGGCGATCCACGAAATATGCGGATCGCGACGGGACTTTTGGCGGCGCCGTTTTTTGCCGGCGCCGCAATCGCGCTTAGCTGGCGTGGTAGGCGGCCTCGCCGTGCGAGGAGAGGTCGAGGCCTTCGCGCTCCGCTTCGACCGAGACGCGCAGGCCGACGATCGCATCGACCACCTTGAAGAGGATGGCGGAACCGATACCGGACCAGACGACGGTGACGAGGACGCCCTTCAGCTGCGCCCAGACCTGCGTTGCCGTGCCGGCGTAGCCGGCGGCGAAGTCGGCGGTCGAATAGTCAACGATGCCTGCACCGCCGAGCGCCGGATTGACGAGGATGCCGGTTGCGATCGCACCGAGGATGCCGCCGACGCCGTGGATGCCGAAGACGTCGAGGCTGTCGTCATAGTGGAACTTGTTCTTCACCACGTCGACGAAGAAGTAGCAGACCGGCGAGACGGCGAGGCCGAGCACGATCGCGCCCATCGGGCCGGCAAAGCCGGCGGCCGGGGTCACCGCGACGAGACCGGCAACGGCACCCGAGGCGGCACCGAGCATCGAAGCCTTGCCGCGGACGAGCGTTTCGACGACGGCCCAGGAGATGATCGCAGCTGCGGTCGCCAGGAAGGTGTTGATCATGGCGAGGGCCGCGTAAGCATTGGCTTCGAGGTTCGAGCCGGCATTGAAGCCGAACCAGCCGACCCACAGCAGCGAGGCGCCGACCATGGTGAGCGTCATCGAATGCGGAGCCATGATCTCTTTCTTGTAGCCCGTGCGCTTGCCGAGCATGATCGCGCCGACGAGGCCCGCGATGCCGGCATTGATGTGGACGACGGTACCGCCGGCGAAATCGATCGCGCCGAAGGAGAAGATCAGGCCGGTCGGGGCCGTATAGGCGCTCGGGCCGCCCCAGAACCAGACCATGTGGGCGACCGGGAAGTAGACGAAGGTGACCCACAGGATGACGAACAGCATGACGGCCGAGAACTTGATGCGCTCGGCGAAGGCGCCGACGATCAGCGCCGGGGTGATGCAGGCGAAGGTCATCTGGAAGACGACGAAGACGTATTCGGGGATGAAGACGCCCTTCGAGAAGCTTTCCGCAAGCGTCGTCGTGTCAACGCCGGCCAGGAACATTTTCGAGAAGCCGCCGATGAACGAGTTGAGCGAGCCGCCATCGGTGAAGGCCAGCGAATAGCCGTAGGTCACCCAGATGATCATCACCACGGCGGTGATCATCAGAACCTGCATCAGCACCGACAGCATGTTCTTGGCGCGCACGAGACCGCCATAGAAGAGCGCGAGACCGGGAACGGTCATCAAGAGGACGAGGATGGTCGACAACAGCATCCAGGTGGTATCGCCCTTGTCCGGAACCGGCGTTGCTGCGACGGCCTCGGCAGCGGCGGGCGCCGCCTCCTGGGCGAAGGCAACGACCGGCGCGAGCAAGGCGGCAGCAGCGGCGCCCACGCGTCGAAGAGAGGAGGAAAGGTAGAATGACATTGAGAAATGCTCCCTGATCGGCGCTGCTTACAACGCTTCTGAATCGGTTTCGCCGGTGCGGATGCGCACGGCGTGGTCAATCGAATAGACGAAGATCTTGCCGTCGCCGATCTGGCCGGTCTTGGCGGCCGAGGCGATCGCGTCGACGGCCTTGTCGACGATCTCCGACGGAACCGCGATCTCGATCTTCAGCTTCGGCAGGAAGCTCACCGCGTATTCGGTGCCACGGTAAATTTCGGTGTGCCCCTTCTGGCGGCCGTAACCCTTCACTTCGGTCACGGTCAAACCCTGGATGCCTACGGCGGTCAGGGCTTCGCGAACCTCATCGAGCTTGAACGGCTTGATAATGGCCATCACAATTTTCATCGGCTTCCCATCCTTGTCTGCCTCCGCGCGGGAGGCCGTCTCTCCTTGCTGCTTAAGCGCGTGAAGCGCTGGGCAACCGAAAAGTCACATTCAAGGGGCGTGCCAGATTCAATTCAGAGGCCGCAAACTCCGGAAAAGACACGAAAAAACCACGATTCCTGCGCCGACGATCGCGGAATGCTAAAAAAGCAGCCAATTGAAAAGCTGATAAAATAGGCAAAAGCCAAAAAATGGCTCAGAACTGGCTATTTTTTACTCAACTGCCTTTTTACGGATCAGGCCTTCCTGTGCCACCGAGGCGATCAGCACGCCGGAACGATCGAACAGGCTGCCGCGCGTCATGCCGCGTGCGCCGTGCGCGCTCGGGCTGTCCTGGGTATAGAGCAGCCAGTCATCCATTTTGGAGGGCCGATGGAACCACATGGCATGGTCGAGGCTCGCGACCTGCAGCGTCCGGTCGAAGACCGAAGTGCCGTGCGCATAGAGCGAGGTATCGAGCAGCGTCATGTCGGAGAGATAGGCAAGCACGGCCGCCTGCAGATGCCGTTCGTCCGGCACCTGGCCGACGGCCTTCACCCAGACGTCCTGCCGCGGCGCGGCCTTGTCGCGCGAGAAATAGTGCTCGAGCGAGGTCGGCCGGATCTCGATCGGCCGCGGCCGTTCCCAATAACGGCGGATCGCTTCCGGTGCATGGACGAGGAATTTCTCCCGCAGTTCCTTTTCGCCCGGCAGGGCTTCCGGCATCGGCACGTCGGGCATGTCGAACTGATGGTCGAAACCGCCCTCGTCGAACTGGAAGGAGGCCGACATGGAGAAGATCGCCTTGCCGTGCTGGATCGCCACGACGCGGCGCGTCGCGAAGCTCGATCCGTCGCGGATGCGGTCGACCTCGTAGATAATCGGCACGGTCGGGTCGCCGGGCCGCAGGAAATAGGCATGCAGCGAATGGACGTAGCGGCCGGCATCCACGGTGCGTTGCGCGGCAACGAGCGCCTGGCCGATCACCTGCCCTCCGAACACCCGCTGCCACCCGACCTGGGGGCTCAAGCCGCGGAACAGATTCTCCTCGAGCTTCTCGAGATCGAGAATGGCGAGAAGCGCATCCATGGGGGTTTCGGCGGGGCGCGACATTTCGGCGGTCTCCTCTACAGCGGCGCGCGTCTTTTCAGACGCGCAAAGGCGGCTGTACACTTTGAGTTGCTGCATGTCTCCTTAAATCGCCCCGACTCAAGGAGACATGCAGCAGTAGGAACGGCGATGGCATTGATCTATATACGCACGGATCGATGCTCAAGTGCGACGGGAGAAGGCGGGATGATCGATGTACTGATTGCCGGAGGCGGTTATGTCGGCCTGTCGCTTGCCGTATCGCTGAAGAAAGCGGCTCCCCATTTCGCCGTGACGGTCGTAGACGGTGCGCCGGAGGACGCCTGGAAAAGGGACGAACGGGCCTCCGCGGTGGCGCTTGCCGCAGAGCGCATGCTCGACGTGCTCGGGGTCTGGAGCGCGATCGCGCCGGAGGCCGAACCGATCCTCCGAATGGTGATCACCGATTCGAAAGCCGCCGATCCCGTCCGTCCGGTGTTCCTGACCTTCGAGGGCGACGGCGGCGAGGGCCGTCCCTTTGCGCATATGGTGCCGAACACCGCGCTGGTCGGCGCCTTGCGCGACGCCTGCCTGGAGCTCGGCGTGGCGATCCGCCAGGCGGCGATGGTCGAGAGCTTCAAGAGCGGCGACCACGCTGTTGCCGTGACGCTCGCCGGCGGCGAGGCGCTCGAGGCGCGGCTGCTGGTCGCCTGCGACGGCGTGCGTTCGAAATTGCGCGAGGCGGCCGGCATCAAGGTCGTCGAGTTCGATTACGGCCAGTCCGGCATCGTGACCACGGTCGAGCACGAGCGGCCGCATGGCGGCACGGCGGAGGAGCATTTCCTGCCGGCCGGCCCCTTCGCCACCCTGCCGCTCAAGAACAATCGCTCCTCGCTCGTCTGGACGGAGAGCAGCTACGATGCCGAAAGGCTGTTGAAAGAGGATGACTTCATTTTCGAGGAGGAGCTGCAGCGCCGCTTCGGCCACAAGCTCGGCCATCTCAAGGTGGTGGGCGGCCGCAGGGCCTTTCCGCTCGGCCTGACGCTGGCGCGCGATTTCGTCGCCCCCCGTTTCGCGCTGGCGGGCGATGCCGCCCACGGCATCCACCCGATCTCCGGCCAGGGCCTCAATCTCGGCTTCAAGGACGTGGCCGCCCTTGCCGAAACGATCGTCGAGGCGGATCGCCTCGGCCTCGATATCGGCTCGCTCGCCGTCCTCGAGCGCTACCAGATCTGGCGGCGCTTCGACACGTTCCGGATGGGCGTGACGACGGATGTGCTGAACCGGCTGTTCTCCAACGACATCACGCCGGTGAGGGTGCTGCGCGACGTCGGCCTCGGCCTCGTCGATCGCCTGCCGTCGCTCAAGAATTTCTTTATCCGCCAGGCGGCCGGCATTGCCGGCGAAGCGGACCCGCGATTGCTGTCGGGGCAGCCTATCTGAGGAAGCGCTCGGGGTTCGGTCTCACTGCTCCGACAGCTTCATATCCGGCTGGTAATCCTTGCCCTCCACCTCTTTCACCACCGCCTGGCCGCATTGCATGTGCTGGGTATCGGCGTTGAAGGCATAGGTGGGCGAGCCGTGCAGGCTCCAACCCTGGTTCAAAGCCGCCGTCACCTTGTGGCAGAACGAAGCGTCGTCGGGGCCTGTCAGAAATCTGTAGAGTATCAAGGTTTCACCTTTCGCCTTTCGATAATGTTCGCTTTCGCGGCGAGTTTCAGCGCCTCGTCGAGATGGAGGCGCTCGACCATGCGGCCGTCGAGATTGATCACGCCCTTGCCGGCATGTTCCGGCCGGGCGAAGGCATCGATGATCGCGCGCGCCTCGTCGAGCGCCGCCTGGTCTATGCCGAAGCAGCGATTGGCTTCGTCGATCTGGGCGGGGTGGATCAGCATCTTGCCGTCGTACCCCATGTCGCGCCCCTGCCGGCACTCGGTCCCAAAACCCTCCGCGTCGCGAAAATCGTTGAAGACCGCGTCGATGGCGTCGAGACCGCTGCCGCGGGCGGCAAGCAGGACCTGCATCAGCCATGGCACGAGATAGGTGCGGCCGGGAAGGGCGGGAACGCCCGTCGCCTTGCGCAGGTCGTTGAGGCCGACGACGAAGCAATCGAGCCGACCGCCGACGGTGCGCCCCATCTCGGCGATCGCCGGCACGTTGATGACACCGCGCGGCGTCTCGATCATCGCCCAGAGCCGCAGGCTTTCGGGCGCGTCGTTGTCGGAGAGCCAATCGAGCACCGCTTGGATGTCGGCAGGGCTTTCGACCTTCGGCAGAAGAATGGCGTCCGGGCGCAGCACGACCGAGGCGGCAAGATCCGCTTCCCGGAATCCCGATTCCGCCACATTGATGCGGATGATCGCTTCGCCGTCGGGACGGTTTGCGGACAGATGGCTGACAAGGGCGTCGCGGGCTTGCGCCTTGTGCTCGGGCGTCACGGCCTCCTCGAGGTCGAAGATCACCGCGTCTGCGGCAAGGTCCTTGATCTTGGCGAGCGCGCGGGGATTGTCGGCAGGAACGCTAAGCACGGAGCGGCGGAGCCGCACGGGATGATGATCTGTCGCACGTGTCATGCAACCCGTTGTGCCCGCCTTTGTTGCCTTGCGCAAGGTCGAAGGCCCCTCTTGCAAGCGGTGCCGCGAGCCACCACATGGCTTAAAGAAAGGTGACGAACATGCAAAGCATCCGCTCTGTTCTTTTCACGGCCGCCGCCATTGCCATCACGGTCGCGGCCTTCGTGCTGACCGCCTCGCTCGCCCTGGCGCTTGCCGGCATCGCCGCCGTCGTCGCGATCGGCAGTGCGATCGCCGCGCGGTTCAGGGCGAAGCCGATGCCGGCACGGGCCCGGGCAAATGCCGGCCAGCAGCGCGAAATGCGGATCTGGAACGACGGGCGCGGCACGATCATCGATCTCTAGAAACGCTCAAAGGACGCTCCAGAAGCGAGACGCCAAGGCCCGCAGCACAGATTCTCCTTCATTTCGGCGCGAAACTGATCTAAACGCTCTCCCAACACTTCCGCTGAAATCGAAGGCTAGACCATGGACAAGTTCGTCAAGCTCACCGGCGTTGCTGCGCCCCTGCCCGTCGTCAACATCGACACGGACATGATCATCCCGAAGGACTACCTGAAGACGATCAAGCGCACCGGCCTCGGCACGGGGCTTTTCGCCGAGGCGCGCTACAACGAGGACGGCACGCCGAACCCCGATTTCGTGCTCAACAAGCCGGCCTATCAGAACGCCAAGATCCTGGTTGCCGGCGACAATTTCGGCTGCGGCTCCTCGCGCGAGCATGCGCCCTGGGCGCTCCTCGATTTCGGCATCCGCTGCGTCATCTCGACGTCTTTCGCCGACATCTTCTACAACAACTGTTTCAAGAACGGCATCCTGCCGATCGTCGTCAGCCAGGCCGACCTCGACAAGCTGATGGACGATGCCAACCGCGGCTCCAATGCCGTCTTGTCTGTCGATCTGGAAGCCCAGGAAATCACCGGCCCGGACGGCGGTTCGATCAAGTTCGAGATCGATGCCTTCAAGCGCCATTGCCTGCTGAACGGCCTCGACGACATCGGCCTGACGCTCGAAAAGGCGGGCGCCATCGACAGCTTCGAGAAGTCGACCGCCGCATCGCGCCCCTGGGCCTGAACGGCTCGCGGATGACGCGCAGGCTGATTTCGACCGGATCGCCCTTCGAGAAGACGGCAGGCTATTCGCGTGCCGTCGTCAAGGGCGACTGGTGCTTCGTCTCCGGCACGACCGGCTACGACTACGCCAGCATGACCATGCCGAAGACGGTCGAGGAACAGGCGCGCAACTGCCTGAAGACGATCGAGGCTGCGCTGAAGGAAGCCGGCTTCTCGCTCTCGGACGTCGTGCGCAATCATTACTACGTCACCGACGCCAGCTTCGCCGACCGGGTCTTCCCGATTTTCGGCGGGGTTTTCGGCGAGATCCGCCCAGCCGCGACGATGGTCGTTTGCGACCTGATCCGCCCGGAAATGCTGATCGAAATCGAGGTCACGGCATTTCGCGGGTGAGGCGGGATCGGTTTTCGCGCATTCATCAACCTCGAGAGTAGCAGGTCCATGCAGTTTGAAGGTACCGCCGACTATATTGCCGACAAGGACCTGATGGTCGCCGTCAATGCGGCGATAAGGCTGGAGCGGCCGCTGCTCGTCAAGGGCGAGCCAGGCACCGGCAAGACCGAGCTCGCCCGCCAGATCGCCGCGGCACTTGGCCTCGACCTCATAGAGTGGAGCGTCAAATCGACCACCAAGGCGCAGCAGGGGCTCTACGATTACGACGCCGTCTCGCGGCTGCGCGACAGCCAGCTCGGCGACGCCCGCGTCAACGACGTGAAGAACTATATCCGCAAGGGCAAGCTCTGGCAGGCTTTCGAGGCGTCGGAAAAGGTGGTGCTGCTGATCGACGAGATCGACAAGGCGGACATTGAATTTCCCAACGACCTCTTGCAGGAACTCGACCGGATGGAGTTCCACGTCTACGAGACCGGCGAGACGATCCGCGCGCGGCACCGGCCGATCGTCGTCATCACTTCGAACAACGAAAAGGAACTGCCGGACGCCTTCCTGCGCCGCTGCTTCTTCCACTATATCCGCTTTCCCGATGCCGAGACGCTCGCCCGCATCGTCGAGGTCCACTATCCGGGCATCCGCAAGACCCTGCTATCGGCGGCCCTTGCCGCCTTCTACGGCATCCGCGAGGTGCCGGGGCTCAAAAAGAAGCCCTCGACCTCCGAGGCTCTCGACTGGATCCGCCTTCTGGTCGCCGATGAGATCGATCCGGCCGACCTGCGCGCCGATCCAAAATCGATGCTGCCGAAGCTGCACGGCGCCCTTTTAAAGAACGAGCAGGACGTGCACCTGTTCGAGCGCCTGGCCTTCATGGCGCGCCGCGACGCATGAGCCCGGACGCGCAAAAGGTCCTGATCTACGCCACCTGGCGGGGTTCGCTGCTGGTCTTCGACGAACCGGATTTTCCCGAAATCGAGCTGCAGGTGCCGGGCGGCACGATTGAGCCGGGCGAGAGCCCGGAAGGCGCGGCCCCTCGGGAATTTTTCGAGGAGACCGGGCTCACGCTGCCGGACACGGCGACGCAATTCGCCACCCGGGATTTTCGCTACGGGAAAGGTGATAGGGAAATCTGCCATCGCCGCCACTATTTCCACGTCGCCCTTGAAGGCGAACAGCGGCAAACATGACTGCATCACGAAATGACGCCGGACGGCGGTGGAGCGCCGATCCGCTTCCGCTTCTTTTGGATGAGCCCCGACAAGGCCGTCACGCGTCTGGGGTACGGAATGCAGGAAGGTCTGGACTTGCTGCAGTGCGCGACGCTTCGCCCTTTTCCTCGGGTTTGCCCCTCTCCTCGGGCTTAACCCGAGGACTAGCCCCCGCTCGCGGGGGGGGGAGAGCTTGGGCGCCGCCGCGAGTCCCTTCTCCCCGTTGAACGGGGAGAGGTGGCCGGCAGGCCGGATGAGGGGCCGCAAACCCCAAGACTCCTTTTCCATTGACCACCTGCCCCGCGCCACGCTATCAAACGATCCTGTGGTGATTTGGCCGGCCGGCTTGCAGCCACGTTAAAGAAATCGCTAAAGGGCCGAGGAAAGAACGGATTTCCGAGGACCGGTCGCGATCATCTCGCCGCCGGTTTTTTTGTATTGATCGAGTGGAACCATGCCCATCAAGATTCCCGATACGCTGCCCGCCTTCGAAACGCTCGTCAACGAGGGCGTGCGGGTGATGACCGAGACGGCGGCGGTCCGCCAGGACATCCGGCCGCTGCAGATCGGGCTCTTGAACCTGATGCCGAACAAGATCAAGACGGAAATCCAGATCGCCCGGCTGATCGGCGCGACGCCGCTGCAGGTGGAGCTGACGCTGGTGCGCATCGGCGGCTACCGGCCGAAGAACACGCCAGAGGAGCATCTCTTCGCCTTCTACGAGACCTGGGAGGAGGTCAAGGGCCGCAAGTTCGACGGCTTCATCATCACCGGCGCCCCGGTCGAGACGCTCGACTATGAAGAGGTCACCTATTGGGACGAGCTCAAGCGCATCTTCGACTGGACGGAAACGCATGTGCACTCGACGCTGAACGTCTGTTGGGGCGCGATGGCGGGGATCTACCACTTTCACGGTGTTCCGAAATATCCGCTCAAGGAAAAGGCCTTCGGCGTCTATCGCCACCAGAACCTCAAGCCCTCGTCGGTCTATCTGAACGGCTTTTCCGATGACTTCGCCGTCCCCGTGTCGCGCTGGACCGAGGTGCGCCGCGCCGATATCGACCGGGTTCCGAGCCTCGAGATCCTGATGGAATCGAAGGAGATGGGCGTTTGCCTGGTGCACGAGAAGAAGGGCAACCGGCTCTACATGTTCAATCATGTCGAATATGATTCAACTTCGCTTTCGGACGAATATTTCCGCGACGTCGATGCCGGCGTGCCGATCAAGCTGCCGCACGACTACTTTCCGCACAATGATTCGACCCTGCCGCCGCAGAACCGCTGGCGCAGCCATGCGCATCTCTTCTTCGGCAACTGGATCAACGAGATGTACCAGACGACACCCTACGAGCTCGAAAAGATCGGCAGCGGAGAGTGATGTTCATCCCCTTCTTCCTCGAACTGAAGGCAGAGAAGATCCCGGTGACGCTTCGGGAGTTTCTGTCGCTGATCGAGGGAATGGAGAAGGGGATCGCCGCCTTTGACGTGGAGGCCTTCTATTTTCTGGCGCGCACGGCGCTGATCAAGGACGAGCGCTACATCGACCGCTTCGACCGGGTGTTCCGGCATTGCTTCGCCGGGCTCCAAGCGGTTTCCCCGTCGCAGAATGTTGCCGAAGTGGCGATCCCCGAGGAATGGCTGAAGAAGCTCGCCGAGAAATATCTGACCGAGGAGGAGAAGAAGCTCGTCGAGGCGCTCGGCGGTTTCGACAGGCTGATGGAGACGCTGCGCCAGCGGCTTGCCGAGCAGACCGGCCGTCACCAGGGCGGCTCGAAATGGATCGGCACGGCCGGCACCTCGCCCTTCGGCGCCTATGGCTACAATCCCGAAGGTATCAGGATCGGCCAGGAAGGCTCGCGTCATCGGCGTGCGGTCAAGGTCTGGGACCGGCGCGAGTTCAAGGACTACGACGACACAGTCGAGCTCGGTACCCGCAACATCAAGGTGGCGCTGAAGCGGCTCAGGCGCTGGGTGCGCCAAGGGGCGGCCGACGAACTCGACCTCTCCGGCACGATCCGTTCCACCGCCGAGCACGGCTATCTCGACGTGGTCACCCGGCCGGAGCGCCGCAATGCCGTCAAGCTCCTGATGTTCTTCGACGTCGGCGGATCGATGGACGACCACATCCGCATCGTCGAGGAGCTGTTCTCGGCGGCCCGCGCCGAGTTCCGCCAGATGGACTATTTCTACTTCCACAATTGCGTCTATGAGGGCCTGTGGAAGGACAATCGCCGCCGCCGCGCCGACATTACCCGCACCACGGAGGTCCTGCGCACCTATGGCAGCGATTACCGCGCCATCTTCGTGGGCGACGCCGCGATGAGCCCCTACGAGATCAGCCATCCGGGCGGCTCGGTCGAGCACTGGAACGACGAAGCGGGGGCGCTCTGGCTCGAGCGCCTGACGGCGCATTTCCCGCGGTCGATCTGGCTCAACCCGGTGCCGGAGAGCCATTGGCGCCATACCCATTCGATCGGCGTGATCCGCGCGCTCTTTCACGGGCGGATGTTCCCGCTGACGCTCGCCGGCCTGCAGGCGGCGACCAAAGAATTGTCGCGTTGAAAAGTGTGACTTTCCGGTTGCCGCCCCGCCGGAAATGACGCAGTTTGTCGCCCGCTTGGATGATGTCGCGAGGGGAGAAACGATGAGCACCGACACGGAAATCTTCGGCCACCTGCCGTCCGGCGAACCGGTGCATCGGCTGACGCTCACGGGCGGCGGGCTGACCGCCAGGGTTTTGACCTGGGGCTCGGTCATCCAGGACCTGCGGCTCGACGGCCATCAGGCGCCGCTCGTGCTCGGCTTTGAGGATTTCCAAAGCTATCCGGCCCATTCCTCCTATTTCGGCGCCACGCCCGGGCGCAACGCCAACCGCATCGGCGACGGGCGCTTCATGCTCGACGGCAAGGCCTATCAACTCGAGCTCAACGAGAAGGGCGTCACACATCTGCACGGCGGCAGCGACAATATCGGCAAGCGCAACTGGACGATCCTCGACCGGGCGGAGGGCAGCGTGACGCTCCGGATCACCGATCCCGATGGCCGCGCCGGCTATCCCGGCAACTGCACGGTGACCTGCACCTATGCGCTGAAGCCGGGCGGCACGCTGAACGTCCTCTACGAAACCGAGACCGACGCGCCGACGCTCGCCAATGTCTGCCAGCACAGCTATTTCAATCTCGACGGCGGCGAGGACGCGCGCGGCCATGACATCATGATCGCCGCCGACCATTACCTGCCGACGGACGAGCGGCTGATCCCGACCGGCGAAATCCGCCCCGTCGCCGGCACTGCCTTCGACCTCCGCGAGATGACCTCGCTCAAGCGCCAGATGCAAGGCGACAGGATCGCCTATGACCATAATTTCTGCCTCTCGCCGGAGCGCATGCGGAAGCGCTCGGTGGCGCTGGTGCGCAGCATCAATTCCGGCGTCTCGCTGGAGGTGCGGACGACCGAGCCCGGCGTCCAGCTTTACACCGGATCCAAACTGAACGTGCCGGTCTCTGGCCTCGAAGGCCGCCGCTACGGCCCCTTCGCCGGCTTCTGCCTCGAGACGCAAGTCTGGCCCGATGCGGTGAACCACCGAGGTTTTCCGAATGGTGTGCTGAGGCCGGGTGAGGTGCTCCGGCAAGAGACGGACTACGTTTTCGCCAAGAGCTGAAACGGATATATAGCGCGAAGTATCTAAAGGTGCTCAAAGAGGGAGAGAGCGAAGCTTCGTGTGTTTGCCGATCGGAACTCGTGCATCGAAGGTGCGGCAACGATGCTTGTCAGATGATACATGTCAGGCCATCTGGAAACGATTGTCGCTGCCACCATGTGCATAGGCGATTTTTGATAGGCGGGCGCCAAGACAAAGCCGTGTAACCCAGCGGAGCGTAGTGCTGCTCGTTCTGCCGAATTTCTGAGAACTCGGGTATCTCCGGTGATGAACATCCACGATTCCGCTGAGGTGCGCAGAAATTCTATCCATTCCAAATCGGTGAATTTCGCCCGCGCGGTAAGCCGGAGAGATCTTTGATGTGCAGGGCCGAGTGGCCAAAGTGACTTATGAAACCATGTAATGTTGAGGCGAGAACTGGCGAGGTGCAGTTGTCGAACAGAACCTTCACGCAGCCATCCGCTGACTGAGAGAACCTTCAAATTCCACGGCGCGGCGCACCGATGATTCGGGCACGTCAAAGGCCCGAGCTGCGCCGACAATGCCCTCTTGCTTTGCGGCCGCGTCCAATATGGCAGTTGGCACGCTTGAGGCGGCATCAATTGGTTGCCCAAATGAACGCGCAGGGTCGACAACAACGTTCAACCGCCGCCCTCCTGGCCACCAAAGCAGAGGGTCGCCATTCTCCGCGAAGTCCCCCGTCTTCAATATTGGGTCGATGATTCCCTTGAACTCATACTGGCGGCGAAAGATGTTCAGCAGGCGTTCTCGTTCCTGGCCGTCGGGGTCGGTCTCGATGACGTGCAAGAATATCTTACGTCCATCAGTCCGAAATCGGTCGGTAGAAAGAGGGTGGTCGCGGCCGAGCTCCTCACGGGCAATCTGAATTGCAGCGCGCACCTTTATTGCTGAAATACCTGCTCGAATGAACGCGTCTGCAACTCTGATTTCCATCAGGTCTCTGAAGTCGAGCACCAACCGATCATCACCAAGATTGATTGCCGGAGCCAGAGCGGTGCGTACGTAGAACCCTTGACGGAGTGTCCGCGCAGCCATCGAGAGATTTTCGACGCGGGCACGTGAAGGAGGCGTCCTGCTTCCGCAGGCGTGTATAGTCCCACTCCTATCAGGTAGCTCATCCCGAAATCTCCTACGCCCATAGATTCAATAAACGAGATTCCTGTCAACAATTTTAAGCAAGTGCTCGCGAGCGCTGACAGTGAGCTTGTTAGGACGCGTTTTAGACAGGCAAAAGCTGCTAGAAAGCTGCTGATAATCTTTGAGAAAACTGGAGCGGGCGAAGGGATTCGAACCCTCGACCCCAACCTTGGCAAGGTTGTGCTCTACCCCTGAGCTACACCCGCTCATCAGACCCAGGTCCGGGGTAGTCTGTGGACCGTGGGTTGCCGCCCCGTCTTGCGGCGACCGGCGCTATATGGCCTATCGATTTTTCAAATGCAACAGGGAAATGGCGCGGAAGGCAAGAATTTTTTCGGGCTAATCCCAAAAGGCCGCCATGCCGCGATCCCCCGCCGTTGGCCGCCCTTGAGATTGCGTAAGCCGGCCCTTCCTCGTAAAGCAGGACAAAATCTAAAGCCGTCGGAAGGATCAAGATGATGAGCGAGGCACAGCCGAAATCCGCGGAAGACCTATTCCGCTTTCTCGACGAACTCGGTATCGAGCACAGGACGAAGCAGCATCAGCCGGTCTTTACCGTCGCCGAATCGGTGGCGCTGCGCGATGAAATTCCCGGCGGACATACAAAAAACCTGTTCCTGAAGGACAAAAAGGACAATTATTTCCTGCTGACCGTCGAGGAGAATGCGACGGTGGACCTGAAGACCATTCATCAGACCATCGGCGCGGCCAGCAAGGTCTCCTTCGGCAAGCCGGAGAAGCTGATGGAATATCTGGGCGTGATCCCCGGCGCCGTGACCGCCTTCGGCGCGATCAACGACACCTCGGGCAAGGTGAAGATCATTCTCGACGAGGGGCTGATGGAATTCGACACGATCAACTGCCACCCGCTCTCGAACGACCAGACGACCTCGATCGCCGCCACCGATATGCTGCGCTTCATGGAGGCGACCGGACACGAGCCGCTTGTCTTGAAAGTGACGGCTTGACATACGATCTTTGGCGCGGAAAGCATCAAGTCGGGCGGCAAGCCCGCGAGGAGAGAGAAGAATGGGCGGTAGCGACAATCCCTATGCAGGTTCCTTCGGCAACCAGATGACGGCCTCGGCCTCGTTCGGCGGGCATCCGGCACCGAATGCCGCGGTCGCCGGCGACCTGATCAAGGAGACGACCACCGCCGCCTTCGCCCGCGACGTGCTCGAGGCCTCGCGCCAGCAGCCGGTGCTGGTCGATTTCTGGGCACCCTGGTGCGGCCCCTGCAAACAGCTGACGCCGGTCATCGAGAAGGTGGTCAAGGAAGCCGCCGGCCGCGTCAAGCTCGTCAAGATGAACATCGACGACCATCCGTCGATCGCCGGACAGCTCGGCATCCAGTCGATCCCGGCGGTCATCGCCTTTGTCGGCGGGCGTCCCGTCGACGGCTTCATGGGCGCTATCCCCGAGAGCCAGATCAAGCAGTTCATCGACCGTATCGCCGGCCCGGCAGTCGACGATTCCAAGGCAGAGGTCGAGGCCGTGCTTGCCGACGCCAAGGCGCTTTTCGAAGCCGGCGATGCCCAGAACGCCGCCGGACTCTACGGCGCCGTGCTGCAGGCGGAGCCGGAAAACACCGAGGCGATCGCCGGCGTGGTCGAATGCATGATCGCGCTCGGCCAGCTTGCCGAGGCGCGCCAGGCGCTCTCGCAACTGCCGGAAGAACTGGCGAAAGCCGCGGCAATCGGTGCTGTTTCGAAGAAGCTCGATCAGATCGAGGAGGCTCGCAAGCTCGGCGATCCGGTGGCTCTCGAGCAGCAACTGGCGCACAACCCGGACGACCACGCGGCACGGCTGAAGCTTGCCAAGATCCGCAATGTCGAGGGCGACAGGACCGGCGCCGCCGAGCATCTCCTGACGATCATGAAGCGCGACCGCAGCTTCGAGGACGACGCCGCCCGGCGCGAGCTCCTGTCCTTCTTCGAAGTCTGGGGACCGAAGGATCCGACGACGATTGCCGCCCGGCGCAAGCTGTCTTCTCTTCTCTTCTCCTGATCGGAAGACAGCCGGCAGCCGAGCCGTTTTTTGCGTCTCCGATCGCAGCTTTTGCCTTGAGATTTTCGAGGGATGCACCATTTCTTGAGCGTGCGGCCCGCGTTTATGAAATGGGGGACGCCGCGATCTTCAGGGGCAATCGGAAATGCATGTCGGAAATGCGCGTTATCTCAGTCCGAAGGATCTGCCGGAGATCATTCCGGTCTTCCCCCTGACGGGCGCGCTGCTGCTTCCGGGTGCCCAGCTTCCTCTCAACATCTTTGAACCCCGCTACCTCGCAATGTTCGATGACGCGCTCTCCGGTGACCGGCTGATCGGCATCGTCCAGCCCTCCTTTGCCGAAGGCCGCAGCGACATCGATTCCTCGCCGGTGCCGGCACTCTGCCAGGTCGGCTGCATCGGCCGCATCACCTCCTTCGCCGAAACCGGCGACGGCCGCTACATCACCTCGCTCACCGGCGTCTGCCGCTACAGGCTGTTTGCCGAAATTTCCGGCGTGCGCGGCTATCGCCGCTTCCGCATCGGCCCCTTCGCGGCCGATCTCGAAGGGCCGGACGACGAGGCCCTCGTCGACCGCGAGGCGCTGCTCGCCGCCTTCCGCGCCTATCTCGACGCCAACAAGCTGGAGGCCGACTGGGAAAGCGTCGAGCGGGCGAGCAACCGTACGCTCGTCAATTCGATGGCGATGATGTCGCCCTACGGGCCGGCGGAGAAGCAGGCGCTGCTCGAAGCGCCCGATCTCAAGACGCGGGCCGAAACGCTGATCGCGATTACCGAGATCGTACTCGCCCGCAATTTCGGCGATCTCGACAACATTCTGCAGTGAAGACGAAGCCATGGACGCAAACGCCAGCAGGGTCGATCCGAAACTTCTCGAATTGCTCGTCTGTCCGCTGACAAAGGGGCGGCTTAGCTACGATGCCGAGGCCCACGAGCTGGTCTCGGAAAAGGCCCGCCTCGCCTATCCGATCCGCGACGGCGTGCCGATCATGCTGGTCTCGGAAGCGCGCAAGATCGAAGATTAGGCGACGGTTGCTTGCCCCTCATCCCGCTGCCGCGACCTTCTCCCCACGAGCGGGGCGAAGGTGCCGGCAGGCGGATGAGGGGCAAATCGATGGAAGGTCGTTTGTGCCCTAACCGCCGACGTGCTCGACGCTCGCCTCGATCCGCTCCATGTCGTCGTCGGAAAGACCGAAATGGTGGCCGATCTCGTGAATCAGCACATGGGTGATGATATCGCCGAGTGTTTCCTCGTTTTCCGCCCAGTAGTCGAGGATCGGGCGGCGGTAGAGGGTGATGCGGTTGGGAAACTGGCCGGTCTCCATGGTGAAGCGTTCGCCGATGCCGCGGCCTTCGAAGAGGCCGAGCAGGTCGAAAGGCGTCTCGAGCGCCATGTCTTCGAAGACGTCGTCGCTGGGGAAATCGGCAACTTCGATGATGAGGTCCGTCGTCAGCTTGCGGAATTCGTCCGGTAGGTGGCTATAGGCTTCAAAAGCAAGCTGTTCGAATGTGGTAAGCGTCGGTGCGTGGCGTTCCTGCCAATCATCGGTCTGGTCAATGCGGGCCATAGGCACTCCTTGTTGCCCTCATATAGCGATTTCCCGTTTGTTTTTCGAGTGTTGAATTCTGTTCAGGCGGGGCTGAGGAATAAATTCTTATTCTTTGCTGTTGACTCTTCCTGCCAGCTCTGGAATCCATAAGAACATAACATGAACATTTGATGGGAGTTGACCGTCATGGCCGAGAACGCCGTGCAACGGCAAACCATACTTTCCCTTCGTGACACCATAGCACGGATTGAAAATTGCAGCTTGCCTGGAATCGTGCGGACCGCCAAGACGGCCGATGCCGCCGGCTTTCGGCGCGGCAGTGAAGGGACCTTGCATCACAAGGTGCTGCCGCTCGGGATCGGGCCGCTCGACGGTCTCCTCAAGGGCGGGCTGCCGCTCGAAGGGATGATGGAAATCCGCAATGCCGAAACCCGCGATGCGGGCGCGGCCGCCGGCTTCGTGGCGGCGCTTGCGGTGCTCTACCAGCAGGAGAGGAGGGAGAAAGGCCATCTCGCTCCGGTGCTCTGGATCAGCCAGGCGCTCGCTTGCCGCGAGGCGGGGCAACTCTATGCGCCCGGCCTCAAGTCCTATGGGCTCGATCCGGAGCGCTTCCTCTTCGTCGCGGCGCGCACCGTCAAGGATGCGCTCTGGGTCGCCGAGACGGCGCTTTCGGTGCCGGTCTTCGCCGCGGTCGTTCTGGAAATCCGCGGCAATCCCGCCTGTCTCACCTTGAGCGAGAGCCGGCGCCTCAATGTCCGGGCCCGGGCGGGTCATGTGCCTCTGCTTCTCTTCCGCCAGGCGGGCAAGGAGGAGGCGAGCAGCGCCTTTTTCCGCTTCCAGATCAAGCCGGCGCCGGCCGGCGAACGTCCTCTCCCCGATGGCTCGGTGCTTTGCGGCAGCATCGACCATCCCGCCTTTCACCTCCTTGTCGAAAAAAGCAGGGCTTATGCCGCTGCCGACATCTTTCTGGAATGGAACGCCCATGACCGCCGCTTCTACCCCCTCGACGAACGCCGGAGCGCCGCTCTTCAGGCCAACGGACAGCCAGAGAATCCTGTCGATCCACTTTCCTCACCTGCCGGCCGACCGCCTCGCGCGCAGCCGCTGGGGCGCCTCCTGGCTTTCGCGCGGGCGTCCTGATCATCCGCCGGTCGTTTTCGCCGCCAAGATCGACAATGCCATGCGCCTCGTCGCGCTCGACACGCTTGCCGAGAAGATCGGCCTGAAGCGCGGGCAGGGGGCGGCGGAGGCCCGCGCCATGTGCCCGGCGCTCGACGTGATCGCCGCCGATCCGGCGGCCGACCAGGCCTTTCTGGAAGGGCTTGCCGACTGGTGCGACCGCTACACGCCGCTGGTCGCGCTCGACGGAAAGGACGGCCTGTTTCTCGACATCACCGGCTGCGCCCACCTGCATGGCGGCGAGAAGGGGCTTGTCAGCGATCTCCTGTCCCGGCTTTTCTCGCTCGGCGTCGAGGCGCGGGCGACCGTCTCCTCCGCAGCCGGCCTTTCCTGGGCCGCCGCCCGCTACGGCGATGTGGCCGTCATCGAAGCGGGAGAGGCCGGTCGGGTTCTTGCACCCTTGCCGGTTGCGGCGCTCCGCCTGCCGGAGGAAACCGCCGCAGCCCTCGAGCGCGTCGGGCTGAAACAGATCGGCGACCTTCTCGAAGCGCCGCGCGCGCCGCTTGCCCGCCGCTTCGGTTCCCTCCTTCTCCTCAGGCTCGACCAGGCGAGAGGCGCGGCGGACGAACCTTTGTCGCCGCGCCTGCCGGTGCCGAGCTTTGCCGCCGAGCGCCGGCTCGCCGAACCGCTGATGGACGAGGAATACATTCTCGAACTGACCCGTCACCTTGCCAAGGACGTCCGCACTTCGCTGGAGCGGCATGGCGAAGGCGGGCGGCTGTTCGAGCTTCTTCTGTTTCGCGTCGACGGACGGGTATTCCGTGTGCGGGCGCATGCGGCCATGCCGTTGAATGATGCCGGCCGCATCGCGGCGCTCTTTCGCGAACGGCTGCAGGCGGTCCATGACGATCTCGATGCCGGCTACGGCTTCGAAATCCTCAGGCTGGCCGTTTTGCGCAGCGAAAGGCTCGATCCGGCGCAGCAGGATTTTTCCGGCGTGCCCGAGGAAAGCCAGCCGCTTGCCGCCTTCATCGACAAGGTTGCCGCCCGGTTCGGCCCTGATTGCCTGATGCAGGCGAGCCTTGCCGAAAGCCACCTGCCGGAGCGGGCGGGCGGGTTTGCCGCGGTCAGGAATGTAGCGGCGGTGATGGCGCCGCCTGGCTCTGACGACAGGGTCTTTCCGGAAAACCGCCCGCTTCGGGTTTTCGCCTACCCCGAACTGGTGGAGGCGACGGCCGAGGTGCCGGACGGCGCCCCGCGCAGCTTCAACTGGCGAAAGACCCAGTATCGCGTCGCCCGCGCCGAGGGTCCCGAGCGGATCGCCGCCGAATGGTGGATCGACGGGGAGGACCATCCGACGCGCGACTATTTCCGGGTCGAGGATCAGGAGGGCCGCCGTTTCTGGCTGTTCCGCGAAGGCCTTTACGGAAGGGAAGTCGCGGCAGCCCGCTGGTTCATGCACGGAGTTTTCGCATGAGCGAGGCGCCGATCTTCTACGAGCTTGGAGCGCGCACGAATTTCTCCTTTTTAGAAGGGGCGGCGCCGGCCGAGGAGATGATCGTCTTTGCCAAGAAGATCGGGCTTTCAGGCCTCGGCGTCGCCGACCGCAACAGCGTGGCCGGTGTCGTCAGGGCCCATGCCAAGGCAAAAGTGGAGAATTATCCTTTCCAGCCCGGGGCCCGCCTGGTCTTTGCCGATGGCACGCCGGACATTCTCGCCTATCCCCGGAACAGGCAGGGCTGGGGGCATCTCTGCCGACTGCTCAGCGCCGGCAACCTGCGTTCGAAGAAAGGCGACTGCACGCTTCATCTCGCCGATCTTCTCGAATGGCAGGAGGAACTGCTGCTGATCGTCATGCCGGGCGAAGGCCGGCCGCAGCCGGAAATCCTGGGCACGCTTCTTGAGACATTGCGGGAGCATGCCGGCAACCGGCTCTATCTCGGCCTGGCGCCCCGTTATGACGGCTTCGACCGGCATGACTTCGCCGTTCTCGCCGCCCTCGCCAGGAGCCTCGATGTCCGGCTTCTGGCCACCAATGACGCACTTTATCACGATCCGCACTACCGGCCGCTTGCGGATGTGGTCACCGCCATTCGCGAGCATGTGTCGATCGCCAGCGCCGGCTTCCTCCTCCAGAAGAATGCCGAAAGGCACCTGAAGGGCCTGCAGGAGATGGTCCGGCTTTTCCGCGACTATCCCGAAGCGATCGTCAATGCGGGCAAATTCTTCAAGCGGCTTTCCTTCAGCCTCGACGAGCTCAGCCATCAATATCCGGACGAAAACGCCGCGGGCGAGACGCCGGCCGAAAGCCTGCGGAGGCTCGTCGCCGAAGGTGCGCGCGAGCGGTATCCTTCCGGCGTGCCGGAAAAGGTAAAGCGGCAGATCGAATACGAGCTCGAACTCATCCACGACAAGAAATACGAGCCCTATTTCCTGACCGTCCACAAGCTGGTGAAATTTGCCCGCAGCGTGAACATTCTCTGCCAGGGGCGGGGGTCTGCCGCCAACTCCTCCGTCTGTTTCTGCCTCGGCATCACCGACGTCGATCCGCAGAAGTTCACGCTGCTGTTCGACCGCTTCCTGTCGCGCGACCGCGACGAGCCGCCCGATATAGATGTCGACTTCGAACACGAGCGGCGCGAAGAGGTCATCCAATATATCTACAGAACCTACGGCAAGGAGCATGCCGGGCTCACTGCCGCGGTGATCAGCTACCGCTCGCGTTCGGCCGGCCGCGAGGTCGCCAAGGCCTTCGGCCTGTCGGAGGACATACAATCGGCTCTCGTCAGTTCCGTCTGGGGCTGGGGCACTTCGCCCTTCACCGAGGAACAGGCGAGGGGGGCGGGGCTCGACATGGCGGATCCGCTGACGAGGCGCGTGCTTGCCTATGCCAGCCTGCTCATGAACTTCCCGAGGCACCTCTCCCAGCATGTCGGCGGCTTCGTCATCACCCGCGACAGGCTCGACGAGGTTGTGCCGATCATGAACACGGCCATGCCCGACCGCTACATGATCGAATGGGACAAGGACGATCTCGACCAGTTGAAGATCCTCAAGGTCGACGTGCTGGCGCTCGGCATGCTGACCTGCCTCGCCAGGGCCTTCAAGTTCCTGGAAGCCCATTACGGCAAGCCGAAAACGCTCGCCGAACTCTACCAAGACCAGAAAGAGGCCGTTTACGACATGATCTGCCGCGCCGATACGGTCGGGGTGTTCCAGATCGAAAGCCGTGCGCAGATGAGCATGCTGCCGCGGCTCAGACCGCGCGAAATGTACGATCTGGTGATCGAGGTGGCGATCGTCCGCCCGGGTCCCATCCAGGGCAACATGGTGCATCCCTATCTGAAGCGGCGCGAGGCGCAGCGCCGGGGAGAAGCGGTCGACTATCCGAGCGAGGAATTGAAGGCGGTCCTGGAAAGAACGCTGGGCGTGCCGCTGTTCCAGGAGCAGGCAATGCAGATCGCCATCACCGCCGCCGGCTTCTCGCCGAGCGAGGCCGATCGCCTGCGCCGCGCCATGGCGACCTTCAAGCGGACCGGCACGATCCATACTTTCGAGCGGAAGATGATCGATGGCATGGTCAAGAACGGCTATGAAAGGGAGTTCGCCGAGCGCTGCTTCAACCAGATCAAGGGTTTCGGCGAATATGGTTTTCCCGAGAGCCATGCCGCCTCCTTCGCCTCGCTCGTCTATGCCTCCTCCTGGTTCAAGGCCTATTATCCGGATGTCTTCTGCGCCGCGCTTCTGAACTCGCAGCCGATGGGCTTCTATGCGCCCGCGCAGCTCGTGCGCGATGCCCGCGAACACGGGGTGAAAATCCTGCCGGTCGACGTCAACCACTCGGACTGGGATGCCCTGCTCGAAGGCGAGAGGATGTTCAGCAAGGATGCGGTCGACCCGCGCCATGCGGATATGCGGGATGTGATCAAGTCGCAGAAGGCCGTCCGGCTCGGTTTCCGGCTGGTCAAGGGATTGCGGCAAGCGGATATGGGGGCGCTCGTCGCGCGCCGCGGCGAGGGATACCGGTCCGTTCACGATCTCTGGGTCCGCTCCGGGCTGACGCGGGCCGTGCTGGAGCGTCTTGCGGATGCGGATGCCTTCCGCTCCATCGGCCTCGACCGGCGAAGAGCCCTCTGGGCGGTGAAGGCGCTCAACGAGCAGTCGGCGGTCGAGCGCCTGCCGCTTTTCGATGGGGCCGGTTCGACGGACCTACAGGTCGAGCCGGCGGTTGCCCTGCCGGACATGCCCGCCGGCGAACATGTCATCCATGACTATCGCTACCTGACGCTGTCGCTGAAGGCCCACCCGGTCTCCTTCATGCGGGAGGATTTCTCGCGCATGAGCATTCTTTCCAGCCGGGATCTGGCGCGGACCCCGGCCGGAAGACGGGTGACGGTGGCAGGCCTTGTGCTCGTTCGCCAGCGGCCGGGTTCGGCCAATGGCGTCATCTTCATGACGATCGAGGACGAAACCGGTGTCGCCAACATCATCGTCTGGGAGAAGACCTTCCAGAAATATCGGCGGCAGGTCATGGGATCGCGGCTCGTGAAGATACGCGGTCGCTTACAGAGCGAAAGCGGCGTCATCCATGTGGTCGCCGAACATATGGAGGACATGACGCCGATGCTCGGGCTCCTGCGCAACGAGGCCAGGCGCTTCGGAGCCAATGATCGGGCCGACGAGGCGCTCAGGCCGACCGCGGATGCCCGCGACAAGAAAGCACTCCGGCAATTGCGCCTGATGCCTTCTCAACAAGAGGGACGAAAAACGTCGGAGTCGGGGAGCGAGGTGGCCGAGGTCATGCCGAAGGGACGCAACTTCCATTGATCCTCGGTCGGCTTGCCAACTGCAGATCGTTGCATCGCCCGATTGTCTCCGGCTTTGGCTGCGGGCAAGCCTGTGTAAAAATGTCGCAGCCTTTCCGACCCAATCTGCAAGCCATGAGAGAAAAATCGGTGCCTTAGAATCCGCTAATCCAATGAAAACACGAAATTTTTCCTCAAGATTAGAACGCCTCTAATATACCCTTCAACTTTATGGAGAGGAGTTTTTTGTTGACGGCAAATATCCTCTTTTGCTTTATCGCAAATTCAGGATGTTGCGTTTGACGGGCAAGACGAAATGCTGGTGTGCAGCTGCAATTTCATCACCGAAAAAGAGGTCGAGGACACGATCATCGGCCTCCTCGATGAGGACTGTTGGCAGCTGATCGTGCCGGCGAAAGTCTATCACGCGATGGAAAAGCGCGGTCGTTGCTGCGGCTGTTTCCCCAATGTCGTCGACATCATCATCCGCACCACCGAGCAATATCACGCCCGTCGCGACTCGACGGACGCCGAGATATTTGATTTCATGACCCGCCTAAAACAATTCCACGAAGAAAACCGGAGGGCGGATCTTGAAAGGCGACGCAAAGGTCATCGAGCAGCTTAACGAAGCGCTCTTTCTCGAACTCGGTGCCGTAAACCAGTACTGGGTGCATTACCGCTTTCTCGAAGACTGGGGCTACACGCTGCTTGCAAAGAAGGAGCGTGAGGAATCTATCGAGGAAATGCACCACGCCGACAAACTCATCGCACGCATCATCTTCCTCGAAGGCCATCCGAACCTGCAGACGGTGGCGCCGCTGCGCATCGGCCAGAATGTCAAGGAAGTGCTGAAGGCCGACCTCGCCGGCGAATACGACGCCCGCACGGCCTACAAGAATTCCCGCGACGTCTGTCACGCGGCCGGCGACTATGTCTCGATGAAACTCTTCGAGGAACTGCTCGCCGACGAGGAGGGCCACATCGACTTCCTCGAGTCGCAGATCCAGCTGCTCGAAACGATCGGCGAGGAAAAATATGGGCAGCTCAACGCCGCCCCGGCAAACGAAGCCGAATAGTATCGAATTTGTTTGGATAAAGCGCCGCGCGTGCTACCCGCGGCGCTTTTGTATTGAGCTTATTGCAAGATAGCCCGCACCGTACGGATGTTGCGCAAAGGTCCATGCGCAAGACCCAATCGCGTCATGATGTGCGATGCGAGAATTGAAGCAGCGCACCACGCCCGGATCGACAGCGGCGACGTTTCGGCCCAACGCATTTGACTGTTCCGACAGGAACAGGAGAGACCTCAGAACTCGCGCATAGATGGCAGCGGAACGGAAGCTCCGTTCTCGAGGTCATGCGAATGCATGATCCGGTATGGGGGTCGAAGCAGGTCACGGAAATTTGCCGGTTCTCGTTCATTTCACGCTGTTTTTCCGGCTCGCTCATTGTCAGTTTGCAGATCGGATGCGCCTCAATGCGACAAGGCATTGAAATGCGGGGGCTGCGTTGGCGACAGCCGGCGGGACTGGGCAGTGCGGCCTTTGAGCAATCGAGCGGCACGCCCGCGGCATTTCTCCGAACAATCCGATTTTGACGGGCGAGACATGAGGATCGTGGTTCGAGCCTGCACGTCCCCGAGGCAACCAGTCAGGAGACAGGAATGGGAACTATCACGGGTACGAACGGCGACGATGTGTTGATCGGCAGCGATCTTGAGGCCGACGTCATAACGGGCCTCGAGGGTGCCGACGTCATCAATGGCGGCATGGGCTACGACACGGCCAATGGTGATGGGGACAATGATACCGTCAACGGGTCATTTCAGAGTGACGACATCCGCGGCGCCGACGGGGACGATACGCTGAACGGTGACAGCGGCAACGATCGGCTCATGGGTGATGTCGGACAGGACATGCTGCATGGGGGCAGCGGCCGGGACACCATTGTCGCCAACGGATACGATGAGACTGTCGGCGACATCGTCGACGGCGGCTCCGGCACCGACACGGTGATGCTCAACTATGCGGCCTATGGCGCCGGACTTGACATCAGGATTGATGATTGGGCTTCCGTGCAGACCCTGACCGGCGGCATGCAAGTGATGAATGTGGAGTCGTTCTCGATTGGCGGGACCAGTTTCGACGATGTGATATCCGGCGGCGCCTATGCCGATGCTCTGTGGGGAGGCGCCGGCAATGACGAGCTTTGGGGTGGCCGTGGCGATGATACGCTGACGGGCCACACGGGTGCCGACATGCTCGCCGGCGGCTATGGTTCCGACCGCCTGTTCGGCGAAACCGGGGATGACATCCTCTTCGGGGACGCTGGAAAGGACTATCTCTACGGCGGCGACGGCGACGACAAGCTCTATGGCGGCGACGGCGATGATCTGCTCATTAGTGACGTCGGCAACGATCTCCTTTCGGGCGGCAGCGGCAGGGACCAGATATTCGCCGGCGACGGCGCGGATATTCTTCAGGGAGGGGCGGGCGACGACGTTCTTCTCAGCGGTCTTGGAGACGACAAGTCGGAGGGAGGCGCTGGCGACGATGTCTTCATCTACACCCATGGCGAAGGGAAGGACCAGATTACCGATTCAAGCGGCAGCGATCGTCTGCAAATCGGGAACTTCACCGGCGATTTTACCGCCAAGGCGGCGACCGAGGTCAACACGCTCGACGGTGCAACGACGATTTCCGGCATCGAGCATTATACGATCTTCGCCGCCGGTTCCGAAGCGAACCGCATCATCACAGCCGACGGTAACGACGTCGTCTTTTCCGATGGAGGAGACGATACGGTCGATCTCGGCGCCGGCGATGATTATGTCAACGCAGGTCTCGGCATCGACAATGTGATCGGCGGCAGCGGCGATGACGAAGTATCCCTCGGCGGCGGCGGTGCGGACCAGGCCGATGGAGGCGCGGGAAAGGACTGGGTAACTGTTATCCGCAGCTCTCTTACAGGCGCTCTGACCTTTTCGGTCAACGGCGCCGTCGCCACGCTTTCCGATGGCTCGGTTCTCACCAATTTCGAGCGTTATCAGATCCTGTTCGGCGCCGGCGACGACGTGGTTGCATCCGTAGGCTCCGCCGAGACCGTCTCGTTTTCCGGCTACGGCGGCAACGACAGGCTGATTGGCAGCAACGGTGCGGATTGGCTGGATGGCGGTGACGGCAACGACACGCTGACCGCCGGTGGCGGAAACGATGTTATCCGCGACTATGACGGCTGGAACACGATCAACGCCGGCGACGGCGATGATCAGGTCGCCGTTGCCGACGGTTCGAGCGGTGCCAGCACCAATGTCGTCAATCTCGGCGCCGGGAACGACACGTTTTCGCGGAGCGCCTCGAATGGGGTTCTCGACCTCGACGGAGGCGCCGGAAACGACTTCGCGACCATCGACTTCAGCATGTCCTGGTCGAATGTCGGATTTGAGCTCTCGGCCGACGTGACCGCTACCAACGCGTCCGTCTTTGTGAGGAACGTCGAGCGAGTCAAGCTCATCGGGGGTGCGGGCAGCAACACCTTCGCCGGCGGTAGCCTCGATGACGAGTTGAGCGGCGGCGGCAACAACGACGTCCTCAACGGCGGCGCCGGCGACGACACGATATCGGGTGATGCCGGCAACGACAGATTGAGAGGCGGCGCTGGCAATGACATCATCCGCGGCGCGGGCCTCGCCGGTACCGAGGGCAAGGACGTGATCTATGCCGAGGACGGCAATGACACGGTCTATATCGGCATCGGCGACAAGGCGGACGGCGGCGCCGGAACCGACGTGCTGAACCTTGATCTCACTGGGCAGACGCGGGAAATCAGTTTTGCCTTCTCTGGCGCAGCGGTGATCGTCGATACGGCGACATGGTTCAACGGCTTCGAAGGGCTTGATTATGCGGGCAGCAACGGCCGTGACAGGGTGAGCGGCGGCGCTCTCGACGACACGCTCAAGGGCAACAACGGCGACGACACCCTGCACGGCGGAAACGGCAACGATACGCTCCGCGACGGCGCCGGCGACGATCAACTCTTCGGGGATGCTGGCGACGACCTTCTCATCCGCGATGATCCATCAGGCAGGGATGTGTTAGACGGCGGTAGCGGTGTCGATACGCTTTCCTTCAGCGAAGGATCGACTTCGGTCGTTCTCGATCTCCAGGATCAGGCGGCGAGCAAGGGCCTGGCACTCGGTCTCACGGTGACGAACGTCGAAAACATCAGAGGCAGCGGCGCCGACGATGAGATTCGCGGCAATGCAAACGGCAATGTTCTTTATGGCGGGAAGGCGGACGACATCCTCGATGGTCGCACGGGCAACGACATGCTGGTCGGCGGCAAGGGCGATGATTGGCTGACCGGCGGTGCCGGCAACGACCGGTTCGTCTTCGATAAGGACGGATTCGACGGCGAGGGAGACGTCATCACCGATTTCACCCGTGGCCAGGACAAGCTCGTCATCGAGCGCGACGCCTTCGGCATCGCGGGGGGCGATGCGGCGGTGACACTCGTGACAGGCACCGACCCCGCAGCGACGAGCGGAAAGGGCATGTTCCTGTTCGAGACGGACAATGGCCGTCTCTGGTTCGATGCCGACGGCTCGGGTACTGCCGAAGACCCGCAACTGGTCGCCATCCTGCAGAACGTCAGAACACTTACGACGAGCGACTTCGTCCTCGCCTGACGAAGGTCCGAACGATCCGCGATCAGTAGCCCGTCCCGTTTTTGCGGGGCGGGCTCCGACGGCGGGCCTACCTACCCACCAGATGCGCGAAGGCGGCGACGACCTCTTCATAGGCCTTGCGCTTGAAAGGCACGATCAGGCCCGGCAGTTCGCGCATCGGCTTCCATTCCCAGGCGTCGAATTCGGGATCGTGACCGCCCGGCGGCGGGTTGATGGCGATTTCGCTTTCGTCGCCTTCGAAGCGGAAGGCGTACCAGCGCTGCGTCTGGCCGCGATACTTGCCCTTGAGCCCGATGCCGATCAGATGCTCGGGCAGGTCGTAATTGATCCAGTCGGGCGCCTCGGCAAGCAGCGAAACGCTGCGCATGCCGGTCTCCTCGTAGAGCTCGCGATAGGCGGCTTCAAGCGGGTCCTCGCCTTCGTCGATGCCGCCCTGCGGCATCTGCCAGAGCTGCGGCGAGCCGTCATATTCCGAATTGCCGACGGCAAGCCGATGCCCCGCCCAGACGAGCCCCTCTTGATTGAGGACCATGACGCCGACACACGGCCGATAGGGCAGGTCCTCTGCCTTCAAAGCCTTGCCCTTGTCTTTACCCATGTCGTCATTCCCTTGCATGTGCTGTCAGGCATTCAGCCTGCTTAGATCAGTTTTGTTGCGGATCGTTGACGAGCGCCGAGATGCCGACGAATTCGATGCCACGCCCGCCGGCCTCCTCCATCCAGTCGGCGATCGTCGCCACGCTCTCTTCGAAGGCGGAGGCGACGCCGATCGCCGTGCCGTTGCGCCGCGCGACGCGTTCGAGTTCGTCGAGCTTGCGCAGGATCGCGCTGCGGCTGAGTTCGCTGTCGAGAACCAGATCGGCAAAGCCATGCGGCACGCCCAAGGCGCCAGAGAGCGTTCCGGAAAGCGATTGCGCCGAGGTGCCGTCGTCGAGAAACAACAGGCCGCGCTTACCGAGGTCGCGCATCACCGGCTCGAGCGCATCCGCATCGGAGAGAAAGCGGCCGCCGAGATAGTTCATGACGCCGGTATAATTGGTGATCTGGCCCATGCTGCGGTGCAGCTCGGTGAGGTTCTTCGTGGCGCCGCGAGAGACGAGAAGCGCATGCGGCCCGGGGTCGTTGTCCGGATAGTCGAAGGGCTCCATCGGGATCTGCAGGAGGATCTCGTGGCCGTCGCGGCGCGCATCCTGCATCCAGCGCTGCAGGCTGTTGCCGGCCGCGGCGAAGGCGAGCGTCACGTCCGGCGGCAGATCGCGGATCGCCCGCTGGGTCCCCGTCTGGCTGAGGCCGAGGCCGCCGACGACGAGCCCGATGCGGGTGCCGCGGGCGCCGGACCAGGGCCGGGCATATTGATCCATGGGCCGCAAACCGTCCGGACCGACGGTCGGCAGCCGGCCCTCGGGCGTTGCTTCGATGAGGTCCTCGTTCGGAAGCGCCGCCATGCGGGGGTCCTGGCCGCGCATCGCCCCGGCGCTGATCAGCGCCGGGCCCTCGCCATCGCGCGGCCTCGGCGTGAATTTCGTGACCGTTGCGCCGTCGTCGGTGAGGATCTCCTCGACATGGGCGCCGGAACGGGCGCCGCTCGGGCGAAGCGAGCCGGCTGCTCCTTTCGGCTTGGCGGGGGATGCGACTTGCTCGGCGGGCGCCTGGCTCGCTTCTGCGCTCGCTACCGGATCCGGAGTGCGGAGCAGGGGATCGGGCGCCAAGGCGGCCCAGCCGGAAAGCCCGGCGACGACAAGGGTGAAGATGCCAAGAAATGCATAGCCGGACAGCCGGCGCGGGTCGCGCTTGCGCCGAGGCCGCTTCTTCGGGCCCTGGCCAAGGGGGGCATTGAGATCAGTTCCCAAACGGAGCCTCGACCTTTGGAACGTTGCCGGTGAGGGATGCGCCCCGCTCGCGAGAATCATCGGCAGTCGGCTACATCGCCGATGCATAATATAAAGGCGCCGGGTTGAACAGCCCGGCGCCTTTGTCTCATCCGCTTCGCGTCCGCTTACTTCTTGAGCTCGGCCTGTTCGGGATTGGCCGGGAAGGACGGATCCGTCTTCTTGCCGCGCAGGAGGTCGAGCGCGTAGTTCAGCTGAATGTCGTCCTTGGCCTCCGGCGGCACATAGGCGACCGAACCGGAGCCCTCGTCGTCCTCGTTCTGGCCCTTGATGTGGCCGCGCAGATCGGACTCGCCCTGGGCCTCGACCTTGCCGAGGAGTTCCGGCGGCAGCGGCTGTTCGACCTTGATGTCCGGGGTGATGCCGGTGCCCTGGATCGACTTGCCGGACGGCGTGTAATAAAGCGCGGTCGTCAGGCGCAGTGCGCCGGCGTCGCCGAGCGGAATGATCGTCTGAACCGAGCCCTTGCCGAAGGAACGCGT
Organism: Sinorhizobium sp. NG07B; assembly: GCF_002532005.1. Taxonomy (NCBI): domain Bacteria; kingdom Pseudomonadati; phylum Pseudomonadota; class Alphaproteobacteria; order Hyphomicrobiales; family Rhizobiaceae; genus Sinorhizobium; species Sinorhizobium sp. NG07B. The sequence continues at coordinate 149,342 of NZ_NWTD01000005.1, read as the reverse complement.
GCCGAGCACGGTCGCGCGCTTCATATCCTGCAGCGCACCGGCGACGATCTCCGATGCCGAAGCTGAGCCGCCGTTGACGAGGACGATGACGGGCTTGCCGTCCGTCAGGTCGCCCGGCGTCGCGTTGAAGCGGCGCGTCTCGTCCGGGTTGCGGCCGCGGGTCGAGACGACCTCGCCGCGTTCCATGAAAGCGTCCGAAACATTGATCGCCTGGTCGAGCAGACCGCCCGGGTTGAGTCGCAGGTCGAGCACATAGCCCTTGAGCTTGTCGGTCGGGACGTCCGCCTTGACTTTCTCGATGCCCTTCTTCAGGTCGTCGAAGGTCTTCTCCGTGAAGGAGATCACTCGGAGATAGCCGACATCGCCTTCAACGCGGTATTTGACGGCACGCACGGCGATCACGTCGCGAACGATCGTCACTTCGATCGGCTTCTCCGCACCCTTGCGCAGGATGGTGAGCTTGATCGGCGTGCCGACGGCACCGCGCATCTTGTCGACCGCTTCCTCGAGCTTCAGGCCGCGGACGTCCTGCCCGTCGATCTTCGAAATCAGGTCGCCGGCAAGCACCCCGGCGCGGGCGGCAGGGGTATCGTCGATCGGGCTCGTCACCTTGACGAGATCCTCTTCCATCGTCACCTCGATGCCGAGGCCGCCGAACTCGCCGCGCGTCTGGGTGCGCATATCCTCGGCATCCGCCGAGTTCATGTAGCTCGAATGCGGGTCGAGCGAGGAGAGCATGCCGTTGATGGCATTCTCGATGAGCTTGTCGTCCTGCGGCGGCGTCACGTACTGAGCGCGCACGCGCTCGAACACATCGCCGAAAATCGCCAGCTCGCGATAGGTGGACGAATTGGCCGCCACGGCCGGGATCGTTGCCGAATAGACGACGCCCATCGCCGTCGCCCCCATCAGCGCCCCGACCAGAACAAGTGAAGCTCTACGTATCATTTCGCGCCTTTCCAACTTCTGCTGCGGTCCACCACGGTCGGGAATCAACCGGCTTTCCGTCTTTTCGGAATTCAATGTAAATCGTTGGCCTGTCGGTTTCCAGCGTCAAGGCCGCCGCACTCGCCACTCTTTTTGCACCCATCGTCGCCACCGGCTCGCCTGCCACGACGAATTGCCCCGGGCGGACGCTCACGCTCTCCATTCCGGCAAGCACGATATGGTAGCCGTCGCCGGGATTGAGGATGATCATCTGTCCGTAGCTGCGGAAGCTGCCGGCATAGACAACCCATCCGTCCGCCGGCGTGGTCACCAGCGCGCCTGCATTGGTTTCCAGCATGATCCCCTGCAGCGAGTGCCCGGTGCCGTCCGCGTCGCCGAATTGCCGCAGGATCGAGCCTGCGACCGGATAGCTGAGCCTCTGTTGCAATTCCGAAAACACATATGCGGGCGCAATACGGTTTTTGTCGGGCACCGCGCTCTTGGCCAATTCCCGCGCCGCCTGGCGCTCGGCCTCGTTCATCCGCAGCCGTTCCTCCTCCTGCGCGCGCGCCGTCGCGGCTGCCTCGCGCACCGAGGAGATCTCGTTTTCGAGCGAGGAGATCAGCCCCTCGAGATTGGTCGCCTGCAGGGCCAGTTCCTCCGCCTTGAGCTGCTCGGAGGCGAGTTCCGTCGCGTTCTGCTGCCGCAGCTTTTCCTTCTCGGCGACGAGCATTGACATGCGCCGCTCTTCCTCGAGATTGGCGGTCATCGTCGCCGTCAGATCGTCCCGCTGCCTCGCTATGCCGGCGCGGATGTCGGAAAGCGCCTTGAGATCGGCGACGAGGCTGTCGGTCTGCTCGCGTATTTCTGGAACGACGGCGCCGAGCAGGATGGCGCTGCGAACGGAGCCAAGCGCATCTTCCGGCGTCACCAAGATCGCCGGCGGCGGGTTGCGGCCCATCCGTTGCAGGGCGGCAAGCACCTCGGCGAGTACGCCGCGCCGGCCCCTGAGCGAGCGCTTGACCACGTCCTCCTTGGCGCGCAGCTCGTTGAGCTTCTTCTCGCCCTCGGCGATCTGCCGTTCGAGGTCCTGGCGCTTCGCCGCCGAATCGACGATCGCCGAGCGCAGCGCCGCATTGCTCTTGTCGATCTCGGCAATCGTTTGCTCGAGAGCCGCGGCGCGATCACGCGAGACGCCGATCGTCTTCGACAGCGCCTCGAGTTCGCTGCGTGTGCTGTCGCGCCTCAGGGTCAGGTCGGCGGCGGGATCCGGCGGCCCCTGCGTCGCAGCGGTCGGGCCCGGAGCGGCCGCGCCGGGATCCTGCGCCAGTGCCGGCGCGCCGCTCAACAGGAGAACGGCGACGATCGCCGCGTGCCGACCGACCTGCCCGACGGCAAATTTCATCCGGGCGACGTCTCTGTTCCTGGCGCGCGTCATCCTGTCTCGTGGGCTAAGCAAATAAATCAGGAAACCCTAATCCGATTTGCCGCAGCCCACCAATACATATTCTTGTTATTGCCGACGAATGAGATTCACGCACGATGATACGGATGACCGGCCAAAATCGTCACGGCCCGATAGAGCTGTTCGGCAATCAGGATGCGCACGAGCTGGTGCGGCCAGGTCATCTTGCCGAGGCAGAGGACGGAATCGGCCCGGGCATGAAGTGTCGGGTCGAGCCCGTCGGCACCGCCGATGGCGATCATCAGATCGCGCTTGCCGCCGTCCCGCAACGTGCCGAGCAGCGTCGCGAAACTCTCCGAATCGAGCGCCTTGCCGCGTTCGTCGAGCAAGAGCAGCAGGCTGCCCTCGGCAAGCGCCTTTTCGAGCTGGGCCGCTTCCTCGCGCTTGCGTGTTTCCGCGTTGGCGGCGCGGCTCTCGTTGACTTCGACGACGCGCGCCAGTTCCAGGCCGATGGCCGGTCCCGCCTTGGCGAAGCGATCGAGGTAACGGGCTGCGAGATCCTTTTCCGGCCCCGCCTTGAGGCGGCCGACTGCGAAAAGTCCGATTCGCATTGACCCGTTTCCATCCCCACCGGCATCCGATCGAAGGGGATTTCGATCGGCAAAAACCCTTCTGCTGCCATCCTCCCGGTCGGGTGATGGCAGCGGCATCTCAAATCGGCACCGGTCGTCGCTCCGTCCTGAGGCGATCGGTCAGGGACGGGCGGCGCGTCTCAGTGCAGGGTGCTGTCCTCGACCTCCGGGGCCGCCCACATCTTTTCGATGTTGTAGAATTCCCGGATCTCGGGCCGGAAGATGTGAACGATCACATCGCCGGTGTCGATCAGCACCCAGTCGCCACCTTCGAGACCTTCGACGCGGGGATTGCCAAGGCCCTCGTCCTTCAGGTCCGTCACCAGGTGGTCGGCAATGGCCATAACATGCCTGTTCGAACGCCCGGAGACGACGACCATGAAGTCTCCCAACGCCGACTTTCCGGCAATGTTGATGGTGATGATATCTTCTGCCTTCGAGTCCTCTAGGCTTTCGAGGACCAGCTTAAGCGCACGGACAGCGGCTTCGTCGCTCAGTTCCGTGCTGCGCGGGACTGCGGAGACCGCATATCCCTTGGCGTGTGCTGTTGTCAGGGTCTTTCCTTTCCGAATGAACAGAACAAGCACTTCCGGTCCGTGATTGAGGTCGAACCGTGCGTCAAATGTAGGCACCAAACCGGTACGGTTTCAAGACGCGAGACGTAAATGACGGGAATTCACCCGGATTTGGCGGAACGGAGCGCCGTCGAGCTTAGTGAGGAGCGGGGTCCGTGGATGAAAGTCCAGGCCGGCGGCGGCCGAGATGCAAGCCTCGGCGCGTCGTCCTCGTCGATTCGCGCATGGCTGAAGGTCCTGGCCATGGGCGACGACAGATAGGCGAGCGTCGAGCCCGGCCTGTCGATCACCGCGATCGGGAAGGTGCCGACGATCCGGCGCCAGTCCTGCCAGCGATGAAAGCTCCGGAGATTGTCGGCCCCCATCACCCAGACGAAGCGGACGCCGCGGTTGCGTGCCCGGACGAACTCCAGGGTGCGCGCCGTATAGCTCTGTCCGAGCGCCTGCTCGAAGGCCGTGATCTTGATGCGCGGATTGCCGGCGGTCTTCTCGCTCATCGCGATCCGCTCGGCGAGCGGCGCGAGATTGTTGCGGTCCTTCAACGGATTGCCGGGCGTCACCATCCACCAGAGCTGGTCGAGCCCGAGCTTGCGTAGCGCCGTCTCGGCAACGAGCACATGGCCCTCATGGGGCGGGTTGAACGATCCGCCGAACAGGCCGACGGCCATGCCGCTCTCGACATGCGGCATGCGCAGATATTCCGGCTTCACATCCGCAGGTGTCGTCAGGGCCGCACCTGTCCTGTGCCGCGCACGCGATATTTGAACGAGGTGAGCTGCTCGACGCCGACCGGACCGCGGGCATGCATCTTGCCGGTGGCAATGCCGATCTCGCCGCCCATGCCGAACTCGCCGCCATCGGCAAACTGCGTCGAGGCATTGTGCAGCAGGATCGCCGAGTCGATTTCGGTGAAGAAGCGCTCGACGACCGCCGCATCCTCGGCGATCACCGCCTCGGTATGGGCCGAAGACCAGCTGTTGATGTGCTCGATGGCGCCGGAAATGCCGTCGACGAGCCCGGCCGAGATGATCGCCTCCAGATACTCCGTCGCCCAGTCCTCGTCGGTTGCGCCTCTCAGGCCCGGTAGCAGGCCTTGGAGCTCTTCGGAAACGCGCACCTCGCAACCAGCGTCGAGCAAACCCTTAAGCAGCGGTTTCGCCAGCCGGTCGGCGGCGTTGCGGTCGATCAGCAGCGTCTCGGCGGCGCCGCAGATGCCGGTTCGGCGCATCTTGGCATTGACGACGATGTTTTTCGCCATGTCGAGGTCGGCGGAGGCATCGACATAGATATGGCAAAGGCCTTCGAGATGGGCGAAGACCGGCACGCGCGCCTCGTTTTGAACCCGGGCGACGAGGCTTTTGCCGCCGCGCGGCACGATGACGTCGATCGCCCCGTTCAGCCCCGAAAGCATGGCGCCGACGGCGGCGCGGTCGGCGACAGGCACCATCTGGATCGCTTCTTCCGGCAGGCCGGCAGCCTTCAGCCCCTCGGCCAGGCAGGCATGGATCGCCCGCGACGAATGGAAGCTGTCGGAGCCGCCGCGCAGGATCACCGCATTACCCGCCTTGAGGCAGAGCGCGCCGGCATCCGCCGTGACGTTCGGACGGCTTTCATAGATTACCCCAATGACGCCGAGCGGCGTGCGGACGCGCTCTATATGCAAGCCGTTCGGCCGGTCCCATGCGGCAATGACCTCGCCGACCGGATCCTTCAGCGCCGCGATCGCCCGGATGCCGTCCGCCATGTCGCGGATGCGGCCGTCCGTCAGCGTCAGCCGGTCGATGAAGGCCTTGGCGACACCGCTCTCTTCAGCGTTTGCGAGATCGGTCGCATTGGCGGCGAGGATGTCGCTGCTCCTCGCGATGATTGCCTCGGCCATGCCGATGAGCGCCGCATCCTTGCGTTCGGCGCTGGCAATGGCGAGCGGCCGGGCGGCCGCCTTTGCGCGACGGCCGATCTCCAGCATGATCGCATTGACGTCTGAGCCGTTCTCGACCGTGTCAAGCATGGAGCTCCCCTTTCTTCTCGTCCTTTTCCGCCCCGGATCGTGGTTCCGAGGGAGCCGTCATTACCATATCGTCGCGATGCACCATGGCGGTGCGGCCGGCGTAGCCGAGGATCGCGGCGATCTCGGCCGATTTCTTGCCGGCGATCTGGCGCGCCTCGTCGGCGTCGTAGCCGGCGAGCCCGCGGGCGATCTCGCGGCCGGAATTGTTGAGGATCGCGATCGTGTCGCCGCGGCTGAACGTTCCGGTCACCTGGCGGACACCGGCCGGAAGCAGGCTCTTGCCGGAGCGCAGCGCCGTCTCCGCGCCGGCATCGATCGCAATCGAACCGGCCGGCAGGAGCTGTCCGGCGATCCAGGTCTTGCGCGCCGTCACCGGCGAGCGGGAAGGCGCGAACCAGGAGGAACGGGCGCCGGCCTCGATCGCCTTCAGCGGATGCACCGGCTTGCCGGAGGCGATGATCATCGCGCAACCGGCCGTTGTGGCGATCTTGCCGGCATCGATCTTGGTGCGCATGCCGCCGCGCGACAGTTCCGAGGCCGCACCGCCGGCCATCGCCTCGATCTCCGGCGTGATTTCCGCAATCGTCTCGAGGAAGCGGGCTTCCGGATCGAGATGCGGCGGGGCCGTATAGAGCCCGTCGATGTCGGATAGCAGCACGAGCAGGTCGGCGCCGACCATGGTCGCCACGCGGGCGGCGAGCCGATCGTTGTCGCCATAGCGGATTTCGGTGGTGGCGACCGTGTCGTTCTCGTTGATGATCGGCACGGAGCCGAGCTTCAGCAACTGGTTGATCGTGGCGCGCGCATTCAGGTAGCGGCGTCGCTCCTCCGTATCGCCGAGCGTCAGCAGGATCTGGCCGGCGATGATCTGGTCGGTCGAAAGGCTTTCCGACCAGGCGCGGGCGAGGGCGATCTGGCCGACGGCGGCGGCCGCCTGGCTTTCCTCGAGCTTCAGGGCGCCGGCCGGCAGGTTCAATACGGTGCGGCCGAGCGCGATGGCGCCCGAGGAAACGACCAGCACTTCGACGCCCTTGCCCTTTAGCGCCGCGATGTCGGCGCACATGGCGTCGAGCCAGCTCTTTTTCAGCCCCGTCTGGCGGTCGACGAGCAGGGCCGAGCCGATCTTGATGACGATCCGGCGGTGCTTTTCGAGCGGTTTGCGGTTCGCGGCCATGTCAGGCTTGCTCCTCGCCGGCCTTGGCGGAGGAAATGACGTCGCGCAGTGCCCGCAGCGCCTCGGTCATGCCCTTGTTGGTCACGGCCGAGATGAGGAGCGGCGGCGCGCCGCAGGCTTTGGCGAGCGCCTTCGATTTCGCCTTCAACTCCTCGTCGGTGAGCACGTCGATTTGCGACAGCGCGACGATCTGCGGCTTGTCTTCGAGCCCGCCGCCGTAGGCCTCCAGCTCGTGCTTGACGGTCTTGTAGGCCTTGGCGACATCTTCCTCCTGAGCCGAAACCAGGTGCAGCAGCACCCGGGTGCGCTCGACATGACCGAGGAAGCGGTCGCCGATGCCGACGCCCTCATGGGCGCCCTCGATCAGCCCGGGAATGTCGGCGATGATGAATTCCTGCCCGTCGACGGTGGCGACGCCGAGATTGGGGTGCAGCGTCGTGAAAGGATAGTTGGCTATCTTCGGCCGGGCGCGCGTGCAGGCGGCAAGGAAGGTCGACTTGCCGGCATTCGGCAGGCCAACGAGGCCCGCATCGGCGATCAGCTTCAAGCGCAGCCAGATGGTCTTCTCCTCGCCCTCGAGGCCGGGATTGGCCCAGTTCGGCGCCTGGTTGGTCGAGGATTTGAAATGGGCGTTGCCGAAGCCGCCATTGCCGCCGGCCGCGAGCCGATAACGCTGGCCTTCCGCGACCATGTCGACGATCAGCGTCTCGTTGTCTTCCTCGAAAATCTGCGTGCCGACCGGCACCTTCAGCGTTACGTCGGCACCCTTCGCGCCGGTGCGGTTGCGGCCCATGCCGTGAACGCCGGTCTTGCCCTTGAAGTGCTGCTGGTAGCGGAAGTCGATGAGCGTGTTGAGGCCGTTGACCGCCTCCACCCAGACATCGCCGCCGCGGCCGCCGTCGCCGCCGTCCGGTCCGCCGAACTCGATGAATTTCTCGCGGTGGAAAGAGACGGCGCCGGCGCCGCCATCTCCGGACCGGATATAGACTTTCGCTTCATCGAGGAATTTCATCGGCTCGCCATTTCTTGCGTGTTCGGCTTCATCTGGGGTGAGGAAGGATAAAGCTGGAAGACCGCGCATCCTTGCTCTCTTGCAGTCGCCGCCATCGATATAGGCGGTTCCGGCAGAGGTCAAAGACTATCGCATGAAGGACCCGCCAAAGCTGAGCTCCGGCGGGTTCTGTTCGTCAAGCCGGCCGGCGCAGGTCCTCCGCCGTCAACCGCGTTTCGATATGCGCCACCATGGCATTGCGCGCGAGCGCATAGATCTGGCTGCAGCCGGTGATGCGGAAGCCGAGCTTCTCCTGCACCTTGAGCGAGGCCGGGTTGTCGGCAAAGACGCCCGAATGCAGCACCGCCTCCGGCATGCGGCGGAAGAAGCGTTCGACGGCGGCATGGACGGCCTCGCTGGCCAGGCCCTTGCCCCAATAGAAGCGGTTCAGCCAGTAGCCAACGTGCCATTCGCTCCGCCGGAATTCGATGCCGACGCAGCCGATATGGACGTCGTCGCCGGAGGTGACGGCGAGCATCCAGTCGGGCAGGACGCTTGCCGTCTGACGGTTCAGCCAGTCGAGCGCATCTTGCTGGTGGTAGGGCGCCGGCACCCGAGCCAGCATGCGCGCCACCTGGAAATCGCCGAGCGATTCGGCGATCGCCGCGGCATCGGAAAGCCGGTGCGGGCGCAGACGCAGCCGCTGCGTCTCGATGATGGGGCAGGGGCCGGGATCGGGGCGGGCGACCACCCGCGACCGTTCGGGAACGAGCGCGTTCATCGCATGCCTCCCCAGCTTCTGAGCGAAACCCAAGTCTTGCGGTCGAGCCGGTACCACTCGACGGCAATGGTGCCGCCGAGCGCCAGGCTGTCGACCATGCCGGAGCCCTGGAACTGGAAGCCGCACTTCTGGATGACCCGGCGCGAAGCCATGTTCATCACACGGCAGCGTGCATCGATCTGGTCGATGTCGCGGGTGCGGAAAGCCATGTCGGTCAGCGCTTGCGCAGCTTCCGTGGCGTAGCCCTGGTTCCAGTAGGGTTCGCCCAGCCAGTAGCCGAGCTCGGCCGTCTTGCCGTCGGGATGCGGCTCGATGCCGCAGCAACCCAGGAATGCGCCATTGTCCGCCTTGGTGATCGCGTAGACGCACTTGCCAATCGTGCCGGCTTTTGCGCGTCGCACGAAATCGGCCGCATCCGCCGTGGTGTAGGGGTGCGGCATGCGCGAGACCATGGTGGCGATATTGGCGTTGTTGGCAAGATGGGCAAGGGCGTCGATATCGTCTTCGTGGGGCGCGCGCAAAACGAGCCGGGGCGATAACAATATCGGGCAATCGGTCCTTGACCGCTGAGGCCTCAGCCTTTGTTCGGGAGACCGGGATTGGTCTTCCCTCAAGAGCTCGGTTTGCATGGTTCTTCCTCCAGACATGCGAAAGGGGAGTTGGGTATCGTCCCATCTCCCCTTTGAAGTCTGGCTTTTGAACCTTGCGGGTGCATCAGCCGGGTCGATGAGACGCCGGCTGTTTTAGAGCGCTACCGGCTTATTCCGCTGCTTCGGCTTTCGGCATTACAGACACGTAGACTCGGCCGTTGGCCTTCGTACGGAAGTCCACGTTGCCTGCCGTAAGCGCAAAAATCGTATGGTCCTTGCCGAGGCCGACATTGGCGCCCGGATGCCACTTCGTGCCGCGCTGGCGCACGATGATGTTGCCCGCAATGACGGTTTCGCCGCCGAACTTCTTCACGCCAAGGCGCTTGGACTCAGAATCGCGACCGTTACGCGACGAACCGCCAGCTTTCTTGTGTGCCATTGGTGTTCTCCTTTAAACCTTCGATCTCGGAACTCAGTTTGCAGCTTCAGCGGCGGCTTCGGTCTTCTTCGAAGCCTTCTTCGCCTTGCCGCCGGCAGCAGCGATGTCCAGGATGCGGACGGTCGTCTGATGCTGGCGATGGCCGCGCGAACGCTTGGAGTTCTGGCGGCGGCGCTTCTTGAAGGCGATGACCTTCTTGGCGCGGCCCTGTTCCACAACTTCGGCGCTGACAATGGCACCTTCGACAAACGGAGCACCGATGGTGGCATCGGCGCCGGCGCCGACCATCAGGATCTCGGTGAATTCAATCTTGTCGCCTTGAACGCCTTCCAGCTTTTCGATGGTGATGACGTCGTCGGCTGCCACGCGGTACTGCTTACCACCGGTCTTGATGACTGCGAACATACTTTATCCTTTCATGTTCGGTCCGGCTCTTTGCCCGTGGACAAGGCCGTCTTTTTGTCAGTCGCTACGTTGAGCGGAGAGATGCGAGGAACCCCCTTGACCTCCGCCAGTGAACGGGCACAAACCATTACCCGCTGCGGTGCGGGCAGGCCACACCACTTCATGGCGCGGATTACGGGAGTCGCCCTTCCTTGTCAAGGCGAAAGCCACCGACTTGAAGATATTCTTCTTTCTGCCCCTTGTCAGCGGCCGAAACTGCCGCTATGAACCGGCCGCGCTTCAAAGCGCCAACCGCCCGCGGAGAGGTGGCAGAGTGGTTGAATGCACCGCACTCGAAATGCGGCATGGGTGCAAGCCCATCGGGGGTTCGAATCCCCCCCTCTCCGCCATAAATCACGCCCAAGTTTAAACAGGTTCACCGCCGCGTCGTGCCACCGCACGCGGCCGCCACCTTGCTCCGACTCAGGGCGTCGGCAGCCCACCCCGCCCAGAGTTCCGCCGGCGGCAGCCAGATCCATCCTCCGGCCGGATCGCCGACGACCTCCGACTTGCCGGCCGCGGCGCAGGCGGCGGTCAGCAGGCAGATCCAGGCAGCGCGTCTTTCGTGGTCGGTTTCGGTGGTGATGTTCTGCAGCAAGCGGCCATTGTGCCAGCCGATGAAATCGAGGAGGCGAGCGATGACACCGGTCTCGGCCGCTTGCGCATAGAGCCAGTCGAACTTCTTGCGTTTCGCGGCTTTTGATATGGCGAAACGCTCATCGGCGAGAAGAACCCCGAGAAAGGCGTTGGGGAAGGCCTCGATGATTGCGGCGCCGGGGATGACGGCTCGGCCGATCGGTGCGGCAGCGGCCAGGTGGCCAACTTGTGCGGCGGTCTCGGCGGCGGCTTTTCTGAGAGCGAGACCGTGGCCGAAGTGACTGAGGCCCGGCTTGCAGCGTCGCTGGAAGGCGCCGCGGGTCAAGAGGCGCTCGCACAGGCGGTCGAGCCTGTCGGGGGCGTCCGGCGGCGTCAAGGGGCCGTCGATGGCGATCATTGCGAAAGACGTCGAGAGGGGGATGTGCCGCTGCCGCCGCTCCCAATCGGTGTGGGTCCTTGCGGAGCCGACGGCCTCGCCGAGGCTCCAGGCGATGCCGGTGGTCGGGCGGGACCGGGCGTAGCCGACGTCGATGCCGAGCAGCTTGTCGAAGCTCATCCTTTCCGCTCCCGTTTCCGCCCAGTCTATGCGTTTCCGCTCAGCGCCTGTTGGCGCGCAGCCATGCCTCCAAGGCGGCAATGACCGACAGTCTGAGACTGGCGCCGCGGGCGAGTGCGCCGGAAAGCGCGCGGCCCTCGGCTTCGCATCCCATCTCCTGCATCACGTCCTCAGGCGTCATGCGGCGCCGGTCCATGATCGCCTTGATCTCGGCGATGGTGGAGGCAAGCAGGTAGCGGCCGCTGGCGATGGGTGTTTGCGCCGGCCGCGGATCGGAAGACGTCGGCGCAGGGGAGGTCAGTCTCGGGGCGAGTGGCCGCGCGCCTTTGGCGGCAAGCCAGATCAGGAAGGCGTCGCGTTCGGCATCCGTCGCTTTCGCCCAGGAATTCTTGAGCTTCTCGATGCGGGTGCGCTCCGGCTCGATGCCGGCGAGGACGAAGGCCTTGCGCGCCGAGCCGATCTCACCGGCGAGCAGGGCGCGATAAATGTCCGGGAAATCGGTCTTCAGCCGCTGCAGGTGGGCGTCATCGCGCCTCGTCTTCTTCGACATCATGGACCTCGACACTCGATTTCGATGGTCCTCTACCGCGCCTGAGCGGCGAGGGCGAGGAAAAACATCGGCCAGCTGGTTGGTCGGCGTCGATTGGCGAGGTTGCGGCGGACCTCAAGCTCTGCACAAGCCGGCCCTTTCATCCTGGCGCCAACAGCCGGAATGATTCGTGGCGAAGGAAGGACGATGAATGTCTGACATTGTTGAGCACTATAGCGACCCGCAGGATGCGAGCGTGGCTCTCTACCTGATGGAAAACGACGGCGACGAACTCACCGATATTCTGGTCGCCGCGCTGGAAGATGCGTTCCGGATCCTCGATGAGGATTGGTCTTTCCAGACGATGCACTGAGGGCGGTCGGCGCTACAGCGCCGCGCGTCTTATCAGACGCGCAAAGGTCGCTGTAGCACTTTGAATTGCTGCATGGCTTTGTCCTTAAATCGAGGTCGATTTAAGGAGACATGCAGTAGCCGCCCTGCAACAATCGCTCCACGGATGCGGCCACCCGCAGCAGCGTTCCGTCGAAGCCGTTTCGAGCCATCAGCATCAGCCCCGCCGGCAAGGCAGTGCCGGGCATCGGCAGCGTGATGGCCGCCAGGTCGAACTGGTTGGCGACCTCGGTGTTGCGCAACAGCAGACCCTCGACACGGCGATATGCCTGCCTGTCCTGCTCCACGGAGGCGAACGGGACAGCGGGGATCGGCGTCGTCGGCAGCAGCACGAGGTCGAAGGGCGCGAGGCGCTCGTCCATCGCGCGGACGAGCGCACGCCGCGTCAGCAGCAGGCTTTCGATGGCCGCGTCGGGAACGGCGAGACGGCGGCGGAGCGGGGATTTGACGCGCGCATCGACCGGCGCGTTTTCGTCGGGGAGCCAGTCCGCATGGATGCGGCTTGCCTCGAGCCCGGCGAGGGAGCCGATTGCGGTGGCTTCGGCGAAGCGGCGCAGGAGATCGTCGAGGTCGCATGCGGCAATTGTTGCGCCCGAGCGCGAAAGCCTCTGCAGGCTTGCTTCGAAGGCCGCGGCGATATCGGACGCGAGGTCGTCGAAGAGCACACCCTTCGGTATCGCGAGCTTCAGCCCGGCAATCGGCAGCGGCGTCAGCGGTTCGGATGGCTCGCCGGCCATGATCGCATCGGCCGCCGCGCAATCGGCGACGCTCAGCGCCAGCGGGCCGATCGAATCGAGGCTGGGCGACAGCGGAAAGGCACCGTCGAGCGGCACGCGGCGGGCGGTCGGCTTGAAGCCGACAAGCCCCTGCAGCGCAGCCGGAATGCGCACCGAGCCGCCGGTGTCGGAGCCGATGGCGATTTCGCTCGTGCCTTCCGTCACCGAAACACCCGCTCCCGAGGACGAGCCGCCGGGGATGAGGCTCGCGTCCCGCGCGTTGCCGGGCGGCGGATAATGCGGGTTGAGGCCGACGGCGGTGAAGGCGAATTCGGTCATATGGGTCTTGCCGATGATCACCGCGCCGGCGGCGCGCAGGCGCCGGACGATCGTCGCGTCCGCCGCTGCGGGCGGCGCGCTGCGCCGGATGATTGAACCGGCAAGCGTCGGCTCGCCGGCAACGTCGAAGAGATCCTTTATCGAGACGATGCGGCCGTCGAGCGGACCGAGACCCGTTCCTTCCCGGCCCCTGCGATCGGAGGCATCCGCTTCGGCGCGGGCGGATTCGGTATAGAGCTTCATGAAGACGCGTTCGTCGCCGAGGCGCTCTCCCAAGCGGGTGAGAATGGCTTCGAGCCGATCGCGGGACTGGGCGTTCGAACGGGTCAAGGCAAAGACCTCATAGGTGCCGCGGCCGACGCATACCGGATTTTTGGGATCAGATGGGTGCGAGCGGCAGGCGAGTGCAACCGTTTATGGAATTGCCGCATTGTTATAGAATGCAAGCGGCAAGGATTTCCAGAGACCCAGGAAGACGTCGATGCCGAACCGGAAATCTCCTGTCACTCTCGACTCTACGGCAATCCAAGCGGTGAAATACGACGCGCCGCGTCGGATGGTTGAGCATCTGGTTCGTCGGCAACCACCGACCTTATCATTACCTTGACGTACCGGTGCATGTTTACGAGGAACTCCTGCAGGAGGATTCGGCCGGCGGCTATTTCAACCACCACATACGCGACCATTACGGTTTCCTTTTCATCCCGCTGCCGCAACCTTCCTCCCCGCAGGCGGGGCGAAGATGCCGGCAGGCAGATGAGGGGCACCGACATCGGCGGAGGTTCCCTTCGGGAACTCCGCTTCCTTCACAGAACTGTCGCCAATCCGTTCAAATAGTTTCATGCGCCTGTAAAGCCGCTGACATGCATGGCGCCAATGGTCCGCTTGCGAGAACGATGATTCGCGGACCGGAGGCAGGATTTGGCGGCTGTTCGAGACACGCTTACCAGGCGTTCCTTTCTCCTATCGGCTGGCGCTGCCGGTCTCGTCGCTTCTTCCGGGCTTGCGACCCCCTTTTACGCTAGGGGCTACGGCCGGCCGGAGTTCGTTCACGGCGTGCAGTCCGGCGATGTCGATACACGGTCGGGAATGATCTGGACGCGGGTCGACCGGCCGGCGCGGGTCGCGGTCGAATATTCGACCACCGAGAGCTTTTCGAACGCCGCCCGGCTCCCCGACATCGATGCGACGCCGCAGACCGATTGCGCGGTCAAATCCAGCCTCGACAATCTGCTGCCCGACCAGGACATTTTTTACCGCTTCACCGCCACCGATCTCTATGACGGCAACCGCGTTTCCGAGCCGATCGTCGGCCGCTTCCGCACCGCGCCCCTGCGCCGCCGGTCGGTGCGCTTCGTCTGGTCCGGCGATACCGCCGGCCAGGGCTGGGGGATCGATGAGGTCGGCATGAAGACCTATTCGACGATGCGGCTGCACGAGCCGGATTTCTTCATCCATTCCGGCGACACGATCTATGCCGACAACCCAATCCCCGACGAGATCAAGCTGCGCGACGGCGGCATGTGGAAGAACCGCATCGTGACGCCGGAGAAGCGCGATGTCGCCCGGACGCTCGAGGAATATCGCGGCCAATGGAAATACAATCTGCTTGACGAGCACGTGCGGGAGCTCAATGCCGCCTGCCCGACCTTCTATCAATGGGACGACCACGAGGTCCTGAACAACTGGTCGGCCTCGACGGATCTTCGCGACGACCCGCGCTATCCGGAGAAGGACGTGGCGGTCTATGCATCGCGGGCGGCGCGCGCCTTCCACGAGATGACGCCGATCCGTACCCTGCCGACGCAGCCGGGGCGGATCTTCCGCAGGATCGCCTATGGGCCACTGCTCGACGTCTTCTTCGTCGATCTGCGCTCCTATCGCGGCGCCAACCAGGGCGGCGAGGCCGGCCTCCTGGGCTGGCGCCAGACGGACTGGCTGAAACGCGAACTTGCGGCATCCAGCGCCACCTGGAAGGTGATCGCCTGCGACATGCCGATCGGTCTCGTCGTCTGGGACGACTATTCGAGGAAGCGCGGCTCGGACGCGGTCGCTAATGGTGACGGAGGTGCGCCCAAGGGGCGCGAGACGGAATTTGCCGATCTGCTGCGCTTCATCCGCGACAATGCAATCGACAACATCGTCTGGCTGACGGCCGACGTGCATTACACGGCCGCGCATCACTACGACCCGTCGCGCGCCGCCTTCAAGGACTTTTCGCCCTTCTGGGAATTCGTCTCCGGGCCGCTCCATTCCGGCACCTATGGACCGAAGGAGCTCGACATGACCTTCGGACCGGACGTTCGGTTCATCAAGGCGTCTGGCGGTGGCGTCGACAGCAACCTGCCGCCCTCGGCCGGCCTGCAATTCTTCGGCATCGTCGACATCAGCGGGCAGACGCGGCAGCTGACCGTGCGGCTCATGGACCGGCAGGACAAGGAGCTTTGGCGCGTGACGCTCGATCCGGCGGCCGTTGGGTGACTTGCTTTTTGCAAACCTGCTCCGCGCGCCGGCCCCCTTTCGCTCGTGCAAAAAAACCTGTATGAGCGCGGCAACTGAAAAAGCGGTGCCCGCCCTGACGCGCGCGCCCAGAACTTTCCGAGACAAAAAATGAGCATTCGTAACATCGCGATCATCGCGCACGTTGACCATGGGAAGACCACGCTCGTCGACGAACTTCTGAAGCAGTCGGGCTCGTTCCGCGAAAACCAGCGCGTTGCCGAACGCGTCATGGATTCCAACGATCTGGAAAAGGAACGCGGTATCACCATTCTCGCCAAGGCGACCTCGGTCGAGTGGAAGGGAACGCGCATCAATATTGTCGACACCCCCGGCCACGCCGACTTCGGCGGTGAGGTCGAGCGCATCCTGTCGATGGTGGACGGCGCGATCGTGCTGGTCGATGCCTCCGAAGGCCCGATGCCGCAGACCAAGTTCGTGGTCGGCAAGGCGCTGAAGGTCGGCCTGAAGCCGATCGTCGCGATCAACAAGATCGACCGGCCGGACGGCCGCCACGAGGAAGTCATCAACGAAGTCTTCGACCTCTTCGCCGCGCTCGACGCGACCGACGAGCAGCTCGACTTTCCGATCCTCTATGGTTCGGGCCGTGACGGCTGGATGAACGTCAATCCCGAAGGTCCGAAGGACCAGGGAATGGGCCCGCTGCTCGATCTGGTTCTGAACCATGTTCCCGAACCGACGGTGGCGGAAGGGCCGTTCCGCATGATCGGCACGATCCTCGAGGCAAACCCCTTCCTCGGCCGCATCATCACCGGTCGCGTCCACTCCGGTTCCGTCAAGCCAAACCAGGCCGTGAAGGTGCTCGGACAGGATGGCAGGCTGCTCGAATCCGGCCGTATATCGAAGATCCTCGCCTTCCGCGGCATCGAGCGTCAGCCGATCGAGGAAGCCCATGCCGGGGACATCGTCGCGATCGCCGGTCTCACCAAGGGCACCGTCGCCGACACCTTCTGCGATCCTTCGGTGGCCGAGGCTCTGACGGCCCAGCCGATCGACCCGCCGACCGTCACCATGTCCTTCATCGTCAACGATTCGCCGCTTGCCGGCACCGAGGGCGACAAGGTCACCTCGCGCGTCATTCGCGACCGACTGTTCAAGGAAGCGGAAGGCAATGTCGCGCTCAAGATCGAGGAATCGTCCGAGAAGGACTCCTTTTTCGTTTCCGGCCGCGGCGAATTGCAGCTCGCCGTTCTGATCGAAACGATGCGTCGCGAGGGCTTCGAGCTTGCCGTCTCGCGTCCCCGCGTCGTCATGCACAAGGATAACAACGGCCAGCTTCTCGAGCCGATCGAGGAAGTCGTCATCGACGTCGACGAGGAGCATTCCGGCGTCGTCGTGCAGAAAATGTCCGAGCGCAAGGCCGAAATGGTCGAACTGCGCCCGTCGGGCGGCAACCGCGTCCGCCTCGTTTTCTTCGCCCCGACCCGCGGCCTGATCGGCTACCAGTCGGAGCTCCTGACCGACACGCGCGGCACGGCGATCATGAACCGGCTGTTCCACGACTATCAGCCCTACAAGGGCGAGATCGGCGGCCGCATCAACGGCGTGCTGCTCGCGAACGAGCCGGGCGAGGCGGTCGCCTACGCGCTGTTCAACCTCGAAGACCGCGGCCCGATGGTGATCGAGCCGGGCGAGAAGGTCTATGAGGGCATGATCATCGGCATCCATACCCGCGACAACGACCTCGAAGTCAACGTGCTGAAGGGCAAGAAGCTCACCAACATGCGCGCCGCCGGCAAGGACGAGGCGGTCCGCCTGACGCCGCCGATCAAGATGACGCTCGAGCGGGCGCTCTCCTGGATCCAGGACGACGAACTGGTGGAAGTGACGCCGAAGTCGATCCGGCTTCGCAAGCTGCATCTCGATCCGCATGAGCGCAAGCGCTTCGAAAAGGCCCGCACCGCCGGCGCCGCGTAATTTCGAGAAAATGGACAGCTGCATGTGGACCCCGGAGCGATCCGGGGTTTTTTGCTGTGTGTGCCTTTCGCGGCCGGCTTGCGGATAAAGTTAAAATCACGTTAACCTTCTCATGGATGCCGCTAAAGTTGCCTGTGGGTTAAGCTTGGCCGGCAGACGGGCGGGATTCCGGTTCGCCGAGCCGTGTGTTTAGAGTCAGGTCATGAAGACTGTTTCGATCGAGGTCAGGCCCGGGGAGCCGCATGAAGCGGCGGCGATTGCCGATGTGCATCGCGCATCCTGGCTACAGGCCTATGGCGGTCTCATCCCGCACCGCCCGCTGGTGAAGATGGTCAACCGGCGCGACGAGACCTGGTGGCGAAAGGCGACGCGCGGTCCGGCGACACTGCTCGTCGTCGACGTGGCGGGAACGATAGCCGGCTATGCCACGCTTGGCCTGAGCCGGGCGCGAGCGCTGCCGCAGGAAGGCGAGATCTACGAAATCTATCTGCGCCCGGAATATCAGGGCCTCGGGCTTGGGCGGAAGCTCTTCGGCGAGGCGAAGAGCTTGTTGAAATCGCTCGGCTGCGAAGGGCTCGTCGTCTGGTGCCTGGAGGACAGCGAACTCGCCTATAACTTCTTCCTCTCGGCCGGCGGGCGCGACGTTGCCGAGGGCATGGAAGACTTCGGTGAGAAGTACCTGAAGAAGGTCGGCCTCGTCTGGAAATAACGACCTCCAGGGCAAATGCATTTCGCCGCAAGCCCTCATGCATCCCGGCGCTGCCGAAGATGATATCTGGCTGCTATTGCCAAGCGGCTCCGGGCAAGGCGTCTGGCCACCGACTTTCTCCGGGACAAAATCCGCTCTGCCCATATTTGGCCGTGTCGCCTGCCTATGGCAATTCCGCCCGGCTGGACGAAAGTCATGTTGCATCGCCGCATGTTTCCCTTTATCCGACGGGCGACTTCTTAAACGGCCCTGGAGGTGCTCATGCGGATCGACGCGATTTCCATTGGAAAGAATCCACCCGAAGATATCAACGTGATTGTGGAAGTGCCGGTCGGCGGCCATCCGATCAAGTACGAGATGGACAAGGAAGCCGGCACGCTGGTCGTCGATCGCTTCCTCTACACGCCGATGACTTATCCGGGCAATTACGGCTTCGTCCCGCACACGCTTTCCGATGACGGCGATCCGATCGACGTCTTGATCTGCAATACGCGGCCGCTGGTACCGGGCTGCGTCATCAATGTCCGCCCGATCGGCGTGATGATGATGGAAGACAATTCCGGCCAGGACGAAAAGATCATCGCGGTCCCGTCGGCTCACCTGACCAAGCGCTACGACAAGGTCCACGACTATACCGACCTGCCGGAAATCACGCTCAAGCAGATCGAGCACTTCTTCGAGCACTACAAGGATCTGGAGCCCGGCAAGTGGGTGAAGATCTTCGGCTGGAAGGATGCGGGCGTCGCCAAGCAGCTGATCCGCGAAGCGGTCGAGCGCGCCAAGGCGAAGAAGTAATTATGTTGCCGCGCCGGCGATCTCGGCGAGGCGCTTCTGTAGAACCTCCGGATCGGCCTCGATCCGGAGGATTTTTTTGCGCTGCGTGGCGCCGGAGACGAGGGAGATCCTGTTCCTGGCGATGCCGAAGGATTGGGCTAGCAGGGCGATTAGCGCCTGGTTCGCCTTGCCCTTTTCCGGCACGGCGCGCACCCGCACCTTGAGGTGCTCCTCGCCGTCGGCCGCCGTTTCCAAACCGTCGATCGCGTCTCGGCCGCCGTTCGGCGTCAGCCTCACCGCCAGGCGCGCATGGTCGCCGAAGCCAGCCAGAGCTCGCCGGCCCATGTCAGCGAATGAGCGCCGGCGCGATCGTCGTGTTCAGGAAGAGCTGGATGAAATAGAGGATGACAAGCACGACGAGCGGAGAAAGATCGACGCCGCCCATGTCCGGCAGGAAACGGCGGATCGGCCGGTAGAGCGGTTCGGTCAGCTGGTAGAGCGAGCGGCCGATCATGTTGATCGCCTGGTTGTTCACGTTGATCACGTTGAAGGCGTAGAGCCAGGAGAAGATCGCCGACGCGATGATCAGGAACCACGCGATATTTATGATGAAGTTCAAGGTACCGATGACAGCAATCATGCCAGTCTCCAAATCTATGTCGCCAGACATGTAGACATTGGGAACGAAACGAGCAAGTACGACGCTCGCACCCCGCGCCATCATGTTTAACGATGCGGGGCGTTATTATCCCCGGAGAGTGCTTCCGCCATGTCGGCCGTCCACACTGCGCATCGTTTCGCCGCCTTCCGGCATGTCGGCTACCGACGCTATTTCGTCTCGCGCTTCCTTGCCTATTTCGCCGTGCAGATCATGTCGGTCTCGGTCGGCTGGCAGATTTACGACCTGACGCGGGATCCTTTCGCGCTTGGCCTGATCGGCCTTTTCCAGTTCCTGCCGTCGCTTCTCCTCATCCTCGTCACCGGCAGCGTGGCGGATCGCTACAATCGCCGCGTCATCATGGGGCTCTGCATGCTCGTCGGCACGCTCTGCGCCGCGGCCTTGCTGGTGCTGACGGTCACCGGCTTGTTCGCGCCCTGGCCGGTCTATGCGATCCTCATCGTCTTCGGGATCGAGCGGGCCTTTCTGACGCCGGCCGCGCAATCGCTGGCGCCCAATCTCGTGCCGGTCGAGGATCTGCCGAATGCGATTGCCTGGAATTCGAGCTCCTGGCAGACGGCGACGATCGTCGGACCCGTGGCGGGTGGCCTGATCTACGGCCTGGGCCCGATGGTGCCCTATACCGTCAGCCTCTGCTTCTTCGCGGCTGCGGCGCTGATGGTGTTTGCCGTGCCGAAGCCCACCCAGCGCTCGCCCGCCTCGGCGCAGAACTGGCAGACGATCACCGCCGGCTTCCGCTACATCAAGGCCGAGAAGGTCGTGCTCGGGGCGATCTCGCTCGACCTCTTCGCGGTGCTGCTCGGCGGCGCGGTGGCGCTGATGCCGGTTTTCGCGCGCGATATTCTGGTGCTCGGCCCATGGGGGCTGGGCCTGTTGCGCGCTGCCCCGGGCGTCGGCGCCGTCGGCATGGCCATCTGGCTCGCCGCCCACCCGATCTGCAACCGGGCAGGTCTCTCCATGTTCGTCGGCGTGGCGCTCTTCGGCCTAGCCACGATCGTCTTCGGCCTGTCGGCGACGCCGTGGATATCGATCGCCGCGCTCGTCGTCATGGGTGCGGCGGACATGATTTCGGTCTATGTGCGCGAAAGCCTGATCGCGCTCTGGACGCCGGACGAGCTGCGCGGCCGGGTGAATGCCGTCAACGCGGTATTTGTCGGCGCCTCCAACGAGCTTGGCGAGTTTCGCGCCGGCACTATGGCGGCCGGCTTCGGCGCCGTCTTTGCCGTCGTCTTCGGCGGGCTCGGCACGCTGCTGGTGTCGCTCATCTGGGCGACCGGTTTCCCGCAATTGCGCAGGATCGACAGGCTCGACGTGCCGGAGAGGCGCTCGACTGCATAATTTCGGCCGGCGCCGCGAAAATGCCAGAAACGGCCCCTCATCCCGCTGCCGCGACCTTCTCCCCGTGTTGACTGGGAGAAGGGGCGACGCCGCGCCGGCCCAAGTCCCCTCTCCCCGTCAAAACGGGGAGAGGGTTAGTCCTCGGGTTAAACCCGAGGAGAGGGGCATTCATCATCGGGCACACGAGGTCCCGCCGCTGTTTCGCCGCGCAAAAAGATCAGCTCGAGAAAATTCTCCATCCAGGTGCGCAAGGGGTGGTCGTGGATCATCCGGCCTTCGAGATGCGCCTTGCCCAATTGGGCGCCGGGCAGCACGAAGCGGTGGGCGCCGTGCACGACCCAGCGATGCATCATCGCGCGCGTCAGTTCGCCGTGGAACTGGATGCCCCAGGCGTTCTCGCCGTAGCGAAAGGCCTGGTTCGGATAGGTGTCGCCGGTCGCCAGCAGTTCGGCACCCTTCGGCAGATCGAAGCCTTCGCGGTGGAAGTGGTAGACCATGGCCGGCCAGTCGAGCAGCGCCTTGCCGGCCTCGGTGGCCTCAAGCGGATACCAGCCGATTTCGGTCATGCCCTGGTGATGGGGGGCGACCTTGCCGCCGAGATTGCGGGCGAGCATCTGGGCGCCAAGGCAGATGCCGAGATAGGGCTTGTTTTCGAGGAGCGGCACCGACAGCCAATCGATCTCGCGGCGAACGAATTCCTCCTCGTCATTGGCGCTCATCGGCCCGCCGAAGATGATCGTACCCGAATGACCCTCGAGCGTCGGCGGCAGCTCGTCGCCAAGCGCCGGGCGGCGGATATCGAGGGAAAAGCCCTTCTGCTCGAGAATATGGCCGACGCGGCCTGCGCTCGACCGCTCCTGGTGGAGGACGACGAGGATCGGTCTGTTGGCGTCGCAAGCTTCTCGCGGCATCGTCAGCTTTCCTGTTGTGCCTCGTTCTCCTCCTCAACCATGTCGATCTTGGCCGCTGCCTCCCGCCGTTTCAAAACCCGGTCGCGCCCGGAGACGCCAAGGAGATCGGCGATCCGCCAGATTGCGTGATCCTCCATTTCGCTGCGTGCGCCGTCGGCATAGACGATGTCCCACAGCATGCCGACGAGTTCGATGCGCTGGTCCTCGGAGAGGTGGCGCTTGATCTCGGAAGTGAAGCGGTAGAAGTCGATCGCCTCGCTTTCGGCGGTTTCGCCGGCCGCGACCAGCGCGTTGAGCGCAGCATCGTCGAGCCTGTAGTGCTCCTTGATGATCTTGCGCAACGTGCGGCGTTCCGACGAACGGATGGCGCCGTCCGCCTCCATCACCTGAAAACAGAGCCCGATGACCGCCACGCGCGGATCGTCCTTGTCGATTCGCGCACCCGTACCCGTCAGTTCTTCGAGAAACCCTCGAAACCGTTCAAACATGCCTATGCCCGCAACCCTTGAAACCAGAACTCAGAACAGCCGGAAGGTGGCCTTGCTGCCTTCTTCCACCACCCGCTCGCGCACGCCGGGATCGTCCGGCGGACGCCCGAAGAACGGTGCGGCCTCCTCGTCCGCGGCAGCGGTTTCCTCGCTCTTGGTGGGCGGAACCAAGGGTTCTTTCCGCTCGGGCACCTTTATCGGGGCAGGTGTCGGCGACGGGGGTTCCGCTTCCAGCACGGGAGGGCCTGCTTCAGGCTTGATCGCAGCCGGGGCCGCCGGCGCGATCGCCGGCTGGTCGGGTGCTACCGGAGGCAGGCTGCGGATGGCATCGTCGGGGCTGAGGCGACCGTCCTCGGTGGGGCCGGCAAGCGGCGACGGGGGTGCCTTCCATTCGAAGGCGTCGAGCCGGCCGCTGACCGGCGAGACCGGCAGCCAGGTCGGCGAGGTCACGCCATCGGCGGTCCAGGCCGGGTCGCGCGGGCTTCTGAGCGCCTGCGCCATCCAGTGGCGGATGCGGCCCTCGTCGCCGGTGTCGGCCTCTTCGATGTCGGCAAGCAGCAGGAAGATGCTCTCGCTCGGTGCCAGCCGGACGGCGGCTTCGGCCTTCTCCCGGGCAAGCGCCAGTTCGCGTGCCTCAAGAGCTGCATCGGCGACCGTTGCCAGGCTGACGGCATTGTTGCCGCGGAGCGTTTCCAGCCTTTTGGCGCGCTTCAGCCGGTCGACGGCGGAATCGCCGCCGCGCGCCCGGACGTAAAGCCGGGCCACGTCCGGATGCGGTTCCTGCTTCCAGATCTTTTCGAGGACAGAAGCGCCCTTGCGCAGATTGTCCTCGCGAAACAGCGCCTTGGCGGCGACGAGCGCCGCCGGCACCAGCCGATCGTCGAGCTTCAGTGCGGCGACCGCGTCGTCGCGGGCGGCCTTCGGATCGGCCTCCAGCTTGCTCGTGGCCCGGGCGGTGAGCAGCACGGCCTTCTTGCGGTTCGCTTCCTTCTTGTCGAGAACATTGGCGGCGCGGCTCTGGTCGAGAAGGTGAATTGCCTCGTCCCACTCGCCCGCCTGGCTGCGCTGGTCGAGGGTCGCAAGTGTCGCCCAGGAAAGGTGCGGCGCCTTTTCGGCAGCCCGTTCGGCATATTGGCGGGCGGCCTCGTTGGCACCCAGCCGCTTGGCTTCGAGATAGAGCCCGCGCAGACCAAGCTCGCGTGTCTCCTCGTCGTCCGCCATCAGCTCGAACTTCTTGCGCGCATCGTCATATTTGCCTTCGATCAGCGCCGTCTGCGCCTCCAAGAGGTGGATGAGCGGCTCCTGGTCGACGCGGATCAGGCCGCGCGCGCGGCTGGCCATCTTGCGCGCCAGCGCGGCGTCGCCGGCGCCCGCTGCGATCAGGCCGGTCGAGAGCGCCTGGTAGCCGCGATCGCGCTTGCGGGCGCGGAAGTAGCGCGTCACCGTATAGGGCGACAGCCAGATCGTGCGGATCAGCCAAAGGACGATCAGGATCGCGGCGACGACCGAGATCAGGATGGTGGCGGCGCGCATCAGGCTCATTTCGATGCGCTGGCCCTGCCAGATCAGCGACAGCTCTCCCGGCCGATCCGCCAGCCAGGCAAAGCCGAGTGCGAGCGCAAGGACGAGCAGGATGAAGAACAATATCCGGACCATCTAGTCTTGTTTCCTCCCCTTAGCCTTGGGTGCCGTTTCGCGTCATGGTCGCCGCCACGGCCGCACCGATAGCGGTTTCGACGCGCAGTCGCCGGTCGAGCTTCTCTTTGAAATTCTGGCCCGCCGCTTTCGCCGCGTCAGGAAGGCCTTCCCATTCGAGCGAAGCGCCCTTGAGGTCGCCATTGTTGAGCTTGTCTTCGATGCGGGCGATCATCGCCTCCGGCGTGTCTCCCTCGACGCTGCCGACCGGCCGGACGCGAATGCCGGACATGGCGCTCGAGATGAGCCGGGCAAAAATGCCTTCGTTCGGGTCCGGCTGGTGCAGGGCGTCGAGCATTGCGGTCGCCGTTGCCGGAAACGCCTCACGCAGATCCGTCCGTGTGGCGACGCCGGTCTTGGCGTCCTCGGCAAGCGCTTTCACCGCAGCGTCTTCAGGCGCGATGCTGCGCAACGCCTCGAGTTCGGCGAGGAACGGCCCGCCGCGATCGATTGCGGTCTTCAGCGCGGTGACGGCGACCGCTTTGGCCATTTCGATGTCGTTCACCGGCTCATTAAGCTTTTGCTCGGCCTGGTCGATGCGGCCGGCGAGTTCGGCCTTGGCGGTGTCCGCCGATTGCCGGGCGTCGGCGAGATCGGTTTTCAGCGCAGCGATTTCCTTGGTCAGGTTGGCGACCTCGGCCTGGAGCGCCGTCACATCGGGTGCGTTCGCCGCCGAGGGGGCCGCCTGTTCCAGCGCGGCGAGGCGGCTTTCCAGCGGAGCGAGGTCGACCGCCTCTGCCGCGGCCGTCGGCCGCGACCGGAGCTCGGCCTTGATCGCCTCGATTTCACCCGTCAGGTTCTGCTCGACCGATCCGTTGCCGCGATCCGGCCCCGGTGCCGGTACATAGCCGGCATATTGCAAGACGCCGGCGCCGAGAAGCGCGACGAGGCCGCCAAGGATGCCGGCGGCAAGCGCCCCGGCGCTCGTCCCCTGCCTTCTCTTCGGTTCGGCTGTCGCGCCGCTGCTCAGATGCGGGGGCTCCTCGTCGAAAGCGGCGGCAGCCGCGTTGGCGCGTTCCTCCTCGGTTTCCGCTTTCCGTTCGGCCTCTTCTTCTACGGCCTTCTCCGCTTCGACGTCGTCCGCCGCAGGTCCGGTCGCGTCCGGGGCCGTTGTCGCCGAGATCTCCGCCGGCTCGTCGGTCACCGGCTCCCGGCTGGCGATCGATTCCGTCTCTTCGGTGACGGTTCTCTCCGCCTCCAGGTCGATCGTCAGCGGTTCCTTTTCCGGTTGCGAGCGGCGCGGCGGCTTCTCCGATACCATAGTGACCTCTTACCGTTCTGTCGGGCTCTGAAAGCCAAACCTAGTCAGGGAAGCGCAACAGGGAAAGTCCCCGGGCCTCGTTTTTGCGGCATTTGCCTTAGATGAGCTGACCGACGGCGGGAAGCCAGCGGAAAATCGTCGCTGCCTTTGCTGATCCCGCCTCAAAGGATCTTCAGCAGGCTTTCCTCGTCGGGCGCAGGTGCCACTTCTGCTGCAGCGCCGCTGGGCAGCGCCTCTTTGACAGTGGCGCTGAGGCAGAGGTAACGGGTGGAAAAGTCGGCGCAATCAACGCCGCTGTCGCGCATCAGCGCGGCAAGCCGCCGAGCCGTTTCGCGTGAGTAGAGCAGCACCGCGTCGAACGGGCCGGAGCGGGTGAGGGCCGGCAGCGTTTCCAGCGGATGGTCGACAGGAATCATGCGGTAGCATTCGACGGTCACGTGATCGATCGCCCGCTGACGAAGCGAATGTTCGAAGCCATCGGCGCGCGGCAAGCCGGCGAAATAAAGCAGAGATCCGGTTCCGGGGCCAAGAAAGCCGGCAACCGTTTCCGCCAGCGCTTCGCCGGTTCCCACGCCGACCCGGACGTCAGTGAAGCCGAGATCGGTGGCGACGGCCGCCGTCGCCGCACCGACGGCGAAAAGCGGCGTCGATAGATGCGCTTGAAGTGCGGGACCGAGCTCGGCCAGAACACGGATCGCCTCGGCGCTGGTCACGGCAACCGCGTCATGGGGCCGCTCGAAGCCGGCGCGGAGCGCGGCGACAAAATGCTGCGCCTGAATCAGCGGCAGGACGGTGGGCTGGTGTCCCATCGCTTCGAGCTTCAGCGCCGTTCGTTCGGCTGCCGGGCGAGGACGGGTGACGAGCACGCGCATCGGTCAGGTCCAGCTCGAAAAGAACCCCGGTCCGGCCTTGGCACGGATCTGTTCGCCGGCCTTGCGCCCAAGTTCCGCCGCCTCCGCAGCCTTGCCGTCGATTTCGATGCGATGCGAGGTGGCGCCGTCGGGCGTCAGGATCATGCCAAAGAAGCGGATATGTGCGCCGTCCGACTGCGCGTAGCCGGCAATCGGCGTGCGGCAGGAGCCGTCGAGCGACGCCAGGAAGCCGCGCTCGCAGGCGACCGCCTCATGGGTGCGCGGGTCGTCGATTGCGGCAAGCAGCGTATTTACCCGGTCGTCGCCGACGCGGCTTTCGATGCAGATCGCGCCCTGGGCCGGGGCCGGCGGAAACGCCTCAGGATCGAGCAGTTCGGTCGGCACGTCGGTCATGCCGAGCCGCTTCAGCCCGGCATAGGCGAGCAGCGTGCCGTCGACCTGGCCTTCGGTGAGCTTGCGCAGCCGCGTCTCGACCTGGCCGCGATAGGTGATGACGTTGATGTCGGGCCTCAGTCGCCGGATCAGCGCCTGGCGGCGCAGCGACGACGAGCCGACGGTGGCGCCCTCGGGCAGATCCACAAGCTTCGGGGCCGTTCGCCCGACGAAGGCATCGCGGATATCCTCGCGCGGCAGGAAGGCGGAGAGACACAGCCCGTCGGGCAGCTTCGTCGGCATGTCCTTCGACGAATGGACGGCGAAGTCGAGATCGCCCGACAGAAGCTGCTGCTCGAGCTCCTCGGTGAACAGGCCCTTGCCGCCGATCTCGGCGAGCGGCCGGTCGGTGATGCGATCGCCCTTCGTCGACAGCACGACGACTTCGAACATTTCCGGCGGCAGGCCATGGGCGGCGGCCAGGCGGTCGCGCGTCTCATGAGTCTGGGCGAGCGCCAGCGGGCTGCCGCGCGTGCCGATGCGGAAAGGTTTTGTTTGCATCCTTGGCCATCCGTTGTTACTGCAGGTTTCCTTCGATCGGAAACGATCTGAGGAAAAACCATGCAGCACTTCAAAGCGTTACAGCGTCCTTTGTGCCTCTGAAAGACGCACTGCGCTGTAGGAGTTCCGTGTACCCACCTTTATGGGTGACCGCAATCTTTGAGTATACCACGTCATGTCCCCGCCCTTGCGCATCCTCGGCATTGAGACAAGCTGCGACGAAACCGCGGCTTCCGTCGTGCTGCGCGACGAGGAGGGCGGCGGCCGGATTCTTGGCGACGTGGTGCTGAGCCAGCTTGAAGAGCACAGCGCCTATGGCGGCGTCGTGCCGGAGATCGCCGCGCGCGCCCATGTCGAGGCGCTCGATGCGCTGATCGAGGAAGCGTTGCTGCGGGCCGGGGTGACGCTCACGGACATCGACGCGATCGCTGCGACGAGCGGTCCCGGCCTGATCGGCGGCCTGATCGTCGGGCTGATGACCGGCAAGGCGATCGCCCGGGCGACCGGCAAGCCGCTCTACGCCATCAACCATCTCGAAGGCCACGCGCTGACGGCGCGGCTGACGGACGGACTTGCCTTTCCCTATCTGATGCTGATCGTCTCGGGCGGCCACACGCAACTGATTCTGGTCAAGGGCGTCGGCGACTACGAGCGCTGGGGCACGACCATCGACGACGCGCTCGGCGAGGCCTTCGACAAGACGGCGAAGCTGCTCGGCCTTCTCTATCCGGGCGGGCCTGCGGTGGAACGGGCGGCCCGAAACGGCAATCCCGAGCGCTTCGACTTCCCCCGGCCGCTCGTCGGCGATGCCCGGCTCGACTTCTCCTTTTCCGGCCTGAAGACGGCGGTGCGGCAGGCAGCGCAATCGCTGGAGCCGGTCACCGAACAGGATATCGCCGACATCTGCGCCTCGTTCCAGCGGGCCATTGCGCGGACGCTGAAGGATCGCGTCGGCCGCGGGCTGAAGCGGTTCAAGGGCGAATATCCATCGGTCGATCGGCCGGCGCTGGTCGTTGCCGGGGGCGTGGCCGCCAACCAGACGCTCCGGCAAACGCTGCAGGCGCTCTGCGACACGCACGGCTTCCGCTTCGTCGCGCCGCCGCTTCAGCTTTGCACGGACAATGCGGCGATGATCGCCTGGGCAGGCGCCGAGCGGCTGGCGGCGGGGCTGCCGGCCGACGGGCTCGATGTCGCGCCGCGTTCGCGCTGGCCGCTCGACAGCGAGGCCCGGGCCTTGATCGGCTCCGGAAAACGCGGCGCCAAGGCATGACGGACAGAAGATGAGCGCTAACCAAACGATCGTGCCAAAGATCGCCGTCGTCGGCGCGGGCGCCTTCGGCACGGCCCTTGCGGCTGTTGCGGCGGCAAAGGCCAATGCGGACGTGACGCTGCTTTCGCGCCGCGAGGAAGTGGCGGCGGAATGCCGTCTGACCGGCCGCAACGAAAGGGCTTTGCCGGGCATCGCGCTTCCCGCTGGGCTTGGCTTTTCCGCCGATGCCGCGGCGCTGGCGGGAGCAGATATCGTGCTCTTTGCCATGCCGTCGCAGGAACACAGGACCGCGGCGCAGACCTACGGCGCGGCGATCGGCGCCGATGCGACGATCGTCACCTGCGCCAAGGGCATGGAGCAATCGACCGGCCGGCTGCTGACCGAGTTGCTTGCAGACGAATTGCCGGGCCACAGGATCGGCGTCCTTTCCGGGCCAGGCTTCGCCGCCGACATCGCCAAAGGCCTGCCGACGGCGATGGTCGTCGCCGCTCCCGACATGGCAATTGCGACGCAACTGGCCGAAGCACTGTCCGGACCGACCTTCCGGCTCTACCCGTCGACCGACCGCATCGGCGTCCAGCTCGGCGGCGCGCTCAAGAACGTGCTGGCGATTGCCTGCGGCATCGTCGAAGGGGCGGGCCTCGGCGATTCCGCCCGCGCGGCGCTGATCTCCCGCGGCCTTGCGGAAATGTCGCGCTTCATCGCCGCACGCGGCGGCGAGGCCGATACGGTGCGCGGCCTGTCGGGCCTCGGCGACCTGGTGCTGACGGCGACCAGCCACCAGTCCCGCAACCTGCGCTTCGGCATAGCACTCGGCAACAACGGCCGTGCCGACGGCAGCGGCGGCGAGCTCGTCGAGGGCGCCTTTGCCGCGTCGGTGGCGGGGCGCGTGGCACAGGACCTCGGCATCGAGATGCCGATCACCGAAGCCGTCGCCGCCATCATCGACGGCAGGCTCGATGTGCGCACTGCTCTCGAACAATTGATGTCGCGGCCGATCACCCAGGAGTGACCGGCCCGCGCATTCTCATAGGAGGAACCATGCTCTTCGCACTGCTCTGCACGGATAAGCCGGGCGCCCTGCAATTGAGGCTCGACACGCGGCCCGACCATCTCGCCTATCTCAACGACCTCAACGCCAAGGGCGTCCTGAAGATCGCCGGCCCCTTTCTCGGCGCCGACGGCAAGCCGACGGGAAGCCTGGTGATCGTCAAGGCCGAGACGATCGAAGAAGCTGAGGAGATCGCCGCGGCCGATCCCTATGCCAAGGCGGGCCTCTTCGCCAATGTCGAGATCAAGGCCTACAACTGGGTCTTCAACAATCCGGAC
The DNA here is from genome assembly GCF_002532005.1 of Sinorhizobium sp. NG07B. Lineage (NCBI taxonomy): Bacteria > Pseudomonadati > Pseudomonadota > Alphaproteobacteria > Hyphomicrobiales > Rhizobiaceae > Sinorhizobium > Sinorhizobium sp. NG07B. Next base: position 119,532 of record NZ_NWTD01000005.1, on the reverse strand, counting down.
GCGTGAGGGAGCGATGGCCCACTGGCTCTATAAATCCGAACCCAACAAATGGTCCTGGCAGATGCAGAAGGATGCCGGCGAGAAGGGCACCGAATGGACGGGCGTGCGCAACTATCTGGCGCGCAACAACATGCGGGCGATGAAAATCGGCGACAAGGGCTTCTTCTATCATTCCAACGAGGGGCTGGAGATCGTCGGCATCACCGAGGTCTGCGCCCTTTCGCATCCGGACTCCACCGCTGACGGCGATGCCCGCTGGGACTGCGTCGACATCCGCGCCGTGATCGACATGCCACGTCCGGTCTCCTTGAAGGAAATCAAGGAAAACCCGAAACTCGCCAAGATGTCGCTGGTGACCTCGATGCGCCTCTCCGTCCAGCCGGTGACCGAGGACGAGTGGATCGAGGTCTGCCGCATGGGTGGGCTCGACAACCCGCCGAAGTAATTGCTCTCGGCGCACGCCCCCCCGAGTCTCCAATCTTGAAAACGGATCCGGAAAGCTTCATCCGCGCCAATACCGGCATTCTCTCGCCGCCGCATGTACCGGAGATCCGGCTCCATCTGGCGAGCGAAGCGCATGACCTGTGGCTGAAGACCGAGGAGGAACTGGAGGCGATCGGCCTGCCGCCGCCCTTCTGGGCCTTTGCCTGGGCGGGCGGGCAGGGTCTCGCCCGCTATGTCCTCGATCATCCGGAGGTGGTGCGCGGCCGCCGCGTCGTCGATTTCGCCTCCGGCTCCGGTCTCGTGGCGATTGCCGCCATGCTGGCCGGCGCCGCCGAGGTTCTCGCCGTTGATATCGATCCCTGGGCCGAAACGGCCGTGCGGCTCAATGCGGATCTGAATGGCGTTGAAGTGAGGTTTCTCGGCGAGGACATCATCGGCCGCGAGGGTGAGGCCGACGTCTATCTCGCCGGCGACGTCTTTTACGACAAGGGCTTTGCCGATCTGCTGCAGCCTTGGTTCGAGGCGCTCGGGAGCGCCGGTGCCGCGGTTATCGTCGGTGATCCGGGCCGCGCCTATTGCCCGCGCGAGCGGCTGGCGGCGCTTGCGACCTATGAGGTGCCGGTCACCAGGGCGCTCGAGGACAGCGAGGTGAAGCGGACCACGGTTTGGCGGTTTGGGGCCGCCGACACGAACGTTGGAGCGTGATTGGATCCTTACCGTCAGCGCGCGCGGTAGTCGTCGCGGGCGACCGGGATTCACCCCCTCTGCCCTGCCGGGCATCTCCCCCACAAGGAGGGAGATACAGATGCTGCCCCGCCGCTCCGCCGAAGTTGCCGACTCCGGCCGTAAACCCGCAACGGCGCTGATCGGGCGAGACATCGCCGCTTGCCAATCTCCCTCCTTGTGGGGGAGATGCCCGGCAGGGCAGAGGGGGGTATTAGCACCGCTTCCTGATTTTGGCGCTTTCCTACCCTTCACATCGCTCTACGGCCGGACGACACACACACCGTGCTCCCAGGCGCAGGCGCTGGCATTGGTCTGCGGCGAGACGACGATGATTTTCGGGCGCTCGGCCGGCGGGGCGGCCTCAAGGTTATCCCCGGCGACATAGGAATAGCTGCCGGTCTGGCTGAAATAGATGCCGGTGCCCACATCCTCATAGGCTGAAAGATTGCCGGCATAGGTGCCGAGGCCAGGGATATCGGAGGGGAAATCATAGCCGCCGTCGATGTCGCCGCTATAGCGGCCGGCGCCGTAGCCCCTTCCGTCAATGACGATCCAGGGGCCTCGATTGCGATCACGCCGCACGAAGTGCGGGGGCCAGTGCTTGCGTCGGACATGGCGGGTGCGGGTCTGAACGTCGCGGAGGCCGCCCGTCTCGAAGGACGAGAAATCATCGATGCTGGAATTGACGGAGCGGTGGCGCCGATGGCCGGCGAAATGGCGGAGGTGCCGCGCCTTGCGCCAGGCGCGGTGCGGCGGGCGATCCTTGAGCCGGACATGCCGCACGCGCGTCTCCACGTCCTGGAGGCCCCTGTCGCTCCCGGCGCTCGCAGGCAGGCCGGCGGGGATTGCCAAGGCCAGGGCCAGGAGTAGAACTTTGGTCGCGTGGACCGCGCGCAACAGATTCATTCTGCCATGCCCCTCGGATGCGGTTAACGAACTCTTAACCGCATCCTGATGTAAGCGCTGCCAAATGTCACGAATTTGATTGGCTTTTTCCGGCCTTATCGTTAACGGCGGGATGTCTCCGGCAGACCGGAAAATGCCGCTTTTCGTCTAATCGATTTTATTTATTTTGCACTGCAAACATACTTGTCGTTAAGCAATATGGTGATTAAAGGTCCGAATGACTGAATTGCGCACAATCGGGTGCGATACCGGATTAGAATAGTCTAGTTAAAGGGCGAGAAATCCGGTCATTTCGTGAGGTTCCGATGACGGATGTCACAAGAAGCCGGCCGCTCTCGCCGCATCTTCAAATCTACAAACCAATTCCCACCATGGTCATGTCGATCATGCACCGCATCACCGGCGGCGCACTGTATTTCGGCACGGTCCTAGTGGCCTGGTGGTTGATCGCCGCCGCCTCGGGTGCGGCCTATTACGATTGGGTGAACTGGCTGTTTGGCACGCTGATCGGCAAGCTCGTGCTGTTCGGCTACACCTGGGCGCTGATGCACCACATGCTGGGCGGCCTGCGCCATCTCGTCTGGGACCTCGGCTACGGCTACGAAAAGCACTTCGCGACGAAGATGGCCAAGGCGACGCTCGCCGGATCGGTGACGCTGACGCTCGTCATCTGGATCATCGCTTCTCTGCTTCGCTGACAGGGGAAACACCATGGATATGCGCACACCCCTCGGCAAGGTTCGCGGCCTCGGCTCGGCCAAGGAAGGCACGGACCACTTCTGGCGCCAGCGCCTGACGGCCGTTTCCAACATTCCGCTGTTGATCTTCTTCGTTTTCTTCGTCGCCCGCTACGCCGGCGCGCCGCATGCAGAGCTCCTCGCGGCGCTCTCCAATCCCTTCGTCGCGGTGATCCTCGGTCTCGTCGTGACCTCGGCGCTCATCCACATGCGGATCGGCATGCAGGTCATTATCGAGGATTATGTTCATGCGGAGGGCGTCAAGATTGCGCTTCTCATGCTCAATACATTCTTTGCGATCCTGATCGGCGGGCTCTGTCTTTTCGCCATCCTGAAGATCGCTTTCGCAGGATAACTCGCCATGGCATCGATCAGTTCACCGGCTGCAAACGGCAAAGCCTATCAATATGTCGATCACGCCTTCGACGTCGTCGTCGTCGGCGCCGGCGGGGCGGGCCTGCGCGCCACCCTCGGCATGGCCGAACAGGGCCTCAAGACCGCCTGCATCACCAAGGTCTTCCCGACGCGCTCCCACACGGTTGCAGCACAGGGCGGCATCGCCGCCTCGCTGCAGAACATGACGCCGGACAGCTGGCAGTGGCATCTCTACGACACCGTCAAGGGCTCCGATTGGCTCGGCGACGTCGACGCCATGCAGTACCTGACCATGGAGGCGCCGAAGGCGGTCTACGAGCTCGAGCACTACGGAGTGCCGTTCTCGCGCAACGAGGAAGGCAAGATCTATCAGCGGCCGTTCGGCGGCCATATGCAGAATTATGGCGAAGGTCCGCCGGTGCAGCGGACCTGCGCAGTCGCCGACCGCACCGGCCATGCGATCCTGCACACGCTCTACGGCCAGTCGCTCAGGAACAACGCCGAATTCTTCATCGAATATTTCGCCATGGACCTGATCATGGCCGAGGACGGCCGCTGCACCGGCGTCGTCGCCTGGAATCTGGACGACGGCACCATCCATCGCTTCGCCGCGAAGATGGTGGTGTTGGCGACCGGCGGTTACGGCCGCGCCTATTTCTCGGCGACCTCGGCGCACACCTGCACCGGCGACGGCGGCGGCATGATCGCCCGCGCCGGCCTGCCGCTGCAGGACATGGAGTTCGTGCAGTTCCACCCGACCGGCATCTACGGTTCGGGCTGCCTGATCACCGAAGGCGCGCGCGGCGAGGGCGGCTATCTCGTCAACTCGGAAGGCGAGCGCTTCATGGAGCGTTACGCTCCGTCGGCCAAGGACCTCGCCTCGCGCGACGTCGTCTCGCGCTGCATGACGCTGGAAATCCGCGAAGGCCGCGGCGTCGGCAAGAACAAGGATCACATCTTCCTGCACCTCGACCATCTCGATCCGGCGGTGCTGCACGAGCGGCTGCCGGGCATCTCGGAATCGGCGAAGATCTTCGCCGGCGTCGACGTCACCCGCGAGCCGATCCCGGTGCTGCCGACCGTTCACTACAACATGGGCGGCATCCCGACCAACTACTGGGGCGAGGTGCTGAACGCAGACGCTCAGAACCCCGAGCGCATCGCGCCCGGCCTGATGGCGGTCGGGGAAGCCGGCTGCGCCTCCGTGCATGGCGCCAACCGGCTGGGCTCCAACTCGTTGATCGACCTCGTCGTCTTCGGCCGCGCCGCGGCGATCCGCGCCGGCCAGATCATCGACCGCCAGGAATCGATCCCGGCGCTTGATGCGGCCGCCTGCGATCGCATCGTCGAGCGCTTCGACCGGCTGCGCCATGCCAAAGGCGGTACGCCGACGGCGGTGCTGCGCGACAAGATGCAGCGCGCCATGCAGGAAGACGCGGCCGTCTTCCGTACCCAGGAATCGCTCGAATCCGGCTGCCGGCGGCTATCGGAAATCTGGAAGGAACTTTCCGACATCAAGGTCACCGACCGCTCGATGATCTGGAATTCCGATCTCGTCGAGACGCTAGAGCTCGAGAACCTGATGGCGAACGCTATCACCACGGTCTACGGCGCCGAAGCGCGCAAGGAAAGCCGCGGCGCACACGCCCGCGAGGACTACAAGGATGGTCCGCTCGGCGGCCGCGACGACATGAACTGGCGCAAGCATACGCTGGCCTGGGTCAATGACGCCGGCGACGTCCGGCTCGAGTATCGTCCGGTGCACACCGAGCTGATCGCCGACGGCATCGATCCGAAAAAGATCGAGCCGAAGGCGCGGGTATACTGATCTCGAGGACTAAGGCACATGGTTGAACTCGCTCTCCCGAAGAACTCGCAGGTCAATGAAGGCAAGGTCTGGCCGAAGCCGGTCGGCGCAACCAATCTGCGCGAGTACCGCGTCTATCGCTGGAACCCGGACGACGGCAAGAACCCGCGCATCGACACCTATTACATCGACATCGACGACTGCGGCCCGATGGTCCTGGACGGGCTGCTGTACATCAAGAACAAGATCGATCCGACGCTGACGCTGCGGCGCTCCTGCCGCGAGGGTATCTGCGGCTCCTGTGCGATGAATATCGACGGCACTAACACGCTCGCCTGCACCAAGGGCATGGAGGAGATCAAGGGCACGGTGAAGATCTACCCGCTACCGCACATGCCGGTGGTCAAGGACCTGGTGCCGGATCTCACCAATTTCTACGCCCAGCACCGCTCGATCGAGCCCTGGCTAAAGACAGTGTCGCCGACGCCTGCCAAGGAATGGCGGCAGAGCCACGAGGACCGCCAGAAGCTCGACGGGCTCTACGAGTGCATCCTCTGCGCCTGCTGCTCGACCTCCTGTCCGAGCTACTGGTGGAACGGCGACCGCTATCTCGGTCCCGCCGTTCTCTTGCAGGCCTATCGTTGGCTGATCGACTCCAGAGACGAGGCGACCGGCGAGCGGCTCGACAATCTCGAGGATCCTTTCCGTCTTTACCGCTGTCACACGATCATGAACTGCGCCCAGGCCTGTCCCAAGGGGCTGAATCCGGCCAGGGCGATCGGCGAGATCAAGAAGATGCTGGTCGAGCGGCGGTTCTAAAGCGTCCCGGGCTCAAAAATCATCGAAATTGGACGGCGGGCAGAGGGCCCGCCGTCTTGCTTTTCACAACTCTCGCATCGACGTGTCGGTAAGTGAATTGAAAGCCGCCGCGAGGCGCATAGGTATTAGAGGGTGGAGGGTCGCTGATGCTTCTCGCTCGCCTGCTTGTCGCAACTGCCGTAAGCTGTCTCCTGCCGTCGGCGCGAGCAGCCGAGCCGCAACACGCGATCCTCGCCGGCGGCTGTTTCTGGTGCGTCGAGAGCGATTTCGATGACGTGCCGGGCGTTGTCGAGACGATTTCCGGCTATGCCGGCGGCAGGAGCGAAAATCCGACCTATCAAGATTATGCGAAGGGCGGCCACCGCGAGGTGGTGCGGATCAAGTTCGATCCCGACAGGGTCTCTTATGCGGAACTCGTCGGCGTGCTGTTCCGCACGACCGACCCGACCGATGGCGGCGGCCAGTTCTGTGATCGCGGCTTCTCCTATTCGACGGCGATTTACGCGCTCGATGAGCAGCAGGCGATGCAGGCGAAGGCCGAGAAAATCAAGGCCGAGGCGGAACTCGGCAGGCCGATCGTGACGCCCGTCGAGGGCCCCGCGAAGTTCTGGCCGGCCGAAGACTACCACCAGGATTTCGCGACGCGGAATCCGATCCGCTACTGGTATTACCGCAATGGCTGCGGCCGCAACCGGGCGGTCGAGGCCCTTTGGGGCGAGCGGGCCTATGCCGGCGTCAGCCATTAAGCTTTCGCCGCAAGCGTTTCCATCGTGCAACAGCCAAGGCCGAAACGTGGTGCCTTGATCTCACGGGTGGATTTGCTGTAATTCGGCCTTTATTATCGCATTGCATCATCGTTCGAGGACAATATAGGGGGTAAAGACATGCGGGTTTTTCATGCGGCGGCGGGGCTTGTTATTGTGCTTGCGCTGACCGGATGCCAGCGGACATCCTTTGGGGGCTTCGGTTCCCAGGATGTTTCTGCCGCGCCTGCTCCCCTGCAAGCGCAGCCGGTGCCGTCGGTCTCGGCGGGCCAGCTGCCCGATCCGACGACGAACACCTCGCAATTCCCGAGCGCTCCGACAGGCACCCCGGCCGGCGCGCCCGCGGGCACGCAGGTGGCCGCCGCCACCAACGCCCTCGACGTGACGAAGGAATCCATGGTCGGCAACTGGCGCGTTTCGAGCGCCGGCAGTTCCTGCGATATGTTCCTGACGCTGACCAATCTCGGCAGCGGCTCGCGCGGCGGTACGCGCGGCTGCGCCGGCGAACTGACGGCGATGGGATCGTGGGAAGTGGCCGGTAAGCAGGTCGTGCTCAAGGATCGCAGCGGCAATCCGATCGCCCGCCTCTACAAGACCGCCGATTCGCGCTTCGACGGCTCGACCAATGGCGGCCAGCCGGTCAGCCTCAGCCGCTGACCTATTCTCGGTCCGGCTTTCCGGACCTCGAGACGGCCTGTCGTCGGGGTGGGGCTTCCGCCTGCAGCCTTAAGTCTCACCTCCCAAAACAGCCCCTGGTCTTCCAGGTGCACCGTGCTCAATCCTGACGACAGTATTCTCCACAGACTCGAAGCGCTCGTTGCGGGCGGAGAGCGGCAGCGTGACCCGGCGCAATTTGCAATCGCAAGACGGCTCGACCATCTGACCGCGGAGCTCATGGCCAGCCGGCCGTCGCGCAAGGCGAACGCGCTCGGCTGGCTGTTCGCGGCCCGCAAGAAGGACCAGGCGCCGGTCAAGGGTCTCTACATCCATGGCGGCGTCGGCCGCGGCAAGACCATGCTGATGGACATGTTCTTCGACGCGGTGCCGATACAGCGCAAGCGGCGCGCCCATTTCCACGAGTTCATGGCGGATGTGCACGAGCGCATCTACAAGCACCGGCAGAGGCTGAAGAACGGCGAGACCAAGCAGGCCGATCCGATCCCGCCGGTCGCTTCCGAGCTCTTTGCCGAGGCGCGGCTCCTGTGTTTCGACGAATTCTCGGTGACCGACATTGCCGATGCGATGATCCTCGGACGCCTCTTCGGCGAACTCTTCGCAAAGGGCTGCGTGCTCGTCGCGACCTCGAACGTGGAGCCTTCCGAGCTTTATCGCGACGGGCTCAACCGCGGGCTGTTTCTGCCTTTCATCGATCTCCTGAAGGCCCATGCGGAACTCATTTCGCTCGACACGGACACCGACTATCGCCTGCGCAAGACGGACGGAAATCCCGTCTGGCTGTCGCCGCTCGGACCGGAAGCGGAAGCCGCGATGGATCGCGCCTGGTATGTCGCGACCAACGGCGCGCCCGCCGGGCCGGCGGAGATCGGCCGGAAGGGGCGGATGATCCGCGTGCCGGATGCGGTCGGCGACTGTGCCCGCTTCACCTTTGCCGATCTCTGCGCCCAGCCGCTCGGCGCGGCCGACTATCTTGCCATCCTCTCGCACTACAGGACGATCTTCCTCGACCACGTTCCGCATCTCGGGCCGCATATGCGCAACGAGACGAAGCGCTTCATCATGCTCGTCGACGCGCTCTACGACCAAGGCGCCCGTCTCTTCGCCTCCGCCGCTGCCGAACCGGAACGGCTGCTGATCGCCAAGAAGGGCATTGAAGGCTTCGAATTCGACCGGACGGTTTCCCGTCTGATCGAGATGCAAAGCGAGGAATATGCCGCGCAACATACTGAAAACACGGCCTTTCCATGACGTAACGATGACTGATAATCTTACCTTTACGTAAGAATTTTTTGATCTAACCGATTGAATTTGCTCTATCAGAAACTATGGATTGATATTTTGCCATTTGCCGTTTAAGGGCTTTCCGCGAGGGTTTGGCGTTTGCCGCGTTTCAGGCCTCGATCATGGATCACAAAGGAAGCACTTTCATGGCGCGCAACAAGATCGCACTTATTGGTTCAGGGATGATTGGTGGCACGCTGGCGCATCTCGCCGGCCTGAAAGAATTGGGTGACATCGTTCTGTTCGATATCGCCGACGGCATCCCCCAGGGTAAGGGCCTCGACATCGCCCAGTCCTCGCCGGTCGAAGGTTTCGACGCATCCCTGACGGGCGCAAGCGACTATGCGGCGATCGAAGGTGCCGACGTCTGCATCGTCACCGCCGGCGTTCCGCGCAAGCCCGGCATGAGCCGCGACGACCTGCTCGGCATCAACCTGAAGGTCATGGAACAGGTCGGCGCCGGCATCAAGAAATATGCTCCGAACGCCTTCGTCATCTGCATCACCAACCCGCTCGACGCCATGGTCTGGGCGCTGCAAAAGTTCTCCGAGCTGCCGAAGAACAAGGTCGTCGGCATGGCCGGCGTGCTCGACTCCTCGCGCTTCCGGCTCTTCCTTGCCCAGGAATTCAACGTTTCGGTTCAGGATATCACCGCCTTCGTTCTCGGCGGCCATGGCGACACGATGGTGCCGCTCGCCCGCTATTCGACCGTTGCCGGCATTCCGCTGACCGACCTCGTGCAGATGGGCTGGGTCACCAAGGACCGTCTGGAAGAAATCATCCAGCGCACCCGTGACGGCGGCGCTGAGATCGTCGGCCTTCTGAAGACCGGCTCGGCCTATTACGCTCCGGCCGCTTCCGCGATCGAAATGGCCGAAGCCTACCTCAAGGACAAGAAGCGCGTGCTCCCCTGCGCGGCGCATCTATCCGGCCAGTACGGCGTCAAGGACATGTATGTCGGCGTGCCGACGGTCATCGGCGCCGGCGGCGTCGAGCGCATCATCGAGATCGACCTCAACAAGGGCGAGAAGGAAGCCTTCGACAAGTCGGTCGCCGCCGTCGCCGGGCTTTGCGAAGCCTGCATCGGCATCGCGCCCAGCCTGAAGCAGTAATCGCCTCACGTCGGGCGGACATCCAGATCCGCTCGGCCTCCTCTTTGTTTTTGCCGCATTGGTGCGTAGGTGCCCCACCTGCCCGCACAATGCTCCCAGACAGGAAAACAACCATGAACATTCATGAGTATCAGGCCAAGGCTCTCCTGAAGAGCTATGGCGCGCCGGTCGCGGAAGGTGTCGCGATCTTCTCCGCCGACGAGGCTGAGGCCGCTGCCAAGTCGCTCCCGGGCCCGCTTTACGTGGTCAAGAGCCAGATCCATGCCGGCGGTCGCGGCAAGGGCAAGTTCAAGGAACTTTCCGCCGACGCCAAGGGCGGCGTGCGTCTCGCCTTCTCGGTCGATGAAGCCAAGGCTCATGCCAAGGAAATGATCGGCAACACGCTCGTCACTGCGCAGACCGGTGCTGCCGGCAAGCAGGTGAACCGCCTCTACATCGAGGACGGCGCCGACATCGATCGCGAACTCTATCTTTCGCTGCTCGTCGACCGCTCGGTCGGCCAGATCGCCTTCGTCGTTTCGACGGAAGGCGGCATAGACATCGAGGCTGTTGCGCACGACACGCCGGAAAAGATCGTCAACGTCGCGATCAACCCGGAAGCTGGCGTCACCGCCGCCGATCTCGCCAAGCTCACCTCGGCCCTGAAGCTCGAAGGCGAAGCCAAGGCTGACGCCGAAAAGCTCTTCCCGATCCTTTACAAGGCCTTTGTCGAGAAGGACATGAGCCTGCTCGAGATCAACCCGCTGATCGTCATGAAGAACGGCCGCATGCGCGTTCTCGATGCCAAGGTCTCTTTCGACGGCAACGCCCTGTTCCGCCACGACGACATCAAGGCGCTGCGCGACGAAACCGAAGAAGACGCCAAGGAAATCGAGGCTTCCAAGTGGGATCTCGCCTATGTCGCGCTCGACGGCAACATCGGCTGCATGGTCAACGGCGCGGGTCTCGCCATGGCGACGATGGACATCATCAAGCTTTACGGCAAGGAGCCGGCGAACTTCTGCGACGTCGGCGGTGGCGCCGGCAAGGAGAAGGTCGCGGCAGCCTTCAAGATCATCACGGCCGACCCGAAGGTCGAGGGCATCCTCGTCAACATCTTCGGCGGCATCATGAAGTGCGATGTCATCGCTGAAGGTGTCGTTGCGGCCGTGCAGGAAGTCGGCCTCAAGGTTCCGCTGGTCGTTCGTCTCGAAGGCACGAATGTCGAGCTTGGCAAGAAGATCCTGAACGAATCCGGCCTGGCGATCACCGCCGCCGACGATCTGGATGACGCTGCCAAGAAGATCGTCGCTGCGATCAACGGCTAACTGAAGGACCAGACCTCATGTCGATTCTCGTCAATAAGAACACCAAGGTCCTCGTTCAGGGCCTGACCGGCAAGACCGGCACCTTCCATACCGAACAGGCGCTTGCCTATTACGGCACGCAGATGGTCGGCGGCATTCACCCGAAGAAGGGCGGCGAAACCTGGACCGGCTCCAAGGGCGAAACCCTGCCGATCTTCACCTCGGTTGCCGAAGGCCGTGAAAAGACCGGTGCGGACGCATCCGTGATCTATGTTCCGCCGGCAGGCGCCGCGGACGCGATCATCGAGGCGATTGATGCGGAAATCCCGTTCATCACCTGCATTACCGAGGGCATCCCGGTTGCCGACATGGTGCGCGTCAAGGCTCGCCTCGACCGCTCCAAGTCGCGCCTGCTCGGCCCGAACTGCCCCGGCATCCTGACGCCGGAAGAATGCAAGATCGGCATCATGCCGGGCTCGATCTTCCGCAAGGGCTCGGTCGGCATCGTCTCGCGCTCCGGCACGCTGACCTATGAAGCCGTGTTCCAGACCTCCAACGAGAGCCTCGGCCAGACGACGGCCGTGGGCATCGGCGGCGACCCGGTCAAGGGCACGGAGTTCATCGACGTGCTCGAGATGTTCCTGGCGGACGAAGCCACGACCTCGATCATCATGATCGGCGAAATCGGCGGCTCGGCCGAAGAGGATGCCGCGCAGTTCCTCATCGACGAGGCCAAAAAGGGCCGCAAGAAGCCGATGGCCGGCTTCATCGCGGGCCGTACCGCGCCGAAGGGCCGTACCATGGGCCACGCCGGCGCCGTCGTTTCCGGCGGCAAGGGCGATGCGGAATCCAAGATCGCTGCGATGGAGCAGGCAGGCATCCGCGTGTCGCCGTCGCCGGCCCGTCTCGGCAAGACGCTGGTCGAAGTCCTCAAGGGCTGATCGGAAGACTTCTGCCCGGGTCGGGGCGATTCGGCCCGGGCAGCCTGCGGCCCGCGTGTTTCCTTGGCTGATTGAAGATCAGGACATGCGGTAACGAAATGCCACGGTGGTTCGGGCGCGTCCTTCCGATGTGCGGCGCCGTAGGAAAGGGCGCCAGGCTCGCCGAACGAACATGAATGACCGGGATACCCGGCAACCCAACTCAGTCAGGAGGCGGACAGAACAGTCCGCGTGAGACCATGACAAGGCAAGAGGCCAACGAGCAATTCCAGCTCACTTCGTTTCTGGACGGCGCCAATGCCGCCTATATCGAGCAGCTCCATGCGCGCTACGAAGCGGACCCCGCGTCCGTGTCGGCCGAATGGCAGGCCTTCTTCAAGGCGCTCGCCGACCGGCCCGAAGACGTCGTGAAGGCAGCCAAGGGCGCCTCCTGGAAGAAGAAGAACTGGCCGATCACCGCGAATGGCGAACTCGTCTCGGCGCTCGACGGCGACTGGGGCACGGTCGAGAAGGCTATCGAGAAGAAGGTCAAGGCGAAGGCTGAAGAAGCCGCCGCAGCGACCGGTACCCTCGCCAGCGCTGCCGACATCCATCAGGCGACGCGCGATTCCGTTCGCGCCATCATGATGATCCGCGCCTATCGCGCCCGCGGCCACCTGCATGCCAAGCTCGACCCGCTCGGCCTTGCCGCCCCGGTCGAGGACTACAACGAGCTTTCGCCGTCGAACTATGGTTTCGACGAGAAGGACCTCGACCGCAAGATCTTCATCGACAACGTGCTCGGCCTCGAATACGCGTCCATCCGCGAAATGGTCGAGATCCTCGAGCGGACCTATTGCTCGACGATCGGCGTCGAATTCATGCACATGTCCAACCCCGAGGAGAAGGCCTGGATCCAGGAGCGGATCGAGGGACCGGACAAGGGCGTCGAGTTTACGCCCGAGGGCAAGCGGGCGATCCTGCAGAAGCTCATCGAAGCGGAAGGCTTCGAGCAGTTCATCGACGTCAAGTATAAGGGCACCAAGCGCTTCGGCGTCGACGGCGGTGAATCGCTGATCCCGGCGCTCGAACAGATCATCAAGCGCGGCGGGCAGCTCGGCCTCAAGGAAATCGTTCTCGGCATGGCCCATCGGGGCCGCCTGAACGTCCTCTCGCAGGTCATGGCCAAGCCGCATCGCGCCATCTTCCACGAGTTCAAGGGCGGCTCCTATGCGCCCGACGACGTGGAAGGCTCCGGTGACGTCAAGTATCACCTCGGCGCTTCGTCCGACCGCGAGTTCGACGGCAACAAGGTGCACCTGTCTCTGACGGCGAACCCGTCGCATCTCGAAATCGTCAACCCGGTGGTCATGGGCAAGGCGCGCGCCAAGCAGGACCAGATGGCAACCGTCTTCGAGGGCGATATCATTCCGCTGCGCGAGCGCGTCAAGGTGATGCCGCTGCTGCTCCACGGCGATGCAGCCTTCGCCGGACAGGGCGTGGTTGCCGAAATCCTCGGGCTCTCCGGCCTGCGCGGCCATCGCGTCGCCGGCACCGTCCACTTCATCATCAACAACCAGATCGGCTTCACCACCAACCCGGCCTTCTCGCGGTCCTCGCCCTATCCATCGGACGTCGCGAAGATGATCGAGGCGCCGATCTTCCACGTCAACGGCGACGATCCGGAAGCCGTCGTCTACGGCGCCAAGGTGGCGACCGAGTTCCGGATGAAGTTCCACAAGCCGGTGGTGGTCGACATGTTCTGCTACCGCCGCTTCGGCCACAACGAGGGCGACGAGCCGGCGTTCACGCAGCCGAGGATGTACAAGGCGATCCGCGCCCACAAGACTGTCGTCCAGCTCTATTCGGAGCGACTGATCGCCCAGGGCATCATCACCGAGGGCGAAGTCGAGAAGATGAAGGCCGACTGGCGCGCCCATCTCGAGCAGGAGTTCGAGGCCGGCCAGTCCTACAAGCCGAACAAGGCCGACTGGCTCGACGGTTTATGGTCGGGCCTGCGCACCGCCGACAACCAGGATGAGCAGCGCCGTGGCCGGACCTCGGTGCCGATGAAGCAGCTCAAGGAAATCGGCCGCAAGCTCTCCGAGATCCCGGCCGGGTTCAACGCGCATCGCACCATCCAGCGTTTCATGGAAAACCGCGCCAACATGATCCAGACCGGCGAGGGTGTCGACTGGGCGATGGCCGAGGCGCTCGCCTTCGGGACGCTCGTCACCGAGGGTACGAAGATCCGCCTATCGGGCCAGGACTGCGAGCGCGGCACCTTCTCGCAGCGCCATTCGGTCCTCTACGACCAGGAGACCGAAGAGCGCTACATTCCGCTCGCCAATCTGTCGCCGAGCCAGGCGCGCTACGAGGTCATCAACTCGATGCTCTCCGAAGAGGCGGTGCTCGGCTTCGAATACGGCTATTCGCTCGCCCGTCCCAACGCGCTGACGCTCTGGGAAGCCCAGTTCGGCGATTTCGCCAACGGCGCGCAGGTGGTCTTCGACCAGTTCGTCTCGTCCGGCGAACGCAAATGGCTGCGCATGTCGGGCCTCGTCTGCCTGCTGCCGCACGGCTATGAAGGCCAGGGGCCGGAACACTCCTCGGCCCGCCTCGAGCGCTTCCTGCAGCTCTGCGCGGAAGACAACATGCAGGTCGCCAACGTGACCACCCCGGCGAACTACTTCCACATCCTGCGCCGCCAGGTGAAGCGCGATTTCCGCAAGCCGCTGGTCCTGATGACGCCGAAGTCGCTGCTGCGCCACAAGCGGGCAATCTCCAGCCTGTCCGAGATGGCCGGCGAGAGCTCCTTCCACCGCCTGCTATGGGACGATGCGGAAGTCATCAAGGACGGCCCTATCAAGCTGCAGAAGGACTCGAAGATCCGCCGCGTCGTTCTGTGCACGGGCAAGGTCTATTACGACCTTCTGGAGGAACGCGAAAAGCGCGGCATCGACGACATCTATCTGCTGCGCGTCGAGCAGCTCTATCCGTTCCCGGCGAAAGCGCTCATCAACGAACTCAGCCGCTTCCGCCATGCGGAGATGGTCTGGTGCCAGGAAGAGCCGAAGAATATGGGCGCCTGGTCGTTCATCGACCCCTATCTCGAATGGGTCCTTGCCCATATCGACGCCAAGTATCAGCGGGTGCGCTACACCGGCCGTCCGGCCGCCGCTTCGCCGGCAACCGGCTTGATGTCCAAGCACCTGGCGCAGCTGGCCGCCTTCCTTGAGGACGCGCTGGGGGGCTGATTAAGCCCTCCACGGTCTGCCAATCGACAGAAACAGATATCTGATCAACGGAACAAAAATCATGGCAACAGAAATCCGCGTTCCTACCCTCGGCGAATCCGTCAGCGAAGCGACCGTCGGTACCTGGTTCAAGAAGGTCGGCGATGCGATCAAGGCCGACGAGCCGATCCTTGAGCTCGAGACCGACAAGGTGACGATCGAAGTGCCGGCGCCGGCCGCCGGCACGCTCAGCGAGATCGTCGCCCAGGCGGGTGAGACCGTCGGCCTCGGCGCGTTGCTCGGCCAGATCGCCGAAGGCGCCGGTGCCGCCGCTGCCGCCCCCGCCGCCGCCGAGAAGAAGCCGGAACCTGCAGCCGCCGCTGCTGCTCCGGCTGCACAGTCTGCCGCTGCGGCGCCGCAGGCCCAGTCCTCGATGCCGGCTGCTCCGTCGGCCGCCAAGCTCATCGCGGAGAACAACCTTTCCGCCGACCAGATCGACGGTTCGGGAAAGCGCGGCCAGGTGCTGAAAGGTGATGTGCTCGCTGCCGTCGCAAAAGGAATTTCGGCACCCGCCGCCGAACCGCCCAAGGTCCAGGCGCGTGCGCCGGCGCCCGCCGAAGACGCCGTCCGCGAAGAGCGCGTCAAGATGACCCGCCTGCGCCAGACGATCGCCCGACGTTTGAAGGACGCGCAGAACACGGCAGCTATGCTCACCACCTATAACGAGGTGGACATGAGCGCCGTCATGAGCCTGCGCAACAAGTACAAGGACATCTTCGAGAAGAAGCACGGCGTGAAGCTCGGCTTCATGGGCTTCTTCACCAAGGCCGTCACCCATGCGCTCAAGGAGCTGCCGGCTGTCAACGCGGAGATCGACGGCACCGACATCATCTACAAGAACTACTGCCATATCGGCGTTGCCGTCGGCACCGACAAGGGCCTGGTGGTCCCGATCGTGCGCGATGCCGACCAGATGTCGATCGCCGAGATCGAGAAGGACATCGGCCGTCTCGGCAAGGCGGCACGCGACGGAACGCTGTCGATGGCCGACATGCAGGGTGGTACCTTCACCATCTCCAATGGCGGCGTCTACGGTTCGCTGATGTCCTCGCCGATCCTCAACGCGCCGCAGTCGGGAATCCTGGGCATGCACAAGATCCAGGACCGGCCGGTGGCGATCGGCGGCCAGGTCGTCATCCGCCCGATGATGTATCTGGCGCTCTCCTACGACCACCGCATCGTCGACGGCAAGGAAGCCGTGACCTTCCTGGTGCGCGTCAAGGAAAGCCTTGAGGATCCGGAGCGCCTGGTGCTCGACCTCTAATGAAAGCGGGGGCGCGAGCCCCCGTTTCCTTCTCGCCGCGCGCAGCCATCGACGCGGCCGCTCGACAGCGATGAGGCAGGGGGCTAGGCTCCAGCAAAGCACGCTATGCGCGCATTCAGGCTCGCCCGGCTCCATCCTGAACTCCAACGACCGGTGACAATCATGAGCGCTTACCTGATCGAACTTGCTTCGCTGATGGCGATCTTTGTCTTTGCCATCGTATCGCCCGGCGCCGATCTTGCCATGGTGATCCGCCAGTCACTGGTCAACGGACGCCGGGCAGCGATCATCACCTCCTTCGGGATCGGCGCGTCGCTGATGTTTCATATCAGCTACACCGTACTCGGCCTGGGGCTGATCATTTCGCAATCGATCTATCTCTTCAATATCGTCAAATGGTGCGGCGTCGCTTACCTGATCTATATCGGCGTCAAGGCGCTTCGGGCCGGGCAGACCGAGATCGACGCGGAGCCGGGCGAGGATGCCGGAGCGCGCAGGGGCCAGTCGGCGCTGAAGGCCTTCGGCCTCGGCTTTGCCGCCAATGCGCTCAACCCCAAGGCTGTTTTCTTCTTCCTGTCTATCTTCTCGACGGTCGTCGGCGCGGATACGCCGATGGTCGTGAAATTCGGCTACGGCCTTGTCATGGCGAGCGCTCTCATCCTCTGGTTCGTCGGCGTCAGCCTGTTCATGACAACGCCAAGGATGCGCGCCGCCTTCACACGGGTAAGCAAGTGGATCGACCGGGCAAGCGGCATGGTCTTCATTGCGCTCGGCCTGAAGCTCGCGACCGAAAAGGCTGCCTGAGATGCCCGGCGGGCCAGCCATCTTCGCTTTCGTCGCGCTGGCGCTGGCCGCCCTTCCTGTGCTTGCCGCGGATTGCAAGCAGGCCCGGGCGATCTACGCCGACCCGGCCGGTGGCTATGAACTGCGTTTCGAGCCGGTCGGATCGGAAGCAGCGGTCACCAGCAATCACTTCAAGATCCGCGTCGAGGGCACCGGGCTGACGCTCGACGGCGTCGTCTTGCCCTCGGGCGAACCGGAACGCCCGAACGGCATCGTCATGAACAATTGCCCTACCGGGGACGTGACCGGCGCCGACCTTGCGGCCTGCACCGTCTGGCAGGGTCCGATCTATGCCGTCGACAGCGCCGGCTCGATCGGATTGCTTCAAGCCGAAGACGCGCCGGCGGCGCGGCAGATACTGCTTCCGAATTTCGGCCCGTCGCTGCGCCAATCGAGCGCCTGGGGCGAAGGCAAGGCCTCGTCGGACAGTTCCGATATCTTCGACTTCAAGGGATGCGCCGCGTGAGTGGCGGCCGCGTCCTTCTCGTCACCGGCGGCAGCCGCGGCATCGGCGCCGCCGTCTGCCTCGCCGCGGCGTCTGAAGGCTGGCGGGTGGCCGTCAACTATGCCTCAAACCGGCTGGCCGCCGAGAATGTCGTGGCAAAAATTGCCGCTGCCGGCGGCTCGGCGGTCGCCGTCCACGGCGATGTCGGTTCCGAGGACGGCATAAAGGCGATCTTTGCGGCGGTCGACGCGGCCTTCGGCCGGCTCGACGGGCTCGTCAACAATGCCGGCATCATCGGCCCGCCGCAGCGGATCGACGAGGTCTCGCCCGAACGGCTGGAGCGGATGTTCCGTGTCAATGTGACCGGCACCATTCGCTGCGCGGCGGAGGCCGTGCTCCGGATGTCGACGCGTCATAGCGGCAAGGGCGGCGCGATCGTCAACCTTTCCTCCGCCGCGGCCGTGCTGGGCGCGCCGGGTCAATATGTCGACTATGCCGCCGCGAAAGGCGCGGTCGACAGCTTCACTATCGGCCTCGCGCGCGAAGTGGCGTCCGAGGGTGTTCGCGTGAACGCGGTCCGCCCCGGCATCATCGATACGGATATCCATGCGTCCGGCGGCCTGCCCGATCGCGCCCGCGACATGGCGCCGTCGATCCCGATGCAGCGTTCCGGCACGGCCGGCGAGGTGGCCGACGCGATTCTCTATCTCCTGTCGGATAAGGCGACTTATGTGACCGGAGCCATTCTCAATGTCAGCGGCGGGCGATGACCGTCCTTTCAACGACGACCCTCCCAGAAGGATTATCAAATGGCTTATGATCTCATCGTTATCGGTAGCGGTCCCGGCGGCTATGTCTGCGCCATCAAGGCGGCGCAACTGGGCATGAAGGTGGCCGTGGTCGAGAAGCGCAGCACCTATGGCGGCACCTGCCTCAATGTCGGCTGCATTCCTTCCAAGGCGCTGCTGCATGCTTCCGAGATGTTCCACCACGCCGCGCATGGCCTCGATGCGCTCGGCGTCGAGGTCGCAAGCCCGAAGCTCAATCTGCAGAAGATGCTCGCCCACAAGGACGCGACCGTTAAGGCGAATGTCGACGGCGTCTCCTTCCTCTTCAAGAAGAACAAGATCGACGGCTTCCAGGGCACCGGGAAGGTACTCGGCCAGGGCAAGGTGTCCGTCACCAACGACAAGGGCGAGGAGCAGGTCCTCGAAGCCAAGAACATCGTCATCGCCACCGGTTCGGACGTTGCCGGCATTCCCGGCGTCGATGTCGCTTTCGACGAGAAGGTGATCATCTCCTCGACCGGCGCTCTCGAACTGGAGAAGGTGCCGACGAGCATGATCGTCGTCGGCGGCGGCGTCATCGGTCTCGAGCTCGGTTCGGTCTGGGCGCGCCTCGGCGCCAAGGTGACCGTTGTCGAGTTCCTCGATACGATCCTCGGCGGCATGGACGGCGAGGTCGCCAAGCAGCTCCAGCGGATGCTGGCGAAGCAGGGTCTCGACATCAAGCTCGGCGCCAAGGTGACCGGCGTGGTGAAGTCGGAAAACGGCGCGAAGGTGACCTTCGAACCGGTCAAGGGCGGCGAGGCGACGACGCTCGACGCGGAGGTGGTGCTGGTCGCGACCGGCCGCAAGCCCTGCACCGAGAACATGGGTCTCGCCAAGGCGGGCGTCGTCCTCGACTCGCGCGGCCGGGTGGAAATCGACAATCACTTCCAGACGAGCATCGCCGGCGTCTACGCCATCGGCGACGTGGTGCGCGGGCCGATGCTCGCCCACAAGGCGGAGGACGAAGGCGTCGCCGTGGCGGAGATCATCGCCGGTCAGGCGGGTCACGTGAACTACGACGTCATTCCGGGCGTCGTCTACACCCAGCCGGAGGTCGCCTCCGTCGGCAAGACCGAGGAGGAACTGAAGGCCGCCGGCGTCGCCTACAAGGTCGGCAAGTTCCCCTTCACCGCCAATGGCCGCGCCCGCGCCATGCTTCAGACGGACGGTTTCGTGAAGATCCTCGCGGACAAGGAGACGGACCGCGTCCTCGGCGGCCATATCATCGGCTTCGGCGCCGGCGAGATGATCCACGAAATCGCCGTGCTGATGGAATTCGGCGGCTCGTCCGAGGACCTCGGCCGCATCTGCCATGCCCATCCGACCATGTCGGAGGCGGTGAAGGAAGCGGCGCTTTCGACCTTCTTCAAGCCGATCCACATGTGATCGGCACCTCTGTGACAATTGGCCCGGGGCTGCGACAAGCGGCCCCCTCCCTTCGGACGCCGTCCGAAGCAATCATGAATCCCTCACCGGTTAGCCGGAAAGGACGTGTTCATGAAACCACGCAGCGTTGCCGCCCGCTTGCCCAATGTCTGCCTGCCCGGCGCCGACTGGGCGGACTGCTATGAGCTTCTCCATCTCGGGGAACGCATCACCGCACACGAAGCGGCAAGGCGGGCGCTCGGCAGTGCGCCGCGCTGGGTTCGCAAACTTCTGGCGCTGCGCAACCGCATCGTTGCGCCGCTTGGTCTCAAGGCCGGCGCCCCTTTCGCAGATGCCAGCCTGATCGGCGCCTTCCCGATCCCCACCGGCAGCGATCGCGAAATCGTCCTCGGCCTCGATGACCGGCATCTGGATTTCCGCATCGCCGTGGAGGTGCGCGACGGTCCGGCCGACAGCCAAGTGATCGGCATCACGACGCTGGTGCGCCGCAAGAACCTGTTCGGTTACTTTTATCTCGCCGCCGTCACGCCCTTTCACAAGGCGATCGTTCCGGCATTGCTCGCGCAGCTGAACGAACCGGCGCAATCGATCCTCAATTGACCGGCGTGACGGTGAAGCCCTGCCGGCGCAGGAGCTCGACCAGCCCTTCCTTGCCGGGCAGATGCAGCGCGCCGACGGCCATGAAGACGTTGCCGCCTTTCAGGATAGGCTTGGCGCGCACCGCCATGACCCTGTTGCGGTCGATGATGATCCGCTGCTCGAAGTCGGCATAGCCGAGATCGCCGGGCGAGAGTTTTTCGGCCACCGAGCGCATCATCGGCAGGATCATGCCGGTGTCGCCGGCAAGGTAGAGGTCGGTCATCGTCGTCAATACGTCGTCGATCGTCTTGCCGAGCGCGAGCGTTTCGATCAGCGCCCGCAGATGCCACTCGACGGGAAGCGAGTCCATCGCGGCGAGCTGCTCAACCAGGCTTTCCAGTCCCTTCAGGCTCTTGCCCTGGCTCACGGCATCCTCGGCGAGCTTCTTGTCGAGGAAGGACGCGCCGGCGGCCTTGCGGGTGAATTCGCAGGCCGGCAGGGCGACGAAGCTGGCGATCATCCAGGGCTTCATCTTGGCGACGAGGGGCAGGGGAATGCCGCGCGCCTTGAGGCCGTTTTCGAGAAGTGCCCGGTCCTTCGGCTCCAGGAAATCGTTGATCGTCCTGTTGCCGGCAAACATGGTGAGGTCGGGATGCATCAGGATGGCGGCGCTCGCCTTTTTCTCGTCGATGATCTCGTCGGATTCGACGACGACGGTTTGCGCCGCGGCATAGGCTTCGGCGCCGCCGGCGGGCATGGCGAGCACACGCGGATCGGTGACGTGCATGGTGCCGAGCAGGAAGGACGGCGCCAGTCCTTGTCCTTCGATCTTCCACAGCAGGCCCTTGCCGTTCGGCACCGCATCGGCCTCGCGGCGTATCGCGGCGAGGCGGGCCGGATCGGATTGTTCGAGACCGGCAAGGATGTTGCTGCCGCCGCAGTCGGCATGTTCCGCGGCTTCGGCTTCCGAGATGGAGAGCAGGGCGACGAGGAGGCTTGCGGCCATCAGCACATGCAGAAGCGCGATCAGCCACAGCAGGGCATCGCTCGCCTTGGCGGCCAAAGTGCGAACCGGTTCTGTGAGCGTCGTCATGAGTATCGGGTCCCCCGGGGATGTGCTTCAAACCCTACGCCGCCTCGGTCACGGGTTCCTTAACGCGCATGGTTAATCGGCGAGCGCGTCGAATCCTAGGCTGAGGAGAAAGCGATCGCAATTTTTGGCTATAGTGCCGTGCGTCCTCCAGGACGCACAAAGGACACTGTAAGTCTTTGAGCGCATCGTACTTCTCCGAGAATCGGGTCCGATTTTCGGGCCGAAGCGCTAGGCGCGCGGATGGGCGCGATCGTAGATTTCCAGCAGCCGTGCGGAATCGACGCCGGTATAGACCTGCGTGGTCGACAGGCTGGCATGGCCGAGCAGTTCCTGGATGGTGCGCAGGTCGCCGCCGCCGGCGAGCAGATGAGTCGCGAAGGAATGGCGCAGCGCATGCGGCGTCGCCGAATCGGGCAGGCCGAGGGCCGAGCGCAGCTTCTGCATCTCGCGCTGGATGATCGCCGGCTGCAGCCTGGCCCCCCGGGCGCCGCGAAAGAGCGGCTCTTCGGGGCCGATGTGATAGGGGCAGAGTTTCCGATAGGTCGCGACCGCCTCCATCGCCGCGTCGATCAGTGGGACGATCCGGGTCTTGCCGCCCTTGCCGGTGATGCGCAGCGATAGAGCGCCGGAAAAATCGTCCGGCGTCAGGTCCAGCGCTTCCGAGATGCGCAGGCCGCAGCCGTAGAGGAGCGTCAGAACCGCAGCGTTGCGGGCGGCGATCCACGGTTCCTCGGCGAGCTGCGCCTCCGCCGTCACGACTTTCACGGCATCCCGATCGGTCAAAGGCTTCGGCAGCGACTTCGGCTGTTTCGGCGAGCGCACGGCGCCGGCGCCGGCGGCGTTGGCAAGACCGTTTTTCTCGAGGTAGCGCAGGAATGACCGCAGCCCGGCGAGGCCGCGGCCCAGCGTGCGCGCTCCGGCTCCGGCCTTGCGGCGCTGCGCGAGAAAGCCGCGCAGATCGGCCGGCCTGAGCGTCCGGATGTCTGCGAGCCGCGGCGGCCCGGCGAGATGTCCGGTCAGGAAGGTCAGGAACTGCCGTGTGTCGCGCTCATAGGCTTCGATGGTCTTGTCGGACAGGCGGCGTTCTTCGGCAAGGCTTGCGAGCCAGCGCCGACGCTCCGCCATCACCTCCGGATGGCCGATCACGAGAAGTTCGTTCATTTCGGTCCTGCGATCAAACTCTGCTAATTCCCGGTGCAGAGCATGCCCCCGGGCCCTTATGTTTTTGCTAACGTTCTCTTGGAATTTGTCATTCTTGGATCATATTGAATTGCGATGTTTGGGCAGCAACAGCGGATGGGACCATGGCGAGACGTGATTCGGCGAGCGCGCTGGCGCATTTTGCAGAGGCAGTTGCGCTGGTCTCGCAGGGGCGCCCCGGCCACATCGTCGACACGCTGATCGCCGAGCGCGGCCAGAAGATCGTTCGCCATCCGTTGTGGCCAGTGATGCGGCCCTTTCTCTACACATTGCTCAACTACCGCAAGGCGATCGAGTTCGCCAATGCCGTCGCCAACATGCCGGGCTTTCAGGCTTTTGAGCACCTCAGTTCCTTGCTCGCGCTCGACATCCGCGTCGACAAGGCCGAGCGGATTCCAGCAAAAGGCGGGTTCCTCCTCGTCAGCAACCATCCGACGGGCATCGCCGACGGCATCGCCGTTTTCGATCTCCTGAAGAGCCGTCGCCCGGACATGATGTTCTTCGCCAATCGCGACGCCATTCGCGTCAACCCGCGTTTCGTCGAGATGGTCATTCCGGTGGAGTGGCGCGAAGAGTACAAGTCCAAGCTCAAGGCGCGCGAGACGCTGCAGGTCACCAACCGGGCCATCGAAGAGGGGAAGGCGACGGTGCTCTTTCCCTCCGGCCGCATCGCTTACTGGGCCGAGGGGCGCCTCAACGAACGCCCCTGGAAAAGTTCCGCCGTTGGCTTCGCCCGGAAATACGACCTGCCGATCCTGCCGGTGCATATGAGCGCGCGCAATTCCGGCCTGTTCTACTGGTTCGCCAAATGGTCGACGGAACTGCGGGACATGACGGTCTTCCATGAGCTCCTGAACAAGAAGGGCGACATTTTCGATTTTCGTGTCGGCAATCTTATCCCTCCGGAGGCGCTCGACGGCGATCCGGCAGAGGTCACCCGCGCGCTCGAACGCCACACGGTTTTTGACCTCGCCAGGGACAGGGACGCGATGTTCAACCGCAGCGCGTGGCGATAGGGCCGAAGTTTGGCGGTTTTGCTGAGGCGCGAGGCGGGTTAAATAAACGCCCATGCTGCTGCGCTCGATGTTTGCCGAGAACTATCGCTCGCTTCGGTCGATCCGCATGGATCTGACCGGTGTCAACCTGTTCATCGGCGAGAACGGCGTCGGCAAGTCCAATCTCTACCGCGCACTCCAGCTCGTCCAATCGGCGGTTCGCGGCAAGCTCGCCTACGAGATCGCCAAGGAGGGCGGCATGTCCTCGGCGCTCTGGAGCGGGCCGCGCCGGGCCGGCAGGCCGGTGCGGATCCGCTTCGATACGGAGCTTCTGGATGAGGAGCGGGCGATTACCTTTCGCTACAGGGTCGAGGCAGGGCTGAGGCCGCCGAGCGCGGCGGCCGGTTTTGCCTTCGAGCCGCAGGTCAAGGAGGAAGAGCTCAGCGTCGAGACCGGCAGCCGCCCGGCGATGATGATGAAGCGCTCCGGTCCCGGCATCTTCGTGCGCGGCGAGCGCGGGCGGATGGAGGACTATCCGGAACAGGCGTTGCAGTCGGAGACGGCGATCGCCCTTCTCGGCGACGCCGGCCATTACCCGGAGATCGGCACGTTCCGACGGGCGGTCGATCAATGGCGCTTCTTTCACGGCTTTCGCACCGATCGCGATTCGCCGTTGCGATCGCCGTGCCTGGCCGTGACCGCGCCGATGCTTGACGAGGACGGTGCCAACATGGCTGGCGTTTTCGCCACGCTCCGGCATATTCGACAGGAGACGGTCGACCTCGACCGCGCCGTCGCCGATGCGTTCGGCGGAGCCTTCCTCGACGTCCCCGATCCGGGCCAGTTCGCCGAGTTCTCGCTTGTCTTTCCGGAGTTCCCGCATCGCCCCTTCTCGGCGCGCGAGCTCTCTGATGGGCAGATACGCTTCCTGGCGCTGGCGGCGGCGCTGTTATCCTATCGCCGGCCGCCGCTGATCGCGCTCAACGAGCCGGAGACGAGCCTCCATCCGGACATGCTGCCGGCGCTCGCCGAGATGATCGCCAGCGCTGCGCGCGACAGCCAGATCTGGATCGTCACCCATTCCGAAAGGCTGGCCGAGGCGGTTCAGGAGCGCTGTGGCGCTCGGCCGCGCCGCGTGATCCGCAAGGACAGCGCCACCTGGATCGACGGCATGCGGCTCACCGGCCTGATGGATGATGACGAAGAGGAATGAGGGGCAATCCTGGGAGGCCGAAAGCACGGAGGCCCCGCATCGCTGCGAGGCCTCGTATTCGTCCTATCGGGATCGAAGGATCAGGCGATCCTCTGGCCGGTCTTGGCCCAGTCGGCGAGGAACATTTCCAGGCCCTTGTCTGTCAGCGGATGCTTGACCAGCGCCTTCAGCGTCGCCGGCGGGGCGGTGACGACGTCGGCGCCGATCAGGGCGGCTTCCTTGACGTGGTTGACCGTGCGGATCGAGGCGGCGAGGATTTCCGTCTCGTAGCCGTAATTGTCGAAGATGTGGCGGATCTCGCGAATCAGGTCCATGCCGTCGAACGCGATGTCGTCGAGGCGGCCGATGAACGGCGAGACGAAGGTGGCGCCGGCCTTGGCGGCGAGCAGCGCCTGGTTGGCCGAGAAGCAGAGGGTGACGTTGGTGTGATGACCGTCCGAAGTCAGTGCCTTGCAGGCCTTCAGGCCGTCGAGCGTCAGCGGCAGCTTGATGCAGATATTGTCGGCGATCTTCGCGAGAGCGCCCGCTTCCTTCATCATGTCGCTATATTCGGTGGCCGTCACTTCGGCCGAAACCGGGCCCTCGACGATCGAGCAGATTTCCTTGGTGACCTCGACGATGTCGCGCCCGGATTTCAGGATCAGCGACGGGTTGGTGGTCACGCCGTCCAGCAGGCCGAGATCGTTCAGTTCCCGGATTTCCTTTACGTCGGCGGTATCAACGAAAAATTTCATGGGACCGTTCCTTTGGCATTCAGCCGTTCGGGCGCCTTTCCGCTTACGGGGAAAACCACGGCGGAAATCGCGCGCGTTGAAACTCGGGTGGAACCGTGACAAACCCTGCTCCTGCAGGGAGGCGGTTCGCTGTGCAGTTTTCTTTAACTGAAAGCGGTGGCAAGGTCACGGCAAAATGACGCTTGATTCAACCGATTTATTCCGCGCTCTTTTCGACCGCCGCGTGGTGCCCGTCCTGGTGCCGATGCCGGCGCCGAGGGCCTATTCCTACGCGGTGCCGGAGGGCATGGCGGTCGAGCCGGGCTCGATCGTGCAGGTGCCGCTCGGACCGCGGCTGGTCGTCGGTGTCGTCTGGGACGGTACGGACGATGGTTCGGTCGATCCGAAGAAGCTCAAGGAGATCGAGAAGGTCTTCGACTGCCCGCCTCTGACGCGCGACATGCGCAGCTTTCTCGACTGGGTGGCGACCTATACGGTCACGCCTCCCGGGCTTGTCGCCCGCATGGCGCTGCGGGTGCCGACCGCCTTCGATCCCGAGCCGATGGTCGAGGCCTTGCGCCTGACCGAGCGGCGGCCCGAACGGATGACCGCCGCTCGCGAGCGCGTCCTTGCGACGGCGACCGACGGCTTCTCCTGGACCCGCTCGGGACTTGCCCACGCGGCCGGCGTCTCTTCCGGTGTGATCGACGGTCTTGCTGCGCAGGGCGTCTTCGAAACGGTGTTCATGCCGCCGCCGCCGGTGGTCGCCGCGCCCGATCCGGATTTCGCCGCGCCGCGGCTCGAGGGACCGCAGAGGCAAGCCGCTGCCGATCTGCTCACGGCCGTCGAGGAAAGAAAGTTCTCGGTGTCGCTGATCGACGGCGTCACCGGCTCCGGCAAGACCGAGGTCTATTTCGAGGCGGTCGCCGCGACGCTGAGGGCCGGCAAGCAGGTGCTGATCCTGCTGCCGGAAATCGCGCTCACCGCAAGCTTCCTGGAGCGTTTCCAGGAGCGTTTCGGCGCCAAGCCGGCGGAATGGCATTCCGACCTCGCCCCCCGCATGCGGGAGAAGGTGTGGCGGCAGGTCACGACCGGCCAGGTGCGCGTCGTCGCAGGCGCCCGCTCGGCGCTGTTCCTGCCCTTCGAGGATCTCGGTCTGATCATCGTCGACGAGGAGCACGACCCGGCCTACAAGCAGGAGGACCGGGTGTTCTACAATGCCCGCGACATGGCGGTGGTGCGCGGGCGGATCAGCGGCTTTCCGGTGGTGCTGGTTTCCGCGACCCCCTCCGTCGAGAGCCGGGTCAATGGCGAGGTCGGACGCTACCGGCCGATCCACCTGCCGACCCGTTTCGGCGATGCGGCGCTGCCGCATCTTGGGGTCGTCGACATGCGTCGTCATCCGCCCGAACGCGGCGGCTTCCTCTCGCCTGTACTCGTCAACCAGATCGGCAAGGCGATCGGCCGCGGCGAGCAGGCGCTCCTGTTCCTGAACCGCCGCGGCTATGCGCCGCTGACCCTCTGCCGTGTCTGCGGCCACCGCTTCCAGTGCCCGGACTGCTCGAGTTGGCTGGTCGAGCACCGCTTCCGCGGCCAGATCCAGTGCCACCATTGCGGCTATTCGGAGCGGACGCCCGAGGCTTGCCCGGAATGCGGCACGCTCGACCACCTGGTCGCCTGCGGCCCGGGGGTGGAGCGCATCGCCGAGGAGGTCGAGCGGCATTTCCCCGATGCCCGCACCATCGTGCTCTCCTCCGACCTGATGGGCGTGAAGCGGCTGAGGCTGGAGCTCGAGGCGATTGCCCGCGGCGAGGCGGATATCGTCATCGGCACGCAGCTCGTCGCGAAGGGGCACAATTTCCCGATGATGACGCTGGTCGGCATCGTCGATGCCGATCTCGGCCTTGCCAATGGCGATCCGCGCGCGGCCGAGCGGACCTTTCAATTGCTGTCGCAGGTGACGGGCCGCGCCGGGCGTACCGGCCTGAAGAGCCTCGGGCTCCTGCAGACCTATCAGCCGCAGCACCCGGTGATGCAGGCGATCGTCTCGGGCGATTCGGACGCCTTCTACGACCGCGAGATCCATGAGCGCGAGCGCGCGGCGCTGCCGCCCTTCGGCCGGCTCGCCTCGATCATCGTCTCGGCGGAAACGCGCAGCGATGCCGAGGGGCATGCGCGGGGCCTGCGCAACGCCGCGCCGCGCGTCGATGGCATCTCCATCCTCGGGCCGGCGGAGGCGCCGCTCGCTCTCATCCGCGGCCGCCATCGGTTCCGGCTGCTCGTCCACGGAAGGCGCAACAGCGACATGCAATCCTTCCTGAAGGCGATGATTGCCGGCGGACCGAAGGAGCGCGGCTCGATCAGCGTCCAGCTCGACGTCGATCCGCAGAGTTTTCTGTGATTGCAGCCAGACCTGCCATGCAGCCGATTCCCATCGCCGCGAACATGCGCTAGACCAAAGTGGCACTGCCGAGAATCGCTTCTCGGCGGAGGCTGTGATGATCTGCCGCGGGGATGGAGATGGAGTTCTATATTCCGACGGAAACCGGGGAATTCCTGGCCTTTTGCGCGGCGGGGGCGGCGATGCTGATCGGCCTCGTCATGCTCTTTGCTCCGCGTCTCGCCTTTCGTGCCGCCGGCATCGGCATCGCCGAGGGCCGGCGCGGCGGATTGGCGGAGGTGCGCTCCACCATGGGCGGCATGCATGTCGGTCTCGGCCTCGGCGCCATCCTGCTCGCCCAGCCGATGGTCTATCTCGCCGTTGGCTCGGCCTTTGCGCTCGCAGCGTTCGGCCGCATATTGTCGATGATGAGCGACAACGGCGCGACGCTTTTCAACTGGGCCGCACTTGTCGTCCAGGCGGCGCTCGCCATCCTGCCGCTCGCCTATGTTTTCGGGTTCATCTGACGAACTCGGGACAGGCGCAAATCCGGGCTCCAGCAATTTACGGCAAAATTCCGTCGAAGGGGGCGGTGTTATGCCGCATTCGTGCCGTTGGCGTGTTGCGAGTCCAAACGTCCTATGCTAGACGAACCGCGAATTGCGGGGGAAGTGGGTCGAAAAGGCCTCGATATCCTGCGAATTATTGCAGCAAATTCAAGATGTTACGCCGGCGGTTCGCCGCTGCTGACGCTCTTGGATGAATTTGAGAGAAGCTTGTGCCCGTGGCCGACACATCCCAGCTTATTTCCGGTGTTGCAGAAAGATATGCGTCCTCGCTTTTCGAGCTCGCCCTGGAGGCTGGTTCCGTCGAGGCGGTCGGTGCCGAACTCGATCGCGTCCAGGCGCTGATCGATGGCAGCGACGATCTGAAGCGGCTGATCGTAAGCCCGGTCTTTTCCGCCGAGGACCAGTTCAAGGCCGTTTCGGCGCTCGTCGCACAGTTCGGCTTCTCCGGTCTGGTCGGCAACTTCCTCAAGGTCGTGGCGCGCAACCGCCGCCTGTTCGCGCTGCCGGGCAGCATCAGGGCGTTCCGCCTGATTGCCGCACGCCACCGCGGCGAAATCACTGCCGACGTCACGTCGGCACATGCGCTCACCGAGGCGCAGCAAAACGAATTGAAGGCGACGCTCAAGGGCGTCACCGGCAAAGACGTGGCGGTCAACGTCACCGTCGACCCGTCTATTCTTGGAGGTCTGATCGTCAAGGTCGGTTCCCGCCAGATTGACACCTCCCTTCGCACCAAACTCTCTACCCTTAAGCTTGCACTGAAAGAGGTCGGCTGATGGATATCCGCGCCGCGGAAATTTCCGCAATTCTCAAAGATCAGATCAAAAATTTCGGCCAGGAAGCAGAAGTCTCCGAAGTCGGCCAGGTGCTCTCCGTCGGTGACGGTATTGCCCGCGTCTACGGCCTCGACAATGTCCAGGCAGGCGAGATGGTCGAATTCCCGGGTGGAATTCGTGGCATGGCGCTGAACCTCGAAGCCGACAATGTCGGTGTGGTTATCTTCGGCTCCGACCGTGACATCAAGGAAGGCGACACCGTCAAGCGGACCGGCGCCATCGTCGACGTTCCGGTCGGTCCGGAACTGCTCGGCCGCGTCGTCGACGCGCTCGGCAACCCGATCGACGGCAAGGGCCCGATCAACGCCAAGCAGCGCGCCCGCGTCGACGTCAAGGCGCCCGGCATCATTCCGCGCAAGTCGGTGCACGAGCCGATGTCGACCGGCCTCAAGGCCATCGACGCGCTCATCCCGGTCGGCCGCGGCCAGCGCGAGCTGGTTATCGGCGACCGCCAGACCGGCAAGACCGCGATCATCCTCGACACGATCCTCAACCAGAAGGCCATTCACGACAATGGTCCTGAAGGTGACAAGCTCTATTGCGTCTACGTCGCCATCGGCCAGAAGCGCTCGACGGTTGCGCAGTTCGTGAAGGTGCTCGAAGAGCGCGGCGCCCTGCAGTACTCGATCATCGTTGCCGCCACGGCTTCCGACCCGGCGCCGATGCAGTACCTCGCACCGTTCGCCGGCTGCGCAATGGGCGAATACTTCCGCGACAACGGCAAGCATGCGCTGATCGGCTATGACGACCTTTCCAAGCAGGCCGTCGCCTACCGCCAGATGTCGCTGCTCTTGCGCCGCCCGCCGGGCCGCGAAGCCTATCCGGGCGACGTCTTCTACCTGCATTCCCGCCTGCTGGAGCGCGCCGCAAAGCTCTCCGACGAAAAGGGCGCTGGCTCGCTGACCGCTCTTCCGGTCATCGAAACGCAGGGCAACGACGTGTCCGCGTTCATCCCGACCAACGTGATCTCAATCACCGACGGCCAGATCTTCCTTGAAACGGACCTGTTCTACCAGGGCATCCGTCCGGCCGTAAACGTCGGTCTGTCGGTTTCGCGCGTCGGCTCCTCGGCCCAGATCAAGGCGATGAAGCAGGTCGCAGGCTCGATCAAGGGCGAGCTCGCCCAGTACCGCGAAATGGCCGCCTTTGCGCAGTTCGGCTCGGACCTCGATGCCGCTACGCAGCGTCTGCTCAACCGCGGCGCCCGCCTGACCGAACTCCTGAAGCAGCCGCAGTTCTCGCCGCTGAAGACGGAAGAGCAGGTCGCGGTGATCTTCGCCGGCGTCAACGGCTACCTCGACAAGCTGCCGGTCAACCAGGTCGGCAAGTTCGAGCACGGGCTGCTTTCCTACCTGCGTTCGGAAGGCAAGGCCGTTCTGGATACCATCCGCACGGAAAAGGCGATCTCGGACGACACCAAGGCCAAGCTGAAGGCTGCCATCGACAGCTTCTCCAAGTCTTTCGCCTGAGCGGACTTCAACTAGGACGGACAACGGATGCCTTCACTTAAGGATCTGAAGAACCGGATCGCCTCCGTCAAGGCGACGCAGAAGATCACCAAGGCGATGAAGATGGTCGCCGCGGCGAAGCTTCGGCGTGCCCAGGAGGCGGCCGAGGCCGCTCGGCCCTATTCGCAGCGCATGGCTGCCGTTCTCGCCAACATCGCCCAGGCGGTCGGCGGGGACGACAGCGCGCCGGCGTTGATGACGGGCACCGGCCGCGACGACACGCACCTCTTGGTCGTCTGCACGGCCGAGCGCGGCCTTTGCGGCGGCTTCAACTCGCAGATCGCCCGCTTTGCCCGCGATCACGTGCGCAAGCTGCTCGCCCAGGGCAAGACGGTCAAGATCATCTGCGTCGGCAAGAAGGGTTTCGATATCCTGCGGCGCGAATTCGCGTCGCTGATCATCGATCGCGTCGACTTGCGCGAGGTCAAGAAGATCGGTTTCGAGAATGCCGACCGGATCGGCCACAAGGTCATCGAACTCTTCGAAAAGGGCGAGTTCGACGTCTGCACCTTGTTCTATTCCGAGTTCAAGTCCGTCATTTCGCAGGTTCCGACCGCCCAGCAGCTCGTTCCGGCCTCGGCCGGCCCGGTTGCTGCCGAGGCAGACAGTGCATCGGCGATCTACGAATACGAACCGGACGCTGGCGCCATCCTCACCGATCTCATTCCGCGCAACATTTCCGTCCAGATCTTCCGGGCCCTGCTCGAGAACGTCGCCGGCGAAATGGGCGCCAAGATGAGTGCCATGGACAATGCGACGCGCAATGCCGGTGAGATGATCAACAAGCTGACGCTCAACTACAACCGTCAGCGGCAGGCGCAGATCACCAAGGAACTCATTGAAATCATCTCGGGCGCGGAAGCGCTCTAAGGTTACGAGAAGAGGGTAAGAATTATGGCTAAGGCAGCTACCCCGAAAGAAACCGCAGCGGCGAAGAAGCCCGCTGCTCCGAAGAAGGCAGCTACCGCCAAGACAGCCGCTGTTGTGGCTACGGGTGCTGTCGGCCGCGTGACGCAGGTCATCGGCGCCGTCGTCGACGTCGCCTTCGAAGAGGGCCAGCTCCCGCAGATCCTGAACGCGCTGGAAACCGACAACAAGGGCAACCGCCTGGTTCTCGAAGTCGCCCAGCATCTCGGCGAAAACTCCGTCCGCACGATCGCCATGGACTCGACCGAAGGTCTGGTTCGCGGCCAGTCGGTCACCGACACCGGCGGCCCGATCTCGGTTCCGGTCGGCAAGGAAACGCTCGGCCGCATCATGAACGTCATCGGCGAGCCGGTCGACGAAGCCGGCCCGGTCGAGACCTCGGCCCGCCGCGCCATCCACCAGGACGCGCCGGCCTATGTCGAACAGTCTACGGAAGCGCAGATCCTGGTCACCGGCATCAAGGTCGTCGACCTGCTCGCACCCTACGCCAAGGGCGGCAAGATCGGCCTCTTCGGCGGTGCAGGCGTCGGCAAGACCGTTCTGATCATGGAACTGATCAACAACGTCGCCAAGGCACACGGCGGCTATTCGGTGTTTGCAGGCGTCGGCGAACGCACCCGCGAAGGCAACGACCTCTACCACGAAATGATCGAATCCGGCGTGAACAAGCACGGCGGTGGCGAAGGCTCGAAGGCTGCGCTGGTTTACGGCCAGATGAACGAGCCGCCGGGCGCCCGCGCCCGCGTCGCGCTCACCGGTCTGACGATCGCCGAGCACTTCCGCGACGAAGGCCAGGACGTTCTGTTCTTCGTCGACAACATCTTCCGCTTCACCCAGGCAGGCTCGGAAGTGTCGGCTCTGCTCGGCCGTATTCCGTCGGCCGTGGGCTATCAGCCGACGCTCGCCACCGACATGGGCGCGATGCAGGAGCGCATCACCACGACGACCAAGGGCTCGATCACCTCGGTGCAGGCGATCTATGTTCCGGCCGACGACTTGACCGATCCGGCGCCGGCGACCTCGTTCGCCCACCTCGACGCGACGACCGTTCTGTCGCGCTCGATCGCCGAAAAGGGCATCTACCCGGCCGTGGACCCGCTCGACTCCACGTCGCGCATGCTCGACCCGATGATCGTCGGCGAAGAACACTACGAAGTGTCGCGCAAGGTCCAGTCGACCCTGCAGCGCTACAAGGCGCTCCAGGACATCATCGCCATCCTCGGCATGGACGAGCTTTCCGAAGAGGACAAGCTCGCCGTTGCCCGCGCCCGCAAGATCGAGCGCTTCCTGTCGCAGCCGTTCTTCGTCGCCGAAGTCTTCACCGGTTCGCCGGGCAAGCTGGTCGCTCTCGAAGACACGATCAAGGGCTTCAAGGGTCTCGTCAACGGCGAGTACGACCACCTGCCGGAAGCCGCCTTCTACATGGTGGGCTCCATTGAGGAAGCCATCGAGAAGGCCAAGAAGCTGGCTGCCGAAGCCGCCTGACAGGCATCGTAAACCGTGGCGCGGGCCTCTCGCGCCGCGGTTTTCATTCCGGCCGCATGGACGCGGCTGAGACGTGCACAGCCGCCGTTCCGCGGCGCGCTTACCAGAAGTGAATGGTCATGGCCGACAGTTTCAATTTCGAGCTTGTTTCCCCGGAGCGCCTGCTGCTTTCCGCGCAGGTGACCGAAGTCGTCATCCCGGCAACCGAGGGTGAGATGACCGTGATGGCCAACCACGCTCCGACCATGACGACCGTCAAGCCGGGCGTCGTTACGGTCAAGACGGCCGACGGCAAGACAGAGCGTTTCGCCGTCTTCGGTGGCTTCGCCGACATCCTGCCGACCGGCTGCACGCTGCTTGCCGAATCGGCGGTGCATGTCGACGAACTCGACCGCACGGTCCTCGAAAACCGCATCGACGAGGCGCGCGCTGAGTTGGAAGGCGCGATCGACGAGAAGAAGACCCGCGTCGAGCAGTTCATCGCCGAACTGACGAGGCTCGGGGAGATCGTCATCCCCGCCTGAAAGGGACATCCCGATAAGGGAAACGACCAATAAGTGCATTGGACCCCGCCTCGAGCGGGGTTTTTTGTGACTGTTTGCTCGCGCTGGACGTCTGGAGCCCGAATTGCCCCTCTCCTCGGGTTTAACCCCGCTCGCGGCGAGAGGGGACTTGAGCGGGCGCGGCATACCCCTTCGCCCCGCTTGCGGGAAGAAGGTGGCCGGCAGGCCGGATGAGGGGGAGATGCGACACTCCAAGTTCCGCTGTAGACACAGAATGCCCGGACTTGGCCCGGGCATTCTCGCTCCATCCGCCTCGTAAGAGGCGTGGCAATCTAGCCCGCCGCGCGTTCCGTTTCGTGCCTCTGGGCGTAGTAGTGGCCGAAGCGGTTGGCGAGGAAGGTGTCGAGGGAAATGTCCTCCTGGCGGACGAAGCCCCTGGTCGGGATCTTTTCTTCGGCTAGCAAGTCGAGAACAGCGCAGATGCTGCCGGCCGTGGTGATCTGGATGCCGCTGTGCATGCGTCCGGCAACGACGCCGCTATAGACCTTGTTGGCATAGGTCTCCTGGATGAGACGGCCCTGGCGGAAGCCGGAGACGGTGACGAAGATGACGACGACGTCCTGGGTTGTGGTCGGCAGGGCGTTCTCGAGGATATCCTTCAGCACCTCGCGGCGGTGGCGCAGGCCGAGATCGTTCAGCAGCGCCTTGAAGATCGCCGCGTGGCCTGGGTAGCGGATCGTCTTGTAGTTGAGCGTCCGAACCTTGCCCTTCAGCGTCTCGCACAGCGTGCCGAGGCCGCCGGAGGTGTTGAAGGCTTCGTAGGTGACGCCGTCGAGCGAAAACTCCTCGCGCTCCTCCATTGCCGGAACCTCGATCAGCGACCCTTCGACGATCGCCTCGCAGGGTTCGATATATTCGTTGATGACGCCGTCGGTGCTCCAGGTGAGATTGTAGTTGAGCGCATTCGACGGATATTGCGGCAGGGCGCCGACGCGCATGCGCACGCTTTCGAGCGTGTCGAAATGCCGGGTCAGATCATTGGCGACGATCGAGATGAAGCCGGGGGCCAGACCGCATTGCGGGATGAAGGCGGTCTTCGCCTCCGTCGCGATCGCCTTGACCTGTCGGGTCGATTCGACGTCTTCGGTGAGGTCGAGATAGTGGATCTCCGCTTCCGCTGCAGCCTCGGCGATCGCGACCGTCAGGTGGAAGGGAGCGGCGCTCAAGACCGCGAACTTGCCGGTCAGCAAGCCGACGAGGGCCTTCCTGTCGGCGATGTCGATGGCGACGGTCGAAATCGCGTCGTGGCTCTCGACCTGCTGCAATTGCTCGGCGCTGCGGTCGGCGATGCAGACGCGGTAATCGCCGGTATGGGCGAGCATCCAGGCAATCGTCGAGCCGATCTTGCCGGCGCCGATGATAACGATGTCTTTCATTCTTTTCCCCCAGGGTATGAGCCTCTTCAGCGGCTATTTTCCTGCGGAGGAGTGTTGATTTGAAGTATCGAAACGAGTAAATCGGAGGGCGACAATCGGCATATCGCCGAAAGAGATCGACGATATGCAGGTCACCGACAAGGACCGCGAACTTCTTGCCATCCTCAGCGACAATGCGCGCATGCCGACGGCGACGATCGCCCGGCGGCTCGGCCTTTCGCGCACCACCGTGCAGGCGCGCATAGAGCGGCTGGAGCGCGAGGGGGTGATCGCCGGGTATGGCGTGCGGCTGGCGGAAAGCTACGAAAAGGGACTGGTGAAGGCACATGTGCTGATCACGATCGCGCCGCGGGCGCTGAGCCGCGTGACGCCGGAGTTGAGCGCGATCCGCGAGATCCGCACCCTGCATTCGGTCAGCGGCAGCTTCGACTTGATCGCCATCGTCGCCGCGGCATCGATCAGCGAGCTGGACCTGCTGATCGATCGGATCGGCGAGATCGAGGGCGTCGAAAAGACGCTGTCGTCGATCATTCTGTCGACCCGCATCGATCGCTGACGCTTCGTCAGCGGACCGTGGTGCTGTCGGTCGGGTCGCCGCCGTCAGGCAAGGTTTCGGTTCTCGGCTGGCGTGGTGCGGGAGTCCTGTTCCAAGTTTCCGGGCCGCGGATGGTGGAAACAATCGAGCCATCCCATGGCGCCAGCCATTTCTCGCGATCGAAGTAAAGCTCGGCGGCGCTTTTCGCCCGCCTGGGCGCCGCCTGGTTGGCGAGGAAGTTGTAGCGTGGCGTGTCGCCGGATTCGCGTTTGAACTGGATGCGGCTGCCGAAGCGCTTGAGATCGAATTCGCTGAGCGCCTGTATCTTCAACGTGACGCTTTCGCTATCGGCCCAGTGCACCTGCTTCAGGAAGACCGAAGCGGCCGTCGCCGCGGCACTGGTAACCGCCTGGGTGTCTTCGGAATGCTCGATGTTGAGCTTCACCCGAAACGAGGTGATTTCATCCTCGTCGCTGCCTTTGACGAAGATGAAGATGGAAGAGCTTGTCGCCGCGCCGGGGCGGACAAAGGACACGAGCGAGGAACATTCCCAGCGGCCGCTCTCGGCCGACTTCCATGCAAGTTCGCGAAAACCGGCCTCGCGCAGGCGCTCGCACAAAGCGCGCGGGTCGCTGCGGATCTGCCGGATGAATTGCTGTTCGGGCGTGCGGAGGTCCGCGAACGTCCGGACCGGCAGCAGCGCCCGCAACGGCTCGGTTTCCTTGGGACGCGGGCGGGCCGCTTCGGGCGCCGGCGTCGGCGCGGCTTCACGGAGCACGTCCTGAAACCCCATCGCCGTCAGCACCTGTTTCAGATTGCGTTGCTCGTTGGCGAGCAGCACAGTCGCCAGGATCGCCGTGAAGACCAGCGCCACGGCGGACAGGAAGAAAGCGACGCCGGAACGGCCTTTCTGCTTCTTCTCCATGCCACCGTCGCTCCGCCTCGGAGAGGGCGATGTCCGCGCGCCCGCTCTACCCCTGAAAGACGGCGCACAATAGGGGATGATGGCGCCGCCGTCCAAGGGGCATCCTGTTCGGAAGAACGAAGTCAGGACCAGCCCAAGAACCCTTCCGCTTGTGGGGCCATAGGTGGGGAGGGGGCTTTGGTGAATTATTCGACGCTCGTCCGCTTCGCTTCCATCCGAGCCGTCCGCCAGGTGGAAAATGCGAAGGCAACGAGGAAGATCGCCGTCATCAGGAGGACGATGGTCGGGGCCGGGGCGCTGTCGATGAAGAAGGAAAGGTAGACGCCCGAGAAGGAGGCGACGACGGCGACGGCGACCGCAGCGATCAGCATGCCGCGAAACGTCCGCGTTACCAGATAAGCGATTGCGCCGGGGGCGATCAGCATGGCGATGGCAAGGATCAATCCGACGGCCTTCAAGGCGCCGACGATCGTCAGTGACAGGATGGCGAGCAGTCCGTAATGCAGCCAGCCGACCGGCAGGCCGACGGCACGCGCCTGGGCCGGATCGAAGGCGTGCAGCAGCAGGTCGCGCCATTTCAGCGAGAGAATGCCGGCGGCGAGGAGTGCGATCAGGCCCGTCTCGAGGATGTCGCCCCAGCCGATGCCGAGCATGTCGCCGAACAGGATGTGGTCGAGATGCACGTCGCTCTGGATGTTCACATAGAGCACGAGGCCAAGGCCGAACATGCCGGAAAAGACGACGCCCATCACCGTGTCCTGCTTGATGCGGCTGTTGTCCTTGAGGTAGCCGGTGAGCAACGCGCAGCACATGCCGGCGGCAAAGGCGCCGACGGCAAGCGGCAGGCCGACGATGTAGGAGATCACGACGCCAGGGAAGACCGCGTGCGAGATGGCGTCGCCCATCAGCGACCAGCCTTTCAGCACCAGGAAACAGGAGAGCATCGCCGTTGGGATCGCCACCAGCACCGAGATCATCAGCGCGTTGCGCATGAACCCGAATTCGAAGACGACAAGGAGCATGTCGAGCGACATCATTGGGTGACCTCCAACGCTTCGGAGGCGCGGCGGCGGGCGGCGATGAGGCCGTGCTTGGGGGCAAGAACGAAGGCGGAGAGGAAGATCAGCGTCTGAAGCACGATGATGATGCCGCCGGTCGCGCCGTCGAGGAAGTAGCTGGCATAGGCGCCGACGAAGCTTGTTGCGGCGCCGATGGCGATGCTGATCAGGATCAGCCGCGGAAAGCGGTCGGTGATCAGATAGGCGGTGGCCCCGGGGGTGACGACCATGGCGATGACGAGAAAGGCGCCGACGGTCTGCAGCGCCGCCACGGTGCAAGCCGAGAGCAGCGTGAAGAACAGCACCTTGATGAGCGTTGTGTTGATGCCGATCGAACGGGCGTGGCTTTCGTCGAAGAAGGTCACCATCAGGTCCTTCCATTTCGCCGAGAGGATCAGGAGCGAGGCGATGCCGATGATGGCGAGCTGCAACGTGTCGGCTGGGGTGATGGCGAGGATGTTGCCGAGCACGATCGTCTGGATGTTCACGGACGTCGGCGACAGCGACACCATGAAGAGGCCGAGGCCGAAGAAGGAGGTGAAGATCAGCCCGATGATCGTATCCTCCTTCAGCCGGGTGCGCTGGTTGAGGAACAGCATGGCGGCGGCGGCAAGCGTGCCGGAAAAGAAGGCGCCGAGGGAGAAGGGGAGGCCGAGCATATAGGCGCCGGCGACGCCCGGCACGATCGCGTGGGAGAGCGCGTCGCCGATCAGCGACCAGCCCTTCAGCATCAGATAGGCGGAGAGGAAGGCGCAGACGGCGCCGACGAGCGCGCTGACCCACATGGCGTTCAGCATGTAGCTATACGTGAACGGCTCCAGAAGCGTTGCGATCATTCCTTGTCCGCCTCGGTTTCGGGCTTGGCCGGTTGGGTCACCATCTGGCCCTTCGCGCCATACATGACGAGCGGCCGTTCATCGTCGGTGATGACGGAAAGCTGGCGGGGATCGGCATCGTCGTGCAGGCTGTCGCCGCCGAGCACGAAATGGCGCAGCACGCCGCCGAAGGCGAGTTCGAGATTGTCGCGGGTGAAGGTGGTCTCGGTGGGCCCGTAGGCGAGAATCGTGTTTTTCAGAAGGATGGTGCGGTCGCAGAATTCCGGCACGCTGCCAAGGTTGTGGGTGGAGACCAGCATCACCCGCCCCTCGTCGCGAAGCGCCACGAGCAGACGGATGATTGCGTCCTCGGTCTTGACGTCGACGCCGGTGAAGGGCTCGTCCAGCAGGATGACGCGACCGTCCTGGGCAAGCGCACGGGCAAGGAAGACGCGCTTTTTCTGGCCGCCGGAAAGCTCGCCGATCTGGCGCTTGCGGAAATCGCTCATGCCGACCCTGGCGAGTGCCGCCTCGACCGCTTCATGGTCGGCCCGCTTCGGCATGCGCAGCATGTTCATGTGGCCGTAGCGGCCCATCATCACCACGTCCTCGACGAGCACCGGGAAATTCCAGTCGACCTCCTCGGCCTGCGGCACATAGGCGACGAGATTCTTCTTCAGCGCCTGCGGGACGCCGAGCCCGAGGATCGAGATGTCGCCCTTGGCGAGCCGGACGAAGCCCATGATGGCCTTGAACAGCGTCGACTTGCCGCTGCCGTTGACCCCGACCAGCGCGGCGATCGTGCCGGTCGGAATTTCGAAGGAGGCGTCCTGCAGGGCGCGGTGGCCGTTGCGGTAGGTGACGGTGGCATTGCGGACGCGAATGCCGCCGCCCTCATCCTGAGGACCCGTCCGCGGAGTAGGTCGGGCCTTTACCTGAAGGTTCATTGCGAAAGACCTTTCGCGATCGTTTCGGACGTAACACGCAGGAGATCGATATAGGTCGGGACCGGTCCGTCGGCCTCGCTCAAGGAATCCACATAGAGCACGCCGCCGTATTTGGCACCCGTCTCGCGCGCCACCTGCTGGGCCGGATCGGGCGAAATGGTGCTTTCGGAGAAGACCACCGGAATGCGGTTGGCCCTGACTGCGTCGATCACCTTGCGCACCTGCTGCGGCGTGCCCTGCTGGTCGGCATTGATCGGCCATAGGTAGAGCTCCTTCAGGCCGAAATCGCGGGCGAGGTAGCTGAAGGCGCCTTCGCTCGAAACCAGCCAGCGCTTTTCCGCCGGGATCTTGTCGAGCTCTGCCTTGATCGGGGCGATGGTGGCCTCGATCCTCTTCTTATAGGCGTCGGCATTGGCCTTGTAGATCTCGGCATTGGCCGGGTCGAACTTCACGAGGGCGTCGCGTATGTTGTCGACATAGATCAGCGCCGCCGAAGGCGACATCCAGGCATGCGGATTCGGCTTGCCCGTATAGGGGCCTTCGGCAATGCCCATTGGCTCGACGCCCTCCGAGACAACGACGCCCGGGATGTCGTCGAAGTTCTGGAAGAACTTTTCGAACCAGAGCTCCAGATTGAGGCCGTTCCAGAGGATCAATTGTGCGTCATGCGCCTTCAGGATGTCGCGCGGTGTCGGCTGATAATTGTGGATCTCGGCGCCGGGCTTGGTGATCGATTCGACGATCGCCGCGTCGCCCGCAACGTTTTGCGCCATGTCGGCAATGACCGTGAAGGTGGTCACCGCCTTGAACTTGTCCGCCGCCGCTGCCGCGCCGGGCAGGAGGGAAAAGGCAGCCATTGCCGCTGCTGCCGTCAGAATCATGCGCCGCGTCCGATCGATCATCCATCACTCCTCAATCTTGAACCTGCGCTATGGGTAGGCGAATGGCCTGCATAAGTCAATGCAAATGAGAACCATTTGCAACTAGCTATTTTCAAAGC
Source organism: Sinorhizobium sp. NG07B (assembly GCF_002532005.1). Lineage (NCBI taxonomy): Bacteria > Pseudomonadati > Pseudomonadota > Alphaproteobacteria > Hyphomicrobiales > Rhizobiaceae > Sinorhizobium > Sinorhizobium sp. NG07B. The sequence continues at coordinate 78,896 of NZ_NWTD01000005.1, read as the reverse complement.
CATTGCCCTTGGCTAGTGTCGCCGGATGAGACAAGCCAAGCATCGGATCGCTGAACTGGAGGGAATTCTTCGTGAAGGAGGGGTGCGCGTCACCCGCCAACGGGCGGCGATTCTGAAGATCCTGGCCGAAGCCGAAGACCATCCGGATGCGAGCGAACTGCATCGGCGCGCCAAGGAAATCGACGCGACCGTGTCGCTCTCGACCGTCTACCGCACCCTGTCGGCGCTGGAGCAGCAGGGGGTTGTGCAGCGGCACGCTTTCGAGAATGCTACGGCCCGCTTCGAGACGGCCGACGCGCCGCATCACGACCATCTGATTGACATCGAGACCGGAGCGGTGATCGAGTTCCGCTCCGACAAGATCGAGCAACTGCAGGCGGAAATCGCTGCCGAGCTCGGCTACGACCTGGTGCGCCACCGGCTGGAGCTCTACTGCCGGAAGCGCAAGGATTGAGGGGGAAGGCTCAGTCTTCGACGGAGACCAAGCCGCGAAGGCGGGCTTAGTTCAGCGGAATGGCATTGTTCTCCTTGCCAGCTTGGTAGGCGGAGGAGAGTTCGGCATATTTCCGGCTGATCGCCTCGGCGCGCCGCTGAAGACGAGCGCGATCGATCTCCGGAAGCTCGGCGATCAGATCGGTAATCGATTGGCCCTTCCAGAAGGCGTTCGTCCGATTGTAACCGCCCGGCTCCAGTGTGAAGACTTCCTTGAGGATCTTCAGGTCGTGCGGGATCGAGAAGGAGTCGCGCGAATCCTCGTGGCTGAAGAAATAGTAGAAATTGTCGAAGCCCGCCCAGGTGATCGCCGACAGGCACATGGAGCAGGGTTCGTGCGTCGACAGGAAGATGAGGTCGCGCGAACCCGGGCGCTCGGTGCCCGCCAGTTCGTAGAACCGTTTCAAGGTATGCACTTCGCCGTGCCAGAGCGGATTCTCGATTTCGTTGTTGGTCTCGACGAGGACGATCGAGAGATCGGATTTCCTCAGCAGTGCGGCGCCGAATATCTTGTTGCCGGCAGCGACCCCGGCTTCCGTCGCCGGGATGATGCCGTGTTCCATGGTGGTCAGGAGGGTTTCGAGCAGTCCGAGCATTTCGTGTTCTGGTTGCATGACCGTTCCTTTGTTGTGTTCGCGTCCCTCGGGCGAGGCCACAATTCGATGTGGCGGTTCGGGATTACAGCGTCGCGCGTCTAGTGCGCTTCCGACGCGATCACCGGCACCTCGGTGCCTTTCGCGTCGTAGAGCTTGCCATTGAGAAAATAGTCGCCATCGTGCAGCCGCGCGATATCCTGGTATCGAAGCGTCCGCTCCGTCCCCGCGACGAACACCGATTGCTGGTCGGAGTTGCCGGTGGTCAGGTGGTTGAAGATCAGATTGAGGCTGATTGCCATCAAGGCGGCAGAACTGATGCCGGAATGGAAGATCGTCGCAAACCAGGCCGGGAAGTGCTCGTAGAAGCTGGGGGAGGCGATCGGGATCATGCCGAAGCCGATCGAGGTGGCGACGATAACGAGGTTCATATTGTTGTTGTAGTCGACCTTCGAGAGGGTGCGGATGCCGCTCGCCGCAACCGTGCCGAAGAGCACGATGCCGGCGCCACCGAGCACGGCGCTCGGAACCGCCGCCACGATGCGGCCCATGACCGGCAGCAGCCCGAGCATCACGAGAAATAGGCCGCCCGTCGCCACCACGTAGCGGCTCTTGACGCCGGTGACCGCCACCAGCCCGACATTCTGAGCAAAGGCGCTCTGGGTGAAGGAGCCGAAGACCGGCGCCACGAGGCTCGACAGCATGTCGGCCCTCAAGCCATCGCCAAGCCGGCGCGAATCCACTTTCGTCTCGATGATTTCGCCGACGGCAAGGATGTCCGCCGAGGTCTCGACCAGCGTCACCATGATGACGATGAACATCGACACGATCGCGGCAATCTCGAAGGTCGGATAGCCGAAGTAGAAGACGGTTGGAAGGGCGAAGAAGGGTCCTTCGGCCACTTTGGAGAAATCGGCCATGCCGGCGAAGTAGGCGATGCCGGTGCCGATGATCAGCGCCAGCAGGATCGAGAGCCGCGAGATCGCGGCGCTTCCGAGCTTGCTGAGCAAGAGCACGATGACGAGTGTTACCGCCGCAAGCTGGATATTGGCCGGGCTGCCGAAGTCGGGTGCGGCGCTGTTGCCGCCCATTGCCCAGCGTGCCGCGACCGGCATCAGCGTCAAGCCGATCGTGGTGATCACGATGCCTGTGACGAGCGGCGGGAAGAATCGGGTGACCCGCGAGAAGATCGGCGTGATCAGAAGACCGATCAGCGATGCGGCCATGACCGCCCCCAGCACCGACTGCATGCCGCCATTGCCGGAAATGGCGATCATCGTCGCGACGCCGGAAAAAGATACCCCCTGGACCAGGGGCAACCGGCTTCCGAAGAAAGGCAGGCCGAGAGTCTGCAGGATCGTGGCGAGGCCCCCGGCAAAAAGGGAAGCCGTGACGAGCAGGCCGATCTCGGCGGGACTGAGGCCGGCGGCCTGACCGAGGATCAGCGGCACGGCAACGATGCCGCCATACATTGTAAGCACGTGCTGCAGGCCATAGGCCAGGTTGGCGCCGATGCCGAGCTTTTCATCCTCCGGGCGCGTCTGCGCCGCAGTTTCCTCTGCGCTGTTTGCCAAGGTAATCTCCTCCAATACCTTTGCGTGCATTCCCCACACCTCCTCCACGAGATGGGTGGCAAACTATGGCATCGGCTGCGGAGTCTGACTTTATCGAAAAAGGGGAAACAGTTTGCGGTTGTACTGCGGTAATGCGTTCGGTCAGGTCCTATGCCCCGAACAATGGTGCGGCTCCCAGCCGCAAGGAAAGCGAAAGCCGGAGCTGTTGTCAGCCCCGGCGCCGCATCTCCGTTCGTATGGCGCCGCCCGGACATCCGGGCGGCGCTTTCGTTCGCTGGACTTAGTTGGTCTGCCAGCTCTTGACCAGTTCGTCGTAATTAACGGTGATCGGCTTTTCCTTCTCGTTCTCGACCTTGAGCTGCGGAGCGAGGTTGCCGGCCTTCACCGCTTCGGCGTTCCAGTATTCGAGATCGTGCTCTTCGGCGAGCTTCGGACCGATATCGCCCTGGATGCCGGCGCGCTCGAGGCGCTGCAGCACCTTCTCCTGCTCGGCGCAAAGCGAGTCCATGGCTTCCTGCGCCGTCTTGGCGCCGGAAGACGCATCGCCGATCGCCTGCCACCACAGCTGGGCCAGCTTCGGATAATCAGGCACGTTCGTGCCGGTCGGCGACCATTGCAGGCGGGCCGGCGAACGGTAGAACTCGATCAGCCCGCCAAGCTTCGGAGCGCGCTCGGTGAAGCTCGGATGGTCGAGGGTCGACTGGCGGATGAAGGTGAGGCCGACATGGCTCTTTTTCACGTCGATGGTCTTCGAGGTGACGAACTGTGCGTAGAGCCAGGCGGCCTTGGCGCGGTCGTCCGGGGTCGACTTCAGAAGCGTCCAGGAGCCGGCGTCCTGATAGCCGAGCTTCATGCCGTCCTTCCAGTAAACGCCGTGCGGCGACGGGGCCATGCGCCATTTCGGCGTGCCGTCGGCGTTGACGACCGGCAGGCCGTCCTTGACCATGTCGGCGGTGAAGGCCGTGTACCAGAACATCTGCTGGGCGATCGCACCCTGGGCCGGAACCGGACCGGATTCGGAGAAGGTCATCCCTTGAGCTTCCGGCGGAGCGTAGTTCTTCAGCCAGGTCAGGTATTTCTCGATCGAATAGACTGCAGCCGGGCCGTTGGTGTCGCCGCCGCGTGCGACGCAGGAGCCGACCGGACGCGAGTTCTCGTCGACCTTGATGCCCCACTCGTCGACCGGGCGGCCGTTCGGGATGCCCTTGTCGCCGTTGCCGGCCATCGACAGCCAGGCGTCGGTGAAGCGCCAGCCGAGCGACGGGTCCTTCTTGCCGTAGTCCATGTGGCCATAGACCTTCTTACCGTCGATCTCTCGGCCGTTGAAGAACTCGGCAATGTCCTCATAGGCCGACCAGTTGACCGGAACGCCGAGGTCGTAGCCGTACTTGGCCTTGAACTCTTCCTGAATCTTAGGATCGTTGAACCAGTCGTAGCGGAACCAATAGAGGTTGGCGAACTGCTGGTCGGGAAGCTGGTAGAGCTTGCCGTCCGGTGCGGTGGTGAAGGACTTGCCGATGAAGTCGTCGATGTCGAGGTTCGGGTTGGTGACGTCCTTGCCCTCGTTGGCCATCCAGTCGGTCAGGTTGCGGGCCTGCTGGTAGCGCCAATGGGTGCCGATGAGGTCGGAGTCGTTGATATAGGCGTCGTAGACGTTCTCGCCCGACTGCATCTGCGTCTGCAGCTTTTCGACGACGTCGCCTTCGCCGATCAGGTCGTGGGTGACCTTGATTCCAGTGATGTCGGAGAAGGCCTTGGCCAGGGTCTTCGCTTCATACTCGTGCGTGGTAATCGTTTCGGAAACGACCTTGATCTCCATGCCGGCAAAGGGCTTCGCCGCATCGACGAACCATTGCATTTCCGCTTCCTGGGACGCGCGGTCGAGCGAGGAGAGATCGCCGATTTCCTTGTCGAGGAACTGCTTCGCCTCGTCCATGCCGGCGAAGGCCGTCCCGGTAAGTGCCAGCAGCATCGCCGCCGTCGTAGTCAAAAGATGCCGTCGCATAAATTTCCTCCCTTTGGGTTTTGCGATTGCGTTTCCTTGCAGTTTCGAAGGGCGCAACCGGCGCCCTTCATTCCGATGCCTCAGACGTAGCGGAACACGGCGACGGCGTAGATCACCGAGAGGGCAACCGCCCACCAGAGATTTGCGCCGACCAGCCCGAGCCAACCGAGGTGAATGAATGCGCTTCCGAGCAGCGAGACGAAGAGCCGGTCACCGCGGGTCGTCTCGAAGCGCAGGACCCCGACGCGTGGGTTTCCGCCTGGCGAGACATATTCCCAGACGCCCATGCCGACGAGCATCAGCGCGATCGCCAGGAAAAACAGCGCTGTCGGCAGCGTCCATGCCATCCATGAAAAGTCCATTGGCGAAATCTCCCTTGAATAGTTTCAGCTCTAGACGCGGCCGAGCGCGAAGCCCTTGGCGATGTAATTGCGGACGAAGTAGATGACGAGCGCGCCCGGGATGATCGTCAGCACGCCGGCGGCGGCAAGCACGCCCCAGTCGAGACCGGAGGCCGAAACCGTCCGCGTCATCGTCGCGGCGATCGGCTTGGCGTCGGTGGTCGTCAGCGTGCGGGCGATCAGAAGTTCGACCCAGGAGAACATGAAGCAGAAGAACGCGGCGACGCCGATGCCCGAGGCGATCAACGGCACGAAGATCTTCACGAAGAAGCGCGGGAAGGAATAGCCGTCGATATAGGCGGTCTCGTCGATCTCCTTCGGCACGCCGGACATGAAGCCCTCGAGGATCCAGACGGCGAGCGGCACGTTGAACAGGCAGTGGGCGATCGCCACGGCGATATGTGTGTCGATCAGGCCGAAGGCGGAATAGAGCTGGAAGAACGGCAGCGCGAACACCGCCGGGGGCGCCATCCGGTTGGTCAGGAGCCAGAAGAATAGGTGCTTGTCGCCGAGGAAGCGGTAGCGCGAGAAGGCATAGGCCGCCGGCAGCGCCACGCTGACCGAGATCAGTGTGTTCATCACCACGTAGGTGATCGAGTTGATGTAGCCGTTGTACCACGAGGGGTCGGTGAAGATCACCGCGTAATTGCGGAGCGTCGGGTTCTGCGGCCAGAGCGAAAAGGTGCTGAGGATCTCGCTCGTCTCCTTGAAGCTCATGTTGACGAGCCAGTAGATCGGCAGGAGCAGGAAGACGATGTAGATCGTCGGCACCAGCCAGGAGAGGCGCTGCGAAAGCGGTTGCTTGTTGGTCATCATGATGTCTCCTCCCTTCTTTCTCAGCCCTGCGCGTCGCTGGTGGTCATCACGGTGTAGAAGATCCACGACAAGAGCAGGATGATGAGGAAGTAGATGATCGAGAGGGCTGCGGCGGGGCCGAGATCGAACTGGCCGATCGCCATCTTGACGAGATCGATCGACAGGAAGGTCGTCGAGTTGCCCGGACCGCCGCCGGTGACGACGAAGGGTTCCGTATAGATCATGAAGCTGTCCATGAAGCGCAGCAGGAAGGCAATCAAGAGCACCCGCTTCATCTTCGGCAGCTGTATGTAGCGGAACACGGACCAGCGCGAGGCGCCGTCGATCTTGGCGGCCTGGTAATAGGCATCCGGGATCGACACGAGGCCGGCATAGCAGAGCAGCACGACGAGGCTCGTCCAGTGCCAGACGTCCATGATGATCAGCGTCACCCAGGCGTCGAGCGGGTTTTGCACGTAGTTGTAGTTGATGCCGAGCGTGGCGAGCGTGCGGCCGAGCAGGCCGATGTCGACCCGGCCGAAGACCTGCCAGATGGTGCCGACGACGTTCCACGGGATCAACAGCGGCAGCGCCATCAGCACCAGGCAGATCGGCACGCCGATCCCCTTCTTCGGCATGTTGAGGGCGATCACGATGCCGAGCGGGATCTCGATCGCCAGGATGATCGCCGAGAAGACCAGGTTGCGGGTCAGCGCATCCCAGAAGCGATCGGATTCGAGCACGTCCATGAACCAGTCGGTGCCGGCCCAGAAGAATTCGTTGTTGCCGAAGGTGTCCTGTACCGAATAGTTGACGACGGTCATCAGCGGGATCACCGCCGAGAAGGCGACGAGCACCAGAACCGGCAGGACCATGAACCAGGCCTTGTTGTTCGAGGTCTTTTCCATGTCAGGCCTCCTCGCCGATGCGCCAGGAATCGGCGTAGATATTGATTGCCTTCGGGTCGAAGGTGACGCGCGGTTCGGCGGGGATCTCGCCGTCCTCGTCGACGATGATCGAGATAGGCCGGTCGGCGAAGCGGGCGCGGACGATCTTGTGGCGGCCGATATCCTCGACCTTGGTGATCGCCACCGGCATGCCCTCGCGGCCCAGCGAGATGAATTCCGGCCGAATGCCGAGCTCGGTCTTGGCGCCGGGCGCCACCTGCGGCTTGAAATTAAGGGCGATGCTCTCGCCGCCGACCGCTGCCCTGTTGCCGGCGATCTCGGCCGGCAGGACGTTCATGCCCGGCGAGCCAATGAAATAGCCGACGAAGGTGTGGCGCGGACACTCGAAGAGCTCGGCCGGCGTGCCGATCTGGACGATCTGGCCGTCATACATGACGACGACCTTGTCGGCGAAGGTGAGCGCCTCGGTCTGGTCGTGGGTGACATAGACCATGGTGAAGCCGAACTGCTTGTGCAGGCGCTTGATCTGCGAGCGCAGTACCCATTTCATCTCGGGATCGATGACGGTCAGCGGCTCGTCGAACAGGATGGCGCTGACGTCGGAGCGCACCAGGCCGCGGCCGAGCGAGATCTTCTGCTTCTGGTCGGCGGTCAGCCCCCGCGCGGTCTTGTTCGCCCAGCCGCCGAGGCCGGTCATTTCGATGATCTCCTTGACGCGGTGGTCGACCTCGGCCTCCGGCACATGGCGGTTGCGCAAGGGGAAGGCGAGATTGTCGTAGACGGTCATGGTGTCGTAGATGACCGGAAACTGGAACACCTGGGCGATGTTGCGATGCTGCGTCGTCAGCTGCGTCACGTCGGTGCCGTCGAACAGGATGCGGCCTTCCGACGGGTTGATCAGCCCCGAAATGATGTTGAGCAGCGTGGTCTTGCCGCAGCCGGAAGGACCGAGCAGCGCATAGGCGCCGCCGTCGTTCCATTCGTGATGGACTTCCTTCAGCGCGTAGTCGGCTTCCGACTTGGGCTTGGCGCCATAGGCGTGGCGGATATGTTCGAGATTGATGCGTGCCATGGTCTCCTCCCAGCGCCTCCCTTTACGCGGTCCCGCCGGTCGCCCGGCCGTCCGGCCCGAAGGCCATCAGGTGGCGGGTGTCGACGAAGACCTCGAGGGTCGCGTCCGGTTCGATGTCGTGAATGCCGGGCGCCAGCATGACCCAGCGCGCATCGGCGAAGCCGACGTGAATAAAGCTTTCCGACCCGGCGATCTCGGAAATCGCCGTCTTGACGGTGAGCGGATTGCCACTGCCGTCGGGGTGGTCGAGAGAGATGTGGTGCGGCTGGAAGGCGACCGTGCACGGCCCGTCGGCAACAGCCGCGAGATGCGCGGGAACGGAAAGCACCGGCTTACCTTCGAGCGTGAAATGGGAACCGGCTTTCACCAGCGCGATCGTGTTGAGCGGCGGATCGGCGAAGGTGCGGGCGGTGACGATGTCCACCGGGCGGCGGTAGACGTCGATGGTGCTGCCGAACTGGGTGATGCGGCCCTCGCTCAAGGCGGCGGTATTGCCACCGAGCAGCAGCGCTTCCGAAGGTTCCGTCGTCGCATAGACGAAGATCGCGCCGGAAGCCGCGAAGATCTTCGGCAGTTCCTCGCGCAGTTCCTCGCGCAGCTTGTAGTCGAGATTGGCGAGCGGCTCGTCAAGCAGCACCAGGTCGGCATTCTTGACGATGGCGCGGGCAAGCGCGGTGCGCTGCTGCTGGCCGCCGGAGAGATTGAGCGGCGTGCGGTCGAGATAGGGGGTGAGCTTCAGGAGCTCGGCGGCCTTGCGGACCTCCCGGTCGATTGTGGCGTTGTCGACACCCTTGATCCGCATCGGCGAGGCAATGTTGTCGTAGACCGTCATCGCCGGATAGTTGATGAACTGCTGGTAAACCATGGCGACGGAGCGCTGCTGGACCCGCACGCCGGTGACGTCGGCGCCGTCGAAATGGATCGAACCGGAGGCGGGTTTGTCGAGGCCAGCCATCAGCCGCATCAGCGACGTCTTGCCGGACAGCGTCGGGCCGAGCAGCACGTTGAGCGACCCGCGCTCCAGCACAAGGTCGGTCGGGTGGATATGCGTTTCCCCGCCCACGACCTTGGATATGTTCTTCATTGCAAGCATCGAATTCTCCACCCAGCCATCGGCATTTCAGTTGCAGGACATCAGGCGGCGGCGCTGGCCGCGTCCCGCATGTATTCCTCCAGCTCCGCTACTTCCGCCCGCGACAGCTTCAGTCCCAGCTTTGTCCGGCGCCAAAGCACGTCCTCCGCACGCAATGCCCATTCCTGTGCGATGAGCCAATCGACCTCGGCCGCATAGAGATCGGCTCCGAAGCGCCTTCCGAGATCGGCCTCGCTTGCGGCATTGTCGAGAAGCTGCTTCGCGCGCGTGCCATACAGGCGCACCAGTCGGCGGGCATGCGAAGCCGCCAGAAAGGGATAGTGCGCTTTCAATTTGGAGACCTCGGCATCGTAACCCGCAGCCGGAAAATCGCCGCCCGGCAGATGCGATCCGGCCGTCCACTTGCCGCCCTTGGCCCCGATCGCTTCACCGATCTTATCGAGTGCCGCTTCGGCCAGCCGCCGGTAGGTCGTGAGCTTGCCGCCGAAGATATTGAGGAGCGGCGCCTGGCCGGTCTGGCCTTCGAGACGCAGCACATAGTCGCGCGTCGCCTCCTGCGCCTTGCTTGCCCCGTCGTCATAGAGCGGGCGGACCGCCGAATAGGTCCAGACAATGTCGTCCTTAGTCACCGGATCGCTGAAATACTCACTCGCCGATCTGCAGAGATAATCGATCTCGGCGTCGCTGATGCGCACCTCGGCCGGATTGCCGGTGAAATCCCGGTCGGTGGTGCCGATCAGGGTGAAATCGTCTTGGTAGGGAATGGCGAACATGATCCGTCCGTCCGGGTTCTGGAAGAAATAGGCGCGCGGATCGTCGAACTTCTTTCTCAGGACGATGTGGCTGCCCTGGACCAGGCGGACATTGTGGACGTCGTTCTTGCCGATCGCATCGGCGAGCACTCGGTCGACCCAGGGGCCGGTGGCATTGACGAGCAGACGGGCGCGCACCGTTTCGCGCTTGCCGGTAAGCGCGTCCTCGGTTTCGACCACCCAGCGGCCGTCGCCGCGGCGGGCCGAGACGACGCGGGTGCGGGCCATGATCCTTGCGCCGCGGTCGGCGGCATCGCGGGCGTTCAGCACCACCAGCCGGGCATCGTCGACCCAGCCGTCGGAATATTCGAAGGCCTTGACGAAGAGGCGCTTCAGCGGCGCGGCGGCCGGATCGCGGGTCATGTCCAGCGTGCTCGTCGCCGGCAGCAGCTTGCGGCCGCCGATATGGTCGTAAAGAAAGAGGCCGAGGCGGATCAGCCAGGCCGGCCGCAGGCCGCCCTTGTGATAGGGTAGAACGAAGCGCATCGGCCAGATGACATGCGGCGCCATTGCCCAGAGCACCTCGCGCTCCATCAGCGCCTCGCGCACCAGCCGGAACTCGTAATGCTCGAGATAGCGCAGGCCGCCATGAATGAGCTTGGTGGAGCCGGACGAGGTGCCGGAGGCGAAGTCGTCCATTTCGGCAAGGGCGACCGAATATCCCCGGCCGACCGCATCACGCGCAATGCCGCATCCGTTGATGCCGCCGCCTATGACAAAGACGTCGAAGATTGCCTGCTCTGTCACCGCGATTGCCCCTCCACTTTTCGCAATGCACAAATTTATGTCATCGCGAAAGTGAAGGCAGTTAAAATGAAAACATTTCGAATGTCAAACGAATGTTTCCCGAATCTCGCCGCAGCCCGCCGGCGCGCTCAAGCCTCGGTTTCGACCAGCTTGACCCCTTGCTCGGAACAGATCTTGCGAACGTTTTCAATGATGCACCGGTCGGTGATGAAGGTCTGGACCTGGGAGATATGGCCGATCCGCACAGGCGCGGTGCGTTCGAACTTCGTGGAATCGGACACGAGGATGACGTGCCGGGCGTTGGCGATGATCGCCTGTGCGACTTTCACCTCGCGATAGTCGAAATCGAGAAGCGCGCCGTCGTGGTCGATCGCGGAGGCGCCGATGACCGCGAAATCGACCTTAAACTGCCTGATGAAATCGACCGCCGCCTCGCCGACGATGCCGCCGTCCGAACCGCGCACGACGCCGCCGGCGATCACCACCTCGATCGAGGGGAAGACCCGCAACCGATTGGCGACATTGATATTGTTGGTGATGACCATCAGTTCCTTGTGGTCGAGAAGCGCTTCTCCGACCGCTTCGGTGGTGGTGCCGATATTGATGAAGAGCGAGGCGTTGTCGGGGATGAGGGCGGCGGCGGCTCGGCCGATCGCCTGTTTCTCCGACGCGGCGATCTGGCGGCGCGCGTCGTATTTCACGTTCTCCTTGCCGCTCGGAAAGATCGCGCCGCCATGGATGCGGTTCAGGACCCGGGCATCGCAGAGGTCGTTCAGGTCCTTGCGGATCGTCTGCGGCGTCACCGAGAAACGCTGCGCGAGTTCCTCGACGAGCACCCGGCCCTCGGCCTTGGCCAGTTCCAGGATCTCCGCTTGCCGTCCGCTGAGATACATGCTTCGCTCCCTCTGCTTTCGTTTGCTTTCATAATATGCAAAAACGAAAGCAGAGCAATTTCAGAATCAGCGCTGGTTGCGGTTTGGCAGTTCGACTGCAGCAATCGCAGCGGCCAACCATTGCAATCCGTCATGCGATGCGCCAGCGTGGTTTTCCGAGAGGGAGGTAGGCAAGCCCATGTATCATCCGGCCTTGTTCAAGGGCATGAATGTGGTGGTGACCGGCGCCGGCCGGGGCATTGGTCTCGAGGTTGCGCGGGAGTTCCTCGATTGCGGTGCGCGCGTGCTGGTCCATGTCGGCCGGACGCTTTCCGATGTCCGCCCCGATTTTCTCGACCTGGCGGCGGGGGAGGGCAGGGCGTTTCTCGCGGCGGCGGATTTTCTCGTCCCCCGGGGCGTCAAGTCCCTTGCCGACGAGGTGAGGAGCCGTTTCGACAGCCTCGACGTTCTCGTCAACAATGCCGGCACGATGGTCGGCCGCTTTCCGGCTGCTGATTTGACCGACGACGAATACCGGACGATCGTCCAGCTCAATCAGACCTCGGTCGTGGAGATGACCCGGGCGATGCTGCCGCTCCTACGCAAGGGCGCGCATCCGGCGATCGTCAATACGGTGTCGATCTCGGCGCGCTCCGGCGGCAGCGCCGGTTCGTCGATCTATTCCGCTACAAAGGCCTTCATCGCCACCTATTCCAAGGCGTTGGCGCGCGAACTGGCACCGGAAGGCATCCGCGTCAATTGCGTCTCGCCCGGCACGATCACCACCGATTTCCACGAGCGCTATTCGACGCCCGACAAGCTGGAGGCGACGCGCAGGTCGATTCCGCTCGGACGGCTCGGAACCGCCGAGGATTGCGCCCCTGCCTATCTCTTCCTCGCCTCGCATGCGCTTTCCGGCTATATCACCGGCCAGGTGCTGGAGGTGAATGGTGGGCAGTTGATCTGCTAGGAGTTGCGCGAGTCGTGCGCGGTTCCGCCCCTCATCCGCCTGCCGGCACCTTCTTCCCGCATGCGGAGAGAAGGGATATGCCGCGCCGTTGAGGTCCCTCTTTCCCGCACTCAGGGAGAAGGAGCAAGCGGCTTCGGCGCGTGGCAGAAGGGACAAGCCGGGCGATTCCGGTCCCCTCTCCCCGCGTGCGGGGAGAGGGCTAGGGTGAGGGGCTGTCGCCAGCAGCGATTTCTAAGGGCGAGAAATGATCGACAAACTGGAATTCTTCCTCGTCCTTGCCCGCGAACGGCATTTTGGTCGCGCGGCGGAAGAGTGCGGCGTGACGCAGCCGACGCTGTCGGCGGCGATCCGCCAGCTCGAGGACCAGCTCGGCGTCATTCTCGTCAATCGCGGCTCGCGCTTTCAGGGGCTGACGCCGGAGGGCCAGCGGGTGCTGGAATGGGCGCGGCGGATCGTCGGCGATACGCGCACCATGCGCGAGGAGATGCGCGCGGCGCGCAAGGGCCTTTCCGGCCACATCCGCCTCGCCGCCATCCCGACGACGCTTTCCATGGTGCCGCTCATCACCGCTCCCTTTCAGGAGAAGCATCCCGACGTCACCTTTTCGGTACTTTCGACCACGTCGCTGCAGATCCTGGCGCTGCTCGAAAATCTCGAGATCGACGCGGGACTGACCTATCTGGAGAACGAACCGCTCGGCCGCGTCACTAGCGTGCCGCTTCAGATCGAGCAATATCATCTGGTTACCGCCGCCGAGAGCCCGCTTTCCGATCGCGAAAGCGTGACCTGGAAGGAAGTTAGCAATATTCGGCTTTGTCTATTGACGGCCGACATGCAGAACCGGCGCATCATCAATCAGCATTTTGCCGAAGCCGGCGCGGTGGCGAGCCCAACGCTCGAATCGAACTCGATGATCGTCCTCTTTTCCCACGTAAGGACAGGACGCTGGGCGAGCATCATGCCTCATAACGTCGCGAAATCCTTCGGGTTTCCTCAGGATATCCGGTTGATTCCGATCGTCGAGCCCGACGTGCGCCACACGGTCGGCCTGGTGGCGACCTATCGTGAGCCGTTTACGCCATTGGTCTCGGCCTTGCTGCACGAGGCACGCATGCTCAGCGAGCGCAATGCCGTTTAATAGATTTTTTCTATCGATCGACGGAACAGCATTATTGACCCTTCTGCCCTTAAGCGCGAAGCTTATTGCCTGTCGCAGAGGCGAAGAGGCTCCGATCTCTGCAACAGCCTATGAAATCTGGCGTGGCGGTCCAAGCAAGACCTCGATGCGCCGCGAGCCGGGAGGGCTCTTCGGGTGAATATTCATCTGCCGCGCGCAGACGTGACCGAGCGCACGCTGGCGATCGTCGGCGAACTCAAGGGGCTGGAAGGCCCGCTTCTGCCGATCCTGCACGAGATCCAGGACGAGTTCGGCTATGTGCCGCAGGAATGCCTGCCGGTGATCGCCCGCGAACTCAACCTGTCGCGTGCCGAAGTCTACGGCGTCGTCACCTTCTACCACGATTTCCGCGAGCACCCGGCCGGACGGCATGTGTTGAAACTCTGTCGTGCCGAGGCCTGTCAGTCGATGGGCGGCGATCGGCTTGCCGAGCGCGCCAAGGCGCTGCTCGGCATCGATTTCCACGAGACGACGCCGGACGGCGCCGTGACGCTCGAACCGGTCTACTGTCTCGGGCTCTGTTCCTGCTCGCCGTCGGCGATGCTCGATGGCGAGGTGTATGCGCGGCTTGACGATGCGGAGCTCGAGGCGCTGGTCGCGGAGGCACGCCGATGACCGTGAAGATCTACATTCCACGCGATGCCGCAGCGATTGCCCTTGGCGCCGAAAAGGTGGCGGCAGCAATGGCCGAGGCGGTCGCGGCGCGCGGCCTCGACGCAACGATCATCCGCAACGGCTCGCGCGGCATGCACTGGCTTGAACCGCTAGTCGAGGTCGAAACCGCCGAGGGGCGCATTGGCTACGGTCCGGTGAGGGCCCGCGACGTCGCCTCGCTCCTCGATGCCGGGTTCAGCTCGGGCGACGCGCATCCGCTCTGCCTCGGCAAGACGGAAGAGATCCCCTTCCTCAAGAACCAGACGCGGCTGACCTTCGCGCGCTGCGGAGTCATCGATCCCCTGTCGCTCGACGACTATCGCGCCCATGGGGGCCTGTGCGGTCTTCAGAAGTCCGTCTCGCTGGCGCCGGCGGCGATCGTCGCCGAAGTTACCGAAAGCGGCCTGCGCGGTCGCGGTGGTGCCGGCTTCCCGACCGGCATCAAATGGAAGACCGTCCTCGAAACGGCGGGGCCGCAAAAATACATCGTCTGCAATGCCGACGAGGGCGACAGCGGTACCTTCGCCGACCGGATGATTATGGAGGGCGACCCCTTCGTGCTTATCGAGGGCATGGCAATCGCCGGCATCGCAACAGGCGCCACCAAGGGTTACGTCTACACCCGCTCAGAATATCCGCATGCGATCGCGGCGATGAGCGCTGCGATCGAGGTCGCGCGCGCCGCCGGCGTGCTCGGCACCTCCGTTCTCGGTTCGGCGCATGCCTTCGACATGGAAGTCAGGACCGGCGCCGGCGCCTATGTCTGCGGCGAGGAGACGTCGCTGTTGAACAGTCTCGAGGGCAAGCGCGGGCTGGTGCGCGCCAAGCCGCCGCTGCCGGCCCACAAGGGTCTGTTCGATTGCCCGACGGTCATCAACAACGTCATCTCGCTCGCTTCGGTGCCGGTGATTCTCGAGAAGGGCGCCGCCTACTACCGCGATTTCGGCATGGGCCGCTCGCGCGGTACGATCCCGATCCAGATCGCCGGCAACGTCAAGCATGCCGGTCTCTACGAGACGGCGTTCGGCCTGACTCTCGGTGAGATCGTTGACGCGATCGGAGGCGGCACGGCAAGCGGCCGACCGGTTAAAGCGGTGCAGGTCGGCGGTCCGCTCGGCGCCTATTTCCCGCGGGCGCTGTTCGATACGCCGTTCGATTACGAGGCCTTCGCGGCGAAAGATGGGCTGATCGGCCATGCCGGCATCGTGGTTTTCGACGACACGGCCGACATGCTGAAGCAGGCGCGCTTCGCCATGGAGTTCTGCGCCGTCGAGAGCTGCGGTAAGTGCACGCCCTGCCGCATCGGCTCAACCCGCGGTGTCGAGGTGGCGGACAAGATCGCTGCCGGCATCGAACCGGAGAAGAACCGCGAACTGCTCGCCGATCTCTGCAACACGATGAAGTTCGGCTCGCTCTGCGCCCTCGGCGGCTTCACGCCCTATCCGGTGATGAGCGCCATGACACATTTCCCGGAGGATTTCGAGCCCGCGCCGGTGGTGGAGGCTGCGGAATGATGAACGCGGCGAACACCCCCCTCTGGCCTGCCGGGCATCTCCCCCACAAGGGGGGACATCGACTCGCGGCTGGCCGCCCGCTCCCGCCAAAACGATTCTGCGGGTGGAATTCTCCGGTGTGGATGCAGAACGTGCCACATCCATTCTCCCCCCTTATGGGGGAGATGCCCGGGAAAGCAGAGGGGGGCGAGCCCTCGCTGAACGCAATTTCTCAGGAGGCCCAGAATGTCTCTCGTTCATGAAATCAATTACGGCACTCCTGCTTCCAAGTCCGAAAAGCTGGTGACGCTGTCGATCGACGGGCAGGAGATCACCGTGCCAGAAGGCACGTCGATCATGCGGGCGGCGATGGAAGCGGGCATCGAGGTGCCGAAGCTCTGCGCTTCGGACATGATGGATGCCTTCGGCTCCTGCCGCCTCTGTCTAGTCGAGATCGAGGGCCGGGCCGGCATGCCGGCTTCCTGCACGACGCCAGTCGCACAGGGCATCAGCGTCTCGACCCAGACGCAGCGCCTCAAGGACGTTCGTCGCGGCGTTATGGAACTCTATATTTCCGACCACCCCCTCGACTGCCTCACCTGTGCGGCCAATGGCGATTGCGAGCTGCAGGACATGGCCGGCGCCGTCGGCCTGCGCGACGTGCGCTATGGCTATGACGGGTCCAACCACGTCAAGGCGCGCAACAACGGCGAGATCAATCGCCAATGGGCGCCGAAGGACGAATCCAACCCCTATTTCACCTTCGATCCGGCGAAATGCATCGTCTGCTCGCGGTGCGTGCGCGCCTGCGAGGAAGTGCAGGGCACCTTCGCGCTGACGATCAGCGGCCGCGGTTTCGATTCGCGCGTTTCCGCCGGCATGAGCGAGGATTTCGTCTCCTCGGAATGCGTCTCCTGCGGCGCCTGCGTGCAGGCCTGCCCGACGGCGACGCTGACGGAAAAGTCGGTGATCGAGATCGGCCAGCCGGAGCATTCGGTCGTGACCACCTGCGCCTACTGCGGCGTCGGCTGCTCCTTCAAGGCGGAGATGCGCGGCGAGGAGCTGGTGCGCATGGTGCCGTGGAAGGACGGCCAGGCGAACCGCGGCCATTCCTGCGTCAAGGGCCGCTTCGCCTATGGCTATTCCAGCCACAAGGACCGCATCCTCAATCCGATGATCCGCGACAAGATCAGCGATCCCTGGCGCGAGGTGACCTGGGAGGAGGCCTATGCCCATGTGGCTTCCGAGTTCCGCCGCATCCAGTACCAGTACGGCCGCGATTCGGTCGGCGGCATCACCTCGTCGCGCTGCACCAACGAGGAGACCTATCTGGTGCAGAAGCTGGTGCGCGCCGGTTTCGGCAACAACAATGTCGATACCTGCGCCCGCGTCTGCCATTCGCCGACCGGCTACGGCCTCAACCAGACCTTCGGCACCTCCGCCGGCACGCAGAATTTCGACAGCGTCGAGCACACCGACGTCGCGATCATCATCGGCGCCAACCCGACCGACGGTCACCCGGTCTTTGCCTCGCGGCTGAAGAAGCGGCTGCGCGAGGGCGCCAAGCTGATCGTCATCGACCCGCGCCGGATCGACCTCGTCCGTTCGGCCCATGTCGAAGCCTCGTACCACTTGCCGATCAAGCCGGGCACAAACGTCGCCATCCTGACGGCACTCGCCCATGTCATCGTCACCGAGGGCCTTGCCAATGAAGCCTTCATTCGCGAGCGCTGCGACTGGTCGGAATTCGAGGACTGGGCCGCCTTCGTGGCCGAGCCCTATCACAGCCCGGAAGCGACCGAAGCCCATACCGGCGTCCCGGCTGAACTGGTGCGCGGTGCAGCGCGCCTTTACGCCACCGGCGGCAATGGCGCCATCTATTACGGTCTCGGCGTCACCGAGCATAGCCAGGGCTCGACCACGGTGATGGCGATCGCCAACCTCGCCATGGTGACCGGCAACATCGGCCGGCCGGGTGTCGGCGTCAACCCGCTGCGCGGCCAGAACAACGTGCAGGGCTCCTGCGACATGGGCTCCTTCCCGCACGAACTGCCAGGTTACCGGCACATATCCGACGACGCCACGCGCGAAACCTTCGAGAAGCTCTGGGGCGTGACACTCAACAACGAGCCGGGTCTGCGCATCCCGAACATGCTCGACGCGGCGGTCGACGGCACCTTCAAGGGCATCTACATCCAGGGCGAGGACATCCTGCAGTCGGATCCGGACACCAAGCATGTGGCCGCCGGCCTCGCGGCAATGGAATGCGTCGTGGTGCAGGACCTCTTCCTCAACGAGACGGCCAACTACGCGCATGTCTTCCTGCCGGGCTCGACCTTCCTCGAAAAGGACGGCACCTTCACCAATGCCGAGCGCCGTATCAACCGCGTGCGCAAGGTGATGCGGCCGAAGAACGGCTATGCCGACTGGGAGGTGACGCAGAAGCTCGCCCAGGCGATGGGATTGGACTGGAACTATGGTCATCCGTCCGAGATCATGGACGAGATCGCCGCAACGACGCCGACATTCGCGCTCGTCTCCTATGACTATCTCGACAAGATGGGCTCGGTGCAGTGGCCCTGCAACGAAAAGGCGCCGCTCGGCTCGCCGATCATGCATGTCGACGGCTTCGTGCGCGGCAAGGGCAAGTTCATCCGTACCGAATATGTGGCGACCGACGAGAAGACCGGCCCGCGCTTCCCACTGCTGCTCACCACCGGCCGTATTCTCAGCCACTACAATGTCGGCGCCCAGACGCGGCGTACCGACAATGTCGTCTGGCACCCGGAGGACCGGCTGGAGATCCACCCGCACGATGCGGAGCAGCGCGGCATCCGCGACGGCGACTGGGTCCGGCTTGCCAGCCGCTCGGGCGACACGACGCTCCGGGCGCTGATCACCGACCGCGTCGCGCCGGGCGTCGTCTACACCACCTTCCATCACCCGACGACGCAGGCGAACGTCATCACGACCGACTTCTCCGACTGGGCGACCAACTGCCCGGAATACAAGGTGACGGCGGTGCAGGTCTCGCCCTCGAACGGTCCGACCGACTGGCAGCTCGACTATGACGAGCAGGCCCGCCAATCGCGGCGGATTGCCGGCAAGCTGGAGGCAGCGGAGTAGGAAGCGCGATGGCAGGAAAACGACGCCCGCCTCCCATAGCTGCCACCGTCGGCGCGGCCGAAAGGAGCCGCTTCACGACGACGGCGAAGGTTCCGGAAGTGGCGCGGCGGGCGGGCGTGCTCGTCTCGCAATCGCGCCTCGTGCCGGAGGAGACGGCGATCGCGCTCACCTATGGCGGCTCGACGCATGCGGTGATGATGGCAACGCCCGCCGATCTCGAGGATTTCGCCGTCGGCTTCAGCCTGACCGAAGGCATCATCACCGACCCGGACCAGATCGACGACGTCGAGGTCATCGCCGAGGACAAGGGCATCGACCTGCAGATTCGCCTCCGGGACGAGCAGAACGAGGCGTTGCGCCTGCGCCGCCGCCATATGGCGGGGCCTGTCGGCTGCGGCCTTTGCGGTATCGAATCGATCGAGCAGGCGGTTCGGACGACGCCGGATGTTTCCGGTTCGTCGCTGCGGCTTTCCGATGAGGATGTCGTCCGCGCCGTCGGGATGCTCAACGGTCAGCAGCCCCTGCACCTAGAAACGCGCGCCGTTCATGGTGCTGCCTTTTACGTGCCGGGCCGGGGGCTGATAGCGGTTCGCGAGGATGTCGGCCGCCACAATGCGCTCGACAAGCTGACGGGGGCCGCCGCGCTGGCCGGCTTCAGGGGCGACCAAGGCGCCGTCGTCGTCACCTCGCGGGTCTCCGTCGAGATGGTGCAGAAGACGGCGATCACCGGAAGCCCGGTGATCATTGCCATTTCGGCGCCGACGGCGCTTGCCATCCGCACGGCGGAGCAGGCCGGCATGACGCTGATCGCGCTGGTGCGCGGCGACGAGTTCGAAATTTTCACCCACCCCGAGCGCTTGGAGCGGGACGAGGAGGAGCGGGCGCCGTTCTCCCCGCGCGCCTCTCGCTCTGAACCATTTTGAGAGAAGCGGAGCTGTCGCCGATGTCTGCAAGTACCAACGCCAAGCTCATCTACATGGCGAACCAGATTGCCACCTTCTTTCAGAGCCAACCGGCGCATGAGGCGGCGCAGGGCGTGGCGACGCATATCAACAAATACTGGGAGTCGCGGATGCGTCGCAAGCTGTTCGAGCACATCGAGCACGGCGGCGAGGGATTGAACCCGCTGGTGCTGGAAGCAGCACCGAAGATCCGGAAGCCGGAAGCGGCGTAGGCCAACAGCAATATCAGGCATTTAACCGGCAAGGGAAGGCGGCACAGGTGCCGCCTTCCCTTGTTCGAGCGCGAAGTTCGGGGGTGCGCTCAGAAATTCTGCCAGCCTTCGGCAGCCGAAACGACCGCGAGGTTTCCCTTTTGGACGCCTCTTGCCGCCCTCGGCGCGCGTAGCCGAGCCGGTGAGGCGGAAGTCTCGGCGTGCACTTCGGCCGGACGACCGGCCATAGCCTGGCCGATGCGGAATTGCCGAAGAAGGTCGTAGAGAGCCTCTGCCTCGCGCGACATGGCGTGGCTTGCGGCGGTGCTTTCCTCCACCATGGCTGCGTTCTGCTGCGTTGCCTGATCCATCGCGTTGACCGCCTGGTTGAGTTCCCTGAGGCCCGTCGCCTGTTCCCGCGCCGCTTCGACGATCGCCGAGACGTTAAGGTTGATCTCCTGGACCTGCCGTGCCCGTCTGTCCGACCAGCGAGACGCGTTGCGGACATGCTCGCCGGAGGTGGTGATCAGCGCCTTGATATCCTTCGCGGCGCTTGTCGATCGCTGGGCCAGTTCCCGTACTTCGGTCGCCACCACCGCGAAGCCCTTGCCGGCCTCGCCGGCGCGCGCCGCCTCCACGCCGGCATTGAGCGCCAGGAGGTTGGTCTGGAAGGCAATATCCTCGATGACGCCGATGATGTTGCTGATTTCGCGACGATTGCGCGATCTGGTCCATCGCGCCGATGGCGTTCTGGACGACCAGTTTCGAGTGTTCGGCTCCATCCTTCGCCTTTGCAACGAGCAGGCCGCCTTCCTCGGCTCGGCGGCTCGAATCGGCGACGGTGGTAGTGACTCGTCGAGTGCCGCGGCCGTTTCCTCGACAGATGCGGCCTGCTGCTCGGTCCGCTTCGACAGGTCGTCGGCGGCGGATCGGATCTCGCGTGCGCCCCCGGCAATCGCACCGGCGTTTTCGCCGACCGTTTGCATGGCGCGACAGAGGCGGACGACCGCATCGTTGAAGTCGCTGCGGCACGGCCTCCATGCTCGGCACGAATGGCGTGTCCAGTGACCGGGTCAGGTCGCCCTCCGCCAGCGACCGCAGGCCGGCGCCGAGCGTGTTGATCGCCGCCCTGCGTTCGCTGACATCGGTCGCGAACTTGACGACCTTGTAGACCTTGCCGTTCGGATCGCGGATCGGGTTGTAGGCGGCCTGGATCCATATCTCCTTGCCGCCCTTGCCATGGCGGACGAATTCGCCGGCGATGAACTCGCCTTGGGCAAGCCGCCTCCAGAACTCGCTGTACTCGGCAGTCCGGGCATAGTTCGGCTCGCGTCAGGCGGCGAGGTCTTCCACCTCACGCTCCTTGAACATGCGGGCGAGGTTGAGGAAGCAGATCATGCCGCTCTCGTTGGCGATGATGCCTTCCGCGAAGCTCTTGTCGAAGGAAGCGGTGACTTCCGGCACCGGCTGCACCTGGTTGCCCTGCACCGTCAGGATGTCGGAGACGCGGTCGACGACAAGGCCGATCACCATGTTGTGGACTTCGGCGACAACGATGGCGCTGCGCTCGTTGGCAACGGTCGATTTCATGCCGAGCTTGTGGGCGAGGTCAATGATCGGGATCACCGTGCCGCGCAGGTTCATGACGCCGATCACTTCCGGCGGCGAATGCGGGATCGGCGTCGACGGCGCCCAGCCGCGGATTTCGCGGATCGTCGTCGTCTTGACGCAGAATTCCTGATCGTGGAGGCGGAACGCGATGATCTCCAGCGTCTCGCCGTCAAATCCAGCCGTTTTCAACGTGCCTGTCATTTAAAGCTCCTTGCCGTCGGCGCCCGCAAGGCGCGACTTGGTGATGGGGTCCGCCGACGACATCCGGCGACGCGCAAGCCGCATCATGCGCGGGGAGCCCGCCTTGCGCTTTGGCGGACATCCTAGTCCGGGATTCGTTAAGAGTTGCTTTTTGCGAGGCCCTGCAAGGCCGGCCCTCCCCGCCGATGCCGACTCAGACGGAAGCGAGCACCGCCGCAAAGTGGTCGAGCGCCCAGTCGACCTCGCCCGCAGTGATGACGAGAGGCGGGGCGATGCGGATCGTGTCGCCATGGGTGTCTTTGGCGAGAATGCCGCGCTCCTTCAGCGCCTCGCAATATTTACGGGCGCCGCCGGCCTCGGGCACGAGTTCCACGGCGAGCATCAGGCCGCGGCCGCGGACTTGCCTGATGATGTTGGAGCGAATGTCCGTCAGCCCGGTCATGAGGCGCTCGCCCATCAGCGCCGAATTCTCGATCATGCCCTCTTCGGTGAGCACGCTCAGTGCCGCCCTGGCGATCGCGCAGGCGAGCGGGTTGCCGCCGAAAGTGGATCCGTGCTGGCCAGGTTTCAGGACGCCGAGAACCTCCGAATTGGAGAGCACGGCAGAGACAGGGTAGAAGCCGCCGGAGAGCGCCTTGCCGATCAGCGTCACATCCGCCTCGATGCCCTCGTGCTCTTCCGCAAACAGCTTGCCGGTGCGGCCGAGGCCGGTCTGGATCTCGTCGAGTACGAGCGTGATGCCGTGCTTGGTGCAGAGTTCGCGCACCGCCTGGAAATAGCCGGTGGGCGGCACGATGACGCCGGCCTCGCCCTGGATCGGCTCGACCAGAAAGGCGACGGTGTTTTCGCTGATCGCCGCTCGGAAGGCGCCGATGTCGCCAAAGGGGACGATCTTGAAGCCGGGTGCGAAAGGGCCGAAGCCGTCATGCGATTCCGGATCGGTTGAAAAGCCGACGATGCCGATCGTGCGGCCGTGGAAATTGTTGGAGCAGACGATGATCTCGGCGCGATCGTCGGCAACGCCCTTGACCTCGTAGCCCCATTTTCGGACCGCCTTGAGCGCCGTCTCCACCGCCTCGGCGCCGGAATTCATCGGCAGCACCTTGTGCGAGCCGGTGAGGGCGGCGACCTCCTCATAAAAGAGAGCTAGTTGGTCGTTGCGGAAGGCGCGCGAGGTGAGCGTCAGCTTCTGCGCCTGCTCGACCATCGCCCTGAAGATCTTCGGGTGGCAATGGCCCTGGTTGACGGCTGAATAGGCGGATAGGCAGTCGAGGTAGCGGTTGCCCTCGATGTCCCAGACATAGACCCCTTCGCCCCGCGTCAGGACGACGTCGAGCGGCTTGTAGTTGTGGGCGCCGAGCAGGTGTTCGGTCTCGATCAGGGCTGCCGTGGTCTTCATCATTCCCCTCCGCTATCTCCTTCCGGCCGCCGCTTCGATCGGCGGAGGTCCGGATCGATCATTCTCAGGCGCTCCGGGTCGGTCGGTCAAGGATGCGGCGGCCGAAGAGGCTTGCGGTCAGTTCCACCAGGATGCGGGCGCTCTTGCCGCGGTCGTCGAGGAACGGGTTGAGTTCGACGACGTCGAGCGAGGAGACGAGGTCGCTGTCGCAAAGCATCTCCATGATGAGATGGGCCTCGCGAAAGGTGGCGCCACCCGGCACGGTGGTGCCGACCCCCGGGGCAAACTCCGGATCCATGAAATCGACGTCGAGGCTCACATGCAAGAGGCCGTTGGCGGCGCGCACCTCGTCGAGGATCTGACGCATGATATGGGCCATGCCGATCTCGTCGACGGCGCGCATGTCGAAGACATTGACGCCGTGTTCGGCGATCTCCTCGCGCTCGCGTGCATCGACCGAGCGGATACCGACCTGGTAGACCCTTTTCGGATGGACGAGCGGCCGGTTCGACTGAAGGATCGGGGCGAATTCCGCCTCGCCGCAGAAGAAGGCGACCGGCATGCCGTGCATGTTGCCGGAGGGCGAGGTCGAAGGCGAATTGAAATCCGCATGAGCGTCGAGCCAGAGCACGAAGAGCGGCCGGCCAACCTCGTGTGCATAGCGCGCCATGCCGGAGACGCTGCCCATCGAGAGGGCATGGTCGCCCCCGAGAATGATCGGAAAATGCCCCTTGCGCGCCGTGTCGTGCACGGTGTCGTTGAGCGCCCGCGCAAAGGCGGCGACCATCTGCAGATTGTTTGCGCCCGCATGGTTTGGAAGGTCGCGGGCCGGCAGCGGCGTTAGGTCGCCTTCGTCGTGAACGGTGTGACCAAGATCCGCGAGGACCGTGTCGATGCCGGCGATCCGGAGCGCCGTCGGGCCCATCGCAGCGCCGCGACGCCCCGAACCTTCCTCGATGGGTGCACCGATCAACGTGATGGTTTTCATGTCCTTCTTCCCTCGCTCGAATCTGTGAGTCCGGCAGAGATTATCGCCAATAGCTGTGACGGCAAAAAGATGGAAAACTGCCGATAAGAAGGCTACTCTTCTCACTATGAAAAGCAATGTTCGACAAAATGACAGAGAATGGACGACCTCGACCAGGCCCTGATCAGCGCCCTTCGGCAAAATGCGCGGACACCGGTTTCGACGCTGTCGGCGATGACCGGCGTTTCGCGCGCCACCATTGCTGCCCGCATCGACCGGCTGGTGAGGAATGGAACGATCGCCGCATTCACCATCCGGACGGGATCGGAAATCCCCGCCTCGGGGGTTCGCGCCGTCGTCATGATCGAGGTTCACGGCAAGATGGCCGACCGGGTTGCCGAGCAGTTGCGCGGCCTGCCGCAGGTGAGGGCGCTGCACAGCACCAACGGGCGATGGGACTTCATCGCCGAGCTCGAGGACCGCGACCTCGCGAGCTTCGACGAGACCTTGCGCCGCATCAGGCTAATTGATGGGATCACCGTCACTGAAACGAACATCTTGCTCAAGACAAGCAAATTGTCCGGCGCGTTTTAGTCGCACGGATTCGGGCTGCGCGGACAATTTGTTCTTGATTTGTTCTAATGCTCGTGTAGGATGCTCCGTCTCAGCGAACAAGGGAGGATGTCATGGCCATTTCCGGTGGCGGCCCAATGGCGCGACAGATCTGCATCAAACTGTTCGTCAGGCATGGAGACGAGGAGCGGGCAATCGCCTTCTATCGCGAGGTTTTCGGTGCAGAGCTCCTCCAGCGCCATGAATGGAGCGGCATTCTGACGAGCGCTGATCTCAGCATTGGCGACTCGATCTTCCGGGTCGCCGGCGCCAATCCGCGCCGCGATGCCGAACCGCATCTCGGGGGGCCGCGCTCGCCGCATGCGCTCGGCACCACCGCGGCGATCCTCGAGCTGCAGATCGACGATGTCGATCGTGTGCTCGCCCGGGCAATGGGCGCCGGCGCCAGCCTGCGCAACGCCGTCGAGACCCTGCCGACCGGCGACCGTGTCGCCGCCCTCATCGACCCGTTCGGTCATATCTGGGCACTGTTCACGGCGGTCGACGAGAGTGAATTTTTGAATGCCTTCGGGGCTGACAGGAATGCGGCTTGAGAGAGGATTGTGTTCCTGACCCAAGGCCCCACCCCAACCCCTCCCCACAAGGGGGAAGGACTTCGATGCCGCAGCCGCTTCCTCTCTTTTTTGACCGTTGCAGCCGTCTCATAAGAATTGCGGGACTGGAGGAGGGCGCTGCGCGTTAAGCCCCTCCCCCTTGTGGGGAGGGGTTGGGGAGGGGACTTTCCTCAAGCCCCGATTAATACTCTCTCTCGAAGAAAATACCGCCGGCAGCCGAACCATCGCCGGCTGCCTCGCCTTTCAGTTTCACGCCGCGGCCGACATCGAGGTTGATGATCGCCTTGCTGGAGGCCGAGTCGGAGCCCTGCTGCAATTCGAGATAGGTCCGGTCGTTCAAATACTTGCCAGCCCGCACCTGGGCGCCGCCGCTCTCGTCGGTGGTGATGTCGAGGTCGTCGACACCAAGCTTGTTGCGCAGGCCGTCGAGCAGCGACGTCGAGCCGCCGCCGGCAAGCTGGCTGACGGCGGAGGCGAGTTGGGCGATCTGGAACGCCGAAAGATTGTTGAGCGAGCGGTTGAAGATCAGCTGTGCCAGGATCTCGTCCTGCGGCAGCGCCGGCGAGGAGGAAAAGGTCACCGTCGGGTTGTTGGCCGGCCCGGCAATGTTGACCGTGATGGTGGTCGAGCCCGCGCTCGAGGTGGCGTCGAGGTCGAGCGTCGGAATGAGGTCGCCGCCGAAGCCGATGTGACCGTCCGTGAAGGTCAGCCTCTTGCCGAGGATTTCGAGCCGGCCGCGCCGCATGTCGAAATCGCCGGAGACGATCGGGCTGACGGCGGTGCCGCGGATCGTCAGGTCGCCACCGAGCTCGGCATCGATGCCGCGTCCGCGGACGAAGAACTGCCCGGGCGAACGGACCGCGAGATCGAAGGCGATGACGCCGCCGGCATTGACGCCTGCACCGCCCGACGAGGACGTTTCCCTGCGCACGTCGCGTGCCATCTGCCGCACGCCGGCCGGCGCATTCCGATGCTGGATGTCGATCGCCGACAGCGAGGTCGGCAGTTTTTCCGGCACGGTGATCGCCGCCCTGTGGATCGTCAGCTGGCCGCCGAGCGTGGGCGTCGCGACGAGCGGACCTTTCAGCGTCAGATCGCCGGCAAGATTGGCGGTGAAGAGCGTGCCGTCGACATAGGTGGCGTTGTTGAGGCGGATTCTGAGGTCGGCCGGGAAGTTGGAACCGGCTGCAATGCCGACAGTGCCGCTCGCCTCGATCGACCCGCCGCTGGCGAGATTGCCGGAAAGCCGGCTGATCGTCGCCTGCCGGCCGTCGAGCGTAACGTTGGCCGCAAGGTCGTTGAGGGCAAGATTGCGCCGGACATCGACGAGCCGGCCGCCGGTGGTCGCAACCGTGCCGGTGATCTGCGGCGCGCGGGCCGGACCGGAAAGGGAAAGATCGACCCGGGCCGAGCCGGTGAGGGTGAAACCTTGCTCCGCCAGCTTGGCGGCAAGCAGCGCGAAGGGCACGTCGCCGGCGAACTTCATCGACATCGGCATGCTGCCGGCGACATCGACATGGCCGCCGCCCCGGAAGGAGAGGCCACCCGGCCCGGAGATGGTCGCGTCGAGCGTGACGCGATTATCGGCAAAGCGGCCTTTTGCCGCGATTTGGAGCCCCGATATGCCGGCGCCGCGCGCGGCCGAGACCGAAGCGCCGCTCCATCTCAGATCGTAGTTGACGACCGGCGCTGCGGCAGTGCCGCTGATCTCGACCGTTCCGTCGAACGTCCCTTCGGCGCCGAGCGTCGCCGCGAAGGTGTTGATCAGCGCCGCGGGCAGGGCATTGAGCTTCGCGGAAATGTCGAGCGTCGCGCCGGCCGTGCCGGCGACGGAAATCGTACCCTTGGATGCCTGGATGGTGAGGTCGCCGAGGCGGACGGTGCCGTTGTCGATAGCGACGACGGTCGGCTTGGCAAGCTTCAGCGGCAATCTCCGCGGGGCTGCCGAAAACGAGGCCAGACGGATCTCGGTGCGGCCGCCGGCGCTTGCCAGATCGCCCTTGGCCGAGAGCGGAGCGCCGTCATATTGGCCGGCGATCTCGAACCCTGTTCGGCCGCCCTGCTGGTCGAAGGCGAGGTTGACGGCGGAGACGCGGTTCTGCCCCTGGGCAACGCTTTCGGCCCTGACGCTGCCACGGATTGCCAGGGCGGCGATATCGGCGATGCGGATATCCGCCACGGGCTTGGTGATCGTCAGCGCGTCGCGCTTTATGCTGCTGCCGCTGGCCTTGACGGATACGGAAGTGATGCCGTTCGAGGTCGCGACCGTCGCCGATCCTGAAAGGTCGCCGGACGCCTTCTGGCCGGCCATGGCGGCGACCAGGCCGAGATCGGGCAGGTTGAAGTCGACGGTGCCGTTCGGCTTGAAGTCCGCCGTGAGCTCGATCGCGCCGGTGACGCGGTTGTCGCCGATCTTAGCCTCGAGCGTCGGGATGGATGTGCGGCCATCCGCCGATACCACTTCGGCCCTGACGTCGATCGGCTGGCCGTCGAGCCCGCCGGTGGCGGTGAGCTTCGCCTGCGGGCTGCCCGGCTTGACCGTTGCGTCGGCGGTGACCGTCAGGTCCGTCAGCGATCGGCCGGCAAGCATGGCGCCGCTCGAGGTCAGCTCTCCCTTGACGGCGAGCGCGTCAAGCGGGCCGGAAATCTCTGCGTTGAAGCCGGCCTTTCCTTGCGCGTCGGCGAGCAGCTTGCCGAGATCGGGCAAGGTGCCCTCGACATCGGCCGTCAGCTGACCTGCCGCGATCGTCGCCGAGCCGTTGGCGTTGACGGTGCCGGACTCGACCTCGAGGGCGCTCAGCCTGACGCTGCCATCAGCGCCGGTCTCGACCTTGCCCGAGACAGTCACCGGCGTGTCGAATCTCGCGGCCAGGCCACCCGGCAGGAAGCTCGGTTCGGCACGCACGTCGAAGGTCGCCGTTGCCGCTTTTTCGGCGCGGGCGAGGCTGCCGGTGAGATTGCCGCGGAAGCCGGGGCTCTCGATCACCGTCGGGTCGAAGCTGATCGCCGCCTCCGTGACGGAGACCGTGCCCTTGGCGGTCAGGTCCTGCGCGGCAAGACCGCCGGCGCGCAGCGATGACATCGAGGCGCCGCTCCAGGCGAGGTCGTAGGCGACCACCGGCGCCTGCGCCTCGCCGTCGATATCGACGGTGCCGGCAATGGTGCCCTCGGCACCGAGCGTCGGTGCGAAGGTGTTGATGAGCGCGGCGGGCAAGTCGTTGAGATTCGCGCTGAGGTCGAGCCGGTCGCCGGCCGTGCCGGAGACGGCGACGGTACCCGTCGATGCCTGGATGGTGAGGCCGTCGAGCCGAGCCGCGCCGTTTTCAATCGCGATCACGGTCGGCGCTGCAAGCTGCAGCGGCAGGCGCCGCGGCGCCGCAGAGGCGGAGGCGAGGCGGATTTCGGTGCGGCCGGCCTCGCTCGTCAGTTCGCCCGAAGCCCTGAGCGGTGCGCCGTCATAGAGGCCCTCGGCCGAGAAGCCGGTGCGGCTGCCCTGCTGTTCGAAGGCGAGATTGAGGTCCGCGATCCGGTTTTCACCCTGCGCAACGCTCTCGGCGCTGACATTGCCCTTGATGGCCGGCCTGGCAATATCGGCGATAGCGAGATCGACCGCTGGTTTGGCGATCGTCAGCGCGCCGCGCTCTACGCTGTTGCCATTGGCTTTGAGCGCCACCGAGGTAACGCCATTTGCGGTCTCGAGCGTCACCGAACCGGCGAGGTCGCCGGATGCCTGCTGGCCGGCCATGGCGGCAAGCAGCCCGAGATCCGGCAGGTTGAAGTCGAGCTTGCCGTTCGGCTTGAAATCGGCCGTCAGGTCGATCGCACCGGTCAAGCTGTTGCCGCCGATTTTCGCTTCCAGCGTCGGAACGGCGGTAAGACCGTCCTTCGAGACGACGTCGGCGCGAATGTCGATCGGCTGGCCGTCGAGCGTGCCGGTGGCGGTGAGCTTCGCTTCGGGGCTGCCGGGCGTCGCCGTCGCATCGGCGTTGATCGTGAGTTCGCTTAAAGTACGCCCGGCAAGCGTCGCGCCGCTCGACGTGATCTCTGCCTTGACGCCGAGCTTGCTCAAGGGCCCTGATGCGGCCGCCTGGAAATCCGCGCTGCCCTTCACGTCAGGCAGAAGCCGGCCAAGCTCCGGTAGCGTGCCCCTGATATCGGCCGTCAGCGTCTCGCCCGAAAGCGTCAGCGAGCCGGAGGCTTCGACGGCTTCGGATTTGACATCGAGGCCGCTCAGCTGGACGCTGCCGTCCTCTTCGGTCACCAGATTGCCGGAGACGGCGATCGTCTTTTCGAATTTTTCGGCAAGCGCCGGCGGCAGAACTGCCGGCACTGCGAAGAGCTTGAAGGCGGCTTCGAGTGTGCTGTCGGCGCGATCGAGTGCGCCGGTGACGGAACCGCCGATGCCGGGGCTTTCAAGCGTCAGCGGATCGAAATGGATGGCGTCCGGCGCGATCGCGATCGTGCCGGCGAGCTTCATCGGCGCCTGTATCGCCCGATCGAGATCCGCGTTTGCGAACCGCGCCTCGCCGATCTCCACGGTTGCCTTCAGCGATCCGGCCTGCATTTCCAGGTTGAAGGCGTCGCTTTGCGCCGCGAGCCGGATGGCGCCGAGACTGCCTTGAGGCAGTCCGAGCGAGACGACGTCGGCGGCGACGTCGAGGATCGCCGATTGTCCCTCGCCGATCAGCGACAGGTTCGCCGTGTTGACCCGTGCTTGCAGCTCGCCATCCTTCAGCGGCCAGCGGAAATCGAACGGACCGCTCGTGCCGGCGACGCTTGCCTGAAGATTGTTCTCGCCGCGGCTGTCGACCGTGCCCGAGGCGTTCAGCGTCAAGGCGCCGGTCGCAAGCTTGCCCGCTTCGATCCGGACCTTGCTCTTTCCGTCGAAGGCGGCGGTCAGGTCGATGCTGGTCGATCCCTCGAAAAGCGCCCTGAAAGCGGCCGGCATCAGCTGGGCGAAAGCCCCGCCGCCGGTGAGCTTCAGATTGTGCATGCCGTCGGCGGCTAGCACGTGCCGGCCTTCCAACCGGAGAAGCTCGCTGCCGTCGAGCGATGCGGTGCCGGAGCCCGTCCAGTCGGAGAGGGGTCCTTGTCCGGTCACCTGGATATCGACTGCCGGTTCGCCCGGCAGCCGCAGCAGCTTGGCGAGCAGCCCGCCCTTCGGCTCGGCGATCTCGGCCTCGAGCCTCAGCTCGTTTCCGGCCGGATTGAAGACGAGATCGGCGACGGCGCGTGCTTCCGGGCGGTCGCGCTCGGCGGCATCCAAGGCGAGCGCGATCCTCGAATTCGTCGCGTCGACCCTGCCTTTCGCGGTTAGGAACTGGTCCTTGCCGGCGATCGCCTTGCCGATAACGATCTCTTTGAGATCGAAGGCATCGATTTTCACGTCCACGGGCAATGCGAGTGTCCGTCGGACCTCTTTCGTTTCGGTGGAGGGGATCGGCAGCCGTTCGAGGCGTACGGAAGCCGCCGAGATGCTGCTTGCATCGAAGCGCATCGACAGAAGCTCGGCCGGCGACCAGTTCACCGAGAGGTCGCGGACCTCCGCATAGATTCCCTCGCCGTCGAAGAGCGTCACCGTTCCCGCGGTGAAGTCACCGGTGAGCAGCGCACCCGGATCGGAGATGCGGACGATCTGGTCAGGGGTCGCCGCATATTTTTCGATCGCCCAGGCGACGACGCGTGCGCCGGGCACGGTGAAGCCGAGAAAGGCGACGAGGAGAAACAGCGCGACGACGACCACGCCGAGAAAGGCGAAGACGTAGCGCAGCGCTGAGCGAAATGTGCCGATGACCTGATTCATGTCCTATCCATAGACCATGTTACGCCGCTCTGGAATCGGCAGGACGGAAGCTCATCGCCCGCAGGCGGATTTGCCTACTGCATGTCTTTGTGCGTAAATCGACCTGGACTTAGGGACAAAGCCATGCAGCAATTCAAAGTGCTACAGCGACCTTTGCGCGTCTGATAAGACGCGCGGCGCTGTAGTTTACCATGGCATTGCTGCGCGCATCAGAAAGATTGTCCGATGCCCGCATAGATCCCGTATTCGGTGCCGCCCGGATATTTGTTGAGCGGCACCGCGAAATCGAGACGGATGGGCCCGAAGGGCGTCGCATAGCGCAGGCCGATGCCGGCCCCGGCGCGGATGTCGGAAAAATCCGGCGCCGTGCTCGTCGAGACGCTGCCGGCATCGATAAAGGGCACGACACCGATCGTATCGGTTACCGCAATCCGGACCTCCAGCGAACCGTTCACATAGGAGCGGCCGCCGGTCTCCTCGTTGTCGTCATTGCGCGGGCTGATCTCCTGGAAGGAATAGCCGCGCACCGAGCCGCCGCCGCCGAGGAAGAAACGCCGGGTTGCCGGAATGTCGGAAAGTTCGTCGCCGCCGACGAGCACGCCGGCGCCGAGCTTGCCGGCCAACACGAAGCGATTTTCGCTGCCCGGCGCGTAATAGGCGGAGGCGGAGGTCTCGAAGGAGCTGAAGAAGGTCTGACCTTCGATCTCGTAGCTCGGCTTCGCGTTGATCATCGCCCGGTAGCCTTCCGTGGGGTTCAGCTTGTCGTCGCGGGTGTCGCGGACATATTCGAGCGGGATCGCGGCCGTCAGATAGGAATTCGAGCCGAAGGCGTCGTCGATATCGGCCCAGCTGAGCTCGGCGCCGACGGAAACGGTATCCTCTGGCGTAAGCTCGAAGCCGGCGCCGGCCGCGGCGGTGATCGTCTTGGCGTTATAGGCATCCGGATCGACGATTGCCGCCTTGAGGCTTGCCGTGAACGTCGATGCCGGACCGAAGGCGCCGGGCTTGGCAAAGAGAATACCGGCCGAATAGTCGAGCCCGCCGACATCCGTGGTCTCGCCGATCCGGTCGACGGAGCCCTCGATCCGGAGCGACTCGGCCCGGCCGAAGAGATTGCGATGGCCCCAATAGCCCTGCAGACCGAGCCCGTCTGTCGTCGATACCTGGCCGCCGAATCCGAAATAGCGGTGCTTGCCCTCCGACACCTGGATGTTCATCGGGATGGTGCCGTCGGGAGCAAGCTGATCAGCCTCGACAATGGTGACGCTGGAGAAGACGTTCAGCGTCCTGAGCCGCTCGGCGGCCTTGCGGATGTTTTCCGGCGAATAGGGCCGGCCATGGTTGAGCCGCGAATAGTCGCGCACGAAATTCGGGTCGACGGTCCTGGTGCCGGTAACCGTGAGAGCGCCGACCGGCGCGACCGGTCCGGATTCGGCCCTGATCGTCACGTCGACGGTGGAGGTGGCATGGTCGGCGACGACGCTGCGCTCGGTGATCTTGGCAAGTGGCCGGCTCTGTTCCTTGAGATCGACGACGATCTGCTCTCCCGCCTTGATGATCAGCGTGGAGTCGGCACGGGCGCCGCGTGTGAGATCATAGGTCGCCGGATCGAGCCCTGCCGCATCGCCCTCAAACCTCACCGAGCCGAGAGTGAAGGCTGGACCCGGCGCGACGCGCACGGTCACCGGCACGGCCTGGCCATCGGGGAAGGAGGGGTCGGGCGGCAGGCTGTCGATGTCCTGGCCGTTGATCAGGATCGTCACGGTGCCGCCGTAGCGCGCCTTTTCGTAGAGCGCGGCGAGCAGCCGCTCCCGGTCGTCGCGCGCCTTG
Organism: Sinorhizobium sp. NG07B; assembly: GCF_002532005.1. Taxonomy (NCBI): domain Bacteria; kingdom Pseudomonadati; phylum Pseudomonadota; class Alphaproteobacteria; order Hyphomicrobiales; family Rhizobiaceae; genus Sinorhizobium; species Sinorhizobium sp. NG07B. Next base: position 45,961 of record NZ_NWTD01000005.1, on the reverse strand, counting down.
ATCAACAGGCCGAGGTCGCCGGAGACCGGCTTTTCCTGATCCTGATTGAGCTGCGAAGCATTTTCGAGCGCCTCGCGCAGCTCCTCATCATCCGTTCCAGGCTCGAATGTAAGCGTGTAGTTGACCGGGTCGAGAACCTGGACCTGCTCCTCGGCGCTTTCGAAAAAGCGCATGCCGAAGATCCGGATCGCCTGCGCTTGGCCGGCGAAAATCGGGCCGAGCGCCGTCGAGGCCGCAAGCGCGAACACTGTCGCCGCCTTCAAATACGCAGTACTCGAGCGTGGTGGAGACATCCTCCGCATCCCGTTTCAGGCGACTCTTTACTCAATGCCTGCATGTGCGGCAATGGGCACTCTAGCAGGGCAAAGTTTTCCATTTGTTAACGATCAGGGCCGGTTGCATCCACCCTGCAGCGGCAATTCGGGTCGGATTCTGGCCAAAAAGAACTCGTTCTGTGGTGCTTCGGGCACAAAGAGCGGCGGGTAGGCGGCTGGGGAGGATCGGGGCCGCAAGCGGCCGTCGCAGCGATCCTGACGACCTGAATGAACGGTGTGCATTCGCTTCGCCGCCCGTCGTATCCGCCGGAACCGGCCCGCCTCATGGCTTCCTGCTCGCCTCCTGCTTCCGGAATGCCGCCTCTCCGTCGCTCGATGCTCGGTCTACTTCTTGTCTGGAGCCGCGCTTTCGACGTAGCTGTCGTGCCAGTTCCACCACTTGTAGGGCGGGGTCTGGGGATAGCCCTCGGGCGAATCCTCCCAGACCTCCTGCCGGCCGAGGGGCGTTAAGTCGAGATAGTTCCAGGTGCTCCCCATCTGCTCGTCGCCGCGGTTGTTGATGAAATAGGTGCGGAACAGGCGGTCTCCGTCACGATAGAACACGTTCGTGCCGTGCCATTCGTCAACGCCGAAATCGGCGTCGAAGCCGTCCGTAATCGTAAACCATGGGATCTCCCAGCCCATCCGCGCCTTCAGCCGCACGATGTCCGCCTGCGGCGCCCGTGATATAAAGACGAGGGTGGTGTTACGAGCATTGAGGTGGGCGAGGTGGGCGACCTGGTCGGCCACCATGGAACAGCCTACGCAGGCGTGGTTGGGCCAGCCTTCCACGCCGGGCTCGAAGAAGGCGCGGTAGACGATCAATTGGCGCCGGCCGTCGAACAGGTCGAGCAGGCTCACTTTGCCTGCTGGCCCCTCGAAGACATAGTCCTTCGTCACAGCCATCCAGGGCATCCGCCGGCGCTCGGCGGCGAGCCGGTCACGGGCGCGTGTCAGGGCCTTTTCTTTCACGAGCAGATCTTCGCGGGCCGCCTCCCAAGCCTCCGGCGCAACGACCGGTGGTGTGGGCATGGCAGGCTGTCCGCCCGTCGGTTGCTTCTCGGCTGATGTGGTCATGGCTTCCTCCTCGGGTGCCGCGCCTCATGGCTGAGCGCGCGTTCCATTCGGTTCATCACAATTGCTTGTCACACAGTCTTGCACACAAGTGTGGCGGCAACCCGATGCAAGGCTGATTGGAGCCCGCGTCGTTCGGCGCCAATTGATCGGTATCCTCGCCAGTCGAGTTGACTGGAAGTTGAGGTATTCGTGACTATGTATTCGTCTTTCACGGGAGTGACCGGATGGCCGACAAGGCGAGAATGGAGAAGAAGGCCGACACCAAGCGCATGTCTGCGAAAGCCAAGTCGCCCGAGCCGGCTGCCAAGTCACCCGCCCGCAAGCCTACTAAAGCCGCGGCGAAGGCATCTCCGGCGCGCTCCGCAATGCCTGAATCCACCGCAGAAAACAGCGAAAGCGCGGAAGCGGCGACGAAGCCGAAGCTTCTCTCAGGCGGCAATCCGCAGATCGCCAAGGGCTACGGCGACGCGCCGGTGCAGGCCTATATCGCCGCAATGCCCGGCTGGAAAAGCGATCTTGGACGCCGCCTCGACGCGCTGATCGAGCGGACCGTCCCCGATGTCCGCAAGGCGGTCAAATGGAACTCGCCGCTCTATGGAATGGAGGAGCAGAGCTGGTTCCTCGGCATTCACTGTTTCACGAAATACATCAAGGTGGCGTTCTTTCGCGGCACCTCGCTGCATCCGGTGCCGCCAGGCGAGTCCAAACAGAAGGCAGTGCGGTACCTGAACATCCATGAGGACGAGGAGCTGGACGAGGCTCAGTTTGCCGCCTGGGTGAAGCAAGCCAGCCAATTGCCCGGCGAACGCATGTGAGCGAAGAGGGCAAGGGCGTGCGCGACGGCAATCATGAAGAGAGTGAAACAACCATGGAGAAGAGGATGGAAGGGGAAAACTCTCCCTCGCAGCTGATCGATGCGAGGATAGAAGAGCTGGGCGACTGGCGGGGCGAGACGCTCGCCCGCGTGCGAAAGCTTATCAAGGATGCCGACCCGGACGTGGTCGAGGAGTGGAAGTGGCGGGGCGTTCCGGTTTGGTCGCATGCCGGAATCATCTGTACCGGCGAGACCTACAAGAGCGTCGTCAAGCTGACCTTCGCCAAGGGTGCTTCGTTGGAGGATCCTGCGAGCCTGTTCAACTCCAGCCTCGAAGGCAATACCAGGCGCGCCATCGATATCCATGAGGGCGAAAAGATCGACGAAGAGGCGTTGAAGGCGCTCATTCGGGCGGCCGTGGCACTGAACCTATCGTCAAAGGCTGGTCACCCCCAGAAAAGATCGAAGAGCGCCTGAGAATCATCGTGCAATCGGCCCAATGACGGCGCCGCAATCCCGCGAAATGACTCCACGCAAAAAAAAGCCCCGGATTGCTCCGGGGCCGTTCGTTCGATGATTGCCGGTGGCGATCAGCAACGGTCGATATAGCGGCGGCCGTAGCGGTCGCGGTAGTAGCACTGGCCCGGCTGCTCGGTGACGTTGCCGATCACGGCGCCGGAAACGCCGCCGATGGCGGCGCCGACCGCCGCGCCGCGCACGTCGTTCGTGATGGCGCCGCCGATGATCGCGCCCGACGCCGCGCCGATGCCGGCACCCTTCTCCGTCTGCGTGCAGCTTGCAACCGACAGGGCGACCAGAACAAGTGCGATGGCTTTCTTCATGTTGTCCTCTCCGATCTCTACGGATGTCAGCCTGTCGCTTCGTCCGTCTCTTGGGTGGTGGCGGCGAGACGCGACCCGCGTCCCTCCACTTGAACTTGCAATGCGGAAAATACCCCGCCGCCCAGGAAAGTCCAATGGAGGCGGCGCGGTCGTCCGGCCGCAAGATAATGCGATCCTTCCTGAACAGAAGATGAAGGCGCTGTTTCCGCCGTTACATGCCGTGACGGATTTTTTTGCCCTTCTGCGGCCGAGACGGTTGCGACATTCGGCAAAAAGACAAATGATACAACGTCGACAATGGTCCGGGAGGAGCGGACCACTGGCAAAGGGCATTGATATCAGGGCGCGTACTTTCAGTCGCGTGAACATATCTCACCCGATTCGAAGCCGCGCTCGCCCTGGTACGGACCGACCCCGGAGGAGCGAAATGGCGAAAGTAACAATGACGGTCAACGGCCGCCAGGTAAGCGGCGTCTGCGACGACCGGACGCTGCTGGTGCACTTTATCCGCGAAAATCTCGGACTGACCGGTACTCATGTCGGCTGCGACACGTCGCAATGCGGTGCCTGTGTCGTCCATATGAACGGCCAATCGGTGAAGAGCTGTTCCATCCTTGCGGCGCAAGCCGCAGGTTCGGCGATCACGACCATCGAGGGATTGGCGCAAAATGGCGAGCTCCACCCAGTGCAGGCAGCCTTCAAGGCGCATCACGGCCTGCAATGCGGCTTCTGCACGCCCGGCATGGTGATGACGGCGGTCGACATGATCAGGCGTCACGGCAGCGGTCTCGACGAGGCGACGGTCCGCTTCGAACTCGAAGGCAATATCTGTCGCTGCACCGGCTACCACAACATCGTCAAGGCGATCCTCGCCGCGGCCCAGGAAATGGGCGGCGTGCGTCAGGCAGCGGAATGAGCGGCACGCCGCTACCGGCAGAACCAATCCAGCTGAATGTCTCGGGAGGAGATAGGCAATGGGCGTTGATGGCATCGGCGCGCGCGTGGCGCGCAAGGAAGACAGGCGTTTCCTGACGGGCAAGGGGCGCTATACGGACGACATGTCGGTTCCCGGCATGAAATATGCGGTCTTCGTGCGCAGTCCGCATGCGCATGCGACGATCACCGGCATCGACGCGACCGCCGCCAGGGCGATGCCGGGCGTCATCGATGTGCTCGACGGGAAGCAATTGCTGGCCGACGGGATCGGCAACCTGATCTGCGGCTGGATGATCCACTCCAAGGACGGTTCGCCGATGAAGATGGGCTCCTGGCGGCCGCTGGCCGACAAGACGGTGCGTTATGTCGGCGACGCCGTGGCGATCGTGGTGGCCGACAGTGTCGCCGAGGCGCGCGATGCGGCCGAAGCGGTGGTCGTCGACTACGACCTCCTGCCGGTGGTCACCGATCCGCTGCAGGCGCTCGCCTACGGAGAGCCGCAGCTTCACCCCGAGGCGCCCAACAACCTGATCTTCGACTGGGAGCTGGGCGATGCCGCGGCCGTCGACCGGGCGCTTGCGGCCGCAGCCCATGTGATCGAGCTCAAGATTTACAACAACCGCCTGGCGCCCAATCCAATGGAGCCGCGCGCCACGCTCGGCATCTACGACGCCGGCGACGATCACTATACCTGCTACACGACCAGCCAGAACCCGCATCTGGCGCGGCTGGTAATGAGCGCCTTCTACAATGTCGCACCGGAAAACAAGCTCAGGGTGATTGCCCCCGACGTCGGCGGCGGCTTCGGCTCGAAGATCTATATCTATCCGGAGGAGATCGTCTGTCTCTGGGCCTCGAAGCGGACCGGCGTGCCGGTCAAGTGGACCTGCGACCGCACCGAAGCCTTTCTCACCGACGCCCATGGCCGCGACCACGTCTCGACCGTGAAGATGGCCTTCGATGCCGGCAACCGGATCATCGCGCTGAAAGTCGACACCATCGCCAATCTCGGCGCCTATATGTCGCTCTTCTCTTCCTGCGTACCGACCTATCTCTACGCGACGCTGCTTTCCGGTCAGTACGACATCCCGGCGATCCACGCCAATGTCCGCACCGTCTATACCAACACGGTGCCGGTCGACGCCTATCGCGGCGCCGGACGACCGGAGGCGACCTACCTGCTCGAGCGGACGATGGAGACGGCGGCGCGCGAGCTCGGCATTTCGCCGGCGGAACTGCGTCGCACCAACTTCATCCGCTCTTTCCCGCACCAGACGCCGGTGATCATGAACTACGATGCCGGCGACTACGAAGCCTCGCTCAACGCGGCGATGACGGCGGCAGACTGGAGCGGCTTTGCGGCCCGCAAGGCCGAGGCCGAAGGGCGCGGAATGAAACGCGGCATCGGCATGAGCTGTTACATCGAGGCCTGCGGGCTTGCGCCCTCGGCGGCGGTTGGTTCGCTCGGCGCCGGCGTCGGACTGTGGGAATCGGCCGAGGTCAAGGTCAACATGGCCGGCACAATCGAGGTAATGACCGGTTCGCACAGCCACGGCCAGGGGCATGAAACAACCTTCGCCCAGCTCGTCGCCGACCGGCTCGGCCTGCCGATCGACAGCATCAACATCGTCCATGGCGACACCGACAAGGTGCAGATGGGCATGGGCACCTACGGCTCACGCTCCGGCGCGGTCGGCATGTCGGCGCTGGCCAAGGCGCTCGACAAGGTCGAGGCCAAGGCGAAGAAGATCGCCGCGCATCTGATGGAGGCGGACGAGAGCGACATCGTCATCGAAGACGGGGCGCTGAAGGTCGCAGGCACCGACAGGTCGGTCCCCTGGTTCCAGATGGCGCTTGCCGCCTATACCGCCCATAACCTGCCGCCGGGACTCGAGCCGGGGCTGAAGGAGAGCGCCTTCTACGATCCGGCCAACTTCACCTTCCCGGCTGGCTGCTACATCTGCGAAGTGGAGGTCGATCCGGAGACTGGCCGCACGCATATCGTCCAGTTCGTCGCGGCGGACGATTTCGGCAACATCATCAATCCGATGATCGTCGAGGGCCAGGTGCATGGCGGGCTGGCGCAAGGCATCGGCCAGGCTCTGCTCGAGGGGGTCCGCTACGATGACAGCGGCCAACTGCTGACGGCGAGCTACCTGGACTACGCGATGCCGCGCGCCGACGACGTCCCGTCGTTCAACGTGTCGACCTCGAACACCCCCTGTCCGAACAATCCGCTCGGCGTCAAGGGCTGCGGCGAGGCTGGCGCGATCGGCTCACCGCCGGCGCTGATCAACGCGATCACCGACGCGATCGGCAACAATCAGCTGACGATGCCGGCGACGCCGGAAAAGGTCTGGGCAGCGGCTCAAGCCGCCCACTGATCGGGAGGAACTTAGGATGTATGAGACCAACTATCACAGAGCCTCCTCGATCCAGGAAGCGGTGCAGATGATGGGCGCCGCGGCGGAGGGCAAATATCTCTCTGGCGGCATGACGCTCATCCCGACCATGCGCTTGCGGCTCGCCGCGCCGAGCGATCTTGTCGATCTGCGGCACATCACCGAGTTGAAAGGGATCGCCGTCGACGGCCGCTCCGTCCGGATCGGCGCTGCTGCGACGCATGAGGAGGTCGCCATCTCAGCCGAGCTCGGCGCGGTCTGCCCGGCCCTCTGCGACCTCGCCGGCCACATCGGCGACCCGGCGGTGCGCCACATGGGAACGATCGGCGGCTCGATCGCCAACAACGACCCGGCGGCGGACTACCCGGCCGCGATGCTGGGGCTCGATGCGGTGATCGTCACCGACCGGCGTGAGATCAAGGCGGACGACTTCTTTACCGACCTGTTCGAAACGGCGCTGGAGGAAGGAGAAATCATCACCGCCGTGCGCTTCGACGCGCCGGCCAAGGCTGCCTATCAGAAGTTCGCCAACCCAGCCTCGCGATACGCCATGACCGGCGTCTTTGTCGCCCGGCGCGACGACGGCAATGTCCGCGTCGCGGTGACGGGAGCCGGCTCCAACGGCGTCTTCCGCCATAACGGCCTGGAGGCGGCGCTTTCCGCCAACTGGTCGCCGGATGCGGTGGCGAATGTAGCGGTCGACGCATCGGATTTGCTGACAGACCTTCACGCCAGCGCCGCCTACCGCGCCAATCTCGTCAAGGTTATGACCAAGCGTGCCGTGGCGGCTGCCTGAGGACGCGAGAAGGAAAGAAAGGACGGCCGCGGCCGTCCTTTTTGCAATTGCTTGACTTCGATCAAAGTTAAGGGGATTGAGTTGCCTTAGCCGTTTTGGAATAGTTCAAAACTAGAGGCCTTTTGCCGCAGTCGCGTGGCCGGAGGCCGTTCCGGGGTTGACCCCTGGTCGCTTTGAATGAAGAAAGGCGGCAGGGCATCGGAGATGATGATGGATTTCGAGAGTTTCTTCAAAAACGAGCTGGACGGGCTGCATCAGGAAGGCCGCTATCGGGTCTTCGCCGATCTCGCCCGCCACCGCGGTGATTTTCCGAAGGCGACGCGCTACACGGCCGACGGCACCCAGGAGGTCACTGTCTGGTGCTCGAATGATTATCTCGGCATGGGTCAGTCGCCGGTCGTCACCGAAGCGATGAAGCTGGCGATCGACGAATGCGGCGCCGGCGCCGGCGGAACGCGCAACATCTCCGGGACCAATCACTACCACGTTCTCCTCGAGCGCGAACTTGCCGACCTGCACGGCAAGGAATCGGCGCTGCTCTTCACCTCCGGCTATGTCTCCAACTGGGCCGCCCTCGGCACGCTCTGTTCCAAGATTCCCGGCGTCATCGTCTTCTCGGACGCCGGGAATCACGCTTCGATGATCGAGGGAATCCGGCATTCGAAATGCGAGCGCGTCATCTTCAAGCACAATTCGGTGGCCGATCTCGAGGCGAAACTGGCGGCTGCTGATCCGCGTGCACCGAAAATCATCGCCTTTGAATCCGTCTATTCGATGGATGGCGACATCGCGCCGATCAAGGAATTCTGCGATCTCGCCGACAAATATGGCGCGATGACCTATCTCGACGAGGTGCATGCGGTCGGCATGTACGGCCCGCGCGGCGGCGGCATTGCCGAGCGCGAGGGGCTGATGCACCGGTTGACGGTGATCGAGGGTACGCTCGGCAAGGCCTTCGGCGTCATGGGCGGTTACATCACCGGTTCGGCGGCGCTCTGCGATTTCATCCGCTCCTTCGCCTCCGGCTTCATCTTCACGACCGCTTTGCCGCCGGCGCTTGCCGCCGGCGCACTCGCCTCGATCCGGCATCTCAAGGAAAGCCAGCGCGAACGCTTCGCCCATCAGGAGCGGGTGCGCCGGCTGCGATCGCTGCTCGATCAGCGCGGCATTCCGCACATGGTTAATCCGAGCCATATCGTCCCGGTGATGGTCGGCGACGCCGCCAAGTGCAAGTGGATCTCCGACCTGCTGCTCGACAATTTCGGCGTCTATGTCCAGCCGATCAACTATCCGACGGTTCCGAAAAAGACCGAGCGACTGCGCATCACGCCGACGCCGCTGCATTCGGATGACGACATCGACCACCTGGTCGGCGCGCTGCATTCGCTGTGGTCGCGCTGCGCGCTGGCAAGGGCGGTCGCGTAAGCTACGGCGAACCTGGATCAGATCAGCCCGGCCGCCGCATGCCGGGCTTTTTCATCCGCCGCGAAGACGTCGTCCATGGTCATCGCGGCCGGCAGGTCTGAGAGCCGATCCATCACTTTTTCGACGATTTCCGCCATGGCGAGAAAGCCGATGCGGCCCTTGATGAAGGCTTCGAGGGCAGTTTCCTTGGCGCCGTTCAGCACCGCACCCTGAATCCCGCCGGCCTCCATGGCGCGTCGCGCCAAGCGGAGTGCCGGGAAGCGCGCCTCGTCCGGCGCCTCGAAATCGAGCCGCGCGAGCTTGGCGAAGTCGAGCCGCTCGATCGGCAGGTCGCAGCGTTTCGGATAGGAAAGCGCATAGCCGATCGCCGTACGCATGTCGGGGCAGCCGAGCTGGGCGAGCACCGATCCGTCGCTGTAGCCGACCATCGAATGGACGATCGACTGTGGATGGACGATCACCTCTATCTGGTCTGGGCGCAGGCGGAAAAGATGGCGCGCCTCGATCATTTCGAGCGCCTTGTTGAACATCGAGGCGCTGTCGATCGAGATCTTCAGCCCCATCGACCAGTTCGGGTGGGCGCGGGCGATGTCGGCGGTCACATGCCGCATCTCTTCGAGCGTCTTCGTGCGGAACGGACCGCCCGAGGCCGTCAGTACGACCCGTTCGACGGCATGGCGCTGGTCGTTCTCCAGCACCTGGAAGATCGCATTGTGCTCGCTGTCGACGGGCAGCAGCCGGCCTCCGCCCTTGCTGACCGCCTCGATGAACAGGCTGCCAGCGGAGACGAGGCATTCCTTGTTGGCAAGCGCGATGTCGGCACCGCGCCGCGCCGCAGCAAGCGTCGGCGCAAGACCCGCATTGCCGACGATTGCCGCCATCAGCCAGCCGGAATCGCGTTCGGCCGCCTCGACCAGGCCGCTCCGCCCGGCGGCCACTTCGATGCCGCTGCCTGCAAGGGCATCCTTGAGTTCGTTGTAGCGGTGTTCGTCCGCGGTTACCGCCAGCTCTGCCCCCATGCGCCGCGCCTGCTCGGCGAGAAGGGGTATGTTGCCGTTGCCGGTCAGGGCCGCGATCTCGAAGCGGTCCCGCCCGCCGAGCCGCTCGACGACGTCGAGCGTGTTGGTGCCGATCGAGCCGGTCGAGCCCAGTACCGTCAGGCGGCGCTTGCCTTCCTCGCCGGATGCCATTGCCAGATCCCGTTTTCTTCTTGTTGAAACGTTTTGGATAGGCTCTACAGCCGAAACCCGCCGGCAACAAGCGTAGAAGCGGCCGCTCTTCTTTATCCGGCGCTCCTGGAGTAGGAATCGATGCGGCGGCAATGCCGCAGCGATCGCATGAGGAGTTCCGATGCTCAACGTCCTGACAGCCGCATCCTGCGCCTGCGTGCTGATCGAGCTTGCCTCGCTGCGATCGGTCGGCGCCGAAAACGTGCCGCCGGAATTGATCGGTTCCTGGCGCGCCGAGACCATCAACTCCGGCGAAGCGGTCGACGATCCCGAGGCGGTTCTCGAAATCCGCGAGGACGGTACCTATGGCGGCACGGGCGGCTGCAATTTCTTCACCGGCGCCTTCAGCCTCTCGGAAGGAACGATCACCTTCGGCCCGACCGAGGTGACGCATACCACCTGTTCCCCCGCCGTCATGGAGCAGGAGCAGAGGCTTCTCGACATGCTGAAAGCCGCACTCGCCTGGAAGGTGAATGGCGCGATGCTTGCTCTGGCAGGACCGGACGGCGCGTCGGTCATGCGTCTTGTGAGTGTCAAGGGCTAGCCAAGTCTTATCCGCAGCATCTCCAGATGTTCGAGGTGTTCTTCGATCAGCAGGCGGGTAAGCCTTGCGACGTTCCGTCGCTCGCGGTCCCGGCCCGATCTCACATATTCCTCGTGGATCGCCAGAAGTTTCTTGTGCCCGTCAGACTGCAGCAACACATAGGCCTTGTCGAAGGCGGGCCCCTGCAAGCTTCTGAGCTTTTCAAGCGCGGTGCGGCCTTCCGCGTCCAACATCGTTTCCAATTGAGCGTCGGCGGGCGGGCCGGAACCGTCGCTTGTCCCGCCATAGGGTTCCATCGATCGAAGGACGTTGGAGGCCGCCTCCTGCTCGGCGATTTCCCATTTGGCAAATTGCTTCAGGAGGGCGTCGCTCGTCGTGTTTTCGGCCGTACGGCTGGCGGCCAAGGAGAGGGCGCCGACCCGCATTGCCGATCGGGCGTGTTTCCGCTCGGCATCATCAGCCGCCATCTCTTGGGCGACAGCGCTTTCCAAGGGCGGCCAGATAGGCAAGGCGCCGGCGGCGGCCAGACAGAGAACATGACGGCGTCTCATGACGGATCCTCGCGAGCGCTAAGGGACGGTAGACACGCCCCGGCAGTGCCCGCAGATGCGGACACTGCCTACAGCGAAGGTGGGGGACTTGATTGTCGCTACCATCTCTGGAGCGATGCCCAATTAATTCGCGACGCGGAAAATTGTTCCAGAGCGCGGAAAGCGAAGCCGACTACCCCGCGTAAGCTGCTCCGCGGCCGGTGGTGCCGTTGCTCCGGAACGTCGGCCAATGGTCGCAATCGACGGCCGCAGGAACAATCGGCCAAATCCACCATTACTCCCTCCGTTGCAAGAAGATCCGGATCGAGCGAAGGAGACAGACATGGCGGACTCACATGCGATTTCCCGTCCGCAGCGGGAAGCAGACTATCCGGGCCGGCAGGCAGACTGCGTCGCGGCTCTGAGACCGGCGGTGGCGGACCTCGCTGCAAAATCCCAGGACAGTATCGTGGCAGCCATCGGCGGGGAAATGACCGACGACCTGGCCGCTCTGGCTCACCAGGCCGAAGCGGCAGGCTGGAGCTACAAGGAAGCGTCTTCCGCCATCGAGACCCTGGCGCGCGAATATGAGGGCGCAAAAGGGGCGATCTTCGACTGAAGAGCTCTGCACCTTCGAGGAGGAACATTCGCTCTCGGACACCGGTACCCAGGGCGTTTGCGCGTGCAAAAATCAGCCAAAGCGCCTCAACTGCTCCGCTTCCTTCTCGAGTAGTTCGGCCACTTCGTCCAGCGACATGTGCGTGGCACAGAGGTGAATGGCGCATTCGAGAAAACGCGTCGACGACCGGCGCAGGTAGAGCGCCTCTTCCCGGGCGGACAATTCCGGAAGGGGGTTTCTTTTGTCGGGGCGAGGATCGGGCATTCGAAACTCCTTCGGTTCGCCACGTTGCGAGACGGCGTGCCCCATCACAGCCAGTCGGCGGCGACGGCGTAGATCAGAATGGTTGCGGCAAGCACAACGCCGAAGATCAGCAGCGACAGTCCCAGCCGCGGCCTCGAGGGGCGGTCATGTTCGGTGGCAAAGGGGCGCATGGCATCGCCGAACTCCGTGGAGACAGCCGGTTCGCCGTGATGCTGCGCTGCTCTCGCTTCTTGCGTCATCTGCGCATTGAGCGGAGTACCCGCCGCCTCGCCGTCGGTCTCGAGCGGTGCCGCGGCCGGATCGAACCCCGGCCTCTTGTCGCCGGTCCTGCCGTGCTGGATGTCTCCGCGCAACTGTGCCGGGTTGTTTGCCGTCTTGGGCAGCTTGGACATGCTTTTCTCCCTTCTGCCGCCAGAACAACTGGCTTTTGCAGCGTTTGTTCCCGTTCGGGCCCGCCACCGATTCGCTCCGGAACCTCCAGGAGTGCCCGAGCGTTGGGTGCAGCGGGAAGCACCGGTGGGATTGACCGAGCCTCGAGCTATGGACAGAAAAGCGTTCTACGAAGAGTGTTCGCGTATCCTCGGCGCCTCCCACGCTTATGAGGCGCCGCGCTACCGCGAGGTCAATCGCTGGAACAATCGGCGCCCCGGCAATGGACGGTTTCCTGGCTACGGTCTGATCCGAGCGTCCGGACCGCATCATATCCAGATCGCTTTGCGGCAGCCGGTCGAGCTCAATCTGTTGTGCCACTCGGAAGGGGAGGCGCTCGCGGCATTGGAACGCACGGCGAGGCAAGCGGGTCCTGAGGCGACTTAGCGAGCGTTGTTTTCCGGAGGACGCTCGTAGAGCCTATCGATCTCGCGCTTCTGGGCTTCCTTCGTCACGGGCGGGAGCGCTTTCTGCCGCATGATCGCATAGGCGATGGCCGCGCCGAGGAGGAAGGCACCGCCACCGGTCACCAATAGCCAGAAATAGTCCATCAACATGTTCGGTGCCTCCTTGCGATAGAGCCCCGGCCGCGGGTCAGTCAGGCTTCGGCGCCTTCACATCGCCGAAGCGCACCTCTTCGCGCGAGGGATTGTCGGCGATCGACTGCTCCTCTTCGTCACTTGGAAGGGTCTCGTCCGGATCGACGTTCTGCTCGTCTCTGCTGCGCACCGGGCGTACACGGCCTTGGACGACCGGTCGGACTTTCATGCTTTCCGGCGTGCCCGGCACCTCTTCATCGGCGGGCGGAGCGGGGTTCCTGCGAGGGTCGTTTGCGCTGTTGCGTACCATCGTGTCCTTCCTTCTTCTGAGAGAGGAAAGCGGAGTTAAAGAGTTTGTTCCCCTGGTTGGGGCGTGCCACAGGGTTGGCGTCACCTATCAATGCTTGGCAGTCACGCCGCGCTGATCCCGCTCCAGGAAGGTGCGAGTGATTTCCGCCGCATGCTGGTCGAGCCACTCGGCCATCTCGACTTCCTGCTGTAGGATGGTTTCGCAGACCCGCTTCGTCTCCTCGTCGCCCGCATAGTCTGCGGCAGCGATCAGGATCTTGTAGCTGGCGATTTCCATATGTTCGAACGTGTAGCTGGCAAGCGAACCCTTGACGACTTCGTCGCTGACGAAGAGCCCGCTCAAACCCTGCCCGATGGCTACGATCTTGCCGCTGATATCCTTGACTGCGGAGGTCCCGCCATGCAGTCGCTCCAGGCACCGCTTGAGCATCGCGGCCTGGTCGCGGGTCTCCTGCAGGTGGCGATCGATCCGGGCTTTGAGCTCAGGATAGTTTTCCAGCCGCCGGGATTGACTGGCGAGCATCGTGATCGCCTGCTCCTCCATGGCATGCGCATCCCGGAGCCAAGCCTGTAAGTGTTCGCTCGCCTTGTGCATCGCTCGTTCCTCCTGATTGGACCTGATCCAACCGGCCTTGCTGCGAAAGGTTCCGTGGGGAAGGGTGGAGTGCGAAGACCGCCGCGGAACAATTCCAATCCCTGGCGATTGATAGGAAGCAGCAAAACCGCAGGTTTTTCTGATTCAATCACAGCAATCGCCGGAAGGTACGATGTCGAAGACCGTGGCCGCAGCAGTGATCGTCGCCCTGATATTGGTTGCCGTGCTTTGGACGATCTTTCCGTTCGACGGACCGGCCGAAGAGGGGCAGCCGGCGCCCCATGCGATCGACCAGTCGGAATGACCACCTCGAGGAAGCTCATGCAGGAAGAACTGAAGATTTACCGGCTAACGCCGCTCGCTGATCCTGGGGACCCGAACTGGCAGAATGCCAGGTACCAGGGTGAAGTGGTCGTCGCAGCACGCTCGGCCGGTGACGCCCGGATCGTCGCCTCGGAAGCCGAGCTCGATTTCCGTGAGATCGACGCAAAGCCGGCGGAAGGCGTGACTACCGACATGGCGAGCGCCTTTCGCAATGAAAAGCTCTATACAGTGATCGAAGAGGGACCGGCGCCTCGGGGCTGGGAACGCGGACTGATCGCCGGCCACGTCACGGTCGACAACATCATTTCCACCCAGCTTTGAAGATCGCCCGCAACGGCAGGCGCGCACTCCGTTCATAGTCCGAAGGGGAAGGTCTCGGGGAGGCCCGGTCCGACATGTTCGCGCGCCAGCGGTATAACCGGCGACGTTTTGTCGAACCAGACAAAGGCGTCGAACTGCCGCGGCAGCGAGGCATGGGCATAGTGGCTCAGCCGCTCGGTATCCGGCCGGTAGATCACGCCGATGAATCGCTCGATCTTCGGTTCGAGCAGACGGTCGCGAAGTTCCCGGTCTTGGGAGAGGTCCAGGAGAAAGCGGCCGACCCGTGAATCATGGAAATGCCGCTCGTAACTGCCCTCGAGCGACGGCCGTATCGCCTTCACCTCCATCTCGCTTCCCCAGTCGCTTGCCGCGGCGACCTGCCCGTCATGGGTGCCGAAGCCGATCAGCGCCGTCTCATCGGGGAAATGCTCGCGGCAGAGCTGACCGATATTGAGCTCGTCGCGTGCCGTTCCCATGTCCGTGTGGCGGGCGTCGCCGATATGAGAATTATGGGCCCAGACGACGGCTTTGGCGCCGGATCCGCGCGCATTGAGAACATGCCGCAGCGTCTCGAACATATGGGTGTCGCGCATGTTCCAAGACTCCGCACCGGCGTAGTACATGACGCGGTAGTATTTTTCCGCCGAGGCGACGAGCCGCGCATTCTGCGCAGCATCCAGCAGGTCGTCGCCGCTCTCCCGGCCGGCCTCAAGTTGTCTTTCCAACAAGTCGCGGCACTGCCGGACGACCGCCTCCTCGCATTCCCGGAAGCTCTTGCTCAAGGCCGCCCGGCCATAGGTGGACGGTTCGTTCTGCCAAGGCGTCAGGCATCCATAGCGCTGGCGTGCAATCGCTCCCGCCTGCGGATCGACCTTGTCGAGATATGCGAGGACTGCGGCAATCGAGCCGCTCATATTGTAGATGTCAAGGCCATAGAATCCCGCTCTCGGCGCTTCATCCTTTTCCTCGTTGTGACTGCGCAGCCATTCGACGAAGTCCATTACCTCGCGGTTTCGCCACATCCAGGTGGGGAAGCGCTGGAAGGGAACCTGCGGTCGGGCGCTCGGCGGCCGGTGGCGGACGTAGCGATCGACCGCCGCGGCATCCGGCCAGTCCGCCTCGACGGCGACGATGGTGAAGCCATGCGCCTCGATAAGCCGCCGCGTTATGGCGGCGCGCGCGCGATAGAATTCCGACGTGCCGTGGCTTGCCTCGCCGAGCAACACCAACCGGCGTTCGGCGAAGCGGTCGAAGAGGCGCCCGAAGGCGGGGTCGTCGAAATCGGGGAGCGGTTCGGCCGCGTCGGCGATCAACTCGGGCAGGCTGCGCGAGCGGCCGGGTTTCGCATGCAGTTGGTTCCTCTCTTCCTGCCAGCCCTGCTCACCGATGAGCGGCACGAACCTAACGCCGCCGAGATCCTGTTCCTCGAACGTAGTGGCATTGACGCGGGTGATCCTCATAAGGCGCTGCGCGTCACGCGGGCCGATCGGGATTACCAAATGGCCTCCGAGATCCAACTGCTCCTTGAGGGCCTGCGGCACGTCCGGACCGCCCGCTGCCACGAGGATGGCATCGAACGGCCCGGCTTCCGGCCAGCCCGTCGTTCCATCGCCGACCCGCACGGAGATATTGTCGAAGCCCAGCTTGGTGAAGCGCCTTTCGGCGGCCTCGGCCAAGCCGGCATGGCGCTCTACCGTGTAGACGTGCACAGCAATGCGGCTCAAGATCGCCGCCGCATAGCCCGATCCCGTGCCGATCTCCAGAACGGTATCGCCCGGCTGCAGCTCCGCCTTTTCCGTCATTAGCGCGACGATGAAGGGCTGCGAAATGGTCTGGCCATGGCCGATCGACAGCGCCGAATCCTCATAGGCGAATTCCTCGAAGCCGGGGTCGACGAAGGCCTAGCGCGGGACGATCCGCATCGCTTCAAGAACGTCGGGATCCCGGATGCCGCGGCGCGAGAGGTGGGACAGGATCATTCTCTCGCGAGCATGGGAGAAATCGATCATGACGGACCCTCCTTGCAGCGATGTAACCGCCGGCACCGACGCCGCTCAGTCCGACAGCCGCGAAACGCACCGATGTCCCATGCCCGCGAGGCGTGGCGCAGCCGCTGGCGGCGAGCGGGATGCCGCTACAGTATCGGCTTGCCACCGGTCACGGCGATCGTCGCGCCGGAGACGTAGCTGGACAGCGGATCCGCCAGCATGACGTAGGCCGAGGCGAGTTCCACCGGTTGCCCGGGCCTTTTCATCGGCACCTGCTTGCCGAAATTCATCACCGTATCCTCGGGAAGGGTCGAGGGGATGAGCGGCGTCCAGATCGGACCCGGCGCCACAGCGTTGGCGCGGATACCCTTGTCTGCAAGCATTTGCGCCAGGCCGGCGGTAAAGTTCTGGATGGCGCCCTTGGTGGTCGCATAGGCGAGCAGGATCGGGTTCGGGGCATCCGCATTGATCGAGGCGGTGTTGATGATCGAAGAGCCCGGCTTCATATGCGGCACCGCTGCGCGGGTGAGGAAGAACATCGCATGGATGTTCACGCGGAAGGTCAGCTCCCATTCTTCGTCGGTGATGTCGGCGATATCCGGGAACGAGGCCTGGTGGGCCGCGTTGTTGACGAGAATGTCGATGCCGCCGAGTTCGTTCATCGCCCTCTCGACGATGCGCTTGCAGTGTTCCGAGGTCTGGATGTCTCCGGCGACGAGCACGCCCTTGCGTCCGGCCTCTTCGACGAGCGCCTTGGTCGATTTCGCATCCTCGTGCTCATTCAGATAGGAGATCAGGACATCGGCGCCCTCCCGCGCATAGGCGATCGCGACCGCGCGGCCGATGCCGCTGTCTCCGCCGGTGATGATGGCTTTCTTGCCCTGCAGCCGGCCCGATCCCTTGTAGGTTTTCTCCCCGTGGTCCGGCAGAGGATTCATGCGGTCCGTGGTACCGGGCATGGGTTGGCTTTGACGCTCGAACGGCGGGCGCGGAAAATTCTCCATGGTCCAGGCCTCCTTGGTAATTCGATGCGATTGATTTCGGTCCGCCATCGGAGACGGCGGCAGCCCCCAAACTCGGGCTTGCCGGGCTTTGTTCCGATCGGAGAGCCGGGGTGATGGAACTTCGCCTTAGGGCTGGCGTTGACCAAGCGACAACCCGAGGAGGGCGAGAAATGGCAAAAGACGAGAACAGATCAAAGGGCGTGCCGGACGTCACGTCGGACAGCGCCCAGCCCGTGAAAACCGACAGCGATCTTCATCCGGAGGCCGGCGACCAGCCGCTCGAGCCGGACGAACTCGTCAGGAAGAGCGCCGCCCGCGAGGCGATGCACAGCAAGAGGGATGGCTATGTCGTCGAATCCGACCTCGAGGACGAAGACCAGCGGTTCCCGTTGCCGACGATGAAGGATCAGGACTGAGAAAGACCAGGAATGAAGGCGGCTCAACAGGAGAAAGACGATGAAGACCCCGAAGGACGGAGCGCCCGGCACCACGGAGCAATCGCCGCGGTGGGAAGGGCCGAAGGAGACGCGGCCAAGAGGCTATTTGCCGGCGAAGGACGACCCGGAGCATGACCGGGATGCGGCCGACGAAAACCTGAAGGATCCGCACCGAGGCAAGGTCTCGCACGCCCTTAAGACAAAGGACGACTGACCCGGCCCGCGATGGCGCCTCGGTTCCGTTGTGCATTGCGCGCAGCGGAACCGAGGCGCTTTTTGCTGGTTTGGAAGAGTGAACATCATGAAAGGAACCGAAAGGGAAAGGAGCTACCGATGGCCAGGAGAAAAGAGTGGAAGCGGGACGATCCCGATTGGCGTTCGCGCGAAGCCGGCAGGGATTGGTACGGTGAGGAAAGACGCAGCCGGCGGCACTTCGCGCAGACAGTCGAACCTCGCGGCGCCGATTACGAGAACTCCGAGTATTTTCCGGATGCCGAGTCCACCGCCGGACCCTATCGCCGGATGGGCGAGGATTACGGCCGTTGGAACCGGGATCGTGGATATGGCGATTATGGTTCCGACTACGGCGACCGCAGCCGGTCCTCCCATTCGCGCTCCGGCCGGGACTGGGACGAGGAGAGGGGCTTCTTCGAGCGGGCCGGCGACGAGGTGGCCTCCTGGTTCGGCGACGAAGATGCTGAGCGCCGGCGGCAGATGGACCAACATCGCGGTAAGGGGCCGAAGGGCTATACCCGTTCCGACAGCCGCATCCAGGAGGATGTCAGCGATCGGCTGAGCGATGACGGAGCGCTCGACGCTTCCGAGATCGAGGTTTCGGTCACGGGCGGCGAGGTTCAGCTCAGCGGCTTCGTCGAGTCCAAGTGGGCTAAACGCCGCGCCGAAGACCTGGCGGAAAACGTCTCCGGCGTCGGCCATGTCCAGAACAATATCCGTGTGAGAGGCGCTGGCGGAACCTCGGGTGGGACCTCCGGCTGGAATACCGGCGAAACCAACCGGAACCTCTAATCAGCCGGCGGCGGGGCTCACTGCACGATTCCTTAAATCGGAATCGAGTCAAGGGAATGATGATGCGGCCATTCGAAGTGCTGCCGCGACGCGTCTAATTAGACGCTCGGCGCTGTTAGGCCCGCCGCCACTCCGTTCATCGAGGCGTTGGCCTGCCGCTCCGCGCGTGCGGCGCGCACAAGGAAATTGAGCATGCGCGCTTCCTCGACCCGGAGTTCCGGGTTAGCCCGCCCGCGGCGGCTGAGCTTGCTGGCGGAGGCTGCACTGGCAGCGCCGGCGAGCGCAATGATGTCCGGATGGATGTAGCTTTTGCGGCAGATTGCCGGCGTGTTGCAGAGGGTCTCGGCGGCCGCCTCGCACATTTCTCTGACCGTTGGGCGCTTACCTTTATCCATCGCCTCGCGGGCGGCCGTGAAGGCGGCAACGCTGCCCGCCCAGGTTCGGAATGTCTTGGCCGAAACCGGAAAACCCGCCACCTCCGCCAGATAGCGGTTGAGACGACCCGAGTCGACGGGGCGCAATATGTCGTTGTCGTCCCTCCACACGAAGAGCTGCCGTCCCGGCAGGTCGGCGATGTCCTCGAGCAGGCGTTGCAGCTTCGGGCGCCGCAGCCGCCTCTGCACGCGCTTGCCGCCCTTGGCGGTAAAGCGCAGTTCGATGCTGCCGTCGAGGAGCCGTAAATGGCGTTTCAAAAGCGTCGTCGCGCCATAGGTCGAATTCGCCTGGACATAGGCGGGACTTCCCGTCCGGAGATGCACTTCGTCGAGGAGCGCGACAAGCGCGGCGAGGACCGTTCGTGCGTCGCCGGTTCCGCCTTCCATGTGCCGGCGGACCGTGCGCCGGATCCTCGGCAGCGCCTTCCCGAACAGAAGGAGCTGGGCAAATTTGTCGCCGCTTCGCAGCGCCTGCCATTGCGTGTGGTAGCGGTATTGCTTCCGACCGCGTACGTCGTAGCCGGTCGCCTGCAGGTGGCCGTTCTCATCCAGGCAGATCCACACCTTCTCGTAGGCGGGTGGCAGGCCGAGCGAGGCGATACGGGCCTTCACGGCAGGATCGGTCAGGACGGAGCCGTCCGGCAGCCGATAGACGAAGCCCTTGCCGGCGCGTTGGCGTCTGATGCCCGGCTCCGAATCGCTGACATAGACGAGCCCGCTTTCCTTCGGCCGGGCCTCGCCTGGGGCCGGACCGCCGCTGTTGCGGCTGCGCCCGCCGCGCCGCATGGCCGCGGCCTGGCGGGTCGGATTGGAAATGACTTGCAGCGGCATTGAGCGGCCCTTCCTTTGGCAGGTGTGGCAGGTGAACTTTCGATCGAGAACTAACGCGCCGCCATGCGGGTCCGGTTCCATGCCGGATGCGCCGCCGGACCGATTTAGGGGCGCCGAAGCCGGCACGGCCAGCGGAACATAATCGATCGCAGGCGGTTCCATCGGCACTTGCTCGAGCGGGAGACGCGCCATGCGGAAAGCACTCAGAGATGCAGTGGTGGTGATCACCGGAGCCTCGTCCGGAGTGGGACAGGCGGCGGCGGAGGAGTTTGCCCGGCGGGGATCGAAGCTCGTGCTCGCCGCGCGCGACGCGGTGGCGCTGCAACGGGTAGCGCGAACCTGCCGGGATCTCGGGGCGGCCGTGCTCGTCGTGCCGACCGATGTGACCGAAGCGGATGCGGTCAAGGAGCTGGCGGCCAAGGCCCTGTCCTTCGGCAGGATCGACGTCTGGTTCAGCAATGTCGGCGTCGGCGCGGTCGGCCGTTTCCAGGAAACGCCGATCGAGGCGCATGAGCAGGTCATCCGCACGAACCTGATCGGCCACGTCAACGATGCGCATGCAGCCATCCCGGTGTTCCTGAAGCAGGGCCACGGCACGTTCATCAACATGATATCGCTCGGCGGCTTTGCCTCGACGCCCTTTGCGGCGGCCTACAGCGCCAGCAAGTTCGGCCTTCGCGGCTTTTCCGAAGCGCTGCGCGCCGAACTCGCCGAAGAACCCGACATTCACATCTGCGACGTCTATCCGACCTTCCTCGACACGCCGGGAGTTGCCCATGGCGCGAATTACACCGGCCGCAGGCTGAGCGTTCCGCCTCCCGTCTACGATGCGCGGCGGGCCGCCCGCGCCATTGTTCGTCTGGCTGAACGGCCGCGCAGCTCCGTCACCGTCGGGGCCGTTGCCGACTTGGCGCGGCTTGCCCATTTTCTTGCCCCCAACACGACCTCCCGCGTCCTCGCCCGCCTGACCTCGTCCTATCTCCGGCGAGCGCCGCGCGCCGAAAGAAGCAATGGCAACCTGTTCCGGGCCCCGCCAAATCCCGGCGGTATCGAAGGCGGATGGCGTTCCGAGCGCAGGGTCCCGATCGCCGCCGTTGCAGCCGCGGCGCTCGTCGGCCTGGCTCTTGCGGCGGTGATCGTACCACGAACCTCATACCGGCGGCGCTAGGACTCTCCTCGGCGCGTGGCCCCGTTTTGACGACAGTGGAGGAATCCTGCAATGAAGGCTTTGACCTGGCACGGCAAAGGCGACATCCGATGCGAGAGCGTTCCCGATCCGGCGATCGAGGACGAGGGCGACGCCATCATCAAGGTCACCGCCTGCGCGATCTGCGGCTCCGACCTGCATATCTACAACGGCCTCATCCCGGCGATGGAGCACGGCGACGTCATCGGCCACGAGACCATGGGGGAGGTGGTTGCGCTCGGCAAGGCGGCGACGAAGCTGAAGGTCGGCGACCGTGTCGTGGTGCCCTTCACCATCGCCTGCGGCGAGTGCTTCTTCTGCCAGCGGGGCTTTCACTCCGCCTGCGAGCGAACCAATCCAGACCGGGAGAAGGCGGTGAAGATGTGGGGCAATTCGCCCGCCGGCCTGTTCGGCTATTCGCATCTCCTCGGCGGCTATAGCGGCGGCCAGGCAGAGTATCTGCGCGTGCCGCATGCGGATGTCGGGCCGGTCAAGATACCGGAGGAGCTCACAGACGAGCAGGTCCTGTTCCTCTCGGATATCTTCCCAACCGGGTACATGGCGGCCGAATTCTGCGACATCGAACCCGGCGACACGATCGCCGTCTGGGGCTGCGGGCCTGTCGGCCAGATGGCCATCCGTTCGGCCCTTCTACTCGGGGCGGAACGGGTGATCGCCGTCGATACCGTTCCCGAGCGGCTGCGGCTTGCCGAATCGGCGGGCGCGGCGACGCTCGACTACATGAAGGAGGATATTTACGAGCGCATCATGGAGATGACCCATGGGCGCGGCGCGGATGCCTGCATCGATGCGGTGGGGACGGAGGCCGACAGCCGGGCGAGCCTCGATTCGCTCGTCGACCGCGTCAAGGTTGCCGCCTATCTCGGCACCGACCGTCCGCATGTGCTGCGCGAGGCAATTCATTGCTGCCGGAATTTTGGCACGGTCTCCATCGTTGGCGTCTATGGCGGATATCTCGACAAGATACCCTTCGGGTCGGCGATCAATCGCGGGCTGACCTTCCGCATGGCGCAGACACCCGTTCAGCGCTACTTGCCCATCCTGCTCGATCGCATCCGCAAGGGCGAGATCGATCCCTCCTTCGTCATCACCCATCGAGGCTCGCTGGAGGAGGGGCCGGACCTTTACCAGACCTTCAACAAGCGGGCAGACGGCTGCGTCAAGGTCGTCCTGAGGCCTTGAGGGGAGGTGCTCCCTCAGAACTCCAGGATCGCATAGGGCCGGCCTGTCGGCTTCTCGACGTGAGCAGCGACGTTGAAGACCGGTGCGCCGCCCGGCGTCGTGCCTTTGTAGGTGCCCTTGTGGGCGTGGCCGTGGACGACGGCGCTGACGCGGAACCGGTCGATGGTTTCCGCGAACCGGGAGGAGCCGAGGAAGGGATAGATCTCTTCCGGTTCTCCCGCGACGGTCTCGGCGATCGGCGCGTAGTGAAGCACGACCACGGAATGCTCGGCGCTGGTCTTGCGCAGCGCGTTTTCGAGGCGCATCGCTTCATCGACGGTCGCCGATACCATGGTCTTCAGTGCAGCTTCGCCGAAGGAACCGAGCATATGCCGTCCGAAACCGCCGACGAAACCCTTCGTGCCGGCAAAGCCGATACCGGCGATCTCGACCGCCTGGCCATCCAGGAGATGGACACCTGCCCTCATGAAGATCGACGAGATCTCCTCGACCGCGTCACATTGGTGATCGTGATTGCCGAGAACCGCCACCACCGGAACCGTGCAATATTTCAGATCGGCGGCGAGCAGCTCCGCTTCGGCCGGCTTGCCGAGATCGGTCAGGTCGCCGGCGATCACCAGCACATCGGCGACTTTGGAGACCTCCGAAAACAGGTCCGTAAAGGAGACCGAACCATCCTCTTTCATGTGGAGGTCCGCAACCGCGGCGACTTTCACCTTGCCCATGGTGACAACTCCCTATTTTCCTGTCGGCATCTCGAGGTCGCCGCCGACATCGGCAAACCCCCATTCGGTCACGTCGATCTGGTAGTCGGTGCGCGAATACATCCGCCCGCGGCAGATTTTCGTCTGCGGCAGCGGCAGATCCCGCTGCGCCGCCAGCCGGCTCAAAAGCTCGTCCATCAGCCACAATGGAACCCTGTCGCGCTCCGAAGGGTAGATCCACCGGAAATTGAGGAGGTGGATCAGCAACACCTCCCAATGCGCTTCCATATATTCGAGCAGCCGGCGCCAATCGATGCGGTCGTGGGTCTTGAGGATGGTGTGGGCGACGTCGGCGCCGTCGTAGCGCTCGCGAAGCTGGATGAAGGATTTCGACCAGACCAGTTCGGTCGGAGAGACGATCGATACCGGCGAGGCGCTGAGTTCCACCGGAAGAGCGTGTTCGAACCAGGCATCGTTGACGAGCATGGTTCCGTTCGGCGAGGCGAAGATGACGTCGAAGAAGAACTTGCCCTTGTAGACCTTGCCGAGCCAGCGGTCGTCCTCAATCTCGACCGAGTAGCCGCGCGATTTGAAATGCTTGAGGATGCGGGTGTAGTCGCCGGCCTTGCAGAAGACGTCGAGATCCTTCGTCGGCCTCGAGATGCCGGTATAGGCGCTGACGGCGAAGGTGCCGGCGATCAGAAACGGGATCTTGGATTTGACCAGTTCCGCAATCGCAGTGGCGACGAAGGCTTCGGCCTTCTCATCGACAAGCTGCGGCAGCGCGAGTGGCCTGCGGGTCGTTCGCGGCGACTTCGACTTGGGTGGCGTTGCCGATGGCATGCTTTCTCTCCTGCGACGGAACACCTACGAGAACACGCGAGAACTCGGCTAGGTTCCGCAGCATCGACAGCGCCTAGTGACTGGGTCGTTTGTGCGGCAGCTCCTCTCCATCATTTCTGTGCTTGTCACAGAAATCCAGCCAGCCAAGTCCTTGGCTGAGAGACTCTTCCGCACCGCGGACGCGACGCTGCTGTATCCCTGTGACAGGCACAGAGTAGAAGCCGGAGAAAGACCTCCGCCGGAAGCACGTGGCGAAGTCGGATTCATGGGCGCGGCCGCGTGCGGCTGCGCCCATGGGGCCAATGCTACAGCGCCGGTGGGCGGTAGCGCTCGCGCTCGCGCTGAACGTCATCGAGGCTCATCGGCGCCGACGCGGCGTCGAACGTGCTCCAGCCTTCCTCGACATAGGCGCGCCGGCGAACCGAGGCGTCGACGGCATGGCGGTTTCTTAAGATCGCATCGGCTTGCGGGACGAGGGCCTCGTCGACCTTTGCCACGACCAGCGTGCCGCCCCGCCGCACGCCCTCGGCGTAAAGATGGGCGTCCTCTTCGGGAACGCCGGAGTCCGTCAGCGAGCCGACAATGCCGCCGGTGGCGGCACCCGCCACGGCTCCGGCGACCGCGCCGGCCGCCGTCGAGGCGAGCCAACCAGCGGCGACGACTGGTCCGACGCCCGGAACGGCCATCAGCCCGAGCCCGGTCAAGAGACCGACGGCGCCGCCGCCGGCTGCACCGAGACCAGCACCGACGCCGGCTCCTTCAGCCGCCCCTGAACTCTCGCCCGAATAGCGATCGCCGACATTGTTTGCGACGATGCTGATATCCTCCGACGGAATGCCTGCCGCCTCTAGGTCGTTCACCGCCTGTCGGGCATCGTGATAGTCGTCGAAAAGCCCTGCCACAGTTCTCATCTTCTTCTCCCTTTCTGTAGCGTTGAAGGGGATCACCGCCTCGTTCCCGGCAGCAACCACGCAGCTAGAGTGCGGTAATGTTGCCCTGGTAATCGAGAGCGACGGTGACGGACTTGCCGTCCTTCATGGCGGTTGCACGCCAAATACCCTGATCGTCGAGCTTCAACCCCTTGACGTCGGCATATCCGGCTTGCTCGATCCGCTCGCGCGCCTGGTCTTCCGTAAAACTGTTCTTGCCGGCGACGGGGGCTTCGGGGTTCTCAGCGCCGGGAGTGGCGATCGCCGGTGTGCTTCCGCCGGAAGTTGCCGACTGCCCAAAGGCCGGCATTGCCGCAGCGCTCAAAAGCACTGCAACGCCAAAGATCGTGTTTTTCATAGCCTTTCCTCTCTCGGGGATTCTTTTCCCGGTTAACCAAACTGGCCGGGCATGGTTTGGTTCCGAGTTGCGCGCCGCGGAGGAGTGCGCCGGGTAAGCGGGCGCCAAGGAGAGGCGTTCTCCCGGAACTTTCCCGGGCTTCGACGGTTGGCGCTGCCGTCAATCGAAATCTCTGAGGAGAGCGCAATGGCTACAAATGTGAAGGACGGCAAGGCGCCGAAGGGCTCCAGCGGAACGCATGGCGGAAATCGCGCAGGCGACCAGGCTAAGAAGAACGCCAACCAGAAAGGCGAGACGAAGAAGAGCAGCCAGGCGGCGGGCAAGGACCCGCAGCGGGGCAAGGGCTGACGCCGCACGCTAGCAGGGCCTAAGCAAAAAGGCCGGGCTCAGCCCGACCTCTCATCGCCACCTCCCGCCGCTGCCAGTACATCCGTGGTCAGCGACGAGAGGGACAGTAAAGGCAGTGTAGGCGCCGATTGTTACAGTGGCAAGACTATTCGAAAGGGGGTGTTTGGCTATGAGACGTCATGTTCTTTGACGTCGCGACTTTCGGATTCCGGCCGCAATCCGCCTGCCGTCGCGGTTGACACGGTCCCACAACGCCGCGCGTTTTTATCAGACGCGCAAAGTCGCTGTCGCACTTTGAAATGCTGCATGTCTCCGGGAGCGCCGACGAGATCTAGCCCGCGCACCTCGCCATCACGACGTTTGAGCGAAGTTTGTCTCCCGCAAAACATCGCGTTCGGGCGGGGCGAAACCGAATCTATTTACCGGCATGTACCAGTTGGGGAGCGTGCTCGGCGCCTTCCACGAAGAGTTTGCCGCCGGTCCGGGAGATTTCGACGGCTTGGCTGGGCTCGTCCAACCGGCCTGGAATCGAAATCGTGAGGCCTCGGCCCTCGTCCAGTGTCACCTCGAAGCGCACGGGAGAACCCGCCTCTCCCTCCGCGATCGTGGTGACCACTCGGAAACCGTCACCGGCTTCCGTGTAATAGACGACGCCACGATAAGCGCCGAGATTGATGCTTTCGCCTTGCAGGGCCTCAATTTCACCCGCGAAGGCGCTGCTTGCCGTCACGCAAAGAGCCGCGAGAACCGTGTATCTGCACATCGTCGCCTCCCTGCTGCATGATTCCTTAGACCGGAAATCGATTTAAGAACGAGATCATGCAGCAATTCTAAGTGCTACAGCGACCTTTGCGCGTCTTGTAAGACGTGCGGCGCGGTAGCCGAAAAAGGTCCGGACAGG
Source organism: Sinorhizobium sp. NG07B (assembly GCF_002532005.1). Lineage (NCBI taxonomy): Bacteria > Pseudomonadati > Pseudomonadota > Alphaproteobacteria > Hyphomicrobiales > Rhizobiaceae > Sinorhizobium > Sinorhizobium sp. NG07B. The sequence goes on along the minus strand of NZ_NWTD01000005.1, from coordinate 19,460 downwards.
ACCAGTGCATGAGGTTACTAGGCGTGCATAGGTTCGTCTGTGATTATTCGCACAGGGGCTGACAATCCAACTCAAACGGAGACCGTGCGCCGACGGCCAGGGCCCTATTTCCATTTGCTGCCGAAGCCAAAGGAAGTAGATTTGGCGGAACGGAAGCACTGGCCATGACACGTTCGCCTGATTTCCTTTCGAGACTGGACAATAAGGCCGTTGCTGCGTTGTCGGAGCGCTGGATCGTTCGTAGTTACGCCCCCCAGGAGTTGATCATCGCCCATGGCGAAAGCGGGCGCGATGTGTTCTTCATACTTGAGGGACACGCCCGCGTGACCCTCTTTTCGACGAACGGTCGCGAGGTCCTTTACGGTGACCGCGGGCCCGGTGATATCGTCGGGGAACTGGCCGCTATCGATGGCAAGGCGCGATCGGCGACAGTCCTGGCCATCGACGCAACGCGTGCCGCAAGGTTGCCGGCGAAGGACTTCCGCAGCCTGATCGCGGACCACCCGGAGTTTTCGTGGGCTCTCCTCGAATACCTCTCGGCGGGCATAAGGCACATGACCGACCGGGTTTACGAGTTCAGTACTCTGGTCGTGCGTCGGCGTCTCATCCTCGAATTGCTTCGCCGCGCTGACGAAGCGCATGCAGACGACAGGCAGGCCGTCATAAACCCGGCGCCCACTCATTTCGAACTGGCCGCCTCCATCAGCACGCAGAGGGAAGCGGTTTCTCGGGAAATGAGCACTCTCTCGAAAAGGGGACTGATCGAGAGACGCGGCCGTAGGCTGTTGCTCTGCGACCTTGCGGCCCTTGAAATGCTCGCGGGAAAGGAAGGGTAGCGGGCCAAAGTGCTGCAGCGACCCTTACGCGTCTGATAGGACGCGCGGAGCTATGGGACCGATTTCCTTGTAGAAGAACTGCTCGGCCACTGCATTCGCGGCATGGTTTCGACGTAGCGCTGGAGCAACCACAAGAGGATTACTCGCCATTTGGAAGACAATACGAAAAGCCATACCGATTTATTTGTCGGAATGCGGCCTTCAACGCGCACAAACCTCATCGTTGTTTGCTATACTCCCGAAGGGGAATTCGCGATGCTGCTCGATCGAGAGGGTCCACTCGAGGCTTTGCTGGCCGCAATACGGAGTGCGGCGGTCGGTCGGGGCAGCACAGTGCTGCTGGAAGGCGAAGCCGGGATCGGCAAGAGTTCTCTCCTGCGCGAGTTCGCCGAGCACGTGGATAAAGACTGCCGGGTGTTATGGGGCTGGTGCGAGGCGCTTTTCACGCCGTGTCCGCTCGGACCTTTGCAGGACATGGGGCAATCGTTTGACCCGCGCGTGGCAGCACTGCTCGATCAGGCGGCTCCGCCAGAGCGCCTCTTTCCGGCGTTATTGAATGTGCTCCAGCACGCCAGTAGTGCGATCATACTCATCTTCGAGGATGTACACTGGGCCGACAACGCGACGCTGGACCTTGTGAGATATCTTGGTCGCCGCGTCTCGTTGCTCCCCACCGTGCTGGTACTCAGTCTGCGCAGCGATGAAATCGGCGCCGATCATCCCCTGACGCACGTGCTCGGCGATCTTCCGTCCGCGTCAGTCACGCGCATAGTGCTTGAACCGCTGTCTCCCGCAGCAGTGGCCATACTGGCTGAGCAGGCGGGCCGCTGCGCCGCTGATCTCTATCGCATTACGGAGGGCAATCCCTTTTTCGTCACCGAACTTTTGGCAAGCGGCGCGACCGAGCCTGGGCGCGTACCGGATTCGATACGCGATGCGGTCTGGGCGCGCCTGTCGCGGCTGACAGCGGGTGAGCGTGAAGTACTTGAAGTGATCAGCATAGTGCCAGGCAGCGTGGAGCCTTCCCTTACCCGGGCTCTGCTCGGTGTCGAGGCCGAGGCACTGGTTGACCAGTGCGTGGCGCGCGGACTGTTGCGGCGAGACAACCAAGGGGACGTGACGTTTCGACATGAGCTTGCCCGGCAGGCGACGCTCGACCGGCTGGCACCGACCCTTCAGAGGTCACTCCATGCAAAGGTGGAGACAGCGCTGTCGCAAGTCCTCACGACACAAGCATCTACCCTGCTTTCACGCCGGGTACACCACGCGGCTGGAGCCGATGATGGGGCACGCGTTCTCGAACTCGCGCCGCAAGCCGCAGCGCATGCGGCGCGTCTGGGCGCCCACCGAGAGGCGGCCTCGCATTTGGCGATGGCTCTCAGATACGTTGCGCGGGCGGCACCGGAGCTGACCGCACGGCTTTACGAGGACTGGGCTTACGAGGCCGGACTGACGCTCCTCGTCTACGAACCGGTGATCGAGGCGCACCATCGTGCCATCGCGATCTGGCGCGAACTCGGACGCATCGACAGGATCGGTCCCAACCTGTGCAGGCTATCGCGGCTGCACTGGCGCCGCGGCGAAGGCCAGCCGGCAGAGGACTACGCAGAGCAGGCGGTGCGCGAAATGGAAAAGCTGCCGCCCGGCTCGGAACTGGCGATGGCCTATAGCACACGCTCTCAACTTCATATGCTCCACTATCGCTTCGACGAAGCGATAGATTGGGGGTTGCGGGCGATCGCACTCGCCGACCGATTGGGTGAGATCGAAACGCGCGTTCACGCTTTGAACAATGTCGGCACCGCGCTCCTTTTCGCCGCCCGCCCGGGCGGCCGCGAGCGGCTTGAGGAAAGCCTGGCACTGGCGCTCGAGCACGAGTTCCACGACCATGCGGCGCGAGCCTACACCAACTTCGCGGAATGCGCGGTCGTGTCCAAGGACTTTGTCCTGGCCGAACGCCTGTTGGCCGAAGGCATCGCATTCGCCAGCAGGCACGATCTCGATTCGGCAGCGCAATACCTGCTCGGTCGACAAGCGCAGCTTCGGATGGAGCAGGGCCGTTTTCGCGAAGCTGAGACCATTGCGCAGGGCGTCATGAATCTGGTACGCCTGCCGATGGTCATGCACTTGCCGGCGCTTACCGTGCTCGGAACTGTGCGTGTGCGGCTGGGCGAGCCCGGTGGTTTGGCGCTTCTCCAGCAGGCCCTCCATGAGGGATTGGCGACGGGAGAGCCCCAGCGTATCGTGCCAGTTCGCCTGGCGCTGGCCGAAGCGGCCTGGCTTGCCGAAGATCACAGTGCTGGTCACGAGCAGTTGACTGCCGTCGCGGCAATGGATCTCGACAATTTCCGTAGCTGGGACTTCGGCGAACTGGCGGTCTGGTGGCAGCGATGCGGTATGGCCACGCCGCTGCCGGAGTCGAAGGTACAGATTCCCTTGCCGCGCTCTGCCGAACTCCGCGGCGATCCCTTGGCGGCGGCAGCCGAATGGGATCGCCTCGGGCTTCCCTATGAAGCGGCGCTCGCCCTGATGCAGGTTCGCGGAGGCGGTACTGGGCCGGCACTGGCTCGCGCCGTCACGATGTTCGAGTCGTTGGGGGCGCGTCCCGCTGCGGCGCTGGCGCGGAAGCAGGCGCAGCGCTTAGGTATTGCGGGCCAATTGCCGAAGGGCCGCAGGGGGCCATACGGGACCGCCCGCCGTCACCCGCTCGGGCTGACGCGGCACGAACAACAAGTGCTCGCCTTGATCGCGGCGGGCATGAGCAACAAGGAAGCCGCCCAGCGTCTGTCACGCTCTCCGCGCACGATCGAGCATCAGGTCTCGGCCGTGCTTGGCAAATTCAACGCCGCCAACCGGATGGAAGTGCTCCTGCGCCTGCGCGGCGAGCCATGGCTCCTGTCAACCGCCGACGCGCTGCAAACTGTCGAAAACTAGGCAAGCTCGCGAAATTTAGGGAACCGGCGCCCGGCAAATTGGGGGCCGGTACCGATGTGACTTGGCGGCTGCACGCATAGGCTCCGATGATGGGAAAAGACTGCCCAGACAGTCTATTGCGGAGGAGGAGAAACGATGACCAGATGTTCTACCGCATGCGCAATGGCCTTACTCGCCATGACAGGGGTTGCCGGCGCGTCAGAACTGGCGCCGGGAAATGGCCACAGCGTTCATCTCGGTCTCTTCGATGGTGCGGTGTATTACACGGTCGAGAAAGACGGCTATCGGGTGGTTGCGACTTTGGCCTCTGGAGCGGAAGCGCAGCCGATACGCTTCGTGTCCACACTCGGACCGGGGGAGCGGCTGATGATCTCTGTGCCGCAAGCCATCGGCCAGCCGTCTGCCGACTTCGAGATCATACGCGAGGGCGAAATTCTCCACGTGCAGGAGCCCAGCGGCAATCTGATCGACAGCGTCGCAACCAGCGCCGTACTCAAGGAGTGACTCTTTTTGGGTCAAAGATATCTCGGGTGATTCGTGCGCGCTTCACTCAGGAGATGCCGGCCGAGCAGCCCGCCCCCTCACCACCGCAGGAATGCGAATTCGGGACGTCGACCATCGTAGACGCGGCCGATCGCCTCCTAAACGCCTTCCTGTGGAAGATGCGTCCATTGCAACCGCAGCACCTGGTTCTATTCGCCCTCGCCTGTGGCTTCGCGCTCGGTTCCGGGGGATTTTCGCAGGACGCCGCGGCCGACAAGCTCTATAAAGTTGTCGATGGCATGGCCGATGCGCGGACCTACAATGGTTACCGACGTTATCATGGCGGGTGCAACCATTGCCACGGCCCCGATGGAGTGGGCTCGACCATTGCGTCCTCTCTTGTCGACCGGCCGCTCGATATCGAGAACTTCAGGCGCGTTGTTCGCGACGGCCAGAGCAGCAGCGAAAACTCGTTCATGAAAGGGTTCGCCGACGACCCCAATTTCGCGCCTTATATCGACGACATTTACGCCTATCTGCAGGCCCGCGCCGACGGCGCACTCGGCCGGGGGCGGCCAAAGAGACTGGAGCCGTAGAGCCGCTTCGACAACGTAGAAGCTTGATTTCCGGAGGGCGAAGCGTTCTCAAGAGCGCTGGCGCAAAAGGACCTTCGGGAGTCTCCCGATCAGACACGTTCTGCGCTTAGGTGATTATTAGGATTCAATTTGAATGGTGATCCCGGCGCGATTCGAACGCGCGACCCCCAGATTAGGAATCTGGTGCTCTATCCTGCTGAGCTACGGGACCACTCGGCATAAACCCATACAAAAGCGAGGCCTCTTCGCCAAGTGTTTTTGCGTGTGCGGCCGGAGATTTGCCGTGCGTCGAGTCCGATGCGTCGATGCGAAATCAGGGGGCTAGCATCATCGACGGGGTGAATGCTAAGCAGGGGCCGGCGGCGGTCGGAGGAGATGCCGCCCTTTCCCGCAGCCCATCCATCCTGGGGACCTGATCCGCGCATGTTTATCGGAATCGATTGGGGCGGCACCAAAATGGAAGTCATCGCGCTTAGCCGCGATGGCGAGACGCGTGCCCGGCACCGGGTCGCAACCCCGACCAGCGGCTATGACGCGTGCGTCCGCGCCGTGGTCGATCTGGTCGCTGCCGCCGAAGAGACGGCCGGCCAACGCGGCTCGATCGGCATAGGCATTCCCGGCAGTCCCAATCCGCGCACGGGGATCGTGCGCAACTCCAACGCCGTGCTCATCAACGGCAAGCCGCTCGGGCGCGACCTCGAGGCCGTACTGGGACGCAAGGTGCGTCTTGCCAACGACGCCAATTGCCTGGCGGTCTCCGAGGCGGTCGACGGGGCCGGCAAGGATGCGCATGTCGTATTCGGCATCATCGTCGGCACCGGCCATGGCGGCGGGCTGGCGATCGGCAAGAAGGTGCATGCCGGCTATCAGGGCATCGCCGCGGAGATCGGCCATTATCCGCTGCCCTGGATGACTAAGGACGAATATCCCGGGCATAAATGCTGGTGCGGCAAGCTCGGCTGCCTCGACATGTATGCCTGCGGCACCGGGGTCGAACTCGACTATCGCCTGACGACCGGCACCGACCGCCGCGGCCGCGACATCATCGAGGCGAAGCGTGCCGGCGATCCCATTGCGACCGGCGTCTACGCCCGCTTCGTCGACCGGCTTGCCCGCAGCCTGGCGCTTCTGACCAATATCGTCGATCCGGACGTCTTCGTGCTCGGCGGCGGCATGTCGAATGTCGACGAGATCTATGGCGAATTGCCGGGTCTGATCACCAAATACCTGTTCGGCGACAGTTTCGAGACGCCGATCCGCAAGGCCGTGCACGGCGACAGTTCCGGCGTGCGCGGCGCCGCCTGGCTCTGGAAGGAATAGCGCGTGCCGAGGCTTGGCGGCGGCAGGCCAGAAGGGGGCATCGCCCCTCCAATTCGATCATGACAAGCGGAGGCATCATGAACATCGACAATGATCTGCGCCGGATCGCGCTCCAGGAACAGGAATTGCAGTTCGAGCGCTTCGATCTCGACACGGCCTGGACGCTCGGATCGACGCTCCGCCGCATGGCGGCCGAGCGCAAGCTCGGCGTCGTCATCGACATCACGCTTTTCTCCATGCAGGTCTTCTACGCGGCGCTCGATGGGGCGACACCGGACAACCCGAACTGGGTGCGGCGCAAGCGCAACACGGTCTTCCGGCTGTTCAAGAGCAGCTACGCCACAGGCCTTAGCCTGTTGAAGCAGCAGACCAACCTGCAGGCGAAGCTCGGCCTGCCGGATCAAGAGTTCGCCGCGCATGGTGGCAGCTTCCCGATCGTCGTGAAGGGAACCGGTTGCATCGGCGCCATCACGGTGTCGGGCTTGCCGCAGCGCGACGATCACAATCTCGTCGTCGAGGCGCTCGCCGAACTTCTCGGCGCGGATCACGACGGGCTGAAACTCGAAACCTGATGCGCGGGCCAATGGACATTTCATTAAGGGCGAGGGAGCTCGGCCGCTGGCTCGCGGAAGCCGCTTTGCCGCTCTGGCGCGACAAGGGGTTTGATGCGGCTGGCGGCGGTTTCGTCGAGACGATCGACATGGCCGGCGAGCCGACGCGGGCCGATCGCCGCTCGCGCGTCCAGCCCCGCCAGGTCTATTGCTTCGCGGAGGCGGGGCAGCGCGGCTGGCGCGGCGACTGGCGTACGGTCGCTGAAAGCGGGCTTTCCTATTTTGATCGGGTCTACCGACAGCCGAGCGGCTTCTATGGCGCGCTTGCCAATGCCGACGGGGAAATCATCGATCCGTCCTTCGACCTCTACAACCAGGCCTTTGCCCTGCTTGCCTTCGCCTATCTCGCCGAGGTGATCCCGGAGCGGAAGACCGAGATGGTCGGGCGCAGCAACGATCTTCGACGCAGGCTGGAGGCCCATTGCAAGCATCCGGTCGCCGGCTTCGAGGAGGACGAGCCGCCGCGCCTGCCGCTCGGCTCCAACCCGCATATGCACCTCTTCGAGGCCTGCCTCGCCAGCGAAGCGGTCGACGGATTCGACCGGGTCGCTTGGCCCAATCTCGCCGACGAGATCGCTCATCTGGCGATGGATTGCTTCATCGACGCCGAAACCGGCGTGCTGCGCGAGTTCTTCGATCACGACTGGACAGCCTTTCCGGGCGAAAAGGGCCGCATCGTCGAACCCGGCCACCAATTCGAATGGGCATGGCTGCTCCTGCGCTGGGCGGAGCGGCGCGGCAATGTCGAAGCGATCGTCAAGGCGCGCCGGCTTTTCGAGATCGGCGAAACACACGGTATCTGCGGCAAGCGCGACGTGGCGATCATGACGCTCTTCGACGACCTGTCGGTCGCCGACCCGGTGGCGCGCCTCTGGCCGCAGACGGAATGGCTGAAGGCGGCGATCCGCTTCGCTTCGCTTTCCGACGGCAGCGAGCGGCAGCGCTACCTTGCCTCGGCCTCACGTGCGGCCGCGGCGCTGCAGCGCTTTCTGGAGACGCCGATCCCCGGCCTCTGGCGCGACAAGCAGAAGGCCGACGGCAGCTTCGTCGACGAACCCGCGCCGGCCAGCAGCTTCTACCATATCCTCTGCGCGATCTATGAAGTCGAGGATTGCCTGAAGCGGATGTGAAGCATCGACTCCGGTTTTCGCCTTTGATGGCCTGCCGCGCCCGCGGCGGGCTTTTTTGTTGCGTCCAGATTTGCCCCTGGCCAAAATTGTGATCGAATCGTATGTTGACATAAAGATATCTTTATGTGACTTAATCGGCAAAGCATTTGTCGTTTTCAGAACGGGAGATTTCCCATGTCCGCCGCGTCCCTCTTCGGAGATCTCTCCCCCAGGCCCGACGGCTCGGAAGTCTTCCGGGCCCTGAAGGAGGCGGCGAGCGAACGCATCCTCATCATGGATGGTGCGATGGGGACCGAGATCCAGCAGCTCGGTTTCTTCGAGGATCATTTCCGCGGCGAGCGCTTCGGCGGCTGCGCCTGCCATCAGCAGGGCAACAATGATCTGCTGACCCTGACGCAGCCGAAAGCGATCGAGGAGATCCATTACCGCTACGCCCTTGCCGGCGCCGACATCCTCGAAACCAACACCTTCTCCTCGACGCGGATCGCCCAGGCCGATTACCGCATGGAGGTCATGGTCTACGAGCTCAACCGCGACGGCGCGCGGCTGGCGCGCCGGGCGGCAAAGCGCGCCGAGGCGGAGGATGGCCGGCGGCGATTTGTGGCCGGTGCGCTCGGGCCGACCAACCGCACCGCCTCGATCTCGCCCGACGTCAACAATCCCGGCTATCGTGCCGTCAGCTTCGACGACCTGACGCTGGCCTATGCCGAACAGGTCCGCGGCCTCATTGATGGCGGCGCCGACATCATCCTGATCGAGACGATCTTCGACACGCTGAACGCCAAGGCGGCGATCTTCGCGACGCAGGAAGTGTTTGCCGAGAAGGCAATCCACCTGCCGGTGATGATCTCCGGCACCATCACCGATCTCTCCGGCCGAACGCTCTCCGGCCAGACGCCGACTGCCTTCTGGTATTCGGTGCGCCATGCGGCGCCCTTCACCATCGGGCTCAATTGCGCGCTCGGCGCCAATGCGATGCGCGCCCATATCGACGAGCTTTCCAGCGTTGCCGACACGCTCGTCTGCGCCTATCCGAACGCCGGTCTGCCGAACGAATTCGGCCGTTACGATGAAACCCCGGAGGCGATGGCGGCGCAGATCGAGGAATTTGCCCGCGACGGCCTCGTCAACATTGTCGGCGGCTGCTGCGGCTCGACGCCGGCTCATATCCGCGCCATCGCCGAAGCGGTCAAAAAATACCCGCCGCGCGAGGTGCCGGAGATCGAACGCCGCATGCGGCTTTCCGGCCTCGAGCCGTTTACGCTCACCGATGAGATTCCCTTCGTCAATGTCGGCGAACGCACCAATGTCACCGGCTCGGCGAAATTCCGCAAGCTGATCACCGCCGGCGATTATGCCGCGGCGCTCGATGTGGCACGCGACCAGGTGGCCAACGGTGCGCAGATCATCGACATCAACATGGACGAGGGGCTGATCGATTCGACCCGTGCCATGGTCGAGTTCCTGAACCTGGTCGCCTCTGAGCCGGATATCGCCCGGGTGCCGGTGATGATCGATTCCTCGAAATGGGAGGTGATCGAGGCCGGCCTCAAATGCGTCCAGGGCAAGGCGCTGGTGAACTCGATCTCGCTCAAGGAAGGCGAGGAGGCATTCCTGCATCATGCAAGGCTGGTGCGCGCCTATGGCGCGGCCGTTGTGGTGATGGCCTTCGACGAGAAGGGCCAGGCCGACAGCAAAGCGCGCAAGGTCGAGATCTGCGGGCGCGCCTATCGGCTGCTGACCGAAGAGGTCGGCTTCCCGCCGGAAGACATCATCTTCGACCCGAACATCTTCGCGGTGGCGACGGGCATCGAAGAGCACAACAATTACGGCGTCGACTTCATCGAGGCGACGCGTGAGATCATCGCCACACTGCCGCATGTGCATATCTCGGGCGGCGTATCGAACCTCTCCTTCTCCTTCCGTGGCAACGAGCCGGTGCGCGAGGCGATGCACGCCGTGTTCCTTTATCACGCCATCCAGGCGGGCATGGACATGGGCATCGTCAATGCCGGCCAGCTCGCCGTCTATGATGCGATCGATCCGGAGCTTCGCGAAGCCTGCGAGGATGTGGTGCTTAACCGCCGCGCCGACGCGACCGAGCGCCTCCTGGAAATCGCCGAGCGCTATCGCGGGCAGGGCGGTGCACAGGGCAAGGAGAAGGACCTCACCTGGCGCGAGTGGACGGTTGCAAAGCGGCTCGAACATGCGCTCGTCAACGGCATCACCGAATTCATCGAGGCCGACACGGAAGAGGCGCGGCTTGCCGCCGAGCGCCCGCTGCATGTCATCGAGGGTCCGCTGATGGCCGGCATGAACGTGGTCGGCGACCTCTTCGGCGCTGGCAAGATGTTCCTGCCGCAGGTGGTCAAGTCGGCGCGCGTGATGAAGCAGGCGGTCGCGGTGCTGCTGCCTTACATGGAGGCCGAGAAGCTTGCCAATGGCGGCGAGGGGACCCGCGAGAGCGCCGGCAAGATCCTGATGGCAACCGTCAAGGGCGACGTGCACGATATCGGCAAGAACATCGTCGGCGTCGTGCTTGCCTGCAACAATTACGAGATCATCGACCTCGGCGTCATGGTGCCCTCGGCAAAGATCCTCGACGTGGCGCGCGAGCAGAAGGTCGACATCATCGGGCTCTCCGGCCTCATCACCCCGTCGCTCGACGAGATGGTGCATGTCGCCTCCGAACTCGAACGGGAAGGCTTCGACATTCCGCTGTTGATCGGCGGGGCGACGACCAGCCGCGTGCACACGGCGGTCAAGATCAATCCGCGCTACAATCTCGGCCAGACCGTCTATGTCACCGATGCCAGCCGCGCCGTCGGCGTCGTGTCGAGCCTGCTCTCGCCGGAGGCAAGCGACGGCTACAAGGAGACGATTCGCGCCGAGTATCTGAAGGTTGCCGATACCCATGCGCGTAATGAGGCTGAGAAGCGTCGCCTGCCGCTGTCGCAGGCTCGCGCTAATGCGCAGAAAGTCGACTGGAATGCGCATCAGCCGACGACGCCCTCCTTTCTCGGCACGCGCGTCTTCGAGAGCTGGGACCTGGCGGAGCTTGCCGGCTATATCGACTGGACGCCCTTCTTCCAGACCTGGGAGCTGAAGGGTGTCTATCCGCGCATTCTCGATGACGAGCATCAGGGACCAGCGGCGCGGCAGCTCTTCGCCGACGCCCGGGCGATGCTGGAGCAGATCATTGCGGAAAAATGGTTCGCGCCCAAGGCGGTGGTCGGCTTCTGGCCGGCAGGCAGCGCCGGCGACGACATCCGCCTCTTCACCGACGAGACGCGCAAGCACGAGCTTGCCACCTTCTTCACGCTTCGCCAGCAGCTGACCAAGCGCGACGGGCGGCCGAATGTCGCGCTCGCCGATTTCGTCGCTCCGGTCGACAGCGGCAGGCGCGACTATCTCGGCGGCTTCGTGGTGACGGCCGGCATCGAGGAGGTGGCGATCGCCGAACGCTTCGAGCGCGCCAATGATGATTATTCCTCGATCCTGGTCAAGGCGCTCGCCGACCGCTTCGCCGAGGCCTTTGCCGAGCGCATGCACGAATATGTCCGCAAGGAGCTCTGGGGCTACGCTCCGGACGAATCCTTCGCGCCGCAGGAACTGATCGGCGAGCCCTATCAGGGCATTCGCCCGGCGCCCGGCTATCCGGCACAGCCGGACCATACCGAGAAGGAGACGCTCTTCCGTCTGCTCGACGCCGAGGCGGCAATCGGCGTCAGCCTGACGGAAAGCTACGCGATGTGGCCGGGTTCGTCCGTTTCCGGTCTCTATATCGGCCATCCGGACGCCTATTATTTCGGCGTCGCCAAGATCGAGCGCGATCAGGTCGAGGATTACGCGACACGCAAGCGCATGAATGTGCGCGAGGTCGAGCGCTGGCTATCACCGATCCTCAACTATGTGCCGATGCCGGAGGCCGAGGCCGCCGAGTAGGCGGCTACCCGTTTACCGCGAGGATCATCCCAGCCGCCTTCTCGGCGATCATGATGGTCGGCGAATTGGTGTTGCCGGAGGTGATGGTCGGCATGATCGAGGCGTCGGCGATGCGCAGGCCTTCAACGCCGCGCAGGCGCAGTTCAGGATCGACGACGCTCTCCGGATCAGCCCCCATGCGGCAGGTTCCGACCGGGTGGAAGATCGTCGTGCCGATATCGCCGGCGGCTTGCTTTAGCTCATCATCGGTCTCGTAGCTCGGTCCGGGCTTGAATTCGACCGGCCGGTAGCGGGCGAAGGAAGGCTGCGAAACGATGCGGCGGGTGAGGCGGATCGCCTTCACGGCGACGTCCCGGTCGGTTTCGGCCGTTAAATAGCGTGGGCGGATGTCGGGCGCGGCGGCAAAATCCGGCCCCTTCAGGTGCACCGAGCCGCGGCTTTCCGGCCTCAGGTTGCAGACGCTGGCGGTGATCGCCGGGAAGGGGTGCACCGGCTCGCCGAATTTTTCGAGCGTCACCGGCTGGACATGATACTGCAGGTCCGGCGTCTCCTTCTCGGGGCCCGAGCGCGTGAAGATGCCGAGCTGGCTCGGCGCCATGGCCATCGGCCCGGAACGGCGGACGAGATATTCGAGGCCGATCGCCGCCTTGCCGAGGACCGAGCTCGCCTTCTCGTTCAGAGTCGGAACGCCGGTGACCCTGTAGGCAAGACGCAGTTGCAGATGATCCTGCAGGTTCTCGCCGACGCCGTGCAACGCGTGATGCACTTCGATCCCGTTGGCGCGGAGGATTTTCGGATTGCCGATGCCGGAAAGCTCGAGAATATGCGGCGAGCCGATCGCACCGGCGCAAAGCACCGTCTCGCGGCGAGCGTGCGCGCGCTTGGTCGTGCCGTCGTGCTGGAACTCGACGCCGGCGACACGCCCCGCTTCGAGGACCAGCTTGCGGACATGCGCCTTGGTCAGGATCGTCAGATTGCGCCGGTGCCTGGCAGGTTTCAAAAACGCTTTGGCGGTGTTCCAGCGGATGCCGGAGCGCTGGTTGACGTCGAAATAGCCGGAGCCTTCGTTGCTGCCGCGGTTGAAATCGTCTGCTTCGGGAATACCCGCCTCGGCTGCTGCCTTCTGGAAGGCGTCGAGTACCGCCCAGCGAACGCGGGCCTTTTCGACCCGCCATTCGCCGCCGGCGCCATGCATGTCGTCGGCGCCGCGATAGTGATCCTCGGATTTCCTGAAGAACGGCAGCACCTCGTCCCAGCTCCAGCCGGCGCAGCCAAGCTGACGCCAGAGGTCGTAGTCGCGCGCCTGGCCGCGCATGTAGATCATGCCGTTGATCGAAGAGCAGCCGCCGAGCACCTTGCCGCGCGGATAGAAAAGCGACCGGCCGTTGAGGCCATCTTCAGCGGCCGTGGTGAAACACCAGTCGGTGCGCGGATTGTTGATGCAATAGAGGTAGCCGACAGGAATGTGGATCCAGTGATAATTGTCGCTGCCGCCCGCTTCGAGCAGCAGCACGCGATGCGCCGGATTTTCCGACAGGCGGTTGGCGAGGACGCAGCCGGCGCTCCCCGCTCCGACGACGATGTAGTCGAACGTTTCCATGGGCTTTCTCTTGTCGGGCCGCGCGTCAGTGCTTGTGCCGGTGCTCGAAGCCGAGCCGGCGGCCGAGGCGGGAATTATAGAACTCGCCGACGATGCCGCGGCGGAAAACGAGCACGCAGACCATGAAGACGACGCCGGTGATGATCGTCACCGGAAATTCCGAGGTCGCCAGATAGTTCTGCAGCGTCACCACCAGTGCGGCGCCGAAAAGCGGTCCGATCAGCGTTCCGATGCCGCCGAGCAAGGTCATCAGAATGACCTCGCCAGACATCTGCCAGCCGACATCGGTCAGCGTCGCGAACTGGAAGACCAGCGCCTTCAGGCCGCCGGCGAGACCGGTCAGTGCAGCCGACATGACGAAGGCGGCGAGCTTGTAGTTCCGCACCGAATAGCCGAGCGAGATGGCCCGCGTCTCGTTTTCGCGGATCGATTTCAGGATCATGCCGAAGGGCGAATTGATGATCCGCCAGATGATGGCGATGCCGATGACGAAGACGGCGAGTACGAAATAGTACATGTTCGAGGACTGCGAGAGGTCGACGAAGCCGAACAGATGGCCGCGCGGCACCGACTGGATACCGTCCTCGCCATGGGTGAACTCGGCCTGCAGGCAGAAGAAATAGAACATCTGCGCCAGCGCCAGCGTGATCATCGCGAAATAGATGCCCTGGCGGCGAATGGCGAAGAAACCGATGACCACGCCGAGAAGGGCGGCGCCGACAACGCCGACGAGGATGCCGAGTTCGGGCGGCACCCCCCATTCCTTGACCGCATGCGCGGTGAAATAGGCCGCACCGCCGAAGAAGGCAGCATGGCCGAAGGAGAGCAGCCCCGTATAGCCGAGCAGCAGATTGAAGGCGCAGGCGAAGAGCGCGAAACACAGGATCTTCATCAGGAAAACGGGGTAGAAGAACAGCGGCGCGAGCAGGAGAAGCGCGAGGCCGAGCCCGAGAAACACCGTCTGGGCGACGATGGGGGTGCGTTCCTTCTGCTTCTGAAGTTCGAGTGTCAGCGTCATGTCAAGCATCCCGGCCGAAGAGGCCCGCGGGTCTCAGGAGTAGAACGATGGCCATGATCACGAAGATCACGATATTGGAGGCCTCCGGATAGAACACCTTGGTCAGCCCCTCGGCGACGCCCAGCAGGTAGCCGGTGACGATCGCCCCCATGATCGAGCCCATGCCGCCGACGACCACCACCGCGAAGACGACGATGATGATGTTCGAGCCCATCAGCGGCGACACCTGATAGATCGGCGCGGCGAGCACGCCGGCGAGAGCGGCGAGCGCCGCGCCGAGGCCATAGGTCAGCGTCAGCAGGAAGGGCACGTTGATCCCGAAGGATTGCACCAGCACCGGATTTTCCGTCGCCGCCCGCAGATACGAGCCGAGCTTCGTCTTCTCGATGACGAGCCAGGTGCCGATGCAGACGACGAGCGAGAAAACGATCGCCCAGCCGCGATAGACGGGCAGGAACATGAAACCGAGATTGGCGCCGCCGGTCAAAAGCGCCGGTGTCGCATAGGGCTGACCGGAGGCGCCGTAGAGATAGCGGAACGTGCCTTCGACCGTCAGCGCCAGGCCGAAGGTGAAGAGCAGGCCGTAGAGGGGATCAAGCGAATAGAGCCTTCTCAGCATGGTGCGTTCGATGGCGGCGCCGAGGAGACCGACGAGAAGCGGTGCGAGGATCAGCGCCGGCCAATAGCCGATGCCGAAATGCGCGAGCAGCAGCCAGGCGACGAAGGCCCCGAGCATGTATTGGGCGCCGTGGGCGAAGTTGATGACGCGCAGCAGGCCGAAGATGATGGCGAGGCCGAGACTCAGAAGCGCATAGAAGGAGCCGTTGATGAGGCCGATCAGCAGCTGACCGAGAAACGCCTGAAGCGGGATACCGAAGATCATCGTCATCACTTACACCCCGAGGATGTCGTGCAGCATGTCCATGCGCGCGGAAAGCTCCGAGATCGGAAACTCGCCCGCCACCTTGCCGTGGTCCATTAGATAGAAACGGTCGGCGACCTTGCTGGCGAAACGGAAATTCTGCTCGACGAGGAGAACCGTCATGCCGCGCTCCTTGAGTTTCTTCAGGACCTCGCCGATGCGCTGGACGATGACCGGGGCGAGGCCTTCGGTCGGCTCGTCGAGCAGCATCATCCTGACCCCGGTGCGCAAAATCCGGGCGATCGCCAGCATCTGCTGCTCGCCGCCGGAAAGTTTTGTGCCCTGGCTGTTGCGGCGTTCGTGGAGATTGGGAAAGAGCTCGAAGATCTCGTCGATCGTCATGCCGCCTTCGGCGACGGCCGGCGGCAGCAAGAGGTTCTCGTAGACGGAGAGGGTCGAGAAGATGCCGCGCTCCTCGGGAACGAAGCCGATGCCGCGGTGGGCGACGCGATGGAGCGGCACGCGGATCAGGTCCTCGCCGGCAAAGGTAATCTCGCCCTTGCGCTCGCGCACGATGCCCATGATGGCGCGCAGCGTCGTTGTCTTGCCGACGCCGTTGCGGCCGAGCAGCGTCACCATCTCGCCCTCGCCGACGGTCATGTCGACGCCGTGGAGGATGTGGCTCTCGCCGTACCAGGCGTTGAGGCCGGAGACCTTGAGAAGCGGTTTCATCTCAGGCCTCCTCCGTGCCCATATAGGCGGTGCGCACGCGCGGGTCCTCCGACACCGTCGCATAATCGCCTTCTGCAAGAATCTCGCCGCGCTGCAGCACGGTGACGTGGTGGCAGAGCGTGGCGACGACGGAGAGATTGTGCTCGACCATCAGCACGGCGCGCTCGCGCGCCACCTCGCGGATGATTTCGGCCACCATGCCGACATCCTCGTGGCCCATGCCGGCCATCGGCTCGTCGAGCAGCAGGACCTTCGGGTCGAGCGCCAGCGTCGTGGCGATCTCGAGGACGCGCTTGCGGCCATAGGAAAGATCGGCGGCCACCGCATTGCGCTCCTTTTCGAGCCCAACGGCGCGGATCAATTGATCGGCCTTGCCGTTCAGCGTGTCGAGCGCCGAAAGCGGTTTCCAGAACTGGGTCGCCAGCCGGTTCGGCCGCTGCAGGGCGACGCGGACATTGTCGAGGACCGTCAGGTGCGGAAACACAGCCGAGATCTGGAACGACCGCACCAGGCCCATGCGGGCGACCTTGTCCGGCGCGGTGTTGGTGATGTCCTCGCCGAGCAGCGTGATGGTGCCGTCGGTCGGCTGCAGGAACTTTGTCAGCAGGTTGAAGACGGTGGTCTTGCCGGCCCCGTTCGGGCCGATCAGCGCATGCACGCGGGCATGATGGACGTCAAGGTCGACATCCTTGACGGCGGTGAAGCCGCCGAAGTCGCGGCGGAGACCGCGGGCGGACAGAACCACCCGCGGCCTTCCATTCTCAAGAGGCGTGGCGACGCTCATCGCTAGGCGCCGGTCAGGATTTCACCAGGTCGCAGCCGCTCTCGGCCGGATCGATGAAGGCCTCCTTGCCGGGGATGGTCGCCAGAACCTTGAAGTAGTCCCAGGGCTCCTTGCTCTCGTCCGGCTTCTTGACCTCGAGCAGGTACATGTCGTGGATCATCCGACCGTTCGGCGCCACGGTGCCGTTCTGTGCGAAGACGTCGTTCACCGGCATTGCATGCAGTTCCTTGGCGACCGCGTCGGCATCATCGCTGCCGGCCTTTTCGATCGCCTTCAGATATTGCGTCACGGCGGAATAGGTGCCGGCATGGACCATATTCGGCATCTTGCCGGTGCGCTCCATGAAGCGCTTGCCGAACTTGGCGCTTTCGGCGTCGCGGTTCCAATAGAAGCCCTCCGTGAGCGTCAACCCTTGCGCCGCCTCGAGCCCGAGGCCGTGGACCTCGGCAAGCGTGAAGAGCAGCGCCGCCAGGCGCTGACCGCCCTGGACGATGCCGAACTCGGCCGCCTGCTTGATGGCGTTCGAGGTGTCGAGACCGGCATTGGCAAGCCCGATCACCTTGGCACCGGAGGATTGCGCCTGCAGCAGGAAGGACGAGAGGTCGGTGGTGGCCAGCGGATGGCGCACCGCTCCGACGACCTTGCCGCCGTTTTCCTTGACGTAGTTGCCGGTGTTTTCCTCGAGCGAATAACCGAAGGCGTAGTCGGCGGTCAGGAAGAACCAGCTATCGCCGCCCTGCTTGACGAGTGCGCCGCCCGTGCCGACGGCCAGCGAGTGGGTGTCATAGGCCCAGTGGAAGCCATAGGGACTACATTGCTTGCCGGTAAGCTCCGTCGTCGCCGCGCCAGTGACGATGTCGATCTTCTGCTTCTCCTTCGAGATCGCCTGTACCGCGAGCGCCACCGATGAGGTGGTGAGTTCCATGATGCTGTCGACCTGCTCGGTGTCATACCATTGCCGGGCAATGTTGGAGGCGATATCGGGCTTGTTCTGGTGGTCGGCGGTCACGACTTCGACAGGGACGCCCAGCACCTTGCCGCCGTAATCCTCGACCGCCATCAGCGCCGCCTCATAAGAAGATTTGCCACCGAAATCGGCATAGACGCCGGACTGGTCGTTCAGAATGCCGATCTTGACCTTGCCGTCGGACGCGTCGGCAAGAGCGGCGGTGCTGCTGGCGAGCAGCATTGCAAGTGTGGCGATCACTTTCTTGTTCATCTGTCCTCCTCCCGAGGATGTCCAGGGTGATGCTGGCCGTCATGCGCAAACACATAGGGCCTGGCGGTGACCTTTCGAGGCCCCGACCGTTTCTCGTATCGCTCTGTTCAAATTTGGCCAGACATGCTCCTCAACAGCTGGCCTCGAAGTTTAACATCCAGAAAATTCTACTTGGAAGCAAGCGGGTCAAACCGTAAATTGCAAACAGCATCTGTTCATTTTTGAACAGAAGGGAGGCGGAATGAATCCGAATTTCACCTGGGACGACCTGCAGTTCTTCCTGGCGGTGGCGCGCACCGGCCAGCTTTCGACCGCGGCGCGGCGTTTGAGAACCAGCCATGCGACTGTCTCGCGCCGTATCGACCGGCTGGAATTTGCCCTCAAGGTGAAGCTCTTTGAACGCAATCCGCGTGGCTACGTGCTGACCGGCATGGGCCAGCGCTTCGTCGAGACGGCCGAACGGATCGAGCGGGAAACGGAGCAGCTGCAGCTCGACATCAGCGACGGCATGACCGCCCAGCGCGGCGTCGTGCGGCTGAGCACGCTCGAGGGCTTCGGCAATTTCTTCCTTTCCGACCGGCTTGCCGACTTCGCCGGCCGCTATCCGAATATTTCGCTGGAGCTTGTGGCGATTCAGCAGATCATGTCCTTGTCGCGCAAGGAGGCCGATATTGCCGTGGCGCTCGCCGCGCCCAAGGCGGGCCCCTATCATTCCGAGGTGCTGACGCCCTATACGCTGCATGTCTATGGAGCGCGAAGCTATCTCGCCCGGCATCCGATGATCCGGACGCGCAATGACC
The DNA here is from genome assembly GCF_002532005.1 of Sinorhizobium sp. NG07B. Taxonomy (NCBI): domain Bacteria; kingdom Pseudomonadati; phylum Pseudomonadota; class Alphaproteobacteria; order Hyphomicrobiales; family Rhizobiaceae; genus Sinorhizobium; species Sinorhizobium sp. NG07B. Next base: position 590 of record NZ_NWTD01000005.1, on the reverse strand, counting down.
TGAGTTCGCACCGCTTCGTCGGCTATATTGAGGATATGATCTTCACGCCCGGGCTCGACTATCTCGGCGAGATCCAGCCGGGCCTGCGCGCCCATTTCCAGAGCTCGAGCATCCTGACGCAGCTGAAGGCGGCGCGTCAGGGCCTCGGCCTCTGCGTCTTGCCCTATTTCATGGCCAAGGACGAAGCCAATCTCGAGATCGTGCTGCCGGACGAGATCGAGCTGAAACGCACCTATTGGCTGATCTGCCATCGCGACCTGATGGCGATGCCGCGGGTGAGGGCCGTACGCGATTTTCTGGTCGAAGCGGCGAGGGAGAGCCGCGGCTCCTTCCTCCGGGAAGGCCGGGCGGCGGTCAGCCGAGATGCGCCCCCTTGAAGAGCAATAGAGCGTTAACCATATAGGCAACAGCCATGGAGGAGCTTCTCCTTCCGCGGCCGACGCCGATTTCAAGCGGTTAGTCGATCGTGTCGAAATCCGTGTGACAAATCAGCAGCTTACAAAAATCTATCGATTTTTTAAAAATGTCTGTTGACGTGTCTGAGGTGTGGGGTCTATAAGCCCGATCACTGACGAGGGCGGCGGCGCTGC
>NZ_NWTD01000052.1:0-558 GCF_002532005.1 Sinorhizobium sp. NG07B | reverse complement strand
TTCCTGATGCCGATCGAAGACGTGTTCTCGATCTCCGGCCGCGGCACGGTCGTGACCGGCCGCGTCGAGCGCGGCATCGTCAAGGTCGGTGAGGAAATCGAGATCGTCGGCATCCGTCCGACGACGAAGACGACCTGCACGGGCGTTGAAATGTTCCGCAAGCTGCTCGACCAGGGCCAGGCCGGCGACAACATCGGTGCGCTGCTGCGCGGTGTCGACCGCAACGGCGTCGAGCGCGGTCAGGTTCTGTGCAAGCCGGGTTCGGTCAAGCCGCACCGCAAGTTCAAGGCCGAAGCCTACATCCTGACGAAGGAAGAAGGCGGCCGCCATACGCCGTTCTTCACCAACTACCGCCCGCAGTTCTACTTCCGCACGACGGACGTGACGGGCATCGTGACGCTGCCGGAAGGCACGGAAATGGTGATGCCGGGCGACAACGTGACGGTCGACGTCGAGCTGATCGTGCCGATCGCCATGGAAGAGAAGCTGCGCTTCGCTATCCGTGAAGGCGGCCGCACCGTCGGCGCCGGCATCGTCGCCTCCATCGTCGAGTAACGA
>NZ_NWTD01000051.1:0-636 GCF_002532005.1 Sinorhizobium sp. NG07B | reverse complement strand
GCGAGCATGGCGCGCCGGTCGATATGGAGGCCTACCAGAACTTCCTCAAAGAGATCGGCTATCTCCTGCCGGAGGGACCGGATTTCTCCGTCTCGACTGCCAATGTCGATGCCGAGATCGCGACCATTGCCGGTCCGCAGCTCGTCGTGCCGGTGATGAATGCCCGCTATGCGCTGAACGCCGCCAATGCGCGCTGGGGCTCGCTCTATGACGCACTTTACGGCACCGACGCCATTGCCGATACGGACGGGGCCGAGCGCGGCAAGGGCTATAATCCGGCGCGCGGTGCCAAGGTCATCGCCTGGGCCCGGGACTTTCTCGATGCGAGCGCGCCGCTCGCGACAGGCCGCTGGAGCGACGTCGCCGCGCTTGCGGTCGACGGGTCGACTCTCTCGCTGACCTTGACGACCGGCGTCCGGACGACGCTTCGCGATACGGCGCAGTTCGCCGGCTATTCCGGCACCGCAGCGGCGCCCTCCGAGATCGCTCTCACCCAGAACAATCTGCACATCGTCATCGTCGTCGATGCGAAGACGCCGATCGGCCAGACCGATGCGGCCGGGATTTCCGACATCATCCTCGAATCGGCGATCACCACGATCATGGATTGCGAGGATTCGGTCGCCGCCGTCGACG
>NZ_NWTD01000050.1:0-694 GCF_002532005.1 Sinorhizobium sp. NG07B | reverse complement strand
GTGTCCCCGCACCGGAAAAACACCCCTTCGGGACGACTGGTTGTTCCGACGATTTTCGGCGACCAGCCGAGCTCTTCGCTTATCAGACCAGCGAGTTCGATGAATGACGTCGCACAGCCGGTTGAAACGTTTAGGCTCCTTCCTGTCGGCAGCAGGTCCATTGTGCGCCAGACAAAGTCGACGCAATCGGAGATGTGAATGAAGTCACGGCGCTGACGGCCGCTGCCCCAGACGGTCACCTCGGCTGCTCCCCGTTGCTTGACGAGCCTCCGGCAAATTGCCGGAAACGGATAGGCAAGGTCCTGATCTTCGCCGTAGCCGCTGAAAGGCCGGTACGCGATGGCGCGGCCGCCATAGCGCTCGACATATAGCTTCATGAGATACTCGCCGGTCAGCTTGGTCCAGCCATAACTCAAATCAGGAACGCCAAGCGAGCGTTCGAACGAAATCATGTCTTCCGAGAGCGGCGTCTGCATTTCCTCGGTCTGAAACGCCACGGGATAGGCTGCGCTGGAGCTGAAATAGACAACATTGCCGGGCTTGTGCTCGCTCGCCCATCGCCACAGCGCAGCATCGACCGCCAGATCTTCGACGACCAGAAGCGTTTCATTCTCGAGCGTCATTCGCCCGCCGACGAGAGCCGCAAGATGAAAGACGTAGTCGAAGTGTTCGCAGGAAGTTTCGAAGTAGGATC
>NZ_NWTD01000049.1:0-753 GCF_002532005.1 Sinorhizobium sp. NG07B | reverse complement strand
TCATCATGAACAGCCGTTCGTTTGGACGGTCGGTTCCTCGTGCCCAAAGCATTGACAACGGACATCAGAGCGGTGTTTTGCTCCCACGTTGCCTGCCGTGGCCTGATCTGTGATCGACGTTCCATGGACGAAGAGCAAGGAGTTTTTCTCCATCGAGTCTACACTGGAGGTTCTCACGACTCGGCATCGGCGGCATGAGGTTTATCGGTAATGGCCTGACGATGTGAAGGCACGGATTGTGTCTGAGGATCTGCGACCTGGCGTAACGGTTAACGAAGTCGCGGAACGCTACGGGCTGAAGGCTCCGTCTGCTGGCGAATCGTGAGCCGGCGACGGCGGAAGCTTGGCTGCGGCAGAACGCTCAAACCCAAATCATTGCCCGCGATCGTGGCGGCGATTACGGGTTGGCGGCCGCAAGAGCATTGCCCGATGCAGTGCAAGGTCACTGATCGATGGCATTTGATGGAGAACGCCAGCCGTGCGTTCCTGGACGCCGTCCGCAAACCGATGCGGCAAATCCGCAAGACACTCGGAGCAACGCGCGTCAATCCCAAGCTGCTGACCGCGGCCGAACGCCTTCAATACGAAGGCCATCTCCGGCGCCAACAGACCAACGCAGCCATCATGGCGCTGACAAAGGAAAATGCCACGATCAAGGAAATCGTGCGCCGTACCGTGTCGACAGAGCCAATACTTGCAAGAGGCGGGGCCTTACCGGTGGCCGAGATCGAGGACGTCATAGCAAAAGCAGTT
>NZ_NWTD01000048.1:0-831 GCF_002532005.1 Sinorhizobium sp. NG07B | reverse complement strand
GGCAAAAGGCTTCGCCCATGACGTCTGCCAAGAGATGGCCCGCGACAACCCAGACCTTTATCTCATCAAAATGACCAAGAGCCTGCGGGACGGCTGCATCTTCCTCGACGATCTGCGCAATGACCGCATGGCGACCGCCGTGGCACCCCTGTCGCCGCCGCGCGCGCGGCCGGGTGCCACCGTGCCGATGACGCAGGTCCAATCCAATCTCGACCCGAAGCGCTTTACCGTCCGCACCGTCCCGGCGCTTCTGGCGAAGGCAAGCGGGAGGATTACTGCGATGGACAGCGCCCGCTTGAGCAGGCCATTCAAGCGGCTTGGCAAGCATAAGGCTGCCGCATGACATTTGAATCGCAGGGCGCGGAGACCAAACAAAAAGAATGAAGAAGTCCAACATACCCATCGAACAGCTCACGCGCCTTCGCCGGATACGCGGACTGGCGCGGCTGATGGATACGGCGCTCCGAATTCCCGGTACACGCCTGTCGCTCGGGGCAGACTCGGTCCTTGGCCTGATCCCCGGCATCGGCGATTTTGCGGCCGCCGCCGTCAGTCTCATCATCGTCAATGAGGCTCGGCGTCTCGGCGTGCCGAACGACAAGCTCGTCAAGATGCTGGTCAATGTCGGTTTTGACACGGTTGCGGGAAGTGTGCCGGTGCTTGGCGATGTCTTCGACGTCTATTTCAAATCCAATCGCCGCAATCTTCAGCTTGTTCTGGATCACTTCGGCCTCGATCATGCCGACCTCGACCGGTAACGCCGGTCAGCTGCGATTGCCGAGCGTGGCGATATCGAACACCGCGGCATTGTCCTGATTTCGCGTAGGTCCT
>NZ_NWTD01000047.1:0-921 GCF_002532005.1 Sinorhizobium sp. NG07B | reverse complement strand
TGTTGTCCACGTCCATGGATGGAACCAGATATTGTCGCCGTCCATCTTCCATGCTCTCGCAGCGAGCAAGGCGAGGGTCATCATCACGGCGCATGACTATTTTCTGAATTGCCCGAACGGCGGACGCCTGAATTTCAGGAGCGGCGCGATCTGTAATCTAAAGCCGATGTCCCTCGATTGTCTCTTAACCAATTGTGACAAGCGAAACTATTTCCATAAGCTCTGGCGCTTTCGCCGAAGCCTCGTCCAATCAGGCGCTGGCGACGCATTCTGGGAACGCGTCGAAGTAGTGCTGGCGCACGAAGGCATGGAAACCTACCTGAAGTCGGGTCCTCTCCGGCATTTCACCACATTGCGTACGCCCACGGAACCTTTGACGCGGCTGTCGACGGAGCCGTGGCGCAGAGAGCGCATCGTCTTCCTCGGACGGATGACCTGGGAGAAAGGCGTCCGCACCCTTGGTGAGGCTTTGCGAATGACGGGCCAGGCAGCAACCCTGATCGGCCGCGGCCCTTTGCTCGCCGAAATGCAGGAGGCCCTTCCCCATTGCTGGGTGCCGGGCTGGCTCGATGACGAAATGGTATCCGAAACGGCCGCCCAGGCGCGCGCATTCGTCATGCCGTCGCGAATGCCGGAGCCATACGGCCTGGTGGCGGCCGAGGCATTGATGAGTGGAATTCCCGTGATCGTAAGCAGCAACGCGTTGATTGCCGAGGAGATCGAAAGCAATGGCGCGGGCCTCATCTTCGAGAGCGGAGATGCGGGCTCGCTCGCCGAGGCTCTGGTTAAAATCAAGAGCGATAGTCTTGTGAGAAAGCTGGCCGAAGGTGCACGGGCCTTCGGCAAGAAAGTCGCTCCAAGTCGCAAAGAGTGGGAACGTCAGTTAATTGGCATTTATAGGGGCGAATCTGCCCTTCAGTT
>NZ_NWTD01000046.1:0-1069 GCF_002532005.1 Sinorhizobium sp. NG07B | reverse complement strand
TGACCTTGCCCCCAAGTTTTATCCAGTTTTGAGTTCGCTCCTGCGGTTTTGGGTTGCTGTATTTGGGGCGGTAGCGGCGGGTTGCGGTGCGGAGCCATTTCGGCTGCGCAGCACCGCAGCACGTCGCGGGTTGATGGTCTGAGCGAACTCGGCCGGTGTTAGCCAGCCGAGGCCAGAGTGCGGTCGGTGATCGTTGTAATCGCTGCGCCAGTTTGAAAGCGCTGAGCGAGCATAGGTCAGTGACGAGAAGAGGGTTTCATTCAAGAGCTCGTCTCGCAGCCGCCCATTGAAGCTTTCGATGAAGGCATTCTGGATCGGCTTACCGGGCGCGATGTAGTGCCAATCGACCTTGATCCGGTCCGTCCATTGCAGGATCGCGTTGCTGGTGAACTCGCTGCCATTATCACTGACGATCATCCTGGGCTTGCCGCGCTCCTCGATGATCCGATCCAGCTCACGGGCAACGCGCAGACCGGAAAGCGATGTATCCGCGACGAGCGCCAGGCATTCCCTCGTGCAATCGTCGACGACCGTTAGAACCCGGAACCTGCGTCCATCGGTGAGTTGATCCGACACGAAGTCGAGCGACCAACGATCATTGGTGGCCATCGGGATCAGCATCGGTGCTCGTGTGCCTATCGCTCGCTTGCGACCGCCGCGCTTGCGCACCGTCAGCTTCTCCTCCCGATAGAGCCGGAAGAGCTTCTTGTGGTTCACAAGGTGTCCCTCGCGCCTGAGCAGCACATGAAGGCGTCGATAGCCGAAGCGGCGGCGTTCATGCGCCAACACCTTCATTCGCTCGCGAAGGCCCTGATCGTCGCTGCGCCTGGTTTCGTACCGCATCGTCATCCGGCAAAAGCCGATGGCTTTACACGCCCGCCGTTCGCTCATCCCATGGTGACCCATCAGATGCGCGACAGCGTTCCGCTGGGCTGCGGGCGTCACCACTTCTTTCCCAAAAGGTCTTTCAAAGCTGCATTGTCGAGCATCGAATCCGCCAGAAGCCGCTTCAGCTTCGTGTTCTCGTCCTCCAGCGTCTTCAGCCGCTTGGCTTCCGACACCTCCATGC
>NZ_NWTD01000045.1:0-1070 GCF_002532005.1 Sinorhizobium sp. NG07B | reverse complement strand
CCGCACCTGCTCACGGCCGTGCTCTGATTGTGAACGAGCAATCCGGAACCAATCTCCGGTCCACGAGTTCTTTGCGCGGGGATCAATTCAGGTCTTCGGAAGAGGTAAACACATGAAAAATCTGACTTTTGCTGCGGCAGCGCTGCTGAGCGCTGTGGCCACGGCAGCGTTTGCGCAAACGACTCCGTCTTCGGAGGGCAATACGCCGGCGATCGCGACTCCCGACACGCAGAACCCGGCGGCGCCGGTTGAAGGCGCCAACAGCTTTACCGAAGCTCAGGCGAAGGAGTGGATCGAACAAGCCGGGTACACCGGCGTCAATGGCTTGAAGCTAGACGATAAAGGTGTGTGGCAGGCAACTGCCATGAAGGACGGCAAATCAGTGGCCGTCGCCCTCGATTATCAGGGCAACGTCACAGCTCAGTAATCGCCCGAAACGTGCTTTACCAAAAGGAGAACGATAATGCGAACCGTAACAGGGCTATTTGACGACTACGAAGATGCCCGCGACGCCGTCAGCGACCTCGAAGCCGCCGGCGTGCCGTCAGATGATATCAGCATCGTTGCAAACAATGCTGATGACCGCTACTCGACCGAAGGCTCGGACGCAGCCGAAGGCGCGGGAACTGGTGCCGGCCTCGGCGCCGTAGGAGGCGGGGTGGTCGGTCTGCTTACGGGACTTGGCTTGATGGCCATTCCCGGCGTTGGCCCTGTCGTCGCGGCAGGATGGCTGGCGGCTACCGCGGCCGGGGCGGCAGCCGGGGCTGTTGCTGGAGGCGCCGCCGGAGGGTTGATCGGTGCATTGACGGATTCCGGCGTCGATGAGGAAGACGCCCATGTCTATGCCGAGGGCGTTCGCCGCGGCGGCACCTTGGTGACCGCAAAAGTCGATGACAGTCTTGCCCTCAAAGCAGAGGCCATCCTGCAGCAACGCAATCGCGTCGACCCTGCCGCCCGCAGGAGCATTTACGCGGGGGAAGGATGGACGCGGTTTGACGACAGTGCCGACCCGTATACTTTGGAGCAGGTTCGGCGCGAGCGCGAACGCTATCGCAGTATGATGCCGTAGG
>NZ_NWTD01000044.1:0-1258 GCF_002532005.1 Sinorhizobium sp. NG07B | reverse complement strand
TGTCGACAGAGCCAATACTTGCAAGAGGCGGGGCCTTACCGGTGGCCGAGATCGAGGACGTCATAGCAAAAGCAGTTGAGACCGTGACTAGATCTCGAAAATCTCCCGTGGGAGAGTGCTGAACGTCTCAACCCCGTATTCGGTGACCCGGAAAGTCTCACTGATCACGTAGCTGAGATCTTCGCCGATCCAGTTGCCGAGCATCAGATCGAAAGTCATGTTCGGCTTCAAGATGGTCAAATCGCCCTCTTTGAGACTGGCCGTCGGCTCTACCCATTCAATCCCCACTGCGTAGCCACATCGTGACTCCTTCTCGAAACCGGATTTGCGAAGGGTGGTGTTGAAAGCGGCAGCAACGTCGCTACATGTCGCACCCGGTTTGATGGCGGCAAGAGCCGCCTCCAGGCCAGCAACCTCCGCGTCATGAAGTCGGCGAAGTTGGTCGGAGGGTTTGCCAATCGAGAACGTGCGCATCAAGGGCGATACGTAACCGTGGCGCACCCCTCCGAAACAAAGGTTGACTTGGGAGCCTTCCCGGAAGATGTCCTCGGCCCACCGGATGTGCCAGGTGGACGTTCTTGGGCCGTTGCACAGCACGAAGTGGGTCAAATCCGTGCCCAGCTTGCCATTCGCCCCACGTATTAGCGTCGCGATGATTTCTGCTGCCGCTGCAGCCTCGGTTACGCCCGGACGAATTACTTCCTGCGCACGCAGCATCCCTGCATCTGTTATCGCCGCAGATTCACGCATGTAGGTAATTTCCAGATCGGACTTGACGCCTCTGATCCAGTCGACACTGTTGCCAACATCTACGATCTTTGCCTCGGGCGCCCTTACCCTAAATTTTTCGAGAGTTTGGGCGGGAAACAGCCTTGCCTCGATGCCGATGCGATTCCGTCCCAAGCCGCTGTCCAAGAGGAGATCTATTACCGCGTCCCAGCCATCCTTCTCTGGATCGGCAAGGAGAGCTTCCGGATAGCCAAAAATGCGTTCGCGGTCGATAAACGTCTGATGGATCGCCGCGGGGGCATCTTTGCGGCAGGCGATGAAGCTCGGCTCTTCATCTCTTAGATAAACAATAAGGGCCTGCGGCATCGAGCCGGTCTTGGACGTGTAGCCGGACAGATATGTGATGTTCGCGGTCGATTTGACTACCAGAACATCAACCTCTCGCCGCTCCATCTCCGCCTTAACGACGGACAGGCGCTGCAAGTATTCACTCCTGGGGAACGCCTGTGGTCCTCTCGGCATCGCCATT
>NZ_NWTD01000043.1:0-1289 GCF_002532005.1 Sinorhizobium sp. NG07B | reverse complement strand
GGACTGTCGCTTGTCTTCGATACGCTGTTGAAGCCGGCCGATGATGAAATTTCAACAGCCTATGGCTTACTCGCCGAGAGCGTCTCCTTTCCCGACGACATCTCGTCGGCGACCTTCCGTCTGCGGACCGAGGCGAAATGGGCAGACGGCAAACCGGTGACGCCCGAGGACGTCGTCTTCAGCTTCGAGAAGGCAAAGGAGCTGAACCCGCTTTATCAGAGCTACTACAGGCATGTCGTGAAGTCGGAAAAGACCGGCGACCGCGACGTGACCTTCCACTTCGATGAAAAGAACAATCGCGAACTGCCGCACATTCTCGGCCAGATCCTGATCGTTCCGAAACATTGGTGGGAGGGCAGCGGGCCGGACGGCAAGCCGCGCGACATCAGCCGCACGACGCTCGAGCCGGTCATGGGCTCGGGGCCCTACAAGATCGCTTCGTTCCAGCCGGGCAGCTCGATCCGTTTCGAATTGCGGGACGACTATTGGGGCAAGAACCTCAACGTCAATGTCGGGCAGAACAATTTCAACTCGATCACCTATTCCTTCTTCGGCGATCGCGACGTCGAGTTCGAGGCCTTCCGCTCCGGCAACACCGACTACTGGGTAGAAAACCAGGCAATGCGCTGGGCGACCGGCTTCGACTTCCCGGCGGTGAAGGACGGTCGCGTCAAGCGCGAGGAAATCCCCAACCCGTTCCGGGCAACCGGCGTCATGCAGGCGATGGTGCCGAACATGCGCCGCAAACCCTTCGACGACGAGCGCGTGCGCCAGGCGCTGAACTATGCGCTCGATTTCGAGGAACTGAACCGAACCATCTTCTTCAATCAATACCAGCGCGTAAACAGCTTCTTCTTCGGCACGGAACTCGCCTCATCGGGCCTGCCTAAGGGCGAGGAACTGAAGATCCTCAACGAGGTCAAGGAGCTGGTCCCACCGGAAGTGTTTACGACCCCCTACACCAATCCTGTCGGGGGAACGCCGGAAAAGGCCCGCGACAATCTGCGCCAGGCGATTGCGCTCCTCAAGGAAGCCGGCTTCGAACTCAAGGGCAACCGCATGGTCAACAAGGCGACCGGCAAGCCCTTCGCCTTCGAAATTCTGATAAACAGCCCGGCACTCGAGCGGGTCGCGCTTCCCTATACGCAGAACCTGAAGCGGATTGGTATCGAAGCAAGCGTGCGCATGGTCGATCCGTCGCAATATACCAACCGGGAGCGCGCCTTCGATTACGACATGACCTGGGAGGTCTGGGGCCAGACCTTGAGCCCCGGTAACGAGCAAGCGGA
>NZ_NWTD01000004.1:0-649830 GCF_002532005.1 Sinorhizobium sp. NG07B | reverse complement strand
GTCTTGCCATGGTCAACGTGGCCAATCGTGCCGATGTTGACGTGCGGCTTGTTGCGCTCGAATTTGCTCTTTGCCATGGGTACGCTTCCTGTGGTCAAATACGATGGATCAGCCGGCTGGGCCGGTTTGTGCAGCCGTTTAAGGGTTTCGCGGCATTTGCGCAAGACTTAATTGCGTCCGCCCGGACGGCAAGGTCTCAGCCAATTTTAAAGTCCATAGAGAAGCTCCACCGCGCCAGCGCGGATGGAATCGCCAGAGCCAGAACACTCAACGATGTCAGGAACATCCGACACTTTTTTGAAGTAAGCCGGAAAGTGGCTGGAGCGGGTAGCGGGAATCGAACCCGCGTATTCAGCTTGGAAGGCTGCTGCTCTACCATTGAGCTATACCCGCGGGCCTTCGATCCTGAAGCAGAATGGTGGAGGGAGTTGGATTTGAACCAACGTAGGCTGAGCCAACGGATTTACAGTCCGTCCCCTTTAACCACTCGGGCATCCCTCCATTATTCTGTCGGGATCAATCGACCAAGCTTTTGAGATCGTGGAAGAAGCACGCCGTTTCGTGTCGTCTTTCGATCTGCGCCGGGTATATGGCCGGCCGCATTCCTCCTGTCAACAGAGCGAAACGGAAAATTTCAGAATTTCTCCACAGCCACCGGCGGCCGCACTATCCGAAACCATTTCCAAGACCGAACTAACCTCACTATAAGATGCGCATGAGCAAGGACAAGAGCGGCGACAAGAGCGCCAAGGACAGCCACTACGCCACTTTGCGGCGTGCCCATCGCGACGCCCGCCGCGAGCGCGGCGAGATTCCGACACCCCGCCCGGACAAGCGCCGGAAGATGCCGGCCGACTGGAAGCCGCCGGCGCTGGCGCCAGAGCAGGTGCTTCTCTATGGGCTGCACACGGTCCGCGCCGCCCTCGACAATCCGGAGCGCACGGTCATCCGCCTCAGCGTGACGCAGAATGCGGCGGCGAGGCTGGAACTCGGCGAGCCTTCGTCACTCCCCTTCCCCGTCGAAATCGTCACGCCGCAGGATCTCGATCGGGTCCTCGGGCCGGATGCCATCCACCAGGGCGTCATGCTGGAGACGCGGCCGCTGCCGCACCGCAAGCTCGAGGCGCTCAGCGATTGTCCGTTGATCCTCCTGCTCGACCAGGTGACCGATCCGCACAATGTCGGCGCCATCATGCGCTCGGCGGTGGCGTTCGAAGCCGGCGCGCTGATCACCACCATGCGCCATAGCCCGACCGAATCAGGCGTGCTCGCAAAATCGGCCTCCGGGGCGCTGGAACTCATTCCCTATATCCAGATAACCAATCTCGCCGATACGATTGAAGAACTGCACAAGCTGGGCTTCCAGACGATCGGTCTTGATTCGGAGGGTCCGCAACCGCTGGAGGATACCTTCTCTGGCGAGAAGATCGCCCTCGTGGTTGGATCGGAAGGCAAGGGGCTGCGGCAGAAGACGCGGCAGACCGTTGCGGCGCTGGCCCGACTCGATATGCCCGGCGCCATCAAGTCGCTCAATGTCTCGAACGCCGCGGCGATCGCGATGTATGCAGCAAGGCAGCACCTCAAGGCTTGAAACGGCCGATGCCGGTCAAAGCACCGGCACGGCGCTTAAGGTCATGTGCGCCGTCGGACAGCCGTCACGCACCTTCTTCCAGGTCGTGACGTTGAGGTTCATTTCGCAGCGCGCCATGTAGGAGATGCCGCCGACCCGGATGCATGTCATCTGGCCGAGTTCGTATTTTGTCCCGTCGCGATTGCGACAGGTACAGCGCCGGTCCGGCGGCGACGCAGCCGCACTCTCGGCGACCATGGCGGCAGCCGACAGCGACAGGGCCAGAACCTGCAGAACGACCAGGCTTCTCATCTCGCTAGAATACCGCAAATCCGGCCCGATCAGAAACGAAGAATGCCGGCCGCTTGCGCGACCGGCATTCTTCCGCAACAGACCGGCACTTTTGGTGAGCGGGATGCGGGCGGAAAACCACGAACAGTTTTCCTCATCCCGCTCCGGCGCCGGCCGAATTCAATCTTAGCTCGCCAGGCGCAGAACGTTGCCTTCCGCGATGGTCTTTTCAGCTTCGGCAATGGCGAACTGCTTCTGGTCGGCACCGAGGTTCAGGCCCTCGGCGCGGACGAACTCAACGTCGGTGATTCCGAAGAAGCCGAAAACGGTCCGCAGATAGCTTTCCTGGTGATCCATCGCCGAAGCCGGGCCGGCAGAATAGTGTCCGCCGCGCGTGGAGGCGACAATCACCTTCTTGCCCTTGGCGAGACCCTCCGGGCCCGCCTCGGTGTAACGGAAGGTCTTGCCAGCGACGGCCAGGCGGTCGATCCAGGCCTTCAGCTGGCTCGGGATCGAGAAGTTGTACATCGGCGCACCGATGACGATCGTGTCAGCGGCAAGGAATTCGTCGAGCATCTGGCGGCCAGTCCGAATATCGGAGGCGAGCGCCGGATCGACTTCACCGAGGTCGGCAGGCGCCATGATCTGTGCGCCGGTCAGATGCTGGAGGCGCTCGGAGACGAGATCGCGATAGGTGACTTTCGCGTCGGGCCGGTCTGCCTTGATCTGTGAGACGATCGCCGCCGTCAGACGACGGGAAACCGAATGTTCTCCGAGAATGCCGGAGTCGATATGAAGGACGTTCATGGGAGGCACCTTTGTTTCTAGTTGCGGTGCACAACATATGATTTGAAAACAATCGCTGGATAAGACGGCGAATAATTGACATTCCGTTTCCTGAGGGAAACAATCGGAGCGTTCCGGCGCGGGAAAATCAGACTCCGTCGGAACGATCACATTGGATTCCCAGAGCGGATGCGCGCGCGACGCCCGCTCTGGTGGAGGCTAGCATGCAGGACCTGAACGATATCGCCCTCTTCGCCGCCGTCGTGAAGAACAACGGCTTCAGCGCCGCCGCGCGTTATCTGAACATTCCCAAATCCAAGCTCAGCAAGCATGTGGCGCGGCTGGAAGATCAACTGGGCGTGCGGCTTCTCGAGCGCTCGACGCGCAAGCTGCGCGTGACGGAAATCGGCCGCGTTTTCTATGAACACGCCCAGGGGCTGCTCGACGGCGTAGCGGCCGCGGAAGCCGAGGTCGCCGCCGTGCGCGGCGAGCCGACGGGCGTTGTGCGGCTTGGCTGCCCCCTCGGCTTCGCACCGATGCTGGCCGACATTCTGCCGGGCTTCCATCGGCGCTACCCGGGCGTCCGACTGCTCATCACCGCCACGAATCGACGTCTCGATCTCATCGAGGAGCGTTTCGACGTGGCGCTTCGCGCGCGCGACCAGCTCGATACGGACAGCCACCTGATCGTGCGCAAGTTCGGCGAGGTCCGCTCGCGGCTGGCCGCCAGCCCGACGCTTCTTGCGCGAATCGGAGAAGTCACCACCACCAATCTTGCCGAAATGCCGACGCTCTCCATGAACGAGCAACACGCAAGCGACGTGTGGCGCCTCTATCACGCGAACGGCGGATCGATCGAGATCGCCCACCGACCGGTGATCGGCTGCAGCGATTTCGTCATCCTCGAACGCGCCGCGATCGAAGGAATGGGGATCGCGCTTTTGCCGGACCACATCTGCGAGCGCGCCTTCCGAACCGGCGTTCTCGTCCCCGTCCTGCCTGAGTGGGGCTCCGGCAACGTCATGGTCCATCTCGTCTTTCCGTCCCGACAGGGCGTACTGCCGGCGACGCGCGCGCTGATCGACTATCTGGCAGAGAACCTGATCAAGGCGATGCAGCGTTGCCGCGAGATCGACCCGAGACCGGCGCAGTCCTTCGATATTTGAGGAAATTGTGAGTCGCCGATCAGTGTGGGGAGGTGTGGTAGCTTCGAAAAGCTTCAAAAATGGTGCCCCCAGAGAGACTCGAACTCCCGACCTACTGATTACAAATCAGCCGCTCTACCAACTGAGCTATAAGGGCACTTTTCGATCACGGGAGTTACCATATTCCTTTCTTGTGTAAAGCAAAAATGCGGCTCCTCTCAAAATTTCGGGTGCACTCGCCGCATGGTCGTGCCAGAAAAACAGGCATGGCGTCGATCGCCGCGCCGGGCGCAACGACAAACGGACTGAATGCATGACCCAGTTCAGCACACTCGCCTTCATCGCCTCGACGGCCGAAGAAGCGCAGAAGGCGGCAAAGGAACTCAAGGAGATTTACGGCGACCACGACCCGGAGGAGGCGGACGTGATCGTCGCGCTCGGCGGTGATGGTTTCATGCTGCACACGCTGCACAAGACGATGAATACCGGCAAGCGCGTCTACGGCATGAATCGCGGCTCGGTCGGCTTCCTGATGAACCGCTACAGCACCGATGATCTGCGCGAACGCATCGCCAGCGCCGTCGACAACGCCTTCCACCCCTTGGAAATGCGGACCCTCGACGCCAACGGCAACGAATTCACCGCGCTGGCGATCAACGAGGTCTATCTCTTCCGCCAGTCCTATCAGGCGGCAAAGCTCAAGGTCCTCGTCGACGGCAAGGTGCGGCTCGATGAACTGACCTGCGACGGGCTGCTGCTCGCAACACCGGCGGGATCGACTGCGTATAACCTGTCCGCCCACGGGCCGATCCTGCCGCTCGAGGCCCCGCTTCTCGCCTTGACCCCGGTCAGTCCCTTCCGGCCGCGGCGCTGGCGCGGCGCGCTGCTTCCCAACCGCGTTACCGTCCAGATCGAGATTCTCGAGGCCGAGAAGCGGCCGGTCAACGCCGTCGCGGATCACCAGGAGGTCAAGTCGGTCGTTCGGGTCACGATCGCCGAATCGGAGAAGCTGACGGCCCGCATCCTGTCCGATCCGGATCATTCCTGGTCCGACCGCATCCTGGCCGAGCAGTTCTCCAATTGAATCACAAGCGGAACGTCATGGTATTCTGCGGCAGCGGTTATTGTTCCGCGCCGCGCACGAAGGAATCTTGAGGATGCGCAACCCCCTTGTGATCGCGCTTTGCTTCCTGTTGTCCGCGGGCGCTCTGCGGGCGCAGGACGGCGGCATCCTCCCCTCGAACGTCACTTTCGTCACAAGCACCGGCTATTGGGAGGACGGAGCCGGCGTAGCGCCGGCCGGCGATCCGGAAGGCGTTGCGCAACGGGCCGCGCAGCGTGGCTACTACAAGCTGATTGCCGTGCGGCAGAGTGACGGCACCGCGCGCATCCATCTCCAGCAGATCGCCTCGACGCCGACCGGCCCGGAAGTGGTCTCGTCCGCCGAGCTCGAGGAGTTCACGGCGATGAAGTCCTTTGTCACCGACATTCGACCCGAGACCTCGACGGGCATCACGCGGCAGCCGGGAATGTTCGCGACCGTCTATCTGAAGACCGACCCTTCCGCCACCGAACCGGAATCGTGGACGGTGCTGATAGACGAAGTCGGGGACATCAAGATCGAGCGCGCGACCAACTGACGCCGACAAAAGAATACGGCCGGGGAGCACCCGGCCGTTTGTCGCAGTTCCTGTTCGGCGCGTTCAGCCCAAATCCTCGACGACCGCATCCGCACCGCCGCTGACGCGGTGGGCAAGTGCGGCCTCCATAAACTCGTTGAGCTCGCCGTCGAGCACGTCGCCGGGGCTCGTGCTTTCGACGCCCGTCCGCAGGTCCTTCACCAGCTGATAGGGCTGCAGGACATAGGAGCGGATCTGGTGACCCCAGCCGATATCGGTCTTTGAAGCGGCTTCGGCATTGGCCGCCTCCTCGCGCTTCTTGAGCTCGGCTTCATAGAGCCGGGCGCGCAGCATGTCCCAGGCCTTGGCGCGGTTCTTGTGCTGCGAACGCTCCTGTTGGCACTGCACGACGATGCCGCTCGGCATATGCGTGATGCGCACGGCCGAGTCGGTCGTGTTGACGTGCTGGCCGCCGGCGCCCGACGAACGGTAGGTGTCGATGCGGCAATCGCTTTCATTGATGTCGATCTGGATCGAATCGTCGACGACCGGATAGACCCAGATGGACGAAAACGAGGTGTGACGGCGCGCATTGCTGTCATAGGGCGAGATGCGGACGAGCCGATGGACACCCGATTCGGTCTTCAGCCAGCCATAGGCGTTGTGGCCCTTGACGAGGAGCGTCGCCGACTTGATGCCGGCCTCTTCGCCGTCCTGGATTTCCAAGAGTTCCACCTTGTAACCTTGCCGCTCGGCCCAGCGCGAATACATGCGCAGCAGCATGTTGGCCCAGTCCTGGCTTTCGGTGCCGCCGGCGCCCGAATGGACTTCGAGATAGGTGTCGTTCTGGTCCGCCTCGCCCGAAAGCATGGCCTCGACCTGCTTCTTCGCAGTCTCGTTGCGCAGCTGACGGAGTGCGTCCTCGGCCTCGCTGACGATGGCCGAATCGCCCTCCTCTTCGCCGAGTTCGATCAGCTCGATATTGTCGCTCAGCTGCTGCTCAAAACGGCGCAGGCCGGTAATGCTGTCGTCGAGCTGCTGGCGCTCGCGCATCAGCTTCTGCGCCTCGGCCGCATCGTTCCAGAGCGACGGATCTTCCGCCTTGTTGTTCAACCAGTCCAGTCGTCTTATCGCCTGCTCCCAGTCAAAGATGCCTCCTCAGCAGGCTTATGGCCTGCTTGATTTCGTCGACGATGTTCTCGATTTCGCTGCGCATGGTCCCGCTTCTTGGTGTGGCTTCGAAAAATGTGAGGGTCAAATAGCGACGCCCGCCGCCGATGTAAAGGCGACGGGCATCCGGATCGAGGGCAAGGCTCAGAAGAGGCCGTTGGAGCCGGAGGTCACGGCCTGGTTGGCCTGCGGGGAGTTCTTCAGGATCTCCTCCGGCGGCGCATATTCGTCGAGGTCGCCGATGACCGAGAAGGTTTCGGCCGGACCGGTGCCCGGCTTGAAGGCTTCGATGATCGTGTCCGGCTCGCCTTCGACCGCCGCCATGCCGGTCTTGCGGTTGACCGGGATGAGGTTCATGCCCTCCGGAACCACGAACTTGCCCGGCTGCGTCCCCTTGACCGCCTCCTGCATGAAGGCGTTGAAGATCGGTGCCGACAGACTGCCGCCCGTCGCGCCGCGACCGAGCGGCGCCGGATCGTCGAAGCCCAGATAGAGGCCGGCGACGAGGTCGGGCGTGTAGCCGACGAACCAGGCGTCCTTCTCGTCGTTGGTCGTGCCGGTCTTGCCGGCGACCGGACGGTCCAGCTTGATCTTGCCCGCCGCCGTACCCCGGGTGATGACGCCCTCCATCATCGAAGTGATCTGGTAGGACGTCATCGGATCGAGCACCTGCAGGCGGTTGTCGGTCAACACGGGCTCTTCCTGCTCGGCCCAATTGTCGGCGTTGCAGTTGTCGCAGGTGCGGTCCTCGTGACGGAAGATCGTCTTGCCGTAGCGGTCCTGGATGCGGTCGATCAGCGACGGCTTGATCTGCTTGCCGCCATTGGCGATGACCGCATAGGCCGACACCATGCGCAGCACGGTCGTCTCGCCGGAGCCGAGCGACATGGAAAGCAGCGGCGGCATCTTGTCGTAGATGCCGAAGCGCTCGGCATATTCGGCGACGAGGTTCATGCCCATGTCGTTGGCAAGCCGCACCGTCATGAGGTTGCGCGACTTTTCGATGCCGAGGCGCAGCGTCGATGGACCGGCAGAGCCGCCGCCGTAGTTTTCCGGGCGCCAGACCTGGCCGCCGGCGACGATTTCGATCGGCGCATCGAGAATGACCGAGGCGGGCGTGTAGCCGCTGTCGAGAGCTGCCGCATAGACGAAGGGCTTGAAGGAGGAACCGGGCTGGCGCATCGCCTGGGTGGCGCGGTTGAACTCCGATTGGCCATAGGAGAAGCCGCCGACCATCGCCAGAACGCGGCCGGTATGCGGATCCATCGCGACCAGCCCGCCCTGCACCTTGGGCGGCTGGCGAAGGCGATACTCGCCTTTTTGCTCGAGCGGCTCGACATAGACGACATCGCCTGGACCGACGACGCCCTCCGGGGACTTTGCCGCCTTGCGCTGGCCGCCTGCGGCGCGGTAGGCCCATTGCATGTTCTCTGCGGAAATGTGCCCGGTGACCCGTTCGGCGACGATCTTCCCCGAGGCTTCCTTGTCCGGCTGGATGCCGATCTCGGCCCCTTCGCTGTCGACGGCGAGCACGACGGCGAGTTTCCATTCTGGCATGTCGTTCAATGTCGGGATCTTGCTCAGAGGCTCCCCCCAGTCGCCGCCGATCTCGATCGTCTTGACCGGCCCGTGAAAGCCGCGGCGCTCGTCATAGCCCAAGAGCCCGTCCTGCAGCGCCTTGCGCGCGATGATCTGCAGATGCGGATCGAGCGACGTGCGAACCGACAGCCCGCCCTCGTAAAGAGCATTGTCGCCATATTTCTGAATGATCTGCCGGCGCACCTCTTCGGCGAAGTAGTCCGAAGCGAAAAGATGGGCACCGCCACGGCGCGGCGTCACGCCGAGCTCCTGCTTCTTCGCCTCCTCGCCGTCTGCCTTGGTCACATAGCCGTTCTCGACCATGCGATCGATCACCCAGTTGCGGCGCTCGATCGCCGCCTCGGTCTTGCGGAACGGGTGATAGTTGGCCGGTCCCTTCGGCAGCGCAGCAAGATAGGCGGCCTCGGCGACGGTCAGTTCCGTGACCGACTTGTCGAAATAGGTGAGCGACGCGCCGGCGACGCCGTAGGAATTCAGGCCGAAGAAGATCTCGTTCAGATAAAGTTCGAGAATGCGATCCTTGGTGTAGGCCTGCTCGATGCGGAAGGAGAGGATCGCCTCCTTGATCTTGCGGTCGATCGTCTGGTCGGCGGTCAGCAGGAAGTTCTTCGCCACCTGCTGAGTGATCGTCGAGGCTCCGACCGGGCGGCGACCCGAGCCGAAGTTCTGGATGTTGACGGCAATGGCGCGCGCCAAGCCGGTGATGTCCACGCCCGGATGCTTGTAGAAGTTCTTGTCCTCGGCGGAGATGAAGGCTGCCTTGACGCGGTCCGGTATCGCCTGGATCGGCAGATAGAGGCGGCGCTCGCGCGCATATTCGGCAATCAGCGCACCGTTTCCGGCGTGAAAGCGCGTCGTGACCGGCGGCGCGTACTTGGCGAGCACCTCATAGTCGGGCAGATCCTTGGTGATCGCGCCGAGATAGATCGCGACGGCTGCGGCGACCCCGAGCAGCAAAAACGCACCAATGCCGAAAAAATATCCTATCAGTCTGATCATCAGCCAGATACCGGTACCTTATTGTCCCATCGCCGGGTCGCCATTCGAAGGACCCACTGTCGCAAGCCAAGCGGCCGCGCCAACCGCTTTCGTCGGAAATCGGCCGGCACGACAGCTACACGCTTCGCGGGTTCCCTCATATGGCGAGGAAACTCAAGCTTCAACATCGTTTCCCAACAAATTGGGATGCCCTTCCCCCAAAGGCCGGGATTGTGAGTAAAATAGGGCTGGTGGTCGGTTATACCGTGCGCATCTCGCTGAAAAGCATATCGCTGTTACGCCGGCGACACAAATCACATCCCTCCCGTGGCTGCCTTCGGAAGGCTTCACCCGCCGTTCGCAACCGCCGTCTGGCGATAGCGCCCGACGGCGACGGCCAGCAGCTCCGACACTTTCTTGCGCCATGCCGGATCGAGCAATTGCTTCTCGTCCTCCTTGTTCGACAGGAAGCCGAGTTCGAGCAGGATCGACGGGACGTCCGGCGCCTGCAGGACGCGGAAGCCGGCATGGCGGTGGGGATTGTTGATCAGCTTGATCTGCCCTTCGAAGGATGAGACGACGCTGCGCGCCAAGTTGACTGAAAATGCCTGGGTTTCGCGGCGGGTGAGATCGATCAGGATGTCCGCGACCTCCGCCGGCTCGCTTTCGAGCGGAATGCCGGCGATCTCGTCGGAAAGGTTTTCGCGGGCCGCCAGGTCGGCCGCGAGGTGGTCGGAGGCCTTGTCTGAGATCGTATAGACCGTGGCGCCGCGGATATCCTTCTGCCTCAGCGTGTCGGCGTGGACGGATATGAACAGGTTGGCACTTCTCTGCCGGGCCATCTGGACACGCTGCGGCAAGGACAGAAACTCGTCGCCGGCCCGCGTCAGAAAGGCCTCTATGCCGGGCTCGCGGTTGAGCGTCGCCACAAGATCGCGCGCAAAGGCGAGCGTAACGTGCTTCTCCTCCGTCTTGGTGACGCTGCCGATGGCGCCGGTGTCGATGCCGCCGTGCCCGGCATCGACGGCAACCACGAAGGCGCCCGGAGCTTTCGCCGGCGCGGGGGCGGGACGGTCGGTCTTGGCGGTGCGCGCCGTTCCCGTCCATTGCTGGTCGCCGAGGAGCTTGTCGAAGCGGGCCTTGTCGATCTTCTCGGCATCGATGATCAGGCGGAAGCCCTTGCCGTCTTCCTCCGGCTTCACTTCCGCGTGGGTGACCTCGGTCGGCCCTCTGGCGGAGAGCACCAGCCGCGAAGCCCCTGCCCCCATTCCGCCATAGCGGATGGCATCGAAGAGACCGCGTGGCTCGAGGCTCTCCGGCTTCAGGCCGAAGGATGTCTCCGGCAGGTCGACGATGACGCGAACCGGATTTGCGACGTAGTGAATGGAGAATTCGGGATTGCGATCGAATTCGATCACGATCCGCGTCCGCGCGTCGTCGCCGGCTACCCGCGCCCCGTAAGCCAGCAAGGGGGCGGCATCATCGGCCGCACCGGCAACAGCGGGCAACAGGATGGACATCGCCGCAAAGAGGACGGCAAACACGGGTGCGACGCGACGCGACAGCCTCTTTGAATGCGGCAAATGCCGCTCTGTTGCGGAACGCTTCACCCGGGCTCCCCCATCGTCATTCGAAATCCGGCGCAGGGCCTCAGGAACCGCCACCGTCACTGTCCACCAATGAACCCTCATGGTTAACCAAACCTTGCCGCGGCGCCACCCAAGGTGACGAATGCGGACCGGTTCGAAACCGATGCAATGGTTCCTGAACACAAGATTTCACCCGGGCAAGCGAATCGATCAATATTGTGGCGGCAAAGGCTTTTCCCTTGCCAATGTGACATAGAAACCATAAAAGCGTCACAAGGAGAAAGTGTTGACGGGATAGAATCGTCGGCCGGGCAGCCGGAGCTTCGAGAAGCTTGGCGCCAGGGAAGTGATCGAGCCGGAACAGCCGGTTGCAACCGTATCATGCTTCCGCGGCCGCAGGTGTTCATCCGCCGTCGCTGCATTTCCTCCCGTACACTGGATCGCAATTTCCGGCGGTGGCCGGAGTTCTTGATGGTGATTTTCACCGACTGCCCGCAAGCGGGCGTATTCATCGGACCTCCCCTCGAGGTCCAGGACATTGGCATTCTTGTTTGGTCTTTGATGTGACTCAGCAGCATCGGTCAGGAGTAAAGAGGCCCCGGGACGAGATCGTTCCGGCTGCCGTCTGGCTGCTGCACCATCACCTGCGCCAAACAGGACCTTTCACATCCGGCGCAGCTTCCGACGAGTTCGACAGCCTTCCAAGCGAAGTGCCTCTGTCTGCCGTTGCCCTGCGCCGAGGAGCAGAGCTTAGATGGCAGAGAAAATGCTTATCGATGCGTCTCACTCAGAGGAGACGCGCGTCGTTGTCGTTCGCGGGAACCGCATAGAAGAATTCGATTTCGAATCGGAACATAAGAAGCAAATCCGCGGCAATATCTATCTGGCCAAGGTGACCAGAGTGGAGCCGTCGCTGCAGGCGGCCTTCGTCGATTATGGCGGCAATCGCCACGGCTTCCTGGCCTTCGCCGAAATTCACCCCGACTACTATCAGATCCCCCTCGCCGACCGTCAGGCGCTGTTGAAGGCGGAAGCCGAAGAGGCCCGCCGCGAGGACGACGTCGAGCCGGTCGAGACCGCAGACGAGCAAACCGTCGCGCCGACAAGGGACGAGGCTCCGGCTGAAGAAGCCGCCGAGACAGTCGAGCCAACTGAGACGGCCGAACCGGAAACGGAAGTCAAGGCAGAGGCGGAGAAGCCGAAGGCCAAGCCGAAGCGCACGCGCCGGGCGAAAGCCAAGGCCAGCGAACAAAAGGAAGAGGCGCAGGGCGACGCCGAGGCGAGTGATGAGGGCAGCAGCGGCGAAATGGCCGCGATGGTCGACGTCGACTCGATCTCCGAGGACGTCGATGCGCGCCGCCGCCGCGACGATGATGACGACGATGACGACGGCCATGACGGCGAGAAGGAAATCATCGAGTCTGTCGGCGCAGAAGATGCGATGGAAGAGGTTCCGGACCGGCAGGTCCGCAAGCCGCGAAAGCAGTACCGCATCCAGGAAGTGATCAAGCGCCGGCAGATCCTGCTCGTCCAGGTCGCGAAGGAAGAACGCGGCAACAAGGGCGCGGCGCTCACCACCTATCTTTCGCTCGCGGGCCGCTATTCGGTGCTGATGCCGAACACGGCGCGCGGCGGCGGCATCTCCCGCAAGATCACCAACTTGCAGGACCGCAAGCGCCTCAAGGAAATCGCCCGCGGGCTCGACGTGCCGCAGGGCATGGGCGTGATCCTGCGCACCGCTGGCGCCAACCGCACCAAGGTCGAGGTCAAACGCGACTTCGAATATCTGATGCGGCTGTGGGAGAACGTCCGCACGCTGACCTTGAACTCCACCGCCCCCTGCCTCGTCTATGAGGAAGGCAGCCTGATCAAGCGTTCGATCCGCGACCTCTACAACAAGGATATCAGCGAGATCATCGTCTCCGGCGAAGAGGGCTACAAGGAAGCCAAGAGCTTCATGAAGATGCTGATGCCGAGCCACGCGAAGGTCGTGCAGCCCTATCGCGACGTGCATCCGATCTTCTCGCGTTCCGGCATCGAAGCCCAGCTCGACCGCATGCTGCAGCCGCAGGTGACGCTGAAGTCGGGCGGCTATATCATCATCAACCAGACCGAGGCGCTTGTCTCGATCGACGTGAACTCCGGTCGCTCGACCCGCGAGCATTCGATCGAGGATACCGCGCTGCAGACCAACCTGGAGGCGGCCGAGGAAGTCGCGCGCCAGCTGCGTCTTCGCGACCTTGCCGGCCTGGTGGTCATCGACTTCATCGACATGGAAGAAAAGCGCAACAACCGCGCCGTCGAGAAGAAGCTTAAGGACTGCCTGAAGAACGACCGGGCGCGCATCCAGGTCGGCCGCATCTCGCATTTCGGCCTGCTTGAAATGTCGCGCCAGCGCATCCGCGCCTCGGTGCTCGAAAGCACGATGCAGTCCTGCCCGCATTGCAACGGCACGGGCCACGTTCGCTCGCAGTCTTCCGTCGCGCTGCATGTGCTGCGCGGTATCGAGGAACATCTGCTAAAGAACACCACGCACGACATCGCGGTCCGCACGATCCCGGAAATCGCGCTCTACCTTCTCAATCAGAAGCGCGGCACGATCACCGACTATGAGCGGCGCTTCGGCGTCTCGATCATCATCGAGGCGGACGCGCATGTCGGCGCCCAGCACTTCGCGATCGACCGAGGCGAACCGGTCGAGAATCCGGTGAAGATCGAGCAGCTTCTGCATTTCGAGCCGGAGCCGGAAGAAGAAGAAGAAGAAGACATCGTCATCGAGGAGGATCTGGACGAGGAGGAAGCGGAAGAGACCGCGGCCGAGCGTCCGGGACAGCCGAAGGCGCAGGCCTCCGACGACCAGGGCGGCCGCAAGCGCAAGCGCCGTCGCCGGCGGCGCGGCAAGGGTGCCGGCCACGGACCGGAATCGGTCGCGGCGGAAGCCGGAGACGCGCTTGATGGCGCGACTGACGAAGGCGACGAGTCCGAGGACGAAGGCGAGGCCCAGGATGCCTTGACGGCAGACGGGGATCAGAAGCGCAAGCGTCGCCGTCGCGGCAAGCGGGGCGGCCGCCGCAACCGGCCAGAAGCCGAAGGTGAGGCCGCTCTTGCTGCAGAGTCCGATGACGAGCCGGCCGATGCCGAAGAGGCAGCGGACGCCAACGACGCCGATGCAGCTGCCGCCGCGGCCGTCGAACAGGTCGTGAATGCGGCGTCTGTCAAGGCCGAGACTCCCGCTGCCGAAGCCAAGCCGGCGAAACCGAAGCGCAGCCGCAAGAAAGCCGTGGCCGCCGAGGCACCGGCGGAAAATGCCGACACGGCGGCCGAACAGGCTGTCGAAGCGCAGCCGGATGAAACCGGTCCTGCTCAAGTCGAGGAAGCGGTCGCAGACCTGGAGGCCGGCAAGCCCGCACGCTCCAATCGGGATCTGACGACGATTGCTTCCGAGCCCGTGGTCACATCGAATGTGGCCAAGGCCGACAGCAGCGAAGAAGAGGCAGCCAAGCCGAAAAAAGGCGGCTGGTGGCAGCGCCGCGGCTTCTTCTGAGAAAGCATAGGCTTACCAAGCAAAAGGCCCGGAACATTCCGGGCCTTTTTTGTTACTACATGCCTCCTTAAATCGACCTCGATTTAGGGAAGCATGCAGTAATTCAAAGTGCTACAGGGACCTTTGCGCGTCTGATAAGACGCGCGGCGCTGTAGTAGCGGTCGACGCGCCCGACCCGAAGGCGGCTATTTCAACCAATGCGCAATGCGGTCCATCGCTTCGGCCATTTCGGCGGGCGCGCCGGCATAGGAAAAACGCATGCTGCGATGCCCTTCGAGCGGATCGAAATCGAAGCCGGGCGTGGCGGCGACATTGATCTCGGCGAGCATGCGACGGGCGAAGGCCATGCTGTCGTTGGTGAAGCGGCTGACGTCGACATAGGCATAGAAGGCGCCGTCCATCGGTGAAGCGATCGAAAAGCCCATCTCCGGCAAACGCGTCAGCAGGAGGTCGCGATTGGCGGCATAGGCCCGCTTGTAACCATCCAATTCCTCATGCGCGCCGAGGGCGGCCTCCGCGGCAACCTGGGAGAGCTCCGGCGGCGAAATATAGAGGCTCTGGGCAATGCGCTCGAAGACACGCACCTGAGCCTCCGGCAGCACCATCCAGCCGATGCGCCAGCCGGTCATACAATAATATTTCGAAAACGAATTGATGACGACCGCATCGTCGGCGATCTCGAGGACCGAGGTCTCCTCGCCGGCAAAGGTCAGCCCGTGATAGATCTCGTCGGAGATGAAGGCGATCGATCGGGCGCGGCAATAGTCGGCGAGCGCCTTGAGACGCTCCCTTCCCGTGACTGTGCCGGTCGGGTTTGCAGGGCTGGCAAGAAGCACCCCCTTCAGAGGCTTGCCGGCCTGCGCCGCCGCCCGCTCCAGGCTTTCGGGCGTGAGCGTAAAACCTGTATCGGCGTTGGCTTCGATCTCGACCACGCTCAGGCCGAGCGCGGCCATGATATTGCGGTAGGCAGGATACCCGGGCCGGGCGATAGCGACGCAATCGCCCGGATCGAAGAGAGCCAGGAAGGCCAGATTGAAGCCCGCGGAGGAGCCGGTGGTGATCGCAACCCGCTGCGGATCAAGCGCGATGCCGTGGCGGCTCTGATAGTGGGCGGCGATTGCCCGCTTCAGCGAGAGGGTCCCGAGGGCGTCGGTATAGCCGAGGCGGCCGTGCTCCAGCGCCCGCCGCGCCGCCTCCAGCGCGGCCTTTGGGGCGGGATGGGCCGGCTGGCCGACCGCCATCGAGATGACGGGATGGCCGGCATCGCGGCGACGCGTCGCTTCCGCCAATACATCCATGGCATGGAACGGTTCGACGGCGCTGCGTTTCGACATCTGTGCCAATGGCTGACCCTCGCAAGTTGACTGGACGCCCGCCCTTTGCCCGATCGCTGCACGCTTCACAAGTATGGGAGCGCCGCAATTCGGCCGATTTTGCCGTTTCGTTTCGCGCCCGCGCACCCTATGCTCGCTTTCGACGGCAGGCTCGCTATCGTCGTTGTCTATGAAGATGCGTTGACGCGGCAGTGCGAAATGGGCGACAGACAGGTACGAGAAGACAACGAGGGAATGATGACGCTCAGGAAGAAGATGATTGCCGCCGGAGCGCTGATCGCGCTTGCAGCCGGCATTGCCCTGCCCCAATCCGCGGCGGCGCTCGATGCAAAGCAGAAGGAAGAGATCGGCGCCTTCATCAAGGAATATCTCATCGCCAATCCGGAAATCATGCTGGAAGTGCAGGAAGCCCTGTCCGCCAAGCAGCGCGCCAAGCAGCAGGAAGCTTCGCAAGCGGCGATCGCCAAGAACGAAAAGGCGATCTTTAATTCCGCCTACGACGTTACGCTCGGTAACCCCAAGGGCGACATCACCATCGTCGAATTCTTCGACTACAATTGCGGCTACTGCAAACGGGCGCTCTCGGACATGGACGAGATCATCGCCAACGACAAGAATGTCCGTTTTGTCTTGAAGGAACTCCCGATTCTCGGCCCCGACTCGCTTGCCGCGCACAAGGTCAGCGCCGCCTTCCGCTCGATCGCGCCGGAGAAATACGGCGACTTCCACCGCGCCCTGCTCGGCGCCGAGGAGCGGGCGACGGAGGAAACGGCGATCGCCGTTGCCGCCAAGCTCGGCGTTACCGAAGAGCAATTGCGCGACAAAATGGAAGACGATCCGAATGACGCCGCGGTGCGCGAAGCCTACATGCTCGCCAACGATCTCGGCATCACCGGCACCCCCTCCTACGTCATCGGCAACGAGGCGGTTTACGGCGCCGTCGGCGCCGCCGAAATCACCGGGAAGGTCGCCAACATGCGCGAGTGCGGCAAGACCACCTGCTGACAGCCGAAGCGGAACGCGTCACGTCGTTCAGCCTTTCCCATCCGCCTATGACTTGTGGACAAATCCCCCGGGAGACCGGGGGGCTTTCCCTCGCCGAACCATCGGTCTATAGGTAACCCTCCCATCATCGGACCGGAATCCCTTATGCCCTCGACGATTTTTGTGCTGAACGGCCCAAACCTGAATGCCCTCGGCAAGCGCGAACCAGGCATCTACGGCGGCCAGACCCTGGCCGATATCGAGGCGATGTGCAAAGCGGAGGGGAAGCTCCTGGGCTTCGACGTCGATTTCCGCCAATCCAACATCGAAGGCGTGCTGGTCGACTGGCTGCACGAGGCCGGCGAAAAGGCCGCCGGCGTCGCCATCAATCCGGCCGCCTACGGGCACACGTCGATTGCCATGCACGATGCCATTCGTGCCATCACCGTCCCCGTCGTCGAATTGCATCTTTCCAACATCCATGCGCGCGAGGAATTCCGCCACAAGTCGATGATTGCGCCGGCCGTCAAGGGCGTGATCTGCGGCTTCGGCGCGCAGAGTTACATTCTGGCGCTGCATGCGCTAAAGAACCTGACAAACACGTCGAAATAAGAAGTACACGAGGCTCATATCCCATGGCTGACAAGAAACCCGGTATCGATCAGGCGCTGATCCGCGATCTCGCCAATATCCTCAAGGATACCGACCTGACCGAGATCGAAGTGGAACAGGACGATCTGCGCATCCGCGTCTCGCGGAACGGCACGCCTGTCGCCATGCCCATGGCGGCAATGCCCAGCTATCAGCTGCCGGCGGCCGTTGCCGCTGTACCCGCGTCGATGGCTGCGCCCGTCGCAGCAGAAGGCGGCCACAATGCCAAGAATGCGGTAACCGCGCCAATGGTCGGCACGGCCTATCTCGCTCCCGCTCCCGGCGCCCGCCCGTTCATCGAAGTCGGCGCGACCGTCAAGGAAGGCCAGACGATCCTGATCATCGAGGCGATGAAGACGATGAACCAGATTCCGGCGCCGCGCTCGGGCAAGGTGACGGAAATTCTCGTGCAGGATGCCGCCCCCGTCGAATTTGGCGAACCCCTGATCGTGATCGAATAAGGCGCGTTGGCGATGATCTCGAAAATCCTCATTGCCAATCGCGGCGAAATCGCGCTCCGCGTGCTGCGCGCCTGCAAGGAGCTCGGCATCGCGACCGTCGCCGTGCATTCGACTGCAGACAGCGACGCCATGCACGTGCGGCTCGCAGACGAGAGTGTCTGCATCGGGCCGCCGCCGTCGCGCGAGAGCTATCTGAACATCCATCAGATCGTCGCCGCCTGCGAGATCACCGGCGCGGATGCGGTGCATCCCGGTTACGGCTTTCTTTCTGAGAATGCCAAGTTCGCGGATATCCTCGAAGCGCACGGCATCACCTTCATCGGCCCGACGGCGGAGCACATCCGGCTGATGGGCGACAAGATCACCGCCAAGAAGACGGCGGAAGAGCTCGGAATCCCGGTCGTTCCCGGCTCCGACGGCGAGGTGAAGCCGGAGAACGCGCTGAAAGTCGCCCGCGAGATCGGCTTTCCGGTCCTGATCAAGGCGACCGCCGGCGGCGGCGGGCGCGGCATGAAGGTCGCCAGAACCGAGGAAGACCTCGAGCACGCCGTCGCAACGGCACGTTCCGAGGCCGCAGCCGCCTTCGGCAATGACGCGGTCTATATGGAGAAGTTTCTCGGAAAGCCGCGCCATATCGAGATCCAGATCGTCGGCGACGGCGAAGGCAATGCGATCCATCTCGGCGAACGCGACTGCTCGCTGCAGCGCCGCCACCAGAAGGTCTGGGAAGAAGCCAACTCCCCGGCGCTCAACATCGAGCAGCGCATGAAGATCGGTCAGGTCTGCGCCGACGCAATGAAGAAGATGAAGTATCGGGGCGCCGGCACGATCGAGTTTCTCTACGAGGACGGCGAGTTCTATTTCATCGAAATGAACACGCGCTTGCAGGTCGAGCATCCGATCACCGAAGCGATCACCGGCATCGACCTGGTGCATGAGCAGATCCGCGTGGCATCGGGCGCCGGCCTTTCGGTCAAGCAGGAAGACGTCGTCTTCTCCGGCCACGCCATCGAATGCCGCATCAATGCCGAGGATCCGCGCACCTTCGTTCCCTCCCCGGGTACGATCACGCATTTCCACGCGCCCGGCGGTCTCGGGGTGCGGGTCGACAGCGGCGCCTACCAGGGCTACCGCATCCCACCCTATTATGACAGCCTGATCGGCAAGCTGATCGTCCACGGCCGGACCCGCGTCGAATGCATGATGCGTCTGCGCCGCGTGCTCGACGAGTTTGTCATCGACGGAATAAAGACGACGTTGCCGCTTTTCCAAGACCTGATAAACAATCAGGATATCGCCAACGGTGATTACGATATTCACTGGCTGGAGCATCATCTGGCCGCAACGTCCGCATAGGGTACGAGATTGAAAGGACCGCGCAGCAAACAACCGGAAATCACCCCGGACATGTTGTTGCGCGCCTATTCCATCGGCCTGTTTCCAATGGCCGATTCGGCAGACGATCCGGAGCTCTTCTGGGTCGAGCCGGAGATTCGCGGCGTCATCCCGCTGGATCGGTTTCACATCTCTCATAGTCTCGCCAAGCGAATCCGCAAGCGGCCCTTCGATATCCGCTTCGATACGGCTTTCCAATCGGTCGTCGAGGGATGCGCGCAGCCCGCGCCGGGTCGGCCGACCACGTGGATCAACGACAAGATCCGTTCCCTCTACGCGGCATTGCACCGCATGGGCTACGCCCATAGCGTCGAAGCCTGGGAGGGCGACAGGCTCGTTGGCGGCCTCTACGGTGTCTCGCTCGGGGCGGCCTTCTTCGGCGAGAGCATGTTCTCGCTACGCACCGACGCTTCGAAAATCTGCCTTGTCCATCTTGTCGAGAGGCTTCGCGCCAAGCACTTCCAGCTGCTCGACACCCAGTTTACCACCGACCATTTGAAATCCTTCGGCGCTGTGGACGTGCCGAAGGCCGAATATGACCTGCTGCTCGCCCGGGCTATCGCCTCGCCGAATCTCGAATTTTAGTCAACACGGCGGAGCAGGCGTCTTTCAGGCAAACCGACGCCCTCAGTATGCATTTGGGTAGAAGGGCGCCCTACTGCTTCGCCGCTGTATCCGGCGGAGGAACGTCGGAGTTTGGCTTGCAGGACTGGAGCCACACGTCATAGACGGGGTGCTCGACGGCGTTGAGGCCCGGGCTGTCGGCAAACATCCAGCCGGTGAAGATGCGGCGGATCTTTCGGTCGAGCGTGATCTCGTCGACATCCACGAAAGTGGTGGTCTTCGGTGCCTCCGTCTCGTCGCGGCTGTAGCAGACATGCGGGGTCACCTGCAGAGCGCCAAACTGCACCGTCTCGCCGATATAGACGTCGAAGGTGGTGATGCGGCCGGTGATCTTGTCGATGCCGGAAAAGACCGCGACGGCGTTCGAGAGGCGCGCGGCGCGCGCCGGCTCGACGGCGGAAATCAACGGCAGGGCCAGAAGAAATGCAAGGCCGATGCTTCGGACCGTCCGGCCGATCAAATTCCGCAGACAGAAACCTGCCATTCCCGCCAATCCCCTGCGATGCTGTTTTTCCTGGATAGCCCTCAGGCGCTAAACCGAAAATGTGGCTGCGCCGTGATCAATGCTCGAGAGTCGAGATCGGGGCGGCGGCCCGATTGCGACTAGGAGCGCGGTGTCCAGGCGTCGTAGTCGCCGGTCACGCGCGGGCGCAGGCCTGCATTGGCGAGCGAACCCTTCGGCCGATAGGCGTTGGGCGTGCCGGTCGGGTTCGGGCGGTGCGGCTGCTGCCATTCGCGTGCGGCGTATTTTTCGTCGGCGGGCGAAATGTCGGTGCGATGATGCATCCAGCCGTGCCAGCCTGGAGGAATGGCAGAGGCCTCGGCCGGGCCGTTATAGATCACCCAGCGCCGCGTGCGGCCCTCGGAATCCGTGCCGCCCTGATAGTAGACATTGCCGAACTCGTCTTCACCGACACGCTGGCCATGTCGCCAGGTATGGAAGCGCGTACCGATCGTCTGTCCGTTCCACCAGGTGAAAATCTGCAGCAGGAGCTTCATAGGCATTCGTCCCTTGCCGGCCGATCGAAGGGGCGGCCGGATATCAAATCGCGTCCCCGCTTATGCCGTGCCACTCATGCCTTGTCCAGTGGCCTTGTCCAGTGATTCCACCGGCCCGGCGGTCATTTCACCGGCATATTGAAGCCGAAATGGCTGCGCTCGAAACCAAGGCGTTCATAGAAGCGATGGGCGTCGCCTCGCGACGCGTTGGACGTCAGCCGCACTTTCGCGGCACCCTTTTCCCGCGCCTCGGCAATGGCGTGGCGGACCATCCGTTCACCGATACCACGGCCGCGCATATCTTCCCTGGTCTGCACGGCCTCGATCACCAGGCTGGAACTGCCGCGCCCGGGAAGCGATATCGAGAGTGCCGTCTGGAAAGTCCCGACGACCTCGCCACCGACGCAGGCGACGTAGAGCGCCTGGTGCGTCGAGGCCTTGATCCGCTCGAAAGCGGCCAGATAATCGGCAAAGGCTTCGGCGTCGATCGTGTCGCCGTGACCGCCAAGGGTGTCATTTGCAAACAGGGCAATGATCGCCGGCAGGTCTTCGCGTTCAGCTTTGCGAATCTCTAATTCCATGACCGTGCTACCCCGACATATAGAATTCAGGTGGCGCATCAAACATGGTGAGGCGACAGCGTTGTGACAGCGCATGTGGAGCGCCGGGCACCCGGCAGATCAGGAAAGGCGCTTCTCAAGAACCAGCGCTGGCACACCGGAGTCGTCCTCTCCGCAGTTGGCCGTCTTTCCCACGTCCGAGAAGCCATGCGCCCGATAAAAGGCGAGCGCCTTCAGGTTCTCCGGCTCGACCTCCAGCCGCATGCGCTCGGCATCCGGAAAACAGGTTTCGAGTTCGGCGAACATGTCGCCGCCGATGCCCTGCCGCTGGTATTTCGGCAGGACGTAGAGCTGATGAAGAATGGCGGTCTTTGCAAGCGTCTCCGACATCGCCGCAAAGCCCATGCCGGCGATCTCCTTGCCATTGTCCGCAACGACGAATTCCCCATTCTTGCGTCGCAGCCGAGCCCTCAGGGCATCAAGCGAGTGCCACTTGACCGTCAGTTCGTTAACCTTGTCGACGCCATAGAGGCTGTCATAGGTCGCATGCCAAGTCTCGACAAGCAGAGCGCGCACCTTCTCGAGGTCGCGCTCGCTCGCCGTGCGGACGAAGAACATCGTCACTCTTCGATGCCGAGCTTGGACTTGACGAGAGCCTGCACGGCCTGCGGGTTGGCCTTGCCGCCGGTCGCCTTCATTACCTGGCCGACGAACCAGCCGGCCAGCGACGGCTTCGCCTTGGCCTTCTCCACCTGGTCCGGGTTGGCGGCGATGATTTCATCAACCGCCTTCTCGATGGCGCCGGTGTCGGTAACCTGCTTCATGCCGCGGCTCTCGACGATTTCGGCCGGGTCGCCACCCTCGTTCCAGAGAATCTCGAAGAGATCCTTGGCGAGCTTGCCGGAGATCGTCCCCGCCTTGATGAGATCGATGATGCCGCCGAGCTGGGTCGGCGAAACCGGAGTCTCTTCAATGGCTTTGCCGGCTTTGTTCAAGGCGCCCAACAGGTCGTTGATCACCCAGTTGGCGGCAATCTTGCCGTCGCGCCCTTCGGCCACTGCCTCGAAGTAGTCGGCGATCGCCTTTTCCGAGACGAGAACCGAGGCATCATAGACCGACAGCCCGAGGTCGCGTACGAAACGTTCCTTCTTGTCGTCCGGCAGCTCCGGCAGATCGGCCTCGAGCGCCTCCACAAAGGCATCGTCGAACTCGAGCGGCAACAGATCCGGGTCGGGGAAATAGCGGTAATCGTGCGCATCCTCCTTGGAACGCATTGAGCGGGTCTCGCCCTTGTTCGGGTCGAAGAGCCGCGTCTCCTGGTCGATCGTGCCGCCATCCTCGAGAATCGCGATCTGGCGACGGGCCTCGTACTCGATCGCCTGGCCGACGAAGCGGATGGAGTTGACGTTCTTGATCTCGCAGCGCGTGCCGAACGCCTCGCCCGGGCGGCGCACCGAGACGTTGACATCGGCGCGCATGGAGCCCTCGTCCATGTTGCCGTCACAGGTGCCGAGATAGCGCACGATCGAGCGCAGCTTGGTGAGATAGGCCTTGGCCTCGTCCGACGAGCGCAGGTCCGGCTTCGAGACGATCTCCATCAGCGCCACGCCGGAGCGGTTGAGATCGACATAGGACATGGAGGGATGCTGGTCGTGCATCGACTTTCCGGCATCCTGTTCCAGGTGCAGGCGCTCGATGCCGATCTCGACATCCTCGAACTGGCCTTGGCGGTCCGGACCGATCGAAATCGTGATCTTGCCTTCGCCGACGATCGGATCCTTGTACTGCGAGATCTGGTAGCCCTGCGGCAGGTCCGGATAGAAATAGTTCTTCCGGTCGAAGATCGAGCGGTGGTTGATCTTGGCTTTCAGCCCGAGGCCGGTGCGTACGGCCTGCTTGACGCATTCCTCGTTGATCACCGGCAGCATGCCGGGCATGGCCGCATCGACGAGCGAGACATTGGCATTGGGCGCGCTTCCGAACTCGGTCGACGCTCCGGAGAACAGCTTCGAATTGCTCAGCACCTGAGCATGAACCTCCATGCCGATGATGACCTCCCAGTCGCCGGTGGCGCCGGGGATGAAGCGTTTCGGATCGGGAGTGCGGACGTCGACGATGCTCATCTCATGCTCTTCTTTGAAGCCTGAATTTTGACGTTTCTCGGTAGAGCAATTGGCTCAGCGGTGCAAGGCTTGTGAGGCGCGCTACGGCCAAGCGCACCCGCCCGCACTGATCTCAACGCCGCCGGTCCTTGCAACCTTGACGTTATTGCGGTCGTCTTTTAGAAGATACCTGTCCGAACGGAGTCTTTATGTTCCTTCAGTCTGAGTCCCGGTAAGGGCCCTGCCCGCATTCATCACGAACTGCGCGCACGGGCCGGAAACGCGAACCCCGCCCATCTCACGATCGGCGGACCGTTTTTCTGCGTTCTGAAGAACGCCATTCCGGAACACTCAAGACATGGACATTTCGCGCGCCGAACAGCGCATTCTTCACCATTTGGCCCAGGGCGGCCGCATTGAAATCAGGCGGGAAGGCAAGACGATCGCCGAGATCCGCTGCTTCACACGCGACGGCTGGGTCTATCCCGGCGTCAGCCTCGAGCTCTTTCGCAAACTGAAACGCAAGAGGGCGATCAAGTCGTCGTGCGGAAGGCCCTATCGCATTACCGAACGCGGGCTCTATTTGGTCCGCTCCGAACTCGACAACCGGTGACCCCTACTGCTGTGTCCTTAAAATCGACCTCGGTTTAAGGACAAAGACGTGCAGCAATTCAAAGTGCTACAGCGCCTTTGCGCGCCTGATAAGACGCGAGGCGCTGTAGGCATGTAACCATCCGGTTGCAAACCGGAGATGACAGTCATGTCCGGTTTGGCTCCTGCCGTCGCCTATAATTGCTTGGAGAGACCGATGAATTCCATGTCGCGGTCGAGCTTCTGCGAATAGGCGGTCGACAGCCACTTTACCCGGTAGCCGGCGCTTTGGAAGAAGGCGACCGCGGACGCGTTCTGCGCATGCGTCCTGGCGTTTGCGACATCAAATCCTTCAGCCACCATGCGCTGCTCCATGTCGGCCAGCAGCGCTTTGCCGAGACTCCTTCCCTGCGCGCCGGGATCGATCCAGAGATCGGAGATCGTGCTGTCGAGATCCTCGCGGGCGGCCCAGCCGCAGATACGGTTCTCTTCCTCGATCAGGAGAACGGAAAGCCAGTGCTTCGCGAGGAAATCGACAAAGGCGCGCTCAGCTGCCACGCGCATTGCTGCGGCATCGGCCAGTCCCGCAATCGCCTTTGCCCAAGCCCTGATCCCGATCGCAGCAAGGAGACCGGTCTCGTTCTGGCGAGCGTGACGGATGACGATCATGCGGCAGAGCCCCTTCCCGCCTGCATTACATCATTTCCGGCGCCGCTTGACTATTGCCGGCGGAAGCTGGCGCCAGTTACCACCACTTTGCCGGCGTGAAGCGGCCGGCGGCCTGTTCGATGACATGGGCCGTCTTGAACAGCGTTTCTTCGTCGAAAGGCTTGCCGATCAATTGCAGGCCGAGCGGCAGTCCCTTGTGATCGAGCCCGCCGGGGACGGCAATGCCCGGCAATCCGGCCATGTTGACCGTTACCGTGAAGATGTCGTTCAGGTACATCTTGACCGGATCGGACGCGAGATCCTCATCGGCGATGCCGAAGGCTGAAGACGGCGTGGCCGGGGTGAGGATCGCATCGACGCCTGCCTGGAAAGCAAGCTCGAAGTCGCGCTTAATCAGGGTGCGGACCTTCTGAGCGCGCAGATAATAGGCGTCGTAGTAGCCCGCCGACAGTACATAGGTGCCGATCATGATGCGGCGTTTGACCTCGCGACCGAAGCCGGCGGCGCGCGTCTTCTCATACATGTCGACGATGTCCTTGCCGTCGACACGCAAGCCATAGCGGACACCGTCGTAGCGCGCCAAGTTGGACGACGCTTCGGCCGGTGCAACGATGTAATAGGCGGGCAGCGCGTATTTCGTATGCGGCAGCGTGATATCGACGATCTCGGCACCGGCTTCCTTCAGCCAGGCGATGCCCTGCTGCCAGAGCGACTCGATCTCCTCGGGCATACCATCGACGCGGTATTCCTTCGGAATGCCGATCTTCATGCCCTTAATCGACTGGCCGATCGACGCCTCGTAGTCCGGAACCGGAAGGTCGACGGAGGTCGTGTCCTTGGGATCGACGCTCGCCATCGACTTCAGAAGGATCGCCGCATCGCGCACGTCGCGGGCGATCGGACCGGCCTGGTCGAGCGAGGAGGCGAAGGCGACGATGCCCCAGCGCGAGCAGCGGCCATAGGTCGGCTTGATGCCGACGGTGCCGGTGAAGGCCGCCGGCTGGCGAATGGAACCGCCGGTGTCGGTTGCCGTCGCGCCTGCGCAGAGTTGGGCCGCAACTGCAGCCGCGGAACCGCCGGAGGAGCCGCCAGGCACGAGATCCATGTTCGATCCCTTGGCGCGCCACGGGTTCTTGACCGCACCGTAATAGGAGGTCTCGTTGGACGAGCCCATGGCGAACTCGTCCATGTTCAGCTTGCCGAGCATGACCGCGCCATCGTTCCAGAGATTCTGGGTAACGGTCGACTCATAGCGCGGCTTGAAGCCGTTGAGGATGTGGCTGCAGGCCTGGGTGTGCACGCCTTCGGTACCGAAGAGGTCCTTGATGCCGAGCGGGATGCCTTCGAGAGCACCGGCATTGCCGGCGGCGATACGGGCATCGGAAGCCTTGGCCATTTCGCGCGCCTTTTCCGGCGTCACGGTGACATAGGCGTTGATCGTCTCATTGGCTGCCTCGATCGCTGCGATATAGGCATCGGTCAATTCGACCGCGGTGATTTCCTTTGCGGAAAGCTTGGTGCGGGCTTCGGCGATCGTGAGGCGGGTCAGGTCGGTCATGGTGCAATCGAACTTTCGAATCTGGACGCGGGCGGCGGGAAGCGGCTCTTACTCGACCACTTTGGGAACGAGGAAGAAGTTGCGATCCGAATTCGGCGCATTGGCCACGATGTCGGCGGCCTTGCCGCCGTCGGCGACAATGTCGTCCCGCTTCTTCATCTCCATAGGCGTCACCGATGTCATCGGCTCGACGCCATCGACGTCCACTTCGGAAAGCTGCTCGACGAAGCCGAGGATGCCGTTGAGCTCGCCGGTCATCCGTTCGGCTTCCTCGTCACTGACGGCGATGCGGGCGAGGCGCGCGACACGCTTCACGGTGGCAAGGTCAACGGACATGGTCGTCTCCGGTATCTCAAAGTTTCCCCCGCTATAAAGGCGAGTTGCACAACGTGCAACTGGGGCAAACGTCGGCGAGCCGGCCCCTGCGCTTCGCGCTCTCCTTCGTCAGGCGGTGACCACGCCTCCGACCTCGGGCGTCGCGACCAGGGTCGAGGTGCCGTCCATGCCGGTGACGAAGGTCTCCGGCGTCTGATCGATGATCGGAAACGAGCCATAGTGGCAGGGAATGGCGGTGTTGAATTCGAAATAGCGTTGGCAGGCGAGCGCCGCCACCGCACCGCCCATGGTGAAGCGGTCGCCGATCGGCACGATGCCGATATCCGGCTCGTGCAACTCTTGGATCAGAGCCATGTCGGAGAAAATGTCCGTGTCTCCCATGTGATAGAGCGTCGGCTCGTCATCAAAATGGAGGACAAGGCCATTCGCATTGCCGAGGCAATGCGAAACGCCATCCTCGGTAATCTGCGCCGAGGAATGCAAGGCATTGACAAAGGTGGCCGAGAAGGCGCCGAGCCGGATCGTGCCGCCAGTATTGCCGGGCTCCATCTTCGAAATGCCATGCCGTCCGAGCCACATGCACAGGTCGAAGTTGGCGACGACGGTGGCGCCGGTCTCCTTGGCGATCGCCACCGTGTCGCCGACGTGGTCGCCATGCCCGTGCGTCAGCAGGATATGGGTCAGCCCGGCGGTCGCCGTCCGGAGTTCGCTGTCGCGGAACGCCGGATTGCCGGTGAAGAACGGATCGATCAGGATCTTCGCCCTCGCGGTTTCGATGTGAAAGGCGGAATGGCCCAGCCATTTGATCTTCATGACGTTCTCCCTGAAATCATGGCGGCTTCGAAGCAAGCCATAAAGGTCATCGATTTATCTGCCGGACAAGCATATGGATCAGACCAGCGAAGCGAAAAGATCGAATCGGCCAAACCCATGACAATTCTCACCATCGAAGAACTCGCCGGCCGGCTGCCGCCACATCAGGCGATCGCCGGTCTCGATCTCGGCACCAAGACGATCGGCCTCTCCGTATCCGATCTCGGACGGCGCTTTGCAACGCCGCGCGAGGTGATTCGGCGCATCAAGTTCGGCGTCGATGCGCAAGCGCTGCTGGCGATCGCGGAAAAAGAAAAGGTCGGCGCCTTTGTCATCGGCCTGCCGGTTAACATGGACGGAACGGAAGGGCCGCGCTGCCAGGCGACGCGCGCCTTCGTGCGCAATATGGGCGAGAAGACCGATATTCCCTTCGTGCTCTGGGACGAACGGCTTTCGACGGTCGCGGCCGAGCGGGTGCTGATCGAAATGGACGTGTCGCGCAGGAAACGCGCCGAGCGCATCGACTCGGCCGCCGCCTCCTTCATCCTTCAGGGGGCGCTCGACAGATTGGCATCCCTCGGCAGGGCGGATAGCTCGGCCGGCTGAGATGTCGCGCCACCGAAGCGGGCGCGTAGCCAGGTTGCAATTTGCCGGTGCTTGCGCAGCGCGACGAGGCCGAAAAGGACGATTGTATCGACAACCATTGCCCGCGCAACGAGCGGCGGAATGCTCTCCGGCGGGATACCTAGGATGTGACCGTAGAGGCGGAAGACGAGGTCATGCGCCTCGCGCGTCAGCATGAAGATGCCGAAGCTCATGTCGTAATAGGAGAGCGAGTACCAGCCGGTCAGCAGGATCACCGGGCCGCCCCAGAAGACCATGAGCCACTTCATGCGTCGCCCCTCCCCTCGGCCCAGCCGCTGAGCACCGGGTAGATGGCGCGGTCGGCAAGGACAAAGGCGACCAGCCCGGCGGCGAGCGTCGCTATGTCGAGCGCCAGCGCAGCGAAAAACATCATCATGATGATCATCAAGCCAGTTCTCACCGAACCGCTCCATTCCGAACGTCATTGAACTGACGCCAGTATCTCCGCCATCGCCGGTTCTCTGCAACGTAAACCATCTGTTAAGGTTAATATTCACAAGCCGAGCCGGCTTGCGGCACTCACCCGGCCGGCTTTAATAGATAGAGAGAAGGCGCGCCGATTTCCTTGCCCCCGCCCACCTGACCCCTCCACCTGCATGAGCCGCGATGACCGCCATTTTCGAAAGCATCCTGCCCGTCTTTCTGCTCGTATTGCTGGGCGTCTGGCTCCGCCGTTCGCGGCTCATCGATCAGGGGCTCTGGGTGGGGCTCGAGCAGTTCGGCTACTACTTTCTCTTTCCCGCGCTGCTCTTTTCGACCCTGGCGAAGGCGGATTTCACGGGAATGAGGGCCGACGCGACGGCCGTCGCGGCAATTGGCAGCGTCACGCTGATGTCGATCGCTGTCCTGCTTGCCTGGCCCCTCCTGCGCAATAACGGCATTTCCGGCGCCACCTTCACCTCGATCTTCCAGACTGCGACGCGTTGGAATGCCTTCATAGCGCTCGCCATCGCTGAAAAGCTCTATGGCGCACTTGGACTGAGTCTGACCGCTCTGGTGATGGCGCTGATCATCATCCCGATCAACTTCTACAATGTCGCCGTGCTCGTCTGGTTCGGCGGCGGCAGCCGCGGTATCGGCCTGTTTTTCCTGCGGATCGTCACCAACCCACTCATCATCGCATCGGCACTCGGCATCCTATGCAATCTTGCGGGGATCGAGGTCTATTCGCCGGTCATGCGGACGATCGACATGCTGGCGAGCGCCTCGCTTAGCCTGGGCCTGATTCTGGTGGGCGCCGGATTGAAGATCGCCGACGCCCTGAAGCCAAGCGCACCCGCCGTCCTGGCGGTCGCACTGAAACTGATCGTCATGCCGATCTTCATGGTTGCCGGAAGCGCACTCCTCGGCATCGACGGCGATGCCCTGGTGATCATCGGCCTCGGCGCTGCCGTACCGACGGCCATGAACGGCTATATTCTCGCCAAACAGATGGGGGGAGACGCGGAGCTCTACGCCGCCGTCGCCACGATACAGACGGCCCTGTCGTTCTTCACGATACCGCTTGTCCTTTTCGTCACCGGCTACGCCGCGGCGGGATAGAGAAGATCGAGCACATAGGCGGAGTCGAAGCGGGAATCGAGCATGCCGTAGGTCGCGCGCCAACCGGCGGCCAATCGCGACTCCAGGAAGGCATCGGCGATGCGGCCGGCACCCAACCGATAGAGCTCGGCGGCGGCGGCCGCCAGCGCCAGCTGTTCGACCAGCATGCGCGCCGCGCCTTCGTCGCGCTCGCAAAGCGACATGGCGGCGCGCAGCACGTCGATCGTCTTGGGGCCGGAGGGTCCGAGATCGCGGCTGAAGACGGCGAACAACTGCTCGAAGAGCTCCTTGCGGCGACCGAGCACGCGCAAAACGTCGAGCGCCATGACGTTTCCGGAACCCTCCCAGATCGCATTGACCGGCGCTTCGCGATAGTGCCGGGCAAGCGCCCGCTCTTCCACGTAGCCATTGCCGCCGAGGCACTCCATCGCCTCGTAGATCAAGGCGGGGGCGATCTTGCAGCACCAGTATTTCGCGACGGGCGTCATGATCCGGGCGTAGGCCGCATCCTCGGCGCTGCTGTGCGCATTATCGAAGGCTTCGGCGAGGCGGAACGACAGCGCGCTTGCGGCGGCGACGTCGAGCGCCATGTCGGCGAGAACCCGCGTCATCATCGGCTGGCTGACGAGCGTCTTGCCGAAGACCTTGCGGCCGCGGGTATGGTGCACGGCCTCGGCGAGCGAGGCTCGCATCATCCCGGCCGAAGCGAGCGCGCAATCGAGCCGGGTCAGCGTCACCATGTCGAGGATCGTGCGAATGCCGGCATCCGGCGTGCCGAGCAGGAAGCCGAAAGTGTCCGAGAATTCGACCTCCGACGAGGCATTGGAACGGTTGCCGAGCTTGTCCTTGAGGCGCTGGAAGCGCAACCCGTTGGCGGCGCCGTCCTCGAGCAGCCGCGGCACCAGGAAACAGCCGAGCCCCTCGCGGGTCTGCGCCAGCATGACGAAGGCGTCGCTCATCGGCGCCGACATAAACCATTTGTGGCCGTTCAGACGGTAGATCCCCTCGCCGACCCGTTCGGCGGTCGAGGTATTGGCGCGCACATCCGTGCCGCCCTGCTTCTCTGTCATGCCCATGCCGATCGTCACCGCGGACTTCTGCATCCAGGGCCGGTTGGTCGAGTCGTATTTGCGCGACAGGATCTTCGGCGCCCACTCCTTCTGGACAGCCGGCGAGGCGGTGATCGCGGCGACGGAAGCGCTGGTCATCGTCAGCGGGCAGAGATGGCCGCATTCGAGCTGCGCCGTCAAATAGAAGCGCAGCGCCCTCACCTTGTGCGACCGACCGCGCTCGTCCGGCAGATTCTCCCAGGCGGAAGAGTGCAATCCGGTTGTCATCGACCGGCGCATCAGCGCATGCCAGGCCGGGTGGAACTCGACGACATCGAGACGTTCGCCGCGCGGCCCGTGGGTCTTGAGCTTCGGCACGCCGTCATTCGCCATGCGCGCCAGTTCCTGCGCCTCGGGCGTGGTCACATAGCGGCCGAGCGCGTCGAACTCGTCACGAAGCGTCTTCGACATGCTTGACGTGATGTCGACCACTAGGGGGTCGGAACGGTAGGCATTGATACCGGACCAGGGCTTCGGCTGGTTCAGTTCGGCGAGTTTCTGTTCGGTCCGGTTCATCTGATTCATGAGGCCGGTTCTAGCGCAAGTTTCGCGGGTACGAAACAGGCCCGCGGACAAGAACAATGGCCGCCGCTCGTTTTCTTCGGAAGCCCCTGTGCGTCGCTTGCCGCGCCACTTGCCGTGCCAAGGGCCACGTTCTATAGAGCGAGCCAAATTCCAGCATGCAAGGGCGGCTCATGATCACTTTCCCGCATCGCCACCTGCTTGGCATCAAGGGGCTGACGGAACAGGACATCACGCTCCTCCTCGATCGCGCCGACGAAGCCGTGAAGATCTC
This sequence comes from Sinorhizobium sp. NG07B, assembly GCF_002532005.1. Classification (NCBI taxonomy): domain Bacteria; kingdom Pseudomonadati; phylum Pseudomonadota; class Alphaproteobacteria; order Hyphomicrobiales; family Rhizobiaceae; genus Sinorhizobium; species Sinorhizobium sp. NG07B. The sequence goes on along the minus strand of NZ_NWTD01000004.1, from coordinate 618,370 downwards.
CCGGCAGCGGGAGAAGAAAACGTCTTCGCTCCGCGGGCTGACGCAGATCAATCTCTTCTTCGAAGCATCGACCCGCACGCAATCGTCCTTCGAACTGGCCGGCAAGCGGCTTGGCGCAGACGTCATGAACATGTCGGTCGGCAACTCCTCGGTGAAGAAGGGCGAGACGCTGATCGACACGGCGATGACGCTGAACGCGATGCATCCGGACGTGCTGGTCGTTCGCCACTCGTCGGCCGGCGCCGCGGCACTGCTTGCGCAGAAGGTCTCCTGCTCGGTCGTCAACGCCGGCGACGGCCAGCACGAGCATCCGACCCAGGCGCTGCTCGACGCGCTGACGATCCGCCGCGCCAAGGGGAAGCTGTCGCGGATCATCGTGGCGATCTGCGGCGACGTCCTGCATTCGCGCGTCGCCCGCTCGAACATCCTGCTGCTCAATCAGATGGGGGCGCGCGTTCGCGTCGTCGCCCCGGCGACTCTGCTCCCCGCCGGCATCGAGCAGATGGGTGTCGAGGTCTATCGATCCATGGCGGAAGGCCTCAAGGATGCGGACGTCGTCATGATGCTGCGGCTCCAGCGCGAGCGCATGGCCGGTTCCTTCGTGCCGTCGGTGCGGGAGTATTTCCACTATTACGGGCTGGACGCGGAAAAGCTGAAGGCGGCGAAGGACGATGCGCTCGTCATGCACCCTGGCCCGATGAACCGGGGCGTCGAGATTGCGTCGGAGATCGCCGACGGACCGCAAAGCGTCATCGAACAGCAGGTCGAGATGGGCGTTGCCGTGCGCATGGCCGTCATGGAAACGCTTCTTCTCTCTCAGAACCAGGGCCCTCGCCTATGACCAGACCGCTTGTTCTCGAGAACCTGCGCATCATCGATCCCTCGCGAAACCTCGACGAGGTCGGCACGATCGTCGTCGGCAACGACGGACGGATCCTTGCGGCCGGCAAGGACGCCCTGAACCAGGGCGTCCCGGCGGGCGCCTTCGTCAAGGATTGTGCCGGCCTCGTCGCCGTGCCCGGCCTCGTCGATGCCCGCGTCTTCGTCGGAGAACCGGGCAGCGAATATCGCGAAACGATCGAGTCGGCCGCGCGTGCGGCAGCGACCGGCGGCGTCACGTCCTTTATCTCCATGCCCGACACCAATCCGGTGATCGACGAGATCGCCCTCGTCGAGTTCGTGCAGAAGACCGCCCGCGACAAGGCGCTCATCAACGTCTATCCGGCCGCCGCCCTGACGAAGGAGCTGCTCGGCGTGGAAATGAGCGAGCTCGGGCTGCTCCGCGATGCGGGTGCGGTCTGCTTCACCAACGGCCGGCAGCCTGTCCACGACACGCTCGTGCTTCGCCGCGCCATGACCTATGCGCGTGAATTCGGCGCCGTCGTCGCGCTCGAGACCCGCGACAAATACCTCGGCGCCAACGGCGTGATGAACGAAGGCCTGCTCGCGAGCTGGCTCGGGCTGCCGGGCATTCCGCGCGAGGCCGAGATCATCCCGCTCGAGCGCGATTTGCGCGTCGCGGCACTGACGAAGGCCGCCTATCACGCCGCCGAGATCTCCGTCCCCGAATCGACGGATGCCGTGCATGCGGCACGAGAACGCGGGGCGAATGTCACCTGCGGCATCTCGATCAATCACCTGACGCTGAACGAGAATGATATCGGCGAATACCGGACCTTCTTCAAGCTGACCCCGCCACTGCGCGGCGAAGACGACAGGGTTGCCATGGTCGAGGCGCTTGCCGCCGGCAAGATCGACATCATCGTGTCGTCGCACGACCCGCAGGGCGCCGATACCAAGCGGCTGCCCTTCGCGGATGCGGCCGACGGCGCGATCGGATTGGAAACCCTGGCGGCGGCCGCACTTCGGCTCCACCACAGCGGCCAGGTTCCGCTGATAAGGCTTATCGATGCGCTCTCGACGCGTCCTGCCGCGATCTTCGGCCTGGACGCCGGCACGCTGAAACCCGGCGCGAAGGCGGATATAGCCATCCTCGATCTCGACGAACCCTGGATCCTCTACGAAAAGGAGCTGGTTTCCCGCTCCAAGAACACGCCATTCGAAAATGCACGCTTTACCGGCCGGGTCGTGCAGACCTATGTTGCCGGCAAGCTCGTCCATTCATTGTGAGCCGAAGCATTTAGGGGGGAGGAACCGGTGGATCTGTTTTCCTGGCAGCTGGGGCTGCCCGCAACACTTCTCTGCCTCGCCTTCGGATATCTGCTCGGCTCCATCCCCTTCGGCCTGATCCTCACCCGCATGGCGGGGCTCGGCGACGTGCGCAAGATCGGCTCCGGCAATATCGGCGCGACGAATGTCCTGAGAACCGGCAACAAGAAACTGGCCGGGGCCACGCTCTTGCTCGATGCGCTGAAGGGAACGGCAGCGGCCGCGGTCGCGTCTCTGTGGGGTGTCGAAGCCGGCATCGCCGCTGGCCTCGCCGCCTTTCTCGGCCATCTCTTTCCGGTCTGGCTCTCCTTCAAGGGCGGCAAGGGCGTCGCCACCTATATCGGGATCCTGCTCGGCCTTGCGCCTCTGATGGTTCCCGCGTTTGCCGCGATCTGGCTCGTCTCGGCCAAGATCACCCGATACTCCTCACTGTCGGCACTGGTTGCCACCGCGATCATGCCGATTGCACTCTACGCCACCGGATACGGGAAGATCGCCCTGCTCTTCGCCTTGATGACGGTCATCACCTGGATCAAGCACCGCGCCAACATACAGCGGCTCTTGAGCGGTACGGAAAGCCGGATCGGAGAAAAGGGATAATGCCGGCCGGCATCGCTCGACGTAACGGAACCGCGCTGACGGAGCGGCAGAGAATCGCATGGCTGCGGCTGATCCGCAGCGATAATGTCGGTCCGGCGACCTTTCGGGACCTCGTCAACCACTTCGGCTCCGCGGAGGCGGCGCTCGAGGCGCTGCCGGAACTGTCGCGGCGCGGCGGCTCGGATCGACAGTTCCGCATCGCCTCGGTGGCAGACGCGGAGCGCGAGCTCGAGGCGGCGCATCGGTTCGGCGCGGTATTTGTCGGTATCGGCGAGCCGGACTATCCGCCGGCGCTCAAGGAAATCGACGCCGCTCCGCCGCTTCTTGCGATGAAGGGCAACCTCCAGGCGGCAAGCCGCCCCTCGCTCGGCATCGTCGGCTCGCGCAATGCCTCGGTCAGCGGCGCGAAATTCGCAGCGATGATCGCGCGCGACGCCGGTGCCGCGGGCTATGTCATTACTTCCGGCCTCGCCCGCGGCATCGACACAGCCGTCCATCGCGCCAGCCTCGAGACCGGCACGATTGCTGCGCTCGCCGGCGGCCTCGACCAACCCTATCCGCCCGAAAATGTCGGCCTCCTGCAGCAGATCACCGCGGAAGCGGGCTTGGCGATCAGCGAAATGCCCTTCGGCTGGGAGCCGCGCGCCCGCGATTTTCCAAGACGAAATCGCCTGGTGGCCGGCATCAGCCTCGGCGTCGCAATTGTTGAAGCCGCCAGCCGTTCGGGCTCGCTCATCACCGCCCGCTATGCGGCCGATTTCGGCCGGCTCGTCTTTGCCGTACCGGGCTCACCGCTCGATCCGCGTTGTCACGGCACGAACGATCTCCTGAAACAGGGCGCGATCGTCACCACCTCCGCCGCCGACGTTCTGGAGGGATTGGCGCCGCTCAGCCGCGACGATCTATTCTCGCGGCTGAGCGCCCGGGAGCCGGTGCCTGAACATGCGCCCGCCGTGCCGCCCACGATGCCTTCGCCCGGAGGAGGCGGCCGCGCCCTTATCGTCGAAGCGCTCGGTCCGACGCCGGTCGAGATCGACGACATCATCCGCCACACCGGCCTTTCCGCCTCCGAGGTGCACCTCGTGCTTCTCGAGCTCGATCTTGCCGGCCAGCTCAGCCGCCACGGCGGCAATCTCGTATCCCTCGCGCCACCGCAATAGGCGGCAAACGCAGCTCTACACGGGGAAATCGCAAAACGAACCACCGGAAGTTGCGGAAAATCGAATGTTGCGGTTTGGTTGCGGTTCGCTATTTTCGATAAACCCCTTGACCGCGCCCGAATCCCTGTCCATTTCGTGGCCACCATAAAGGCCGCGCAACACCTGCGCCTTGCCAGAAGAGATTGTCTCAGAGAATGACGATGAATGTTGTAGTGGTGGAGTCGCCTTCCAAGGCCAAGACGATCAACAAGTATCTCGGCCCCGGCTACAAGGTACTTGCTTCGTTCGGCCATGTGCGGGATCTGCCGGCCAAGGATGGATCGGTTCGGCCGGACGAAGATTTCGAAATGTCGTGGGAAGTCGACGGCGCCTCCGCCAAGCGGATGAAGGACATTGCCGACGCCGTGAAGTCGTCGGACGGGCTGTTTCTCGCAACCGACCCGGATCGCGAGGGTGAGGCGATCTCCTGGCACGTGCTCGATCTCCTCAAGAAAAAGAAGGTGATCGGCGACAAGCCGGTCAAGCGCGTCGTCTTCAATGCCATCACCAAAAAGGCGGTGCTCGATGCGATGGCGGACCCGCGCGACATCGATATCTCGCTGGTCGACGCCTATCTCGCCCGCCGCGCCCTCGACTACCTCGTCGGCTTCAATCTTTCCCCGGTTCTCTGGCGCAAGCTGCCCGGCGCGCGCTCGGCCGGCCGCGTGCAATCGGTGGCGCTGCGGCTCGTCTGCGACCGCGAGGCGGAGATCGAACGCTTCGTCACGGAGGAATACTGGAATATCGCGGCGCTCTTGAAGACGCCGCGCGGCGACGAGTTCGAAGCGCGGCTCGTCTCGGCGGAGGGCAAGCGGCTGCAGGCGAAGTCGATCGGCAACGGCGAGGAGGCCAATCGGCTGAAGGCGTTGCTCGACGGCGCGAGCTATGTGGTCGAGAGCGTCGAGGCGAAGCCGGTCAAGCGCAATCCCGGTCCGCCCTTCACCACCTCGACATTGCAGCAGGCCGCTTCCTCCAAGCTCGGCTTCTCGGCGTCGCGCACCATGCAGGTGGCGCAGAAGCTCTACGAAGGCGTCGATGTCGGCGGCGAGACGGTCGGTCTCATCACCTATATGCGTACCGACGGCGTACAGATGGCGCCGGAGGCGATCGATGCAGCGCGTCGGGCGATCGGCGGCCAGTTCGGGCCCCGTTACCTGCCGGAAAAGCCGCGCTTCTATTCCACCAAGGCGAAGAACGCTCAGGAAGCCCACGAAGCGATCCGGCCGACCGACTTCAACCGCACGCCCGATCAGGTCCGCCGCTTCCTCGACGGCGACATGCTGAAGCTCTACGACCTGATCTGGAAGCGCGGCATCGCCAGCCAGATGGCCTCCGCTGAGATCGAACGGACGACGGCCGAGATCGCGGCCGACAATGGCGGCAGGAAAGCCGGCCTCCGGGCCACCGGCTCGGTCATCCGCTTCGACGGCTTCATCGCTGCCTATACCGACATGAAGGAAGACGGCGAGCAGGCGGACGACGGCGATGAGGATGGCCGGCTGCCCGAGATCAATGCGCGCGAAAACCTCGCCAAGCAGAAAATCAACGCCACCCAGCACTTCACCGAGCCGCCGCCGCGCTATTCGGAAGCGACGCTGATCAAGAAGATGGAAGAACTCGGCATAGGGCGGCCCTCTACCTATGCCGCGACGATCAGCACGCTTGTCGACCGCGACTATGTGACGATCGACAAGCGCAAGCTGTTGCCGCAGGCCAAGGGCCGGCTGGTCACCGCCTTCCTCGAGAGCTTCTTTACCCGCTATGTCGAGTACGACTTCACCGCGTCGCTTGAGGAAAAGCTCGATCAGATTTCCGCCGGCGAGCTCAACTGGAAAGACGTGCTGCGCGAGTTCTGGAAGGATTTCTTCTCGCAGATCGAGGATACCAAGGAACTGCGTGTCACCAATGTGCTCGATGCGCTCAATGAGGAGCTGGCGCCGCTCGTTTTCCCGAATCGCGAAGACGGCGGCGACCCGCGGACCTGCCAGGTCTGCGGCACCGGCAAGCTCTCGCTGAAGCTCGGCAAATACGGCGCCTTCGTCGGCTGCTCCAACTATCCGGAGTGCAATTATACGCGCCAGCTTTCGTCGGAAAGCAACGGCGAGGCGGAAGCCTCCGTGTCGAACGAGCCGCAGAGCCTCGGCAAGGACCCGCACACCGGCGAGGAAATCACGCTGCGCAGCGGCCGCTTCGGACCCTATGTCCAGCGGGGCGACGGCAAGGAGGCCAAGCGCGCAAGCCTTCCCAAGGGCTGGACGCCGGCGACGATCGACCACGAGAAGGCGCTTGCCCTTCTCTCGCTGCCGCGCGACATCGGCAAGCATCCGGAGACCGGCAAGATGATCTCGACCGGGATCGGCCGCTACGGCCCGTTCGTGCTGCATGACGGCACCTATGCCAATCTGGAGTCTGTCGAGGACGTCTTCTCGATCGGCCTCAATCGGGCCGTTTCTGCACTCGCCGACAAGCAGTCGAAGGCTGCAGAAGGCGGCCGCGGGCGCACCGCCGCCGCTCTCAAGGAACTCGGGGAACATCCCGACGGCGGGGCGATTACGGTACGCGACGGTCGCTTCGGCCCCTATGTCAACTGGGGCAAGGTGAACGCAACCCTGCCGAAGGGCAAGGATCCGCAATCGGTGAGCGTCGAAGAGGCGCTCGCACTGATCGCCGAACGCGCGGCGAAAAGCGGCGTGTCGAAGGGCAAGTCGGCCAGGGGCCGATCCGCGGCCGCGGCAACGAAGAGCACGGCGACGAAAACCGGAAAGCCCAAGACCGCTGCAAAGGCGAAGAGCAAGACGGCCGCGAAGGCCAAGAAGGACTGACCTTGAGCAGAATTCCGCGCGATCCGACCGAACGGCCCGCAAGAGGCGCCGGCAAGAAGCAGTTGCGCGCGGCCCAGGCGGCGCCCGCCCAAAAGGAAACGATCATCCACGGCGCCGTTCCGTCACGCGACGTGCTGATGCGCTTCATCGCCGAAAACCCGCAGCAGGCCTCGAAGCGGGAGATCGCCAAGGCCTTCGGCCTCAAGGGGGAAGCTCGCGTCGAACTCAAGGCGCTGCTGCGCTCGCTGGAAGAGGACGGGCTGGTCGAGAAGAAGCGCAAGTCGCTCGTTCGCCCCGGCGCCCTGCCGCCGGTGACCGTGCTCGACATCACGATCCGCGATATCGACGGCGAATTGATCGGCCGGCCGGCCGAATGGCTCGACGACGACGGCGTCGCGCCGGCCGTCCTCATCCGGCAGTCTGCCGTCGGCAAGGCGAAGGGCAAGATACCCGTCGCCGGTCTCGGCGACCGGGTGCTTGCCAAGATCTTCCCGGCCAAGGAGCGCGGCGGGCCGGCCTACACGGCGCGCATCATCAAGGTCCTCGACAAGCGCAAGGATGCCGTGCTCGGCGTTTTCCGCGCTACACCGGGCGGCGGCGGACGGCTGCTGCCGATCGACAAGCGGGGCGAGGAAGTCCTCGTCGATCCGGAATTCACCGGCGAGGCCAAGGACGGCGACCTCGTCGAAGTGCATCTCGCCCGCCTCGGCCGCTACGGCCTGCCGCGTGCACAGGTGCAGAACATCATCGGCTCCGTCGCTTCCGAAAAGGCGATCTCGATGATTGCCATCCATGCGCATGGCATTCCTCACATTTTTCCGGAGCGTGTGCTGCAGGAGGCCGATGCGGCAGAGGCCGCGACAATGGCGCATCGCGAGGATTGGCGCTCGCTGCCGCTCGTCACCATCGACCCGGCCGATGCCAAGGACCACGACGACGCCGTCCATGCCGAACCGGACCCCTCGCCCGACAATCCCGGCGGCGTCATCGTCACGGTCGCGATCGCCGATGTCTCCTGGTACGTCCGGCCGAAATCGGTTCTCGATCTCGAAGCGTTGAAACGCGGCAATTCCGTCTATTTCCCCGATCGCGTCGTGCCGATGCTGCCCGAGCGAATCTCCAACGATCTCTGCTCCTTGAAGGAAGGCGTCGATCGCCCGGCGCTCGCCGTCAGGATGCGCTTCTCCAAGGAGGGCCGTAAGGCGGGGCATACGTTCCACCGCATCATGATGCGCAGCGCCGCCAAGCTTTCCTATCAACAGGCCCAGGCCGCCATCGACGGCGCGCCGGACGAAAAGACCGGGCCGATCCTGGAACCGATCCTGAAGCCGCTATGGGAAGGCTACCGCATTCTCAGCCGCGGGCGGGAACGGCGCCAGCCGCTCGAGCTCGACATGCCCGAACGCAAGATCATCCTGAAGCCGGATGGGACCGTCGACCGGGTCTTCGTGCCGGAGCGGCTCGACGCCCACAGGCTGATCGAGGAAATGATGATCCAGGCCAACGTCGCCGCCGCGGAGACGCTGGAACAGAAACGCCAGGCACTGATCTACCGCGTCCATGACCAGCCGTCGCTCGCCAAGCAGGAAAGCCTGCGCGAGTTCCTGGCGACGCTCGACATCTCGCTCTCCAAAGGCGGCAATATGCGCGCCAACCATTTCAACGGCGTACTCGCCCGGGCCGACGGCAAACCCTACGAGACGATGGTCAACGAGATGGTGCTGAGGTCGCAAAGCCAGGCGATCTACAGTCCGGAGAACATCGGCCATTTCGGCCTTAATCTGATGCGCTATGCTCATTTCACCTCGCCGATTCGGCGCTATGCCGACCTAGTGGTGCATCGGGCGCTGGTGAGCGCGCTCGGGCTTGGCGAGGGCGGCTTGACACCCCAGGAAGAGGGCGTGCTCGACGATATCGCAGCGGAAATCTCCACCTTTGAGCGGCGCGCGATGGCGGCCGAACGCGATACGGTCGACCGGCTGATCGCCCATCACTTGAGCGGACGCGTCGGCGAGGAGTTCGACGGGCGCGTTTCGGGCGTCACCAAGGCGGGACTATTTGTCACCCTTCCCGCCTATGGTGCCGATGGGTTCATCCCTATATCTACGCTCGGACGCGACTACTTCATCTATGACGAAGCGCATCAGGCCCTTTCCGGCGAAAAAACCGGACTTGGCTATCGGCTCGGCGATCCGGTCCGCGTCAAGCTCGCAGAAGCCGTGCCGCTCGCCGGCGCGCTCCGCTTCGAGATGCTGAGCGAAGGGCGAAAGATGCCGACGGCAATGCGCTCCTTTCACAAGTCCGGCCGCCGCGATCGCATGAACGCAGGCAAGCGGCCGGGAACGCGACCGCCGCGCGGCAGGCGCTGATCTTCAGCGGCCGGAGCGGTCCTCGTTCGATTAGGATTGGGCATGAAGGCAATGGCAACGGATAAGCTCCAACTGGGCGGGGAGCAGCGGGAGGAGCGGCCCGTCGGCCGCTCGATGAAGCGCGGCTTTCTCGGGAAGTGCCCCGCCTGCGGCCAGGGCCGACTGTTTCGAAGCTTCGTCAAATCGGTGGATGCCTGCGCCGTCTGCCGCGAGCGAATGGACCATCACCGTGCCGACGACTTTCCGCCCTATATCGTCGTGACGATCGTCGGCCATGTGGTGCTCGGCGGCTATATGATGACCGATCTCGTCCTTCCGCTCACCACCTGGCAGCACCTGGCGCTCTGGGCGCCGGTGACGCTCGTCAGCGCACTCGCTTTGATGCAGCCGGTCAAGGGCGCGGTCATCGGCCTGCAATGGGCTCTCAAGATGCACGGCTTCGGCGGTCACGAAGACCGGCCGGAAGACATCCTGCCGCCGCGGGATCCCTCGGCATGAAGCCTAATCGGAGCAGCGGCCCGCCGCAGCCACAGCCGGGCGCGGCCAAGCATCCGCCGCTCCGACCGCGGGACGCGGCGTCGATCATGCTCCTCGACCGCTCCAACAAGGGCGTGCGTGTCCTGATGGGCAAGCGCCACAGCGCCCATGCCTTTATGCCCGACCTCTATGTCTTTCCCGGTGGCCGCCGCGATCCGACGGACCATCGGCTGGGATTTTCCGGCGATCTGAAGCCGACAGTGCTCAGCGCGCTGAAGGCAAGCGAAGGGCGCCCGATCCCCGAGGGACGCGCCCGGGCGCTGGCGCTCGCGGCCGCGCGAGAACTCTTCGAAGAGGCGGGAGTATGTCTCGGCCGGCAGCACAGCCCGTCGGGTGCTCCCCTTCCCTTTCTTCCCGATCTCACAAACTTGCGCTATATGGCGCGGGCCATCACGCCGCCGGGACAAGCGCGGCGGTTCGACACGCGCTTCTTTGCAGTCTTCGCGGATGAGGCCGAAATCGATCCGTCTGCTATCCTGGACAGCCGGGAGCTTCAGGATTTGCAGTGGATCGACGTCAACGACTTCTCGTCTCTCCAAGTGCCGGAGATCACCGCAATCATCCTCGCGGATCTGAGAGCCGGGCTTGAGGCGGATTCCTCGCTTCCTCATGACCGAGCAATCCCGTTCTACTTCACGCGCCGCGGGCGCTTTCTTCGCACGCTTCTCTAGGGATCCTGCCGAATGTCGAAGCCGCAGTCCGGCACATCCGCGCCGGTTGACGAAATTCACTGGCCTTCGCTGATCGCTGCGCTTGCGTCGATCACCGCCGTCGGCATTGCGATGGGTCTTGGCCTTCCGCTGCTCAGCATCATCATGGAAAAGCGCGGCATCGCACCGACGCTGAACGGGTTGAATGCCGCGATGGCCGGCATCGCATCGATGGCCGCCGCTCCGTTCACAATGAAATTCGCCCATCGTCACGGCGTTGCGCCGACCATGCTGCTGGCGATCGTTTTCGCGGCGGCAAGCGCGCTCGGCTTCTACTACGTCAGCAATTTCTGGCTCTGGTTTCCGCTTCGAATCGTGTTTCACGGTGCAATTACTGTTCTCTTCATTCTCTCGGAATTCTGGATCAATGCCACTGCGCCGCCCAACAGGCGCGGCTTCGTGCTCGGCATCTACGGCACGGTGCTCTCGCTTGGCTTCGCCAGCGGCCCCCTGCTCTTTTCTATGCTGGGGAGCGAGGGCGTGCTGCCCTTCGCCGTCGGCGCGGTGGTCATCCTGCTCTCGGCAATTCCGATCTTTCTCGCGCGCAACGAAAGCCCGGCCCTCGACGAGAAGCCGAAACGCCATTTCATGCGTTACGTCTTCCTCGTGCCGACGGCCACCGCCGCCGTCTTCATCTTCGGCGCGGTGGAATATGGTGGCCTTTCGCTCTTCCCTATCTTCGGGACACGCGCCGGCTTTACCGAATCGCAGGCGGCTCTGCTCCTGACCGTCATGGGCATCGGCAATTTCATCTTTCAGATTCCGCTCGGCATGCTGTCCGACCGCGTGAAGGATCGCCGTACGATCCTGTCGGCACTGACCTTGATCGGCTTCGTGGGCGCATTGTTTCTGCCGATGCTGGTCGAAAACTGGTTTCTCATGGCACTTGTGCTTCTGTTCTGGGGAGGGTGCGTCTCGGGCCTCTACACGGTCGGACTCAGCCATCTAGGCGCCCGACTCCAGGGGGCCGACCTCGCGGCCGCCAACGCAGCCTTCGTGTTCTCATACGCCGTCGGCACGGTAGCGGGCCCGCAAGTGATCGGCGCCGCAATGGATGTCACCGGCAACGACGGGTTTGCCTGGGCCATTGCCGGCTTCTTCGGGCTCTATGTCGTGCTTTCGCTCGCCCGCATGGTTTTGAATCCAAAACGGCCTTGACTTTTCGGCCGCGATTTGTACTTTCGCGCCAACCTTGACCGTGGCCCGCAACCGGTTGTCCACGGCTTTCATCTTTCTATAAAGGCAGGACGACCATGGCGAAAGCTACCACCATCAAGATCAAGCTGCTGTCGACGGCCGACACGGGTTTCTTCTATGTCACGACCAAGAACAGCCGCACGATGACGGAAAAGATGACGAAGACGAAGTACGATCCGGTCGTCAAGAAGCACGTCGAATTCAAGGAAACGAAGATCAAGTAAGATCGCGTTTCGGTTCGACCGATGAGCGCCGGCCGCAAGGTTCGGCGCTTTTTCTTTGGCTGCAGCCGATGGCGAAGTTCTTCGCTTGAACAGCGTCCGACAGCACGCGCGACGCCTTGCGATCGGCAACGAAAAACGCCGCCTCAGTCCGAAGCGGCGTTTTGAAAGGGGGTCGGCTGGCTCCGACTGCGGCACGAGGAATCCGCGGATGTCGGAAACCAGCCGACCGACCCCACGACCCAGGAGATGCGGCGGACCTGAGCATCATGGGGTAACCGATCGATCGTGGAAGTCACACTTCCTTAATATCAGCATTGCTTGAAAATAAAAAAAAATCAACGAATTCTTAATCGCCGGAGCGCGTTGCTCGGCGTTTGGTTAATTCTGTCTCGTCTTCGGACAAATCCGAACCGACCGCTCTTTGGAAATGCTTGCCCCAGCATCAGCGATGCGGCAAAAGATACAACTTATAAGTAAGATGGCAAGCTGAGTTTGGGCGTATGCTTCGCTCTCCCATACGCCCAATGGCGAAGTCCGTGACGGCCGGCGAGCGCCGCTTGCCAATTCGGCTTACGCGGCCGCCGCCACGACCCGGTTGCGCCCGTTGTTCTTGGCCTGGTACAGCGCCGTATCGGCGCGCTTCAGCAGGGCTTCGGGCGTATCGTCCCGGGGCCGCAGCGTGGCGATGCCCAGGGACGCCGTGACGCTGAGGATCGTTTCGCCCTGTGAAATCCCGAAGGCGCGTCCCTCAACCATCAAGCGAAGCCGCTCCGCGACGATCGCGGCCATCTCGGGCGTCGTGTCCGGCATCACGATGACGAACTCCTCGCCGCCGAACCGGCAGGCGAGATCGGCGCCGCGAACCGTCGCACGGACGCGGTTGGCAAATTCGCGCAGAACTTCGTCGCCCGCATCGTGCCCATAGGTGTCGTTCACCAGCTTGAAGCGGTCGATATCGGTGATGCAGATCGAAAGCGGCCGGCCGCGCGCGCTCGCCCGATCGATCAGGAGCTTCAGATGGCTGTCGAGGTAACGGCGATTGTGAAGGCCGGTGAGATCATCGGTGATCGCCAATTCGATGGTTTGCTGGACGCTGGCGCGCAGCCGGTCATTGCAGTGCTTGCGGCGGATCTGCGTCAGGGAGCGCGCCACCAGCTCGTTGGGATCGACCGGCCGCATGATGTAGTCCGTTACCCCGAGTTCCAGGGCGCGGACGACCATTTCTTCGCTCCCCTGCTCGGTGACGAGCAGGATCGGTATGAAGCGCGTCCTCTCGAGAGAGCGCAATTGCGAGCAGAGACGCAGCGGATCGTAGTCGTCGAAGTTGGCATTGACGATCGCCAGATCGAAGCTGTTCTCCGCAGCCTCGAAAAGGGCAGCCTGGGGGTCGGAGATCACCGAAACGTCGGCGATCGGCTTCAAGGCGCGCAGCAGCCGCTCCTGCGAGGAGGCCCGACCGTCGACAAGGAGCACGTTGCCGGGCTCGTCGGGCCGGTCGGCGCGGGCAAGTTCCTGCAGCCCGATCGTCTGCGCCGTCTGCGCCCTGAGGCGCAATTCGTCGCTGACATTCTTGAGCCGCACCAGGCTTTTCACCCGGGACATCAGCTGCAGATCGTTGACCGGCTTGGTGAGGAAATCGTCTGCACCGGCCTTGAGGCCCCGGACCCGATCGGAGGGTTGGTCAAGCGCCGTCACCATGACCACGGGAATATGGGCGGTGCGGCCGTTTTCCTTCAGTCTCGCGCAAACCTCGAAGCCGTCCATGTCCGGCATCATGATGTCGAGGAGGATAAGGTCGACCGGCGTATTCTCGCAAATTGCCAATGCGGAGCGTCCGTCGCCGGCGGTCAAGACATCGAAATACTCGGCGACGAGGCGCGCCTCCAGAAGCCTTACGTTGGCTGGTACGTCATCGACGACGAGGATGCGAGCAGTCATATCGTCTTTCCCGGCAATCAGGCATCGCCCAGATATGTCTTGATTGTTTCAATGAATTTCGGAACGGAAATCGGTTTGGACACATAGGCTTCACATCCGCCCTGTCGAATACGCTCCTCGTCGCCCTTCATGGCGAAGGCGGTTACGGCGATGACCGGAATGACGTGGAGCTCGTCGTCCTCCTTCAGCCATTTCGTCACTTCGAGGCCGGAAACCTCCGGCAGTTGAATGTCCATGAGGATGAGGTCGGGCCGGTGCTTGCGCGCTAGTTCGAGCGCTTCCATGCCGTTGCGCGTCTGGATCGTCTGATAGCCAGAAGCCTCAATCAGGTCGCGGAAGAGCTTCATGTTCAGCTCGTTATCCTCAACAATCATCACCTGTTTGGGCATGTCGATCCCTTGCTGTCTGTCGCCGCCTTGCAAGTCCCCTGGAGAGATATAAGCTTCACGAACGGTGACTCGACCCACTTTCTCGGTCGCAAGACTAACGATATTTGGTTGAAAAAGAGGTAACTCCGAGCGCCATATGAGAAGAGATTCAAGAACATGAAGAGCGCTGACGAAACGGCGATCGCGATCCTCGGCTGGCTCGCCAACGAACCGGAACTGCTGTCGCGTTTCCTGGCGCTGACCGGCACCGACCCTGTGTCGCTGCGCAAAGCCGTGGGGGACCCGGCCTTCATGGGCGGGGTCGTCGCCTTTCTGATGGACCACGAGCCGACGCTCATCGCCTTCTGTGCGGCGACTGGGACCGCTCCCGAAGACGTCGTCTGGGCGCACCAGGCATTTTCCGGCCCGGCGCACTTCGAGGATTGAGCATGCCTACCTTCGCCGCTCCTGGCGACGTGCCTCTTAAGCCACGGCCGCTGATCGTCACCGACGTCGACGAGGTCGTGCTCGAATTCCTGACTCCGTTCATCGCATTCCTGGAGGCCCGCGAGCACGTTTTGCTCCCGCGCTCCTTTCGCCTTGCCGGCAACATCATCGACCGGCGGAGCGGCGAACCAGTCAGCGAAGCGACGGCGGAAGCGCTGCTCGAAGCCTTCTACACCGCCCAGGATCAATGGCAGACGCCGGCCGCGTTGGCCGTCGAGACGCTCACGGCACTTTCGGAAGAGGCCGACATCGTCTTCCTGACGGCGATGCCGCCGCGCCATGCGCCGCTGCGCACTGCCCTGCTCGACGCCCTCGGCCTTCCCTATCCGCTGATTGCCTCCGAGGAGCCGAAGGGACCGCTCGTCAAGCACCTGCACGGGGAGCGCCGCCTTCCGCTCGTCTTCATCGACGACATCCTGCGCAACCTCCATTCCGTGCAGGAGCACGCGCCCTCCTCCTTCCTCATCAATCTGATGGCGAACGCGGAGTTTCGCGCACTCGCCCCGACGCCGGCCGCCGGCATCCAGGTTGCCGCCGATTGGGGCGTAGCGGCAGGGCTGATCCGCGCCCACTGGGGCGCGACGACGGGCGGCTGAAGCAAGCCGGGGCGGCGTTCCACAGGCCGGCAGAATTTCCAGACGCATCGTCATTGCCTCAAGTCCAGTCGCATCAGCGGCCTGCCGTCCTTGCGGCAGGCGACCGTCTCGAAGCCGGCCGCATCGAAAATCGCCGTCGAGCCGATATAGAGACCCACCGATTTCGGCCGCTTCGTGTGATCGATCGGACAGGCATCGAGGTAGTGCGCGTCGCTCGCCCGCGCATGGTCAATCGCCGCAGAGAGCATATGGTGGCTAAGTCCCTTGCCGCGCAGCGGCGAGGCAAGGAAGAAGCAGCTCACCGCCCAGACGCTTGCGTCCTCGGCCTCGCGTTCTTCCAACGGCCGCGAACACGTTCGCGGCGAATTGAATTGCGGCACATCCTGACGAGGGCCGACCTGGATCCAGGCGACCGGCCTTCCCTCGCAATAGCCGAGGATGCCCGGCGGCGGGCCGGCTTCGATGCGCTCGCGGATATACGCCTTGCGGTCATCGGCCGACATGGTGCCGCGGATCTTGTAGGGCAGGCGCAGGGCAACGCACCAGCAGCCGCAATAGGCCCCCTTCGGCCCGAAGAGCGTCTCGAAATCTGGCCAGAGATCCCGTGTCACCGGCGCAAATTGCAGGGCGATATCCACCATGGCCTCCGATCGCCGCCTTGAGACTCACTAGCGTAGAGCGTAAAGTCACCGCGTTCAACATTTGTTCCTCCATGACCAGCGCTGCACCGTTTTCCGGCTTCTGCCGAGACTGCCTCAAGGAACTGGCTGCGCCGGTGCGACGGTGTCTGGCCTGCGGCAGCCCGCGGCTTCTCAGCCATGCCGAACTCTATCGGTTGACCTTGGCGCATATCGACTGCGACGCCTTCTATGCCTCGATCGAGAAGCGCGACAATCCGGAGCTTGCCGACAAGCCGGTGATCATCGGCGGCGGCAAGCGCGGAGTCGTCTCGACAGCCTGCTACATCGCCCGCATTCACGGCGTCCGCTCGGCTATGCCGATGTTCAAGGCGCTCGAAGCCTGTCCGCAAGCCGTGGTCATCAAGCCCAACATGGAAAAGTACTCGCAGGTCGGGCGCGAAGTCAGGGCAATGATGCTCGAGCTGACACCGCTCGTGCAGCCGCTCTCGATCGACGAGGCGTTCCTGGACCTGAACGGCACCGAGCGGCTGCATCACCATCCCCCTGCCCGCACGCTGGCGCGCTTCGCGAAACGCGTCGAAGAGGAAGTCGGCATCACCGTCTCGGTCGGGCTTTCCTACTGCAAGTTCCTCGCAAAGGTCGCCTCCGATCTGCAGAAGCCGCGCGGATTCTCCGTCATCGGCCAGGCTGAGGCGGTCGATTTCCTCAAGGAGGGCCCGGTCACGCTGATCTGGGGCGTCGGCAAGGCCTTTGCCGCGACGCTGGAGCGTGACGGAATCCGCACCATCGGCCAGTTGCAGACGATGGACGAAGCGGACCTGATGCGCCGCTATGGCTCGATGGGCCAAAGGCTATACCGCCTGTCGCGCGGTCAGGACGAGCGCACCGTCGAGATCGACGGCGAGGCGAAGAGCGTCTCCTCGGAGACGACATTCAACGACGACCTGTCGCGCCCGGACGAGCTCGTTTCGCATCTCAGGCGGCTGAGCGAGCAGGTGGCGCTGCGGCTGCGCAAGTCGGAGCTTGCCGGCCAAACGGTTGTCCTGAAACTCAAGACCGCGGATTTCAAGCTCCGCACCCGCAACCGGCGGCTCGAAAGTCCGACCCGGCTGGCCGACCGCATCTTTCGGGTCGGCCTCCAGCTGCTCGAAAGAGAGGTCGACGGTACGAAATACCGACTGATCGGCATCGGCGTCAGCGACCTCACCCATCCCGATCTCGCCGATCCGCCGGATCTCGTCGATCCTCTGGCGACCAGACGCGCTGCGGCCGAGGAGGCGATCAACAAGCTGCGCGACAAGTTCGGCAAGGCCAGCGTCGAAACGGGCTATACGTTCGGCCAACGCCGACGCGACCAATAGCGCGTAAACCCTTTGCCCCTCGGCGACGGCGCGGCTTCCTGTGTTTCAATTCGTTAAATCTTGATCCGTATCCTTGCTCGACAGATTTCGGCGCGCCCGCTCGACCGAGGCGTGCATGAAAAGGGCCGCATGGAAGCGCTGCATCGGTATTGCGCTTCAGGTCGGATGAGGGTTTGTATTGCGTATCACTCTCGGAATGGGACTGGCCGTTCTCATCGTGTCGGCGCCGTCGGCGCTTGTGGCCGGCACCAAGCCGCCGCTGCAGATCGTCGTCTCGAGGCAGCAGCAGTCGCTCGTCGTCTATGACGGCGACACCGTCGTCGCGACGTCCAATGTTTCGACGGGCAAGCGCGGCCACACGACGCCGACGGGCATCTTTTCGATTCTCGAAAAGCGCCGCCATCACAGGTCCAACATCTATTCGAATGCACCGATGCCGTTCATGCAGCGGCTCACCTGGTCCGGTATCGCCTTGCATGGGTCGAACCATGTGCCGGACTATCCCGCCTCGCATGGCTGCGTGCGCCTGCCGAGCAAATTCGCCGTCGGCTTGTTCAAGATGACAGAACGCGGCATGCACGTGGTGATCTCCGATCGCCAGGTGACGCCCGCCGAAATTTCGAGCGTGATGCTGTTCCAGCCGAGAGAGGCGCGCCCGCCGCAGCGGCCGATGTCGGACGTGCCGCTGCGGCCCGCCATCAGCCATTTCGACGGGAGTTCCGTCGAAGTCGCCATGACGGAAAGCAACCCCTTGCCGGTGCTGGAGCACGATCAGCCGCCAATTCGCATTCTGATCACCCGGCGTGGCGACCGGGAGACGATGCGCGATCTGCAGGTGCTGCTGACGATGCTCGGCTACGACGCGGGTGAGCCGGATGGCCGCAGCGGCCCCATGACGCTTGCGGCGATCCGCTCGTTCCAGACGGCAGAGGGGCTGCCGGTGGACGGAAAAGCGACCCCGGAACTGATCGGGGCGGTCTATCGCAAGGCCGGCAGGGACATGCCGGCGAACGGTATTCTGCGCGTACGCCGCGCGTTTGAACCGCTCTTCGAGGCGGACGTAAGGATAGAGAGACCCGAACTGGCGCTCGGCACGCATTTTCTGCAGTACCAGGATACAGACGCAGCAACCGGCGAGGGCAAGTGGTTCGGCATGTCGCTCGACAACGCGCTCTCAAAGGCCGCGAAACAACGGCTGGGCATCACGGTGGACGCCGACCGCATGGAATACAACGGCCTTCAGCGGAGCCTGAGCCGCCTCACAATGTCCGTGGACGTGCGCCGGCGCATAGCAAGCCTCCTTGCCGACGGATCGTCGCTGTCGGTTTCCGACACGGACACCGGGCTGGAGACCGGCGAAGGGACCGATTTCATCACCATTACTCGCGCTCCGTAAGCGGTCGCTGACGCTTGCGGCCGGTGCCTATACCAGCTCGACGTCCACGACACCCGGCGCGGAGCGAAGGGCCGCAGCGATTTCCGGCGAGATCCGGTATCTCTCGCTGAGCTCGACCTCGATCTCCCGCTGACCGTTGTCCTTGATGACGATGAAGGAGACGAGGCCGTCGCCCTTGGCGTTGAGGTGCGAGGCGATGGAGCGTAAGGGGCCGGAGTCCCGCACATAGACGCGCAGCGCCTTCTGCATTTGCAGCGATTCCTCTTCGAGCGACCGCAGCGTCCGGATGCGAAGGCCGACGCCTTCCGGCCGCTCCTCCGCGTCTACCGTCATCACCAGCGACTTGCCGGGTTCCAGCAGGTCCCGATACTGGTGCAGCATTTCGGAAAACAGCACCGCCTCGAACTGGCCCGACGCATCGGAGAAGGCGACGATGCCCATCTTGTTGCCGGTACGCGTCTTGCGCTCCTGCTTCGACGTCACGGTGCCGGCAAGGCGGCCCGCGGTCGCCCCTTTCTTCACGGCGGCGGAAAAATCCGCGAATGTCTGCACCCGCATCTTCGCCAGGAGATTGTTGTAGGTATCGAGCGGATGGGCGGAAAGGTAGAAGCCGAGCACCTGGAACTCGCGGTGCAGCTTCTCCGAGGCAAGCCAGGGCGTGTAGGCCGGCAGAGCGATCTTTTCGGGACCCGTCGCAGCGCCCGCGCCGAACATGTCGCTCTGGCCGCTGAGCTTGTTTTCCTGGGCGCGCTGCGCAAAGCCGAGAATCCGGTCGAGGCCGCCGATGAGCTCGGCCCGGTCGTAACCGAAGCAGTCGAAAGCACCGGCGGCGATCAGGCTTTCAAAGACGCGCCGGTTCAGAAGTTTCGGGTCGATCCGGAGGCAGAAATCCTCGAGGCTCGCGAAGGGACGGTCGCCGCGAACGGCAACGATGTGGTCGACGGCGGATTCACCGACGCCCTTGATGGCAGCCAGCGAGTAATAGATCCGGTTGTCGCCGGTCTCGAAAGGACGGAACGAGCTCTGCACCGAGGGGGCGATAACCTGAATTCCGAGGCGCATCGCGTCCTGGCGGAAGTCGTTGATCTTCTCAGTGTTCGACATGTCGAGCGTCATCGACGCCGCGAGGAACTCGACCGGATAATGCGCCTTCATATAGGCGGTCTGGTAGGAGACGATGGCGTAGGCGGCCGCATGCGACTTGTTGAAGCCGTAATTGGCGAATTTGGCGAGCAGATCGAAGATCAGGTCCGCCTGCGGCTTCGACACGCCATTGCCGACCGCGCCCTCGACGAAGCGGGCGCGCTGCTTGTCCATCTCCTCCTTGATTTTCTTGCCCATGGCGCGGCGCAAGAGATCGGCCTCGCCGAGTGAATAGCCCGACAGCACCTGGGCGATCTGCATCACCTGCTCCTGGTAGACGATAACGCCTTGCGTTTCCTTGAGCAGGTAATCGATTTTCGGATGAATCGATTCGATCTCTTCCTCGCCATGCTTGCGGGCGTTGTAGACCGGGATGTTTTCCATCGGACCGGGACGGTAGAGCGCCACCAGCGCGATGATGTCCTCGATGCAGTCCGGCCGCATGCCGATCAGCGCTTTGCGCATGCCGGCACTTTCCACCTGGAACACCCCGACCGTCTCGCCGCGGGACAGAATCTCGTAGGTCTTGGGATCGTCGAGCGGAATGCTCGCCAGATCGACCTGAATGCCGCGCTTGGCGACGAAGTCGACCGCCGTCTTCAGCACGGTTAGGGTCTTCAGTCCGAGGAAGTCGAATTTGACGAGGCCTGCCTGCTCGACCCATTTCATGTTGAACTGGGTGACCGGCATGTCGGAGCGCGGATCGCGGTACATCGGCACCAGTTGCGACAGCGGACGGTCGCCGATGACGATGCCCGCCGCATGGGTCGAGGCGTGGCGGTAGAGACCCTCGATCTTCTGCGCGATATCGAGCAGCCGGCCGACGACCGGTTCCTTTTCCGCCTCCTCCTTAAGGCGCGGCTCCTCCTCGATCGCCTTCGACAGCGGCGTCGGGTTTGCCGGATTGTTCGGCACCAGCTTGCAGATCTTGTCGACCTGGCCGTAGGGCATTTCGAGCACGCGGCCGACGTCGCGCAGCGCCGCACGCGCCTGCAGCGATCCGAAGGTGATGATCTGCGCCACCTGCTCGCGGCCGTATTTCTGCTGCACGTAGCGGATCACCTCTTCGCGGCGGTCCTGGCAGAAGTCGATGTCGAAGTCCGGCATCGAGACGCGCTCGGGATTGAGGAAGCGCTCGAAGAGGAGCGAGAAGCGCATCGGATCGACGTCGGTGATCGTCAGCGCATAGGCGACCAGCGAGCCGGCGCCCGAGCCGCGGCCCGGACCGACGGGGATGTCGTGCTGCTTCGCCCATTTGATGAAGTCGGCAACGATCAGGAAATAACCCGGAAACTTCATGCGCTCGATGACGCCGAGTTCGAAGGCCAGGCGCTCGCGATAGTCTTCTTCCTTGTAGCCCGGCGCCATGCCGAGCTTGGCGAGCCGCTTCTCCAGCCCCTCCTCCGCCTGGCGGCGAAGCTCGGCGGACTCGGCGCGCTCGGCCTCGACGGGATCGTCCGAGGCACCGGTGAAGCGCGGCAGGATCGGCCCGCGGGTCTTCAGCATGAAGGAGCAGCGCCGCGCGATCTCCACGGTGTTTTCCAGCGCTTCCGGAAGATCGGCGAAAAGCGCTGCCATCTCCTTGCGGCTCTTGAGATAGTGATCCGACGTCAGCCGGAAGCGGCGGTCGTCAGAGACGACGGCATTGTGGGCAACGGCCATCAACGCGTCATGCGCATCATAGTCGGCCGGCGACGGGAAAAAGGCCTCGTTCGTCGCCACGAGCGGAATGTCGTAGCGATAGGCGAGCTCGACCAGCCGGCTCTCATGACGTCGATCATAGCTGCCGTGCCGTTGCAGTTCGATATAGAGGCGATTGCCGAACAGCTCGACCAGCGCCTTGAGGCGCCCCTCGGCAAGAGCGGCCGAACCGGCCTTCAGCGCCAGATCGACAGGGCCGCTGCCGGCGCCCGTCAGCGCGATCAGACCATCGGTGCCGCCCGCCGCGAGCCAGGAGCGCGTCACCCGCGCCGCCTGATGACCTTCGCCTTCGAGATAGGCGCGGCTGACCAGGTCGACGAGACGGACATAGCCTGCGTCGGTCGCGGCAATCAGGACGATCGAAGGCAGCTTGGCGAGCTGCTGCGCGTGACCGCGCCGCTCCCCCTCCGCCTCGTCCTCCATGTCGATGGAGAGCTGGCAGCCGATGATCGGTTGCAATCCCTCGTCCGCCGCCTTCTGGGAAAATTCCAGCGCCGCGAAAAGGTTGTTCGTGTCGGCGATGCCGATGGCCGGCTGATCGTCGGCCACCGCCTTGGCGATGATCTTCTTCAGCGGCAGCGCGCCTTCGAGCAGCGAATATGCCGAGTGCACGCGCAGGTGAACGAATTGCGGATTCGCGTCCGCCATGCTCTGCCCAATGCTATCCTCGCCTGCCATTGCCGCACTCCGATTCCTGTTCGGTGCGAGGATATCCTGTTTCCCGCCGCGACTGTCCAGTCTTCCGGCCCTGTCGGGGATGTTTTTGCCAGGGCCGCAGAGCGGAGGACCGTGGGAAAGGGTGGAGCGGTCACATGCCGAGTGCGATCACCGAGATGCTGGCGATGAAAAGGGTCATCGAGGCGAAGGCAGCGAGATCACGGACGAAATCAGTCATAACATGGCTCCTTTCGGCTATTGTTCTTTTTTTGTTCTATTTTTGTTCAATGGTCAAGCAAGCACGCATGAAACGCCCGTTATTCACCGGCTATGGTTAATGCAACCAAGGCGATCAGCTTTCCACGCGACTGGCAAAACGCCAGGCCGACCGAATCGACGAATAGGGTGGCATCCAAACGCAAGGCCTTGGGGCGATCTGCCGCCAAAAAGGCTGCGGTGCGGAGACGTTTGTTCACTATTTGTTCTTTACACGCGCATCCTCTTGAGGCATCCTCAATCCAATACCAGGGGAACGCCCATGATCAACATCGACGAACTCACAGACTTCATCGTCGAAGCTAAGGCTAAAACCTATGTCAGTGATGGCGCCAGGCTGCCGGCGTGCCGGACAGGCTCCCACGATATTGGCCATCAGCGCGGGGCCTGGCGTTATCTCGACAGCTATTTCGGCGGCAGCGACTTCGCCGGTCAGGAAGCGGTCTGGCACGACGGCAAGCCGTGCTGGGCGATGAATTATTTCGGCCGGATCGTCCGACCGGAACTGATCGATGCGCGACGGGGCGGCGCCGTCATCAAGGCGGCGCTGCAGACGATGTATCACGAGAAGCGCCACTTCCTCGGCGGCATGGAATATCAGCACGCCTATGGTTGCTATATCGACAGCAGCCGCGGCGGGACCGACCACTTTTCCGGACGCGAGACCATATTCGTCGATGGCGAAGAGGCCTATGAGCTCGATTATCGCGGCGGACTGATCGTGCCGTGAGCTTCCTTCCGGCCTATCGAAGTTCGACGACCTTGCCGTCCTCGATCGTCACGCAACGATCCATAAGAGCAGCAAGTTCGTGATTGTGGGTGGCGATCAGCGCCGCTAGGCCTGACTGACGCGCAAGGGCTTCCATCGCCTCGAAGACATAGCCAGCCGTCTCGGGGTCGAGGTTGCCGGTCGGCTCGTCGGCCAGCAGGATGAGCGGCGCGTTGGCGACCGCCCGGGCGATCGCCACACGTTGCTGCTCGCCGCCGGAAAGTTCGGCCGGCCGGTGTGCAGCCCGGTGTCCGATCCGCATGTAGTCCAGCAGTGCCCTCGCCCTCTCGGCCGCCTCCGCCTTGGACAAGCCGGCGATCAGTTGCGGCATCATGATGTTCTCGAGCGCTGAGAATTCCGGCAGCAAGTGGTGAAACTGATAGACAAAGCCGATCTCGTTGCGGCGGATCGCCGTGCGCCGGTCGTCGCTGAGGCCGTTGCATGGGATGCCGTTGACGATCACGTCTCCTTCGTCCGGATGTTCGAGCAGCCCGGCGAGGTGAAGCAGGGTCGACTTCCCGGTGCCCGAGGGCGCGACGAGCGCAATCGTCTCGCCGCTCCGCAGCGTCAGGTCGGCACCCTTGAGGATCGGCAGGTAGGTATCCCCCTCGCCATAGTGCCGCTCGACGCCGGAGAGCTGCAGTGCCACGCGCGCATTCATCTACGTTCTTGTCCTTATTCGTACCGCAGGGCCTGCACCGGATCGAGGCGCGAGGCGCGCCAGGCCGGGAAGATCGTCGCCAGGAAGGAGAGCGCCAGCGCCATGATGACGACGGAGATGGTCTCGTCGGCATTCATGTCGGCCGGCAGCTGGCTGAGGAAGTAGAGCTCCGGATCGAAGAGCGTCGTGCCGGAGACCCAGGAGAAGAACTGGCGGATCGACTCGATGTTGAGGCAGACGACCACGCCGAGAATGACGCCGGCGATCGTTCCTGTAACGCCGATCGCCGCCCCCGTCATGAAGAAGATGCGCATCACCGAGCCGGAGGTCGCACCCATCGTGCGCAGAATGGCGATGTCGCTGCCCTTGTCCTTCACCAGCATGATCAGGCCGGAAACGATATTGAGCGCGGCGACGAGCACGATCAGCGTCAGGATCATGAACATCACGTTGCGCTCGACCTCGAGCGCCGAGAAGAAGGTTCTGTTGCGGTCCCGCCAGTCCGTCAGGTAGACCTGCCGTCCGGCGGCGTCCTCGATCGGCTTGCGCAAGGCGTCGACGGCGTCCGGCTGCTCGACGAAAAGCTCAATCGACTGGACGAGGCCCTCGGCATTGAAATAGAGCTGCGCTTCCTCTAGCGGCATGAAGACGATCGTCGCGTCATATTCCGACATGCCCATCTCGAAGATCGCCGAAACGGTATAGGCCTTGACGCGGGGATTCATGCCGAGGGGCGTGACGTCGCCGTTCGGCGAGGTGAGCGTAATCGTTCCGCCGACGCGAATTCCCAACTGTTCGGCCATGCGCGAGCCGATGGCAACGCCGGCACCCGAGGCAAAGCCGACGAGGTCGCCGGATTGGATGTGCTCCGAGATCGATTTGAGCTTCGCGAGGTCTTCCGCCCGGATGCCGCGAACCAGGGCGCCAGTCGAGGCGTCGCCAACGCCCTGCGCGAGCACCTGCCCCTCGACCAGGGGGATCGCCATCGTCACCCCTGGAACGGCCGAGAATTTGGTGGCGAGCTCGGCATAGTTGGTGAGCGGCCCGTCGAGCGGCTGGACGATCACATGGCCGTTCATTCCGAGAATGCGCGATATCAGCTCGGTGCGGAAACCGTTCATCACTGCCATGACGATGATCAGCGTCGCCACGCCGAGCATGATGCCGATGAAGGAAAAGCCGGCTATGACGGAAATGAAGGCTTCCTTGCGGCGCGAGCGCAGATAGCGCCAGGCGACCATGCGCTCGAAGGCGGAGAAGGGACGACTGGACCTTATGCCGGATGGCGCGGCAACCTGCACTTGCTCTTCCGTCGCCGCGGTCATCGTCGTCCTTGCCTCTATCTGTTCGCAACCAGCTTGTTGATTGCGGCTTCCACCGTCATCGTCTCGCGCGCGCCGGTCTTGCGGTCCTTCACCTCGACCTCGCCATTGGCGACCGAGCGCGGCCCGACGATGATCTGCACGGGAACGCCGATAAGATCGGCGGTCGCGAACTTAGCGCCGGCGCGGTCGTCCGTGTCGTCCAGAAGGACGTCGAATCCCGCCTTGCCGAGGTCGGAGTAGAGCGTGCCGCAGGCCGCATCGCAAGCGGCGTCGCCCGCTTTCATGTTGATGACGACCGCGTCGAACGGAGCCACCGATTTCGGCCAGATGATGCCGTTCTCGTCATGCGAGGCTTCGATGATCGCCGGCACCAGGCGTGTCGGGCCGATGCCATAGGAGCCCATGTGCACGGTGTGCTCCTTGCCGTCGGGTCCAAGCACCTTGGCACCCATCGCCTCCGAATATTTCGTGCCGAAATAGAAGATGTGACCGACCTCGATGCCGCGCGCCGACAGCCGGTCGCCCTCGGAAATAGCGTTGAAGGCGGCCTCGTCGTGCATTTCCGAGGTGGCGGCATAACGCGAAGTCCACTTGTCGAAGATCGCCTTCAGCCCGCCGACGTCATCGAAATTCGTCTCCTTGCCCGGAATGTCGAAGCCGAGGAAATCCTTGTGGCAGAACACCTCGGACTCGCCTGTATCGGCAAGAATGATGAATTCATGGCTAAGGTTGCCGCCGATCGGGCCGGTGTCCGCGCGCATCGGAATGGCGCGCAGGCCCATGCGGTCGAAGGTCCGCAGATAGGCGGCGAACATCTTGTTATAGGCATGCTCCGCGCCCTCTCGATCGAGGTCGAAGGAGTAAGCATCCTTCATCAGGAACTCGCGCGAGCGCATGGTGCCGAAGCGCGGACGGATCTCGTCGCGGAACTTCAACTGGATGTGGTAGAGATTGAGAGGCAGGTTCCGATAGGACTTCACATAGGAGCGGAAGATGTCGGTAATCATCTCCTCGTTCGTCGGCCCGTAGAGCATCGGCCGATCCTGCCGGTCCTTGATGCGCAGCATCTCCTTGCCGTAGGCATCGTAGCGGCCGCTCTCCTGCCAGAGCTCCGCCGATTGCAAAGTCGGCATCAGGAGCTCGACCGCGCCGGACCGGTTCTGTTCCTCGCGAATAATCGCATTGACCTTGTCGAGCACGCGCTTGCCGAGCGGCAGCCAGCTATAGATGCCGGCCGACTGCTGGCGGATCATGCCGGTCCTCAGCATCAGGCGATGGGAAACGATCTCCGCTTCCTTCGGGTTTTCCTTCAGAATGGGCATGAAATAGCGGGACAGGCGCATGACGGGTTCCGGAACTGGTGGCTCTCGCACTATCGGCGGATTCGGGCGAAATGACGTTGTGCTGCGGCAGCCGCCCTCGCCCTCCAACAGGCGGAGGTGGCGATTGCCGTTTGAAATCGGGCTCTTGATTTCCCATCGGCGCGGCCACGGGAACTTCCGAGTTCAGCGTTCATAGCCGCTTCGCGCGCGGAAGAAAACCCTGCTAGATCGGGAAGAAAGCCACACCGAAAATGACGCTGCGGCGGAAACGCTCTCTCAGACCTGCGTCAAAAGAGCACGGTAGTAACAGGACAAGGCCCATTTCTGTCAATCGGATTTTTTTGCCAAACTGTAGCAAAAATGCAAAAAAAGCTGGTGACATAGCCCAATGTTTGAGCTAGTTTCGGCTCACAAAACAGGCAAGAAGACCAAATTCTTGCCGAATTTCGCGGTCAAGTCTTGGGAGGATAAGATCTTAGGCGCGCTCGTTCGCTGCCGCCGGCAACGGTTCAAAGATCACGCGAAACTTGAAAACAAGGCTTTGGCCTTGTTTTTTTTTTGCTATTTACCCGCCAATGAAAACGAAGCAGCGGGCAAATATGTCGATTTGACGACTGTCAAGGGCTGCGCCTGAGCTCGAAGTGCGTAACGGCTGCTGCAACGTCTCCATGAAAGTGCGGCACGTTTCTTGCGTGCGGCCGATCGAGCGCCCTCGCCTCAGCCTCTCGGACCTATGAAGCCGAATATCGCATCGAGGTCGTATCCGAGCTTCACGGAAAGCACATACCAGCCCAGATGGATCAAGCCGGCGATTACCGTCGTGATCAGCACCACCCGCAGGCCACGAAAGCGGGCCGGAGCGCTCTCGACGCTGCCGGGCACGACCTCATTCTCCTCGGCCTGGGTCCTCACCCCGAACGGCAGCACGGTAAAAAGCGTCAGCCACCAGATGATGAAATAGACGGCAAAGATCGAAAAGGCGGACATCCAGGTTCCCTGATGGAAGGCTTACAGCGCCGGGCGTCTCATCGGACGCGCAAAGGTCGCTGTAGCACTTGAATCGCTGCATGTCTTTTCCTTAAATCGAGGTCGATGTAAGGAGACATGCAGATGGGCAACGCCCATTGGCAGCAGCCTTGCTGCCATACCGTCTTGATTGCGCCGATCGCAAGCGGCTGTCGAAGCGATTTCTGCGAGGCAACGCCTTATAGGGCCTTTGCTGTGGATCGCGCAAACCGCTCCGCCGCGCCCGAGTGTCACACCTCTTCGAGTTCGATCAACGTGCCGTGGAAATCCTTCGGATGCAGGAAAAGGACCGGCTTGCCGTGGGCGCCGATCTTCGGATTGCCGTCGCCCAGCACACGTGCCCCCGCCTGCCGCAGCCGGTCGCGCGCCGCAAGAATGTCCTCCACCTCGTAGCAGATGTGGTGCATGCCACCGGCCGGATTTTTTTCGAGAAAGGCGGCAATCGGCGACTGATCGCCGAGCGGCTCCAGCAGTTCGACCTTGGTGTTGGGAAGCGTGACGAAAACGACCGTCACGCCATGTTCCGGCAAAGCCTGCGGCTCGGTGACCGTTGCTCCGAGGGTGGCACGATAGTTTTCGGCCGCGGACGCGAGGTCCGGTACGGCGATCGCCACGTGATTCACTCTGCCGAGCATCGAACCTCCTCCCCTTCAGCGCCGTGCGGGCTCCGACCGGTTTACACCGGCCCGCCGGTCGGGCCAATCAGACTTTGGTGACAAAGACCGTGACGATCGGCTTCTTGCCCCAGATCTGGTTGGCCGTGCTGCGCACCGCCCGCCGGACCGCTTCCTGCAGCATCGCCAGATCCTTGCGCTTGGCGCGCGGGATGCTTTCCACCGCCCCGAGCACGGCGTCATAGAGCACGTCGTCCATGTCGTCGCCCTCGTCGTCGAACTGCGGAAGCCCGATCGGCACGACGTCCGGGTCGCCGAGGAAGTCGTAACGGTTGTCGAGCACGACGTTGACCGAGACGTGGCCGGCAAAGGAGAGCTTGCGCCGTTCCCCAATGCCCATTTCGTCGAAATCGCCGATCAGTGTGCCGTCCTTGTAGATGCGGCCGTGCGGTGCCTCATCGATGACCTCGGCGGGACCGGGCGCCAGGCGCAGCATTTCGCCGTTGCGCAGCCGCGGGACGCTGGCGATGCCCGAGTTGAGCGCAAGCTCGGCATGCGCCGTCAGATGCGCCGCCTCGCCATGCACCGGCACGACGATCTGGGGCTTCACCCATTGATACATCTGCTGCAGTTCGTTACGGCGCGGATGGCCGGACACATGCACCAGCGCCTCGCTGTCGGTGATGATGTGGATGCCCTGCTCGATCAGGCCGTTCTTGATGTCGTTGATCGCCTTTTCGTTGCCGGGGATGGTGCGCGACGAAAAGACGATCGTGTCGCCGGCCGAAAACGCCACATTGCGCATTTCGTCCCGAGAGATCTTGGCAAGTGCAGCGCGCGGCTCGCCCTGGCTCCCGGTGAGAATGACGACCACCTTGTCGCGCGGGATATAGCCGAACTCGTCCTCGGCCAGGAACGGCTTCAGCCCCTCCATGATGCCGAGGTCCTTTGCGACGTCGACGACGCGCTTCATCGAACTGCCGAGCAGGAGCACTTCGCGGCCTGCGGCCTCCGCGGCTTCGGCGACCGAGCGGATGCGGCCGACATTCGACGAAAAGGTGGTGATGCCGACGCGACCCTCGGCATTGGCGATGATCTTCGCCAGGCTCTCCGATACCTCGCGCTCGGACGGCGAAACGCCGTCGCGCAGCGCATTGGTCGAGTCGCAGACGAGCGCCAACACGCCCTCTTCGCCGATCTGACGAAAACGCGCTTCGTTGGTGATCGGGCCGAGCGATGGCTCCAGGTCGATCTTCCAGTCGCCCGTATGCACGACGGCGCCGAGCGGCGTGCGGATGACCAGCGACATCGGCTCGGGAATGGAATGGTTGACGCCGACGGCCTCGATGCTGAAGGGGCCAACATTGATGCGGTCGCCCGCCTTAAAGACGGTCACCGGTATTTCGCCGCGGCTCTTTTCGAAGTCGCGCTTCGCCTCGAGCATGCCGGCCGTGAACGGCGAGGCATAGACCGGGACGTTCAGCCCCGGCCAGAGATCGTTCAGGGCGCCGTAGTGGTCCTCGTGGGCGTGGGTAATGATGATCGCCTTGAGATTGCGGCGCTCCTCGGCGAGGAAGGAAATGTCGGGCAGGACGAGTTCCACGCCGGGCAGTTCCGGACCGGGAAAGGTCACGCCACAATCGACCATGATCCATTGGCGGCTGCCGGGGCTGCCATAGCCGTAAAGGCCGAGATTCATACCGATCTCGCCAACGCCGCCGAGCGGCAAGAACACCAATTCTTCTTCCTGCGCCATTTTGCGCTGCGCCTCTATTCTTGTTTATCCGAGAAACACGTCGCCGGCGGCGATTGCCAGCGGCGCACCGGAGCCCGTGTCGAGCAGCAGCCGGCCGTCTTCGTCGATACCGACGAAGCGGCCGCCGAGCGAACGGTCCGGCAGGTTAACGGTGATGGCCTCGCCAATGCCCTTCGCGGCGGCCTTCCACTGATCGATGATCGCGGCAATGCCGGCGCCTCTATCCCAAATGGAAAGCGCCTCAGCCATTGTCACGAACAGGTGAGCGAATAGTTCCTCGGCCGAGATCGTGGCGCCCTCGCGCCGAAGCGAGGTGACCGGGTAGAGCCCCGTCTCCGGCATGACCGCTACGTTGACGCCGCAGCCGATCACCAGAGCGTGGCGGCCCTCCGGAAGCGCTTCGCCCTCGAGCAGGATCCCGCAGGTCTTCCGGCCATCGATCAAGATGTCGTTCGGCCACTTGATCGCCACTTCCGGCGAACCCGAAGGCATGACCCTGCGAATGGCCCGATGCACCGCAACGGCTGCAGCGAGCGGCAGGGAATGCAGGTGCTTAACCGGCGCCGGATCGATGAGCAGCAAGGATGCGTAAAGATTGCCGGGCTCGGAAAGCCACTCGCGGCCGCGTCGACCGCGGCCGCCGGTCTGGCGCGCCGCGGTGATCCAGAGATTGCCCGGATCACCCTCTCGCGCCCGCGCCAGGCATTCGCTGTTCGTCGAGACAGTTTCGGCAAGCGCTATGTGCCGGAATTCATCGGGCGAAATCCGGCCGCTGCCCTGCCCGCCGGTCAAAAGAATGTCCGCGCCGCCGCCTCGGCGGCATTACCGAGCGGGCCGCCGATCAGCACATAGCCGAGCACGAAAAGGCCGGAAAGGCCATAGACCAAACGCAGTTCGCCCGACGTGCGGGCAAATTCGCCCTTGGCCTCGTCGAACCACATGACCTTGATGACGCGCAGGTAATAGTAAGCGCCGACGACGGATGCGAGGACGCCAATGATCGCCAGACCATAGAGCTGGGCTTCGATCGCGGCAACGAACACGAAATATTTCGCGAAGAAGCCGGCAAGCGGCGGGATCCCGGCAAGCGAGAACATCAGGATCGTCAGCACCGTCGCCATGAACGGATTGGTCTGCGACAGGCCGGCGAGGTCATCGATGCCTTCGACATGCTCGCCATCCCGGCGGCGCATGGCGAGAATGCAGGCGAAGGTGCCGAGCGTCATCACCATGTAGATCAGCATGTATAGGATGACGCCGCGCACGCCGGCCATGGACCCGGCGGCAAGACCGACGAGCGCATAGCCCATGTGGCCGATCGAGGAATAGGCCATCAGCCGCTTGATGTTGCGCTGGCCGATCGCCGCAAAGGAGCCGAGCAGCATCGAAGCGATCGAGATGAAGACGACGATCTGCCGCCAGTCGGCGACGACCGGCTCGAAGGCCTCGATGACAATGCGGACGAGCATCGCCATGGCCGCAACCTTCGGCGCGGCGGCAAAGAAGGCCGTCACCGGCGTCGGTGCGCCTTCATAGACGTCCGGCGTCCACATATGGAACGGAACCGCGGAGATCTTGAAGGCAAGGCCGGCAAGGATGAAGACCAGGCCGAAGACCAGGCCGAGCGAGCGGCCTTCCGCGGTAAGCGCCGCGGCAATCTCGTCGAAACCGGTATGGCCGGTGAAGCCATAGACGAGCGACATGCCGTAGAGCAGCATGCCCGAGGACAAGGCGCCGAGAACGAAATATTTGAGGCCCGCTTCGGTGGACCGCACGCTGTCGCGATTGATCGCGGCCACGACGTAGAGCGCCAGCGACTGCAGCTCCAGCGACAGATAGAGCGAGATCAGGTCATTGGCCGAGATCATCAGCAACATGCCGAGGGTTGCGAGCAGCAGCAGCACCGGAAACTCGAAGCGGTCGATCTGCGCGGCGCGCGCCTGACCGATGGTCATCACCATGACGGTGACCGAGCCGATCAGCGCCAGAACCTTCATGAATTTCGCGAAGGGATCCGAAAGGAAGGCGCCGCCATAGGCCTCGCCGTCGCCGGTGTTCAGAACGAGCCACAACCCGGCAATGGCGAGCACCGCGATGGAGAGACTGGTCACGACGGGGGTCGCGCGCTCGCTCGAATAGACGCCGACCATCAGCAGCACCAGCGCGCCGACCGCCAGGATCAGCTCGGGAACCGAGAGTTGCAGGCTTGCAAAAAGGGTTTCAGCAGTCATGTCCAATCACGTCCTGTGGTCAGTGCACCGAAAGCGCAACGTCTTGCGCTGCCTGCAGGGCTGCGGCGTAGTTGTTGACGAGCAGATCCACGGAGGCCGCCGTCGCATCGAAGACCGGCGCCGGATAGACACCGAAGAAGATCGTCAGGATCACCAGCGGATAGAGGATGACCTTCTCGCGCGTCGACAGGTCGAGCATCGCCTTCAGGCTATCCTTCTCCAGCGCGCCGAAGATCACCCGGCGATAGAGCCAGAGGGCATAGGCGGCCGACAGGATGACGCCGCTGGTCGCAAAGAGCGCAACCCAGGTATTGGCGCGAAAGGCGCCGACCAGCGTCAGGACCTCGCCGACGAAGCCTGAGGTGCCCGGAAGACCGACATTGGCCATGGTGAACACCATGAAGGCCACCGCATATTTCGGCATGTTGTTGACGAGACCGCCATAGGCCGAGATTTCGCGCGTGTGCAGCCGGTCGTAGACAACGCCGACGCAAAGGAAGAGCGCCCCCGAGACTATGCCGTGCGAGAGCATCTGGAAGATCGCGCCCTGCACCCCTTGAACGTTCGCCGCAAAGGTCCCCATCGTCACGTAGCCCATGTGGGCAACGGAGGAATAGGCGATCAGCTTCTTGATGTCGCTCTGCATCATCGCCACCAGCGAGGTGTAGATGATCGCGATGATCGACAGCGTATAGACGAGCGGCGCGAAATAATCGGACGCCAGCGGGAACATCGGCAGCGAGAAGCGCAGGAAGCCGTAGCCGCCGAGCTTCAGGAGAATGCCGGCCAGGATGACCGAGCCTGCCGTCGGCGCCTGGACGTGCGCGTCGGGAAGCCAGGTATGGACCGGCCACATCGGCATCTTCACCGCGAAGGACGCGAAGAAGGCAAGCCACAGCCAGGTCTGCATCTGGCGCGGGAAATTGTACTTGAGCAGTTCGGTGATGTCGGTGGTGCCGGCCTGCCAGTACATCGCCATGATGGCGAGCAGCATCAGAACCGAGCCGAGCAGCGTATACAGGAAGAACTTGTAGCTCGCATAAACGCGGTCCTTGCCGCCCCAGACGCCGATGATGATGAACATCGGGATGAGGCCCGCCTCGAAGAAGACATAGAAGAGCACGATATCGAGCGAGACGAAGACGCCGAGCATCAGCGTTTCCAGGATCAGAAACGCGATCATGTATTCCTTCAGGCGCTTCTCGATCGTGACCCAGCTCGCCAGCACGCAGAACGGCATCAGGAATGCCGTCAGCGGCAGGAACAGCACGGAAATGCCGTCTATGCCGAGATGGTAGGAAATGCCGGTGCCCAGCCACTCATGTTTCTCGACCATCTGGAAGCCGGGGTTCGAAGGATCGAACTGATACCAGACATAGAGCGACAGGCCGAAAACCACGATCGTGGTCATGAGCGAGATGTTCAGGATGTTGCGGCGGCCGGCGGCGCTGTCTTCCCGCATCAGCAGGAGAAGCAGGGCGCCGACCAGCGGCAGGAAGGTGACCGCGGAAAGTACGGGCCAATCGGTCATCAGAAGGAACTCCCGAGCATCATCCAGGTAACGAGCGCCGCAATGCCGATCAGCATGACAAACGCGTAGTGGTAGAGGTATCCGGTCTGCAGCCGGACGACGCGGTCGGTCACGTCGAGAACCCGCGCCGCCACCCCGTTCGGCCCGAAGCCGTCGATGACGCGACCGTCACCCTCCTTCCAGAGGAAGGTACCGAGACGCTTGGCGGTGCGAACGAAAAGGAAATCGTAGAGCTCGTCGAAATACCACTTGTTGAGCAGGAACTGGTAGAGACCGCGATGCTGCCGGGCGAGGTACTTCGGCGTCTCCGGCGAACGGATATACATGTACCAGGCGGTAAACAGGCCGAGCGCCATGGCGACGAACGGGCTCCATTTCACCCACAGCGGAACATGGTGATATTCCTCGAGGATTTCGTTCTCGGCCGACGTGAAGAGCGCGCCCTGCCAGAATTCGGCGTAGTGGTGGCCGAAGAAATAGTCGTGGAACAGGAAGCCGGCGACGAGCGCGCCGAGGGCGAGGATGTAGAGCGGCACCAGCATGACCTGGGGCGACTCGTGGACGTGATGCATGACTTCATGCGAGGCGCGCGGCGTGCCGTGGAAGGTCATGAAGGTCAGGCGCCAGGAATAGAAGCTGGTAAACAGCGCGGCGATCACCAAAAGCGCAAAGGCGATACCGGAAACGACGCTGTGCGACGCGAAGGTGGATTCGATGATCGCATCCTTCGAGAAGAAGCCCGCGGTGCCGATCACCGTTCCTGGAATACCGACGCCGGTCAGCGCGATCGTGCCGATGAACATCATCCAGTAGGTGACGGGGATATGGGTGCGCAGGCCGCCCATGTAGCGCATGTCCTGCTCGCCATCGACCGCGTGGATCACCGAACCGGCGCCGAGGAACAGCAGCGCCTTGAAGAAGGCGTGCGTGAAGAGGTGGAAGATC
This sequence comes from Sinorhizobium sp. NG07B, assembly GCF_002532005.1. Taxonomy (NCBI): domain Bacteria; kingdom Pseudomonadati; phylum Pseudomonadota; class Alphaproteobacteria; order Hyphomicrobiales; family Rhizobiaceae; genus Sinorhizobium; species Sinorhizobium sp. NG07B. The sequence continues at coordinate 583,779 of NZ_NWTD01000004.1, read as the reverse complement.
GCGGCGCCATAGGCGCCGACGCCGAGCGCAACGAACATGTAGCCGAGCTGCGAACAGGTCGAGTAGGCGATGACGCGCTTGATGTCGTTCTGAACGAGACCGACGGTGGCAGCGAAGAAGGCGGTGATCGCACCGATGAGCGTGACGACAGTCAGGGCATCCGGCGACAGCTCGAAGAGCGGCGACATGCGGGCGACGAGGAAAACGCCGGCGGTCACCATGGTGGCGGCATGGATCAGCGCCGAAACTGGCGTCGGGCCTTCCATGGCGTCCGGCAGCCAGGTGTGCAGCAGGAATTGCGCCGATTTGCCCATGGCGCCCATGAAGAGCAGCAGGCAGGTTGCCGTCAGCGCATCGGCCTTGTCGAGATGCATGCCGAAGAGCGTGATCACCGCTTCTCCTGCCTCTGCACCTTCAGCCGGCAGGTAGCTCTGGGCGGCGGCGAAGACCGTTTCGAGATTGATCGAGCCGAAGAGGACGAAGACGCAGAAGATGCCGAGCGAGAAGCCGAAGTCGCCGACGCGGTTGACGATGAAGGCCTTGATCGCTGCGGCATTGGCCGAGGGCTTCTTGTACCAGAAGCCGATCAGCAGGTACGACGCCAGGCCCACGCCTTCCCAGCCGAAGAACATCTGCAGCAGGTTGTCCGAGGTGATCAGCATCAGCATCGCGAAGGTGAAGAGCGACAGATAGCCGAAGAAGCGCGGGCGGTGCGGATCGTGGTGCATGTAGCCGATCGAATAGATATGCACCAGCGTCGAGACCGTGTTGACGACCACGAACATGACGGCGGTCAGCGTGTCGACACGGAAGGCCCATTCGACGTCGAAGCTGCCCGACTGAATCCAGCGCAGCACCGAGACCTTGATCATCTCCTCGTGACCGAGTGCGACGTCGAAGAAGACGAACCAGGAGAGCGCCAGCGCAATCAGCATCAGGCCGCTGGTCACATATTCGGATGCCTTGGCGCCGATCTGCGTACCGAGCAGGCCGGCGATCAGAAAGCCGATCAGAGGCAGAAAGACGATAGCCTTGATAATGGTGTCCATGGCCCTGTCAGCCCTTCATCATGTTGACGTCTTCGACGGCGATCGAGCCGCGATTGCGATAGAAGACGACGAGAATTGCAAGCCCGATGGCCGCCTCGGCGGCCGCGACGGTCAGAATGAACAGCGCGAAGACCTGGCCCGTAATGTCCTTGAGAACCCACGAGAAGGCGACCATGTTGATGTTGACCGCGAGCAGGATGAGCTCGACCGACATCAGGATGATGATGACGTTCTTCCGGTTGAGGAAGATGCCGAAGACGCCGAGCGTGAACAGAATGGCGCTGACGGTGAGATAGTGGGAGATTCCGATTTCCATATGTCCGATCCCTCGACCTCGCGTCCCGATTAAAGGCCCTGCCCCGGCTTAACCGTGACCACCTCGACGGCGGTCTCGGGCGAGCGGGCAACCTGGCGCGGAATGCTCTGGCGCTTGATGTTTTCACGATGACGCAGGGTGAGCACGATGGCGCCGATCATGGCGACGAGCAGCACGAGCCCGGCGATCTGGAAGAAATAGATGTAATGGGTGTAGAGCACGTCCCCGAGTGCCGCCGTGTTGGTCCGCTCGGTAGCCGCCGGGATCGGCATGGAAATGCCCTTGGCGATCTCCGGCGAGAAGGTCGAACCGCCGACGACGATGATCAATTCGGCGGCGAGGATCAGCCCGATCAGCGCACCGACCGGCGCGTATTCCAGCACGCCCGCCCGCAGTTCGGCGAAGTCGATGTCGAGCATCATGACCACGAAAAGGAAGAGAACCGCGACAGCGCCGACATAGACCACCAGCAGGATCATCGCCAGGAACTCGGCGCCCGTCAGCAGGAAGAGGCCGGCCGCATTGAAGAAGGTCAGGATCAGGAACAGAACCGAATAGACCGGGTTCTTGGCCGCGATGACCATGAATGCCGATGCCACCGCGATGAAGGCGAAGAGATAGAAAAAAAGAGCCTGCAGACCCATGATCGGTGCCTTTTTCGTCTTGCTCGGCGTGAAGGCCGACCGCCCTCACTCCATGAGGCAAAGCCGGACGTCTGTCCGGCCAGTGCCAAAACCGTTCCGCATGTGCCCCTTGCGAGCGGCGCGATGCGGCGTTTACGCAAATGGCCTCAGCGGTAGGGCGAGTCCATTGCAATGTTGCGCGCGATTTCCTGCTCCCACCGGTCGCCGTTGGCGAGCAGCTTTTCCTTGTCGTAATAGAGCTCTTCGCGCGTCTCAGTGGCGAATTCGAAGTTAGGCCCTTCGACGATGGCATCGACCGGACAGGCTTCCTGGCAGAAGCCGCAATAGATGCACTTCACCATGTCGATGTCGTAGCGCACCGTGCGGCGGGTGCCGTCGTTGCGGCGCGGGCCGGCCTCGATGGTGATGGCCTGGGCAGGACAGATCGCCTCGCAGAGCTTGCAGGCGATGCAGCGTTCTTCGCCGTTCGGATAGCGGCGCAGCGCATGCTCGCCGCGGAAGCGCGGGCTGACCGGGCCCTTTTCAAAGGGATAGTTCACGGTCGCCTTCGGCCGGAAGAAATACCGCATCGACAGCAGGAATGCGCCGACGAATTCCTTGAGGAACAGCGAGCTGACGGCTTGCGAAAGACCGGCCATCATTTACCTCCAAATTTGCCGGCCTGGGAGGGGTCGGCGGTATGCAGCGAAGCGCGGGCGGGCATCATGCCCATCCCATGAGCTTCAGAACGAATGCGACGATGACGACCATCGCCAGCGACAGCGGCAGGAAGACCTTCCAGCCGAGACGCATCAGCTGGTCGTAGCGGTAGCGCGGGACGAAAGCCTTGACCATCGCGAACATGAAGAACACGAGCGAGGCCTTCAGCACGAACCAGATGATGCCCGGCACCCAGTTCAGGATCCAGATATCGACCGGCGGCAGCCAACCGCCGAGGAACAGGATCGTCGTCAACGCGCACATCAGGCAGATCGCAGCGTATTCGCCGAGCATGAACATCATGTACGGGGTGGAGCCGTATTCGACCATGAAGCCGGCGACGAGTTCGGACTCGGCTTCGGGCAGGTCGAAGGGCGGACGGTTCGTCTCGGCGAGCGCCGAGATGAAGAACACGATGAACATCGGGAACAGCGACAGCCAGTGCCAGTCGAGGAAGGAGGCCGGCAGGCCGATCATCGTTCCAAGGCCGTCCGACTGCGCATTGACGATGTCCGTCAGGTTGAGCGAACCGACGCAGAGCAGCACCGTGACAATGACAAAGCCGATCGAGACTTCATAGGACACCATCTGCGCGGCGGAGCGCAGCGCGCCCAGGAAGGGATATTTCGAGTTCGACGCCCAGCCGCCCATGATGATGCCATAAACCTCGAGAGAAGATATGGCAAAGACGAAGAGGATGCCGACATTGATGTTCGCGATCACCCAGCCCGCATTGAGCGGAATGACGGCCCAGGCGGCAAGCGCCAGCGTCACCGAGACGAGCGGCGCGAGCAGGAAGATCGTCTTGTTGGCGCCGGCCGGAATGACCGGCTCCTTGAAGACGAATTTCAAAAGGTCGGCAAAGGACTGGAAAAGTCCCCAGGGGCCCACCACGTTAGGACCGCGGCGAAGCTGCACGGCGGCCCAGATCTTGCGGTCGGCGAGCAGGATATAGGCGATGAAGACCAGCAGCGCGACCAGAAGCAGCAGCGACTGGCCGATCATGATGGCCGTGGGCCAGACGTAGCTCGAAATGAAAGCGTCCATGATGCTCTATTCCCTCGCGCTCATTCCGCGGCAGCTTTGAAATTGTTGCGCGCCAAGGCCGAGCATTCGGCCATGACGGCGGATGCGCGCGCTATCGGGTTCGTCAAATAGAAGTCTTTGACCGGAGACGCAAACATGGATTTGCCCATCTCACCGGCTTTTTGCGCAAGTGCGGCAATTTCGTCGCTGCTTCCTGCGGCGATGCTGTCGACCTCTGCGAAATGCGGATGAGCCGCGTAGAGCTTGGCACGCAATTCCCCAAGCGAATCAAACGGCAGCCTGCGGCCGAGCACGTCGGAAAGGGCGCGGATGATCGCCCAGTCCTCGCGCGCGTCTCCCGGTGCAAAGCCGGCGCGGTTGCCGACCTGGACGCGGCCTTCGGTGTTGACCCAGGTGCCGGACTTCTCCGTATAGGCGGCGCCGGGAAGGATGACATCCGCCGCATGCGCGCCATTGTCGCCGTGCGAGCCGATATAGACCGTGAAGCCCTTACGCGCCGAAAGATCGATCTCGTCGGCGCCGAGCAGGAACAGCACCTCTGCGCTGCCGGCCATCTGCGCTGCCGAAATGCCGCCCTTGCCGGGAACGAAACAGAGGTCCAGACCGCCGACGCGTGATGCCGCCGTGTGCAGGACGGCAAGGCCGTTCCATTCTCCGCCGGCCGCACCGACCGCGACGGCAAGCTTTGCGGCATTGGCGAGAACGGCAGAACCGCCCTCCCCTGCAAGCGCACCCTGGCCGACGATGATCAGCGGCCGCTCGGCATTCTTGAGCGTCTCGAAGAACTTGCCCTTGCCGGAAACGAGCTCAGCGAGCGTCTCCGTGCCGGCGCCGAGATACTCATAGTCGTAACGCAGTTCACCCCGCTCGCCGATGACCGCGATCGGGAACTTGCCCATGCGATAGCGCTTGCGGATTCGCGCATTGAGAACCGAAGCCTCGAAGCGCGGGTTGGAGCCGATGACGAGCAGCGCGTCGGCGCTCTCGATTCCCTGGATCGTCGGATTGAACAGGTAGCTTGCGCGGCCGAGCGACGGATCGAGGGCTGCGCCGTCTTGGCGGCAGTCGACGCTCTCAGAGCCCAGCGAAGTGATGAGCTCCTTCAGGGCGTACATCTCCTCGACGGAGGCGAGGTCGCCGGCAATCGCACCGATCTTGTCGCCCGAGGTCTTGGCGACGGCAGCCTTGATCGCCTGGAAGGCCTCGCGCCAGGTCGCGGCCTGCAGACGGCCGTCCCTTCTCACATAGGGCCGGTCGAGACGCTGCGTCTTCAGCCCGTCCCAGATGAAGCGGCTCTTGTCGGAAATCCACTCTTCGTTGATCTCCTCGTTGACGCGCGGCATGATGCGCATCACCTCGCGGCCGCGGGTGTCGACGCGGATCGCCGAGCCGACCGCATCCATGACGTCGATCGATTCGGTCTTGTTGAGCTCCCACGGACGCGCCGTGAAGGCGAAGGGCTTCGAGGTCAGCGCGCCGACCGGGCACAGATCGACGACGTTGCCCTGCAGTTCGGAAGTCATCGCCTGTTCGAGATAGGTGGTAATTTCGGCATCTTCGCCGCGGCCGATCAGCCCGAGTTCGGCGATGCCCGCCACTTCCGTCGTGAAGCGGACGCAGCGCGTGCAGTGAATGCAGCGGTTCATCACCGTCTTGACGAGCGGACCGATATACTTGTCTTCGACGGCGCGCTTGTTTTCCTGATAGCGCGAACTGTCGATGCCGAAGGCCATCGCCTGGTCCTGCAGGTCGCATTCGCCGCCCTGGTCGCAGATCGGGCAGTCGAGCGGATGGTTGATCAGCAGGAATTCCATGACGCCTTCGCGGGCCTTCTTGACCATCGGCGTCGTCGTGAAGACTTCGGGCGCCTCACCATTCGGGCCGGGGCGCAGATCGCGCACGCCCATGGCGCAGGAGGCGGCCGGCTTCGGCGGCCCGCCCTTCACCTCGATCAGACACATGCGGCAATTGCCGGCAACCGAAAGCCGCTCATGGAAACAGAAGCGCGGAACCTCGGCGCCGGCCTCTTCGCACGCCTGAAGCAGCGTGAAATGATCCGGGACCTCGATCTCTTTTCCGTCGACTTTCAGCTTTGCCATCTTCGTACTCAATCCTGTCTTCCGTCCGGCTGCCTTCTGCGGCGCCGGACAATTCCTTCACGGCTCTTCCGGTATGGTAACGACCGGGCGGCCGTCACGTTATCTCTTGCCGATCAGCGTCTTTGCCTGCCCGATCCAATCGTCCCGCAGGATGCGGCCATCGAGCGCGAACTCGGCATCGAGCCGCGCGACATCCGCCTCGCTCAGAGCCGCGATGTCGGCGAACCGACGAAGGCCGTGGCCATTCAGCACCTGTTCGAGCTTCGGGCCGATCCCGGAAATTTGCTTGAGATCGTCGGCGACGCCGCCCTTCGGCTTCGCTGCGACGGGCTTCCTGGCGGCGCGCGCCTTGGGCTTGGCGACGGCAGCGGGTGCGGGCCGAGCCTCGCGGGCAGCCGGAGCTGGCTTGGACTCGCGGGCGACCGGAGCCGGACGGTCCTCGCTGGCCGCCGGCGCCGGCGAAGCCCGCTGCGTTACAGGCTCGGGCTTTTCGACGGTCGGTGCCGGTTCGGCAATCTCCGCCGGTTCGGCCACGCCGGCGCTCTTCTGCAGAGCGCTTGCAGCCCCCTGCATGGCGCCGAACATGACGCCTGCGAAGTGGCTCGACAGGCCGAAGCCGAGCGCCGTCGCCGCCGCTACGGCAGCCACGGGATTGGCCATCAGCGGAACGGCCGGCATGGTCTTCATCCATTCGGCCATGCCGAACGGATCGGCCGAGCCGGCGCCCAAGGGCCGCACAAAAGGAATGACTGCCGCCTTCATGCCCTGTCCTTCATTGCGCGTCCCGGCCATCGCTCGTTACTCCGCTGCTTCCAATACGGCGCCGTGCGACGTTGCATTGCGCGTATATTCGTCGATCCGCTTTTCCATTTCCGGACGGAAATGCTTGATCAGGCCCTGGATCGGCCAGGCGGCCGCGTCGCCAAGCGCACAGATCGTGTGGCCTTCGACCTGCTTCGTCACGTCGAAGAGCATGTCGATCTCGCGCTTCTGGGCGCGGCCCTGCACCATGCGCTCCATGACGCGCATCATCCAGCCGGTGCCTTCGCGGCAGGGCGTGCACTGGCCGCAGCTCTCGTGCTTGTAGAAGGCGGAAAGCCGCCAGATTGCCTTGATGATGTCGGTCGACTTGTCCATGACGATGACGGCCGCCGTTCCGAGGCCTGAGCCAAGCTCGCGCAGGCCGTCATAGTCCATGATGGCGTCCTTCATCTGCGCGCCGGGCACGCAGGGAACCGACGAGCCGCCGGGGATGACGGCGAGCAGATTGTCCCAGCCGCCGCGGATGCCGCCGCAGTGCTTGTCGACCAGCTCGTGGAACGGGATCGACATGGCGTCCTCGACCGTGCAGGGACGGTTGACGTGGCCGGAGACCGAATAGAGCTTGGTGCCATGGTTGTTCGGGCGGCCGAAACTCGTGTACCAGCCGGCGCCGCGCCGGAGGATGGTCGGCGTGACTGCGATCGATTCGACGTTGTTAACGGTCGTCGGGCAGCCATAGAGGCCCATATTCGCCGGGAACGGCGGCTTCAGGCGCGGCTGGCCCTTCTTGCCCTCGAGGCTCTCGAGCAGCGCCGTTTCCTCGCCGCAGATATAGGCGCCGGCGCCGTGATGGACGAAGACGTCGATATCGTAGCCGAGCTTGTTGTTCTTGCCGAGCAGGCCGTATTCGTAGCATTCGTCGATCGCGGCCTGCAGCGCCTCGCGTTCGCGGATGAACTCGCCGCGCACGTAGATGTAGGCGGTGTGCGCGCCCATAGCGAAGCTTGCCACGACGCAGCCCTCGATCAGCGTATGCGGATCGTGGCGCATGATGTCGCGGTCCTTGCAGGTACCGGGCTCCGACTCGTCGGCATTGACGACGAGGTAATGCGGCCGGCCGTCGCTTTCCTTCGGCATGAAGGACCATTTGAGGCCGGTCGGGAAGCCTGCGCCGCCGCGGCCGCGCAGGCCCGAGGCCTTCACCTCGTTGATAATCCAGTCGCGACCTTTCTCGAGCAACTCCTTGGTGCCGTCCCAGTGGCCGCGCGCCATCGCGCCCTTGAGCGACCTATCCTTGAGGCCGTAGATATTGGTAAAGATGCGATCTTCATCTCTCAGCATGGGTCACCTCTTTACCGCGGCTTCTTCGCCGGCTTGGACTTGTCGACCGTCTCGCCTTCGGCCTTGGCGTTCTTCGCCGCCGCTTTCTTCGCGGTCGCCGGGGTCTTCAGCGCCGGATTGGTGACGTCTGCGGCGGTCTCCGGTTTGGCGGCGTTCGACGGCGGCACGCTTACCGCCTCTTCAGCCTTGGCCTTGCTGGCGCGGGCCGGCGCCTTGGTCTTTTGAGGCGCATCCACGAGCTGCAATGTCGTCAGCCCGCCGGCCGGTGCGGAAAAGATGCGGTCGATCTGGGGGCCGGGCTCGATTTCGGCACCCTTGCCTGCGTCGAAGCCGTCGATGATTTCCTCGAGCCGCTCAGGCGTCAGGTCCTCGTAAGAGTCCTTGAAGATCATCACCATCGGCGCGTTGACGCAGGCGCCCTGACATTCGACCTCTTCCCAGGAGAGCGTGCCGCTCCCGTTCAGCGTGAAGGGCTCGGCGGCGATCTTCTTCTTGCACACCTTGATCAGGTCTTCCGCACCGCGCAGCATGCAGGGCGTCGTGCCGCAGACCTGCACATGGGCGCGCGATCCGACCGGCTTCAACTGGAACTGCGTGTAGAAGGTCGCCACTTCGAGGGCGCGGATATAGGCCATGCCCAGCATGTCGGCGATCGACTCGATGGCCGCCCTCGTCACCCAGCCGTCCTGTTCCTGGGCGCGCATCAGCAGCGGAATGATCGCCGATTGCTCGCGGCCCTTAGGATATTTGTTGATCGTTGCCTCGGCCCAGGCCGCGTTCTCCTTGCTGAATGCAAAGCTCGCTGGCTGGACAGTGTCTTCGGCTAGTCGACGAACGGACATTCTAGTGGACACCTTATCAATTAATCGAACCGCACCGCGATTTCGTCAGCGTGACGAATTCGCAGGCATAGGCGGACTGGTCTTTCTGCATGAACACGATGTAGCGCGTGCCGTTGGCGACGGCTGCCTTGATCTCGTATCCCTTCGACAGGAGCGCGGCCATGGAGCCGCCATGCAGCCCGGAGGAGGACGTGCTGGCGACATCCTCCTGAGCGACGGCGGCAGGGCTCAGCGCGAGAAACCCGAGAACGGCAAGCGGCGCCAGACGCATCAGCGATCCACCTCGCCGAACACGATATCGAGGGAGCCCAGCACGGCCGAAACATCGGCGAGCTGGTGTCCGCGACAGAGGAAATCCATCGCCTGCAGATGCGCATAGCCCGGCGCACGGATCTTGCAGCGATAGGGCTTGTTGGTGCCGTCGGAGACCAGATAGACACCGAACTCGCCCTTCGGCGCCTCGACCGCGGCATAAACGTCGCCGGCCGGCACGTGATAGCCCTCGGTATAGAGCTTGAAGTGGTGGATCAGCGCCTCCATCGAGCGCTTCATCTCGCCGCGCTTTGGCGGCACGATCTTGCCGTCGAGCGAAGAAACCGGTCCGACCTTGGCGTCGCCGAGCAGGCGATCGACGCATTGCCGCATGATCCGCGCCGACTGGCGCATTTCGATCATCCGGATCAGGTAGCGGTCGTAGCAGTCGCCGTTCTTGCCGATCGGGATGTCGAACTCCATGTCGGAGTAGCACTCATAGGGCTGCGCGCGGCGCAGATCCCAGGCGGCACCCGAACCGCGCACCATGACGCCCGAGAAGCCCCAGGCCCAGGCGTCCTCGAGCTTGACGACGCCGATATCGACGTTGCGCTGCTTGAAGATGCGGTTGCCGGTCAGAAGCTCGTCGATGTCGTCGACCGTCTTCAAGAACGGATCGATCCACTTGCCGATATCGTCGACCAGTTCATGCGGCAGATCCTGGTGGACACCGCCTGGACGGAAATAGGCCGAGTGCATGCGCGCGCCGCAGGCCCGCTCATAGAACACCATCAGCTTCTCGCGCTCCTCGAAGCCCCAGAGCGGCGGCGTCAACGCACCGACGTCCATGGCCTGGGTGGTGACGTTGAGGAGATGCGAGAGGATGCGGCCGATTTCCGAGTAGAGGACACGGATAAGCTGGCCGCGGATCGGCACTTCGGTGCCCGTCAGCCTTTCAACGGCAAGCGCGAAGGCGTGCTCCTGGTTCATCGGCGCGACATAGTCGAGCCGGTCGAAATAGGGCACCGCCTGCAGATAGGTCTTCGCCTCGATCAGCTTCTCGGTGCCGCGGTGCAAGAGGCCGATATGCGGATCGACGCGCTCGACGATTTCGCCGTCAAGCTCCAGCACGAGGCGCAGAACGCCGTGCGCGGCCGGATGCTGCGGACCGAAGTTGATGTTGAAGTTCCGGACGTTGTGTTCGGTCATACCGATTGCTCCAGGCCGGACGGGATCCCCTCGGGATCGCCGCGGGCCGACTTATCTCACCGTGCCTTCGCCTTTTCATCGCCGGGCAGCACGTATTCCGTGCCTTCCCAGGGCGAAAGGAAATCGAAGTTGCGGAATTCCTGTCTCAGTTCGACGGGTTCATAGACCACCCGCTTGACTTCATCGTCGTAGCGAACCTCGACGAAGCCGGTCAGCGGGAAGTCCTTGCGCAGCGGATAACCTTCGAAGCCGTAGTCGGTGAGGATACGGCGCAGATCCGGGTGGCCGGTGAAGAGAATGCCGTACATGTCGTAGGCTTCACGCTCGAACCAGTCGGCGCCCGGGTAGACGGAGGTTGCCGACGGCACGGGCTCGCCGTCGCCGGTCGCGACCTTGACGCGGACGCGCAGGTTCTGGCGCGGCGACAGCAGGTGGTAGACGACATCGAAACGATCCGGCCGCTGCGGATAGTCGACGCCGCAGACATCGATAAAGCTCACAAAGCCGCATCGCGGATCGTCGCGCAGGAAGGTCAGGAGTTCGATGACGTTGTCGGCCGTCGCCGTCAGCGTCAACTCGCCATATTTCATCGCCGCGTCGGCAATCAGCGATCCGCGTGCTTCCCGAAGATAGGTCGCAAGCTCGTTCAGGGCTTCACTCATTGAAAAGAACCCCCTGCCTTAGCGCTCGATGGTGCCGGTCCGGCGGATCTTCTTCTGCAGCAGAAGCACGCCATAGAGCAGCGCTTCTGCCGTGGGAGGACAGCCTGGCACGTAGATATCGACGGGCACGACGCGGTCGCAGCCGCGCACCACCGAATAGGAATAGTGATAATAGCCGCCGCCATTGGCGCAGGAGCCCATCGAGATGACGTAGCGCGGCTCGGGCATCTGGTCGTAGACCTTGCGCAGCGCCGGCGCCATCTTGTTGGTCAGCGTGCCGGCGACGATCATGACGTCGGACTGGCGCGGCGAGGCGCGCGGCGCGAAGCCGAAGCGTTCGGCATCGTAGCGCGGCATCGACATCTGCATCATTTCGACGGCGCAGCAGGCGAGACCGAATGTCATCCACATCAGCGAACCGGTGCGCGCCCAGTTGATCAGCTCGTCGGTCGAGGTGACGAGGAAGCCCTTGTCGGCGAGCTCGTTGTTGATCTCGCCGAAGAATGCGTCATTGCTGCCGATCGGCTTGCCGGTCGCGGGATCGATGATGCCCTTCGGCTGCGGCGCAATGAGCGTGGTGCCGGATGCTAGTTCCATTCCAGCGCTCCCTTTTTCCATTCATAGATAAAGCCGACCGTCAGGACCAGGAGGAAGACCATCATCGACCAGAAGCCGAACCAGCCCATCGCCTTGAACGAAACCGCCCAGGGGAAGAGGAAGGCGACTTCCAGGTCGAAGATGATGAAGAGGATCGACACAAGATAGAAGCGGATGTCGAACTTCATGCGGGCGTCGTCGAACGCATTGAAGCCGCACTCATAGGCCGAGAGCTTTTCCGAATCGGGCGCCTTGAAGGCAACTGCGAAGGGAGCGATCAGGAGTGCGAGACCGATCACAAGAGCGATTCCAATGAAAATCGCGATCGGAACATAGGAACCGAGAAGTTCTGTCATTGTTATCCGTCCCTGCCTGCGAAGCGCCTTGGGAGAAGCGCTCGAACAACGAATGCCGCAGGCCGAAAATCATGTTGCAACGCCAGAGTGGTTAGCGCAGCCCGCGCCCATGCGCAAGCCTCGACGAGGCATTTAAACCGGTTCGCGGCACAGGTTTGAACGGCACTTTCTCACAGTTGACACAGTGGAACACGGAATCCTGGGAACCGGTCGCCCCTCCCCGCAAGAGCCATGCCGAGACCGCATTGCGGCAATGCAAAAACGGCCGACTGACACTGAAGCATGGTGTGAGGAGAAATGGCGCGAGTGACGGGGCTCGAACCCGCGACCTCCGGCGTGACAGGCCGGCACTCTAACCGACTGAGCTACACCCGCGCATCATGGCCATGGCAGGCCATTATCTCACCATCGGCACTCCTTGAGGATGCCGATGCACCAGAAGAAGAGTGGCGCGAGTGACGGGGCTCGAACCCGCGACCTCCGGCGTGACAGGCCGGCACTCTAACCGACTGAGCTACACCCGCTTCTCTTGACTGGCCGGGGCGCTCGCGCACCCCTTTATCAAAGCGGCCCTGCCGTTTCGATGAGCGGCTAACTAAGCGGTTCGCCCTGGGGTGTCAAGCGTGTTTGAAGACAAATCCGTGACGGAGAGAATTTTGACCCACAGGCTGCCCAAATGAGAAAATCCGCATAGGGCGGGACGGTCGAAGCCCCCTCTCTCGCTACCCGGACGCCGCGACGTCGCTACCGCCGGCGCCGCCCCCCTCTCCTGTCCACAGCGCCGGCAGCGCCCGATCCCGCGCTCGCCGACCCGCTCGCAAAAAAATCAAAAAAATCGATCGAATGCTCTTGCGGTTTTTGCCGGTTGCGCATAGATCACGCCCACCGACGCGGCGGACAGCGGTCCGGCACGCGAAAGGGCGATTAGCTCAGTTGGTAGAGCGCCTCGTTTACACCGAGGATGTCGGGAGTTCGAGTCTCTCATCGCCCACCATTATCCAAAGCATTAGCAATTCACCGCAAGTGGCTACGATCGTTGCCATTCGGCTCATCACCCCCCGCGAGACTGCTCGTCCGTCACATGCTCCAGCCAATCGACGACCTTGCCGTCGAGCGCCTCCTGAATGGCGATATGGGTCATTCCCGTGTCGGCGGCGGCGCCGTGCCAGTGTTTTTCGCCCGGCGGGAACCAGACGACGTCGCCGGCGCGGATTTCGCGGAGTTCGCCGCCCCAGCTTTGCGCGAGGCCGCGGCCGGCGGTGACGATGAGCGTCTGGCCGAGCGGGTGGGTGTGCCAGGCGGTGCGGGCGCCGGGCTCGAAGGTGACCGTCGCTCCCCGCACCCGCGCCGGCGCGGGCGCCTCGAAGGCCGGGTCGATGCGTACGGATCCCTGAAAATAGTCGGACGGTCCGCGCGACGAGGGTCTCGAGCCACACTCAAAGATTTCCATTCGAACCTCCTCTTGGCATACGCATGAAATCACGTCGCGCACCATGCGGGCGCAATCGGAAGCACCTTAGCGTTTTTCCGGCCAGCCGCTACAGCCTGTGAAGCTTTACCCAGGGGCAGGCGCTGCGGGCGATATCGCAAAGGTGCTCGTGGTGCGTCAGATAGATCACCTGGCCGACGCGGGCCATCTCCGCCATCAGATCGAAGGCGCGGCCAGCGCGGTTGTCGTCGAACGTTTCCATGATGTCGTCTGCGATGAAGGGCAGCGTCTCGCGGGCCGCGGCGACCTCGTGGTAGCCGGCCATTCTCAAGGCAAGGTAGAGCTGGAAGCGGGTGCCTTTCGAGAGGTCGCCGGCGAGCTTCGAGCCGCCCGCCGCCGTGTTGGCGATCAGGAATTCCTGACCCTTTTCCGCCTGGGTCGAAAGCCCGGCATATTCGCCGCCGCTGATATGCGAAAAGGTCCGCGAGGCGCGTTGCATCATGGCACTGCGATGGCGCTCGCGAAACAGCCTCAGCGCGTGTTCGGCGGCAACGACGCCGGCCTTGAGCCGCAGATAGCCGACCGCCTTGTGCTCGATCTCGAGCAGGATGGTCCGCTGCTTCTGCTCGAGTTCGGCCACCCGGTCGCCGCCCTCGATCTCGGCAAGCGCCCTTTCCTTGTTCCTGACTTCCGCGTGCAGTTCGCTGACGTCGCGATCGATGACGTCGATCGCTTCCTCCAGCCGGGTGAGCTCAAGCCGAAGCTCGGCCTCGTCCACGCCGGCGAGGATGGATTCGGCTTCTCCGGTCGTGGCGGCGCCGAGCTTGGTTAGCAGATCATGCTCAAGCTCGGCGCATCTCAGCCGTTGCCGCTCCTGCTCGCGAACGGCCTCCAGGCAAAGCCCGGCCTCCTCCAACGTTTCGCATCCGAAGAAGTCGAACATCACCTGCTTCATCGCCAGGTGCTGCCGCTCCTCGCTGCGCAGCAGCCGAAGCGCCTCCTCTAGACGTTCGATGCTGCCCAAGGCTTCGAGGCGGCGCTCTTCCTGGCGCTGTGCGGCGGCGATGCGGTCGCGCAGCGACGCATAAAGCGCGAGCGGATCGCCCTGCTCTCCGGCGTCGTGGGCGAGATCCACGATCGCCTCGGCAAAGCTCGCCTGGTCTTTCCGCATGCCGGCAATGCGATGGTCGAGCTCGCCCTTCTTCTGCATGAGCTTGTCGAAGTCCTGCAGGACCGCGAGCACCGGGCCGATTTCGTGCGGAGCCGGCCGGTCGGCGCGGCCGGCAAGCCAGGTCGCGGCGAGCGCCTCCGCCCACGCCTCTTCCCAGCGGATCATGGCGGCCTCGGCGGCGGCGAGAACCGTCTCCCGGTTTTCCATAGCTTCCGTGGCGCGGTGAAGCTGTGCCACTGCCGTGCTGTGGGCCGCCGATGCCGCTTGCGCGCGGGAGACGACCCGTTCCGCAACAACGAGGAGCTCGTCAAAGCTGTCCGGCAGGTGGTCCGCCGCGCCGAGGCGCTCCAATTCTCCCCGCAATGCGCGTGCCGCCGTCTGTTCTTCCGACGCGGCCCGGTCTTTCGCCTGGTGCGCGGCGCGCAGCTCGGCGCGAAGCGCCAGCGCTGCGGCTCGCGCGGCAAGCCAAGCCTCCAGCTGCGATATTTGCCTGACGTTGGGTAAGCCGCTTGCACTTGCGGCAGCGGCCACCGTTTTGTGCAGCCGCTGGCCCTCTTCGGAGAGCGCCGCCCGCTGTGCTTCGAGCGCCTGCAGGCGCGCGCGCCTTTCGGAAATCGCCAAAGTGAGGCCGCGCATCTCAGCCAGCCGCTCGGCATGGGCGAGGCGCAGCGCCGCGGCGGCATCGTCCTCCCGCAATGCCGCCTCGAAGGCGCTTGCCGTCCGCTTGTCGAGGCTGGTGCGATGCACTTGCCAGGCGAGGTCCCGGCGCCGGCGCAGCTCGCCTGCGGTCGCATCGTCCACTGCAGCGCCGTCTGCAGCGAGTGCGGCAAGCCGCGCCTCGTCTGCCGCCTGGCGCGCGCGCTCGTCGCCGATCCGGTCGTCGAGCCGCAGCCGCCGCTCCGAAAGAGCGGATTCCTCCGCTTTCCACATGGCGACCACGCCGGGCGCGGGAACGGGCAGCGTCGCCAGTTCATCCGCATCGCCGGCGAACGGCCGCAAGCCGTCCATGGCATCGGCAAGCGCCGCCGCCAGCCGGTCGACCTCCCTGGTCGCGGCCTGCTGGCGCAAAAGGCAATCGCTCTGCCGCAGCACATGCAGCCGTTCGGCCAGAATGCCCGTATCGGCGACACCGTTGCCGAGCCGCTCCGCATCGCGTTCGGTCTGAGCACGATCGCGTCTGGCGCTGTCGAGCTCCCCGCGCGCCGACGCCAGCTTCTCCGCGAGGCCCGCGTGCTGGCGAACCAGTTCCTGCAGCCGGGCAGCGCGGGCAGTCGGCAGCACCAGCGAAACGGGATCGGCATTGTCCGCCTCGCCGAGACGGATGAGGCAGGCACGAATCTCGGCGGAGACCCTTGCCAATTCGTCGAGGCGCGACGGCATATCGCGGGCGGCCGTCTGGTAGCGGGCGTCGAGTGCCGATTCGCGCAACGCCTCGAAGCGTGCCGCGAGCGCAAGCGCCTCTTCGTCCCGCGGCAGATCCTCGAGCTCCGCCCGGCGCTGCGCCAGTTCCTCGTCCAGTTGCCGGAGCCGGGTAGCGATTTCGACCTCCCGGCGGCGGAGGGCCGGCAGATCGTTCCACCATTCCTGCGGCGGCACCGGCAAGGCCTGCGTGCCGGCAAGCTCTTCCCGTGCAAGGTTGAGCCTTGCAAGGATCGGCAGGGATTCGAGCTCGGCGCGCAGCCGATCCCGGCGCACGCGCAGTTCGGCGCGCTGTCGCGATGCTGCATCGTGGCGGTCGCGGGCTTTCGTCAGCGTCTTGCGAAGTTCGGCATATTCGCGCGCGTTGACGTCCACTGCTTTGCGCTGGGATTTCAGGGCATCGAGCTCCGCCTTCAGCTCCGCAAGCTGATGCTTGCGCGCCTGGGGGCGAAAGAAGGCGTCCGCTTCGGTGCGCAGATTGGCAAGCACCGCACTACTGTCCGGCAGACCCGAACTTGCCGAGAAGAGCAGCGATCCGAGTTCGCCTTCGCTCTTCAGGATGGCTTCCCCGCCTTCCTCGATGCTGTCGTCGTCGAGCGAGAACATCATGCGGTAGGTATCCCGGTCGATCGATCCGAGCGCCGAGGAGAAGAGGTTGTCCGGCAGCGGCTGCTCGTCGGGACCGACAAGGCTGTTGGCGTTGCGCTTGATCCTATAGGCGTGATGTCTCTTGCCGCCAGCCTCGACAACGCCGCCGATCCGCATTGTCTGGTAGGGATGCAGGAAGCCGTAGGGGCTCATGCGTTCGATGCCGAAGAGCAGGTCGAGGAAGCCCGAGAACAGGGTCGATTTGCCCGCCTCGTTCGGGCCGTAGATCAAGTGGAAATCTGGCTCTCCCCGCTGGGCAGTGCCGAAATCGAGGCTTCGTTCAGTGAACTTGCCGTAGCGGACGAGATCCAGCTGTTGCAGCCGCATCAGTCGATGCCCTCGACGAGGCTGCGGCCATGGAGATGCGACAGGACATCGGCGCTACCTGAAAGCGCGGCATTCTCCACCAGCTCGTCGA
The DNA here is from genome assembly GCF_002532005.1 of Sinorhizobium sp. NG07B. Taxonomy (NCBI): domain Bacteria; kingdom Pseudomonadati; phylum Pseudomonadota; class Alphaproteobacteria; order Hyphomicrobiales; family Rhizobiaceae; genus Sinorhizobium; species Sinorhizobium sp. NG07B. Next base: position 566,819 of record NZ_NWTD01000004.1, on the reverse strand, counting down.
GCATGCCCTCGTCCCCGGCAAGCAGATGCCGCAGTTCGACAGGCAGATGCGGCAGCAGCTCCTCGGCGACGGCGCGCATGTCGGCGCGGTAGGCGAAGGCCGACAACACTTCGGTCTCGACGAGTGCCGTCAGTTCGCCGATCGGATCGGCAGCGATAGGCCCGGCATGCTTGCTGCAATTTGCAAACTGGGTCTCGATCTTCTCGACCCAGCATCGGCCGAGCCCGGCGGCGATATTCGCCAGCTCTCCCTGCAGCAGGTCGAAATCCCGCCGCAGCCGCCAGGAAAGCGGCGTCGTACCGTTCAGCGTGATCCGCAGGATGAGATCGGCTTCCGGCAGACCCTTTCGAATCAGACCGAGCTGCCGGCCGGCGACCTCCAGCATGTCGCGCCAGTCCGCCGTCCCGGTCAGGTCGATCGACACGCGCTCGAACACAGCCGCACCCACCGCCCGCTCTTCCAGCGTCACCTCACCGTCGTGGTCGATCGTGACAAGGGTGACGCCCTTCACGCCCGATTCGTTGATATCCCGGCCCTGCGGCATGCCCGACATGACGATGCATGGTTTGACGCCGTGGACCTGCCGCTGGTGCACGTGGCCGAGAGCCCAATAGTCATAGCCATGCCGCTCCAGATCGGCGACGCTGCAGGGCGCATAGGGGTCGTGCCCCGCCGAGCCGGCGAGGCTCGTGTGCAGCATGCCGATGTTGATGGCATCCGCGATGGGAGGCTGGAAATGCGGCAGCAGGCTTTCCGGCGCGTGCGGGTCGGCAAAGCTCATGCCGTGAATGTGAACGGCTCTGCCGTTTTCCAGCGTCTTGGCGAGCACCGGCTTGCCGCGGCCGCTGAAGACATGCACGGACGCCGGCAGCGTCAGCTCGCGCGTCACCTGCGACTGGGCATCATGGTTGCCGCGGATGATGAAGGTGCGGATGCCCGCCTCGTCGAGACGGCGCAGCTCACCGGCGAGGAAGAGCGCCGTGTTCATCGACGTCTGATTGCCGTCATAGAGATCGCCGGCGATCAGCAGCGCGTCGACGCTTTCGGCGATGCAGAGATCGACGATACGCACGAGGGCATTGCGGGTGGCACCCCGCACGATCCCGGCGAGCTCCTCGTTGCGGAGCGCCAGGCTGCGCAAGGGCGAATCGAGATGGAGATCTGCGGTATGGATAAATCGGAAAGGCATGACCGACCATGGCCGGCCCTGCCCCTGCCGTCAACGACGCGGGCTGACGGGGCCCAACTGAGTTGTGGGCAACGTCGCGCAGCCGTCCGAGAGCGCCGCTTCAGCATCCGCCGGGCTCGCCGATTAGCGGATTTGTAACGCCTTGCTCGGTAGTTTTCGCGATGGAAACGCATTGAGCATTTTCAGCACCGGAATGATTCCTGCTTCTGCTTCCGCTCCGTCATGACGATCAAGAGCCGGAACAGTTCACCCCAAGTTTCGCGGACGCTATTCCGGAGTGGTCCATGTCCCGCCTGAAGATTTCGCATACGCTGATCGGTCTTTTCGTTGTGGTCGTCGCCATCGTCGCAGCGCTTGCCCTCTCCTCGATGAAGAGCATCCGCATGCTGAACGAGCGGAACAACGAACTCGCCGCCAGCTGGCTGCCGCGCGTCTCGCTGGCCCGGGCGCTGGAGACTCAGCTTTCGGACACCCGGATGGCCTTCGCCCGGCACCTGATCTCGCTCACTCCGTTCGAGAAGAAACGGGCGGAAAAGGTGATCGGCGAAACTGTCGCAGGCTTCGGCAAGCTTTCGGAAGACTATGCGGTCCTTGCGACATCGGATGCCGACAAGGAGGCGCTCGCAAAGGTGCATGCGACCTACCAGGCCTATCTGTCGGACGCCGATGCCATGCTGAAATATTCCAACAACCTCGAGAACATGAAGGCCCAGAGCGTCTTCAAAGTCGAGATGGCGGCAGCCGAAAAGAAGGTCGATGCGGCGATCGACGACGTGCTTGCCGCAAATCTTGCCGGCGCCGGCGCCGCCGTCGCCGCCAGTGCCGCAACGCACAAGGAAGCCATGACCACCGAAACCGTGGTCATTGCTTTCGCTGCCCTCGTCATTCTGGGCGCGGTCGCCTACGCCATACGCGGCGTCGCACGTCCGATCCGGATCATCACGGCGTCGATGGCGAAGCTTGCCGGGGGCGATACGGCAAGCGGCATCCCCTATGGCGGCCGGAAGGACGAGATCGGTGAAATGGCCCGCGCCGTCGAAATTTTTCGGCAGGCTGCAATCACCAACCAGAAGCTCGAGGAGGAAGCCCGTATCCAGCGCGCCGCATCCGAGAGCGAACGCCAGAGAGTGACCGAGGAGGCCGAAGCGGCGGCGCAGCGGCGTCTCGAAGAAGCGACGGCCGGGCTTGCAAGCGGACTGCGGCGGCTGGCCGGCGGCGACCTCGCCTTCCAGCTCGACGAGGCTTTTGCGCCCGATTTCGAGCCCCTTCGGCACGACCTGAACCAGGCGGTCGCCCAGCTTGCCGACACGCTCTCCGCCGTCGCGACGAGTTCGAGCAGCATCGACGGCGGCGCCCGTGAGGTGAGCCACAGTGCCGACGACCTGTCGCGACGGACCGAACAACAGGCGGCATCGCTCGAGGAGACCGCCGCCGCGCTCGACCAGATCACCGTCAATGTCTCCAACTCCTCGAAGCGCACCAACGAGGCCCGCGCCGTGGCGAGCCAGGCGAACGAGAGTGCACGCAAGTCCGGCGCGATCGTCTCCGGCGCCGTCGACGCGATGGGGCGAATCGAGCATTCCTCCAGCCAGATCTCCAACATCATCGGTGTCATCGACGAGATCGCCTTCCAGACCAACCTTTTGGCGCTCAATGCCGGGGTGGAAGCGGCACGCGCCGGCGAAGCCGGCAAGGGCTTTGCCGTCGTTGCACAGGAGGTGCGAGAGCTCGCCCAGCGCTCGGCCAAGGCGGCCAAGGAGATCAAGGAACTGATCCGCAATTCGGCGAACGAGGTCGAAAGCGGCGTCCGGCTCGTGCGCGAAACGGGCGAAGCCCTGCGCACCATCGAGAGCCTTATCGTTACGATCAACGAACATATGGACGCGATCGCCGTTTCGGCCCAGGAGCAGTCCGCAGGGCTTTCCGAAGTCAACATGGCGGTCAATCAGATGGATCAGGTGACGCAGCAGAACGCCGCGATGGTCGAGGAAGCCAATGCGGCCAGCGCGACCCTGGCACAGGAGGCGGGTCGTCTGCGCGAATTGATCGATCGGTTCACTCTCGCCGATGCGGACCGCGCCAGCGCTTGGGCGTCGCGGCCACGCCACGCCGCTTAACAGCAGGGACAGCAGTTCTTCGCCTCGGAAAGATCAACGGCTCTCGGATTCGGGGGCCGTTTCTTTTCAAAGGACGTCGACCGTAAGAATCAGGAGGTTTTTGTCGACAAATACCGCGGTCGTCACTAAATATAGTCTAACTGCCATTTGACATGGCACCTCACCATATCGCAACGGCTTTCATGAAGAACACATTCGAAGTCTCCGACAAACTGTTCGAACTCTACCATCGCGTCCATCGCCTGGTGAACGAGTCGATGACCGAGGAAGGTGTGTCACTTGCCCGAAGCAAGTTCCTGTTCTTCCTGAGCAAGCTCGGCCCGTGCCGCTCGACCGACATCGCCTGCGCGTTGAACTTCGCCCCCAGGACCGTGACGGAGGCGATCGACGGGCTGGAGCGCGATCGCCTGGTGATGCGCAAGCCCGATCCGGACGATCGCCGCGCCAAGATCGTCTCGATTACCGAGACGGGCCGTGCCGTCCTCCAGGCGGCGGAACATCCGCGCAAGCAGCTTATCGAGGAAATCTTCTCGGCGCTCGACGACGAGCAGCTCGATCAGCTCTACGACATCGTCAGCAGGCTCGTCGACAAGACCGACGAGATCCGCAAGCGCAAGGAAGCGAAGGAAGAGGCAGACATCGCTGCCGCGCGGTAACCCCGCAGGCACAACCGAACTTGGTACAAAGGAAGAGGCCGGGACGTCATGCCCCGGCCTCTTCCGTTTTCTCCTGGCCCGACGCTTACATCGCGTTGATTGCGCCGATGGAGAAGAACAGGGTCTCGCCGGACGAGTCGTCGACGCCGTCATTGTCGGTAACGACATAGCCGTTTCCAGCGGCGTCGACCGTGAAGCCCTCCACCTTGTCGACTACATAGCCGTTCAGCAACTTCAGGTCAGGAATGAGGTCGCGCACCTCTTCCTTTTTGACGGCCGGCAGTTCGCCGCCGAGCGCAGCGGGCTTCAGCTCGGTGAGCGCCACACGATAGAGCTTCTTGAGCTTCGCGGCTTCGCCGATCAGATTGTCGCGCTCGATCAGATAGGCATAGTCGCCATGGACGGAGATCTCCGAAAGACCGACCCAGCCGGCTTCGGACTTGTCGAGCGGATAGCGCACTGCGCCCCACTCTTTCGTCGCCGGCTTGTAGGCGACGAGCTTGACGAAGCCCTTCTCGTCGTCCTTCCACTCGCGCTGGACCGCCATCCAGAGCGTGAGGCCGTCGCCTTCGCCGACCGCGGTGATTCCTTCGAAGCCGGAGCGGATTTCGTTGGCGCGCAGCTCCGCCGGAAGAGCGATCTCCTGTTTGATTTCGCCCTTCTTGTTCACGTGAAGGAGTGCGTGGCTGTAAAGCTTGTCCGAGTCGCCTTCCGACGCCAGCCAGAAGCCGCCTTCGCCATCATTGGCAATGCCTTCGATATCGAGCTTTTGCGCGGCTGCGCCATCGCGGGTGATCGGCAGCGCCTCGGTGATCACCGCCGGCTTCTGCGTCGCGTCGATCGCAAAAATCATCGGCTGCGACGAAAGAACGGAGTCGTTCACCGCCCGCAGGAAGCCCGGCTTGTCGCCGACGGCCGCCAGGCCGGAAAGGGCGCCGAACCCGATCGGCAGACCGTCCTTCTCGGCGGAGCGAATCTGCGGGTAGATGGCGTCCCCCTCGCCGCGCGCGTAAATCATCACATGCGCCCGCGCGCCGCCGTCCTCGACGAGATCGACCTCGTTGGCGGTGGCGAACAGATTGCGGCCGGGAATGGCGACCGCGCCCTCGGGCGAAACCCCGGACGGCAGCAGCTGCAGCAGTTGCGGCTCGGCACCGGTGTCCTTGTAGACGCCGACGATCGAGGCGCGTTCGGAAAGCACGAAGAACAGCTTGTCGTCGCCGTACTGCGCCGTTTCCATGCCTTCCGGCTCGATGCCCTTCGCCGAAGAGCGCTTTTCCGGGTAGTGGCCGACGGCAGCGATGGCGTGCTCCAGGCTTGCACCGGACTCGAACAGCACCTTGCCGGTGACGTCGAAGATCGTGAAGCACGCGCGAGCCGCCTTCGTAGTCGCCCTCATTGGCGACGACTAGACGGTTGTCGTCGAGCCACTTCACGGCATCCGGCTCGCGCTTGACGCCGGTCAGATCGCTCGCAAACGAAATGGCGCCGTCACGCTTGGCGTCAACATTCTTGAGGTCCGCCGTACCGGCGGAAAAATGCGCCCTCACGGCCGCTGATTTGCCGTCGATGATGACGATGTGATTGTTTTCCTGCAGCGTCAGCGCAATCTCGGCCTTGCCGTTGAACGCGACGAATTCCGGCTCCGGATCGTCGCCGGCGACTTCGGCAAGGCCGGTGAGCGTCACATGCTTGATCGTCGCGCAATCGGCAACGCCGTCCTTCAGCGACAGGATCACGAGATCGCCGGCCGGCAGCTGCGGGATCTCACCGTCGTTGACGTCCTCGTCGCGCTCGTTCTCGATGGCGATCGCCGCCAGCGTCCGGTCCTTGTTGACGGTGACGGAATCCGGCTGGCCACCGAGATCGCAGGTGGCGTCGATCTTTTTCGTCGCGACATCGACGACGGCAAGCAGGCCGGAGGTCTTGGTGAAACTTTCACGGGTGTTGACGGCGACCAGCGCCTTTGGGCCGGCGACAGCGACCGACGTCGGCTCGCCCTCGAAGGAAACGATGCCGCCGGCCTTCGGCGCGCGGGCGTCGGTGATATCGATGAAGCCGATACGCTTGCCGGGGCTGTCCGTATAGATGAGCGTGTTGCCGTCCTCGCTGGCGGCAATGATTTCCGCCGAGGTCGGTGCCTTTTGGTCGGCGCCTTCGGGCAAGTTGCCGGCGACCGCAAAGGATGCAATGCGGTTAAAGACCTGTTCGGCCTGAGCGGCCGGCGCCGTCGATGCGGCGAGTGCCGCCGCCAAGGCGGCTGTGATGGAAAAAGCCCTCATTTATCCCTCCTGTCGCGGCGCGCGCCCGGAGATCAGGCCTTCAGACACCGCGTTCGCGTCCGGAGTCGCAATTCGTCCACCTCCGGATGGGAGGCTTGTGCAACCGTCCTGTAACAGCCCGATGACAGCGGAGGTTAAATGAAAAGAGGCCCGGATCGACCGGGCCCCAATCAACCTGCCGGCGATCCTGCAAGGAAGGCGGCAGATGGAACATGAACTTGCTTGCGGCCTCTCTGGCGTCGCCGCCGACCCGGACCGCGCGGCCATCTCGAGGCCCTTTCGGACCTCGACACGTCCGATTAGTTGACGGCGTCCTTCAGGCCCTTACCGGCCGTGAACTTCGGCACGTTGCGTGCCGGGATGTCAACTTCCGCACCCGTCGACGGGTTGCGGCCCTTGCTCGCTTCGCGGCGGGTCACGGAGAAGTTGCCGAAGCCGACGAGACGAATGTCGCCGCCGTTCTTCAGTTCACCCTGAATGGTCTCAAACACTGCATCAACAGCGGAAGACGCATCGGCCTTGGAAAGACCGGCCTTCTCGGCAACGGCAGACACGAGCTCATTTTTGTTCATGTTTCCACCCCTTTCAAATTGGTTCGAAACGACTGTCTTCTTAAGCCGCGGCCGCTTGCGCACAGCCACGTCTTGCCATTCCCAATTGCGCCGAATCCCTTGAAATGCAAGGCTTAGAGGGTGCTTTTACAACAGAAAAGACCGGCAAATGGCCGGTCTTTTCCGTTTTTCTGGGCAAAGGGCGCAACGGGGACACAGTCCCTGCCCTATTTGCGCGTCCTCAGTGGGCGATCGAGGTGCCCGCCTCGTCCTGCGAATCGACCGGCGAAATGGTGCCGGCATGGCTTGCCGGGTCCCATTCAATCGGCTCAGGACGCCGCGTCAATGCGTGCTCGAGCACCTCGCCCATCCGCGAAACCGGGATGATTTCGAGGCTGTTCTTCACATTGTCCGGGATCTCCGCAAGATCCTTGGCGTTCTCTTCAGGGATCAGCACCTTCTTGATGCCGCCACGCAGAGCCGCCAACAGCTTCTCCTTCAAGCCGCCGATCGGTAGGACACGGCCGCGCAGGGTGATCTCGCCGGTCATCGCCACATCCTTGGAGATCGGAATGCCGGTCATCACCGAAACGATTGCCGTCGCCATGGCGACGCCCGCCGACGGGCCATCCTTCGGCGTTGCACCTTCCGGCACGTGCACGTGGATGTCGCGCTTGTCGAAGAGCGGCGGCTCAATGCCGAAATCGATCGCACGCGATCGGACATAGGAGGCCGCCGCGGAAATCGATTCCTTCATGACGTCGCGCAGGTTGCCGGTGACCGTCATGCGGCCCTTGCCCGGCATCATCACGCCTTCGATCGTCAGCAATTCACCGCCCACCTCGGTCCAGGCAAGACCCGTGACAACGCCTACCTGGTCGTCGCGTTCGGCTTCGCCATGGCGGAAGCGCGGCACGCCGAGATAGTCGGGGACGTTCTCGGCCGTCACTTCGACCTTCTTGGTCTTGCCCTTTAGGATCTCGGTCACGGCCTTGCGCGCAAGCTTCATCAGCTCACGCTCGAAGTTGCGAACGCCCGCCTCGCGCGTGTAGGTCTGGATCACCGCCATAAGCGCGCCGTCGGTCACGGAGAACTCGTTCGGCTGCAGCGCATGATCGCGAATCGCCTTCGGCAGCAGGTGCCGCTTGGCGATTTCCAGCTTTTCCTCTTCCGTGTAGCCGGCGATGCGGATCACTTCCATGCGGTCCATCAGCGGCGCCGGAATGTTCAGCGTGTTCGCCGTGGTGATGAACATCACGTTCGAGAGGTCGTACTCGACCTCGAGATAGTGATCCATGAAGGTCGAGTTCTGTTCCGGATCGAGCACTTCGAGAAGCGCCGAGGACGGATCGCCGCGGAAGTCCTGGCCCATCTTGTCGATCTCGTCGAGCAGGAACAGCGGATTGGACCGCTTGGCCTTCTTCATCGACTGCACGACCTTGCCGGGCATGGAGCCGATATAGGTGCGGCGGTGGCCACGGATCTCGGCCTCGTCACGCACGCCGCCGAGCGCCATGCGGATATATTCGCGGCCGGTCGCCTTGGCGATAGACTTGGCGAGCGAGGTCTTGCCGACGCCCGGAGGGCCGACGAGGCACAGGATCGGGCCCTTGATCTTCGCGGAACGGGCCTGCACGGCGAGATATTCGACGATACGCTCCTTGACCTTGTCGAGACCGAAGTGATCGGCGTCCAGCACCTTTTCGGCGTGGTTGAGGTCCGTCTTGATCTTTGACTTCTTGCCCCAGGGCAGGCCCAGGAGCCAATCCAGATAATTGCGCACGACGGTCGCTTCGGCCGACATCGGGCTCATCTGGCGCAGCTTCTTCAGCTCCGCATCGGCCTTTTCGCGCGCTTCCTTGGAGAGCTTCGTCTTAGCGATACGCTCCTCGATTTCGGCCATCTCGTCGCGGCCGTCTTCGCTGTCGCCGAGCTCCTTCTGGATCGCCTTCATCTGTTCGTTGAGGTAGTACTCGCGCTGTGTCTTCTCCATCTGGCGCTTGACGCGCGAACGGATGCGCTTTTCCACCTGCAGAACCGAGATCTCGCCTTCCATGAAGCCGAGCGCCTTTTCAAGGCGCATCTTCACGCTGGTCGTCTCGAGCATTTCCTGCTTCTCGACGATCTTGATCGACAGGTGCGAGGCAACCGTGTCGGCGAGCTTGGAATAGTCGTCGATCTGGCTGGCGACGCCGACGACTTCCGGCGAAATCTTCTTGTTCAGCTTCACGTAGCTCTCGAATTCGGACACGACCGAGCGGCTCAGCGCCTCGATCTCGACCGGGTCCTCTTCCGGCTCGCGCAACACATGGGCGACCGCTTCGTAGAAGTCGTCGCGGGAGGTGTAGCGGTCGATCTCCGCCCGTGCACGCCCCTCGACGAGAACCTTGACGGTGCCATCGGGGAGCTTCAGGAGCTGCAGCACGTTGGCGATCGTTCCGACGCGGTAGATCGCGGAGGGTTCCGGATCGTCATCCGTCGCATTGATCTGGGTCGCCAGCATGATCTGCTTGTCGGTGCCCATGACCTCTTCAAGCGCCCGGATGGACTTCTCGCGGCCGACGAATAGCGGCACGATCATATGCGGGAAGACCACAATGTCGCGCAACGGCAGAACCGGATAGGTCGCGCTTTCGGCCGGAGACGTTTTGTTCGTCATGTCTTTTCCTTTCCGTCCCGATTTCGGGCCCGTTCCCGGGAGCCTCAGCGGCACTCCCGGCTGTCAAATTTCCTTCACGAAAGTGGAATGCAACAGGGGCCATTTCAAGGCCGGGCGCAATCTCCGCCTCCGTGGACAATTCTTGTTTTCTACGCTGAGAGGCTGATGCCGGCCTTACGTGGCCCCCCCCGACTCCGGCACCCAAACGCGTTCATTGAATCGTCGTATCATCGCGTTGTTGCGGAGGTTTCGCAATATTCTATTCGATTGACCCCAATCATTTTGGGGCGAAATTGCGAAGGGCTCGATCCGTCCTCATGAACGCCGCGGATGAGAAATGGCCGGGCCGGCGGCTTCACATCTTCGCGAGCAGCAAAAACCTGCCGGCGCGCACAAAAAAGCCCGCACTAGGCGGGCTCTCCCTGCACCGTAGAGTGCTACTGCATGTGTCCTTAAATCGTCCTCGATTTAAGGACACAGACATGCAGCAATTCAACGTGCTACACGGCCTTTGCGCGTAAAGACGCGCGGCGCTGTAGGTAATCAAGCCGAGACGTTGGTCTTCTCCTCGGAGCGATCCGAGTAGATATAGAGCGGTCGTGCCGTTCCCTTGACCACTTCGTCCGAGATCACCACTTCGCGAACGCCCTCAAGCGTCGGCAGTTCGAACATGGTGTCGAGCAGGATCTTTTCCATGATCGAGCGCAGCCCGCGCGCGCCCGTCTTGCGGACGATGGCCCTTCGGGCGATTTCGCGCAGCGCGTCCTCGTGGAAGGTCAATTCGACGTCTTCCATCTCGAACAGCCGCTGGTACTGCTTGACGAGCGCGTTCTTCGGCTCCGAGAGGATCTGTATCAGGGCATCCTCGTCCAAATCCTCGAGCGTGGCGAGAACCGGAAGACGGCCGATGAATTCCGGAATGAGGCCGAACTTGACTAGGTCTTCCGGCTCGAGATCGCGCAGCACTTCGCCGACCCGGCGATCTTCCGGTGCACGAACCGTGGCGCCGAAGCCGATCGAGGTCTTCTCGCCGCGGGCGGAGATGATCTTGTCGAGGCCGGCGAAAGCGCCGCCGCAGATGAACAGGATGTTCGTCGTATCCACCTGCAGGAATTCCTGCTGCGGATGCTTGCGGCCGCCCTGCGGCGGAACGGAGGCGACGGTACCTTCCATGATCTTCAGAAGCGCCTGCTGGACGCCCTCGCCCGAAACATCGCGGGTGATCGACGGGTTGTCTGACTTGCGCGAAATCTTGTCGACCTCGTCGATGTAGACGATGCCGCGCTGGGCGCGCTCGACATTGTAGTCGGCGGCCTGGAGCAGCTTCAGGATGATGTTTTCGACGTCTTCGCCGACATAACCCGCTTCCGTCAACGTCGTGGCGTCGGCCATGGTGAAGGGAACGTCGATGATACGGGCGAGCGTCTGCGCCAGATAGGTCTTGCCGCAGCCGGTCGGGCCGACGAGCATGATATTCGACTTGGCCAGTTCCACGTCGCTGCTCTTTGCCGCATGGGCAAGGCGCTTGTAGTGGTTGTGCACGGCGACCGACAGGATGCGCTTCGCCTGCTGTTGCCCGATGACATATTCGTCGAGAACCTTGATGATTTCCTGCGGCGTGGGAACGCCGTCGCGGGACTTGACCATCGAGGTCTTGTTCTCTTCCCGGATGATGTCCATGCAGAGTTCCACGCACTCATCGCAGATGAATACCGTGGGCCCGGCAATCAGCTTGCGCACTTCGTGCTGGCTCTTGCCGCAAAACGAACAATAGAGGGTATTCTTCGAGTCACCGCCGTTGCTACCGCTGACCTTGCTCATTTTCACTTCCTTCCAGCACGCCGGACACCTTCGGAAAGATATCACGGACCAGTCAATTCGCCTTGCGCACAGCAAGCAGCGCCGCGCAGGGTTCCTGGGAGTACTCACCGCCTCAGGGCAATGCCTGATTCGGTTGCAACGACTCTCCCGTCGAAATCCGAATGCTATACCCTAAACACCGGCACAGCATTAACGGTTCATATTAACGGCTTTGCCCTTCCGATAAAGCCCTCAGCCGTTACAATTGTGTCACATTCGCGTCTGCGGCGGCAGACGCGCCTGGCTTCAACCCTGTTCGCCGCCCTCCGCGGCTTCGCGCGAGGTGATCACCTTATCGATCAGGCCCCAATCGAGCGCCTCGTCGGCACTCATGAAATGATCGCGATCGAGCGTCTGCTCGACTTCCTCATAGGTGCGGCCGCAATGCTTGACATAGACCTCGTTCAAGCGGCGCTTCATCTTGAGGATGTCTCTGGCATGCCGTTCGATGTCGGAAGCTTGGCCCTGGAACCCGCCGGAGGGCTGGTGCACCATGATGCGCGCATTGGGCGTCGCAAAGCGCATGTCCTTGTGGCCGGCCGCCAGCAGCAGCGAGCCCATCGACGCTGCCTGGCCTATGCAAAGCGTCGAGACCGCCGGCTTGATGAACTGCATGGTGTCGTAGATCGCCATGCCGGCCGTGACGACGCCGCCCGGCGAGTTGATGTAGAGGGCGATTTCCTTCTTCGGATTTTCCGCTTCCAGGAAGAGCAATTGCGCGCAGACGAGCGTCGCCATGTGGTCTTCGACCGGGCCCGTAAGGAAGATAATGCGCTCCTTGAGCAGCCGCGAATAGATGTCGTAGGACCGTTCGCCGCGGTTGGTCTGCTCAACAACCATCGGCACAAGAGCCATGGCCGTATCAACTGGATTTCTCATATCGAACCTTCATAGTCGGGCCCGCAATCCCTTCGCGGACCGGGAATCATCGGATAAGCCTCAGTCCTTACATAGAGTGTCAATGCCCTTCACTTCAAGTCGCGAACATTCGATAAGCTTAATGGTCGCAGCGCTTGGAACCAACGTTTTTCATTGACCCCGTTGTCCTGCCGATAAAACACTTTTCCAGGTCCGCCACCCGATGGCACCGCCATTTCAGCCTTGCTCACAGGCATTCGCGGCGTCGGGGTAAACGATCCGTAAAGCTGATGCCCCGGCTGTCAGAGTTGGGATTCGAGCGGCAGGAAACGGATCGCTCCGGCAATCAGGCGACGGTGGGCGCCGGCGTCCGGCTCGCGCGCGAGCAGCCGGATCGCTCCGTTCGCCCGGTCGCGCCAGACGAGCCTTCCGCCTTCGAGTGCCAGCCGATAACTCCTCTCCGGCAGCGTCTCCTCGTCGAAGATGGACTGGAGCTCGTCGGCGAGCGCCGCGTCGGAGAAGATCACTCCCATCTCGGTGTTGAGGGAAGCGGAACGCGGATCGAAATTCATCGATCCCACATAGCCGAACCTGCCATCGACGACGAAGGCCTTCGTGTGCAGGCTAGCATTGCGGGCGCCGAACAGCGACATGCGATGGCGGTCGATCACCTCGCCGTATTCCTTGAGTTCATAGAGCTCGATGCCCCCCTCAAGCAGGCCCTTGCGATACTTCATATAGCCGCCGTGGACGGCTGCGACGTCCGTTGCGGCAAGCGAGTTCGTCAGCACGGCCACGCGCACGCCTTTCTTCGCGAGCGTCGTCAGCTGGCGCGTTCCCTCAGCCCCTGGAATGAAATATGGCGACATGATGCGCAGCTCGCGCTCGGCGTCGTTGATCAGCGGAAAAAGCTCGCGCAGCAGCCAGTTCTGCCGCTTCTGCAGCAGGGCCTTTTCGGGCGGGTCGAAGGCGAGCCGGACGCCGTCGCTCCGGTGAAGCCTGCGGCCGCCCCAGTAGAGATCCGCTCCGGCGTCGGCGTCACTCACTCTTTCCAGATAGAAGCGTGCCGCCGCGGTGCGCGCCAGCGTATCGAGTGTTTCGCAGAGCGCCGGCAGGTAGTGCTTGCGCGGCGTCCGGAGTGCTGCGATCGGCAACACGGATGCGCTGTTCCAGTATTGGTCGAACATCGCCGTGGCCTGATCGGCGACGGGTCCCGTGAGCCAGACATCCAGGTCGCGGAAGTTCGACAGTTCGGCCGCATCAAAATAGGCGTCGCCGATATTGCGTCCCCCGGCGATCGCTACCCGGCCATCGGCAATCCACAATTTATTGTGCATGCGCCGCGTCGCGCTCAAGGCGCGCACCGCCATTTCAAAGCCGCGGCGGAACCGATCGGTGCGCGCCCGGCTGGGATTGAACAGGCGCACGTCGATATTCGGATGCGCGTCGAGCGCTATGCAGAGCCGGTCGTGGATGCCGGCATTGATGTCGTCGAGCAGCAGCCGCACCCTCACGCCCCGGTCGGCCGCCTTGATGATCTCGCGGGTGAGGAGAAAACCTGTCAGCTCGTCCTTCCAGTAGTAATATTGCAGGTCGAGACTGCGGCCAGCGGCGCGGGCGGAATGGGCACGCGCGACGAAGGCCTCGATGTTGTCCGAGATCAGCGCAACGGCGCACTCGCCGGGACTGGCGGAAAGAAGCGAAGCAACGCTTGCATCGATCCGGGTCGGCTTGCCGCCGAGAGGCAGGGCGAAGGACCTGGGGGCCTGCGGACGGCGCCCGAACACGCCGTAGACATATAATGTCGCGGCGGCGACAAGAACCAGGAGAACGGCAAGAAAGAACGCAATCCAGAAAAACATCCACGCCGTCCACAGCATCGGCTGCGTCCTCAGACTCGCCGCGGCTCCTTTAACATCTTGGGTTCTCGACCAATTCTACTTGAAATCGAACCCGATTTAAGAGGCTGTTCGGACGGCTTCACGCCGACTCCAGGTCGATCAACCCTGCCCGGTTGTCGGTGCCGCCGTCCTTGAGAGCAGCCTTGAGATCGATCGACGCCTTCACCGGAAGGTGATCGGACGCCACCCGCGCCAGCGGCGTGTCGTGCACCGACACCGACGTCACGAGATGATGCGGATTACCAAGCACGCGATCGAGCGGCAACAGCGGGAAACGCGATGGAAAGCTCGCAACTGTCGCATGGGTCGGGTCGAAAATGGGACTGAGGAAGCTCAGCGAAGAACGTCTACCCATGCGCCACTCGTTGAGGTCGCCGATGAGCAGCGTCGGCCGGCCGACGCCGTCGGCCGCAACCCGCAGGATACTCTCCGCCTGCCGCGCCCGGGAGTGGCGCAACAGGCCGAGATGGGCGGCGATCACCCGCAGCGGTCCGGCCTTGAGATCAAGATCGACGACCAGCGCGCCACGCGGCTCGACGCCCGGAAGATTGAGCTGCCGAACGTCGGATACGGCGCCTTCCCTGAGCAGGAGGACATTGCCATGCCAGCCGTGCCCCTTTTCCGAGAAAGGGGAGATCGGCACCGAAACAAGATGGGCCTCGCGTCGCAGATGCTCGAGATCCAGGAGCCCGGCGCGTTCGCCAAACCGCTGGTCGGCCTCCTGGAGCGCGACGATATCCGCGCCGATCTCGGTGATGACCTGAGCGATGCGGCCCGGATCGAAGCGCCCGTCCGTGCCTACGCATTTGTGGATATTGTAGGAGGCGATCACGATATCGCCACGGCTCACGGCCGCGTCGCGATTGACCACGGTCGGCCGCCGTTTCCGGATCGCGGCCATGATGCCCGCGGAAAAACTGCCTTGCGTTTTTGCCATGCCGCTCCCTGCTGCTGCCGCATCATGCTCAATGAGATCAATCATTGCCACTGAAAAAGTCGATATTGCGGATGTTGTTCCTTGAGGCCGATGCCGATCGATTGCTCTTGCCGCAGTCCCGCCCGGCGCAATAGAGATGGGGGTGGAAGCATCAGCCTGCCTATTTATCGAGAGCCCGATATCATGTCTCCAGCCCCCGGCATTACCATCGACGGCCCCGCGCGGCGCGTTTCTCTCGACGTTCGCAACCCCGACTTTTTCCGCAATCCGCTGCCGGCCTATAGCGCACTCCATGCGCAATGTCCGGCCTTCTTCTGGGAAGAACCGCAACAGTGGTATTTCGCAGGCTACGACCAGGTGAACGCCCTTCTGCGCGACCGGCGCTTCGGCCGGCAGATCCTGCATGTGGCGACGCGGGAGGAACTCGGCCAGCCCGCACCGAAATCGCATCTCAAGGATTTCGACGCGCTCGAAGAACATTCGCTGCTGGAGCTCGAGCCGCCGGCCCATACGCGGTTGCGCACGCTCGTCAACCGAGCCTTCGTTTCGCGGCAGATCGAGCAGCTTCGGCCGGATATCGAAACGCTCTCGCATGCGATCATCGACGGCTTCGAAAAGGACGGCGAGGTCGAACTCTTGAAGACCTACGCCGAGACGATCCCGGTCACCATCATCGCCCGCATGCTCGGCATTCCGGTCGAGAGCGCTCCTCGCCTCCTCGACTGGTCGCACCGGATGGTGAAGATGTATGTCTTCAATCCAAGCTTCGAGACCGAACTCGACGCCAACCGGGCTTCCACCGAATTTGCCGCATATCTGAAGGATATCATCGCGGAGAAGCGCGTCAGTCCGGCAGACGACCTGCTGACCCATATGATCAGCTCGGAGAAGGACGGCGAGCGCCTCTCGGAGGCCGAATTGATCTCGACGACGGTGCTGCTTCTGAACGCCGGTCACGAGGCGACCGTGCACCAGATCGGCAATGCGGTCAGCGCCATCCTGAAATCCGGCCTTTCTCCCGACACGCTGTTTGCGAGCGAGGAAGCGACGGCTCGAACGGTGGAAGAATGCCTGCGCTTCGCCGCGCCGCTCCATATCTTCCAGCGCTACGCCCTCTCGGATATCGAACTGGAAGACGGCATCTCTCTCAGGAAAGGCGACAAAATCGGCCTGATGCTCGGGGCGGCCAATGTCGATCCGCGCAAGTTCACTGCCCCGGACACGTTCAGGCCGGACCGCAACGAGGGCGCCAATGTCTCCTTCGGCGCCGGCCTGCACTTCTGCATCGGCGCGCCGCTCGCACGGCTTGAACTCAATCTTTCCCTGCCGATCCTGTTCCGCCGCCTGCCCGGGCTGCGGCTCAAGCGCGAGCCGCCGGTCAAGGACAGCTTCCACTTTCACGGGCTGGAGCGGCTGGATCTCGTCTGGTAGCCGGAAAGGCACACCTTCGTTCAGAGTCGATTAAGCATAAGGCCCTATTCGGCTCTGAACGGAACCGTCACAGGAGCCTGCCGATGTCGCCGATCAAGTTCACAAGCCTGGTTCTCCTCAGCCTTGCCTTGAGCGGCTGCCAGAGCGAGCTGGCAACAGTTGCCGACGCAGCTTTCAGGAATCCGCCCCTGGTCGCGCAACCTGACACGGGCCGGCCAACCACGCCCACAACGCCAGCCGACCCGCCGACACTTCCCTCCCCTCCGCCAGTCGAGACTGTCGATGCCAAGCCGGGCTGCGACGCGGAGGTTCAATCCAAGCTGAAGGCGCCCGGAACCAATCCGGTGACACTTGCCTGCAGCCTTCGGCTGACCTCTGCCGATGTCATCACCCATCCACTGGTCTTCGAGGGAAGTGCCGCGTCCGGATCGGTGCTCGACTGCGGCGGCGGAACGCTCGATGTCAGTGCAGGTCAATCGCGCAAGGAGAAGACCGCTGTCGCCGTTCGCTCCAGGAAAGCGGGCTCCGGCCCCTGGGATGCGCCGTCGAACGTGACGATCCGCAATTGCAGGATCAAAGGCTTCGTCCGCGTCTACGGCCTCGGCGAGAACGCCAACGGCGGGACCATGAAGGCATCATCGCGCAACCCCGACCACACGGCTTTCGCCCAGGCATCGGCTCCGAGGAACGTGCGGCTCGAAAACATCGCCTTCGACGCTCCGGATGGAATACCCTTCTATGTGGGGCCCGGCGTCACCAACGCGGCTCTCGTCAACTCGCAGATCGACGGCCGGTCGACGGCCGTCGCCGTCTATCTCGATGCGGAGTCCGCCAACAACACGATCAGCAACAACGTCTTCGGGATCTCCACGGAGAAGCGCGAATTGATCGCCATCGACGGCTCGGCGAACAACCGGATCACCAACAACATCTTCGAACGCTCCGACAATGGCGGCATATTCGTTTACCGCAATTGCGGCGAAGGCGGCGTCATCCGTCACCAGAAACCGCAGCACAATCAGATCGTCGGCAACACCTTCCGCTACCGGTCCTCATTCCTTGCGCGGCCGGCGGTCTGGCTGAATTCCCGCAACGGCAGCAGCAGCTATTGCTTCACGGATCCGGCTTACCCCTTCGGCAGCAGCGCCAGCAATCGCGATTTCGCGCAGAACAATGTGGTGCGCAACAACAAACTCGAAGGCGGATCGGACAATCTTATCCGCAATGACGATCCCACCAACGACATCGGCGGGAACACCGCGACCGGCGGATAGGCGGTCGAAAACCGCCGCGCGTCAAAGCCGGATCACGTAATCCTTGCGGGTCGTCTCGACGACCTCCCAGGTTCCGGCAAAACCCGGCCGCAGCACTAGGCTGTCGCCGGGCTTGAGGTGCATCGGCTCGCCGCCGTCCTCCGTCACGATCGAATGGCCGGAGAGGATGTGGAAATACTCCCATTCGTCATAGACGATACGCCACTTTCCGGGTGTCGCCTCCCAGATGCCGGCATAGAGCCCGTCCGGCGCTTCCTCGAAATTCCAGGTGCGGAACTCCGGGTTTCCCGAAATCAGACGGTCGGGCGCCGGGGCACCGATTTCCGGCTCAACCGAAGCAAGGTCGAATTTCAGCACGTAACTCATGAGCCCCCTCCGTCGCAGCGGCGCGTCCGTCGCCGGTTCAAATTGCAGTTCCTCGCATACGGCGCGACTCTGAATTCGAATGCAGGAATATGCTTCGTTCACCTGCGCTCATGGCAGGCTCGGCGGCGAGATGAACTGATAATAGGCCCACACCAGGACCAACGCGGCTATAACCGCGATCCAGATAAGCGCTTTCCGCTGCAGTGGGCTGGCAGTCCTCTGCTCCTGCTTAGGTTTCCGTCGTTCGAACTTAACGATATTGTCGTCGCTCATGTCATACCCTCAGTCGGCGGTGAATCTCGTCAAATTCCTGCAAGCGCCTGCTCCAGGTCGGCGATGATGTCGTCGACATCCTCGATGCCGATCGACAGCCGCACGACGTCGGGACCCGCCCCGGCCGCGACCTGCTGTTCGGGCGTAAGCTGCCGATGGGTCGTCGAGGCGGGGTGAATGACCAGCGAACGGGTGTCGCCGATATTGGCAAGATGCGAAAACATCTCGAGGCTCTCGACGAAGCGCTTTCCCGCCTCGTACCCGCCCCCGAGACCGAAGGTGAAGACCGCGCCCGCCCCTTTCGGCGAATAGCGCTTCTGAAGCGGATGGTTCGGGTCGTCCTCGAGCCCGGCATAGCGCACCCACGAGACTTTTTCCTGCCGCTGCAGCCACGCCGCGACGGCGAGCGCATTGTCGCAATGGCGCTGCATCCTCAGCGGCAATGTCTCGACGCCGGTCTGGATCAGGAAGGCGTTGAAAGGCGAGATCGCCGGACCGAAATCCCGAAGTCCCAGAACGCGCGCGGCGATCGCAAGGGCAATATTACCGAAGGCCTGGTGCAGCACGATCCCGCCATATTCGGGACGCGCCTCGGAGAGAAGCGGATATTTCCCGGATTTCGACCAATCGAACGTGCCGCCATCGACGATGATCCCGCCCATCGAGTTGCCGTGGCCGCCGATGAACTTGGTCAGCGAGTGGACGACGATATCGGCCCCATGCTCTAGCGGCCGCACCAGATAGGGCGTCGCCATCGTGTTGTCGACGATGAGCGGCAACCCGTGCCGGCGCGCGACTTCGGCAATCGCGGCAATATCGACGAAGATGCCGCCGGGGTTGGCAAGGCTTTCGATGAAAATCGCCTTGGTTTTCTCGTCGATCTGCGCCTCGAAGCTTTCGGGGTCGTCGCCATCGGCCCAGCGCACCTGCCAGTCGAAGGACTTGAAGGCCTGGCCGAACTGGTTGACGGAGCCGCCGTAAAGCTGCCTTGCGGCGACGAAATTGTCGCCCGGCCTCATGATCGCATGGAAGACGAGAAGCTGGGCCGCGTGCCCGGAGGCGGTGGCCAGCGCCGCCGTGCCGCCCTCGAGCGCTGCGATGCGCTCCTCCAGCACCGCCTGCGTCGGGTTCATGATGCGGGTGTAGATGTTGCCGAATTGCTGCAGGCCGAAGAGCGCCGCCGCGTGATCCGCGTCATTGAAGACGAAGCTCGTCGTCTGATAGATCGGCGTCGCCCGCGCGCCGGTCGTGGGGTCGGGCTGCGCTCCCGCATGGACGGCGAGCGTGCTGAAGCCAGGGCCGGTCTTCATCATTCCTAACTCCATGGTGGGCGGGTCAGCCGATCAGGCGCGGATATTCGATCGCCGGACACCGGTCCATGACCACGTTGATGCCCGCCGCCTCTGCCTTGGCGGCCGCCTTGTCGTCGCGGACCGACAACTGGCCCCAAATGACCTTGGGCAGATTCGGCAGCGAAAGAATTTCGTCTACCAGTGCAGGCAAGGCGTGGGCGGCGCGGAAGACGTCGACCATGTCTACAGGCTCGTCGATATCCGCGAGCCGTGCCACCACGGTCTGGTCGAGGATCGTCCGGCCCGCATGGCCCGGATTGACCGGGATGACGCGGTATCCCTTGCGCAAGAGGAAGGCCATGACGCGGTGGCTCGGTCGCTCCGGCTTCGGCGACGCGCCAACGAGAGCAATGGTCCTGGTCTCGCGCAGGATGTCGGCGAGGTAGTGATCCGGGTAGACATCGTGGTTCATGCTTGCGTCCAAGTATTGTTGTCGTTGCCGCGCGATAGTTGGGGCGGCGCGGCAACGAGTCAACCAAGGCTGCGTTCGCATCCGGCCCTATGCACCGTTTCGTAGCCGTGAGCGCTCTCTCAACGCCAGTTCTCCAAATCCGATTGCATTTCGGGGGAAGCAAGGCGACAAACGCGGAGAATTCCCTCCAAGTCGCCCGTAGAGGTTCACCTTGCCGCTTGATGTCATCGCGCTCGTGCTCTTCGGGGCGCTGCTGCACGCGATCTGGAACGCGCTGGTCAAGGCGGGCGCGGAAAAATCGCTGGATGCCGCCATGATCGCGCTTGGCGCCGCTGTCGTGGCGCTGCCTTTCCTGCCGTTGCTGCCGCTGCCCGACGCCGAAGCGTGGCCCTATATCCTTGCTTCGGCAGTGCTGCAGTTCGCCTATTTCCAGCTCGTGGCGGCCGCCTACCGCGCCGGGGACATCGGCCTCGTCTACCCGCTGATGCGCGGCGTGGCGCCGCTCATCGTCGCCGCCACCAGCAGCATCGTCGTCGGCGAGCATCTGACCGGCGGCGCGCTCGCCGGCATCCTGACGATCTCGGCCGGCGTGCTGACGCTCGCCTTCGAATCGCGCAAGGGCGGCAAACAGGCGATCGGGCTGGCGCTCTCAAATGCCTGCGTGATCGCCAGCTACACTTTCGTCGACGGTATCGGCGCGCGGGTCTCCGGCAATGCCATTTCCTACACGCTGTGGATGGCGCTGCTGCCGCCCGTCCTGCTCTTTGCTTGGGCCTTCGCCAGCCGCGGCGTCAAGCCCGTGCTCCGCCACGTCCGGCACCACTGGTGGCGCGGCCTCATCGGCGGAGCGGGCTCGATCGGCGCCTACGGACTGGCGCTCTGGGCCATGACCAGGGCGCCCGTCGCGACCGTCGCGGCGCTTCGCGAAACGGCGATCCTTTTTGCGGTGGTGATTTCCGTCGTCTTCCTCAAGGAGCGCGTCAGCGTCTGGCGCATAGCCGCCGCCGGCGTCATTGCCCTTGGTGCCTTGCTCCTAAGACTTGCCTAGTCTTCCTTCCACTCCGGCATGCGTTTGCCGATAAACGCGCCGATCCCTTCCTGCGCATCGCGTGCCAGCATGTTCTCGACCATCACGCCGACCGCATAGTCATAGGCGTCGGCGAGCGGCATCTCTGCCTGGCGGTAGAAGGCCTCCTTGCCGATCCTCAGTGCCTGCGGCGACTTCGAGGCGATGACGGAGGCATATTTGTCGACCACCTGACGCAGATATTGCTGCGGCACGATCCGGTTGACGAGGCCGAAGTCCTTCGCGGTCGAGGCATCGATCGTTTCGCCCGTCAGCAGCATTTCCATCGCCTGCTTGCGATGGGCCGCGCGCGACAGGGCGACCATAGGAGTCGAACAGAAGAGACCGATATTCACGCCCGGCGTGCAGAAGGTCGAGCTGTCGGTGCAGATGGCGAGATCGCAACTCGCGACCAACTGGCAGCCGGCCGCGGTGGCGAGACCGTCAATCTCGGCGATGACCGCCTGCGGCAGCTTCGTGATCTTCAGCATGATGTCGGCCGCCAACCGAACGGCACTCTCGAAGAAGGCCCTGCCGCCATCCTCATCGGCGCGATGCAGCGTCATTTCCTTCAGGTCGTGGCCGGCGGAAAAGACCTTACCCGTGGCCGCGATGACGACGACCTTGATCTCCTTGGCGCCGGCAGCGGCGTCGAGTTCGGCCGCAAGCGCCTGCATCAGCGCAATCGACAGTGCGTTGGCCGGAGGGTTGTTGAGCGTCAAGCGCAAGACCGGACCGTTCGTCTCTCGCAGCAAAGGCCCGTTCGGCTCTTCCTTCTTGAATGCAACGACATCCGCCATGGTCTTCTCCCGTTCGCCGTAGGTCGGCCCGTGGTACGCCGCCGCTACCGCTCTTTCAACCCCGGGGCAGCATCTCCGGCTCAGACCATTTTCCGGCTTGCGCGGCGGGCTCGGACGTCCTGTAACGGGTGTAAGCAATGGAGGGATGCGCATGAGCTTGCAGCCGATCATGACCGTCGAGGAGCTCAATCGCTTCCTCGACACGGATTTTCCGCAGGTCCATACGGACGGCAAGGTCTTCGCCGTGACGGCGACCGGCCCCGGTTTTGCGACGATGCGGCTTGACCCGAACGAGCGCCACATCCGCCCGGGCGGCACCGTTTCCGGGCCGACGCTGTTCGCGCTTGCCGACGTCTCGGCCTATATAGCACTGATCGCGCATATCGGTCCGGTCGCGCTCGCGGTCACCACGAACCTCAACATCAACTTCCTGCGCAAGCCTGAGCCCGAGCCGCTCGAATGCACCTGCCGGATCCTGAAGCTAGGCAAGCGGCTTGCGGTCCTCGATGCCTCAATTGCGCCCGTTGGCGGCGACGATCTGGTGGCGCATGCCACCGCGACGTATTCGATTCCGCCTCGCTGAGATGTGGTATTATAAAACCATAGTTCTAAGGATTTGATTTTACATAGAAATCTTTTATAATCTCAGGAACATGGCACTTGACCTAACTTTTGCGCTTGCGTATAAGCTGCCCCCAGATCGCGGTCCATTTTGGGCCGCCTTCTTTTTTGGCCTCCTCAGAGCCAAAGCAAGCAACAAGAAACGCCCGGCTCGCTTCCGGG
The DNA here is from genome assembly GCF_002532005.1 of Sinorhizobium sp. NG07B. Classification (NCBI taxonomy): domain Bacteria; kingdom Pseudomonadati; phylum Pseudomonadota; class Alphaproteobacteria; order Hyphomicrobiales; family Rhizobiaceae; genus Sinorhizobium; species Sinorhizobium sp. NG07B. The sequence goes on along the minus strand of NZ_NWTD01000004.1, from coordinate 544,052 downwards.
TCCAACGAAAGAGTTTAGATATGGCAACCTTCGTTCAGAAGCCTGCAGAGGTGGAGAAGAAGTGGATCCTCATCGACGCCGAAGGCCTCGTTGTCGGTCGCCTCGCTTCCATCATCGCAAACCGCCTGCGCGGCAAGCATAAGGCCACCTTCACGCCGCACGTCGACGACGGCGACAACGTCATCGTCATCAACGCCGAGAAGGCCGTTCTCACCGGCAAGAAGTACACCGACAAGAAGTACTACTGGCACACCGGCTATCCCGGCGGCATCAAGGAGCGCACCGCTCGCCAGATCATCGAGGGCCGCTTCCCGGAGCGCGTCATCGAGAAGGCCGTCGAGCGCATGGTTCCGCGTGGTCCGCTCGGCCGTCGCCAGATGAAGAACCTGCGTGTCTACGCCGGTACGAACCACCCGCATGAAGCACAGCAGCCGACCGTCCTCGACGTCGCCAAGCTGAACAGCAAGAACACAAGGAGCGCCTGATAATGGCTGACCTTTCCGCTCTCAAGGATATTGCCACGACCGCGGAACCGGCCGCTCCGGTTCACGTCAAGAAGGTCGACGCGCAGGGCCGCTCCTACGCGACCGGCAAGCGCAAGGACGCCGTCGCCCGCGTTTGGGTTAAGGCCGGCTCCGGCAAGATCACCGTCAACGGCAAGCCGTTCTCGGCCTACTTCGCCCGCCCGGTCCTGCAGATGATCCTGCAGCAGCCGATCGTCGCCGCTGCCCGTGACGGCCAGTTCGACGTCGACGCGACCGTTGCCGGCGGCGGCCTCTCCGGCCAGGCCGGTGCCGTTCGTCACGGCATCGCCAAGGCGCTGACCTACTTCGAACCGGGCCTGCGCTCCGTTCTGAAGCGCGGCGGTTTCCTCACCCGCGACAGCCGCGTCGTCGAGCGCAAGAAGTACGGCCGTGCGAAGGCACGCCGTTCGTTCCAGTTCTCCAAGCGCTAATCGCGCTCACGGATTACGAGATCGAAAGGCGGGGCTTTCAGCTCCGCCTTTTCTTTTGCGGATCGGTCACGGGAGCGTCGGATGCCCTTCGCCAAATTGCCTGCCCCGCCCTACTACGTCGTCTGCTTCTCTTCCGCCCGAACCGACGGCGACAACGGCTATGGAGACATGGCCGACGCGATGGAGAAACTGGCGCGGGAGCAGCCCGGCTTTCTCGGCCTAGAGAGCGCCCGCGGCAATGACGGCTTCGGGATCACCAATGCCTTCTGGCGCGATGAAGATTCCATCCGAGCCTGGAAAAGAAACGTCGATCATCTCGCCGCGCAAAAGCGCGGCCGTGCCGAATGGTACAGCCACTATGAGGTGCGCGTGGCGCGGGTCGAGCGCGCCTATGGCTTCAGCAAGACAGAGGGTTGAAGATGGCTCCGAAATCCATCGATCACGCGATTACCGCCGGTTCGCTGCACGGTGCCGCCACGGACCCGACCCATGCCGGCGTGCTTTCCTTCATGCGGCGCAAATATTCGAAGCGGCTGCAAGACGTGGATGCCGTCGTCTGGGGCATTCCTTTCGACGCCGCCACCTCGAATCGCCCCGGCGCGCGTTTCGGTCCGCAGGCGATCCGCCGGGCGTCGGCGATCTTCGACAACGATCCCCAATACCCGTTCCAGCGCGATCTCTTCGCCGACATGGCGACGATCGACTATGGCGACTGCCTGCTCGACTATGGCAACCATGCGAAGACCCCAGCCACGATCGAGCGCGAGGCGGCGAAGATCCTGAGGTCGGGCGCCTATCTGCTGACGCTTGGCGGCGACCATTTCGTCACCTATCCGATCCTCAAGGCGCACGCAGCGCTCCACGGCCCCCTCGCGCTCGTGCAATTCGACGCGCATCAGGATACCTGGCCGGATGAAAAGGGCCGTATCGACCACGGCTCCTTTGTCGGTCGGGCCGCGCGCGAGGGGCTGATCGACGTCGAGCGGTCGATCCAGATCGGCATCCGCACGCATGCGCCGGACGACTGCGGCATCCGCATCGTCCACGGCTACGAGGTCGAGGAGATGCGCGCCGAAGAGGTCGCCGACACCATCGTCCGGCATGTCGGCAGCCATTCGGCCTACCTGACCTTCGATATCGATTGCCTCGACCCGGCTTATGCTCCGGGCACCGGCACGCCGGTTGCGGGCGGTCCGTCCAGCGCCAAGATCCTCTCGGTGCTGCGCAAGCTGGGAGCATTGCATATCGCCGGCAGCGACGTCGTCGAGGTGGCGCCCGCCTATGACCATGCCGACCTGACCGCCATTGCTGGCTCGACCATCGCCATGTATATGCTGGGCCTTCGAGCCGAATGGCTGGCGGAACGGCGCGGCTGATCGCCGCCGCTCAAGAAACTGATTCAATTCTATGCCAGATTGAATCCGGAAACCCCGGTAACCATCTGCAGGAGCAGGAAAATCATGAAACCGAAGATCTTCATCGATGGCGAACACGGCACGACGGGCCTGCAGATCCGGACCCGCATGGCCGGTCGTTCCGATCTCGAGCTCCTGTCGATCCCGGAAGCGGAACGCCGTAACGCGGCGATGCGTGAAGACCTTCTGAACAGCGCCGACATTGCCATCCTCTGCCTGCCGGACGACGCTTCGCGCGAAGCGGTCGCCATGGTCGCCGGCAACAATCGGGTGCGGATCATCGACACATCGACAGCGCACCGCGTCGCGCCCGACTGGGCCTATGGCTTTGCCGAGATGGACAAGGCACAGCCCGCCAAAATCCGCGACGCGCGGCATGTCTCCAATCCCGGCTGCTACCCGACCGGCGCGATCGGCCTGATCCGGCCGCTGCGCCAGGCGGGCGTCCTGCCGGACGGCTACCCGGTCACCGTCAACGCCGTCTCCGGCTATACCGGCGGCGGCAAACAGATGATCGCGCAGATCGAGGACGAGAACCACGCCGACCGCATCAGCGCCCCGCACTTCCTCTACGGCCTCACGCTCAAGCACAAGCATGTGCCGGAAATGAAGATGCACGGTCTGCTCGAGCGCGCGCCGGTCTTCTCACCCTCGGTCGGCAAGTTCCCGCAGGGCATGATCGTCCAGGTGCCGCTTTATCTCGACGACCTCGCCGCCGGAACGACGCTCGAAAGCATCCATGCCGCGCTCGCCGCGCACTATGCCGGCCAGTCGATCGTCGAAGTGGTTCCGCTTGCCGACAGCGCAAAGCTTGCCAGGATCGACGCCACCGAGCTCGCCGGCAAGGACACGATGAAGCTCTTCGTATTCGGAACCAGCGGCGGTGCCCATGTGAACCTCGTCGCCCTGCTCGACAATCTCGGCAAGGGCGCCTCGGGCGCGGCCGTCCAGAACATGGACCTGATGCTGTCTGCCTGACAAAGGCTCAGGAAACAAAACCCCGGCAGTCATCGCTGCCGGGGTTTTTCTTTGCGCCTTTCGAGCCGCGGATCAGTTGCGGATTTCGATCGCCGTCGGTCTCGGATATTCGCCGACGAAGCCGCGCCAATGGGCGATCGCGAAGCCGAGCACGACAAGCGCGCCTGCCTGGTGAAGCACGCCCCAGCCGATCGGCACCTGCAGAACGAGCGTCGTGATACCGATCGCGGCCTGGATGGCTATCAATGCAAGGAGAAGCACGGAACGGCGTGCATGCGTCGTGCCCGGCGCGGCTCGAAGGGAGGCGACCATGTGCACGAGCACCAGCGCAAACAGCAGGTAGGCGCCGGCGCGGTGCAGGAACTGCACGGTCTTCGGATTCTCGAAAAGGTTGATCCAGGCGGGCTGCTGCACGAAGAGATCCCCCGGTACGAGGGCGCCATCCATCAGCGGCCAGGTATTGTAGCTCAGGCCGGCGTCGAGACCGGCGACGAGCGCGCCCAGATAGATCTGGAAGAGGCTGATCACTGCGATGATGGCGGCCATCATTCGCGACCTTTGCGTCGGCGCCGCATCGCCGGAATGCGGCGAAAGCCCGCGATAGATCCACATGCAGGCAGCAAAGATCAGACAGGCGATCACCAGATGCGTGGCAAGGCGGTACTGGCTGACCTCCGTGCGCTCGACGAGACCGGAGGAGACCATCCACCAGCCGATGAAGCCCTGAAAGCCCCCGAGCGCCAGAATGCCGAGGAGCGGCAGCCGCAATCGCGGCTCGATCCGCCGGGTCAGCCAGAAGAACAGAAGTGGCAGGGCGAAGACCACGCCGATCCCGCGCGCGAGCAGCCGGTGCGCCCATTCCCACCAGAAGATCGTCTTGAACTCCTCGACGGTCATTCCCTTGTTCATCTGCTCATATTGGGGAATGCGCTGGTAAAGGCGGAACTCCTCCTCCCATTCCTCCGCGGACAGAGGCGGAACGACGCCATGGATCGGCTTCCACTCAGTGATCGACAGGCCGGACTCCGTCAGGCGCGTCGCACCGCCGACAATCACCAGGGCGAACAGGGCGAACAGGACGACCGCGAGCCAACCGCGGATCTGCCGGCGATTGCGCTCGGCTCTGTCGATCTCGCGCCGCAGCGTCTGTTCCGTTGCCAGTTCGGCATGCGCCATGACGTCTTCCTCGTTTGTCGGCGACAACCTTGTAGGGACGGGTTGCCGCCAAGCGTTCGAAAGCCGTTGATTTGCACCAGAGCGGCGTGCAAAACAAGGCCGAAGCCTTTGCGGCATGCCGTCGCGGCCAGTTCCAGGTTGAAGCGGGATGCAGGGAGCCGCAAGCAATTCTCCCGATCCGGCGCGGCTGCCGCCATCCGAAAGACATCCAATGCCCCTACGCCTCAGAAAACTCATCGGCACCGTCCTCATCATCATTCTTGTCATCGTCTATGCGCTGGCGGCAGTCACCTTTGCCTCCCTGCTACTCGGCGCGTCGCCCTGGTGGGTGCATCTTCTCTATTTCTTCTTCACCGGGCTCCTGTGGATCCTTCCGGCGATGGTGATCATCAAGTGGATGGAAAAACCGGCAAACAACCGCTGACCGGCTGAGGTGCACCCATGAAGATCGCCGTCATCTCCGACATTCACGGCAACGACCTGGCACTCGAGGCGGTGCTGGCGGACATCGACGCCCAGGGGATCGACGACATCGTCAATTTGGGTGACCACCTGAGCGGACCGCTCAATGCCGCCCGCACGGCGGACCTCCTGATCGACCGCGGAATGCCGGCGATCCGCGGCAATCACGATCGTTACCTGCTGACGCTGGAGCCGGCCAAAATGGGGCCTTCCGATCGCGCGGCCTGTGACGAACTCGAACCGCGCCACAAGGAATGGCTGGCTGCGCTCCCGGAAACGCTCGTCCATCGCGATACGCTCTTCCTCTGCCACGGCACGCCCACGAGTGACGAGACCTACTGGATGGAGGCGCTGACAGCCGATGGCGTCGTCCACATGGCTGCGCGAAAGGCGATCGAGCGTTTGGCCGATGGTGTCGACTACCCGGTGATCCTCTGCGGACACACGCATATTCCGCGCGCCGTGCGGCTGGCGGACGGGCGCCTCCTCGTCAATCCCGGCAGCGTCGGCTGCCCGGGTTACGATGACGATCAACCCGTGGCGCACAACGTGGAAACCGGCGCGCCGGACGCGCGCTACGCTATCGTCGAATGCACTTCTGACGGTTGGACTGTCAGCTTCCGCTGCCTGCCCTACGACCACAGGGCAATGTCGCGCCTCGCCGCCGAACGCGGCCGAGCCGACTGGGCAGCCGCGCTGGCGACCGGATTTCTGGACTGAGGCTACTCTGCGATTTCAAGCGCCCCAATGTCCGCGCCGGTGATCGCCGCGATGTTGCGCGTCACCTTGTCGGCCGGCCAGTTCCACCAGGCCACCGCCTGCAAGCGCTCGAGGATCTCAGCCGGGAACCGCATCCTGACGACCCTTGCCGGGTTGCCCGCGACGATCGCGTAGGGAGGAACGTCCTTGCTCACAACGGATTTCGCCGCCACGATCGCGCCGTCGCCGATGGTAACGCCCGGCAGAACCGTCGCCTCCCTGCCGAGCCAGACATCGTTGCCGACGATCGTGTCGCCGCGATGGCCCGTGCCATAGGCGGACGGATCGAAGCCCTCGCGCCAGGCACCGGGGAAAATGCCGAAAGGGAAGGTCGAAAAGCCGGACAGCGCGTGGTTGGCGCCGTTCATGATGAACTGGACAGCGGTCGCCAACGCGCAAAACCGCCCGATAACCAGCCGATCCCCGACGAAGTCATAGTGGTAGAGGACGCACTTCTCCTCGAAACATTCGGGGCCCTCGGGATCGTCGTAGTAGCTGTACTCGCCGGCTTCGATCAACGGCGACCGCACCAGGTTCCTAAGAAATCCTATCCGCGGAAATTCCGCGACCGGAAACTTGGCGCCGGGGTCCGGCAGGGCATGGCTCGGCATCATCAGCAGTTCCGCAGTTGTTTCTTCATGACGTCGTATCGGCCGCGAGATGTAACGCCGCGGCGGCGATTTCCAAGCCGCAGACAAACCAGTCGCTTCACGCTTTGCTAACCGCATTTGCCGATCGCAGGGTAGGCAGCGGCGGATTTAAAGAGGATGTAGCAATTTTTGCCGTCTTATCGATACGCGACGTATGCCGGATGATCCGAGAGATGGCCAATTTCAATTTCACCCTTGCCGCGCCAGAGGGGCAATCCTGGCGCGACCTTTCGATGCGCCCGGCTGCCCATAATCCTTACGCCGACCGGGTCACGCTTTCCGTGCATCGCGATATGGCGGAACTGGAGGCGGACTGGCGTGCGCTCGACGCCAACAATCTCAACTCCCTGCATCAAAGCTTCGACTGGTGTGCCGCCTGGAAGAGAGCGCATGACAGCCAATTGCTGGTCGTGCGCGGCGCCATTGCCGAGCAACTGCTTTTCCTCCTGCCGTTCGAGGTCGAACGGGGCCAATTCTTCCGGACCGCGCGACTGATCGCGACCGGGCACAGCAATCTCAACACCGGCTTGTTTGCTGCCGAGATCGAGCGCGTGCCGCGGGACGACCTCGTCCGCTCGCTGAGCGAAGGAGTCCGCCAGGCGCTGCGCGCGCATGCGGATGTCGTTGCCTTCGAAAGGACGCCGGCAGTTTGGCGCGGCCTGCCCCATCCCCTCGCCGCCCTGCCCGGAATCGCCAATCCGAACGCCTCTTTCCAGCTCGGGCTTGCCGGCGACATGGAGCGGACGCTCGCCCAGCTCAATGCAAAACGCCGGCGCAAGAAGATGCGTCTCTCCGAAAGGCGTCTCGCCGAAATCGGTGGCTATGACTATGTGGTTGCCCGTGAGGCGGCGGAGGCGCAGGCGCTGCTGGAGACGTTCTTCCGGCAGAAGGCCGCGCGGCTGGAGGCCCAAGGCTTACCCGACGTCTTCGACGAGCCGGAGACGCGCGCCTTCTTTCGCCTGCTGATCGATCGCCATCGCGCCGGCGACAGGCTGCTCGAACTCAACGCGATCCGTCTCAAGGGCGAGCACGAGGGGCGGATCATCGCCGTGACCGGCCTGTCGCGCAAGGGCGACCATGTCATCTGCCAGTTCGGCTCGATCGATGACACGATTGCCGCCGACAGCAGCCCGGGCGAGTTGCTCTTTTACCGGGTGATCGAGCGTCTTTGCGGCGAAGGCGTCGTACTCTTCGACTTCGGCATCGGCGACCAGCCCTATAAGCGATCGTGGTGTACGATTGAGACCGTCTTGCGGGACATCACCCTGCCGCTGACGCTGCGTGGACATGCGGCAGCCGGCCTGCACCGAGCCGCGGTCCGCGCCAAACGCGCCATCAAGGCAAACAAAGCCCTTTATGCCCTCGTCCAGCGACAGCGGCGCCGGCTGCGGACCACCACGGAAATCGCAGCCGATTGAAGCACCTCACGCCGCGCGGCGGTCGCGAAGCTCGGGACCGCTTTCGCCGCCACCGGTCATCAGCAGGATGTCGCGGTAGCCGGCCTCCCCGAAGCTTGTCAGTGCTTCGATGATCCCGTCCTCGCTGACCGACGGCGCCGAAACGATAATCTCGACCTCCTCGCGCCGCGCCACCTTGGCGACGGAAGCCGCGTCCGCGGCACCGCATTCGACCAGCACAAGATCATAGGCGCTTGTCAGCGCGTCGATGATCATCTGCAGACGCTCGATGCCGCGCATCGCCGTGTGGGGATCTGCGTCGCCCTGCGGGATGATGTGCGCCTCGGAAAACCTGTCCGCATGGATCGTCTCGGTGAAGGCAACCTCGCCGGATAGGAGGTTCGTAATGCCGGGCAGATGCAGCGCCTGGGCCATCAGCCGCGTCGGGCAGGCCGATCCGGAAAGGTCGATGAGCACGACCTTGTGTTCCTCTTCGGCAAGCAGACGCGCCAGCATCACCGTTGCCGTCGATCCTTCATCCCCTCCGGGCGAGACCGAAACGGCGACCCGGACGGCGTTGTCGAGCAGATGTCCGGCCACGGACTCGATCGAGAAGTCGTGCTCTGCTGCGATGCTCGGCTCCTGCTCCTCTCGTGCCCGCTCGTCTTCCGGCACGGCAACGGTTGCCGGCACCTCGTCCGGGACAGTCGTACCAGCAGTTTCGGGCATCCTTCCGGAACCGGAGACCGGCCTCAGCGCCCTGCCGCTGAAGAGTTCGCCGAGCATGATGACGACGCAGCTGATCAGGAAACTCGCAAGCGCGGCGACGATCGTGATCGGCACCACCTTGGGAAAGCTCGCCAACGTCGGCACCACGGCATTGGAAATCACCCGCGCGTCCGCCGGCGTCGCATTCGCGACGGTTCGCGATGTCGCTTCGCGGTAGCGGGCCAGATAGGTCTCCAGGAGCTGGCGTTGGGCCGCCGCCTCGCGCTCCAGCGCACGAAGCCCCACCTCTTCCTCGCCCGCCTGCGCCGATTGCGCCTTCAGCGCGTTCAACTGCTGCAGCAATTGCTGTTCGCGAAGCTGCCCGACCTTCGCCTCGTTCTCGAGACTGGAGAGAATCTTTCGCGTTTCCGAACGTATCTGCTCCCGAATACCTTCGAGCTGTGACTTCAGCCCCTTCAGCCGAGGATGCCCGTCGAGCAGCGAGGTCGATAGATCGGCGATCTGCGCCTGCAGAGTGGCCTGGCTCTCCTTCAGCCGCTGGATCATCGGTGAGCCGACGATATCGGTCAGCGTTTCGACCGGGCGGCCATCGGCAAGCGCTGCGCGCACGCCTTCGGCGCGTGCCGCCGCATTCGCCCTTTCGCCCCGGATCCGCGCCAGCTCGGTCGAAATATCGGTGAGCTGCCTAGTCGCGAAGTTCTCCGTTTCGCCGGTCGGGAGCAAACCGGATTCGGCGCGATAGGCGGCGACCTTGGCCTCCGCCTCGCGAACCTTTTCCCTTAGATTGGCGATCTCCGGCTCCAGCCAGCGGCTGGCTTCCGAGTTGGAGTCGAGCTTCGCACCGCTCTGCAGCGAGAGATAGACCTTGGCCATCTCGTTCGGAATGGCAGCGGCGAGTTTCGGATCCTTCGACGTGAAGGCAATGGCGATCACGCGTGACTTCTCGACCTGGTAGACTTGCAACTTAGTATTGAACTCTTTGAGGATCCGCTCTTCCGGCGGCAGTTCGAGCGGGTTCTTCTTGAGCCCCAGCATGACCAGGAGATCGGAAACGGCCGAGGGATGCGCCGACGGATCGAATTCCTCCAGCTCGTGCAGCTTCATGTTGCGGGCGACCTGCTTGATGAGGTCGGCGGAGCGCAGCACCTGCACCTGGCTGGCGATGCCGGACTCGTCGAAAATTCGGTCCGAACTCGTCTGAGACGCCTGATTGGGACCGCTGAACTCCGGCTCGCGCGATTCGATCAGGACACGCGTTTCGCTTTCATAGCCGGGCGCGATCATCTTCGCCGCGCCGAAGGCAAGCACCGTGGCCCCGACCGTCGCAAGCAAGACACGGGTGCGACGCTGCCAGATGGCGCGAACGAGCCTGCCCAGATCGATATCCACATCCTGCTGACCGCCGACGTCCGACATGCCGCAACCCCAATAGCTTCCGCATTCAGCCGGAAGGTAAAGGAACATGGTAACGCAAGTGTTAATTGCAGGCACAACCGTCGGATGCCGGTGCCGCGGAAGGGTGCGGATCGCCGCCGGATCGGAATTCTACCGGAGTTTACCGGCTATTAACCCTAACGGATCGATAACATCACCGAAAGGTATTCATTTCCGGAGCCAACGAGAACCCGCATGTCGATCGCAGGCACAAAGGCAGCACGCGCTTTCGCCGTGGCAATATTGTCGGCGCTGGCCAGCGGTTGCACGAGCTATCAGCCGGCTCCCAAGGCCTTCAGCGAGGCGACTATCCAACCCTACCGGCTGGACAGCGGCGATCGCCTTCGCGTCACCGTATTCGAACAGCCGGGCCTCAGCGGGACCTACACTGTCGACCAGGCGGGCTACGTCGCCTTCCCGTTGATCGGCGCAGTGCCGTCGCGCGGCCATACGCTTCCGGAACTCGAAGGGATGATCGCGGCGAAGCTCCGCGAGGGCTTTCTGCGCGACCCGGACGTGACCATCGAGGTCGATCGCTACCGTTCCGTCTTCATCATGGGCGAAGTGGGCCAATCCGGCCAGTACAGCTACGTTCCCGGAATGACCGTGCAGAACGCGATCGCGGTTGCCGGCGGCTTCACCCCCCGCGCAAACCAGGCGAATGCCGACATCACCCGCAAGGTCAACGGCCGTATCATAACGGGTCGCGTGCCGATCACCGATCCGGTGCTTGCGGGCGACACGATCTATGTTCGCGAACGGCTGTTCTGACGCCATGTCGAACGAGCGGCCCCTGCGCATTCTCCATTGCTTCAGATCGCCGATCGGCGGCATCTTCCGCCACGTTCGCGATCTTGCCGAGGCGCATGCGGCAGCGGGCCATCAGGTGGGAATTCTCTGCGATAGCGCCACGGGCGGCGCCTACGAGGATGCCCTCTTCGACGAGATCCGCCCCTTCCTGGCGCTCGGTGTCGTCCGCACGCCGATCCATCGGACGATCGGGCCTTCGGATTTTGCCGCGCTCTGGCGCAGCTACAAGCAGATCAGAAGCTTGCAACCGGATGTGTTGCACGGGCATGGCGCCAAGGGCGGCGTGCTCGCACGCATCATCGGTTCAGCGCTGCGGGTCAACAAGTATCGCGTAGCCCGCCTCTATTCGCCCCACGGGGGCAGCCTCCATTATGAACGGAAGTCGCTCGCCGGCGGCGCCATCTTCCGGATGGAGCGCCTCCAGGAGCGTCTCACCGACGCGCTCGTCTTCGTCTGCGATTTCGAGCGGCAGACCTATTTCGCCAAGGTTGGCCGGCCCGCGGGGCGCAACGAACTGATCTATAACGGCATCGGAGACACGGAGTTCGCGCCGGTCGCCGAAAGTCCCGGGGCGGTCGATTTTCTTTATATCGGCATGATGCGGGATCTGAAGGGGCCGGATCTCTTTATCGAGAGCTTCGCCAAGGCCGAAGAACTTGCCGGGCGGCCGCTTTCGGGCCTGATGATCGGCGATGGTCCGCAGCAATCCCGGTATGAAGAAATGATAGCGCGCATGGCGCTTGGCGATCGCGTCAGGATGCGCCCGGCAATGAAGGCGCGCGCGGCCTTCGCGCTTGCCCGGACAGTCGTCATCCCCTCTCGCGCGGAGTCGATGCCCTATATCCTTCTCGAAGCGCTCGCCGCCCGAAAACCGGTCATCGCGTCCCGGGTGGGCGGCATGCCGGAAGTGCTGGGCGCCGACAGCGGAGCGCTCGTCCAGCCGGCAGATGCAAGGGCGTTCGCCGAAGTCATGGCGGCGGCCGCCGTCGACCAGGACTGGGCAGTCCGCACGATGCCCGATGCGGAGGGCTTCAAGTCGCGCTTCTCGGCTGCGGTGATGACCAGGCGCGTGATGCAACTCTACGGTGAACTTACCGAGGAATCGATCTTCGCCGAGGCGCGACTTCGCACAACGTAAGCGTTTCTTAGTGGCTTTCTGCTATCCGGGCGTAGCGGACAGCGCCGGAAAGCCACCATGAACAAGTTTGACAGGCCCGAGACCTTCGATACCGAGGCGCTTCGCAAGAAGGTCTCCGAGATCCGAACGACCGCCGACGGGAAAAAGGCCGGCGACCCTACGCCGCTCAATCCGCTGGCGCGCCAGATCGCACTCCAGTTCCGGGCCGATACCTATTCCCCGTCGATGATCACCGGTCTCATCCGGCTGCTCGACCTCTGCGCGCTGTTCGCGATCGGCTATGCCATCAATACGCAATATGTCCGCCCTCCGCTCCAGGACCTGCCGGTCTACCTCGCCATTCTCGCCTTCGGTTCGGCGCTTGCCGTGATCGCCATGCAGATCGCCGATACCTATCAGGTGCCGGCGCTCAGGGCCTGGCTCCGGATGACGCCGCGCATCCTGGCCGCCTGGACTGCGACATTCGGCACCATCGCGCTCGTCCTGTTCTTTCTGAAATGGGGACATCTCTATTCGCGCGTCTGGGTCGGCGGCTGGTTCGTCGCCGGCGCGCTCTTCCTGGTCGCCGAACGCGCCTTCATCGCCTATTCGATCCGGCATTGGTCGCGCAACGGCACGATGGAGCGCCGCGCGGTGATCGTCGGCGGCGGTGCCCCGGCACGAGACCTGATCCGCACGATCGAGCACCAGCCGGATAACGACATCCGCATCTGCGGGATCTTCGACGACCGCGACGAGCGGCGCTCGCCGCATGTGATCGCCGGCTACCCGAAACTCGGAACCGTCGACGAACTCGTCGAATTCGCCCGGCTCGCCCGCATCGACATGCTGATCTTCTCGCTGCCGCTGACGGCGGAGAAGCGCATTCTCGAACTCTTAAGGAAACTCTGGGTGCTGCCGGTCGACATCCGTCTCGCCGCCCATGCCAACAATCTGCGCTTCCGCCCGCGCAGCTACTCGCATGTCGGCGAGGTGCCGATGCTCGACATTTTCGACAAGCCGATTGCCGATTGGGATTCCGTCGCTAAGCGGTGCTTCGACGTCTTCTTCAGCATCGTGGCGCTCGCCCTGCTTTGGCCGGTGATGCTGGTCGCCGCGCTCGCGGTCAAGCTCACGTCGCCTGGGCCGATCATCTTCAAGCAGCACCGCCACGGCTTCAACAACGAGATCATCGAGGTCTACAAGTTCCGCTCGATGTACACCCATTTGAGCGATCCGAGCGCCCGCAACGCGGTCTCCAAGGGGGACCCCCGCGTCACCCCCGTCGGCCGCTTCCTGCGCAAATCCTCGATCGACGAGCTGCCGCAGCTCGTGAACGTGCTGAAGGGCGAGCTCTCGCTTGTTGGGCCGCGCCCGCATGCCGTTCTCGCGCAAACGCACAACCGCACCTATTCGGATGTGGTGGAAGGCTATTTCGCCCGCCACCGGGTCAAACCTGGCGTCACCGGCTGGGCGCAGATCAACGGCTGGCGGGGAGAAATCGACAACGACGAGAAGATCCGTTTCCGCACCGCCTTTGACCTCTACTACATCGAGAACTGGTCGCTGCTTCTGGACCTGAAGATCCTGTTCCTGACGCCTTTCCGGCTGCTCAATACGGAAAACGCGTATTGATCGCCACCACCTCCCAGCCGGCCGTCATCCGGCCCCAGCTCGCCGCGGTTTCGATCATCGGCTCCGGCCTGGTGACGATCGGCGTTTTCCTCTCGGGCTTCGTCATCGCGGAGCCGGCGCCCTACGAGGTCTTCATGGCGGGCCTCATCGGTCTCTGGTCGCTCTTCGGGCTGAGGATTTCACGCCGCGTCGCTCCCCTCCTGGCCCTGCTCGTACTGTTCATGGTCGGCGGCATGCTGTCGCTGACGGTGATGACCGAACTCGCCACGGCACCGATGTACATGGCGGTCTCCGGCTTCCTGGCACTGACCGCCGTCTTCTTCGCTGCGATCATCGAAGACCGTCACCAGCGACTGCGGTTGATCTTCAATGCCTGGGTCTCGGCTGCCGTGCTCACGGCCCTTCTCGGCATTCTCGGCTATTTCGGCGCAATCCCGGGAGCCGCAAACTTCACCCTCTACGACCGCGCCAAGGGTGCCTTCCAGGACCCGAACGTCTTCGGGCCGTTTCTCGCCGCGCCGGTGCTCTATCTGGTACACGGCCTGCTGACGGAACCGATCCGGCGTGCTCCGCTCAAAATCGCCGGCCTGCTCGCCCTCACGCTGGGGGTGTTCCTCTCCTTCTCCCGCGCGGCCTGGGCGCTCAATCTCTTCTGCGTGGTCGCGCTGGTCTTCGTCATGCTCCTCAAGGAGCGCAGCGGACTATTCCGGCTGAGAATTCTCGTGCTCGCACTCTGCGGCGCCCTTTTCGTCATGGCGGCCCTTGTCGCCGCCCTGCAATCGGAACAGGTGGCAACGCTCTTTTCAAGCCGCTCCCAACTCGTTCAGGATTACGACGGCGGCCACCTCGGGCGTTTCGACCGGCACCGGATCGGCTTTATGATGTCGATGGAGAGGCCGCTCGGCATCGGCCCGCTGATGTTCGGCGCGATCTTCTTGGAGGACGAGCACAATGTCTGGCTGAAAAGCCTGACGTCCTACGGCTGGATCGGCTTCGTCGCTTATATTACGCTGATCGCGTGGACGCTCACGCTCGGGTTTCGACTTCTTCTGCTCGACCGGCCTTGGCAGCCCTATCTGATGATCGCTTGGGTGACGCTTATCGGCCATGTGGGCATAGGCAACGTCATCGATACCGATCACTGGCGGCATTTCTATTTGCTTCTCGGCATCGTCTGGGGGTGCGCCGCACTCGAATATCGCAATCGTCGGCAGGCCGTGCCGATGAGATCACCTTCGCGATGACGAAACAGGCAGGTGTGGGTCTGAGACACACGGACGCGGTCGACGCAGGAAAGCGTCGTCGGCAGATCGCATGTTCAAGTCAAGGCGGAAAGCGGGCCTCGAAGGCAAAGACGCCCGGCGAGACCCGCATTCGCCGCTCTCCTGGCTTATTCTTCGGCGGTCGGTTCGTCTTGCTGCAGCTTCCGCTGCTGCAGGAGAAGCTCGTCGGCCGGCTTGGACTGTTCGGTCTCTGTCACGCTGGCTGTCGTGATCTCCTTGTCCACCGGATCCGCCGAGGCTGTGGTGTTGTGGCCGAGGCACGCGGCTGACGCTGCGGTCGCAGAAAGCGCGAGGGCGGCTGCAAATACGAGGATGCGCTTCATAGGGCTTCTCCTGTTGTTGCAGGCCGTAGTGTATCTGCGCCCCTTGCGCCGACCAAATCACAAAACCGTTCGCTCCACTGCTTTCGGCGGATCCCCAGTTTCTCAACAGCTGCGGAAGGACCGGCGAAATTCCATTTTCCCCTTGCGCCGCTCTTATGTTCCGACTAATGAGAGCGGGCTTGTAACGAAGCGGGTCGGAGCGTAGCGCAGCCCGGTAGCGCACTTGACTGGGGGTCAAGGGGTCGCTGGTTCGAGTCCAGTCGCTCCGACCATTTATTTCCTAAAATCAAGGCTTAGCCTGTCCCTGCCGCAGTCGCCCGTTGCAAGGACAATGGCTGTCGCGGCCCTCAGATCGAACGGATTGCCAGCGAATTCAGCAGCCAAGCCGAGTCGATCGAGATATCGATGCTGACGTCATTGAGCAGCGCCCAGATACGATCGGCAATGCCGACATAGACCCAGAGTTCGCGGCCGGCCGGGAAGGCCACGTCCGTGAACAGGTTGATGATCCGTCTTTCGCCCGGGAGTGCCTGGACGCGGGTGCCGGGGAAGCTCTCGCCGTCGCCGCGGCAGTCGAGACCGGAAATGAACCATTGGTCGCTGACCTCGTTGGCCGGATCGATGTCGTCCCAGTTCCAGAACACCGCCATCACGAGTCTGCCGCGCGTCGTGGCATGGAAGTCGGACCATCCGAACTCGTCATAGGTCGAGATATGATGGCGGCATACGAGGGCCGTGAGGTCGGCCTTGACCTGCAATATGCCGGTACGAAGTGTCTTGAAGGGAACGAGATAGCCGTTCTCCCGATAGGCGCAGAGGAGGTCCACGTCGGACGCGTCGTCGTTGCGGGCGACGAGCTTGGATCCCATGCGGGCGGCGCAATCGAGATAGGACCTGTTCTCGACGATCGCTCCGTCGCCGGTTGCCTGGTTCTGGTCAAGCCGGTCCCAACAGCCGCCGAAATGCGGGTAAAACAGCTTTTCCTTGTCCGGATCGGGAGCGACGTAAACGATCGGCGGCTGGACCAATGCGTCGGCAAGGCTTCCGACCACCGATTCATGGAAGTGAAAGGCACTGTAGCCCTTCACCAGTTGACCGAACTTGTCATAGGCCCGGTCATGCAGCCCCTTGACCGCCTTCAGGTCGACCTCGGCGTTTCTCGCCTCGATCAGCGACTTGTATCTTAGTCCGGGCCCGCGGGGATCATCCCGCCTTCCGCCCCGTGCAGCGCTTGTCAGCCTGTCGCGCAATGCGGCCGGAAAGACCTGCCGCCGCTCTTCGCTGAACGACTGCCGCAGCGCATCCAGCCTGTCCACCGTCGCGCGCCACTCGTCCTTCTGACGGCGTTGATAAATCGCCTGAAGCCGATCCAGGACCTCCGGCGCCGACCGATCCGGTCTCGTGCGTTCAATGTGGTCAGCTATTTGCATGGCTTCCTCCCATGGTTGCGAATGCCGGCGCCGCCCGACCCGCGAGAGGTCGGATCGGCCCAGTGTATTTTGCCATGGAGTGCCCGCTTTGCGTGTTACCTTTGGAACCCCGCTTGCGGGCCGGCGGATCCCGTCACTTCCGCGGCTCGGGCCGCGACGCGATGAATGCGCCCAGTGCGAGCATGATCGTCGCAACGATGGATGCTGGGATCATGCTGGGTTGGGCGCGGAGCCAGAAGAATGCGAAACCCAGCGCCATCAGCGACAAGGCACACATCTTTGCCCCACGCGATATCGCACCATCCTCTCGCCAATCGCGCAAAGGCTGCCCAAACAGGGGATGATCGAACAGCCATTGTTCGAGACGCGGAGAGGATCGGGCAAAGAGCCAGGCGGCCAGGAGCAGGAAGGGTGTCGTCGGCAGAAGCGGCAGGAATATGCCGACGACGCCGATGCCGACCATGACCCAGCCGAGGCCGAGAAGAACAGGGCGCATGGGAAGGTTACTCGCTTCTCCTTGTCAGGCCATCAACCTGCGGGAGATTTTCTCGGCATCCTGTGGGGTCGGAGCCGGCCTGTCAATGCGAGAGGATTGCTATTGCCGCCGGACCGGTCGCCGCGCAGCCTCGGCCAGCAATTCGCCAACGCCCTAGTGGGAGAAGATCGCCTCTACCTCGGCGCTTTGCTCCGGCTCGGCGAGTGACGACGACGATGCTTTGGTCGGCCGACAACGTGCTATCGCACCTGGTCGAGCAGGCGCTTGCACTCCAAAAGATCGTAAAGCGCTTCCTGCAGCAGCGCCCTGTCCTCCTTGCTGACGGAGGTCTTGCCGATCGAAATCTCCGCATCGTCGCTGCTGGCGCCGAAGGAGAAGAAGCGCCGAGTGGCTGGGGCCTTGGGGCGGCCGACGATCTGATCCTCGTCGGCGACGCCGACCTTCGGCGCCGGCGGTTCTTCGTGGCTGGAGGCCGCGAGCGCCTCGACGGTGGCGAGATCGCCGCTCGCGATCGCGGCGACGAACTTGTTGCCATTGGCCTTCAGAAGCTTCTGCACGCCCTTGATCGTATAGCCGTGGTCGTAGAGCAGGTGGCGAATGCCCTTCAGCAGATCGACGTCCTCGGGCCGGTAGTAGCGCCGGCCGCCGCCGCGCTTCATCGGCTTGATCTGCTGGAAACGGGTTTCCCAGAACCGCAACACATGCTGGGGCAGGTCGAGTTCGTCGGCGACCTCGCTTATGGTGCGGAAAGCGTCCGGGCTTTTTTCCATATCGTCCCCATCCCCATATTCATGCGAAGCAAGCAGCCGCATCACTGGACAATTGCGCGATGATCGCACGAATCAGGCCTGTTTCAATGGCTTATGGATGGGTTTTCAACCACATTTGTGATTGTGGCCGTGCCTCAGGAGCCCGCTCCGGCCTGCTTCTGCTTGGCCTTCCGGCTGAGATGCGCCTTCAAGACCCGCTGTTTCAGCACATTGGAGGCCTTGAACGTCATCACCCGGCGCGGCGAGATCGGCACTTCCTCGCCCGTCTTCGGGTTCCGGCCGATGCGCTCGTTCTTGTCGCGGACCTGGAAGGTTGCAAACGAAGACAGCTTCACGCTCTCGCCACGCACGATTGCGTTGCAAATCTCGTCGATGACGGTCTCCACCAATTCGGCAGACTCCGTTCGAGACAAACCGACCTTGCGAAATACCGACTCAGCCAAGTCTGCTCGCGTAACTGTTTTTCCGCTCATCTTCCCCCACCGATGTCTGGCTCGCCGATCAGCGATGAAAGACTATTGCCCTTGCCTTTTTCGGTCAAGCGCCTGCCGTCATTCAATTTTTTTACCAGCGGATGAGAACGGAACCCCAGGTGAAGCCACCACCCATGGCTTCGAGCATCACCAGGTCGCCCTTCTTGATGCGCCCGTCGGAGGCGGCGGCGTCGAGGGCGAGCGGGATGGATGCGGCGGACGTGTTGCCATGCAGATCGACGGTCACCACAACCTTATCGTTTGGAATGCCGAGCTTCTTCGCCGACCCGTCGATGATGCGCCGATTGGCCTGATGCGGCACCAGCCAATCGACGTCCTCGGCCGTCATTCCCGTGGCCTCGAAGGCGGCCTCGATCACGTCGGTGATCATGCCGACCGCATGCTTGAAGACCTCGCGCCCCTCCATGCGGAGGTGGCCGACGGTGCCGGTCGTCGAGGGGCCGCCGTCGACATAGAGCTTGTCGCCATGGATGCCGTCGGATCGCAATTGCGCCGTCAGCACGCCGCGATCGGCATTTGTGCCCTCGCCCTTTTGTGCTTCTAGGATGATTGCGCCGGCACCGTCGCCGAAGAGCACGCAGGTGGTGCGATCCGACCAGTCGAGGATGCGCGAGAAGGTCTCGGCACCGATCACCAGAGCGCGCCTGGCAAGGCCGCCGCGGATATAGGCGTCGGCCGTCGCCACCGCATAGACGAAGCCGGAACAGACCGCCTGCAGGTCGAAGGCCGCCCCGTGGCGCATGCCGAGACGGTTCTGGATATTGACCGCCGTCGCGGGGAAAGTGTTGTCGGGCGTCGAGGTCGCGACGATGATCAGATCGAGATCATCGGCGGTCATGCCCGCCCTCTCGAGCGCCGCGCGCGCCGCTCCCTCGCCGAGCGAGGCGGTCGTTTCGCCCTCGCCGGCAATGTGGCGCTGGCGAATGCCGGTCCGCTGCACGATCCATTCGTCGGACGTCTCGACCTTGGATTCCATTTCCTTATTGGTCATCACTCGCTTCGGCAGCGCTGCACCGAAGCCGCGAACGACAGAACGGATCATCTAATCAAACCTCTTCAATCATGCCGGCGGCAGGGCTTCGGTCGGCTCGGCGCCGTGATAGCGTGCGAGGTCGGCCTCGATCTTGGCCTTCAGGCCGTTCTTCACCATATCGTAGCCGACGTCGATCGCGGCGGCGAAGCCTTCCGCATCGGTGCCGCCGTGGCTCTTGATGACCACGCCGTTGAGCCCGAGGAACACGCCGCCATTAACCTTGCGCGGGTCCATCTTCTCGCGCACCCGATCGAAGGCAGCCTTGGCGAAGACATAGCCGATCTTTGCAAGAAGGGTGCGCGACATGGCGGAGCGCAGATATTCGGCGATCTGGCGGGCCGTGCCCTCGGCCGCCTTCAGCGCGATATTGCCGGAAAAGCCTTCGGTGACGACGACGTCGACGGTGCCGCGACCGATGTCATCGCCCTCGACGAACCCGTAATACTCAATGCCCTCGATATTGGCCTCGCGGATGAGCCTGCCGGCTTCCTTGACCTCCTCCTGGCCCTTGATCTCCTCGACGCCGACATTCAGCAGGCCGACGGAAGGACGTTCGACCTCGAAGAGGGCGCGGGCCATGGCGCCGCCCATCAAGGCGAAATCCATGAGTTGCTGCGCGTCCGCGCCGATCGTCGCGCCGACATCCAGCACGATGCTCTCGCCTTTCAGCGTCGGCCAGATGGCGGCGATCGCCGGACGCTGAATACCTTGCATGGTGCGAAGGCAGAAGACCGACATGGCCATCAGCGCACCCGTATTGCCGGCCGAGACCACCACATCCGCCTCGTCGGCATTGATGGCGTCGATCGCCCTCCACATGCTCGACTTGCCGCGGCCGCGCCGCAGCGCCTGGCTCGGCTTCTCGTCCATGCCGACGGCGATCTCGCAATCGTGAAAAGTGCTGCTTGCCTGAAGCTTCGGGTACTTGGCCAAGAGTTCGGCGCAGCGCGCTTCCTGGCCGAACAGGACGAACTTTATATCCGGGTGACGTTCGAGTGCCCTGGCAGCACCCGGGATGACGACCTCCGGACCATAGTCGCCCCCCATAACGTCAAGTGAAATTCTGACCACGCGTGTCTTATCCCTTCTTCCCGCCACGCGACGCATTCCGCCCCTGCGCAGTCCCTACGCAACGGCGATTCGTCCTTCCCTCTGACACTTGGGCCAGCATGCAGCGTGTCGGCACCACGGCCCCCTCGGCTGAAGTCGGGCCAAAATACTGCTTTTCGTCTGCGTGACAACCGAATTGTAAGCCCGGCCGATTCCGTTTCAATCCTTTTTAAGATCCTTGAGGACCGCGAACGGGTTGGGCCGCTTGTCATCGGCCGCCGAGCTTTCGATGCGCTCGCCGAAGACGGCCCCGTCCTTGCGGGGATAGGGGTCGATCGCAAGCGCCACATGCTCGCTGACGACCACGCCCACGTCGATCGTGTCGCCGGTGAAGGTATCGGGAATGTCCGGACCACCCGGGTCGAGGATCATCTCGCCGCCGTCGTTGTCGGCTTGGCGCGCCAGGCGTGAGCCCTCCGGCACGAAGATCGCCTCAACCGGCTCGGAGATCCCTGCGGTGACGGGCTCGAGCGTGACGACGCAGGTCTGGACGAGTTCGGCCTGCACCTCGCCCTTGATCTTCACGCCATCCTTCTTCCAGCGTCCGATCTGCAAGTCCGCGACCAGCGAACGGACCTCGTTGACCTTCCAAAGTTCCGCCAGCGCCCGCCGCTCGGCGTCGTTGGCGGACAGGCGGACGCTGACCGGATTGGCCGAGATATGCCCTACCCTCACCGGGTAGGAAAATGCCGGTTTGCTTTCGTGCTTCATGACAAGATCCTTCCTGCAGCGCCGCGTCTTTACCGATGCGCAGATGCCGCTGCGTTGGGGGACGCCTATTGGCTCCCGGCCGGCGGTACGCGCAACTGTCCCGTTTCGACCAGCTCTTCCGGGACTTTCGCGAAGGCGGCCTCTATGGACATCAGGTAGCGCGCCAAGCCTGTCATCGCCGGCGCATCATCTTGCTGCGGATGAAAGTTGCGCTGCAATGCATTGGCAAGCGCGTGCCTGTCGCCGCCGTCGAGCGCCGTCGCATAGGACTCGAGGCGTCCGTAGAACATGCCGGCGAACTTCTTCATCTTCTTCGGCACGCTGACGTCGCCGACGCCAAGCTCGCGGATCGAGTGGTCGACATCCTCGAAGAAGGCATCGACGATCTCCTGGGCGATTTCCTGGCCGGTGCGGGCCGAGGCGCGGGTCCGACGGAAATAGAGAATCAGGATCGCTGACAACATCTCGAAACGGCCCATCACCGTATCGGGCACATCGAGGTCGGTATAGAGAAACGGCTGGCGCGCCGCCGCGGTCAGAAGGCCATACTGGCGCTCCACAATCGCAATGTTGCCGCTTTTTTTCTTGAACAGTCCAAAAATCATAACAAAGCCCAACCGTGGCTTTCTCGAATCCGTGGGCACGCGCCCATGACGTTATTGCATGATAGCCGAAGCTGGTTTACCGAAGCAGGCACGAATTGCAATGGCGCATATGCCATCGTTACTCCAAGGGGAGCAGTCGTTGACGAAGCGGTATCTGACAACAAACCTGAAAGTTCTTGGCCGTGCCGTGGTCGTGGCTTCCCTATGCACTGCAGTGCTTGCCGGCTGCCAGGCGGCGAATGTCGGTGAAGTCCTGCACCAGGGCTATGTCGTCGATCAGGAAACCCTCAATCTGGTTCCCGTCGGGTCGAGCCGCGAACAGGTGCTGCTGTCGCTCGGCACCCCCTCGACGACGGCGACCTTCGACAACGAGGTGTTCTACTACATCTCGCAGAAGCGAAAGCGTCCTGTCGCCTTCATGAAGCCCAAGCTGATCGACCAATCGATCCTCGCGGTCTATTTCGACAAGGAAGGCGTCGTCAGCCAGCTTGCTCATTATACGATGAAGGACGGCAAGGTCTTCGACATGCTGTCGCGCACGACGCCGACGGGCGGCAAGGAGACGAGCTTCCTCGGCCAGCTCTTGACCGGCCCAGGTGCCGGACAAGCCGCGGCGCGCAACCTGTTCAAGAACTTCGGCAACAACTGACGGAAATCCCGCTCACGCAATGGCCCGCGGAACTCAGTTCCGCGGGCTTTTCGTTGAAGGCTGATACCGTCAGGCAAGCACGGCGAGCAGCAACAAGGCTACGATATTGGTGATCTTGATCGCGGGGTTGACGGCCGGACCGGCCGTGTCCTTGTAGGGATCGCCGACGGTGTCGCCGGTGACCGAAGCCTTGTGCGCCTCCGAGCCCTTCATGTGGCGCGTGCCGTTCTTGTCGACGAAGCCGTCCTCGAAGCTCTTCTTCGCATTGTCCCAGGCGCCACCCCCGGAGGTCATCGAGACCGCCACGAACAGGCCGTTGACGATGACACCGAGCAGCGAGGCACCGAGCGCCGCGAAGGCCGAGGCCTTCGAGCCGGAAATCAGCAGCACGCCGAAATAGACGACGATCGGCGCCAGCACCGGCAAGAGCGACGGAATGATCATTTCGCGGATCGCCGCCTTGGTCAGCATGTCGACGGCGCGGCCATAGTCCGGCCGATCCTTGCCTTCCATGATGCCCGGCTTCTCCTTGAATTGACGGCGCACTTCCTCGACGACGGCGCCCCCTGCCCTGCCGACGGCGGTCATGGCAATGCCGCCGAAGAGATAGGGAATGAGACCGCCGAATATCAGGCCGGCGACGACATAGGGGTTCGAAAGGTCGAACGAGATCGTGCCGACGTCGGCGAAGTAGGGATGCTTGTCGCCATTCGCCGCGAAAAACGCCAGATCGTTGGAATAGGCGGCGAACAGCACCAGCGCACCGAGCCCCGCAGAGCCGATGGCGTAGCCTTTGGTCACGGCCTTCGTGGTGTTGCCGACCGCGTCCAGGGCGTCGGTCGACTTACGCACCTCGGGCGGCAGGTGCGACATCTCGGCAATGCCGCCGGCATTGTCGGTGACCGGTCCGAAGGCATCGAGCGCCACGATCATGCCCGCCAGGCCCAGCATGGCGGTGACGGCGATCGCGGTGCCGAAGAGACCGGCGAGCTGATAGGTGGTGATGATGCCGCCGACGATGACGATCGCCGGCAGGGCGGTCGATTCGAGGGACACGGCGAGACCCTGGATGACGTTGGTGCCGTGGCCGGTCACCGAGGCCTGCGCAATCGAGTTCACGGGCCGCTTGTTCGTGCCGGTATAATATTCGGTGATCACGACGATGAGCGCGGTGACGACCAGGCCAATGATGCCGCAGACGAACAGCGCCCAGCCGGTGACGTCCTGACCCGCAACGGTTCCGATCGAGCCCCAGCCGATCGTCAACGATGTCGCTGCGCCGAGGCCGAGGATCGACAGTGCGCCGGTTACGATCAGACCTCGATAGAGCGCCCCCATGATCGAGCCGTTGGTGCCGAGCTTGACGAAGAAGGTGCCGATGATCGATGTGATGATGCAGGCGGCGCAGATCGCCAGCGGATAGGTCATGACCGTCGCGAGCACCGGCGCACCGGCGAAGAAGATCGATGCGAGCACCATGGTCGCCACCACGGAGACCGCATAGGTTTCGAAGAGGTCCGCCGCCATGCCGGCGCAGTCGCCGACATTGTCGCCGACATTGTCGGCGATCGTCGCCGGATTGCGCGGATCGTCTTCGGGAATGCCGGCTTCGACCTTGCCGACGAGGTCGCCGCCGACATCGGCGCCCTTGGTGAAGATGCCGCCGCCGAGACGGGCGAAGATCGAGATCAGCGAGGCGCCGAAGCCAAGTGCGACCAGCGCATCGATAACCTCGCGCTCGGCCGGTTCATGGCCGAGGCCGACGGTGAGAATGAAGTAATAGACCGAGACGCCCAGCAGAGCGAGGCCGGCCACCAGAAGACCGGTGATGGCACCGGATTTGAAAGCAATGTCGAGACCGGAGGCGAGACTGACCGATGCGGCCTGGGCCGTGCGGACATTGGCCCTGACCGAAACATGCATGCCGATGAAGCCGGCCGCGCCCGAGAGCACCGCGCCGATCAGGAACCCGATGGCGGCCGCACTCGAGAGCAGAACCCATGCGGCGATGAAGACGACGACACCGACGATGGCAATGGTTGTGTACTGACGAGCGAGGTAGGCCTGTGCCCCCTCCCTGATAAAACCTGCGATCTCCTGCATGCGGGCATTCCCCTGGTCGGCGGCCATCACCGACTGTGTCGCCCAGATGGCATAGGCCACTGAAAGCAACCCGCATGCGATAACGCCCAACAATATGGTCATTTCGCATTATCCTCCGTTAAAACCCGCGGCCTCAACTCCCTGCCGCCGGCCCCTCTTTTCCGCGAATCGCACGCGCCTCCTCAAGCGGCATGCTCCCACGGCGCGGCCAGAGTGCGGTTGCGAATGTGGATCGTCAAGCCCCTGAAAATGCGAAAACATCGGGGTCGTGAGGCTCATGTTTCCCGGCGAAGGACAGCGACTTCAGGCTGCGGCCCTTTTGCCTGCACGCATCAGGAGAAAGAGAAGCACAAGGCAAAAGCCCGCCACCGGCCAAATGACGGCATTGAGCATGTCCCAGCCGTAGACGGCCAGAACCTTCCCGGAGGCGAAGGACGAGCCGGCAACGGTGGAAAACAGCACGACGTCGTGGAAGCCCTGGACCTTGTCCGCCTCGTGCGGACGGTAGCTCTGGGCGACGATCGCCGTCGCGCCGATGAAGCCGAAGTTCCAGCCAAGCCCGAGGAGAACGAGCGCGCCCCAGAAATTCCAGAGCGCCACGCCTAGATGAGCGACGGCCGCACAGCCCATGAGCAGCAGGAGACCGCAGGCAACGACGCGCTCCGCGCCGAAGCGGCTTATCAGCCAGCCGGTGGCGAAGCTTGGAGCGAACATGGCAAGCACGTGCCATTGGATGCCGAGCGTGGCGAGATCGCTCGAAAAGCCGCAGCCGACGACCATGGCGACCGGAGCGCCGGTCATCATGAAGGTCATCAGCGCATAGGAGGAGATGCCGCAGACCATGCCGGTCAGGAAGCGCTGGCTGCCGGCGATCTCGCGAAGCGGGCGGGCGGGTAGGCCTGCTTGCACAGACGCCGCCGCCGTCGTTTTCGGCAGCCGCAGCGGCATGAAGAAGAAAAGGGCGAAGAGGCAGATGGGGATCAGCGCGACGAAAGCGCCGGCGAACCACACCGGTGCGAAGTAATCGCCGGCGAAGATGACGATCTGCGGTCCAAGCACTGCCGAAAGGATGCCGCCGCCCAGAATCCAGGAAATAGCCTTCGCCTTGTAGAAGGAAGGCGACGCATCCGCGGCGGCGAAACGCAATTTTTGGGTAAAGCCGTTCGAGGAGCCGAGCATGGCGAGGCCGGTGGCGAACAGCCAGAAACTCTCGCGGAACAAAGCCGCGGCGGTAACAATGCCGCCTATCGCGGCAATCACCGCGCCGATCATGAAGGCAAAGCGCCGTTCGACCGTGCGCGACAGGATCGCCACCAGGATGACGCCCATCGCCATGCCGACATTGAAGGTGGTCAGGGGCGCGGTCGCGAGCGACTTGTCGTCGCCGAGCAATTGATGGCCGGCAACGCCGCCGACGGCAAAGCTGATGGGCCCGATGACGCCGAGCAGCGCCTGGGCGACAGTAAGCAAAAGGACGTTGCGGCGGGCTTCGCGAAGGACGGTTCCGATGTCTTCCGAAGCCGCAACAAGCATCAGGGCTATTTCCGCCGCTCGCCGCGGATCTGCTTGGCGATCCTGTCGAGAACGGCATTGACGAGCTTCGGCTCCTCGTCCTCGAAGAAGGCCTTGGCGATCTCGACATATTCGGTGACGATCACCGGCACCGGCACGTCCTTGCGCTCCAGCAATTCGAAGGTGCCGGCGCGCAGGATGGCGCGGACGGTGGAATCGAGCCGCGACAGTGCCCAATCGTCCTGAAGGGCCGATCCGATCAATGGGTCGAGCTTGCGCTGGTCGCGCACGACGCCGGAGACGATCGCGCGGAACCAGGAGGCGTCCGCCTTCAGGTAGGTCTCGCCGTCAAGTTCCTGGCCGAGGCGATGCGCCTCGAACTCGGCAACGATCTCGAGCACGCCGGTTCCGCCGACTTCCATCTGGTAAAGCGCCTGAACGGCCGCAAGACGCGCCGCGCCGCGCTGGTTGACCTGCTTCAGCGGCTGATCCGGGGGTGTGTTCGTCACTGTTCTGCACTCAGCTTGTTTTTCAGTTCGATCATGGTAAGCGCGGCGCGCGCCGCAAAGCCGCCCTTGTCGCCTTCCGACCGGCGGGCCCGCGCCCAGGCCTGCTCCTCATTCTCCACCGTCAGAATGCCATTGCCGAGCGCGAGGCTCTCGCTGACCGCAAGATCCATCAAGGCGCGCGCCGACTCGTTGGCGACGATGTCGAAATGATAGGTTTCTCCGCGGATCACCATGCCGAGCGCGACGAAACCGTCGTATTCGGTGCCGCCTTCGTCGGCGCCGTCGAGCGCCATGGCGATGGCCGCGGGGATTTCCAGCGCCCCCGGGACCGTGACGATGTCATAGGCCGCACCGGCTGCGTCGAGCGCATGTTTCGCTCCGTCGAGCATTGCATCCGCCATATCGTCATAGAAGCGCGCTTCCACAATCAGGATGCGGACGGGCTTGGTCTTCGCCATGGATCACCTGTCTTGAAAATATCGGCCGGCCTTGGCCGGCGCAGGCGGCGGTCAAACCACGGCCTGCACAGAATGGCAAGCAAATTCCTCTATCAGGAGGCCATTTGCCGCGCCATGTTCCTCTTTGGACTATCCCGATGACAGTTCCGACATATACTAGCCTTAAAACCTCAAGTATATTGCGGCCGATTCTACAAGGTGAAGCTGTTCATGCTGCGGAAGGCCGCCGCGGCCGGGAGGAGAGCCATGACGGAAGACAGAAAACCGATGGTCAGCCTCAAGGAGCTCGCCCTCGACCATTGGCGCCGCGGCTCCTTCTTCGAATCGCGCGACGCTTCCTTCGGCGCGCTTCTCGGCCTGAAGGAGCTCGGCATCAGCTATGGCGAGGTACCGCCCGGCAAATCCGGCTGCCCCTTTCACAACCATCATGTCGAGGAAGAACTGTTCGTCATTCTCGAGGGAGAAGGCACATACCGCTTCGGAACGGAACGCTTTGCCGTCGGGCCCGGCGACGTGCTTGGCGCACCGGCCGGCGGCCCCGAAACGGCCCATCACCTGATCAATACCGGGACGCTGCCGCTCAAATATCTGTCGATCTCCACGATGGCGGCGACGGAAATCTGCGAATATCCCGATTCAGGCAAGTTCCTGGCGAGAACCCGGCGGCCCGGCACGGGCGAGGCTTCGTTCGACTTTATCGGCCGCCCGCATTTCGTTGTCGACTACTGGGACGGGGAGCCCGGGGCTCAGGTTCAAGATCCGATACCATTTCCCCCATCAGCCAAACCGGAGTGAAAATGCATCGTGTGCCCGTGATCGAGACCGAGCGGCTTCTTCTGCGTCCCTACCGTCGGGACGACTTTCCTTCCTACAACGCGCTCTTTTCAGACGAGGAGGTGACACGCTACGCGGGCGGCGTTCCCTACACGCGTGAACAGTCCTGGACGCGCTTCTTGCGTCAGGTCGGCATGTGGCACTATTTCGGCTTCGGCTTCTTCGCCCTCCAGGATAAGGAGAGCGGTGCCTTTATCGGTGAGGCCGGCTTCCATGACCCCCACCGCCAGATCACACCGTCGCTCGAGGGAACGATGGAGATGGGCTGGGCGCTTTCTCCAAAGAGCCATGGCCGCGGCCTTGCGTCGGAGGCCGTCTCCGCCGCGCTGGCCTGGGGCGACCGAGAGTTCCCCGCCCTCAGAAAGACCTGCATCATTGAGCCCGGCAACGAGGCCTCGATCCGGGTCGCGCTCAAGCACGGCTTCAGGGAATTCTGGCGGACGACCTATCACGGCAGGTCGATGCTCATGTTCGAACGGCGGTGGACGGGCACGGTCTGAAAGCCCACTTCTTCGCCGGCCTCCTCAACTCGGCGAACATGAAAAATTTTTAATGATTTTTCAGCGACTTACGTCATGGAAACGGCCACATTCCGGCCCAGTTTCCTAACCGTTGGCACGGCGCGGCACCCGAGAGCAAAAGGGCAAACGCCGCCTCAACCAGTCGAAACAGTCCAGCACCCCTTCGCTGCGGATGGTCCCACCCGCAAACGGCTTGTGCTGGCCATGCGGAGCTCGTCAGGACGGCTCGGCAATCGCAACGGGTCATGCGTTCGATTGCCGGTCCGGGCAGCAGCCGCGAACCAAAGGAGCGTGACAATGAACCGCTTTGCGACTTTTTCCGTCATCGCCGCCCTCTCCACATTGAGCTTCGGCGGCATCACCTATGCCACCGACGCCAAGATGAACTGGCCGAGCCACATCGACCAAAGCGTTCGCGCCTTCAAGGGCGACAATGTCAGGATCATCGATATCGACACTTTGAAGCAGGAAAGCCAGACCCGAATGTGGATCGATGAGGCATCGGCGCAGCAACGGGCCGCCCTGTTTGCCGCAGTCGAAGCCAACAAGCCGCTGGCGACCAAGCTGAAGGCGCAAAATGTCGAGATGAACAACATCGCCGGCGCCGAGGAAGCCGCCGACGGCGGCCTGACGATCTACGTACGCTAAGCGAGCACCCGACAGAGCAGGCTAGGCAAGCATGTCCGGTTCTTGCCTGTGGCCCGGCTCTGTGAATGATCCCGGGTCGTTTTTCGACCCGGGATCATTCACGACGCCAGTGCGAAGCTTGACCTCTTACCCCTGCCGTTGGATTTTTCCAGACACTTTCCAATTGTGCAGCGGGCAGAGTATAGTTCGCCAGCAGCTCGACTGCTGAGAGGGGAGCGCCAATGAGTGGAAAGCTTGGGCAGCGCTTGGGCAGGTTCGTGGGGCTGGATCAGCCTCCTACTCTCACCACTCGTTATTTACAGTTGGCAGAAATCTCCGGCAGCCGACACTGTTGGGACGGCTCCGAGGCCGCAGCGCCTGTCCGAATGGAAACCAGCAACGGCTACCTGCTTTGTCTTCAGCGGCGCGAACTGCCCGCAATCCCCTATTGGGTAAACGGAAAGCCGGTGTCCATGATGCCGCTAAATCGAGGGCAGTTTCTCTTTCTCGATCTGAACGAGGAGCATGCCTCCGTAACGCGTGGCACCGTGGACTGCGTCTCAATGTACGCGCCGCGTGCAGCGATCCGGCAGTTCGAACACGAGCACGATATGAAGTCGGTGGGCGAGCTTAGAACGGCCAACGGCGTGGCCTTTAGCGATAACGTCATCAGACATCTCGGAGCATGCCTTGCACCTGCATTCGAGCGCCCAGAGACGACGAGCCGCCTTTTCGTCGATTACATCGCTTTGGCGCTGCTCACGCACCTCACCACCCACTATGCAGAGAATCCTGCCGTCGCGCGTCCGATAGGAGGACTGGCACCGTGGCAGGAACGCCGGGCAAAGGAGATGTTACTGGCCCATTTGGACGGAAAGATCGGCCTTGATGAACTCGCCCGCGCCTGTCGGCTCTCGCGCAGTCATTTCGCCCGCGCCTTCAAGGCCACGACAGGATCGTCTCCTCTGCAGTGGCTGCTCGGCCGACGCATAGAACGCGCACAGGAACTCCTCGGCAATTCAGAGTTGCCGATCGAGCAGATCGCAAGTCGCTGTGGCTTTACGGATCAAAGTCATCTCACCCGCAGTTTTGTCAAAGCCATGAATGTAACGCCAAGCCATTGGCGCCGCCTGCGTCTCGCGTAGCAAATCGAGCCTCTGGCTTATGTGCTGCTATCGGGGCGGTACTTCGCACGGCTCGGAGACAGCACTCTCGTGCAAGAAACAGCACTCCGATCACTGGCGGGCGTCAAGGAAACGAATAGCTTTTTCATCCGAAGCCGCGGGGATCGCGGTTCAGACCTGCATGTTCATAGGATCGCAGCCGTTTCACGGCATTCTCAGGAGAATCTGATGATCAATCGGCAGCCACCATCAACCAATGCAGAAGCAGCTTCGCCTCCCTTCCCGGCCATCGTATCGCGCCGGGCGGTGCTGCAAATGGCCGGAGGCGCCGCTTCGCTCGCGACGATTCCCACTGTCGCCGCCCAGCCCGCTCCTCTCCCAGGCCAAACCGGCAATGCACTCGAGCGGGTCCGTTTGGTCGTCAATGGCGATGCACGAGAACTTGAGCTCGATCCTCGTCAGTCGCTGCTTGATGTCCTGCGGGAAACTCTTGACCTGACCGGAACGAAGAAGGGCTGCAACCAGGGCGCCTGTGGTGCCTGCACTGTTCTTCTCAACGGCAGGCGGGTCGTTTCCTGCCTGACGCTGGCCGCCATGCACGACGGCGCCGAGATCACAACAATCGAGGGTCTTTCCAGGGGCGAGGAGCTTCATCCGCTGCAGGCAGCTTTCATCGAGCATGACGGGCTGCAATGCGGCTACTGCACACCCGGCCAGATCATGTCGGGCGTCGGCTGCATCGCGGAAGGCCACGCCGGCTCGCCTGAAGAAATCCAGTTCTGGATGAGCGGCAATATCTGTCGGTGCGGCGCCTACCCCGGCATCGTCGCGGCAGTAGCGGATGCTGCGGAGAGGAGCTGACCATGTTCCCCTTCACTCTCGAGAAGGCGAGGACAGCCGAACAGGCGATTGCCGCCGCCGCGGCGGGCTCCCGCTTTATCGCCGGCGGCACGACCCTCATCGATCTCATGCGCGAGGAGGTGGAGCGCCCCGAACGGCTCATCGATATCAACGCACTTCCCCTGGCGGAAATCCGTGTGGAGAACGACATTCTTGTCATCGGTGCACTCGCTCGCATGGCTGATGTTGCGGCTCACCCGGAGGTGCAAGCCCGGCAGCCGCTCATCGCCGAAAGCCTGATCGAGGGCGCCTCGCCGCAACTCAGGAATATGGCCTCGATCGGCGGCAATTTGCTCCAGCGCGTCCGCTGTCCCTATTTCCGGATGCTCGACGCGCCGTGCAACAAGCGCGATCCGGGTTCGGGCTGCTCGGCAATCGACGGTCTCCATGCCGGCCACGCCATTCTCGGCACGAGCGATCACTGCATTGCAACGCATCCTTCCGACCTCGCGGTCGCTCTTGTCGCTCTCGATGCAACGATGCGGGTCCTTGGTCCGCAGGGGGAGCGCAGTTTTCCGGTGGAGGACCTCTTCCGTCTACCGGGCGACGCGCCGCATCTCGAACACACTTTGCTGCCCGGCGAACTCATCATTGACGTGCAGGTCCCAGCGGGCGCCTATAGCCGTCGCGCGCGCTATCTGAAAGTGCGCGATCGGGCTTCGTACGAATTCGCGCTCGTCTCGGCAGCGGTCGCACTGGACACTGAGAGCGGCCAGATCCGTCAAGCGCGGATTGCCACCGGCGGCGTGGGGACACGGCCGTGGCGCATGCGCGCCGTGGAGGAGGCGCTGGCGGGTAAGCCGCCACAGCGCCAGGCGTTCGAGGCGGCCGCCCAGTTGGCGGTGCGAGAGGGCCGGCCGCTGAGAGACAACCACTATAAGATGGAGCTCTTGCCGCGGACGATCGTCCGGGCACTTGAATTGGCAGGAGAAGTCGCATGACAACGAGCGTCATCGGAAAACCGCTGCCGCGAGTGGACGGACGCGCCAAGGTCACCGGGGATGCGCGCTACGCCGCGGATTTCAATCAGCCGGGCCAGGTCTATGCGGTGATCGTCAGCGCCACTGCCGGCCCTGGCCGCATCGCCGGTGTCGACAGCGCCATGGTGGAGTCCATGCCCGGCGTCATTGCGGTGATCACGCATCGGAACGCACCACGCCTGCCCTATGGCGAGCATAAGAGCTACATCGACCCGGCTGTCGGCGAGCGGCTGCATGTGCTGCAGGACGACCGCGTACGCTTTTACGGTCAACCCGTGGCGATCGTCGTTGCCGACACGCTCGACCGGGCCGAACGGGCAGCCTCATCGTTGAAGCTCGCGTACGAAGCGGAGCGGCCGATCGTCGATCCCGCGGACCCGACAGTGGAAGCGATCGCCCCGGCAGCGGGACACGCGGACACTTCACGCGGCAACGCCGACGCGATGCTGGCCAGCGCACCCGTAAAGGTCGACGAAACCTATGACATCGCACGGGAGAACCACAACCCGATGGAGCCGCATGCGACGATCGCTGCCTGGAGCGGCGATCGTCTGACGCTTTGGAGCAAGAGCCAGTTCGTCGTTAATGAACAGGCGGAGATCGCGGCAATATTCGGCATTCCTCCCGAAAACGTGCAGGTGGTCTGTCCTTTCATCGGCGGCGCCTTCGGCACGAGCCTCAGGACATGGCCGCATGTAACGCTTGCTGCCATGGCCGCGCGGCAGACCGGGCGGGCCATCAAGCTCGTGCTGACGCGCAAGCAGATGTTCTTCACCACCGGTCACCGCCCGCGCACCCTTCAGCGGATCGCAATCGGCGCAAACGCGGACGGCAGGCTGACAAGCCTCATCCATGAAGGCGCTGGCGAAACCAGCCGCTACGAACAGTTCACCGAGGCGCTCACCAGCGCCAGCGGCTACATGTATTCCTGCCGGAACGTGCGTACGCGGTACAGACTGCAGCAGCTCGACATCAGCACGCCAAACCATATGCGTGGACCGGGCGAGGCGAGCGGCATCTTTGCGCTCGAATGTGCGTTGGATGAGTTGTCCTACAGCCTCGGGCTCGATCCCATCGAACTGCGGCGGCGAAACGAACCTGAGATCGACGAGAGCGAGAACAAGCCCTTCTCCAGCCGTTCGCTGATGAAGTGTTACGACCTGGCCGCGGGCCACTTCGGCTGGTCACGCCGAACTCCGGAGCCGCGCTCCATGCGCGACGGCCGCCTCCTGATCGGAATGGGGGTGGCCTCGGCCACCTATCCGGCTTACCACGCGCCGTCCAGCGCACGCGTGCGCCTGCTCCCCGACGGCACTGCCGAAGTCGCCGTCGCGGCGAGCGACATGGGTCCCGGGACCTATACGTCGATGACACAGGTCGCCGCCGAAACGCTCGGCCTGCCGGTGGAACAGGTGCGCTTCAGCCTCGGCCGCTCTGACTATCCGCCTGCTCCCTCCCATGGAGGCTCATGGACCATGGCCTCTGTCGGCTCGGCAATCCGCGCCGCCTGTATCGCGGTGCAGGAGAAGGCTGCACAACAGGCTGTTGCCGACCAGCGCCTGCCGGTCTTCGGAGCGGCGCTCGATGCGATCGAATGGACCGGAGGCCGGCTGCGTCGCCGTGGCGACCCGTCGCCCGGCCAGTCCTATGGAGATGTCGTGTCGAGCCTCGGGACCCCGATCGAGGTGGAGGCGTCTGTGCAGCGTGATCCGGACGTTGCCGAACGCTATTCGATGCATTCCTTCGGAGCCGTGTTTGTCGAGGTCGCCGTCGATCCGGACGTCGGGACAATCCGCGTGCGCCGCGCGGTCGGCGCATACGGTATCGGCCGCGTCGTCAATCCGCGCCTCGCAGCAAGCCAGTGCACCGGCGGCATGATCGGCGGCATCGGCATGGCGCTGATGGAGCGAACCGTCCTCGATCCGCGCGACGGGCGCCCGGTCAACGCCCACATGGCCGACTATCTCGTGCCCGTAAATCTGGATATCCCGAAGCTGGAGGCGCATTTCGTCGAAGAACTCGACCCGCACGTCAATCCGCTCGGCGTCAAAGGGCTTGGCGAGATCGCGCTCGTCGGCATGGCCCCGGCGATTGCCAATGCGGTCTTCCACGCGACCGGCAAGCGCGTGCGCACCCTGCCGATCCGAATAGAGGACGTGCTGACCCCTTAGATCAGACTCCGCCAGTCGACCATCATTCCCCCTTCGGAGCGGGAAACTCGGCAAGCCGGGCCGCATAGCGCGCCATCGTATCGACCTCGAAATTGACGAAATCGCCGGCCTGGCGTTCACCCCAGGTGGTGACCTCGAGCGAATGGCGGATCAACAGCACGTCGAACTCGGCGCCATCGACCCGATTGACCGTCAGCGACGTCCCGTCGAGCGCCACCGACCCTTTTGGCGCGACGAAGCGGGCGAGATGTTCCGGTGCCCGGAGCCGGAAGCGCACCGCATCGCCCTCCGCCTCGACGGCGAGGATTTCCGCCTGGCCGTCCACATGGCCGGAGACGATATGCCCGCCGAGCTCGTCGCCAATCTTCAGCGAGCGCTCGAGATTGATACGCGTCCCCTCCTGCCAGCCGGAAATGGTCGTCAGTCTCAGGGCCTCCTCCCAGGCCTCGACCTCGAACCAGCGCTCGTTGCTGCCGGTCTCCGGCAGTGCCGTCACCGTCAGGCACACGCCGGCATGGGCGATCGAGGCGCCCATGTCGATCGTCTTCGGATCATAATTGGTGGCGACGCGAAGCTTGAGGCCCTCATTGAGCGCCGTGATCTTCGCCACCGTACCGATATCGGTGATTATGCCTGTGAACATGCGGTATCTCTTTCGTAATCGTCGAAAATATCATCGCCGTAACGGGCGCTGCGCTTGAGCGAGAACCCCGCGGGTACGGTCGTCCGATCAAATGGGGATCGAATGCCGCCTTCGCCAATGGCCGACGGACCCGAATAGAGCAGGATGCGATCGACGAGATCCGCATCGAGAAATTGCCGCGCCGCCCGCGCCCCGCCTTCCACCAGAAGCGAGGAAATGCCGCGCGAGGCAAGGGCGGTCAACAGATCGGAGACGGTATCGGCGTTCAGCACCTCCACGCCCGCGGCTTCGAGAGCCGCGCGGCGGATGGCCGTATCACCCCCTCTCCCCGCGAACGGGGCCGGGGTCAGGGGCAATGGAGCAAGTTCGACCTGCCCCTCATCCGCCCTTGGGGCACCTTCTCCGCGCTCGCGGGGAGAAGGAAGGCCGGCGTCACCTGCGACGATGATCAGTGGAACTTGCCGCGCCGAGCGCACGAGCTTGGAGTTCAACGGCAGATCGAGACGGCGATCAAGGACGATCCGCACTGGCGAGCGCTCTTCAAGCCCGGGCAACCGAACCGTGAGTTCCGGATCGTCGGCATTTGCCGTGCCGACCCCGACGAGGATCGCATCGGTCTCGGCTCGTAATACCTGGACCTGGGCGCGCGAGACCGAACCGGTGATCCTGACCTGCCCTTCGCCCTTTCGGCCGATCATGCCGTCGGCAGAAACTGCAAGCTTCAGAGTCACATATGGGCGTTTCATGCGCTGGCGCAGGAGGTAGGCCTCGAGGACGCGCTCGCCTTGCTCATGGAGAACGCCGATGTCGACATCGATGCCGGCGTCGCGCAGCATCACCCCCCCGCGGCCGGCGACCCGCTCGTCGGGATCGACAAGGCAGACGACAACGCGAGCAACGCCCGAGGCAATCAGCGCATCGGCGCAGGGCGGCGTCCTGCCGTGATGCGAACAGGGCTCGAGGGTGACATAGGCGGTCGCCCCCCTCGCCTGCTCGCCGGCATCGGCGAGTGCTTGCGTCTCGGCATGCGGGCGTCCGCCCGCCGCCGTCACGGCCCGCCCGACGATCGTTCCGTCCTTGACGACAAGGCAAGCGACGGAAGGATTTGTGGAGGTCAGACCAAGATTGCGACGGGCGAGGCGCAGCGCCGCCGCCATGAATCTCTCGTCCTCACGCGTCGGCCCGCCCATGCGCTTCTCCGCCAGAGCTACTCGCTCGGATCGCGCGCGATCTTGGCGCTGATCTCGGCAATGACCTTTTCGAAATCCTCGGCGTGGGAGAAATCCCGATAGACGGATGCGTATCGCACGAAGGCGACGTCGTCGAGGCTCTTCAGGGCCTCGAGCACCTGGAGACCGATTTCTTCCGAGGGAATCTCGGTCTCGCCGGAGCTTTCGAGACGGCGGACGATGCCGGATACCGCCCGCTCGATACGATCGCGATCGACCGGGCGCTTGCGCAGCGCGATCTCGAAGGATCGCAACAGCTTGTCCCGGTCGAAAGGCACCTTCCGACCGGTCTTCTTGATGATCATCAGCTCACGCAGCTGCACCCGCTCGAAGGTCGTGAACCGGCCGCCGCAGTCCGGGCAGATGCGGCGGCGGCGAATGGCGTTCCCGTCCTCGGCCGGACGGGAATCCTTCACCTGGCTGTCTTCAGAACCGCAATAGGGGCAGCGCATGCAACCTTCCGATCACATGTAGCCGTACATCGGGAAGCGGTCGGTAAGCTTCACCACCTTTTCGCGGACGGCGGCTTCGACGGCGGCATTGCCCTCGTCGGAGTTTGCGGCCTTGAGGCCGTCAAGCACTTCGACGATCAATTCGCCGATTTCCTTGAATTCCGCCTCCTTGAAGCCGCGCGTCGTGCCGGCCGGCGCGCCGAGGCGAACGCCCGAGGTGACGAAGGGCTTTTCCGGGTCGAAGGGGATGCCGTTCTTGTTGCAGGTGATGTAGCCGCGACCGAGCGCCGCCTCGGCACGCTTGCCCGTGGCATTCTTCTTGCGCAGGTCGACGAGCATCAGGTGGTTATCGGTGCCGCCGGAAACGATGTCGAGGCCATTGGCCTTCAGCGTTTCGGCGAGCGTACGCGCATTCTTGACGATCTGAGCCGCATAGTCCTTGAAGGAAGGCTGCAGCGCCTCGCCGAACGCAACGGCCTTGGCGGCAATCACATGCATCAGCGGACCGCCCTGCAGGCCCGGGAAGACGGCCGAGTTGATCTTCTTGGCGATGTCCTCGTCATTGGTGAGGATCATGCCGCCACGGGGGCCGCGCAGCGACTTGTGCGTCGTGGTCGTCGCGACGTGGCAGTGCGGGAACGGCGAAGGATGCTGGCCGCCGGCGACGAGGCCGGCGATGTGCGCCATGTCGACCATCAGCCAGGCGCCGATTTCGTCGGCGATCTCGCGGAAGCGCTTCCAGTCCCAGATGCGCGAATAGGCGGTGCCGCCGGCGATGATCAGCTTCGGCTTGTGCTGGCGGGCCTTCTCGGCGACGTCGTCCATGTCGAGCAGGTGATCGTCTTCGCGGACGCCATAGGAAACGACATTGAACCACTTGCCCGACATGTTGACGGGCGAACCATGGGTCAGGTGACCGCCGGAGTTGAGGTCGAGGCCCATGAAGGTATCGCCCGGCTGCAGGAGCGCCAGGAACACCGCCTGGTTCATCTGTGAACCGGAATTGGGCTGTACGTTGGCGAAATTGACGCCGAACAGCTTCTTGGCACGATCGATCGCCAATTCCTCGGCGATGTCGACATATTGGCAGCCGCCGTAATAGCGCTTGCCCGGATAGCCCTCGGCATATTTGTTGGTCATGATCGAGCCCTGCGCCTCGAGCACGGCGCGCGACACGATGTTCTCGGAGGCAATCAGCTCAATCTCATGGCGCTGGCGGCCCAGCTCCTTCTCGATCGCACCGAAGATTTCCGGATCGCTATCGGCGAGAGAGCGGGTGAAGAAGGCGTCATTGGTCTGTGGAAGCATGGGCTCGCGGCTCCTCTCAAGGGTGGCTGTTCCTTTAGCTTCCTCGCACGCCGAGAGCAATATCCGCTGTGCGGTTTGCGTCATTTCCACGATCCGCCGCGCCCAAACACCGCTGGCGCCAATCATGCAAAAGGCCGCGCATCCTGGAGATGCGCGGCCTTTGCAATTGAACGCGGGACTTTGCTTATTGCGGCAGGGCGTCGGCGTCGATCGGGCCCGGCGATTGCTCGACTCCGGTCGTCGTCTGGAGGGCGAGCTCCGCCGCGCCGTCGCGCTGGTAGATATCGTCGCGGAACTGGACGACACGGTCCTTTGCCGACCAGGCGGTGATGTAGGTGAAATAGACCGGCACCTCTTCGGCAAGCTTGATCGGCGTGTTGACGCCCGACTTGATGGTCGCCTCGATCTGCTGGCGCGACCAGCCGGGCGTTTCCTTGAGCAGCCAGGTGGAGAGGTCGCGGACATTCTGCACGCGCACGCAGCCCGACGATTCGAAGCGCATCAGCTTGTTGAACAGGCCCTGCTGCGGCGTGTCGTGCATGTAGACCGAATGCTCGTT
The DNA here is from genome assembly GCF_002532005.1 of Sinorhizobium sp. NG07B. Classification (NCBI taxonomy): domain Bacteria; kingdom Pseudomonadati; phylum Pseudomonadota; class Alphaproteobacteria; order Hyphomicrobiales; family Rhizobiaceae; genus Sinorhizobium; species Sinorhizobium sp. NG07B. The sequence goes on along the minus strand of NZ_NWTD01000004.1, from coordinate 505,701 downwards.
GTGGAAATTGATCTTGGTCGAGGACATGGCGTTGATCTTGCCCGGGTCCTGACGGAACATCAGGTTCGGCGCCTTCTCCGCATTCCAGTCGACGGTTTCAGGAGACACCTCGTTGCCGCTGCCGTCGAAGAGGCGGATGGCGTTGCGCTCGAGATAGGTCGGGTCCTTGCGCATCAATGGCATGATGTCCTTCTGGACGATCGATCTCGGCGCGGTCCAATAGGGATTGAGGATAACCTCGTAGATCTTCGAATTGAGGATCGGCGATTGTCGGTCGATCTTGCCGACGACCGCAGCATGACGCAGCACGACGCGACCGTTCTCGACCGCCTCGATATAGGCGGCGGGAATGTTGACCATGACATAGCGCCGACCGAGATCGCCCGACATCGACTGAAGTCGCACGAGGTTGGTCTCGAGCTGGGCCAGCCGCGTCGCGGCGTCGACGTTCAGGGCCTTGAACGTATATTCGCCGATCACGCCATCCGCCGGCAGGCCGTGGCGTGCCTGGAAGCGCTTGACCGCGCCGTCGACATAGGAGTCGAAGGAGGAGGAAATCCCGGCGGACTGCGGCAGGTCGCCGGAGATCATCAGGCGCTGACGCAGCTGCTGCACGGAGGGATCGGTGACGCCGAGCTCCAGCTTTACCCCGGTCTGCGGAACCTGGGGCCAACCGCCGGCGGCAACGATCTGCTGATAGTCGAAGATGGCCTGCTGCACATGGCCGATGGTCTGGGGGCCGAAAACCGGCGTGTTGGAGAGGACTGCCGTCGCGGTGCGCGAGGCCTTGGCGTCAAACTGGTCGTCCCAGGAGCCGCGGCGCGGCGAATTGATGAGCTCGCCCAGGGCGTCCTGGGCACTCGCGGAGCCTGCCCATGCGGCGGCACCGATCGTAGCGGCCGAACGCAGAAACGCGCGGCGCGAGAGAGCATCAATTCCGTTCTTTTTCGACATAGTCCCTACCATCTCAAGGCGCTGAAGCGCGCGCTGCCCGAGCCCTAGCACAAACGTGGTTAACAAACGTAAACCCGCGTGCCACCCCGGCCCTCAAATTGCTTTCACGATCGTGCGAGCGAGAGCCATTCCAGCAGGTCGGACGAAAACGAATCGCCGCGATAAACGCCATTGCGCACCTGCCGCATCTTAAGCGTCGCTGTCATAGCAATATGGCCAATTCGTGTCTCGGCACTGCCGGGCGACCTGCGGGCAGGCTTTGCTACGACAATTCGGCCGGGAAAAGTCGGCAAGGATCGGACACGCAGGGATTGCGCCCGACCCTTGAAACTGGAGGTTGTTATGCCTGCAGTTACAGGCGATACATGATGCTGTCGTTCCAGAAGCGATCGAGGCGCTGCAGGAGCTTGTTCATCTGAGTGAACTCATCAGAACCGATGCCGCCGACCTTGTGGATAGAACCGATATGGCGCTCGTAGAGCTTGGCAACGGTTTCGGCAATCTCCTGGCCGTCTTCCGTCAGGCTGATGCGCACCGAGCGGCGGTCGATGCGGGAGCGCTGATGGTTGATGAGGCCAAGATCGACGAGCTTCTTGACGTTGTAGGATACGTTGGAACCGAGATAGTAACCACGCGAACGAAGCTCGCCGGCGGTCAGTTCGGAGTTGCCGATGTTGAACAGCAGCAGCGCCTGGACGGCGTTGACGTCGCTGCGGCCCTGCCGGTCGAACTCGTCCTTGATGACGTCGAGCAGACGGCGATGCAGACGCTCGACGAGGTGAAGGGATTCCATGTAGAGACCACGGATCGTCTCTTCCTGCGGGTCCCGTGGTGCAGCTACCTGCGGCTTCATCTTGGTGTTCATTTTCGTGCCTCACTGTTTCGTTTGGCGGTGTTTCTTTGTCTTCCCGCCTTGAGTGAGACCCTATCGAATACGTATAAAATTCTACTTAAACCGCAGCCTTAACATGTACTTACCATCCGCGGAGCCTGTCTCAGGGTGAATCAACCCTTACCTGCCGCGCCTGGCGCAGGCGCTGCCAGAAGAGCGCCGCACGGAAAAGAATGAAGGTCGCCGCGACCGCCCCGTGGAGCAAGAGGAGCAGCGGACGGGCCCCGAGCATGCCTGGATAGAATTCGAGCATGGCTACCTCGATGGTCGCCGCGAGCACCCAGATAACCGGTCCCCAGGAGACGAGCAACCAAAGCCCGATGGCAGCGACCGGATAAAGGACGGCAAGCGCGGTCGCGGCGGCGCGCCACTCTGGCGCCAGCAAATCGAAACGCCCGGCGCCGCCGTGGGAAAAGCCGATCAGCATCGCCCAGTAGTTCAGCGCAAACCAGAAGCAGGAGGCCGAGACCAGTCGCAGGAACCAGCCGAACAGCACTTCGGTGAGCGATGGCTTCGGCACATGAGCAGAATCGTGAAGCATGGCCGGCAAGATAGGCCGAGTGCCGGCAATCCACCAGCGCAAAGCAGGAGAGTCCGCCCCGAGCGGCTCACTCGCGGGAGGAAATGCCGCAGCCGTCCTCCCGCAACGCCGTTTTCAATCGACCGGGGCGCATGATAAACCGCCTTCGACCAACGCAGTGAAAGAAGAAGGAAGCGGGCGCGATGAACGACAGGACAAATCTTGTGGACAGGATCACTGGACACCGTCGCATGCGCCGCAACCGCAAGGCGGACTGGACGCGCCGCCTAGTGCAGGAGAACCGCTTGACCGTGGACGACCTGATCTGGCCGATCTTCATCGTGCCGGGCAGCGGCATCGTTCAGCCGATCGACGCGATGCCCGGCGTCAACCGCATGAGCGTCGACAAGGCCGTCGAGGCGGTGAAGGAGGCGGCCGATCTCGGAATTCCCGCCGTCGCCACCTTCCCGAACATCGAGATGGCGCTCCGCAACGAAACCGGTTCGAACAGCCTTGCCCCCGACAACCTGATCAACCAGGCGACGCGGGCGATCAGGAGCGCCGTTCCGAATATCGGCGTCATCACCGATGTGGCGCTTGATCCTTTCACCAGCCACGGTCACGACGGCATCCTGCGCGGCGGCGAGATCGTCAATGACGAGACGGTGGAAGCGGTGGCGCGCGCGGCAGTAATGCAGGCGGATGCCGGCTCCGACATCATCGCACCTTCCGAAATGATGGACGGACGGGTCGGCGCCATCCGCGAGGCGCTTGATGCGGCAGGCCACCAGAATGTCGGCATCATGTCCTATGCGACGAAATTCGCCTCCGCCTTCTATGGCCCCTATCGCGAGGCGATCGGCACCGGCGGGCTGCTGAAGGGCGACAAGAAGACCTATTACATCGATCCGGCCAACGGCACCGAAGCGATCCGCGACGCCGCGCTCGACGTCGAGGAAGGCGCCGACATGCTGATGGTGAAGCCCGGTCTGCCCTATCTCGACATCTGCTGGCGGATGAAGGAAGCCTTCGGCTTGCCGGTCTTCGCCTACCAGGTCTCGGGCGAATACGCGCAGATCAAGGCGGCGGCGGCGAATGGATGGATCGACGGCGAGCGCATCATGCTCGAGACGCTGCTTGCCTTCAAGCGCGCCGGCTGCGACGGCATTCTCAGCTATTTCGCCGTCGAAGTGGCAAGGATCCTGGCAAAGCGATGAGCGGCCGGTTCGCACGACAGACGCATTGTTTTGTCGAATACGGTCCCCATATGTGAGCGAAACGATGCGAGGCTGACATGAGCATGCATAACCAGGAACTCCGACTTCCGAGCCAGGACTGGCGCGCTTACCAGGGTGTCCTGTCGCGCCGGGTGTTCGCCTTCATTGTCGACTATCTGATTGTCGCGCTCCTGTGGATCCCGGCTGCGGTCGTCGTCTTCTTTTTGGGCATCCTGACGCTCGGCCTCGGATTCTTCCTCTATCCGGTGCTCTTCGCGCTGGTGGCGATGCTGTATTTCGGGTTGACGGTCGGCGGCCGCGAGCAGGCATCGCTCGGCATGCGGATCATGGGCGTTGCGATCGCCCGGACGGACGGCCGGCCGATGGATTTCCTGACCGCAATCGTACATCTCGCGATCTTTTGGATCGCCAATGCGCTGTTGACGCCGCTCGTCCTGCTGATCGGATTGTTCACGGATCGCGGCCGATTGCTGCACGACCTTCTGATCGGCACCGTCGGCGTCCGCCGAGACATGTATTGACGGTGGCGGGCCGAGAACACCGTTTCAACGTCGAATTGAATTCAGGCAGAGCCGAATCGACGTCCCCAGAAATTGTGGGCACTTGCTCGTTCCTCGCCGAACGCGTGTGTTGACGTTTTTCATTCTTCGGCCATCCTATTGCAGAGTAACCTCGCGAAGAGTGATCCCCGCGCTCGATGAACACGCAGACCACACAGTCTCCGCAATTCTATCTGACCGCGCCGGCAGCCTGTCCCTACCTGCCCAACGAGATGGAACGGAAAGTCTTCACGCACATGGTGGGCGAGCGCGCACCCGAGCTGAATGATCTTCTGACCCAGGGCGGTTTCCGCCGCTCGCAGAACATCGCCTACCGCCCGGCCTGCGAAACCTGTCGCGCCTGCATCTCGGTCCGCATCCTAGCCAACGAGTTCATGCCCACCCGCTCCATGCGCCGGGTGCTCGCCGCCAATCACGACGTGGTCTCGACCGAGTACCCTGCCGAGCCATCGAGCGAGCAATACAACCTCTTCCGCCGCTATCTCGATTGCCGGCACCAGAGGGGCGGCATGTCGGACATGTCGGTGCTCGACTACGCGATGATGGTCGAGGACACCCATGTACACACGAAAATCATCGAATACCGGTTGCGGTCCGAGGGCGACGGCATCAGCGAGAAGGCCAAAGGTCCGCTGATCGCCACGGCGCTCACCGACCGGATGGGCGATGGGCTGTCGATGGTTTATTCCTTCTTCGACCCCGGTCTCGCAAACCGTTCGCTCGGAACCTTCATGATTCTCGACCATATCCGCCGGGCGAAGGAACGCGGCCTTCCGCACGTCTACCTCGGATATTGGGTCAAGGGCTCCCGCAAGATGGGGTATAAAACAAAGTTTTTGCCGCAGGAGCACCTTATGGCCCGCGGTTGGGAGCGCTATGCTGGCGGACAAGACCTCCCCGAAACCGCCACGGATTAAGAATTGACCCCCTCCTCTGACGCCGCGCGGCACCGACGCGGCCTTGCCATCACCGGCCTCGGCGGCCTTGCGCTTTCCTTCGACATCCCGCTGATCCGTTCCGCAGACGGCGAAGTATGGTCGGTTCTCGCCGTGCGCAGCCTGTCGACCTTTGCGGTGGCGATCGCCGCCTGGTTCTTCATCAATCGCATCCTGGGCCGCCACATTGCCTTGATCCCCGGCAAGGCCGGGCTGATCGCCGGCCTTTTCTACGGCATCAATTCCTTCACCTTCCTGCTCGCGGTGTTCAACACATCGACGGCAAACGTCGTCTTCATCCTCGCCTTCACTTCGATGTTCGCGGCAATCCTTTCCTGGATCTTCCTAAAGGAGCGGCCATCCAACGCCACATTGCTGACGATGGCGATCATGCTGCTCGGCGTCGGGGTGATCGTGCAGGACGGACTTGAGAGCGGGCACCTGTTCGGCGACGCCATGGCCGCCTGCTCTGCCTTCCTGTTGGCGAGTGCCATCACCATCAGCCGCGCCGATGGCAGGGACATGGCGCTGGTGCCGCTGACGACGGCGATCTTCCCGGCGCTCGCGGCGCTCACGCTTTTGCCGGCGAGCGGAATCGCGATCGCCGCGCCCGGCTACATTCTCTTCAACGGTCTGGTGATGATTCCCGTCGCCTTCTTCTGCCTGGCGACCGGGCCGCGTTATCTCTCGGCACCGGAAGTCGGGATGTTCTACCTGCTCGAGACGATTCTAGCGCCAATCTGGGTGTGGATCGTCTTTTCCGAGATGCCCACGTTCCAAACGCTCGTCGGCGGCGCCATCCTGATACTCGCTTTGCTCGGCCATTCACTCTGGCAGATGCGCAGCAAGGCGGCAAAGGCTCAGATTCCCTGTGCTGAATTGCCGTTCACCGGGTGACGTCGATCTGCCGTCCGGTCACTGCGGACTGACGGGAGCGGAACCCGTGTCCTCGATCTGCGAGCGCATCGCCCAGAGTTCGCGATTGGTGTTGATCCATTCCGCCGCGACCTCCAAAGGGGTTGGATCGGCGGCGATAAACTCTCCGTTGTCCTGGCGCCGGCGGGTAATCAGCCCCGCCTCCTCCAGAATCACCACATGATTCGACAGCTCGTCCTGTTCGGCGCCGACCGCACTGGCCACGTCCGCAACGGAGCTTTCACCGGCAAACAGGACTTCGAATATGCGGCGGCGTGTGGGATCGGCAAGTGCCAACAAGGTATCGTCAAGGGCCGAGATCATCGCATTCCTCTCTCCGGCGCATCATTGGGCAAATCGCGGCCGATTTAAGGAAACAGCAAAGAGTTGCAGCGGCTGGTGGAAAAGACCTGAAACTGTGGATAACCAAGCTGCCGAACGAACGATCCACTGACCAGGTCCGGCAATCAGCCGCTGAACCGGCCACTCCGCGGGAAGCCCTTCGGCACGACGCGTCCGGCGCCGGCGCGGTCGCCCTGCCACTCCATCAACTCGTCCTTGCTCTTCGTGAAGACACGGCCGGCGCTGTCTTCCCAGGACAGCCCCTCGGCCATGGTGAAGCAGCGGATATCGGAAATGCCGCCGTCCTTGTAGCGCTGCAGGCGCACGCCCTTGCCGCGGGCCATTTCGGGTATCTGCACCAGCGGGAAGACCAGCATCTTGCGGTTGTCGCCGACGACGGCAACGTGATCGCCCTTGACCGGGACGACGAGCTTTGCCTCGTCCGGCATCACGACGTTCATCACCTGCTTGCCTTTGCGGGTATTGGCAACGATGTCGCTTTCGATGACGACGAAGCCGTTGCCGGCGGCGGACGAGACGACAAGCTTGCGGGCCGGATCGTGGACCAGAGCCGTCAGCACGTCCTGGTCGTTTTCCATATCGACCATGATGCGCAGCGGCTCGCCATGGCCGCGGCCGCCCGGCAATTTGTCGCCGCCAAGCGTATAGACCTTGCCGCCGGTGGTGAAGACGAGGATCTTGTCGGTCGTCTGGGCCGGAAACGCCACCTTCAGGGCATCGCCGTCCTTGAACTGCAGCGCAGACGTGTCGGAGATGTGCCCCTTGAGCGCGCGGATCCAGCCCTTTTCCGAGATGACCACGGTGATCGGTTCCTTCTCGATCATCGCCTGCTGGATAGCTTCCACGTCCGCGTCGGGCGCGTCCGCGAAAGTGCTGCGGCGCTTGCCGAGCTCGGTCGCCTTGGCGAACTTCTTCTTCACCTCGCCGATCTCCCAGGCGACCGCCTGCCACTGCTTGTCATCGGAAGCGAGCAGCCCCTCGATTTCCCCCTTCTCCTTCGACAGCGCGTCGAATTCGGTGCGGATCTCGAACTCCTCGAGCTTGCGCAGCGAGCGCAGACGCATGTTGAGGATTGCTTCGGCCTGGACATCGGTCAGCGAGAAACGCTCGATCATCACCGCCTTCGGTTCATCCTCCTCGCGGATGATCCGGATCACCTCGTCGATGTTGAGATAGGCGACGAGATAGCCGCCGAGGATCTCGAGCCGCCGGTCGATCGCGGCAAGCCGATGGCGGGAACGCCGCTGCAACACCTCGCGGCGATGTGCCAGCCATTCGCTCAGCACCTCGTTCACCGCCATGACGCGCGGAACGCGGCCCATCGACAGCACGTTCATGTTGAGCGGAATGCGGCTTTCGAGCTCGGTCAGCTTGAACAGCGATTCCATCAGGATATTGGCATCGACGGAGCGGCTCTTCGGCACGAGCACGACGCGGACGTCCTCCGCCGATTCGTCGCGGATGTCTTCGAGCAGCGGCAATTTGCGGGCGATCAGGAGCTCGGCGATCTTTTCGATCAGCCGCGACTTCTGGACCTGATAGGGAATTTCCGTAACGACGATCTGATACCCGCCGCGCCCCAGGTCCTCGACACTCCAGCGGGCGCGGACGCGGAAGCCGCCGCGGCCGGTGCGGTAGGATTCGAGCATGCTGGCGCGGCTTTCGACGATGATGCCGCCGGTCGGAAAATCCGGCCCCTCGATGCCGCCGCGCTGCGGATTGGCCGGATCGAAGAGCAGTTCCTCCACCGTCGCCTTCGGATGACGGATCAGATAGAGGGCCGCATCGCAAAGCTCATGCGCATTGTGCGGCGGAATGGATGTCGCCATGCCGACCGCGATGCCCGATGCGCCGTTGGCGAGAAGGTTCGGAAAGGCGCCGGGAAGGACGACCGGCTCCTGATCCTCCTCATTGTAGGTCGGGCGGAAATCGACCGCATCCTGGTCGATGCCCTCGAGCAGCAGGGCCGCGACGTCGGTCATCTTCGCTTCGGTGTAACGATAGGCTGCGGCGTTGTCGCCGTCGATATTGCCGAAGTTGCCCTGCCCGTCGACGACCGGATAGCGCTGCGAGAAGTCCTGGGCGAGCCTGACCAGCGCATCATAGACCGACTGGTCGCCGTGCGGGTGGAACTTGCCGATGACGTCGCCGACGATACGGGCGCATTTCTTGAACGAGGAATTGGGTCGCAAGCCCATCTCGCTCATCGCGTGGATGATACGGCGATGGACCGGCTTCAATCCGTCGCGGACATCCGGCAGCGCGCGATGCATGATGGTCGACAGTGCGTAGGCGAGATAGCGCTCCTCGAGCGCCGCCTTGAGGTCAACCGGCTGAATGTTGTCGTTCCCGCCAGACGGCGGCAAAAGGCTTTGTCCCATGCCTCCTTGCTACCGCAACCGGCCCGCCGCGGCAAGAATCGGGGCCCACCACGCTGTGGAGAACGCGCCTCAGGCACTTGCCTAAACCTCGAGTTGCAACCATGGATTTCCGCAGGTAATTTTCCGGAAAGCATGATCCGCGGGGAACATCCGCCATGCGACTCGGCGATATAAATTCGCCCGGTTTCGTATTAGGGTCGCACGGCAATTCGGTGGGTTGAGGATGGGGATCGATGCAAGAGCTCGTGCGCGGGGAGGCAGCGTCGCAGTTCCGTCTGCCGCGCAGCGCTTCCGATGAGCTCCGCGACGACCGCCAGAAATCACCGCAGCAGGCCTTGCAAACAACCAGCAGTCCAACATTTCTCACAAGGAACAACGCAATGATGCATACGTGCAAGATCCGCCTGATGATGGCCAGCGCCGCCCTCCTCACGCTTGCCGGCCCGGCCTTCGCCCTGGACGGCGCGGACATGATGAAGAAACTGAGTGCCGCGCTCGAGGTGAACGGTACCTCGCTCGCCTTCGACAAGGCCGAGGCGGACGGTGACGTCGTAACGGCAAGCGGCGTCAAGCTTCAGGTCGTGGCACAGCCAGGCGAAACGGTCGACATAGGCGATGTGACGTTCGAAGGCGTCGAGGAGACCGATGACGGAGGCTACTACGCCGAAACGGTTTCCTTCGCGGATGTCAATGTGAGCGAAAAGGAGGACAGCGCCTCCGTCAAGAATATCGCGATCGGCGGCCTCTCCATTCCCGGTAATGCATCCGGCGGCACGATCGACGACATTCTGCTCTATGAGTCGTTTGGCACTGGGCCGGTAGAGGTCAAGGTCAAGGGCAAGGACGTCTTCAAGATCGCCAGCATCGAGAGCAATCTCAGCCGGCAGGAAAACGATGCGGGCTTCGACTTCGACGCGACGATGGCCGGGCTATACGCTAATCTCTCCGAGGTCGAAGACGCCAAGGCGAAGGAAGCAATCGAGAAGCTCGGACTGAAGCAGATTGATGGCCAGGTGACGATGAAGGGAAGCTGGGAGCTGGAGAGCGGCAATCTCGCCGTCGATGAGTATGCCCTCGACTTCAAGAATGTCGGCCGGCTGAACATCGCCATGGATTTCTCAGGCTACACGCTCCAGTTCCTGAAGTCGCTGCAGGAGGCGAACAAGGCCGCGCAAGCGAATCCGAACAAGGAAGAGGCCAACCAGGCAATGGGCCTTGCCATGCTCGGCCTCATGCAGCAACTGACGTTCAACAGCGCCTCGATCCGCTTCGACGACGCCTCGATCACCAAGAAGGCCCTCGACTATGCCGGCAGCCAGCAGGGCGTCACCGGCGAACAGATGGCGCAGTCGCTGAAGGGCCTTGTGCCGATCATGATGGCGCAGTTGAACCTGCCGGAGTTGCAGAACCAGGTGTCGGCCGCGGTCAACGCCTATCTCGACGCGCCGAAGAGCCTGACGATCAGCGCCGAACCGGAAAAGCCCGTGCCGTTCCCGATGATCATGGGTGCCGCGATGGGCGCGCCGAACACCATTCCCTCGGTTCTCGGCGTCAAGGTGACGGCGAACGACTGACGCTTCCCGAAGCGCCACAAGCCGACGCAATGCGTACGGCTTTCGAATTCGAGCCCGGCGGAGCCCGCCGGGCTTTTTTTTGCCGCCGCGATCGATGTTATCATGCGACGCTTGATGCTCGCATGCGCCGGCCTATCTATTTCGACAGCCGGCAGTTTGTGCATTCCCGACCGTAGAAAACCGGAAGGAGGACGCAATGGGACTGAAGCATTCGGATATCACCACCATACTCGGTCCGGTCGACGAGACCCTGATGGCCGAACTTCTGGCGACGGGCGCGACCGCGAGCGAGCTTGCCGAAGCGATCGCCTGGGTCAACAACGACGAGGCGCTGATCGGAGAGGGCCGGCATCTTCCGGCCGGCCGGGTTGCCGCCCTGATCGACATTCTGACACCCGAGGTCGACGAGGAGTGACGGCCGAAGCTTTCGCCCGCAGGTGCCGGCGTCAGGTCCGGCCGCGGACGGCCGGACGAGTGAGTATCTGACTTATCGTGTTGAGGGAGGGATACATGGCTGCCAAAGATGTCAAGTTCAACACCGATGCGCGCGACCGGATGCTGCGCGGCGTCGACATAATGGCCAACGCGGTTCGGGTCACCCTTGGCCCCAAGGGGCGGAACGTCGTCATCGACAAGGCTTTCGGCGCACCGCGGATCACCAAGGACGGGGTCTCCGTCGCCAAGGAGATCGAGCTGGAGGACAAGTTCGAGAATATGGGCGCGCAGATGCTCCGCGAGGTCGCCTCGAGGACCAGTGAAATCGCCGGCGACGGCACGACGACCGCGACGGTGCTGGCGCAGGCCATCGTCCGGGAGGGCGCGAAGGCCGTCGCCTCCGGCATGAACCCGATGGACCTGAAGCGTGGCATCGATCTCGCCGTCGATACGCTCGTCACGGAACTGAAGGGCAAGGCAAGGCAGGTTTCCAAGAACGAGGAGATCGCCCAGGTGGCAACGATCTCGGCCAATGGAGACGCGGAGATTGGGCGCTACCTTGCCGAGGCGATGGAGAAGGTCGGCAATGAGGGCGTCATCACCGTCGAGGAGGCCAAGACCGCCGAGATCGAACTCGAGGTCGTCGAAGGCATGCAGTTCGATCGCGGCTACCTATCGCCCTATTTCATCACCAACCAGGACAAGATGCGGGCGGAGCTGGAGGATGTCTACATTCTCATCCACGAGAAGAAGCTCTCCAACCTGCAGGCGATGATCCCGATTCTCGAAGCGGTGATCCAGGCCGGCAAGCCGCTGCTGATCATCGCCGAAGACGTCGAGGGCGAAGCCCTTGCGACGCTCGTCGTCAACAAGCTGCGCGGCGGGCTGAAGATCGCCGCCGTCAAGGCGCCCGGCTTCGGGGACCGCCGCAAGGCGATGCTGGAGGATATCGCCATCCTGACCGGCGGCACGGTGGTTTCGGAGGACCTCGGGATCAAGCTCGAAAACGTGACGATGGAGGCTTTGGGGCGCGCAAAGCGCGTCATGGTGGAGAAGGACGCGACCACCATCGTCGGCGGTGCCGGCGCCAAGGAGGATATCAGCGGCCGCGTCGCCCAGATCAAGGTGCAGATCGACGAAACCACATCGGACTATGACCGCGAGAAGCTGCAGGAGCGGCTTGCCAAGCTCGCCGGCGGCGTCGCGGTGATTCGCGTCGGCGGCTCGACGGAAATCGAGGTCAAGGAGAAGAAGGACCGCGTCGACGACGCGTTGCATGCGACGCGTGCCGCGGTGGAGGAAGGCATCCTGCCGGGTGGCGGCGTCGCATTGCTGCGCGTCGTCAAGGCGCTCGAAAACGTGGCGACGGCCAATGACGACCAGCGTGTCGGCGTGGAAATCGTCCGCCGCGCCGTCGAGGCGCCCGTGCGCCAGATCGCCGAGAATGCCGGCGCCGAGGGCTCGATCATCGTCGGTCAGCTCCGGGCGAAGACCGACTTCGCCTATGGCTGGAATGCCCAGACGGGAGAATTCGGCGACCTCTTCGGTATGGGCGTCATCGATCCGGCAAAGGTCGTGCGCGCCGCGCTGCAGGACGCAGCCTCCGTCGCCGGTCTTCTGGTGACGACGGAAGCGATGATCGCGGAGAAGCCGAAGAAGGAAAGCCAGGCGCCGATGCCGCCGGCACCCGGAATGGATTTCTAGTTACCGGCTTAACAGCGCCGGCGCAGCCGTCGTCGCAAGGCGCCGGCCGCGCGCCGGCGCCGTCCCACGGGCCCGCCTCCGTTCAGCCTGCACGGGCCGCCGCCTGCCCTGCCTTTGCCCTCCAAGAAACTTGCGATGGTAAGTGTCCCCGCGACATCTTGCTGGCGGTTGATTAGATCAGATTTTTTGATATGCATTGTCCAATTGCATTTCACTCCCGCCGACCGGAGCCCCATGAGCCGTAATTTTCTTGTCGTCGACCCCGAGGAAGGCATGCCCGTACTGAAAGGGCTCGCGTCGCCGGCAAGGGTCTCGGTGCTCAAGCTGCTGCACGAAAAGGGACCGCTGAACGTCAACGAAATTGCGGATGTTCTTGATCTGCCGCAGTCGAGCGTCTCGACCAACGTGCAGATATTGGAAGAGGCGGGACTTATCCGCACGGAGACACAGAGGGCGCGCAAGGGAAACCAGAAGGTCTGCCGCAGCGTCTATGACGAGATTCTCGTCGTCTTCAAGAATGAAATCAAGGAAACTGAACCGGACGCGATCGAAGTGTCGATGCCGCTGGGGCTCTATACGAGCTTCGAAGTGACTGCCCCCTGCGGCCTCTGCTCGGTTGACGGCATCGTCGGACTGCTCGATGTGCCCGACACGTTCCTCGATCCCGACCGGATGAAGGCAGCACTAATCTGGTTCACCCGCGGCTATGTGGAGTATCAGTTTCCGAACAATGCGCGCCTGGCGAACACCGGCATTCGCGAGGTCGAATTCGTCATGGAACTGAGCTCCGAGGTGCCGGGGACCAGCGCCGACTGGCCGTCCGATATCACCCTCACGATCAATGGGGTGGATATCGGAACCTGGACTTCCCCGGGTGATTTCGGCGACAAACGCGGCGTTTTCACCCCGGACTGGTGGAAGCTCAAAGGCTCGCAATACGGCAAACTCAAGAGTTTTCGGATCAATGACGATGGCTCCTTCGTCGACGGCCTGCGGATCTCCAACGTGAAGCTCGCCGAGCTGAAGCTCGAGCAACATCATTCGATCCGGCTTCGCGTCGGCGTCCGGGACGATGCCCGCCATCCCGGCGGCATCAACATCTTCGGCCGAGGCTTCGGCAACTACGATCAGGACATCGTGTTGCGCCTGAAGACGCGCTGAGCCCGCCCTGCCTACAGAATCCCACTACTTGACCTCCGGCCTCGCTTCCGTTTTACTCATCCCAATTTCTGATATAAATCATAAATCAGGATTTAACGGAGGAAGCCATGAAGGCCGCGGTAACGGTGCACAGCAAGTTCACGATCTCGGACATCGATCCGCGTCTCTACGGGTCCTTCATCGAGCACCTCGGCCGCGCCGTCTATACCGGCATCTATGAACCCGATCATCCGACTGCCGACGAAAACGGCATGCGCCGGGACGTGATCGAACTCGTCAGGGAACTCAATGTGCCGATCGTGCGCTATCCGGGCGGCAACTTCGTTTCCGCCTATAACTGGGAAGATGGCATCGGCCCGAAGGAGAGCCGCCCGACTCGCCTCGATCTCGCCTGGCACACCTCGGAAAGCAACCAGGTCGGCATCCATGAATTCGCCGAATGGTGCGCGGCCGCCGATACTCAGATGATGCTCGCCGTCAATCTTGGCTCGCGCGGCCTCGACGAGGCCCGCAACTTCCTCGAATACGTCAACCACCCGGGCGGCAGCGAATGGAGCGACAAGCGCCGCGCCAATGGCCGCGAAGAGCCCTGGGATGTCAAGCTCTGGTGCCTCGGCAACGAGATGGACGGCCCCTGGCAGATCGGCCACAAGACGGCCGACGAATATGGCAGGCTGGCGCACGAGACCGCCAAAGCGATGCGCGCCTTCGACAACTCGCTCGAGCTCGTCGTCTGCGGCTCCTCCAACGCGCATATGCCCACCTACCCCGAATGGGAGGCGACCGTCCTCGACCACACCTATAACGAGATCGATTTCATATCGTTGCACATGTATTTCGAGAACCGCGCCAAGAACACCGCCAATTATCTCGCGCGCAGCATCGAGCTCGACAACTATATCGGCACGGTGGCCGGCGTGATCTCCTACATCAAAGCGAAGAAGCGCTCGACCAAGGAGGTCTACATTTCCTTCGACGAGTGGAACGTCTGGTACCACTCCAAGGAGCGCGACAAGGCGACCCTTGCGGGCGCCCATGGCTGGCCGCATGCGCCGGCGCTGCTGGAGGACGACTATAATTTCGAGGACGTGCTCCAGGTCGGCTGCATCCTCAATACCTTCATCAACCGCGCCGACGTGGTGAAGATCGCCTGCATGGCGCAGCTCGTCAACGTCATCGCCCCGATCATGACGGTGCCGGGCGGCCCTGCCTGGCGCCAGACGATCTTTTATCCCTATTATTTCGCTTCGATCTATGGCCGCGGAACGGCGCTCAAGCTGCTGGTCGACAGCCCCGCCTACAGCGTCGATGGCCTTGGCGAGGTGCCTTATCTCGATATTTCCGCCGTGCACGATGCACACAGAAACGCCGTGACGTTCTTCATCGTCAACCGGAATGGCAGCGAAGCGATCGACCTCGACGTCAGCCTCCTCGAGTTCGGGACAATGAAGATCATCGACGACCAAGTGCTCGCCCATTCCGACATCAACATCACCAACACCGCCGAGCAGCCCGCCAATGTGGGGCCGAAAAAAGGAGAAGGCGCCGCCTTTGCCGATGGAAAGCTCTGGGCGAGGATTGCGCCGCTGTCGTACCGGATGATCCGGCTGAAATCGTAAGCAGACTAAATCACATTTTTCGATACATATCGAAAATATATTGACAGAAGAATTGTATAATTTAACGTCGCGACACCGCTTCGACGTGCCGCTGGGAGGAAGAGATGGGAGCAAGAGCTTCTGTTTTGGCACTATCGTTGGTCAATCTGACCTCGCTGCCCGGGGGGAAAAAGCGCCGTTTTGCAGGAGGCCGGCCGAGCGTCGCACTCCGCGTTTGCGGTTCTGAAACCGGGCCCGGAGCCGCCGGATGACCGCCCATATCGAAATCCAGAATGTCAGCAAACGCTACGGCTCGCTGACCGTGCTCGACGGACTGTCGCTGACGATCAAGGCCAACGAGTTCATGGTCTTCCTCGGCCCTTCGGGCTGCGGCAAGTCAACGCTTCTGCGGATGATCGCCGGGCTCGAAAGCGTCGATGACGGTACGATCTCGATCAACGGCGAGCGCATCGACAACCTGCCGCCGGGCCAGCGCGACATCGCCATGGTCTTCCAGAGCTATGCGCTTTATCCGCACATGACGGTGGCCGACAACATGGCCTTCGGGCTGCGCAACATAGGCCTGCCGGCCGCCGTCATTTCCGCCCGCGTCGCAGAAGCCGCGCGCATGCTCGAAATCGGCCATCTCCTCGACCGCAAGCCCGGCCAGCTTTCCGGCGGCCAGCGCCAGCGCGTCGCGATCGGGCGCGCCATCGTCAAGGAGCCGAAGGCGTTCCTGTTCGACGAGCCGCTGTCGAACCTCGATGCGGCGCTGCGCGTGCGCACCCGTGTCGAGCTTGCCCAGCTTCGCAACCGGGTCAGATCGACGATGATCTTCGTCACGCACGACCAGATCGAGGCGATGACGCTCGCCGATCGCATCGTCGTGATGAACAACCGGAAGATCGAGCAGATCGGCACGCCGATGGAGATCTACTCGCGGCCGGCAAGCCGCTTCGTCGCCACCTTCGTCGGTTCGCCGACGATGAATTTTCTGCCGGTCGGCCTGTCGGGCGAGAACGGCTTCGCCCGCGCAAGGCTGCCGGACGGCACCGAGCTGCAGACGGCGATCCGTCTCGACGGCATCAATGGCGGCGAGCATTCGCTCGGCATCCGCGCCGAGGCCGTCAAACTCTCCAACGGAACCGCCGCGACGACGACGGGAAAGGTCGAGGTGATCGAGCGTCTCGGTGACCGCACCCTTCTGTATACGCGCCTTAAGGAGGGAAGCCTCATCATCGCCGAGGATGCCGGCAACAGCCGCGTCGCGATCGGCGACGAGGTCGCCCTAGCCCTCGATGGCGCCCGCTCGCACCTCTTCGACGCCGAAGGCCGGGCTCGGCACAACGAGGGCGTCGGCCATGGCTGAGGCGACACTTCCCGGCAGCGCGTCGGCCGCCAAGGCGGCAGCCCGGCAGGCGGTGCAGAACATCAATGCCCCGCTCTGGCGCAACGCGGCTTTCGTCGCGCCCTATCTGTTCTTCTTCGTGACGCTTCTTCTCGTGCCGCTCTTCTGGAGCGTATGGCTCAGTCTTCACAAGGCAGATGCTTTCGGAGTCGGGCGGTTCGTCGGTCTCGACAATTACCTTCGGCTCTTCCGGGACAAGATCTTCATCCAGTCGGTCGGCAACACCTTCTACTTCGTTTTCCTGACCGTCCCTGCCCTCGCCCTCATCGGCCTTCTGCTGGCACTCGCCCTTAATCGCAAGACAAAGTCTGCGGCCGCGCTCCGCGCCGTCTACTTCTCGTCGTCGGTCCTCTCCGTGACGATCGTGACGCTCATCTGGCGCATCGTCTTCATCGGCAATTTCGGCCTGCTCGCGACCATCTACGGCTGGTTCGGAGCGACCGCGCCCGCCTTTCTGTCGGACCCGAAGCTCACCATGATCGGAATTGCGATTGCGACCATCTGGTGGTGCATCGGGCTGCCGATGATGCTCTTTCTATCGGCCCTGCAACAGGTGCCGCAGGAAATCTACGAGGCTGCGGCGCTCGACAATGCGAGCCGGTGGCGAACGCTCTGGCACATCACCCTCCCCTCGATCCGGCGCACCTTCATTCTCGTGATCATCATCGAGATCGTCCTGCAGTTCCAGCTTTTCGGACAGGCGCGGCTGATGACGCAGGGCGGCCCGAACAACGTCTCGAAGCCGATCGTGCTCTACATCTACGAGGCCGCCTTCACCAAGTGGGACCTCGGCCTCGGCGCCGCGGCGTCCGAAATTCTCTTTATCCTGATCATGATCGCCGCCATGGCGCAGTATTTCATCTCTCGCCGCAGAGGAGAGGAAGGATGAGCTCCATGTCTTCGGACCGGATCGTCGGCCGCTCGACCGGCGACCGCATCATTCTCGTCCTGGTGATCGTTCTCGCGCTGGTCATGATGGCACCGATCGCCTGGGTCATAGCGCTGTCGCTCAAGGACAACAAGGAACTGATGACGGACATGAATTCCGTCTTCCATGCTCCCTATACGATCCACAACTACATCAACATCCTGGCGACGTCCTCGGTCTTCCGCTGGATCCTGAACAGCGTGATCGTGTCGGGCGGCCTCACCGTCATGACACTGGTTCTGTCGTCGCTCGCCGGCTACGGCTTTGCGCGGCTGAATTTCCCGTTCCGCAATGCGCTGTTCATCATCGTGCTGCTCGGCCTCGCCGTTCCGGAACAGGCGGTGCTGATCGCCCGGCATCAGCTCTTCAGCTGGCTGAAATTCCACAACACCTATCACGGGCTGATCCTGCCGGGCCTGGCCGCTCCCTTCGGCGTGTTCCTGATGACGCAATATTTCCGCGCCATTCCGAAGGAGCTCGACGAGGCGGCACTGCTAGACAATGCCAGCCGCTTCAAAATCTTCTGGAAGGTGCTCTTGCCGCTGACGATCCCGGCACAGGCAACCCTCGGCATCTTCACCTTCCTGTCGTCCTGGAACGACTATTTCTGGCCGCTGATCTCCGGCACCAAGAAGGAGATGTACACACTGACGATCGGGATCGCTTCGACGCAGACGAACTTCGCACAGTCGGAAGGCCTCGGATTCCTAATGTCGCAGGCGGTCTTTGCAGGAGCACCGATCCTTGTTCTCTACCTGTTTTTCCAGAAATACATCGTGACGGCCGTCTCCGGCGCCGCCGTGCGCTGAAGCCACCACCCATAGTGTCGCAACCGGCTCTCTGGGAGGGGAGCCAAGCCAGGGGCGAGGCCCCATGAGGAGGAGATAACATGACGCATAGCCTGAGGAAGTACATGCTGGCGGCCGCCTCGGCGCTCGCGCTCGCCGTCGCCACGCCTGTCCTGGCGGCAACCGAACTTACCGTGCAGCGCTTCTTCGGCGCCTGTGACGCGGAGTTCGGCACCAATACCGACGTCAGCAAGGCCGTCGGGGAATGCGGCATCATCACCTCGCTGATCAACAAGTTCAACGCCGACAACCCGGATGTGCATGTGACCGTGACCACCGTCGAATGGCCGGGCTACGACCAGCTGACGGCGCAGTTTGCGGCCGGCGACCCGCCGGACATCGTCACCGTCCACCACTCCGTGCTCGGCGACTACCAGTCCAAAGGCCTGTTGATGCCGCTTGACGATCTCCTGAAAACCGTTGGCGTCTCTCCCTCGGACTTCACCGACGCGAGCCTCAGCGGCGTCACCAAGGACGGCAAGATCTATGGCTTGCCGATCGACAACTGGACGATGCTGTTCCACATCAACCTGGACCTCTTTAAGAAGGCCGGCCTCGTCAATGCCGACGGCACGCCGAAGCTGCCGGCGAGCGTCGACGAACTCATGGCACAGGCCAAGCAGTTCAAGGAAAAGACCGGCAAACCCTATTTCGTCCAAAATCTCGCGAACGAAGTCGCGCTCTACACGCGCAACCTCTACACCTATCTTTTCCAGCAGGATTCCGATTTCTTCGCCGATCCCAAGCAGGTCAAGATGAACACGCCCGAGGCCAGGAAGGTCCTCGAGATGTACAAGGCGATCTACGACAACGACGACACCACGAAAGACCTGGACTACGCCGCCAGCATCAATGCCTTTCTCGCAGGAGAAGGCGGCGTGCATTTGAATGGAACGTGGGTGATCGGCGACTATACCGCCTCCTCGGAAACATCCGGCACCGCGCTCAACGCCGGCGGCTACGCGGTCTACCCCTATCCTCAGCTTTTCTCGGGCAAAAAGGCCCAATATGCCGACGGCCACAGCTGGGCCGTTTCGCAGAAGGACCGCACGCCGGAGGAAGAGGCGGCGATCGGCAAGTTCCTGAAGTTCTTCAACGACAATGACTACGAATGGTCGCGCACCGGCCACCTTCCGGCGGTAAAGGCCGTGCTTGAGTCGGACGCATTCAAGAAGCTGCCGCATCGCGATACGATCGCGCCGATCGCAACACTCGGCACGCCGCTGCCGTCGACCGTGCAGCGCCAGTTCGCGATTCAGGACATCATCGGCCAGGAAATGAATGCGGCGATCACCGGCCAGAAGGAGATCGACGCCGCTCTGGCAGACATGGAGTCCCGCATCAACGAGTTGCTCGCGAATATCTGAGGCGCGTTGCCCGCAACGCGGGCGCCTCGGACGGTCGCTATGGCATCTTGAGCTGCTGCATGCGTTGTCCTTTGTCGGTCCTGATCGGGGGAACCATGCAACAGCCGGAGCGGGATGGGGAACTCTTTCCGCCTCATCCCGCTCTGATCTGTTGCATGTTCATCGGCCGCGATTGCGGCCGGAATGGCCAAGGCTCGACAAGGACCTCACGGTCACGCGGGTTCCGTATCGATACCGGCGTCGGCCAGTTCCTTGAAGCCGCCGATGTTGAAAACCGCCGTATATCCCATCTCCTGAAGTGTCTTGCCCGCGAGTGCGGACCGGCCGCCGGAAGCGCAATGCAGAAGGATGGTCTTGTCCTTCTGAAAGGCCGGGTTGTGGTATTGGCTCTCCGGATCTGCGCGAAACTCCAGCATGCCGCGCGAGACGTTCAACGCTCCCTTGATCCTGCCGGTCTGCTGGACTTCCGTCGGATCACGGACGTCCACGATGAGCACATCACCGGCGCGCATCTTCGCGGCGGCTTCGGCGGGAGACAATTTCGGGACTGCACTATTTGCTTCCGCCAGCAGATCCTTGACATTCCTTGCCATCATTCTTCTCCCATTGACGCACTGCTACTGCATGTCTCCTTAAATCGACCTCGATTTAGGGACGAAGATATGCAGATTCAAAGTACTACAGCGACCTTTGCGCGTCTCGTAAAACGCGCGGCGCTGTGGTGAGCAGCGGCATAAGGGAACGCCTCAAGAGAATCCCTGTCAAGGCGAGCGGCCGGACGGCGTAGTTTCCCAAAGAAAAACCCGGCGAGTCGTCTCGCCGGGCTTACTTCGCTTCTTCTGGAGCTCAGTCCTTTTTCTGCGGGATCGGCCGGATCGCCAGTTCGCGCAGCTGCGCCGGCGTTGCCGGCGACGGCGCACCCATCAACAGATCGACCGCCTGTTGGTTCATCGGGAACAGCGAGATCTCGCGCAGGTTCTTGGCTCCGACCAGCAGCATGACGATTCGGTCGATGCCGAAGGCCATGCCACCATGCGGCGGAGCGCCGTATTGGAAGGCGCGGTAGAGACCGCCGAACTGCGCTTCGACATCCGCCTGACTGAGGCCGACATTCTCGAAGGCCTTGACCATCAGCTCCGGCGACTGGTTACGGATCGAGCCGGATGCGATTTCGAAGCCGTTGCAGACCATGTCGTACTGGAATGCCTTGATCGACAGCAGGTCGTCGCCCGAGAGCGCCTCGAGGCCGCCCTGCGGCATCGAGAACGGGTTATGGGCGAAGTCGGCGCGCTTCTCGTCCTCGTTCCATTCATAGAACGGGAAGTCGACGATCCAGCACAGTTCGAAGCGGTCGCGATCGACGAGGTTCAGCTCCTCGCCGGCCTTGGTGCGGGCTTCGCCGGCGAATTTGTAGAACTTGGCCGGCTCGCCGGCGACAAAGAAGCAGGCGTCGCCATCCTCGAGGCCGAGCTGCGTGCGGATCGCATCGGTGCGCTCCTCGCCGATGTTCTTGGCGAGCGGGCCTGCCCCTTCGAGCTTCTCGCTTTCCTTGCGCCAGAAGATATAGCCGAGGCCGGGCTGGCCCTGGCTCTGGGCCCAGGCGTTCATGCGGTCGCAGAAGGCGCGGCTGCCGCCGGTCTTGGCCGGAATAGCCCAGATTTCCACCTTCGGGTTGGAGGCAATCATGTTGGCAAAGACCTTGAAGCCGGAGCCGGCGAAATGCCGGGTGACGTCCTGCATCTCGATCGGGTTGCGCAGATCCGGCTTGTCGGATCCATATTTGCGGATCGCCGTGTCATAGGGAATGCGCTGGAACTTTTCGGTGACGGGCTTGCCGCCGGCGAAATCCGAAAAGATCGCGCGGATCATCGGCTCCATCGTGTCCCAGACGTCTTCCTGCTCGACGAAGCTCATCTCCAGGTCGAGCTGGTAGAATTCGCCCGGCAGCCGGTCGGCACGCGGGTCCTCGTCCCGGAAGCACGGCGCGATCTGGAAATAGCGGTCGAAGCCGGCAACCATCAGGAGCTGCTTGTACTGCTGCGGCGCCTGCGGCAGTGCGTAGAAAGTACCGGGATGAATGCGGCTCGGCACGAGGAAGTCGCGCGCGCCCTCCGGCGACGAAGCCGTCAGGATCGGCGTCGTATATTCGGTGAAGCCGATGTCGGTCATTCCCCGGCGCATGGCGGCAATGACCTCGGTGCGCTTGATGATATTCTTGTGCAGCGTCTCGCGGCGCAGATCGAGGAAGCGGTACTTGAGCCGCACGTCTTCCGGATAGTCCGGCTCGCCGAAGACCGGCAGCGGCAACTCCTTGGCGGCCGACAACACCTCGATCTCGCGGGCATAGAGCTCGATCTCGCCGGTTGGCATGTTCTTGTTGACGGTCTCGTCGGTGCGCGCCTTCACGGTTCCGTCGATGCGGATGACCCATTCACCGCGCACGGTTTCCGCCATCTTGAAGGCGGGCGAATCCGGATCGGCGACGACTTGGGTGACGCCATAATGGTCGCGCAGGTCGATGAAGAGCACGCCGCCATGGTCGCGGACGCGGTGAACCCAGCCGGAAAGGCGAACGGTGGAGCCGACATCCGACTTGCGGAGAGCGGCACAGGTGTGGCTGCGGTAACGGTGCATCGTCTGGTCCTGGAATTGCAAATGGCCGCGCGAGGCTCGCCAAGGCGGGCGCGGCGGCATAGCCAAAGTCGGGCGGAAAAGCGCATGATGCGCCGGATTTGTCAAGGCCGCGGCGCTCCCGCTGCCCGTCCGATCGGCACTGTCCATCGCAACGTCGCTGGGACTATGCGCCCCTCGGCGGGGACGACACCCGAAAAGGTCACAAATCGCGACTGTCCCCGCCTATCCCGGATCGCTAAACAGAAGAAAGACCCACCCGCTCACGAGTCGCCGCCGTAAAGCCGGATGCGCCATGTCCCAGATTCGCCCGCTCATCCCCCTCCTCCTCACCGCCGGCATCCTGATCGGCGGCAACGGACTGCAGGGCACCTTCATATCCTTGCGTGCGCTGGAGGAAGGCTTTTCGACGTCGCTGATCGGCCTCGTCGGCGCCGGCTACAATATCGGCTTTGCGATCGGCTGCGTCTATGTCGCCCGCATCCTTCGCGCCATCGGTCATATCCGTACCTTCTCGGCAATGGCGGCAATCGCCTCGGCGGCAGCAATCGCGATGGTGCTCGTCATCGATCCGGGCTTCTGGTTCCTGATGCGGCTCGTCGCCGGCATCTGCTTCGCCGGCCTTTTCGCAACGGTAGAAAGCTGGCTGAACGCCAGCGTCACCAATGCCAACCGGGCCCGCACGCTGTCGGTCTACCGCCTCGTCGATCTCGGCTCGGTGACCGCCGCGCAATATCTGATACCCGGCGTTGGGATCGGCGGCTTCGAGCTCTTCGCCATCATCTCGATGGCGCTGACGCTCTCGCTCGTACCGATCTCCTTTGCCGACCGGTCGAGTCCGATCGCACCGGAGGCGATCCGCTTCGACGTCAAGGCGCTCTGGAACATCTCGCCGCTCGCCACTATCGGCTGCATCGTCGTGGGGCTGACCAATGCCGCCTTCCGTTCGCTCGGGCCGATCTATGCGCAGGAGATCGGGCTTTCGGTGACCGCCATTGCGACCTTCATGAGCGCCGGCATCATCGGCGGCGTGGTGTTGCAATATCCGCTCGGGCATTATTCCGATCAGATCGACCGGCGGCTGATCATCCTCATCGCCACTTTCGGCTCACTTGTCGCCGGTCTCTTCCTCGCCTTCGGCGCCGGCAGCGACGAATGGCTGAATTTTGCCGGCATCTTCGCCTTCGGTGCCTTCGCCATGCCGCTCTATTCGCTCTGTTCGGCCCATGCCAACGACCACGCCGCCGAAGGCCAGCATGCGCTGGTCTCCGCCGGCATGCTGTTCTTCTGGTCGCTCGGCGCCATTATCGGACCGCTCTTCGCCTCCTTCATGCTCGACCTTTTCGGACCGCGGGCGCTCTTCATCTATACTGCTGTTATCCTTTTCCTCTTCATGCTCTACACGCTGCAGCGCATGACGGCGCGGGAGGCCGTGCCGGCCGGCGAGCGTGCGATGCCGTTCCGCAATCTGCTACGCACCTCGTCCTTCTTCAACAAGCTGGCCGGCGGCAGTCAGCAGCAAGATCGCCTGCGGCAAGATGCACGGTCTCCGCGAATTGCTGAACGCGAGGATCAGGTTTAAAACGGCGCCATTCCCGAAACGCTGCGGGCAAAGCCATCGCTCTGCCGCCCGCCTTTTTCGAATGTGGACGCCATGACCCCGATGCTGAGCCGCCGCAGTTTTCTTCAGGGCTCGGCGGCGCTCGGCGGCGCCTTTGCGCTCGGCGCCGGACTTGCAGCACGCGCCGAAGCGACTGCCGAACCGCATGTGCTGACGGCACAGCTTGCGCAAGCGCAGATCGCGGCGGCCGACGGCGTGACGCCCGTCATGACCTACGGGCTCGGCGATGCGCCCCATTCCGGCATGCCGCCGGTCTTGAGGATGCGCAAGGGCCAGGCCTATGCGGCCAGGCTGGTGAACCGGCTCGATGAACCGACAACGATCCATTGGCACGGCTTGCGGGTCGCTAACGCCATGGACGGAGTGCCGGAGATGACCCAACCTTACGTTTATCCCGGCGATCACTTCGACTATGTCTTCACCCCGCCCGACGCCGGCACCTTCTGGTACCATCCCCATTGCAACACGCTGACACAGATGGGCCACGGCCTCACCGGCGTCATCGTCGTCGAGAATCCGGCGGACCCCATTTACGACGCCGAGATTGTCCTCAATCTTCGCGACTGGCGGCTTGGCGCCGGGGGGAAATATATCGACCCGTTCAAACCGCGGGATGCGGCGCGGGGCGGCACCTACGGAACGGTCAGAACCGCCAATTGGCAGAAGGAACCGGTTTACGACGCGCCCGCCGGCGGCCTCGTCCGCGCCAGGATCGTGGCGACCGACGTGACGCGGATCTATACGGTCGGTGTAGAGGGCGCAAAGGCGAAGGTGGTCGCGCTCGATGGCAACTCGGTCAAACATCCGTTCCTGCTCGACCGCTTGGATATCGGGCCGGGGCAGCGCGTCGATCTCGTCCTGCGCATGCCCTATAGCGAAGGGGCGCGCGCGACGCTTGGCAACTTCCGCGGCTCGAACCCTTGGACGATTGCAAGCTTCCGGGCGGCCGGACCTGCCCTGAATCGGGATCTTGGCGACGTCGCTCCCCTCCCCGCCAACCCTGTCGCCGAAGCCGACCTATCGACGGCGAAACGGATTCCGCTCGAGCTCACGGCGACCGCGGAACACAAGGCGACGCCGTCGATCTGCGGATCGCTCGGCTACACCTTCTGGGCGCTGAACAAGGTTCCGTGGCCGGGGGACACGCCCGAGCCGATTGCGCCGATCGAGGAAATGAAGCTCGGCAAAAGCTATGTGCTCCAAATCGCCAATCGCACGCCGCATGCGCACCCGATCCACCTGCACGGCTTGAGCTTCCGCATCCTCAGCTCAAACAAGCGGAGGTTCCTGCCGCCGCCAACCGACACGGTCCTGCTCCTGCCGGACGAACAGGCGGAGGTGGCGCTCGTGGCCGACAACCCCGGCGACTGGGTGATCCACTGCCACATCATCGAACATCAAAAGACCGGGATGACCGGCTATTTCAAAATTATCTGACAATTTCGATTGTTACCGCCGCAGCGAAACGATAGAGGGAAGGCTCAAGCCTCATTTTCGCCATAGTGATTTCAGTCCCGATGATTCAGACGACGTTAGAACTGGAGGCCGCCTGCCAAGAGCTGGCCCGCTCGAGCTATATTACGATCGACACGGAATTTCTGCGCGAGACCACATTCTGGCCGGAACTCTGCCTGATCCAGATGGCGAGCCCGGATGCGGCGGTGATCGTCGATCCGATGGCGCCGGGAATCGACCTCGCGCCCTTCTTCGCGCTGATGGCCAATGCCGACGTCGTCAAGGTCTTCCACGCGGCGCGCCAGGACATCGAAATCATCCACCACCTCGGCAACCTCATTCCGCATCCGCTTTTCGACACGCAAGTGGCGGCCATGGTCTGCGGCTTCGGCGACAGCGTCTCCTATGACCAGCTCGTCAGCCGCATCAAGAACGTGCAGATCGACAAGTCGTCGCGCTTCACCGACTGGAGCCGCAGGCCGCTCACCGACAAGCAGCTCGAATATGCGCTGGCCGACGTAACGCATCTCAGGGACATCTACCATTACCTCAAGGCGGAGCTCGAGCGGGAAGGACGCTCCTCTTGGCTGGCCGAGGAAATGGCCATTCTGGAGAACCGGGAGACCTACGATCTTCACCCGGAGAATGCCTGGCAGCGCCTGAAGATGCGCGTCAGAAAGCCGATCGAGCTGGCGGTGCTGCAGAAGATCGCCGCCTGGCGCGAGCGCGAAGCACGGTCCCGCAACGTGCCGCGCGGCCGGATCATCAAGGACGACGCGATCTACGAGATCGCCCAGCAGCAGCCGAAGGATGCGGAAGCACTCGGCCGGCTGAGGACCATT
This sequence comes from Sinorhizobium sp. NG07B, assembly GCF_002532005.1. Taxonomy (NCBI): domain Bacteria; kingdom Pseudomonadati; phylum Pseudomonadota; class Alphaproteobacteria; order Hyphomicrobiales; family Rhizobiaceae; genus Sinorhizobium; species Sinorhizobium sp. NG07B. The sequence continues at coordinate 479,371 of NZ_NWTD01000004.1, read as the reverse complement.
CCCAAGGGTTGGGAGCGTTCCGCTGCCGGGACCGCGATCATCGAGGCGGTCACCGAGGCGCTGGCGCTTCCGAAGGCCGATCTGCCCCGCCTGCCGCGCCAGAACCACGCGCCGGAGGGCGCTGCGGCAGCGGGCGAGATGCTCAAAGTGCTCCTGAAGCTCATCGCCGAAAAGGAGGGCGTGGCGGCCAAGATCATCGCCAGCAGCGACGATCTCGATCGGATCGCCGCCGAAGGCGAAAAGGCCGACGTCGCCGCGCTGCACGGCTGGCGCCGGGAGCTTTTCGGCGACATGGCGCTGAAGCTTATCAATGGCGAGGTGGCGCTTCGCTTCGTCGGAAAGAAGATCGAGGCGATGGAAATCGGCGGTTGAACGGCGGCAGCCGCCAACACCTTTCCGCCCGAATCCGGTCTTAGCCAGACGAATTGAAATGCTGATCCGACTCAACGGATCAGGTGTTCGCACTGCCGCGAATGAGACTTCCGCAGGCGCGGCCATTCCTTCCGCTGTTTGATTCCCGAGGCCATCGCGCATGCGCTGGAGATTTTCCACGCTCGAATTCATTTTCCTGCTTCTGGTTCTTGCCGGCAGCGGCGTGGCCTATGCATGGGTCGTCTATGGCGACGGAGCGCTGATCGGCGCGACCTTTGCGGTGTTCATCTGCATGCCGGTCCTTGCCTTTGAACGCCGCATCATCCTGCGCCGCCTCTACAGGGCGATCCACAGCCTTCCGACACCAGCCTTTCTCCTGTCCTCCATCGCCGTCTATTTCGCCGTCGAAAATCTCGGTTTTGTGGCGGCGGGGGTGGTGCTGAAGACGACGGGCGTGCTGCAGCAGTCCTGGAGCGAGGCGATGGTGCCGTCCTTCAATGTGCTCGTCTATGCGCTCGTCGTTTCCGGTCCGATCATTTTCGTGCTGCGGGTGCGGGAACTGCTCGGCCGCGACGTCTTCCTGAGCTTGCTTATGGGACGCTACCGCAAGCCGGTGCAGGAGGAACGCGTATTCCTGTTTATCGACGTCGCCGGCTCGACCGCCTATGCCGAGCGCTTCGGCGACCTCAGGATGCAGGAATATCTCGGCAAACTGTTTGCGGAGCTCGCCGATCCGGTGCTGCGCTATCGCGGCTCCATCGACGACTATATCGGCGACGCCGCGGTCATCACCTGGCCTTTTGACCGAGCCGTGGCCGACGCCGCCTGCATTCGCTGCGTCTTCGACATTCTCGACCAGGTCCAAGCTTCCGCCTCCCGCTGGCACAAGGTGTACGGCGAGGTCCCACGCCTGCGCGCGGCCCTCCACGGCGGAACGATCGTTGCCGCCGAAATCGGCGTCGACAGGCACAAGATCACCTATTTCGGGGACACCGTGAACACGACGGCGCGTCTCGAAGGTCTCTGCCGAACACTCGATCGGCAGGTGCTGATTTCCGCCGATCTGTTGCGGCGCATGCGCCTGCCGACCTTCGTCAGAAGCGATGACCTGGGAGAGCACGAGATCAAGGGACGCGGCCAGAAACTCGGGGTATTCTCGCTGCGCGCCGTGCAACTGTAGCGCGCGCCGGGAGGCACCGTCTTCGCTCCCCTGGGCGGCCGGTATGGCCGTCATCAAAGCTTCACCGGCCTGTCAGAGAAGCGTCAACTCGCCGTCATCAAAGCCGCCTATCGGGAAGCGACACAGCTCGAACCCAGGTGAATTTGATGACGAAATCCATCCTCGCCGTTGCCTTGACGCTCCTGTCGGCGACCACCGCGCTCGCCGATGAAAAGGCCTTTCCGGCGACGCTGAAGGCCCATGCGGTCCTGCCGGCCAATACGATCATCGCCGCGCCTGCGGATGCGGCGGACTACCTCAAGACGTCGGGCAAGTTCTCGACCGCCGACCGCAACCGCGCGACGGAGCTCGGCAGCGTAGCGGGCAAGGACGGCGTCCGCCCGACCGGCCTTTCTCTCCCCTTCAACGGCCAGCCGATGCAGGGCTTCTCCGGCATCAAGGCGATGCGGGCGGCACTTTCTGGAGCCTTTCGGACAATGGCTTCGGCAACAAGCTCAATTCGACCGACGCGATGCTGATGCTGCATCATCTGAAAATCGACTGGGACGCCGGCAAGGTCGAAGCATTGAAAACCGTCTTCCTGTCCGATCCCGACCGCAAGGCGCCCTTCCCGATCGTCATGGAAGGCTCTGCCACACGCTATCTCACCGGCGGAGACTTCGACGTCGAGTCGATCCAGCCGGTCGCCGACGGCTTCTGGATCGGCGAAGAATTCGGTCCCTACGTGCTGAAGTTCGACGACCGGCAAGCTCACCGACGTGATCCCGACGACGGTGGACGGCAAGCCGGTGCTGTCGCCGGACAATCCGACGCTGACGCTCCAGGCGGACCCGTCGAAGAGGGCGCCCGCTTTCAACCTCAAGCGCTCCGGCGGCTATGAAGGTCTGGCTCTGTCCAAGGACGGCACCAAACTCTACGGCCTGCTCGAGGGGCCGATCTGGACCGACGGCGAAACGGTCGAACAGGCGGATGGCCGCCCGGCGCTCCGCATCGTCGAGCTCGAGGCCGCAGCCAAGGCCTGGACCGGGCGTAGCTGGCTCTATCCGCTCGCCGAAGGCGGCGAGGCGATCGGCGACTTCAATATGCTCGACGAAAAGTCGGCGCTGGTAATCGAGCGCGACAATGGTGCCGGCACCGTCGACAAGGCCTGCGTCGATCCCAAGGATCCGAAGCCGGATTGCTTCGCGGTCGGGTCAAAGCTGAAGCGCGTCTACAAGATCGCGATGGACGATGAGTATGTCGGCAAGGCCGTGCGCAAGATCGGTTACATCGACCTCCTGAAGATTTCCGATCCGGACAACAGGAAGCGCCAGGGCGGCGACGGCTATTATGACATGCCTTTCGTCACCATCGAGAACGTCGATCGCGTCGACGACGCGCATATCATCGTCGGCAACGACAACAACCTGCCCTTCTCCGCCGGACGTGCGCTCGACGAGGCAGACGACAACGAATTCGTGCTGCTCGAAGTCGGCGACTTCCTGAAAGCCGAATAACCGAACGGTCGCGCGTGGAGACCCGCGCGCGACCGTTCCCACCATCTGAAACGACGCCGCTTGGTGACCGCTCAGCTCTCGAAGTGGAAAGCGAGCTTCTTGCCCGTCAGCCGGCTCAGTTGCTGCAGGCGGCCGTCGAGACGTTCGCCCTCGAAATCGAGATAGGCCGCGGGCACGACGAATTCGAGATCGACCTCCGGCCGCGGCGACGGCCGCAGGGTCAGATGGCGCGCGACGCCCGGCATCGAGGCGGAGAAGAGATAGGCAACCCGCAACAGGCCGCCGAGCAGCTTTGCCAGTTCGAGCAGGCGCGGCGTGGTGATGCCGGCGAGCGGGCTGGTGGCGCCGTCGTCGTTGAGCCCCTCGAAACGATAATAATTTGCAAGCGCGATATAGGCGCGGCCGGCATGGGTAATGCCGGTGAAAGCGGAGTGCGCGATGATGTTCAACGCCTGCAGGCCGCGATAGTCCGGATGCGCGCGCCAGCTGATATCCGCCAGCAGGCAGGCGGCCTCGCGGTAACGGCGCTCCTCCTCGGCTTCCTCGATGCCGAAATGCGGCACCATCCGCCCGGTCCACTCGGCAAGCTCGCGCGCATGTTCCGGGGAGCGGGCGCGCAGGATGGCGATCTCGTCGGCAGCGGTCAGTAACGGGTCCTGAAGGCGTTCGTCGTCGGAAAGGAGCGAGTAGAGGTAGCCTTCGCGAACGCCAAGCGCCGAAAACGAAATGCGCTCGGGCTTCATGATCGAGATCGCCTCCTGCATCGTCACGGCGCCGAATGGCAAGAGGCTGCGACGGCTCTTGGAAATCGTCGCGAAGGCGGAGGGCTTCAGGGTCTTGGGCTCGATCACTTCGGCCAGGATCGCCATCGCCTCGTCATAGGAGATCTCATAGCCCTGCATCATGTGCAGCGGATAGCCACGCATTTCCATCTGCAGCTTGGCGATGGCGCGCCAGGTTCCGCCAACGGCGTAGAAGGTGCGCCCGGTACCCCGCCCCAGTACATCCGCGCCCTTCATGAACTTCCGCACCCAGGTGCGCGCCCGGCTCAGGGAGCCGTTGCTGTGCTCGAACAGCCGGATGCCGCCGAGCGGCAAGGTGATCCCGTTGCCGATGCGCCTGCCCTCGACCTCGACCAGTTCGAGCGAACCGCCGCCAAGGTCGCCGACGATGCCATCCGGATCGTGATAGCCGCTGACGACGCCCATGGCCGAGTAATAGGCTTCCTCCTCGCCGGTGAGGATCCGAACCTTCTGATCGAGAATGGCTTCCGCCTTCTCGATGAAGACGGCGCCGTTCGAGGCCTCGCGCGCGGCGGCCGTCGCCAGCACATACATTTGCGTGGCGCGGGCCTGGTCGGACAGCGCACGGAACCGGTGCAGCGCTTTCAGCGCCCGCTGAACGCTCTCCTCCTCCATCCGGCCGGTGGCGTCGATGCCCTTGCCGAGGCCGCACATCACCTTCTCATTGAAGAGCACGGTCGGGGCACGGCTAAGCCCCTCGTAGACGACGAGGCGAATGGAGTTGGAGCCGATGTCCACGACGGACACCGGGCGTATGCCGGGCAGACGCCCCTGCGCTTCAGATTCGACCATGCGATTCCAGTTTACTTGCGCCAACCGCTATTCCAGCCGGCAATCAGCTTCGGTGCACTGGACTTCAGAGCCTCACCCCGGCCCGAAAGGCTGGGATTGGTCATGAAATAATGCTGCGCGTTGAACGGCTCGGCGTCCTTGTCGACTTCCATGCGGCGCGAGGTGCCGTCCGGAAGAATCTCGTAGCTCTGCTGGTTGTCGATGAGATTGCCAAGCATGATCTGCGAAAGAACCTGTTCGTGCACAGTCCGGTTGATGAGAGGCACGAGCGTCTCGACCCGCCGGTCCAGGTTGCGCGGCATCATATCCGCCGAACCGATATAGACAAGCGCATTTTCCGAAGGCAGGCCGTGGCCGTTGCCGAAGCAGAAGATCCGGGAATGCTCGAGGAAGCGGCCGACGATGGACTTGACACGGATGGTTTCGGAAAGCCCGGGGACCTGGGGCCTCAGGCAGCAGATGCCGCGAACGACGAGATCGATCTCTACGCCTGCGCGGCTTGCCCGGTAGAGAGCATCGATGATTTCCGGATCGACGAGCGCGTTCATCTTCATCCAGATCGCCGCCGGCCGACCCGCTTCGGCGTGCGCAATCTCCTCCTCGATGTGCTTGAGGATCCGCGGGCGCATGGTGTGCGGCGAGACCGCGAGCTTCATCCCCGCCTCCGGCTCGCCATAGCCGGTGATGAAGTTGAAGATGTTCGCCATGTCGTGGGCGATCACCGGATTGCAGGTGAAGAACGAAAGATCGGTATAGATCTTCGCCGTGACCGGGTGGTAGTTGCCCGTGCCGAGATGGCAATAGGTCCTGAGCTTGCCCTCTTCCCGCCGCACGACCATCGACATCTTCGCGTGGGTCTTCAATTCGATGAAGCCGAAGACCACCTGGACGCCGGCGCGCTCGAGGTCGCGTGCCCAGCGAATATTCGCCTCCTCGTCGAAGCGGGCCTTGAGCTCGACAAGCGCGGTGACCGACTTGCCTGCCTCGGCGGCATCGATAAGCGCGCGCACGATCGGGCTGTCGTTGGAGGTACGATAGAGCGTCTGCTTGATCGCCAGCACGTCGGGATCGCGCGCCGCCTGCAGCAGGAACTGCACGACGACGTCGAAGGACTCGTAAGGATGGTGGACCACCATGTCCTTCTCGCGGATCGCGGCGAGGCAGTCGCCGCCGTGCTCGCGGACGCGTTCCGGGAACCGTGGATTATAGGGCTCGAAACGAAGGTCCTCGCGCGGCGCCTTGGTGATTTCGGAAAGCGTGTTGAGCGCCAGCAGCCCGGGCAGCACGGCAACGCGGTTGTCCGGAACGCCGAGTTCGTGCACGACGAACTGGCGCAGCGACGCCGGCATTTCGGAATCGGTTTCGATGCGGATCACCGACCCGCGGCGGCGGCGCTTCAACGCCGTCTCGAACAGCCGGACCAGATCTTCCGCCTCTTCCTCGACTTCGATATCGCTGTCGCGGATGATCCGGAACGTCCCCGAACCCTGAACCTCATAGCCCGGGAACAGGCGGTCGATGAACAGGCCGACGACATCTTCGAGAGTGATGTAACGGATGACGTTCTTGACGTCCGGCAGGCGGACGAACCGGTCGAGTGCCACCGGCAGGCGCAGGAGCGCCGTCATCGGCTCGCGGCCGGTCTTACTGACGAGTTGCAGGCCCATGGAGAAGCCGAGATTCGGAATGAACGGGAACGGGTGCGCCGGGTCTATCGAAAGCGGCGTCAGGACCGGGAAGATCGACTGGTCGAATTCATTGGCGAGCCAGCTCTTGTCCTGCGCCGAAAGAGAAGCCGGACGCACGATCAGAATATCTTCCTTGGCGAGATATTGCTGGAGGACTGCGAGCGATGCCTGCTGCTCCATCTGGAGATTGTCGATCTCCTTCAGGATCTCGTCGAGTTGTTCGGCCGGCGTCTTGCCGTCCGGGCTGCGCAACGAAACGCCCGATCGCACCTGGCCCTCGAGGCCGGCGACGCGGACCATGAAGAATTCGTCGAGGTTGGCAGCTGAAATCGACAGGAAGCGGACGCGCTCCAGGAGCGGATGCGCGGTGTTCAGCGTCTCCTCGAGTACCCGGCGGTTGAATTGAAGCCACGAGAACTCGCGGTTGATGAAACGCTCGGGGCTCGTCAGAAGGTCAATTTGCTCCGCCGGCGCCCTGTTTTCGGTGATTGCAGACGTCGCGTTATCCATTCCCATCAGACCCCATTGCTCCGGATGAACGAGCTATCCCACTTTGACGACGGTTCTGTGACAGTCAATCGGGCCGGCGGGCAATTGCGAGTTCTTCCAAGACTTCCGCCGCAAGGGCCCGCGTCAACCGCGTGCCGCGGGCAAGCGCCAGATGGTCCATCCGCTCGACAAGGGTCTGTGCAGCCTCTAGCGAGCGCTCCATCCGATTGACTATATAGGCCACGAAACGCTCGTCGACGAGCAGCTGGCGATCGGCAAAAAGCTTGAAGAGCACCTGCGTCAGGAGTTCGTCGTCCGGTTCGCCGATCTCGACAACGGTGGCGGCCTTGAGGCGCGACTTGAGGTCTGGAAGGGTCACCGGCCAGGACATCGGCCACAGCCGCGAGGTCATCAGAAGCGCCGTACCGTTCTGGCGGACGCTGTTGATGACATGGAACAGCGCCGTGTCGTCGAAACCCTTTCGGTCGACATCCTCGAAAAGCACCGGCTTCGAAGCGGCGACGTCGGCGGCGTCCGTACCGGCAACGGGATGGATCGGTTCGGCACCCGACGCCTCTCGCCAGATGCTGGCGAGGTGCGACTTCCCGGAACCGACCGGACCGGCGATGATGACGACCGGCGACGGCCAATCCGGCCAATGATCCACGATTGCAATGGCCGCGCTCAGGCGATCGGAGACAAGCAGATCCTCCCGGCCGGTTGACGGGTCGTGGCCGAAGACGAGCGGCAGTTGTTCGTTAGGACGTCTTGTCATGCTTTGCTCTGGAGGACGGCATAGGTCGGCTGGGCTCCTGGCCCTCCGACTGCTGGTTCGCGGCCGCCCTATGCCCATGATAGAGGTCGCTATCAAGGTATCGCTGGATGCCGAAACGGACAAGCACTCCGACCGCGGCAGCCGCCGGCACCGCGACGAGCAGGCCGACGAAGCCGAACAGCGCGCCGAAGGCAAGCAGCGCGAACATCAGCCAGACGGGATGGAGGCCAACGCTCTTGCCGACCAGCTTAGGCTGAAGAACGTTGCCTTCGAGGAACTGGCCGGTGAAGAAGACGGCAAGGACGAGCAGGATCCAGAGATAGTCCGGCCAGAACTGGACGATCGCCACGCCGACGGCAAGAACCAGGCCGACCAGCGAGCCGACATAGGGGATGAAGCTGATCATGCCGGCGAAGAAGCCGATCAGCAGGCCGAAATTCAGGCCCACAAGCGACAGGCCGACCGCATAGTAAAGGCCGAGAATGAGGCATAGCGAGCCCTGGCCGCGAACGAAGCCGGCGATCGTCGTGTTCATGTCGCGGGCGATCTGGCGCACCACGTCGACATGGTCGCGCGGCACCCAGCTATCCACCTTCTCGACCATGTGGTCCCAATCGAGCAACAGATAGAAGGCGACCACCGGTGTGATGATGAAGAGCGACAGGATATCCAGGAGCGCCATGCCTGAATTCCAGAGCTGCTGGAAAAGGGTGCCGAGAAAGACTGCCCCCTGTTCGAGAAGCTTGGCGGAATTCTCCTTGATCGTCGCCATTTGCGCCTCGAGCCAGTCCGGCACGAGGGTCGACTGGGTGGTATCCGCCACGAAGGCCTGAAGCCTGGCGACATAGCCGGGCATCTTCTGGATGAAATCGGCCGCTTGGGTGAAGATCAGCGGGATGACGATGATCAGCGACAGCGCAAAGAGAAGGACGAAGGCGACAAGAATGGCGATCGTCGCCATCAGGCGGCTGAGGCCAAGGCGTTGCAGCCGGTCGGCGACCGGGTCGAGGAAATAGGCCAGCGCCATCCCGGCGAGGAACGGCAGGAGGATGGAACTGAAGACCATCAGGAAAGCGATGAAGGCGGCGAGCACGAGCAGCCAGAAGAAGATCTGGCGCTGAAGTCCTAAACCGCTGATCCGATTGCCCATGGTGTCCCCGTCCCGCGGTCGTCGCACGGTGCGCGCCCGCATCTTCGTCCGACGAGATAGGGTGCAGCGCGCGCGCAGGTCAAGCCCGGCTGCCTTCAATCCGCTCCGTTCGCGCCTGAAGGCGATGAGCGAAGGCAAAAACGTGAAAAAAGGCCGCAAGGCCCGGCCTCTCCGCTTGCACTCCTTAGCTTACCGTGCCAATCGCATCCGCAAAATACGACGAGCCTTGGAGAACGAGCATGAGCCAGTCGGGAAAGAACGGCCTCACCTATAACGACGCGGGTGTGGATATCGATGCCGGCAATCTGATGGTCGAAAAGATCAAGCCGCATGTGCGCTCGACCCGGCGTCCCGGAGCCGACGGCGAGATCGGCGGCTTCGGCGGCCTCTTCGATCTCAAGGCGGCCGGCTTCACCGATCCGGTCCTTGTCGCCGCCAATGACGGCGTCGGCACCAAGCTCAAGATCGCCATCGACGCCGACAAGCACGACACGGTCGGCATCGACCTCGTCGCCATGTGCGTCAACGACCTTGTCGTGCAGGGCGCCGAACCCTTGTTCTTCCTCGATTATTTCGCCACCGGCAAGCTCGATCCCGACCAGGGGGCGGCAATCGTCGCCGGCATCGCCGCCGGCTGCCGCGAGGCGGGCTGCGCGCTGATCGGCGGCGAAACGGCGGAAATGCCGGGCATGTATTCCGGCGGCGACTACGATCTTGCCGGTTTTGCCGTCGGCGCGGCCGAGCGCGGGCAGTTGCTGCCGGCGGGCGACATTGCGGAAGGCGACGTCATCCTCGGCCTTGCCTCCTCCGGCGTGCATTCGAACGGCTATTCGCTGGTCCGCAAGATCGTCTCGCTCTCTGGCCTTTCCTGGGACGCGCCTGCGCCCTTCGGCGAGGGCACACTTGCCGAAGGGCTGATGACCCCGACCCGCATCTATGTGAAACCGCTCCTGAAGGCAATCCGCGAGACCGGCGCGATCAAGGCGCTGGCGCACATCACCGGCGGCGGCTTTCCGGAAAACATTCCGCGCGTGCTGCCCAAGCATCTCGCCGCCGAGATCGACCTCGACGCCGTCAAGCCGCCGGCGGTCTTCTCCTGGCTGGCCAAGACCGGCGGCGTCGCCGCCAATGAGATGCTGCGCACCTTCAATTGCGGTGTCGGCATGATCGCCGTCGTTCCGGCAGCGGAAGCCGACAGGGTCGCGGCGGTGCTTGCCGGTGAAGGCGAAACCGTCTTCCCGCTCGGCCGCATGGTGGCGCGCGAAGAGGGTGCCGCCGGCACGATCTACAAGGGCAGCCTCGCCCTATGAGTCTATCCCCGGCCAGGAAGAAAAAGGTGATCGTCTTCATCTCCGGCGGCGGCTCCAACATGCTGTCGCTGGCGAAAGCCGCGGCCGAACCGGATTTTCCGGCCGAAATCATTGCCGTCATTTCCGACAAGGCGGAAGCCGGCGGCCTTGCCAAGGCGGCAGCGCTCGGCATCGCCACAGCCTCGTTCGTGCGCAAGGACTTCCAAAGCAAGGAAGATCACGAAGCGGCGATCCTCGCCGAGCTCGACCGGCTGCAGCCGGACATCATCTGCCTTGCCGGCTATATGCGCCTGCTGTCCGCCGCCTTCATAAAGCGCCACGCAGGCCGGATCCTCAACATCCATCCGTCGCTGCTGCCGCTTTTCCCGGGGCTGCATACGCATCAACGCGCCCTCGAGGCGGGCATGAAGCTTGCCGGCTGCACGGTGCATTTCGTCACCGAGGGCATGGACGACGGCCCGATCATCGCCCAGGCCGCCGTCCCGATCCTTGCCGGCGACACACCGGAGACGCTCGCCGCGCGCGTCCTGACGGTCGAGCACAAGACCTATCCGCTGGCGCTCCGACAGGTCGCCGAGGGCAAGGTCACGATGCAGGATGGGCGGGCCGTCAGCCACACGGTCGGCGATGCCTCTGGCGCGCTGATTTCTCCGGCGCTTTGAAACGGGGCAAAGTCTCTTACCCGAGGAGTTCAAGCACCTTCGGGAACCGCGCATGTTCTCGGATGGGATCGAGGTCCGAGTCGTACTTCACCCATCGTTTTGTTTCGTGGGTGGCGCGCGGGAGAAGCTCCACGAGCAGATCGATTGCCCGGTCATGTTCACCCTCGAGCGAGTAAAAGCAGGCCACGTTGTATTTCGCCAGACGATCGTCGGGATCGATGGCCAGGGCGCGTCCTGCCCATTCCTTAGCACGGTCGCGGTCTCCAAGCGCCGCGAGACCCAAGGCTCCCAAATAGGCGGGTCTCGCATTCTCCGGACGCAGCCTGAGCTCACGCTCGGCCCGCGCAACACCTTCCTGTGCCGCCATCCTCATTTCCTGATCGCGCCCGAGTGATCGGAGAATGTTAACGAGCACAAGCAAGGCTTGGTAATCATCCGGCTTGAGTTCTGCGGCGCGCAGGAAAAGCCGGGCCGCTTCATCCAGCTTACCCTGCGTAAAGCAGGCACGGGCATAAAAGTAGTAAGCTTCGAAAAGATTGGGATCGAGGGCGATCGCCTGCTCAAACTCTGCCATCGCTTCCGAATGCCGCTCGCGAAGCGAGAGGGCGAGGCCACGTGAAGCATGCGCTTCTGCCAGGCCGCTCTCAAGGTCCAGCGCCTTGGCGCTCGTCGCCAGAATGCCGTCAATCGAGACATCGGCGTTATAGTGAAGGAAGAGGAAGGAATCGCAGTCCGCGATTCCCGCATAGGCCCGCGCATAAAGCGGGTCGAGTTCGACAGCCATTGCGAACATGCGCTTCGCAAGCACGTAATGCGATTTGCAGTGCCAGTGCAGAAAATGCCGACCCCTGAGGTAATACGCATAGGCCTCGAAATTCCCCGTCGGGACTCGACCGATGACTTTCTTCTCCTCTGGCAGCAGCTTGACCTTCAGATGGTCGACGATGGTATGGGTGATCTCGTCTTGCAGGGCGAATATGTCGGTGAGATCACGGTCGTAGCGGTCGGCCCATACATGACCACCACCCTTGCCCTCCACGAGCTGCGCGGTGACGCGCACACGCGACCCGGCCTTGCGGATGCTTCCCTCCAGGATAAAGTTGACCCTTAGATCCTGGCTCACCTGCTGCACCTTCACCGGTTTGCCCTTGTATGTATAGGCAGTATTGCGGGCGACGACGAACAGGCCGGATATTTTCGACAAATCGGTAATGATGTCCTCGGTGATCCCATCGCTGAAATACTCCTGCTCTGGGTCACCGCTTATGTTGTTGAAAGGTAGAACCGCGATCGACGGCTTTTCGATCTCCCAGGGATCTTGCTGGCTAGAATCCGAACCGGTCGTTCGGAGAGCCGTAGGAAAGTCCAGGGTAATGCCATAGGCGCGCACCGGACGGTCGATGTTCTTGAGTGCCTGCTCGCCCATATCCTCGAATCGAAGATCGAGCCGATTGCCGACGTTATCTCGAACGGCTGCAGAGACCGCGATCCCGCCGGGCGTCGCTATGCTTTCAAGTCGAACCGCCACATTGACGCCATCCCCGAATATGTCATCGCCCTCGACGATCACGTCCCCGAGGTTGATGCCCATCCGAAGCTCTATCCGGCTGCGCTGCGGCACACCCGCATTGCGTTCCACCATACCCCGCTGGACCGTGGCCGCGCAGGTGACAGCATTTACTACACTTGGAAATTCCGCCAGGAATCCGTCGCCCGTGAGCTTCACGATGCGACCCTCATGCTCGGCTATCTTGGCGTCGATCAGTTCCCGGCGGTGCGATTTCCATGCCGCGTGAGTGCCTGCCTCGTCCTGGCCCATGAGGCGGCTGTACGTCACGACGTCTGCAGCGAGGATGGCCGTCAAACGTCTGTGCACCGTCGGATCGTTCATGTGACCACCCAGTCTTCGTGTACTGCCACTCTCGGGTGCCAGAATTCCAGGCCGACCCAATCATACCCCAGCGGCCAGCGAATGTCTCATCTTGTGCGGCTAAGACCGCCCACCTTCCGATCAATTGTGGAGGGGTGGTCAATTGGAAGCGCCGGCTCACTTCGCCTGAGCGAGCCGCCGGTCTAGGCCGTCGAGAACGCGACGCGTCAGGGCCGGATAGTCCTCGTCGAAATGATGGCCCCCTTCGATAGCGACAACATCGGCGCCGGATGATTTCAGTTCCGGGCAGGCATCGTCCTCTTCCTCGGTTCCGTAGAAGCACTGGAGCAGCGACGGATCGATCGCCTTGATGTCGTCGACCGGGTCGCCCGCGCTGCCCGCCCCTTCCGCGCCGAGCCAACCGAAGACCGAGATCTTGAAGTCCGCCTGATGCGACAACGCCATCAGCGTCACCTGGCGGACGCGCGCCCGCTCTGCGGGCGGCAGCAGGTTATAGATGCGCGGCAGGATATCGGCGCCGAAGGAGTAGCCGATCAAGAGCACGTTTCGGACATTCCACCGCTTGCGATAGTAGTCGATGATCCGCTGAAGATCGTTGGCGCTCTCCTGCGGCTGGCGCTCCGCCCAAAAATAGCGCAGCGAATCCACGCCGACGACGGGAACGCCCTGCTGTTGCAGGACATTGCCGACCTCCCTGTCGATATCGCGCCAGCCGCCATCGCCGGAATAGATCACCGCCATCGTATCGCGGCTCGGCTTGGCGTCGAGGACCGTCAGCGGCAATCCGAACGGATTATCCGCTTCGTCATCCTCCCCTAGATAATCCGACAGCGCGTCGGAGAGCGCCTTATAGGCTTCGTCGTCCGTCTCGTCGGTCTCGATTTCGGAATGCTTCTCGACAAGCGCAGCGACATGGTCTCGACCTGCCGCAGACGCTGCCGGAGAAAAGGTGACGGATACCGGGTCGGGCAAGGCTCCGTCGGTCAAGCCGTACACCATGCGGTCGTTCTTGTGGCTCTTCTCGGCCGGCGTGCAGAGCTGCTTGGTCAGAGCGATTCCTTCTTCTGGATCGACTGCGAGCGTCCTGCCGATCGTCGCGGCGGGGGATTGCGCGGCGATCGCCAGCGCCATTGCGCCGCCGGCGCCGACACCGGCAATGACAGGCGGGCGATAGGCGCCGCTGCCCGCCGCGCGCTGCACCTGCTGGCTCAAGGATTCGAGGTCGGAGACCGTATAAATGCAGTCACCGTCGTCCTTGGCGAGCGACGCCAGATAGGCCTTCAGGTCGATGCCGATGACGATCGCGTTTTCGTCGGAAAGCGCACGAGCCGCGGTATCCTCCCTCGCCGTCCATCCGCCGGCATCCGAAAGCAGCACGACGAGTCCTGCCGCCTCTTGATTGGGGAACAGGATATGCGGCGACGGGATCGTCCCTGTGTCGAACTTCTGCGCGTCCTCGGCCGCCGCCGAGAGGTTGGCCGCCCCGAGGACAAGGGCCGCGAGGACCGCGGCTTTCCGAACTTTGCCCATGACTGTCATTTCCTTATCACTCCCTTGAGGCCGCCGCCGATCAGGAAGGTCGCGTCCATCAGCGCCAGGATCGGGTTGAGCCCGCCGCTCGCTACCAGATAGCGTGGCTGCCAATGCGGATGGAACTTGGACTTGAAGGCGCGCAGGCCCTTGAAGTTGTAATAGCGTTCGCCGTGCTCGTAGAAGGTCCGCCCGGCACGGTCCCAGACCGGCGCCAGCCGGCGAGAAGACATGCCGGACAGCGGCGCCATACCGAGATTGAAGCGCCGATAGCCCTGCGCCTTCAGATATTCCATCAGCTGCGCGAACAGGAAGTCCATCGCACCCCGGGGCGCCTCCGGCGAGAAGCGCATCAGGTCCACGGATCCCTCTTCCTTGGTGCCGGTCACAAGGATGTTCGCGAAGGCGACGATGCGGCCATTGCATTTGAGGATCGCCACCGGCTGTTCCGCAAGATAATCCGGATCGAAGGCGCCGAGCGAAAAGCCCTTCTCGCGGGCGCTGTGGTGCGCAAGCCAGGCATCGGATATCTGCGCAAGTTCCGGCAGGATCGCCGGCACATCGGCGGGCTCCACCAGTGAAAATTCCAGCCCATCCCGCTGGCCGCGGCTCACCTGCTGGCGCAGGTTCGCCCATTTGCCGCCTTTCATCTCGAAGCGCGCAAGGTCGACCTCGGCGAGCTCGCCGAGGCGGAAGGCCCTCAAGCCCGCATCGGCGTAGTAAGCTAGGCCCTTGGGCGAGACCTGATAGAAGACGGCACGGCAGCCGTTGGAACGCGCCGTCTCCATGAACTGCCAGATCAAGTCCGGCCAGGCATCCAAGGGCCCGACAGGGTCGAAAAGTGCGATCCAGGAGCGCGCCCAGCGGCCATACATGATGAAGGCGCGGCCGTCCGCCGAGAACATGATGCTCTTGTCGCCCATCCGCACCAGGTTGGCATCAGACATGTCCTGGGCGTCGAGAATGGCGATGGCGCGCTCGAGCTCCTCCTCGGATGCGAGCGCCACTGCCGTCGTGGCCGGCCGCATGAGGCTCCAGATCGCCACGGCGGTCGCGCCGATCGTCACGCCCAGCAGCGCGCGCAGGCCGCGCGGCGCCTCCGCCGAAAACTCGAACTGCCACCAGAGCTCATGGCTGTAATCGACGTTTCGATAGACGAAGAGCAGAACGACATAGGCACCGAGGCAGATGACGCCCATCGCCATCAGCCAGGGGACTGTCAGCGCCTGCCCGAACAGCGAAGCGGGACGGACGAAAAGCCGGCGGCTCGCGAGGAGGCCGAGGATGAAGAAGGCGAGCATGCCTGCTTCGACGAGCGCCACCGCCTTGACGAGCGAGAGCAAAAGCGCGGTGAGCGCGATGACGACCGATGCCCACCAGGCGCCATCGAGCCGCAGTGCCAGCCCGCGCGCGACGATGACCAGGGCCAGGCCCAGCAGGCTTGCCAGGAAATGCGCCCCTTCGACGATCGGCAGGGAGACATGGTCGGCGAGGAAGGCCAGGTTCTCGTCCGGCGTCGGCGTGACGCTCGAAAGAACCAGCATCAGGGCGAGCACGAGAGCGAGTGTCGCAAGCAGCAGCGGCGTCATCCGTCCGCCGGCGCGGCGCAGGCTGGACGCGGCCGGATGTCCAGCGAGCTGGCGGAGCTCCATGCCGATGATCACGAAAATGGCGATCAGCAGCGGCAGCACATGGTAGATCACGCGGTAGAGGACCAGTGCGCCGAGGACCGCATCGACATCGGCGGCGCGGCCGAGGGTTGCGACGATCACCGTTTCGAAGACCCCCAGCCCGGCCGGAACGTGGCTCAGCACGCCGAGGCCGACCGCGACGGAATAGATCGCCAGGAATGCCGGCCAGCCGACCGTGCCCGATGGCAGCAGCACGTAGAGCACCGTAGCGGAGGCAGCGAGATCAAGCGCCGTTACCAGAAACTGACGCGACGAGGTCCTGGTATCCGGCAGGCGCAGGGTGACGCGGCCGATGCTCACCTCATGACCGCTCCGCGCCGCCACCATGACCGCGAGCATGGCGGCAAGCACGAGCATGGCGATTGCCCGCAGCCAGAACGGCTCGATCCCCATCAGCGGCGCAACATATTCGGCAACGGCGAGCAGGCTGAGGCAGGCGACGGCGGCAAGACCGAGGCCGAAGGCGAGCGTGACGAACGCAATGACCCGGCCTATTTCATCGGGCTCCAGGCCGAGACGGGAATAGGAGCGGTACCGGATCGCGCCGCCGCTCAACGGTCCGAAGCCCGCGGTGTTGCCCACAGCATAGGCGCAGGCTGCCGTCAGAGCGACGTCGACATAGGGGAGCTTGCGTTTGACGTAGTCGAGTGCGCCGACGTCGTAGAAGGTAAGCGCGAGAAAGCTCAGACCGGTGAGCAGAATGGCGGTTGCCACCGCGCTCCAGCTCGTGCCTGCCAGTGCCGCCACCACATCCTCATACTGCACTTCGGCAGTGAGGTGAAAAATCGCCACCCCGAAGAGCGCGATCATCAGGAGGGTGCCCAAGGCGGAAAGATAACGTTGATTGCGCCTCAGGAATGGCCGCCACCCGACCTCGGCCGGTTCTGGCTGCGCTTCAATTTCGTGGAGGAAAGAAGGGGACGTCATGGATCGCCCGTGTCGTTGGAGTAGACACGAGGGATTTACCTCAGCCCGCAGCCGACAAAAAGTGAATTATCGGTAATGTATGCGGTATCAAGGGGTTAGCCCGCGAGCGCCGCCCGGTTCAGCACGGCCCATTGCAGAAGCATGATCGTCTTGGCATCGCAGATTTCACCGCTGCCGATCATTCTGACGGCGTGGTCCAAGGCAATTTCCAGCACCTCGATGTCTTCGCCTTCATGCGCCAGCCCGCCGCCGGCGGCCACCTTCTTGGACGTGTCGATGCGGCCGAGGAAAAAACTCGTCCGTTCGGTTATCGAACCCGGGCTCATATAGGCGTCGAAGAGATGCATGGCACTCTCGATGCAATAGCCCGTCTCCTCCATCGCCTCGCGGCAGATCGCCACTTCCGGCGCCTCGCCGTCGAGCAGGCCCGCCGGCGTCTCGACCAGATAGGCGGGCTCCCCCTGCAAAAGGACGGGAAGGCGAAACTGGCGGACGAGCACGACGATCTGGCGTTCCGGGTCGAAAAGCAGGATCGTCGCTGCCCGGCCATGATCGTGCACCTCGCGAACGAGGCGGGCAGTCCTGCCGTCGGACATCTGTTGCTCGAGGGTGACCTGCTCGAGGCTGATGAAGCCCTTCCACAGAGACCGGCGGTCGAGTATCCGGATGCGCGGGTCTTCATGCTGCGTCATGGGTGATCCTTGATGAAAGCGTTTTCACACGCATGCTGCGCGTGTCGAACATGGCTGCTCAGGCCCGGCGCATCCAGACCCGGTTATCGTGGAAGGCCGCACCGCCATAGGGTGCAACCGCGTCCGCGCCGGTCAGGACATTGATCCCCTCGCCGTCGAGATGGGCGCCGTTCGGCCAGAGGCCCTCGGCAATCACGACGCCGCGGCGCCCGCCGCCGCCGATCCTGGCATGAAGTCGGATCTCGCCGCGGTCGTTGCCGAGCCTGACGATATCGCCGTCGGCGATGCCGAGCGCGGCTGCGTCCTCCGCATGGATCATGACGTCCGGACGCCCCTCCTTCTCGATCGAAGAGGGCGTCTCGGAAAACGTCGAGTTCAGGAACGAACGCGCCGGCGAGGTCGCCAGCCGGAACGGATGGCGGCCGTCGGCGATTTCGATCAGATCGACATGGTCGGGAAACTCGGGGAGGCTGCCATGCGGTCCCTGCGGGCCCATCGATTTCGGCGGCCGGTTCGGTGCGGGTGTTCCGGTCCAGTCCGCCTTGAAGCGGAACTTGCCGTCCGGGTGCCCAAAACCCTTCAAGAAATGCGCCTCCTCAAAGGCCGGCTGGCAATCAAGCCATTTCCGCTCCTTCATTTCTTCGTAGCCGATGCCGTAATTGGCGAGCAACCGGTCGATATGCTGCCGCTCCGAGAGGCCAAAGCCGGGACAGTCGGCAACGCCCAGGCGCTTTGCCAGTTCTTCGATGACGAAGAGATTGGTGCGCACCGTCGGCGGCGGTTCGACGATCTTCGGGCCGATCAGAATGTGCTGGTGTCCGCCGCCGCGATAGAGATCGTCATGCTCCAGAAACATCGTTGCCGGCAGGACGATGTCGGCAAGCCGGGCGGTGTCGGTCATGAACTGCTCATGCACGGCGACGAAGAGGTCGCCGCGCAGGACCCCCCTCTTCACCAGCCGCTGCTCGGGCGCGACGTTTACCGGATTGGTGTTCTGGATCAGCATCGCCGTTACCGGCCCGCGATGGCGCAGCGCCTCGGCGTCGCCGGTCAGCACGCGGCCGATCTGCGATTGATCGAGCATACGTATGTCGGGGTCGTGCAGAGCGGTTCCGACCAGTTCGCGCTTGTCGAGCTTGAAGATGTCGTTGTTGGAATGGAAGGCTCCGCCGCCCTCGTGCTTCCACGAGCCGAGCACGGCGGCGACCGATGCCGCGGCGTGGATGGCGACCGAGCCGTTGCGCTGGCGGGTGAAGCCGTAGCCGAGACGGAAATAGGTTCTCGGCGTTGTCCCGACGAGCTTCGCGAAGGTCTCGATTTCCTCGACGGACACCCCGGTGATCGCCGAAGCCCATTCCGGCCCGCGTGTTTTCAGATGCGCCTCGAGACCAGCCGGATCGTCGGCAAACTCCGCCATATAGGCGCGGTCCGCATAGCCGTCGCGGAAGGCGATGTGCATGACGGCGCAGGCGAGCGCCGCATCGGTGCCGGGTTTCAGGATGAGGCCGAGATCGGCCTGCTTGACCGTCGGGTTGTCGTAGACGTCGATGACGACAATCTTGGCGCCGCGCTCCTTGCGCGCCTTGACCGCATGGGTCATCACGTTGACCTGGGTTGCCACCGCATTGGTGCCCCAGATTACCACGCAATCGGACTTGGCCATTTCGCGCGGGTCCGGGCCGCGCAGGGCTCCGGTCGCCATGGTAAAGCCGGTCCAGGCCATGTTCGTGCAGATCGAGCCGAAGAAGCCGGAATAGCGCTTGGCATGGCGCAGGCGCTCGATGGAATCGCGCTGCACCTGCCCCATCGTGCCGGCATAGAAATAGGGCCAAACCGCTTCCGAGCCGTGTTCCTGCTCGGCCTTGACGAATTGTTCGGCGATCTCGTCGAGTGCCGCCTCCCAGGAGATTTCCTCCCAGCGCCCCTCGCCTTTCGCGCCGATGCGGCGCTGCGGCACCATCAGCCGGCCGGGATGATAGATGCGCTCGGCATAGCGCGCGACCTTGGCGCAGATGACGCCGGCCGTGTAGCTGTTGGCGGCCGCGCCGCGGACGCGCCCGATCCGGCCTTCGGCGGTCAGGTCCACTTCCAGCGCGCAAGCCGAGGGACAATCATGCGGACAGACAGAGTGGCCGACCGACTTTTCTGCTCTGATGGGGGTCGCAACGTTCATGGCTTTTCTATATGGCATCCGAAAGAGGGCTCAAAGTCCCATTCGCCATCCATCGAAACAATTGATCGCAGCCATCGGCGGCTCTTATGAACTATCGGCACATCTATCATGCGGGCAACTTCGCCGATGTCCTGAAGCACGCGGTGCTGGCCAGGCTCCTCACCTATCTCAAACACAAGGATAGGGCCTTCCGGGTGCTGGATACCCATGCCGGCATCGGTCTCTATGACCTCTCCAGCGAGGAGGCGCAAAAGACCGGCGAGTGGCGCGACGGCATCGGAAGGCTGGTCGACGCCGAACTCCCTCCACCGGTAGCCGCCATTCTCGAGCCCTATCTCGCAGCCGTGCGCGATCTCAATCCGCATACTGGGGCGGATGCCGGGATCACGCATTATCCCGGTTCGCCGAAGCTTGCCCGCATGCTGTTTCGGCCCCAGGACCGGCTCTCGGCAATGGAACTGCATCCGGACGACTACGAAACGCTGCACCGGCTGTTCGACGGCGATTTCCAGAGCCGGATCACCCGGCTCGACGGCTGGCTGGCGCTCGGCGCCCACCTGCCGCCGAAGGAAAAGCGCGGCCTTGTCCTCATCGATCCGCCATTCGAGAAGGAAGGCGAATACGAGCGGCTGGCCGAAGGGCTTGCCAGGGCCTATCGCCGCTTTGCCGGCGGTATCTACTGCCTCTGGTATCCGCTGAAGAAAGGCGCGCCGGTCAAGGAATTTCATGAGGCGCTGAAAGCGCTGGAAATACCCAAAATGCTGTGCGCCGAGCTTGCGGTCCGCAGCGATCGCGACATCACCGGACTGGCAGGCTCGGGCCTTGTCATCGTCAATCCACCCTATACGCTCAAGGACGAGCTCGACATCCTGCTGCCCTTCCTGAAGGAACGACTTCGCCAGGATCGCTTCGCGTCGGCACGCTGCTTCTGGCTGCGCGGCGAAACAGCTCTCAACCGAGGGCCTTGACGCGTCGGGTGCCGTAGCATCAATCTCTAGCGCATCGGCCCGAAAATCGGAATCCATTTTCGGAAAGCACGATGCGTAGGTTCAAAGTCTTGCAGCGTCCTTTGCGCGTCTGAAAGACGCGCGGCGCTGTAGAGACGATCCAGGAGGAAGTCATGATTTGCAAGCTTGCCGCAATGCTTCTGACCTCGCTTTCCCTCGCCGCCGGTGTGGTCACCAGTGCCGCCGCCGCGGATTTGGCCGCGGTGCCCGTCGCCCCGCAGGCTTACAATATCGGCATTTGCGGCAACCCGTCGGTGCTGGGCTTCATCACGCGGCGCTTCGACTATAAGGCGGCAAACTATCTTCATGCCAATCTCGCGATCGCCGAAATCCGCGACATGGGCCAGAACCGCTTCGAGCCGCGCGACTACACCCATCTGGTCGAACGTGAATATTGCTATGCGACCGCGGTGATGAGCGACGGGGTCCGGAGGCCGCTCTGGTACCTCATCGAGCGACCCTGGGGATTTGCCGGCGTCGGCTCCAATGTCGAGTTCTGCGTCGGCGGCCTCGATCCCTGGTATGTCTACGGCGCCCATTGCTCTTCGCTTCGTTGATTGCCGCAAGAAACCGGCTTCTGGCGACCCTTGCCCTGTTGGCGATCGCCGGCTGTAACGGCGAAGGCGACAAGACATCCGGCTCCGGGGTGGACGCCCCGGCGGGTGCCGCATCGGCGAGCGTACCGCTCGGCAAGGGCTTCGACTTCTATGTGCTTTCGCTCTCCTGGTCCCCGACCTGGTGCCGAGGCAATGACCCGAAGGGCAAATCCGAACAGTGCGAGCGCGGCAGCGGCCTGATCGTCCACGGCCTTTGGCCGCAATATGAACGCGGCTATCCGCAGTTTTGCCAGACGGGGCAATCCGCCCGGGTCCCTGAGTCACTTGGCCGGCAATATCTCGACATCGTTCCGTCGATGGGCTTGATCGGGCATCAATGGCGCAAACACGGCACCTGCTCCGGCCTCAGCCAGGCGGATTATTTCGCTGTGACACGGGCGGCCCGCGAGCGGCTTGAGATTCCTGCCGAGTTTACCTCCACGGAGGGTTCGCGAGACCTCTCCGCCGCATCGATCGAGACCGCTTTCACGACGAAGAACCCCGGCATGGCGAAAGACATGATCGCCGTGACCTGCGAGGGGCCTCTGATCGAGGAAATCAGGGTCTGCTTCGACAGGGAATTGCGTTTCAGGGCCTGCCCTGAAATAGATCGCCGCGCCTGCCGACGAGGCGCGGTGCTACTCCCCGCCGCACCATAAGAACGGAAAGACGAATGAAGATACTCTACTCGCCCGCCTCCCCCTATTCCAACAAGGTTCGGATGGCTGCCCATCATCTCGGAATCGCTGCGGAAAGCGTGCTCACCGACACCAATGCCAATCCGCCGGAACTGGTCGACAGCAATCCGCTTGGAAAAATCCCGACGCTGATCACGGCCGATGGCCGGTCGATCTACGACAGCCGGGCGATCATGCATTTCCTCGACCGCGAGACCAAAGGCGGGCTCTATCCGAAAACCGCCGAGAAGCGCACCCAGATCGAGATCTTCGAAGCGCTCTGCGACGGCATCTGCGACAGCCTGCTGGCGATCGTCTACGAAAAGCGCTTTCATCCGCCGGAAAAGGTGCATCAGCCCTGGATCGACCGACAATGGGAAAAGGTCGAGCGCGGGCTCGACCACCTGGAAGCTCATCTGCCGAAGACCGGCGGCAAGCTGAATGCGGGACATTTCGCGCTCGCCGCCATGCTGCGCTATATCGAGCTGCGCTTTGCCGGCGAATGGCAGAAAGGGCGGCCGAAGCTCAAGACCTGGCCGGCCAAGTTCGAGAAACACTTTCCGGATTATCCCAAATTCAAGACCTGAATCAAGGGTACAAAAAAGGCCGGGTCACCCCGGCCTTTTCTTGATCCGTTTGAAAGGATCAGAACTTGACGCCCATACCGACGCGGACGCTGTGCTCGTCATAGCCGGAGGAGACCGTCGAGCCGCCGGTGCGGAAGTCCTTGGAGGCGTAGTCCGTGTAACGGTATTCGACGCGGGCCGTAACGTTGTCGGTGACGAAGGTTTCGGCACCGGCGCCAGCCGTCCAGCCGACCAGGGTCTTGTCGTCGGAGCCCGCCGGGGTGGAGAGCTTGGCATTGCCAAGGGCGAGACCGGCCGTGCCGTAGACCAGCACCGGGTTGAGGTCGACACCGACGCGGCCGCGGAGCGAGCCGTTGACGCCCTGCTTCACGCGGCGGCCGCTGGAGTGGGAGTCGTTGCCGGCGTAGTTGACGTCGGCTTCACCGCCGTAGACCATCTGACCGTCCTGCACGTTGTAGCCGCCGTAAAGGCCGCCGCCGAAGCCGGCCGACGTGTTCCCGCCGGTGGCATCGGCTTCGCCGTGATGCCAATTGGCCGTGCCGCCGACATAGGCGCCGGACCAGTTCTTGACGGCCGGCTCGGTATATTCGGCAGCCGGAGCAGCCGGAACTTCGTCGACCGCGTCGGCGGCGTGAGCTGCCTGGAAGGTTACCAGGGCAATGGCCGAAGCCATGAGAGTGGTGGTGAGCGTACGCATACTATTCTCCTTTCAGACCGGCGCCCCGAAGCATCTCTTTGGCGTGCTTTATCGAGACACCGGGTATCTACAATCAACCCGTCCGGTTGACCGGAAATTGGACAGAAAATGCGGATTCTCAAGAGCTAAAATGTGAAATTTTAGCGGCGTAGCCGCGTCCAAACTTTGATGTTGCCTTGACGACACAGAGGATTTATTAACCATAATTGAAGATTAACCAAAGATATACTATAAGAATAAAAGATAATTCAAAATACGCCGCTCACGTTAATTTTTCCGAAATGAATCGTCCGGGGGAGTTTTTCAGCCCGGCCTTTCCTGCCTATATCTGTGTCCGACCGGAACAGGATTCGCAGAACGGGAAAGAACGTTGAAAAGGACATTCAAGGCGGCGCTGGTTACAGGCGGCGCCCGGCGCATCGGCAGGGCAATAGTTGAGGATCTCGCCGTCCACGGCTTTGCGGTCGCCATCCATGCAAACGGCTCCATGGCCGAGGCCGAGGCGCTGGCGGCAGACCTCAGAAAAGCCGGCACAAACGCTGTCGCCCTCCAGGCGGACCTCACCGATGTGAGGGCGGCGTCGGAATTGATCGCGCAGGCGACCTCGCTGCTCGGCCCGCTCGATCTCCTCGTCAACAATGCCTCGGTCTTCAACAAGGACAGTCTCGACGAGTTCGACGAGGACGCCTGGGAGCGGCACTTCGCCCTGCATGTGCGGGCCCCCTCCCTGCTTGCCCGCGACTTCGCGCGGCAGCGTTCGGGCGATGTTTCCGGCCTTATCGTCAATGTGATCGACCAGCGCGTCTGGTCTCCAAATCCACGCTTTTATTCCTATATGCTCTCCAAGTCGGCGCTCTGGACGGCAACCCAGACGATGGCGCAGGCGCTGGCGCCTGACATTCGCGTCAACGGCATCGGGCCCGGTCCGACGCTGCCGAACGAGCGGCAGGACCGGCGCGATTTCGAAGCCCAGGTCCACGCGCTGATTCTCAGGCGAGGTCCGGCGCTCGACGAATTCGGACGCGCAATCCGCTTCCTTTTCGAGACGCCCTCGGTTACCGGACAGATGATCGCGCTCGACGGCGGCCAGCACCTCGCCTGGGAGACGCCGGATATTCGGGAGATAGTGGAATGAACGGGCGGACGCCCACCGACGGCGGCATCCTCTATGACGGCAGCGAAACCGATGACGAAGACGATCTCGTCGAAGTTGCCGAGAGCGAACGGCCGGCGCCCACTGTGGAATGGGCGGAGAGCAAGGCAGAAACGCAGGGGCTCAAGGGCGCCGAACTGATCCAGGCCTTCGTCAAGCTGCTGCCGAATGGACCCGGCGTCTACCGAATGTTCAACGAGGCCGGCGACGTGCTCTATGTCGGCAAGGCGCGCAGTCTGAAGAAGCGGGTGAGCAACTACGCACAAGGGCGCGGCCACTCGAACCGCATCGCCCGCATGGTGCGCGAGACGGCGAACATGGAGTTCGTCACGACGCGCACCGAAATCGAGGCGCTACTGCTCGAGGCGAACCTGATCAAGCGTCTGCGCCCGCGCTTCAACGTGCTTTTGCGCGACGACAAGTCGTTCCCCTACATTGTCGTCACCGGCGACACCCGGGCACCGGCGCTCTACAAGCACCGCGGCGCGCGCAGCCGCAAGGGCGACTATTTCGGGCCGTTCGCCTCCGCCGGTGCGGTGGGGCGGACGATCAATTCGCTGCAGCGGGCCTTTCTCTTGAGGACCTGCACCGACAGCGTCTTCGAAACACGCACGCGGCCTTGTCTGCTTTATCAGATCAAGCGCTGTTCGGCGCCCTGCACGGGCGAGATCAGCGATCCGGATTATGCCGAGCTCGTGCGCGAGGCGAAGGACTTCCTCTCCGGTAAGAGCCAGGCTGTGAAGGCGACGATCGCCGCGGCGATGGCCGAAGCGTCGGAAAATCTCGACTTCGAGCGGGCGGCGCTTTACCGGGACCGCCTGGCGGCGCTCAGCCATGTGCAGAGCTACCAGGGGATCAACCCTGCCGGTGTCGAGGAAGCGGACGTCTTCGCCATTCACCACGAGGGCGGCATTTCCTGCATCCAGGTGTTCTTCTTCCGCACCGGCCAGAACTGGGGCAACCGCGCCTATTTTCCGAAGGCCGACCCGTCGCTCCCGGCCGCCGAGGTACTCAGCGCCTTCCTCGCCCAATTCTACGACGACAAGCCGTGCCCGCGGCAGATCCTGCTCTGCGAGGCGGTCGACGAGCAGGAATTGCTTGCCCAGGCGTTGAGCGAGAAGTCCGGCTACAAGGTGTCGATCCTCGTACCGCAGCGGGGCGAGAAAAAGGACCTTGTCGAGCACGCACAGGCCAATGCGCGCGAAGCGCATGGCCGCAAGCTTGCGGAGACGGCCTCGCAGTCGCGCCTGCTCGAGGGCTTTGCCGAGACCTTCAAGTTGCCTTCGGTGCCGCGTCGCATCGAAATCTACGATAACTCGCACATCATGGGCACCAATGCCGTCGGCGGCATGGTGGTCGCCGGCCCCGAGGGCTTCGTTAAAGGTCAGTATCGCAAGTTCAACATCAAATCGAAGGACATCACCC
Organism: Sinorhizobium sp. NG07B; assembly: GCF_002532005.1. Taxonomy (NCBI): domain Bacteria; kingdom Pseudomonadati; phylum Pseudomonadota; class Alphaproteobacteria; order Hyphomicrobiales; family Rhizobiaceae; genus Sinorhizobium; species Sinorhizobium sp. NG07B. Next base: position 453,608 of record NZ_NWTD01000004.1, on the reverse strand, counting down.
CGGGCGACGACTTCGGCATGATGCGTGAGGTGATGACGCGTCGCTTCTCGCGTCTGCTGAAGGAGGAAGGCAAGCCGGACCGCTCGACAGAGGTGAGCGAAGAGGCGGCCTTCCCGGCATGGCCTGACGTCATCGTCATCGATGGCGGCCAGGGACAGATGACGGCCGTACGCGCCATTCTCAAGGAACTCGACGTCGAGGACTGCGTGACGGCGATCGGCGTCGCCAAGGGCGTCGACCGGGACGCCGGTCGCGAACGCTTCTTTGTCGAAGGCGTGGACGGGTTCACGCTGCCGCCCCGCGATCCGGTGCTCTATTTCATCCAGCGGCTGCGCGACGAGGCGCATCGCTTTGCAATCGGCTCGCACCGGGCGCGGCGAAAGAAGGAGATGGTCAAGAACCCGCTCGACGAAATCGCCGGCATCGGCCCGACCCGCAAGCGAGCGCTTCTCACCCATTTCGGCACCGCCAAGGCGGTTTCCCGCGCGGGCATCAACGACCTGATGGCCGTCAACGGCATTTCGGAGACCGTGGCCCGCCTCGTCTACGAGCATTTTCACGAGGATGCCAAATAAGCGCAGCGGCGGCGCAATTCAGACTGCGTTCAGGCGAAATCCGCCAAATATGACAGGAGTAGCGCAATGACCTGTTGACCTTGTGGTCGCAAAGTCATTCTGTACACCTGAAACCGGAGGGTCTGGGAGCTGGCGCTTACCCGATGCCATCCGAACAATAAAATCGCATCGATGACCCGCGGGAAATGGGGATTGTCGTGTCCAGAGAAACCGAGTCCATGCCAACGCCCATTGCCTACAGCATCCCGAATCTGCTGACCTACTTCCGTATCCTCATCGTGCCGCTGATCGTGCTGTGCTTCTTCATCGAGGGCCGGCTGCACAGTTCCGATTTCGCCCGCTGGACCGCTCTCGTGCTGTTCGTCACCGCCTCGGTCACCGATTTCTTCGACGGCTATCTTGCGCGCATATGGAAGCAGACTTCCAATATCGGCCGGATGCTCGACCCGATCGCCGACAAGCTGCTGGTCGCCTCGATCCTGCTGCTGGTCGCTGCGGACGGCACCATCGCCGGCTGGTCGATCTGGGCCGCGATCATCATTCTTTGCCGCGAAATCCTCGTTTCCGGGCTTCGCGAATATCTTGCAGCGCTGAAGGTCAGCGTGCCCGTTACGCGAATCGCCAAGTGGAAGACGACCATCCAGATGGTGGCGATCGCCTTCCTGCTTGCCGGTCCGGCCGGCGACAAGATCGTGCCCTATATAACCGAGGCTGGCATCGTCCTTCTGTGGATCGCCGCGGCAATCACGCTCTATACCGGCTATGATTATTTCCGCGCTGGCCTGAAGCATGTGGTCAACGAATGAGCACCGTCAACCTCGTCTATTTTTCCTGGGTGCGCGAGCGCATCGGCAAGGGTGAGGAAACGCTGGATCTCCCGGACGGCGTCGTCACGGTCGGCGATCTGCTGGCGCATTTGAAGACGCTCGGCGCCGAGTATGAATCGGCGCTCGAACACCAGAACGTCATCCGCGCGGCGATCAACCAGGAACATGTCGATCACGGCGAGCCGATCGCCGGTGCCCGCGAGATCGCGCTCTTTCCGCCGATGACGGGCGGCTGAGGCGATGGACGCTTCGGTCAGCGTGCGTGTCCAACCCGAGGACTTCGATCTTGCAGCCGAAGTCTCCGCGCTCACCCGCGGCCGGGCGGACATCGGTGCTGTCGTCACCTTTCTGGGCCTCTGCCGCGATGAGGCAGGGGCTTTGAACGCGCTCGAACTCGAACATTATCCGGGCATGGCGGAAGCCGAGATCAGCCGCATCTGCCACGAGGCGGTGCAGCGCTTCGGGTTGCAGGCCGCGACGGCCATTCACCGCTACGGCCGTATCGAGCCCGGTGAGAACATCGTGCTCGTGGTCACCGTCTCGCCGCATCGGCAGGCCGCTTTCGACGGCGCCAACTTCATCATGGATTTCCTGAAAACCTCGGCGCCCTTCTGGAAGAAGGAACACCGTGCCGATGGCAGTGCCGACGACTGGGTCAGCGCCAAGGACGCCGACGACGCGGCACGCGGCCGTTGGGGCCGCTGAGCGAGCGCCGTCAGGGGATGACCTTTTCCTGCCGGGTCACGACGAGCACGATGACGAGAAAGCCGAAGATCGCGAAATCCCGCCAGAGGATCGGCCCGTAGGCGCTCCACAGCGTTTCCAGGAGCCCTACGCCGGCGGCGCCGAGGGCAGCATAGAGTGGCGCCGCCTGGCCGCCGATTGCCGCGATGAACAGGACCTTGACGCCGAAGGTCAGGCCCATGCCGAAGTCCATGTTGCCATAATAGGAGGCGGCCAGAATGCCGCAGAAGGCGGCGATCACCGACGCGACGCCATAGGCAAGAATGTAGACGATCGAGGGATCTATGCCGCAAAGGGCGGCAGCCTCACGATCCTGGGAGACGGCCCGCCAGTATCGCCCGACATAGGAGTGCGTCAGCAGCCAATGGCCGCCGGCGACGAGCGCCGCCATCAGCGCGGTGTTCAGCAGTTGCACGACTGTCAGCGTCACGGGAAATTCCGGATCCGGCCAGAAGACGATAACCTGGTTCAGAAATGGCGGCAGCCAGAGGCTTCTCGTATCTGACGCGAGACGCGCCGTTTCCATGAGCACGATAAGGCTACCGAGCGAGGCGACAACCACCGCATTTGCCGAGGAGAAAGCCAGCGGCCGGATGATGTAGCGGCCGGCGACCAGCCCCGCGCCAAGCCCGAAGCTCAGCGCCGCCGCCGCACCGACGCCGAGGGCCGCAGGCAGCACCAGCCACAGCCGGTTCCAGCCGAAATCCGAAAAGAGAACGAACATCTGCCCGGCAAATGCGAAGAGCGCGCCATAGGTCAGGTCGGCCCGCCGCGTGACGGCGAAGGCGATCGCGTAGCCGAAGGCAAGTGCCGCATAGAGCGCTGCAACGGGAACGGCATTGGCGATCTGCTGAAGGAAATAGGCCATGGCATATCCGGTCGGTCGCGGCGGTCAGGATCGGGTCGATCCGAGAACGAAACTGCATCAAGTTCACCTGCAAAACGCGGAGGCCGAAGGCGCAACCAACTTTGCTCTGCGGCTCTACAGCGCCGTGCGTCTTGTCGGACGTGCAAGGATCGCTGTAGCGCTTTGAATTGCTGCATATCTTTGTCCTTAAATCGATGTCGATTTAAGAGACATGCAGTGGTGACAGGACCAATATAACTGGTAAAATGAGTTTTACTAGTTAGGATTTTCGCATGAGCTTCACCTGGACCGCGCATCGATTTTCGGGCGGCGCATTGGCGCTAGATGTCGCCAATTCGGTGGTCCTGCGCTTCGACCCGCAACGCCGCATCGATCGTTTTGCCGATGAAAGGGCGATCGACAGCTTTGCCGAAGCAGCCAATCTCCATGGTTGCGAGAAGCAGCGGTTCGGCAGGCTCGGTCCGATCGGGCCTGAAAGGCGGGCGTCGCTGATCGATCTGCGCGAGGCGACGGACCGGCATTTCCGGGCTCTGGTGCGGGACGAAGACCGGCCGGAGCTTCTTGCCGATCTATTGGAGGCGATCGCCGCGGTGGTGCGCCGACCGGGGGATGGCGGCGGATACATCGCTCTCGACGTCGCCACTGCGCATTCGGCGCTCAGCCTCGTCGCCAATCCGGAGCCCGACCGCCTTAAGATTTGCCCGAACTGCGAATGGCTGTTCCTTGACCGCAGCCGCAACCGGAGCAGGACCTGGTGCGACATGGCGGTTTGCGGCAACCGCACGAAGGCCAAACGCCACTACCGCCGTTCCAAACAGGAAACACAGCCATGAAACACGCCATTGCAATCGCCTTGGTCGCGGCCGCGCTTGCCGGCTGCCAGCGCGAGGCCGGACCGGATCCACTGAAATTGACCGGCAAGATGTTCGTCTTCAACTACCGGCTCGCCTACGCCACCTACACGATCACGCTCAACAAGACGGAACCGCTGCCGGACGGCAGCATCGTCGTGGCAAGCTTCGAGAACCCGGCCGGCGGCGAACCGCTGACATTGACGCGCAAGCTCTTTCCGAAGCTCGACAAGGTGGTGCTGGAAAGCCCGGACATAACCTGCGTCAGGAAGGAGAGGCCCTATGCGGTGACGATCGAGGTCAAGGGGCCGGACGGAGCGACGCTGCAGAAGCTGGAAACGACGGTGGTTTCCGATGTCGACCAGAGCGTCATGCCGGCAAGACCCTTGGTCGTCGGCCCTGCCTACGACAAGAATCCGGAAGTCTTCAGGAATGGGCTGGCGCCGACGCATTTCGACACGTCCGCCTGCCCGACATAAGGAAAACCGGGGCGTCTCCGCCCCGGTTTCGAAGACCGTTTCAAGCCCTTAGAGCGCAAAACGAAGAAAATGGATCAGCCGACGATCTCGGTGCCCGCAAACCAGTAGGCGATTTCCTCGGCAGCCGTTTCCGGACCATCGGAACCGTGAACTGAGTTTTCGCCGATCGACAGCGCGTGAACCTTGCGGATGGTCCCTTCGTCAGCGTTGGCCGGGTTGGTGGCGCCCATCACTTCGCGGTTCTTGGCAATGGCGTTCTCGCCTTCGAGAACCTGAACGATGGTCGGGCCGGAAGACATGAACTCGACCAGCTCACCGAAGAACGGGCGCTCCTTGTGGACGGCGTAGAAGCCTTCGGCTTCGCGGCGGCTCATCCAGACGCGCTTCGAAGCGACGACGCGCAGGCCGGCGTCTTCGAGCATCTTGGTGATGGCGCCGGTCAGATTGCGCTTCGTTGCGTCGGGCTTGATCATCGAAAAGGTACGTTCAATCGCCATTGGCTCAATTCCCTTGCTCTTGAGAAAGTGGCGGTTCATTAGCCGCCAATGCCGCGCAAAACAAGGGGGAGCGGCGATGATTCGCCTGAGCCGGCGACAGTTTCACGCGGCTGTCACGGAACGGCCGAGGCCATCGTGGAGATCGAGGCAACGCTCGAACCAGTCCGAAACGACGTCACCCTCAGCGAGCAGACGATGCGGCGAGACGATCCGCGCCCATTGCAGGGCACCGAAGACGATGTAATCGGCAAAGAGTGGCCCATCGCCGCCGATGAAAGGCTGGAATTTCAGCATGTGGCGTAGCGGTTCGAGCTTCATCGAGAAGGTTTCGAGATCCGCTTCTCCCGCCTCCGCGGTCGCCTCGAGCGACTTACCGAAGCGCTGCTCGCGGCTCTGCCGGAAATAGGCCTGATCCACCGGATCGAGGCTGTCATGGATATTCATGATGGCGATGCGGCCGATCGCCGGATGCAGCGTCATCTGCGACCAGCCTTCGACGAAGCGGGCCGTTGCCTTGCCACCCTCGCCGCCGAACAGGGCCGGGTGGTCGGGATAGGTCTCCTCGAGATAAAGAGCGATGTCGAAACTGTCGCTGACGAGATTGTCGCCGTCGCGGAGCAGCGGGACGATCTTCGTCGCTCCTTGCTCGAGCTTTGGGATTTCGGTGAAGCCGACAGGCGCCACGTCGAAGCCGAGCCCCTTGTGTGCGAGCGAAAGCTTGGTCTTCCACACATGCGGCGAAAAGGGGCGCGTCCGGTCGGTACCACAGAGCGCATAAAGTGTGCGGGTCATGTCCCCTCCTGTTCTGAACATCGTTCGACGCATAAAAGGAGAGTGAGCCCGGGCGATCAAATCAGTAATTTTCATGAGTTGCATTCGACACGCGAATATCAATCCGAGCTAGGGTGGGCGGACAGCAAGGGAGAATGTGATGCTCGACCATTACCGGATGTTTGCCGACTACAATCGCTGGGCCAACCGGCTGCTCTACGCTGCCGTAGCCGAACTCTCCGAGGCGGAGTACCGGCAGGACAAGGGCGCCTTCTTCGGTTCTCTGCATGGAACGCTCAACCACCTCCTCGTGGCCGACCGGATCTGGATGAAGCGGTTCACCAAGGAGGGCGACGCGCCCACGAGGCTCGACGCGATCCTCCATGAAGACCTATCGGCCTTGACGGCGGCGCGGGAGGCGGAGGACGAGCGCATCATCGCCTGGATCGACAGCCTCGACGAGGCGCGGCTCGGCGCGCACTTCACCTACTCGCCGATCAGCAGACCCGGCGAGATCACCCAGAAAGTCGCCCTGGCGCTCGACCATTTGTTCAACCACCAGACCCATCACCGCGGACAGGCGCATGCGATCTTGACAGCGCTCGGGCGGCTATCCTTGACGCTGGACCTGGCTTTCTTCCTGTGGACCGAGGGGAAGAAGTGGTCGGCCTGAAAAGAGCCGGGCCATAAATGCGGCCGGCCAATCTATCCGGAGAGAACCCACCCGGCCGCGGACGAGCCACTTCACCAGCTGGCGCTGCCCCGACCAGACCGCGATCCCCAAGGCGACGCCGCCGGCGATCGAGCAGAGCGAGAAAGCAAGCGGCGGGAGGAACGGCTGCATTGGCGCAAGCAGCAGCTCCGGCACGAAGCGGTGCAGGATGTAGATATGAAAGCCTGCCGCCGCGAGCGGCAGGACAAGCTGCACTGCCCATTGCGGCAGGCGGATGCGCGGCAGGAACAAAAGCGCCACGAGCACGACGATCTGCAGCAGATATTTGATCTTCGTGCCGATCCAGACGCCCTCATAGAGGCCGAGAAACAGATAGATCGCCGTTCCTGCCGCCATGACCGCGAGCCGCTGGGCCCAGTTTTTCGCCAGTGCCGCGCACCAGCCCGCGACCGCCAGGTGAAAGATCCAGGGAAGCGTGAATATCTGCCGGTTGCCGATTTCCCAGAGCTCAGGCAGTGCCATGCGGGCGGCAAAGGCGCCAGCGAGCAGCGCCATGCCGGCAGCAAACGGCCGCACCGCGGCGAACCGCCTGACGGACGGCACTGCAAACAGAGCGGCAAACACCAGCACCATTTGGCAATAGGCCTCGATGAACCAGTAGAGATAGGGCACCATGCTGTGCCGCTCGGGATCGGCGAAGCCGAAATTGCCGACGAGGAAGACCGAGGCCCAGGGCACGTTTCCCCAGGCAAGAGCGTAAGCGGCGACGATCAGATAATAGGGAACAAGAATCTGCGCGAGCGGCCGCAACAGCTGCCCGAGCGCGCCCGACAGGAGCGCGCCACTTTGAAACCGTGCCAGGCCGAATCCGGCGAGAATGACCATTGTCGCCGACCCTCCCGGGATCGGCCACAGCGTCTCGTGGTGGAGCACGACCAGCAGGATGGCCAGCGCCCGAATCAAGAAGTCGGTGCCGATCTGCGGAGCCTTGCGCTCCTGGCGGACCATGACCGCCAATGTGTTGACCGGTATGCTTTCCCACGCCTCGGGCACGTCACCGAGGATCTTCTCAAGACCCATCGATAGCTGCACGAATCGGAGCGAATCCCCGCCGAGCGACAGGAAGCTGTCCTCGGGTCGGACCTTTCGCGGATAGAAGACCTGCTCGAACAGGGCTTCGACACCTTCTTCGCGTGAAGACCCGCTGCCGCGCCGGCTCCGCTGACGGAGAGCTTCGTAATCGACCTTTCCGGACGCCAGGCGCGGCAGCGCGTCGATGCGCGTCGCCCCCACCTGCAGCAGGGTCAAGCCGCTGGCGGCGACGAGCAGCTGGCGGACGTTGTCGGGAGCGCGTTCGCCGGCGAAAAAGGCGTGGATTTCGACATCGTTGCCAATGACTGCGACGGCGATATCGTGCCGCTCCAGAGCCGCTTCGAGAGCGTCATGGCCGATCCTCAGCCCGGCGATCTTCGATATGCGCTTCGTCCGTCCGACGATGCGGAAGAACCCGTCGGTGTCCCGCACGGCCAGATCGCCGGTTCGCAATTCGGAAAGCTCGGCGCCTCGGGCGAGATCGGCCCGCGCACCGGCATAGCCCATCATCACATTGGCGCCGCGGTAGACGAGTTCGCCGGCTTCCTGCGCATCGGTGATCAGTCGCCCGCTCTCATCCTCGATGGTCAGGCTGCCGCCGGGTATCGCGACACCGATCCGGTCCTCCCTGCCCACTAGCCGATCCGGAGGCACATAGGCGATGCGGGCGGTCGCCTCCGTCTGGCCGTACATCACGAAAAAGGCTGCGCCACGCGCAGAGAGATGTTCGTTGTAGAGGCGAACCTTCTCGGTCGGCAGGCGTCCGCCGGCCACGGTCATGAACCGCAGTCGCGGAAATGCCCGCTCGCGAAAGCCCACCTTTTCCAGAAGCTCGTAGGAATAGGGAACCCCGGACAGATTGGTGCAGCCGCTTCCGGCAAGTCCGTCGAGGAAGCCCTCATCGAGAATGGATCCGCCGGGGATGTAGATGCTCGCGCCGACCGTGATGTGAGCGTTCAGGACCGACAGGCCATAGGAATAGTGAAGCGGCAGAACGAGACAGGTCCGGTCCGTCGCCGTGAGGCCGAGATATTCGGCGATGGAACGTGCATTGGCCTCGATATTCGTCCTGGACAGCCGGACATATTTCCCCTGGCCGGTGCTGCCCGAGGTCGATAGCAGGACGGCGAGATCGGGATGGGGAACGACCCGGCCTCCCTCCAGCCGCTCCGTACGCCAGCGTCCGTCGATCCTGCGATGGCAGAAATCCGGCTTGAAGATCTCACGATCCGCATTCATGGCTGCCGTACCCTGCAGCGCAACGGCGTGTCCGGCATCGAGCGCGGCAAGATAAGCAATGATCGCATGCTCCGAGAGGTCGGCCTCGAGCATCACCAGTCCGCGCCCGTTGCGCCACTTCGATGCCTGGCGATCGACGCGGGCGGCGAGTTCGCGATAGCTGACGACCCGCTGGCCGGGAAACATGAGCGCCGGCTTGTCGCCGTGGGCGGCCAGGTGCGCAACACAGAATGGGAATATCGACAAATCGCCAGCGCCCAAAGCCACCTCCATTTTAGCAAGGCGGCATATTATTGCTGACTCTCGTCGTCAAGTATAAGCGCTGAACTAATATCGGGGCTTGCGCAGGAAGGTCTGCGACAAAACGCGGCACGCAGATCCGGCGCCGGGCAAAGTCATCTCAATGGAGACGAGGATGGCCCGGCCCCGTAAAGGGGACCGGGCCATGGGAAGAGCAGTCTGCCTGGGAGGACGAATGCTACGCGATCGATTCCGCGTTATCGGCTAATGCCCTGATAATATTCACCCTCTCCGCCACGGACCAGCTTCGGCTGCACGGCGTAGTCCGAGACAGACCCAGTAGAGGTACGGTCGATGGACCCGTTCGTGCGGCGAACAGAGGCCTCATCGCCTGCCTTTGGAGCGCGTTCAGTAAAGAGCGGCTTGTCGCTGATGCCTTCGTAATAGCTGCCGCCGGCAAAGGCAGCAGAAGCGCCGCCAAGAACGGCAGTGGCGACAAGGGCGGCGGCGAGAGCGGTGTGGACTGCATTTCTCATGTTGAACACTCCTGATCAGTCGTTCTCTTGAACGATGGGTTGGTCGCGACCACCTGTGAACGGATCAGTCTTTTCGAACGCGGCGGCCTTGCCGATGGCGTTCGATCCGAGCCGGATGGTCTGAAGAGCAGTTGCTCGGCTCTTCGGGGATAGATGTGGGGCCTCATGATGAGGAGCGGAAGTATTTATTATCGGAACACGTCGTCCAGGAATCGATAACAATAGGCTCTTGAAAATGCCGACTTCGGACTTATCGGGAAGCCGCGATGCTCGTCCTGTGACCCTTGCCTTCGGATAAAACTCGGGGCAAAAGGCCGCAATGATCCAGATTACCGGCCTCTCCGCCCGCGTCGCGGGCCGTCTTCTTATCGAAAACGCTTCCGTGACGCTTCCGGCCGGCACGAAGGCCGGCCTTGTCGGCCGCAACGGCGCCGGGAAGTCGACGCTCTTCCGGATCATCACCGGCGAACTTGCCGCCGAGACCGGCAGTGTCTCCGTGCCGAAGAACGCGCGGATCGGCCAGGTGGCCCAGGAAGCGCCGGGGACGGACGAGCCGCTGATCGAAATCGTGCTGAAGGCTGACAAGGAACGCGCCGCCCTTCTGGCAGAGGCCGAAATCGCCACCGACCCCCACCGGATCGCCGACATCCAGATGCGGCTAGCCGATATCAGCGCCCATTCGGCGGAAGCACGGGCGGCAAGCATCCTCGCCGGCCTCGGCTTCGACCATGAGGCGCAGCAGCGCCCCGCCTCCTCCTTCTCCGGCGGCTGGCGCATGCGCGTGGCGCTTGCGGCGGTGCTCTTTTCCGAGCCGGACTTGCTGCTGCTCGACGAGCCGACCAACTATCTCGATCTCGAAGGTACCTTGTGGCTCGAGGATTACATCCGCCGCTATCCACATACCGTGATCATCATCAGCCATGATCGGGACCTGTTGAACACGGCCGTCAACGCGATCGTCCACCTCGACCAGAAGAAGCTCAACTTCTATCGCGGCTCCTATGACCAGTTCGAGCGGCAGAAGGCGGAAGCCGACGAACTGCAGATGAAGGCGAAGGCCAAGAACGAAGCCGCCCGCAAGCATCTGCAGAGTTTCATCGATCGATTCAAGGCGAAGGCATCCAAGGCCCGGCAGGCGCAAAGCCGCATCAAGGCGCTCGAACGCATGGGCACGGTCGCCGCCGTCATCGAGGAGCATGTCCAGGGCTTCTCCTTCCCAGATCCGGAGAAGCAGGTCGCCTCGCCGATCGTCGCCATCCAGGGCGGTGCGGTCGGATACGAGCCGGGCAAGCCGATCCTGAAGAGGCTCAGCCTGCGCATCGACGCGGACGACCGCATTGCGCTGCTCGGCTCCAACGGCAACGGCAAGTCGACCTTTGCGAAATTCATCTCCGGCCGCCTTGCGGCAGAGGCCGGCGAGGTGCGGATCGCGCCGGGCCTGAAGACCGGCTTCTTCGCCCAGCATCAGCTCGACGATTTGATCCCGACGCAAAGCGCCGTGGAACATGTGCGCCGCCGCATGCCGGATGCGCCGGAAGCAAAGGTCCGCTCGCGCGTCGCACAGATGGGGCTGTCGACCGAGAAGATGGATACGCCAGCCAAGGACCTTTCCGGCGGCGAGAAGGCGCGGCTGCTCATGGGGCTCGCCGCTTTTGATCAGCCGAACCTTCTGATCCTAGACGAGCCGACCAACCATCTGGACATCGACAGCCGCAACGCGCTGATCACCGCCCTCAACGACTATTCCGGCGCCGTCATCCTGATCTCGCATGACCGCCACCTGATCGAAGCAACCGCCGACCGGCTTTGGCTGGTGCGGGACGGAACGGTGACGAGCTATGACGGCGATCTCGAAGACTATCGAAGCGTCATTGTCGGCGGCCCCAAGGCGAAGGACGAAAAGCCGAGGGCCAACGGCTCGGACGAAAGCCTGTCGAAGGCCGACCAGCGCAAGGCCAATGCCGGCAAGCGTGCTTCGCTGGCGCCGCTCAAGAAAAGGATCAACGAGATCGAGTCCTTGACGGCAAAACTCGAGAAACTGATTCAGGCCCTCGATGCCGAGTTGGCCGACCCGACGCTCTACGAGAAAGCGCCCGCAAAGGCGGCTCAGCGCGCAAGGGAACGGGCGGAGGCGGTAGCAAAGCTCGCCCAGGCCGAAGAGCAATGGCTCGAGCTTTCGGCCGAATACGAGGAGGCGATGGCCAGTTAGAGCAGGCCACGCTCAGCCGAGTTCGAAGGTCGTAATCCCGTAAATCCGTGGAAGCGGCAGGTCCGGCGCCGGTCCACGATACATGCGCGCGGTCTCGAAAACCGGCTTCATGTTGTAGCGCTCGCAAAGTGCCCTCGCCGAGGCGTTCGGCTCGGGAATGTCGAGGAAGATCCGCTGCCCCTTTGCTCCCGCAGCCAGCTTGCGGAACACGAGGTCGGCGCCGGTCTCGTTGTCGGCAAAGAGCGGGCCGATCTTCAACCCTTCGCGGCAGGCGCGGATCGTCCCGTATCCGGCGATGGTGCCGTCGCGCAGGAGAAGCACGCTCCGACGGGTCGGCAACTGTTTCGTCCATTCGTAGAGAAAGGCGTCGCGTCGGGCCGGATTGAAGCGGCGGTCATAGTCAATGAGAGCGGCGACATGCACCGGGGCCGCGTCGACAAGATGGGTGCCCGGAGGCTCGGTGACATCGACGGAACCGCCATAACGGACGTTCGCATGCGCCCAGGCGAAGCCCGATTTTCGATAGTTGCCCTGCTGCGCCACCACCCCGTCAAGGCCGATGACGCGGCCTTCGCTGCTGGCAATCGCCCGATCCCAGAGGGCGAAGCCGATGCCCCTGCCCCGAAACACCGGATCGGCGATGTAAAGGCCAAGAAAGGCATACTGGCTGCCGTAGCGCACCAGCGATAGGTCAGCCGCCAGGGCTTCCTCTTCCGTTGCGACCCAATAGCCCTCCGGATCGGCCGCCCAGAAGGCGTTGCCGTCCTCCAGGCCGGGATTCCAGCCCTCCCTCGCCGCCCAGTCGATGATTGTGTCAAGCTCGGCGCGCGTCGCATAGCGGATGTTCGGCATGGCAAATCCTCGACTGTGCTCCGAATGATGAGGGCGCAAGACCATCGTCATCCGAGGCATAACAGATTTGTTTGCATCTTGTGCCCCGAGGTGCCAGCTTGTTTCAAGACCGAACCCCGCTTGCCCGCCGCCCTCAATCTGCTACAAGAGGCGGCAATAAGTAATACTAATTAAGAGCGAAGCACCCATGTCCCCCATTCGAATTGCCATTGTCGGCGTCGGCAAGATCGTGCGCGATCAGCATCTGCCGGCGCTTGCCAAGGATGCCGACTATCAACTGATCGCGGCAGCGAGCCGCCATGGAACGGTCGACGGCATCGACAATTTCAAGTCGATCGAGGCGATGCTCGAGGCGGTACCGGCGATCGACGCGGTGTCGCTCTGCATGCCGCCGCAATACCGCTACGAAGCGGCCCGCACTGCCCTCGAGGCCGGCAAGCACGTCTTCCTCGAGAAGCCGCCGGGCGCGACCTTGAGCGAGGTCGCGGACCTTGAGGCGCTGGCGGCGGCCAAGGGCCGTTCGCTCTTCGCCAGCTGGCATTCGCGCTATGCACCGGCGGTCGAAGCCGCCAAGGCCTTTCTGGCGTCGACGACGATCCGCACCGTCAGGATCATCTGGAAGGAGGATGTCCGCCACTGGCATCCGAACCAGGAATGGATCTGGGCAGCCGGCGGGCTCGGCGTGTTCGATCCGGGCATCAATGCCCTGTCAATCATCACCCACATCCTGCCGCGGCCGATCTTCATAGCCTCGGCGACGCTTGAATTCCCCGAGAACCGCGACGCACCGATCGCCGCCTCGATCGCCTTCAGCGATGCCCAAAAGCTCGACGTTTCGGCCGAATTCGACTGGCGCCAGACGGGCAAGCAGAGCTGGGACATCATTGCCGAGACCGAAGCCGGCGAGATGGTTCTTTCCGAAGGCGGTGCCAAGCTCGCCATCGACGGCAAGATCGTCCACGACGAGCCGGAGCAGGAATATCCGATGCTCTATCGCCGTTTCGCCGAGATCATCAAGGAGGGCCGGTCGGACGTCGACCTGTCGCCGCTCCGGCACGTCGCCGACGCCTTCATGCTCGGCCGACGAAAATTCGTGGAAGCATTCCACGACTGAGATGAAGTGCCGGCGGGTATCGTTTGCCTCTCGCCGCTGTTTGCAGATTTGCCCCTCCCCCTAACCCTCTCCCCGCACGCGGGGAGAGGGGACTTAGAGGGGCCGCGAGTCTCCTTCGCCCCGGCTGCGGGGAGAAGGAGGCCGGCAGGCCGGATGAGGGAAACGGGCGATCATCCCTGCTGTGATTCGGCCTTCTTCTCCCACCTTCCGTCGCGGTTTTGCTGCCAATAGGTGAGGTTATGCCCCTCGCCCTTCAGCCGCTTCCATTGGCCGCGCGCCGCCTCGAGTTGCCCCTGGTCGTACCCGTCGAACATGAAGACGACGCGCTCGTATTCGGAAAGCGGCGGCGGCTCGGCGCCGTCGACGAGGAAGCGCACGGTCGCGCTATTCCGGTTGCCACTGTCGGCGACGATCAGGATCGGTTGCTCGGCGGCAAACTCACCCGCATCCGTGCCGTGCGGCAGAAAGCTGTCGTCGCGGTAGACCCAGAGATGCGTGTCGAGCGCGTCGCGCCTCTCCGCATCGACCGTTTGCACGGCCACCCGCCAGCCGCGCTCGAGGCTTCTGTCCAGGAGCGGCGGCAGGGCGTCCTCGAGTTTCGATTCGGTCAGGTGGTAGAAAAGGATTTCGGTCATTCCCGCAGCCCACTACAGCGCCGCGCGTCTTATCAGACGCGCAAAGGACGCTGTAGCACTTTGGATTGCTGCATGTCTTTATCCTTAAATCGGCGATTTAAGGATACATGCAGTAGGCAATCAGGATTCGTAGTTTGCCCGGACCAGTTCGTCGAGGAGACGCACGCCGAAGCCGGAACCCCAGGACTGGTTGATCTCATCGGTCGGCGAACCCATCGCGGTGCCGGCGATGTCGAGATGCGCCCAGGGCGTATCCTTGACGAACCGCTTCAGGAACTGCGCCGCCGTCACCGAACCGCCGTGGCGGCCGCCGGTATTTTTCATGTCTGCAAATTTGCTGTCGATCATCTTGTCGTATTCCTTGCCGAGCGGCATCCGCCACAGGCGCTCCCGCGTCGTCGTGCCGGCCTTCAGCAGCTGTTCGGCGAGGCGATCATCGTTCGAGAACAGCCCGGCATAATGATTGCTGAGCGCCACCATGATCGCGCCGGTCAGCGTGGCGAGGTCGATCATCGCCTTCGGCTTGAAGCGATCGTTGCAATACCAGAGCGCGTCGCAGAGGACGAGCCTGCCTTCGGCATCGGTGTTGATCACCTCTATCGTCTGGCCGGACATGGACGTGACGATATCGCCAGGGCGCTGCGCACTGCCGTCCGGCATGTTCTCCACGAGCCCGATGATGCCGACGGCATTGACGCTCGCCTTGCGGGCCGCCAGCACATGCATGAGACCGGTCACGGCGGCGGCACCGCCCATATCTCCCTTCATCTCCTCCATGCCGGAGGCGGGCTTGATCGAGATGCCGCCCGTGTCGAACACGACGCCCTTGCCGATGAAGGCAATCGGCTTGTCCTTTGCCTTGCCGCCCTTCCACTGCATCACGACCAGCCGCGGCGGGCGGGACGATCCTTGCGCGACGCCGAGGAGCGCGCCCATTCCGAGCTTCTTCATTTCCCGCTCGGTCAGGATCTCGACCTCGATGCCGAGCCTCTCAAGTTCCTTCGCACGCGCCGCGAACTCCACGGGGCCGAGCACATTGGCGGGCTCGTTGACGAGGTCGCGCGCCAGGAAAACGCCCTCGCCGACCGCCTGGGCGGTGGCGAATGCCTTCTTCGCGGCGATGACCATACCGGTGACGATGGTGACCTTCACCACTTTCTGAGCAGACTTGGAGTCGTCGTCGGACTTGCGTGTCTTGTAGCTGTCGAAGGCATAGGCGTTCATTTCCATGCCGAGGGCGAAGTCGGCCGCCGCCTTGCCGGTTACCTCGGCATCCGGCGCATCGATGAAGATGGTGGCCTTCTCGGCGTTGCGCAGCTTCGCGGCCGCGGCACCGCCGGCTTTCAGCCAGTCGTGGCTCGTGAGCGCTGCCGCATCTCCAAGGCCGAGCAGAATGATCCGATCCGCCGGCGAGCCGTGCGGGGCGACGACGTCGAGCGTGGAGAGCGCCTTGCCGGTGAACTTGCCGATCTTCGCCGCCTTCGGCAGCACTCCCTCGGGATCCACGACAGCGGCACCTGCCGGTTCCTTCGCGCCGGCGACCTGCAGGAGGACTGCGGAGCCCCCGGCCGGGCGGTGGGATTTGCTGAACGTGAACTCGAACTTCATCGGCATACAGGGGACTCCGGCATTTCTGGTGGGCTTCCGTCCGGCTGTTACCGGACGGCTACAGTGGCGGACATTCGCGACGTCGACCATGTTCAAAACCGTGGCGGGCACCCTTCTCGCTTTTGAAGCGCTTGGCAAGATGCCCGCACATGTTTACATGCGGTTAACCGCAGTTCTTCGCCTTATATTATCCCTGTTGTTCGAGACTCTGGGTTTCGACGAAGGAGACGGGAAACCGGTTCGGCCGGAACGCGAATACGAGGCTCGTAAGAGCATGAACGGCTCGAATGAAGAGCAGGATTTGGGTCGGAAACGGGTATGAAGCTGATCGAACGCTACATCTTCCGGCGCGCCACGATCATGTTCCTGGCAACGCTCCTGCCGCTGCTCGGCATCGTCTGGACCACGCAGGCGCTGACCAACGTCAACCTGGTCACCGACAGCGGCCAGTCGATCTTCGCCTTCCTCAAGCTCGCGACCTTGATCCTGCCTTCGGTCGTCCCAATCATCCTGCCCTTCGCGCTTTTGATCGGCGTCACCCAGACGCTGAGCGTGATGAACACCGATTCGGAACTGACGGTGCTCAACGCCGCCGGCAGTTCGCGCATGTCGGTCATCCGGCCGGTGATCTATCTTGCCGTGGGGCTCAGCGTCCTTTCCTTCGTCATCGACAATTTCGTCGAGCCCTACTCGCGCGTTGCGGTGCGCAAGATGATTGCTACGGCCCATGCCGACCTGCTTTCCTCAGTGGTGCAGGAAAACGCCTTCCGGAAGATCACCGACGGACTTTACGTGCAGGTCGCGGCGCGGCGCAGCGGCGGCGTCCTGCACGGAATCTTCGTCGCCGATTCGCGCAATCCGAACTTCGAGCTCGTCTACTATGCCCGCGAGGGCGCGGTCGACGAGGAGCGTTCGGCGCTGGTGATGAAGGACGGCGAAGTCCATCGCAAACTGCCGGACGGCGGCGTCTCGGTCATCAAGTTCGATTCCTACGCCTTTGATCTTACCGACATGACCAGGGCGGCGGGCGAAGCCACCATTCGGGCCAAGGATCGCGACCTCTTCTATCTCATCGATCCCGATCCGGAAGATCCTTCCTACAAGCGCTCGCCGCTGACCTTTACGGCGGAACTGCACCGGCGCCTCACCGAGTGGATCTACCCGCTCCTCTTCGGTTTGATCGCCCTCGTCGTCAGCAGCGATGCCCGCTCGCACCGGGAGGCGCGCGTTCATCCGACGATCAGTGCCGTGGGCGCGGCCCTCGTCATCCGCTGGATGACCTTCTACGCCGGCAACAGCGCCGAAGATTCGATCTGGTTCATACCGCTCATGTATCTGGTGCCGCTGGTGACCGGCGCCCTGGCGATTCGCCAGCTCGCCAGCAACCGCCGCCTCGACATACCCATGACGTGGAAGGAAAAATTCACCGATCTCATGTTGCGGCTTCGGCTAGTGCGGCCGGCCGGCGCCGACGGGGAACAGGCGTCATGATCCTCAACACCCTCGGACTCTATTTCTTCAAACGTTACATCGTCACCACGTTCTGGTTCCTGGTCGGCATCTTCGCGCTGATCTTCATCATCGATTTCAGCGAGCTCTCCAGCCGCATGTCGGCCCTGCCGCACTACACGGTCAGCGGCGCCCTGTTGATGACGACGTTCCGCATCCCGACCATCCTGCAGCAGACGGTACCCTTCGTGGCCCTGTTTTCCGCCATGGCTGCACTGATCTCGCTCAACCGCCGCTACGAGCTGGTCGTCACGCGGGCCGCCGGCATTTCCGTCTGGCAGTTCCTGAGACCCTTCGTGCTGGGTGCGTTCCTCTTCGGCGTTCTCGCCGTCGCAGCCCTCAACCCGCTTGCCGCCTGGGGAACGAAACGGGCGGAAGCGCTGGAGGCGGAATGGGGTTCCTCCCGCTCGGCGCAATCCAATTCGATTCCGTGGCTTCGACAGATCTATGACGGCACCGACACGATCATCGGCGCCCGGTCCGTCCAGAACGGCGGCACGGAGCTCATCAACGTCACCGTCATCCACTTTGATCCACAGGGAACCATCATCCTGCGTCAGGATGCTAAGTCGGCGAAACTCGAAGATGGTTACTGGCTCCTTAACGGGGTCACCGAAAGCGGCAACGGACGGCTGCCCCGACGTCTGGAAACGGTACGTCTTCGTACCAATCTGAAAGCCGATTTCGTCCAGGAACGCTTGGCAAAGGCTGATTCCATTCAGTTTTTCGACCTGCCGCACAAAATCGAAGTGGCCCGATCCTTCGGCTTCTCGACCGACGCCATGGAGACCCAGCTACACTCGCTCCTGTCGCTGCCACTGCTTCTCGTTGCGATGACTTTGATCGCCGCCTGCGTGTCTCTAAAGTTTAGCCGGTTCAACCAATCGCGCTCCGTAATTCTCGGTGGAATCCTGTCAGGCTTCGTGCTTTATGTCGTCACCGTGCTTGTCAAAGCATTCGGGAGCAGCGGTATCGTGCCTCCGTTCGTTGCAGCCTGGTTGCCAGTTGTTGTAGCGATGGCGCTGGGCTCGACGATTCTATTGCATCAGGAGGATGGCTAGTGGCGGCAGGCAACCGCGGACCTATGAAGCTTATCAACGCCGCCCTCCTCGCAGGCGTGGCGCTGCATGCGCTTGCCATCGGAATGCATGCGCCGGCCATGGCGCAGGACACATCTACCCGAATCGACCAGCTGCAGCCGAACATCCCGGCCGACGCGAAGCTCCTGCTGACCGCCAATGAGCTGGTCTACAACCGCGACACGGAAATCGTCATCGTGCGCGGCAACGTCCAGATCGAATATGGCGGCTACAAGATGGTGGCCCGCCAGGTCGAGTACAATCAGCAAAGCGGCCGTATTCTTGCGACCGGGGAAGTGCAGCTGATCGAGCCCGGCGGCAATGTCGTCTATGCCGACAAGATGGACGTCACCGACGATTTCGGCGATGGTTTCGTCACGGCGTTGCGGATTGAAACCACCGACCTGACCCGGCTTGCGGCCGAAAGCGGCGAACGGCGCGGCGGCGAAGAATTCATCCTCAACAAGGCCGTCTATACCGCCTGTACGCCCTGCTCGACCAAACCGGAGCACCGCTCGCTGTGGCACATCAAGGCGCAGCGTGTCATTCAGAACGGCCGCACCCGCACGATTCGCCTTGAACACGCCTATTTCGAGCTCTTCGGAAAGCCGATCGCCTACATACCGGTGATGGAAATTCCCGACCACACCGTCAAACGCAAGAGCGGCTTCCTGTTTCCGACTTTCCGCTACGCGCAGAAACTCGGCGCCGGCGTCGGCATCCCCTATTATTGGGCGATCTCGCCCTATATGGACGCAACCGTCACCGCGACCGGATTGACGCGCCAGGGCTTCCTGCTCGAAGGCGAGTTCCGCCAGCGGTTCCACAACGGCATGCATACGCTGAACGTGGCCGGCATCAGCCAGATGGACCGGGACCAGTTCACGCCCGGAACCGTCGATGCGCAGGAGACCGCACGCGGCATGGTGGCGTCCAAGGGCCGATTCGAGATCAATCCGCGCTGGACCTTCGGCTGGAACGTTCTCGTCCAATCGGACAACAACTTCGCCAAGACCTACGACCTTTCGTCGTTCGATGGCACGACCTATGTCAACCAGGCCTACTTGTCCGGTCTCGGCAAGCGCAACTATTTCGACCTGCGCGCCTTCTATTTCGACATCCAGGATGCCGATCCGGACAGCATCGCCGAAAACCAGCAGCCGATCGCGCAGGTCCTCGACTATTCCTACACGGCGCCCGAACCGGTGCTGGGCGGCGAGCTCAATGCCGACTTCAACTTCACGAACGTCAAGCGCAACCGGCTCGACCGCGACACGACGGTTTTCGGCGTGGATCGCTTCCGCGGGCTTGAGGGAACGTCGCATCGCCTGACCGGCGAACTCGAATGGAAGCGGACCTTCATCGCCCCAGGCGGTCTGGCGCTGACGCCATTGCTTGCGGCGCGCGGCGACGCGATCGGCGTCAATGTCGACGACCCCGTCGGCTACACCGGCGATTTCACCAGCAGCGATGCCGTGACGCGGAGCATGCTCACCGCGGGTCTCGAGGCGCGCTATCCGATCCTTTTTGCCGGTGAAACGAGCAGCCACGTGCTGGAGCCGATCGCACAGCTCTATGCGCGGCCGAACGAACAGTATGCCGGGGCGCTGCCGAACGAAGATGCCCAGAGCTTCGTGTTCGACGCCACCAATCTCTTCGATCGCGACAAGTTTTCCGGTTTCGACCGGATCGAGGGCGGAACACGTGCCAATGTCGGCTTCCGTTACACCGGAAGCTTCGACAACGGCTACGGCCTGCGCGCCATTGCCGGGCAATCGTTCCACCTCGGCGGCCTCAACTCCTTCGCAACTGACGATCTCGTCAAGGCTGGGGCGGATTCGGGCCTGGAAAGCGACCGATCCGATTACGTGGCGATGTTCGGCGTCGACGCGCCTTCCGGTTTGATGGCAAGTCTCTCCGGCCGTCTGGACGAAGAGGACTTCAGCCTGCGGCGTGCCGATGCGACGGTCGGCTATCTCGGGCTGACATGGCAGGCCGCCTTCACCTATACGCGGATCGAGGCACAGCCGCTCTACGGCTCGGCCTTCGACCAGGACGAGATCCAATCGGCTGCCGCCTATCGGTTCCACGACTACTGGTCGGTGTTCGGCGGCGTGACTTACGACATCAATGAGGGCGTCGTAACCCGGCATGGCTTGGGACTGACCTATGACGATCAGGACACGCTGTTCTCGATCGTCTACAAGTCGGAGCGGGATACGGACAGCACGGTCGCCAACGACTGGTCGATCGGTGCCCGCATCAGTTTCCGCACGCTCGGCGACATCAATGTGGGCGAGACCACCTTCGAAGAGCTGGACTATTTCTGAGACGTCCCTCGCTCCTCTTCTAATCTCGAGCGCCGTGATCGCGCCGCATAAATGCGGCGCGATCGTTTGATCACGCGCTCTTGTCATCGTTTAGCCGCATGTATTATGCATTTCCCACAAATTGACAGTGGGCAGGCGGACGGTTGAGGCTGTGGCAACGGCTGCGAGCAATCGACGCGGGATGAGCAGGGAACGATAATGGGCGGGAAATTCTCGATCGTGAAGGCGCTCTCCGCCCTGGCGGTCGCCGGGGTGCTGAGCTTTGCTTCGGGTACGGCCGTTCAGGCTGCGAGCGGAGTGAGTGTAATCGTCAACAATACGGTGATCACCTCAGGTGATATCGCCAAGCGCGTGGCGTTCCTTCGCCTGCAGCGCCAGGGCGGCGGCGCGGCCGAAGCCAAGAACCAGCTGATCGACGAGGTGCTGAAGCGCGCCGAGATCGCGCGCGTCCAGCAGTCGGTGAGCACCCAGGAGGTCGACGCCGCCTATGCGCGGTTTGCCGCCGGCAACAAGCTGTCGCCTGAACAGCTCGGCAAGATTCTCGACCAATCCGGCGTCGGCGTCGAGCATTTCAAGCAGTATATCGCTGTCCAGATGAGCTGGCCGCGGGTCGTCAATTTCCGCTATGGCAGCGCCACGCGCCTCTCCGGTGGCGATCTCGTCAAACGCATGATGGAAGGCGGCGGCGACAAGCCGGTCACCACCGAGTACTTCCTGCAGCAGGTCATCTTCGTCATACCGGAAAAGAAGCGCGGCGCAATCACCGCCAAGCGGCAGGCCGAAGCCAATGCCTCGCGCTCGAAGTTCCCCGGCTGCGAGACGTCGAAGGTGTTTGCCGCGAACTACCGTGACGTATCGATCCGCAGCCTCGGCCGCGTGCTTGCCCAGCAGCTGCCGGAAGATTGGAAGCCGCTCGTCGAAAAGGCGGGCGACGGCATGACGACAGGTACGCGCGTCACCGAAAAGGGCGTCGAATATCTGGCAATCTGCAAGAAGCGCCAGGTCAATGACGACGCCGCCGCCGAAGTCGTCTTCCGCGCCGAGGATATCGGCAAGAAGAAGGCCGGCGGCGAAGATCCGAACAGCGAAAAATATCTCGAGGAACTGCGCTCCAAGGCGCAGATCGTCAACAAGTAATACGGGCTAACATGAGCGACACGCGCGGCAGGCCGGTTGCCCTGACGATGGGCGACCCGGCCGGTATCGGCCCGGACATCACTCTTGCCGTTTGGGCAAAGCGGGAGGCGCAGGCAACTGCGCCTTTCCTCTTCATCGGCGACCCCGCGGTGCTTTCGGCACGCGCCAAGACGCTCGGGATCACCGTGCGGATCGAGGAAACCGATTGTCTCAACTCCGCCGCCGTTTTCCCGAATGCCCTGCCGGTATTGCCGATCCCATGTCGCGCTACCGTTAGCGCCGGTGAACCGAGCGCGGAGAATGCCGCTGCCGTGACCGAAGCGATCGATACAGCCGTTCGACTCGTCATTGCCGGTGAGGCGTCGGCCGTGACGACAAATCCCATCGCCAAAGCCGTGCTCTACGAGGCGGGCTTCCGCTTCCCCGGCCATACGGAATACCTCGCCGATCTGGCGGAGAAGGCGACCGGAACCGCCGTCCTGCCGGTGATGATGCTGGCGGGGCCGAAACTGCGCGCCGTTCCCGTGACGATCCATATCCCGCTCAAGGATGTTCCCGCCGCACTGACGCCGGATCTGATCTACCGGACCTCTACGATTACCGCCGCCGATCTCAAGAGCCGCTTCGGGCTGGAGACGCCGCGCCTGGCGATCGCCGGACTGAACCCGCATGCCGGAGAAGGCGGCGCGCTCGGTCTCGAGGACGATGCTGTCATCCGCCCGGTCGTCGACCGGCTTCGCGGCGAAGGTCTGAACGTCGTCGGCCCGCTTCCGGCGGACACCATGTTCCACGACCGGGCAAGAGAGACCTACGACGTCGCGATCTGCATGTATCACGATCAAGCGCTGATCCCAGCCAAGGCGCTCGGCTTCGACGAGAGCGTCAATGTGACGCTTGGCTTACCCTTCATCAGAACATCGCCGGACCACGGCACCGCCTTTGCGATTGCCGGAAAGGGAATGGCTCGCGAAGACAGCTTGCAGGCGGCCTTGCGGCTTGCCGCG
This sequence comes from Sinorhizobium sp. NG07B, assembly GCF_002532005.1. Lineage (NCBI taxonomy): Bacteria > Pseudomonadati > Pseudomonadota > Alphaproteobacteria > Hyphomicrobiales > Rhizobiaceae > Sinorhizobium > Sinorhizobium sp. NG07B. Next base: position 430,739 of record NZ_NWTD01000004.1, on the reverse strand, counting down.
GAACTTTCGGCAAATGCCGGGAAGGCTCAGCGCTGATGGCAGCTCTCGATGGTCTGCCGCCGCTTCGCGACGTCATCCAGCGCCACGGGCTGGATGCAAAGAAGGCGCTTGGGCAGAACTTCCTGCTCGATCTCAACCTCACCCAGAAGATCGCCCGCACGGCCGGCCCCCTTGACGACGTCACCGTCATCGAAGTGGGGCCGGGCCCCGGCGGGCTGACGCGCGCCATCCTGGCGCTCGGCGCAAAGAGGGTCGTGGCAATCGAACGAGACTCGCGTTGCCTGCCGGCACTTGCCGAAGTCGGCGCCCACTATCCCGGTCGGCTCGACATCGTCGAAGGCGACGCCCTGAAGGTCGATTTCGAGAGCCTTGCCGAGGGTCCGGTGCGTATCATCGCCAACCTGCCCTACAATGTCGGCACGCAGCTTCTCGTCAACTGGCTGCTGCCGGAGCGCTGGCCGCCCTTCTGGGAGTCGATGACGCTGATGTTCCAGCGGGAAGTCGGATTGCGCATCGTCGCAGGCGCCGACGACGATCACTATGGCCGCCTTGGCGTCCTCTGCGGCTGGAGAACCAAGGCGCGCCTCGCCTTCGACGTGCCGCCGCAGGCCTTCACCCCTCCTCCGAAGGTCACGTCCACGGTTGTGCATCTCGAGCCGATCGAAACGCCCATTCCCTGTGTGGTATCCTCTCTCGAGAAAGTCACGCAGGCAGCCTTCGGCCAGCGCCGCAAGATGCTGCGCCAGAGCCTCAAGCCGCTCGGTGGCGAAGCACTGCTCGGCAAGGCCGGCATCGACCCGCAACGCCGAGCCGAGACGCTGACGGTCGAAGAATTCTGCCGCCTTGCGAATTGCCTGTGAGCCGACACGAAGGACTTAGAACGGGTTTTCCGTCAGAAGCCCGTTGACGAATTCGAACAGACCGGGGCGACGGTCGCGGCGCAGGCGCTCCGCTTCGATGATAGAACGGACCGAGGAGAAGGCGCGGTCCAGATCGTCGTTGACGACGATATAGTCGTATTCCCGCCAATGCTCGATCTCCGCGCGCGAGTTGGCGAGTCGAGTGGCGATCACCTCCTCGGTGTCTTCGGCGCGACGGTGCAGTCGCGACTGCAGCTCGGCCATGGACGGCGGCAGGATGAAGATCGAGACCACGTCGCCCGCCATCTTTTCCTGCAATTGCTGCGCACCTTGCCAGTCGATGTCGAAGAGCATGTCACGCCCTTCGGCCATCGCCGCCTCCACCGCGTCGCGCGGCGTGCCGTAAAAATTGCCGTGTACCTCGGCCCATTCGAGCAGCGAATCCGTCGCCCTCAGGGCTTCGAATTCGCGGATCGTCTTGAAGTGGTAGTGCCGGCCCTCGATCTCGCTCAGTCTCTTCGCGCGCGTCGTCACACTCACGGAAATGCTCAGTTCCGGATCGGCTTCAAGCAGGTTGCGCGCGATGGTCGACTTGCCCGCACCCGAGGGCGACGAGATCACGAGCATCAATCCGCGACGGGGTATCCTGATGGGCGATGCGGTCGCCGATTTCATGTGTTACTCCAGATTCTGAACCTGTTCGCGGAACTGGTCGATCACAACCTTCAGTTCGATGCCCGCGGCCGAGACGACAGCGGCATTCGACTTCGAACAGATCGTATTCGATTCCCGGTTAAATTCCTGTGCAAGGAAATCCAGCTTGCGTCCGACCGGACCGCCTTTCGTCAGAAGCTCGCGGGCGGCAGCGATATGCGAGCGGAGCCGGTCGATCTCTTCCCGGAGGTCGGCCTTGGTGGCAAGAAGTGCGACCTCGGCATGCAATCTCTCGCGGTCGATCGACGAGGCATTGTCCATGATCAGCGCGACCTGCTGCACCAGTCGCGCGGCAATGGCCGAAGGGCTGCGTGAGGGATCGTTCTCCACCGTCGTCGTCAGCGCTTCGATGCGGTCCACCTGCGCCAGCAGAACTTTTTCAAGCGCCGCTCCCTCGTCTTCGCGCATCGCCATGAGGTCGCCAAGCGCCAGCTCCAGCCCCTTGACAATGTCGGCGTCGCGGGCGGCGCGCTCGCTCTCGCTTTCCTCCGGCTCGCGAAGATCGATGATGCCGCGGAGCGACAGAAGCGTATCGAACCTCAGCGGCGCCGGATCGACGAGATCCCCGAGCTGCTCGCGGAGCCTCAGGACAGCGTCCAGGGCACCCCGATTGATCACGGCGTCGACGGCCGTCTCGCCGCCGCTGACCGACAGGGCGATCTGCAGGTTGCCGCGAGAGAAATACTGCGGAGCAAGACGCCGACAGTCGGGCTCGAAACGCTCCAGCCCCTGCGGCAGGCGGAGCCGCACATCGAGCCCCTTGCCGTTGACCGAGCGCAACTCCCAGGCCCAGCGATAGCGGCCGCTGCTCCCCTCTCTCCTGGCGAAGCCGGTCATCGATTGGAGCGGCATGGTTTCCTCCATTTCGCTGCTGAGTGCTTCCTCTAGCCGATTGCAGACGAGGGCCAAACACGCAGCGTTGCTAAGCTACAGCGGCTTTGTGCGTCCGCAAGAACGCAAGGCGCTGTCGTGCAGACAGCAATAGGGCGACGGCGCGGCATACCGCAAGGGATATCCGCGCCGTCCGCCAATCGTCCACAATGAGCCTGTCTATTGCGCCTCGGGCACCGTGGCGGCATCCGCAGCCGCCTTCGCCGCCTCGGCCGCCTTTTCGGCCTCGAGCTTTCGCCACCGCCGCACATTCGCATTGTGCTCTTCGAGGGTTGCGGCGAAGACGTGACCGCCGGTCCCATCGGCGACAAAATAAAGCTCGGGCGTACGCGACGGATTAGCCACCGCTTCCAGCGCCGCCCGGCCCGGATTTGCGATCGGCGTCGGCGGCAGGCCCTTGATGATATAGGTGTTGTAGGGCGTTTGCTTTTCCAGGTCCGACTTCAGGATCGCCCGGTCGGCTGGTTTGCCCTCGCCGCCGAAGATGCCGTAGATGATCGTCGGATCCGACTGCAGGCGCATGCCTTTTTCCAACCGGTTGATGAACACGGAGGCTACACGCGGCCGTTCGTCTGCGCGGCCCGTTTCCTTCTCGACGATGGACGCGAGCGTGACGAACTCGTCGACCGACGAAACCGGCAGCTTCGGGTCACGCTTTTCCCAGATCTGCTCGACCAGCGACTTTTGTGCCGCAACCATCTGCTGGACGATCTCGGCCCGCTTGGTGCCGCGGGTGAATTTGTAGGTGTCCGGCTTCAGCGAGCCTTCGGCCGGCAGTTCCGTTGGCAGGTCGCCCACGAGCACCGGGTCGTCCGCAAGCTTGCGGAACATCTGCTTCACCGTCAGCCCTTCCGGCAGAGACACGGCATAAAGGATCGACTTGCCGGATTTCAGCAGTTCCATGATCTCCTGCATCGACGCATGCGCCTTGATCTCGTATTCGCCGGCCTTCAGCGTTTCGTTGTGGAGATAGGCTTCGGAGACGAAGCGGAACACACGGGCGTCGCTGATGATGCTGTTGCGTTCCAGGTCCTCGGCAATCTGAATAATGCCGGCCCCGCTGCGCACGATGAAGTTCCTGTTCGCTTCCAGGGGCCCAGCTTTCTCGTATTCATGCATGGCGTAGTAGACGGCGCCCGCCGCCGCCAACACGACGAAAACCACCACGGTCATCAGGAAATTGAGGAAGATGACGACCTGGCTGCGTGCTTTCCTGGAACGCTTCGGCGGCTCCGGCACGCGTTCGGGTCGTAGCGCCTCGTTCGCCGACTTCGGAATGATCGGCCCGTTGCTCCCGGTCTCATTGCGGCCGAACTGCGCCGCGCTGTTATCGTTTGAGTCGCTCACGATTTTCCCGAATCCGAAACCCGCAAATTCAATTGAGCTGTCGCCGGCGCGAATTTCGGCTTAGACCGGCGGCAAGCGTAACGTGCACGAATGTGTCAGAGCAATGGATAGTCTACAATGCCGGTTGTGCCTTGCGCGAACATAGCCAAGCGGGGCGACGCCGACACGGCATTTCCCGCCGACAGCTTGTAGCGAGCATTGCGGCAAAAAGCGGGATAAGGCAACGCACGGGCCAGGAAAGCGCGAGCGGTTTCTCGCTCGCGCTGCCGCAGCCGGTCCGACGGGATCAGTGACCCCGGTAGCGGCGCAGCACCAGCGAAGCATTGGTGCCGCCGAATCCGAAGGAATTCGACAGGGCGACGTTGATTTCCCGCTTGCGGGCAACGTGCGGCACCAGGTCGATCTTCGTCTCGACCGACGGATTGTCGAGATTGAGGGTCGGCGGTGCGATATTGTCGCGAATCGCGAGCGCCGAGAAAATCGCCTCGACCGCGCCCGCAGCCCCGAGCAGATGACCGATCGCCGATTTCGTCGAAGACATCGAGATCTTCGAAGCGCTGTCGCCGACCAGCCGCTCGACCGCGCCGAGTTCGATCGTGTCGGCCATGGTGGATGTGCCGTGCGCGTTGATGTAGTCGACGTCGGCGGCTGTCACGCCGGCGCGCTTCAGCGCCATCTGCATGCAACGGTAGGCGCCGTCGCCGTCTTCCGACGGAGCGGTGATGTGGAATGCGTCACCGGAAAGGCCGTAGCCGACCACCTCCGCGTAGATCTTGGCGCCGCGCGCCTTGGCGTGCTCAAGCTCCTCGAGAATGACGATGCCGGCGCCCTCGCCCATGACGAAGCCGTCGCGATCGGCATCATAGGGACGGGATGCCTTTTCCGGATTGTCGTTGTGCTGTGTCGAGAGCGCCTTGCAGGCGGCAAAGCCGGCGAGCGAAATGCGGCAGATCGGCGATTCTGTGCCGCCCGCCACCATCACGTCGGCGTCGCCGAGCGCGATCAGGCGGCTCGCATCGCCGATCGCGTGCGCGCCGGTCGAACACGCCGTGACAACCGAATGGTTCGGGCCGCGCAGCTTGTGGCGGATGGAGACCTGGCCGGAGGCGAGATTGATCAGGCGGCCGGGGATGAAGAAGGGCGAAAGCCGGCGCGGCCCCTTGTCGCGCAGCGTGTAGCCGCCTTCGACGATGCCTTCGAGGCCGCCGATGCCGGAGCCGATCAGCACGCCGGTGGCAATCTGATCCTCGTCGCTTTCCGGCTTCCAGCCGGCGTCCGCCAGCGCCATGTCGGCGGCGGCCATCGCGTAGACGATGAAGGGGTCGACCTTGCGCTGCTCCTTGGGCTCCATCCAGTCGTCGGCATTGAAGGTGCCGTCGAATCCGTCGCCGAACGGAATGCGGCAGGCGATCTTGGCGGGGAGGTCCTCGACCTCGAATTCGGTCACCTTGCGCGCTGCGTTGCCGCCGGCAAGAAGACGCGACCAGCTAACCTCGGTTCCGCAACCTAAAGGAGATACCATGCCGGTACCGGTGATAACGACACGTCTCATGCCCATGATCCACCCTGAACGTTCCATTCCGGAGCCCGACCGGTACGCGTGCGACGAGCCCGATCCCTGCATCCCTTGCAGCTTCGACGATCAGAGGGAAAGGCGGGAGCGCTTTGCTGATCGCGACCCGCAATCGCGGCGGGCCAGCCCACATCCCCAGGGCTGTACGGGCCGCGGTCCAGCGGCCCGCCGGGCGGCCTTGCGGCCGCAGCGACGATTAGGCCTGGGCCTTTTCGATGAACTTGACGGCGTCGCCGACGGTCAGGATCGAATCCGCCGCGTCGTCCGGAATCTCGACGCCGAATTCTTCTTCGAAGGCCATGACCAGTTCGACGGTGTCGAGCGAGTCCGCGCCGAGGTCGTCGATGAAGCTTGCGCCTTCGCTTACTTTTTCGGCATCGACGCCAAGATGATCAATAACAATTTTCTTCACGCGTTCTGCGATATCGCTCATGTCGGAGTTCCTCGACCTTCGTTTTCTCTGCGGCGCCATTGTTGGCGCCGGTACTCGTTCACGCCTGATAGACCAAGATGGCCCACCGGGCAATCCATTCAACCGAAAACCGCGGAAAACCCGTGGCAGCAGGGGCTGCCGGACAACCTGGCCGGACCGGTCGACTGCGCACAGTCATGGCCCGATTAACACGGTTTAAGTCTGCCGCAAAGTCCGAAAATGCCCGACATTCGCTTGCTCAACATTGAATTTCAGGCATTTGACATCGATGGGCGATCGCACTGACCGGGCGCCCGGCGGCAGGCAGCAGGCTGCATCACCCGGCCGCCGAAAAAGCAGGTCAGATCATCGCCATGCCGCCGTTGACGTGGATGGTCTGACCGGTGACGTAGCCCGCTTCGTTGGAGGCGAGATAGGCAACGGCGGAAGCGACTTCGGCACCGCTTCCCATCCGGCGCATCGGGATCGCCGCCATGATGCCTTCCTTCTGCTTGTCGTTCAGCTTGCCGGTCATCGCGCTCTCGATGAAGCCCGGCGCCACGCAATTGACCGTGACGTTGCGGGTGGCGATCTCCTGGGCGAGCGACTTGGAGAAGCCGATCATGCCGGCCTTCGACGCGCAGTAGTTGGCCTGACCCGGATTGCCGGTCACGCCGACGACGGAAGTGATGTTGACGATGCGGCCGAACCGCCGGCGCATCATCGGATGCGTCAGCTCGCGGGTCAGCCGGAAGACGGCCGTCAGGTTGACCTCCAGGACATTATCCCAGTCCTCGTCGCTCATGCGGACGAAAAGACCGTCCTTGGTGATGCCGGCATTGTTGACGAGAATGTCCACGCCGCCGAGCTCGGTGTCCGCCTTCTCGCCGAGCGCCTTGACTTCCACGCGATCAGAGAGATTTGCCGGAAAGATCCGGACCCGCTCGCCAAGAGTGTTGGCGAGCGCCTCGAGCTTTTCGACGCGCGTGCCGTGAAGGCCGACAATTGCGCCTTGGGCGTGCAGCACGCGGGCGATTTCCTCGCCGATGCCGCCGGATGCACCGGTGACGAGAGCCTTGCGGCCGGAAAGATCGAACATGGATTTCTCCCTTTTACAATGGGCGCTTGATTGGGGCGCTCAGGCCAGAAGAGCGGCAAGCGCCGCGTCGATATCGGCGGGCGTATTGACGGCAAGGCCGTTGACGGTCTTGTCGATCCGCCGGGCAAGGCCGGTCAGCACCTTGCCCGAGCCGATCTCGTAGAGTGTCGTCACATCATTGGCGGCGAACCATTGCACCGTCTCGCGCCAGCGCACCTGACCGGTCACCTGCTCGACCAGGAGCCGGGCAATCTCGCCCGCATCGCTGACTGGAGCGGCCAGCACATTGGTGACGACCGGCACGAGCGGATCGCGCTTCTCGACAGTGGAAAGGGCATCGCGCATCGCGTCGGCGGCCGGCGCCATCAGGGCGGAATGGAAGGGTGCGGAGACCGGCAGCATCAGGGCGCGCTTTGCGCCTTTTTCAGAGGCGAGCGCGGCCGCCTTTTCCACCGCCTGCTTCTCGCCCGAGATCACCAGCTGCCCGCCGCCATTGTCATTGGCGATCTGGCAAGCACCGAGTGACAACGCCTCGCGACAGACCGCTTCGACATCCTCGTTTTCCAGGCCGATGATCGCAGCCATCGCGCCCCTGCCGACCGGGACGGCCGCCTGCATCGCATTGCCGCGGATGCGCAGGAGGCGCGCCGTATCGGCAAGCGAAAAGGTTCCGACGGCACAGAGCGCCGAATATTCGCCGAGCGAATGACCTGCAACGAAGGAAACCTTGTTTCTGAGATCGAGGCCTTTCGACTCGAGCACCCGAATGACTGCCATGGAGACGGCCATCAGCGCCGGCTGCGCATTCGCCGTCAGCGTCAGGGTTTCCTCGGGACCGTTCCACATGGTGTCGGAAAGCTTTTCACCGAGCGCGTCGTCGACCTCGGCGAAGACGGCTGCGGCCTCCGGAAAGGCTTCGGCCAATTCCTTGCCCATGCCTACGGCCTGGCTGCCCTGACCGGGGAACGTGAATGCAATGCTCATCAGGAGTGCCCTTCCCTGGATTTCGACGGGCGATCGTGTCGGGCCCGTCGCAATCTGCTTTCTCGGTGTGAGTGGAACGCGGGCGCCGGCGCCACAGTAGCCTCACCCCACCGTTTTCCTCTCCATTCACATTCCTGAACGGCGAGTCAAGCGCGCCGCCCTCTCGTTGCCGGCTTTTGCCCTTGATCTTCGTCAAGCAAGGCTTAAGTTTGCCCGCATCGCCGCACCGGCTCGATATCCTCCAGGTTGCGGCATCACCCTATTCGAGGGCAGCGCGCCTTTCTCCTCCCGCCGGCGCGCATCCGCCAGCACAAGGAACGTGATTACATGCGCTACAATACGCTTGGCCGCACCGGCATCAAGGTTTCCGAAGTCTGCCTCGGCACCATGACCTGGGGCTCGCAGAACAAGCCGATCGAAGCCCACGGGCAGCTCGACTATGCCGTCGAACGGGGCGTCAACTTCATCGACACCGCCGAACTTTATCCGACAACGCCGCTTTCGGCGGAAACCTACGGCAATACCGAGCGCATCATCGGCGACTGGCTGGCAGCCCGGCGCCGGCGCGACGACGTGGTGCTTGCCACGAAGGTCGCCGGCTCCGGCCGTCCTTATATCCGCAACGGCGGCCCGATGACGCCGGAGGGCATCGACGAAGCACTCGACGCCAGCCTCAAGCGGCTGAAGACCGACTATGTCGATCTCTACCAGCTGCACTGGCCCAATCGCGGCCACTACCACTTCCGCAATGCCTGGTCCTACGACCCGTCGCGGCAGGACAAGGAGCATGTAGCCGCCGATCTGAAGGCCATTCTCGACAAGCTCGGCGATCTGGTGAAGGCCGGCAAGATCCGCGCCATCGGGCTTTCCAACGACACCGCCTGGGGCACGATGAAGATGCTCGACCTCTCCGAGAAACACGGTCTGCCGCGAGTCGCCAGCATCCAGAACGAGTACAACCTGCTTTACCGCCCCTTCGACCTCGACCTCGCCGAACTCTCGCATCATGAAGACGTAGGGCTGCTTGCCTATTCGCCGCTCGCAGCCGGTTTGCTGACGGGCAAATATCTCGACGGGGCAAGACCCGCCGGCTCGCGCCTGTCGATCAACGGCGACCTCGGGGGCCGCTTCACGCCGCACCAGGAGCCGGCGGTCGCCGCCTATGTGGCGCTGGCGCGCGAGCATGGCCTCGATCCGGCGCAGATGGCGCTTGCCTTTTGCCTGACGCGCCCCTTCATGGCATCCGTCATCATCGGCGCAACATCGATCCCGCAGCTCAAGACCGACATCGGCGCCGCCGACGTGACGCTGTCGCAGGATGTGCTGAATGGAATTCGCCGTCTCCACCGGCTCTATCCGGCGCCGATTTGAGCGACGCCGTCTCCTCCATTCCAGGCGACCGGGACGTCAGGCGGCCATCTGACGGCAGCTTTCGGCGCAGCGCTGGCAGGCATCGACGCATTCGGCCATGTCGCCGATGCGCTCGCAGTCGGCCGCGCATTCGCTGCAGATCTCCGCACATTCGCCGCAGACATGCCGGTGATGGGGCGTTCCGATCAGCATGAAATGTGCCGAGGTCCGGCATATCTCGGCGCAGGCCATCATCAGCCGGAAATGATCGGGCTCCGTGTGCTTGCCGCCCGCCTCGAGACAATGGCTCATTGCCGTCGAAAGACAGGCACGGTAGCAGGCCAGGCAATTTTCGATGCACTCCTGCATCTTCGGATCGATATGGTGCATTGTCGTCTCCTGCAGTTTACGACTGCCGGGCCAACAGGGAAGTAGGCCGAATGTTCCGCAACTTGGCGCTGCGGGGATCCCTTACCATTTCGACGCGACGCAGGATCTTCCGATCGCGCCTTGCATTTCGGCTGAAAATCCGTATAAGCGCGCTGTTCGAAACGCCCGGTCTTCTGGCTGGTGGCTGAACGGAGGGCCGGCTTCCATCCCGGAGGCCGCCAGGAACGACAAGCTGTTCCGGCCTCCCGTGTCTCCGCTCTCGACCGTCTCGATACAACACTTTCTTGCCGGCTCGTTCGAGCCCATAAGAACAGTCGTTGAGGCTTAGCCGCCGAGGTCCGGGCTGATTAACGCAAGAAAGGCAAGCCACAATGGCTCTTTATGAACACGTATTCCTCGCTCGGCAGGACATCACGCCGCAGCAGGTCGACGCCCTCGTTGAGCAGTACAAGGGCGTCATCGAATCGAACGGCGGCAAGGTCGGCCGAGTCGAGAACTGGGGCCTGAAGTCCCTCACCTACCGCATCAAGAAGAACCGCAAGGCTCACTACGTCCTCATGGACATCGATGCTCCGGCACCGGCAGTCCACGAAGTCGAGCGCCAGATGCGCATCAATGAAGACGTCCTGCGCTACATGACGATCGCCGTCGAGAAGCACGAGGAAGGCCCGTCCGCGATGATGCAGAAGCGCGACCGCGACGATCGTCCGCGCCGCGACGGCGACCGTCCGGACCGTGGTGGATTCGGTGACCGTGGTCCGCGTCCGGACCGTGGCGATCGCGAAGACCGTCCGCGCCGCCCGCGCGAAGACCGCGCGTAACCCGAAGCCTAGGAGATAAAGACAATGGCTGAAGTTTCTTCCGCTCCGGTACGCCGCCCGTTCCACCGTCGCCGCAAGACCTGCCCCTTCTCGGGCGCAAACGCTCCGCGGATCGACTACAAGGACGTTCGCCTCCTGCAGCGCTACATTTCCGAGCGCGGCAAGATCGTTCCTTCCCGCATCACGGCCGTTTCCCAGAAGAAGCAGCGCGAACTCGCCCAGGCGATCAAGCGCGCACGCTTCCTCGGCCTGCTGCCCTACGTCGTGTCGTAAGGATCTCTCTCCGTTGGTCGCCTGACTCAACGGTAACCGACTCTGCGTCGAGGCGCTTCCTTCGGGTGAGCGCCTCGACGCCTCCCTTCCGCGGTGGGCGCGGATCGGAACCGGCGCGGAATGCGCCAAATCCCATGTTGGGGCAGCCAAAGGCGCCCCTAACTGCGTTTGAAGCAGGACAGCGAACGTTGAAGAACTGGAACAGGACATCGCTGATCACCGGCGCGCTTGCCGGCGTTACCGCCGCCCTTCTGTCGATGGGCGCGAACACGCAGTCGTCCCTGGCGATCGTTCTCTATGCCGCTTCCGCACTGCCGATTCTGATTGCCGGCCTCGGCTGGGGCAATGCCGCAGCGCTCACCGCGATCGGCGTGGCCGGAGCAACGGCGGCAAGTCTGGTCTCGCCCTATTTCGCGCTGCTCATCCTCGTCGTCACGCTCGTTCCGGCCGGCTGGCTCAGCCATCTTGCCAGTCTGGCGCGGCCTGCCTCCGAACTCGGCGGCCCCGAGGGCGCTCTTGCCTGGTATCCGCTTTCCGACATCCTCGGCCACCTCGCCGGGCTCGTCACCCTCGGCATGATCATCGTCGCCACGATCATCGGATATGATTCCAGCGTCTCGGAACTGATGGTCGACATGCTCGTCGAGGCGGTCAAGGCCCAGGAACCGCTCTACAATCCCGACGCGGCCACGATTGCCCAGCTCAAGTCGATGTTCACGCTGGCGCTGCCGTTGGTGCAGGGGGCGCTCTGGGTGGTCATGCTGTTTGCCGCCTATTACGTCGCCACCCGGATCGTCCAGATGTCGGGAAAGTCCCTGCGGCCGCGCGAAGACATTCCCTCTTCGCTCAGGATGCACCGCAACGCCATCTTCGTCTTCCTCGGCGGCCTGATCCTTACCTTTCTCGGCGGCGCGCCGGCGGCGATCGGCGCCCTCGTCTGCGGCACGTTCGGGGCGGGCTTTCTGCTCTCGGGCTTCGCCTCCTTCCATTTCCGCACGCGCGGCAGGTCCTGGCGGCTTCCCGTGCTGTGGATCGCCTATCTGTCGGTTCTCGTCTTCACGATCCCGGCGGTCTTCTTCCTCCTGTCCGGATTGACCGACACGCGACGCACCATCGCGGTCACGCCGACGGGGAAAAGCTAACCAACGAACAATGCCAAACTGAAAAGGAACTCAACATGGAAGTGATTCTCCTCGAACGCATCGCCAAGCTCGGCCAGATGGGCGAAACCGTGAAGGTTCGCGACGGCTTTGCACGCAACTACCTGCTGCCGCTTGGCAAGGCCCTGCGCGCCAACGCCGCCAACAAGGCCCGCTTCGAATCCGAGCGCGCAACGCTCGAAGCCCGCAACCTCGAGCGCAAGTCGGAAGCCCAGAAGGTCGCCGACAAGCTTGACGGCAAGTCTTTCGTGATCGTGCGCTCCGCCGGCGAAACCGGCCAGCTCTACGGCTCAGTCGCCGCTCGCGACATCGTCGATGTGCTGGCCGCCGAAGGCTTCAACATCAACCGCAACCAGGTTAACCTCAACCAGCCGATCAAGTCGATCGGCGTTCACAAGGTAACGCTGCACCTGCACGCGGAAGTCGACGTCGTCGTCGAAGTCAACGTTGCCCGTTCGGCCGAAGAAGCCGAGCGTCAGGCCAAGGGCGAGAGCCTGACCTCCGTCGACGCCATCTACGGCGTCGACGAAGACGCCCTGAAGCCGGAAGACTTCTTCAACCCGGAAGCCGAATTCGCGGGCGAAGAAGAATAAGCATCAGCTTCAGAGCTCAACGACAGGCCCGGATCTCCCGATCCGGGCCTTTCTTTTGCCGTCACGAACAGCGCGCGAAGGCGATTGCGGACGACGGGGGAAGGCGAATCAGATAGATTTGCGGCCGACCTCCGCCATTGTGCAAATGCCCGGCGTGGCATGTTTCGGGTCCACCGCGCCCCCCTGTGAATCAGTGTGAACAACCGCCAAAAACCAAAGGCGGACACGCAAGCTCCAGCACTGTTGCACAGCTACACTAGACGTGGCGGAAGGGAGGAAGCAAATCGATTGGCACACGGGATAATAGAGGCGGATACGGATCTCCCATGAACGACGCAGCGCGAAAGCTCGCTCCCTTGCCCAAGGATCAGGCGGACCAGCATTACCGCGAAGCGCCGAACAATCTGGAAGCCGAGCAGGCGCTGCTTGGCGCGATCCTGGTCAACAACGACGCCTTCTATCGCGTGTCGGACTTTCTCAAGCCCGTGCATCTCTACGAGCCCCTGCATCGCAAGATCTTCGAGGTCGCCGGCGAGATCATCCGCATGGGCAAGACCGCTAACCCGGTGACGGTCAAGACCTTCCTCAAGGCCGACGAGAAGGTCGGCGACCTGACTGTCGCGCAATATCTTGCTCGCCTCGCGGCCGAAGCCGTGTCGATCATCAACGCCGAGGATTACGGCCGGGCAATCTACGACCTGGCGCTCCGCCGCTCGCTGATCACCATCGGCGAGGACATGGTCAACATCGCCTATGATGCGCCGCTCGACATGCCGCCGCAGAGCCAGATCGAGGACGCCGAACGGCGCCTCTTCGAACTCGCGGAGACCGGCCGCTACGACGGCGGCTTCCAATCCTTCAACGACGCCGTGGCGCTCGCCATCGACATGGCCGGCCAGGCCTTCGAACGCGACGGGCACCTCTCCGGCATCTCCACTGGCATCCATTCGCTCGACGGCAAGATGGGCGGTCTGCAGCGCTCGGACCTGATCATCCTCGCCGGTCGCCCTGGCATGGGCAAGACGTCGCTTGCCACCAACATCGCCTATAACATTGCCGCGTCTTATGAACCGGAAGTGCAGCCGGACGGCTCCTTCAGGGCGAAAAACGGCGGCGTCGTCGGCTTCTACTCGCTTGAAATGTCGTCCGAACAGCTTGCGACCCGCATCATCTCGGAACAGACCGAAGTGTCGTCCTCGAAGATCCGCCGCGGCGATATCTCCGAAGCCGATTTCGAAAAACTCGTCGCCTGCTCGCAGATGATGCAGAAGGTGCCGCTCTATATCGACCAGACCGGCGGCATCTCGATCGCCCAGCTGGCGGCCCGCGCACGCCGCCTGAAGCGCCAGCGCGGCCTCGACGTGCTCGTGGTCGACTACGTCCAGCTGATGACCGGCTCGAAGAAGTCTGGCGAAAATCGGGTGCAGGAGATCACCGAAATCACCACCGGCCTCAAGGCGCTCGGCAAGGAACTCAACGTACCGATCATCGCTCTGTCACAGCTGTCGCGTGCGGTGGAAAGCCGCGAGGACAAGCGCCCGCAACTCTCCGACCTGCGTGAATCCGGCTCGATCGAGCAGGACGCCGACGTCGTGCTCTTCGTGTTTCGCGAGGAATACTATGTGAAGAACATGGAGCCGCGCGACGAACTCGACCCGAAATACGAAGAGTGGAAAATGCAGATGGAGCGGGTGAAGGGCACGGCCGACGTGATCATCGCCAAGCAGCGCCACGGGCCGACCGGCACCGTCAAGCTCGCCTTCCAGTCGGAATTCACCCGCTTCTCGGACCTCGCCGACTCATCGTTCACGCAATACGAGCATTGAACGTATTGGCCCCTCATCCCGCTGCCGCGACCTTCTCCCCGCACGCGGGGAGAAGGGGCAAGAGGCACCGCTTAGCCTCCCCCTCCTGCAAGGCGGAGCAAAGTCTGAGAGGGCGCCGCGAGTCTCCTTCGCCCCGCCTGCGGGGAGAAGGTGGCCGGCAGGCCGGATGAGGGGAAAATCCCGAAAACGTTCGCTCTCACGCCCCGATCAGCGCTCTTGCGACCGCTACGACGAAGACGCCAATCGCGACGGCCGCAAGCAGCGGCAGTCGCGTGGCGGCGAGTGCCGTCGCAAGCGTTGCCAGCGTCTCGGCCGGCCCGGTCACGAGCGCCGTCGGGGCGATGACCGCCATGAGCACGGCGGGAGGAATCGCCTCCAGGGCGCGCTTCTGCTGCGGGCCGATCGCGACGAAGCGAATGACGAGAAGACCGGCAATGCGTGTCAGCACCGTAGCTGCAGCCATCGCCACGATGGCGAGGAGCGTATTGGGATCGAGCGTCATGCGCAGGCCTCCCGGTGTCTGGCGGTGAGGAGCGTTGCGGCAACGCCTGCGGCGGCACCGGCCGCGATGTACCAGACGCCGGGCAGGAATTGGTGGGCAAGGACCGCCGCCGCCGCACTGGCGAAGAGCACCGCGCCGGTGTCCCGCCCCTTCCAGAAGCCAATCACCAGAACCGTAAATACGGCCGGGAACGCGAAATCCAGGCCGATCGCCTTCGGGTCGCCGAGGAAGGCGCCAGCGGCGGCGCCAGCGAGGCTCGTTAGAACCCAGACGCAATAGAACGGCACGGCAAGGCCCGCATACCAGGTGGGCGTCAGCCGCGTCTGGCCGGCGCGGACCTCGGCCATGGCCCAGATTTCATCGGCGAGCAGCAACATCGCGGCATATTTTGCCGGGCCGGAAAACGCCGGCATCTTCGTGCCGATCGAAGCGCTCATCAGCATGTGACGGATATTGACGAGCAGCGCCGAAAAGGCGAGCGCGCCCCAGGAGGCCGGATGCGTCCAGATGTCCATGGCGACGAATTGCGACCCGCCGGCAAAGACGAAGGCGCTCATCAGCGTCGCTTCAAGGCTGCTCAGGCCCTTGCTTGCGGCAACGGCGCCAAACACCAGGCCGATCGGCATCACCGCTACCGTCAGCGGCGCCATCGCCCTCATGCCGCCTAGAAACTGAGACATCCCTGCCCTTCTCACGTCCGTTATCTCCACCTTGTTTTGCGGAGAGTTCATAGAACGGACAGCGACGGCCGGTCTTGAACGAAAGTGATCAGCCGGCGCGGAAGGCCCCCGGCGTCACGCCGGTGCGCGCCTTGAAGTGGCGGGTAAAATGCGCCTGGTCCGCAAAGCCGCAATGATAGGCCGTATCGGCCGGCGACCAACCCCGACGCAGAAGCGTCCTTGCCTCGCGCACCCGCTTGTCGGTCAGGAAGGCATGCGGTGTGATGTGGAACTCCTTGCGAAAGGCCCGGATCAGATGGGCGCGGCTGAGGCCGGCGACGTTCGCAAGCTCGTCGAGGCCGATGTCGCTCGCATAATTCTCGAGAAGATAGTCGCGGGCGCGGTGTACCGCGGAACTCTCGCGCGTGCGGACCGGAACGATGATCGCGCTGCCGTGCCGCTCGAACAGCGTCGCCAGAAATCCGAACATGCCCTCGTCCGCCTCGAGCGCCCCCGTCTTTCCCTCCAGCACCTGATGCGCACGGCGGAAGGCGGCTGCAAGCTCGAGGTCCGTCAGCCACTGCCGCGAAAAGCACGGCGTGCCACGGAACGGACGGCCGGTGATATCTTCGAGAATTTCGACGAACAGCTCCACGGACGGGTATATCATCCTGTAGCGATAGCCGTCATTGCCCGGATGCCCGTCATGGGTTTCGTCGGGATTGATCAGGTAGAGGTCTCCCGGCCCTGTCTGCGAACGCTCGCCTTTGATGGTGCTGATCTGCGAACCCGCTTCGATGGCACCAATGCTGAACGTGTCATGCGCATGCGGCGCGAACTCGTGGGTGATGAATGTCGCGCTCAGGCATTCCATGCCCTTGAACCGCGCATCCCGCCAGAAACGGGTGTGCTCGGCTCCCTTGAGCGGCATGGCCTCGATGGCCTCTTCCTGGGAAATCGTATGCATCGGCCGATCCTAACGGTGCCGAGATTTTTCGTCTTGCACAAAAGTGCTCAGCTTTCGCGAGGTCGGCAGTCAGGCCGAAGAGGTTTGCGGCACCGGGCGCTTGGATGTATTGCTCACATATCGCCCATGCAAGAGTTCTCCCATGCACAGCTCCGAATTCCTCGCTGCCTCGAACCGGCTCACCATCGATCTGACGGCGCTCGCCGACAATTGGCGGGCGATGAACGAGCGGTCGGGCAAGGCCCGTGCCGCCGCCGTGCTCAAGGCCAATGCCTATGGTATCGGCGTCGCGCATGCGGCCCCGACGCTCTACGCTGCCGGCGCCCGCGATTTCTTCGTCGCGGATGCCGAGGAAGGTGCCGAACTCCGCCCGCTCCTGCCGGACGCCCGCATCTATATTCTCGCCGGCATGTGGCCCGGCAACGAGGAGCTGTTCTTCGCCAATGACCTCGTGCCGATCATCAACTCGGAGGAGCAGCTTGCCGTGTTCATGGCGGCGCTTTCCGATCGGGGCGACCATCCTTGCGTCCTCCATGTCGATACCGGCATGAACCGGCTCGGCCTATCGGTCGAGGAGGCCGTAGCGCTCGCCCATGATCCAGCGCGCCCGGCGAGTTTCTCGCCCGTGCTGGTGATGAGCCATCTTGCCTGCGGCGATGATCCGAGGCATCCGATGAACCTCTATCAGCTGCAGCGTTTTCGAGAGGTGACGGCGGCCTTTGAAGGCGTGCCCGCCAGCCTTGCAAATTCCGGCGGCGTTTTCCTCGGCGAAGACTACCATTTCGACCTCACGCGTCCGGGCATCGCGGTCTATGGCGGCGAAGCGGTCAACGATGCCGTCAACCCGATGAAGCCAGTCGTCACCGCGGAAGCGCGCATCCTGCAACTGCGCACCGTCCCCTCGGGCGGAACGGCAAGCTACGGCGCCTCGGCGCGCTTTATGCGTGACAGCCGGATCGCGACCGTCGCGATCGGCTATGCGGATGGCTACCACCGCTCCGTTTCCGGAGGCGGGGTCACGATGAGGCAGGCGATGCCGTCGGGTGCCTGCGGGTTCCTGCATGGCAGGAAGGTTCCGCATGTCGGACGTGTCACGATGGATCTCAGCCTGTTCGATGTCACCGACCTGCCGGAACGGGCGGTGCGTGCCGGCGACTATATCGAGCTTTTCGGCCGGAACGTCGCCATTGACGACGTTGCGCGGGCCGGCGGTACGATCGGCTACGAGTTGCTGACGAGCCTCGGACACCGCTATTGCCGAACCTATGTCGGCGGTGCCTGATCGTCGTTTCAGGCGGCGTCGAAAATCACCCTTTCAATCGGCATTTCGCGTCATTATGTGACCGCTCGAAGTGATTCTCCCGAGGCGGAGACGGACCGCCCCTTCCTCTTGCAACTTTCCGAAAGCTGATCCCGATGGCGAAAACCCGCACCCAGTTCGTCTGCCAGAATTGCGGCACCGTGCACTCCCGATGGGTCGGCAAGTGCGACGGATGCGGCGAGTGGAATACCATCGTCGAGGAAGACCCGATGGGAGGCATCGGCGGCGGTCCGATGCGCGCCCCCAAGAAGGGACGGCCGGTGGCGTTGACGACGCTTTCCGGCGACATCGAGGACGCGCCGCGCATCGAGACCGGCATATCCGAGCTCGACCGCGTCACCGGCGGCGGCTTCGTGCGCGGATCGGCGCTGCTCGTCGGGGGCGACCCGGGCATCGGCAAATCGACCGTGCTGATGCAGGCGGCGGCAGCGCTTTCGCGCCGCAAGCATCGGGTGATCTATGTCTCGGGCGAGGAGGCGGTCGCCCAGGTACGTCTGCGGGCCCAGCGGCTCGGTGCCGCAGACAGCGACGTGCTGCTCGCCGCCGAGACCAATGTCGAAGACATCCTAGCGACGCTTGCCGAGGGCAAGCGCCCGGATCTCGTCATCATCGATTCGATCCAGACGCTTTGGAGCGATACCGTCGATTCCGCCCCCGGAACGGTGACGCAGGTGCGCACCGGCGTTCAGGCGATGATCCGCTTCGCCAAGCAGACGGGGACGGCGGTCGTGCTCGTCGGCCATGTCACCAAGGAAGGGCAGATCGCCGGACCGCGGGTCGTCGAGCACATGGTCGATGCCGTGCTCTATTTCGAGGGCGACCGCGGCCACCACTATCGTATCCTCCGGACGGTGAAGAACCGTTTCGGTCCGACCGACGAGATCGGCGTCTTCGAAATGTCCGACCAAGGCCTGCGGGAAGTCGCCAACCCGTCCGAGCTCTTCCTCGGCGAACGCAACGAGAAATCGCCCGGTGCCGCGGTTTTTGCCGGTATGGAAGGAACCCGGCCGCTCCTCGTCGAGGTGCAGGCGCTGGTAGCACCGACCTCGCTCGGCACGCCGCGACGGGCGGTCGTCGGCTGGGACTCGGCGCGGCTCTCCATGATCCTCGCGGTCCTGGAGGCCCATTGCGGCGTCCGCCTCGGGCAGCACGACGTCTACTTGAACGTCGCCGGAGGATACCGGATTTCCGAGCCGGCAGCCGATCTTGCCGTCGCTTCCGCACTGGTTTCGTCACTCGCCGGGCTTGCTCTTCCAGCCGATTGCGTCTATTTCGGCGAAGTCAGCTTGTCGGGCGCAGTCCGGCCGGTTTCGCATACCGCTCAACGTCTCAAGGAAGCCGAGAAGCTCGGTTTCTCGCTGGCCGTATTGCCGTCTGCAACAGCCGACCTGCCGAGGAGCGGCAATGGCCGCTGGAGCGAGATGGAAAGCCTGCCGGACCTGGTTGCGCGCATCGCCGGATCGCGGCGCGCCCTGCAACAGGCGGACGAGGCGGAGTGAAGGATCGGCGCCGACGAAACGCGCTTCTGGGGCGGCGCCGTCGACAAGCGGTGGAAAGATGATCCGGGCGCGGGCGGACGGGGCCTGCGGCGGATAAGCTTGGTAGGACCCGAGTGATGACGGGGTCGGAGTAAGGACAACATGCCCATTACAATTCTCGACGGTATCGTTCTCGGCGTCGCACTGTTTTCGGCGATCCTCGCCATGGTGCGCGGCTTCTCGCGCGAGGTCCTTTCGGTCGCGAGCTGGGTCGGTGCGGCGGCGGCGGCCTATTTCCTCTATCCGTACCTCCTGCCCTATGCCAAGCAATACACCACCAATGACACGGTCGCGATGATCGGCTCGGCCGCGGTGATCTTCCTGGTGGCGCTGATCATCATTTCCTTCATCACCATGCGGATCGCCGACTTCATCATCGACAGCCGCATTGGCGCGCTCGACCGGACCCTCGGCTTTCTCTTCGGTGCGGCGCGCGGCATCCTGCTCGTCGTCGTCGCCATGCTGTTCTTCAATTGGCTGGTTGCGCCGCCGCAGCAGCCGATCTGGGTCACCCAGGCGAAGTCGAAGCCGCTGCTCGACAATCTCGGCAATAAGCTGGTCGCGCTGCTGCCGGAAGAGGCGGATGCCACGATTCTCGACCGCCTGCGTGGCAAGGACACGACGGGCGAAGGCGAAAGCGATGCGCCGCCGGCCGCCACCGAACAGTCGCCCGCCGAGGAAGCGCCGGCGACGAACGGCTAAGGGGAAACGAGAAAATTTGCAACAAAGCCCGCTGTGCGGGCTTTGTCCATTTGGAATAACGCTTGCCAGGCATTTCGGCTAAGATCGCTTGACGTCTGGCAGCCTGATCACGATATGCGCACCGGCACGGAGCAAAGGCGACTGCGATGACCGATCTCAGATCCAGTGAAATCCACGACGAACTCGATGGCGATACGCTGCATGAGGAATGCGGCGTATTCGGCATTCTCGGACATCCGGATGCAGCCACCCTGACGGCACTTGGTCTGCATGCGCTCCAGCATCGCGGCCAGGAAGCCGCCGGTATCGTCACCTTCGACGGCAAGCAGTTCTATACCGAAAAGCGCATGGGCCTCGTCGGAGACCACTATACCGACCCGGCCACGCTGGCGAAGCTGCCGGGCTATATCTCCATCGGCCATACGCGCTACTCGACAACCGGCGAAGTGGCGCTGCGCAACGTCCAGCCGCTCTTTGCCGAACTCGAAGTCGGCGGCATCGCCATCGCCCATAACGGCAACTTCACCAATGGCCTGACGCTGCGGCGCCAGCTGATTGCCGACGGCGCCATCTGTCAGTCGACCTCGGACACCGAAGTCGTCCTTCACTTGATCGCCCGCTCGAAGCAGAGCTCTTCCTCCGATCGTTTCATCGACGCCATTCGCCAGATGGAGGGCGGCTACTCGATGCTGGCGATGACGCGCACCAAGCTGATCGCGGCGCGCGACCCAATCGGCATCCGGCCGCTCGTCATGGGCGAACTCGACGGCAAGCCGATCTTCTGTTCGGAAACCTGTGCGCTCGACATCATCGGCGCCAAATACATCCGCGACATCGAAAACGGCGAAGTCGTCATCTGCGAGATCCAGCCGGACGGTTCGATCTCGATCGACGCGCGCAAGCCCGAGGCCCCACGGCCCGAACGTCTCTGCCTCTTCGAATATGTCTATTTCGCTCGTCCGGACTCCGTTGTCGGCGGTCGCAGCGTCTATGTGGCGCGCAAGAACATGGGCGTCAATCTCGCCAAGGAATCGCCCGTCGACGCGGATGTCGTCGTCCCTGTGCCGGATGGCGGCACTCCGGCCGCGCTCGGCTATGCGCAGCAGAGCGGCATTCCCTTCGAATATGGCATCATCCGCAACCACTATGTCGGACGGACCTTCATCGAACCGACGCAGCAGATCCGGGCCTTCGGCGTCAAGCTGAAGCATTCGGCCAATCGCGCCATGATCAAGGGCAAGCGTGTCGTGCTTGTCGACGATTCCATCGTGCGTGGGACGACGTCGGTCAAGATCGTCCAGATGATCCGCGAGGCCGGCGCACGCGAAGTGCATATCCGCGTCGCCAGCCCGATGATCTTCCATCCGGATTTCTACGGCATCGACACGCCCGACCGCGACAAGCTGCTGGCCAACCAGCATGCCGACCTCGCTTCCATGTGCCGCTTCATCGGCGCGGATTCGCTCGAGTTCTTGTCCATCGACGGTCTCTATCAGGCCGTCGGCGGCGCCCCGCGCGATCCGCAGGCGCCGCAGTTCACCGACCATTACTTTACCGGCGACTATCCGACCCGCCTGCTCGATCAGGAAGGCGCGAGTAACGTCCGCAAACTTTCGGTTCTTGCCAGCAACGGATAACCAGACAACAACATGACGCTCAATCTGAAAGACCGGATCGCCGTCGTCACCGGCGCATCGCGCGGCATCGGCTATTTCACCGCCCTCGAACTCGCCAAGGCCGGCGCCCATGTCATCGCCTGCGCCCGCACGGTCGGCGGCCTGGAGGAGCTGGACGACGCCATCAAGGCGGTGGGCGGATCGGCGACGCTGGTCCCCTTCGACCTTGCCGACATGGCCGCGATCGACAAGCTCGGCGGCGCCATCAACGAACGCTGGGGCAAGCTCGACATCCTGGTTGCCAATGCCGGCGTGCTCGGCACGATCTCGCCGATCGGCCATGTCGAGGCCAAGGTCTTCGAAAAGGTGATGACGATCAACGTCACCGCCACCTGGCGGCTGATCCGCTCACTCGAGCCCCTGCTCGTCAAATCGGATGCCGGTCGCGCGCTCATCCTGTCCTCAAGTGCTGCGCACAAGTGCAAGCCCTTTTGGGGCCCCTACTCCGCCTCCAAGGCAGCAGTCGAGGCGCTGGCGCGCACCTGGGCCTATGAGACGCAGCGCCTGCCGCTCCGCATCCTCAGCGTCGATCCGGGTGCGACACGCACCGCGATGCGGGCCCAGGCCGTGCCCGGCGAGGATCCCGCGACAGTGCCGCACCCCTCCGAGGTCGCCGCCGCGCTGATGCCCCTCTTCGGACGGGATCAGACCGAAACCGGCAAGCTCTTCATCGTCCGAGAAAAGAAGATCGTCGACTACCGCCTGCCGGAGTAATCGGATCGGTTTCTGCGCATGTCCCACAAAAAAGCCACCGCGATGTCTCGCGGTGGCTTTTTCTTAGCAACGCGTTTGTGGTCAGTCGGTGTCCCCTGGCAGGCCATCATTTCCCTGGCCGGCAGGCCAGTCGCCATATTTCCTCTGCCAGGAGCGGGCGCCGAACGGCAGGGTCAGCAAATAGCCGACTGCCGTCACGACCATGGTCTCCCAGGTGTAGGTCATCAGCGTCGCGACGTAGAGGACGACGACCAGAATGGCCGGAAGCACCAGATCACGGCGAACGCGGTTTTCGGACTTGCCGGACCAGACCGGCAGGCGGCTGACCAGCAGGAAGGCGATCAGGACGGTATAGAACGCCGCGATCAAGGCGAAGATCCTGCCGGGCGCCAGCCCCAGGAGACCGATATAGACCGGCAGCAGCACCAGCATGGCGCCGGCCGGAGCCGGCACGCCGACGAAATATTCCGACTGCCAGGCCGCCTTGACGGGGCGCTCGGCCATGACGTTGAAGCGGGCAAGTCTCAAGCCGACCGCAATCGCATAGATCAGCGCCGCGATCCAGCCGACCGAGCGCGCCTGGTCCAGCAGGAAGACGTAAAGCACAAGAGCCGGGGCGACGCCGAAATTAATGATATCGGCGAGCGAATCCATCTGCACTCCGAAGCTCGACGTCGCCTTCAGCAGCCGCGCCACGCGCCCGTCGATGCCATCCAGGAACGCTGCAAGCAGGACCATCGCGACGGCGAGCTCGAAGCGATTTTCGAAGGCCAGGCGGATGCCGGAGAGGCCCGCACAAATCGCCAGGACGGTGATCGTATTCGGCACCATCAGGCGCAGCGGGATTTCCCGCAGCCGCGGGCCACGGGCCTTGTCATGCCCGTCGTTCGTGTCGACCGCCACTTCGGGGATCTCGGCCGTTTCTTCCTGCCGGGGATTTTCCATGTCGGTTCCTCACGCGCGTCGGCTGATGACCGGCCCCTTCGACGAGCCGAATTCGGCGATCACGGTCTCTCCGCCGATAGTTTTCTGACCGAGACTGACGCGCGGCTGCGCGCCTTCCGGCAGGAAGACGTCGAGGCGCGAGCCAAACCGGATGAGGCCAAAGCGTTCGCCGCTTTCCAGCGAGGCATTCTCCGTGGTCCAGCACAGGATGCGCCGCGCCACCAGGCCGGCGATCTGGACGACGCCGATGGCGCCGTGGCTCGTTTCGACGACAAGGCCGTTGCGTTCGTTGTCCAGGCTCGCCTTGTCGAGCTCGGCATTCAGGAAACTTCCGGCCCGATAGGCAATTCTCCTCACCGTACCGCTCATCGGCGCGCGGTTCACGTGGCAGTCGAAGACGTTCATGAACACGGTAATGCGCAGCATCGGCTCAGCGCCGAGACCGAGTTCTTCCGGCGGGACGACGGTGGCGATCGACGATACGCGCCCGTCGGCCGGGCTGATGACGAGATCCTCGTCGATCGGCGTCATGCGCTCCGGATCGCGGAAGAAATAGGCGCACCAGGCGGTCAACAGAAAGCCGATCCACATCAGCGGCTCCCACAGGAAACCAAGGATCAGGGAAACGACGAAGAAGATCGCGATGAAGCGATAACCTTCCTTGTGCACCGGGACCAGCGTGTTGCGGACCGTTTCAACCAAGCTCATCAACTTACTCCAGCTATGACGCGGAACGTGAACTAGCGCGATTTCGCACACCCGGCAACGGCGAACGGCAAACCGCGGTTGCTTCACCGCCACCGAAGCGACCCTGCTCAAGCCGCCGGCGCGCCGCGGTCGACGATGCCGAGATCGTCTCGCTCGCGCACTCGCTTCAACTGCTCCTCCGCCTGCGTAGCCTCGCGCTGACGGCTCCACATCGAGGCATAGAGGCCGTCACGGTCGATCAATTCGCCGTGCGTGCCCCGTTCGGCGATGACGCCGTCCTTGAGCACGATGATCTCGTCGGCGTTGATGACTGTCGACAGGCGATGGGCGATCACCAGCGTGGTGCGATTGCGCGACACGATATCGAGGGCCGCCTGGATTTCCTGCTCCGTCTTGGTGTCGAGGGCGGAGGTCGCCTCGTCGAGGATCAGGATCGGCGGCGCCTTGAGGATCGTCCGCGCGATCGCGACGCGCTGCTTCTCGCCGCCCGAAAGCTTCAGCCCGCGCTCGCCGACCATCGCCCGGTAGCCTTCCGGCAAGCCGCGGATGAAACCGGCGATCTGCGCCGCTTCGGCCGCCGCCTCGACTTCGGCATCCGAGGCCGCCACTCGGCCGTAGCGAATGTTGTAGGCGATCGTGTCGTTGAAGAGCACCGTATCCTGCGGAACCATGCCGATCGCCGTGCGCAGGCTTTTCTGGGTGACCTTTCGCACATCCTGGCCGTCGACGGTGATCGACCCCCGCTGAACGTCGTAGAAGCGATAGAGCAGCCGCGACAAAGTGGACTTGCCGGCCCCGGACGGACCGACGACCGCCACCGTCTTGCCGGCGGGCACCTCGAAGGAAATTCCCTTGAGAATGGGACGGGCCGGATCATAGGCGAAATGCACGTCCTTGAAGGCGATTGCGCCGCGCCCGATCGCGAGCTCCTTCGCATCCGGCCGATCGACCACTTCCGCTTCAACGTCGAGGAGATCGAACATGTGTTCGATGTCCGTCAGTCCCTGGCGGATTTCGCGATAGACGAAGCCGATGAAGTTCAGCGGAATGGCAAGCTGGATCAGCATCGCATTGATGAAGACGAAGTCGCCGATGGTCTGCTCGCCGTTTCTCACGGCAAGCGCCGAGATCGTCATCATCACGGCCGTGCCGGCCCCGAAAATAACGGCCTGGCCGAAGTTCAGCCAGCCGAGGGAGGTCCAGACCTGGGTGGCGGCGCGTTCGTAGCGCTCCATCGACTTGTCGAAACGCTTCGCCTCCATGTCTTCATTGCCGAAATATTTGACCGTTTCGAAATTGAGCAGCGAATCGATCGCCTTGGTGTTGGCCTCGGTGTCGCTGTCGTTCATCGACCGGCGAATGGCGATACGCCAGTCGCTGGCGCGCACGGTGAACCAGATATACAACCAGACGGTGACGGCGGTGACGACGAGATAGCTGAAGCCGTAGCCCCACCAGAAGATCACTGCGGTCAGCAGAAATTCGATCAATGTCGGAACGCTGTTCAGGATCGTGAAGCGAACGATCGTCTCGATGCCCTTGGTGCCGCGCTCGATGATGCGCGACAGCCCGCCGGTGCGCCGCTCCAGATGGAAGCGCAGCGACAGCTGATGCATATGAACGAAGGTTCTGTAAGCCAGCTGCCGAACGGCGTGCTGGCCGACACTTGCAAAAAGGGCATCACGCAATTGGTTGAGGCCGGATTGCAGCAGGCGCGCCAGATTGTAGGCGAGCACCAGCATGACGGCGCCGGTCAGGAATTGCGGCAGGAAGCCGAGCGCATCAGGCTTGTTGTTCAGCGCATCGGTCGCCCACTTGAAGAAATAGGGAACGAGGACGAGGACAATCTTGGCGGCGACGAGAATGATCGTCGCCCAGACAACGCGCAACTTGAGATCGGGACGGTCGGCCGGCCACATATAAGGCCAGAGATTGGCGATCGTAGCCAATGGATTGGCGGCATCGGCGGAAACCGTCTTCTTCTGGCGCGTAGGTGTCAAATGTATCTGCTTCCGATGCTTCCGGATCGCGGCGATGCCGAATGCGCGCGACCCCCGACGTGAACCGAAGGGTCAGGATACCGCGCGAGCTCATCCGCGACCCTGACCGATCAATGAAAAGCGGCGTCCTTGAAGACGCCGCCTTCTCTACAGATAGGTCCACCCCGGCACGATCGCAATGGAACTGCGGTTGGAAGACGGATTATTATTCGCGCCTCACGCGCTTGCGATGCATCTCGCGCGACTCGTCGTCGGAGAGCGCCTCATTGGGCACCCCGAACACCTGTCCGGGGCGGATCAGATCGGGATTGTCGATCTGTTCGCGGTTGGCGAGATAGATCGTCGTGTAGCGAACCCCCGCGCCATAGACGCGGCGCGAAATCTGCCAGAGCGTATCGCCGCGGCGGATGATCACCGATTCCTTGCTTTCCTTGAGCGGCGGCTGCTCGATCGTCGCGGGCTGCGCCTCAGCCGGTGAGGACGCGGCGACCTGCTCGCTGGCCGGCGGAGTTGCGGCCTTCGCCGCGCTCTCGGGCTTCGCCGGCTCCACCGTGTCACTCGCCGCCGCCTGGGGCTTGGCGGCAGCCACGAGTCCGGTCCCAGCCGCCCGTTGCGGCAGGGCAGGTCCGATGACGCCCTCGACCTTGCCAAGCGTCGCGACGATGCCTGCCGGGTCCTGCGGCGAGTTGCGCAGAAGCTTCAGGGCCTCGGCGGCTGCCTTCGAAGCCTCGGCCGCCGCCGCTGTCTGGGCCGCGTCCGCACTGTCGGCCGGCTTGAATTCGGAGAGCGACTTCAGCGCAAATTCGGTGGCCGAACGAGCAGCGGCGAGTTGCTCGGCGGAGGGCTGCTTGCCATCGGCGAAGAGCCCCTTCAGCAGGGTGAGCGCCTTGCCTGCCTCCGTCCTCAGGCCATCGAGACCTGGGGCGGCGTGTTCCGAGGAGGAACCGGCGATCGCGGCAACCTGCGTGCCGGACGGCCTGTCGAAGGGGACCGAGGCGCGCATCGCCACCTTGGTGGCGTCCTCGCTCATCATATCCGCACGGATGATGTGACTGCCGACGGCGAGATCGACCAAACCGTCGACGACGAAATGCCCCTTGTCATCTGCCTTCATCTCGCCGACGAGCGTGTCGTCGGCGTAGATGCGTACCAGCGCTCCGGGCTTCGCGTTGCCGGCAACGAACATCTTCCCGCCCTCGATCTCCACGGCCGTCACCTGCAGCCCCGGCACGGTATTGGAAGGGGCCGGCGTCGCCGGCACCGCCTCCGTCGCGCCGTTCTGCGTGGCGGGCGCGGCGGCAGTCTCGGTCGGCTTGGCTTCGGCCGTCGGCGTGGTGATCAGCCGGCTCGCCTCACCCGGTTTCGATACCATCGCCAGCAACTGTCCGCCCGGCTCCTTCGGCACGGAAACGGTTGCAACCTCTTCCGAGATCTTGCTGGCGCCGCCTGTGCCGACGCTTCGAAGCGTCAACTGGTGGTCACCTGCAGCGAGCGGCTTATCGAAGACTGCGGCGAAATCCCCGGCGGCATTGACATCGGCCGTACCGACAACGGTGTTGCCGCTCAGAATTTCGAGCTTCGTGCCCGGCTGGGCGCGGCCCGCGACGACGGTCGACCCGTCGGGCTCAACACGGAGAAGATCGAAGCCCGGAACGGTCAAATCGGCAGCACCGGGAGCAGTGCCGCCGGCGGTGGCGGCCACCTGTTCCTTGGCCGCGTCTCGTGCCGCGCCCGGGGCGCCGTCAATCTTGGCGGCGGGCGCAACCCCTGCGATCTCCGTCCCGGTAGCCGCCGGTAGCGCGGCCTGATCCTTGTCATCGTCATTCAAATCGAGGTTCGGTTGGACCACGAAAACCATCAAGGCGGTCGCAATCGCCAGCACACCGAGGGCCACCCAGCTGGCCTTGTTCTTGATCATGCCACTCTCCACGGGAGCGGAGCGCTGCTCCGCACATGCCCCTTCGTCGACTTACGAAGCGCAAGCCATTGACATATTATAGCGCAACGGCGGGCGCACGTCCGAATTCTTCAATGTAATGCTGAAATTGCTAACGTTTCCTGTAGTTAAGCACAAGCTTCGACTGCGCCCGCGAGAAACTGCGCGAAAAGTTTTCGCGCATTTTTCTTGACCGGTGCTGCGCTGCAATGTCTTTTTGCCCCCATGAGCAACCAGCCTACCCCGATTCGATCCGTCTGCGTCTATTGCGGTTCGCAGCCTGGACGCGATCCCGCACATATCGAGGCGGGGCGCCTTCTTGGCAAATCGATTGCCGATCACGGCCTGCAGCTCGTCTATGGCGGCGGCACGCGCGGCATCATGGGTGCCGTGGCGAGCGGCGTACTTTCGGCCGGGGGTCACGTCACCGGCATCATTCCCGAGTTCCTGATGGACAAGGAGGCGACTCGCCACTCGCTCGGCCAGCTCAACGAGCTGATCGTCACCGGGGACATGCACGAGCGCAAGCACACGATGTTCGAGCGCGCCGACGCCTTCATAGCGCTGCCCGGCGGCATCGGCACGCTCGAGGAGATCGTCGAGATCATGACCTGGGCACAGCTCGGCCGCCACCGCAAGCCGATGGTGTTCGGCAATATCAACGGCTTCTGGGCGCCGATGCTCGAACTGCTGACGCACATGCGCGAGCAGGGCTTCGTCCACACGGCCCACCTGGTTCAGCCGCTGGTGATCGATCGGGTCGCAGACATCGTGCCCGGCATCCTGGCCACCGCCGCCGCGAACGGTCGCGAGGGCGAAAGCGAGATCATCTCCAGACTCTGAGCTATTCCGCCGGGGTCGGCTGTGCGGCGCGACGCGCCCTGCTTTCGGCCAGCATCGCTCCCGAATAGATGAAGAGGGCCGCCCAGATCAGCGCAAAGGCGATGATCTTCGCAACGCCGAAGGGTTCGTGGAACACGAAGACGGCGATCACGAAGATCATCGTCGGGGCGATATATTGCATGATGCCGATGGTCGAGAGCCTGAGGAGCTTGGCACCATTGGCATAGATCATCAGGGGCACGGCGGTGACCAGACCGCAGGACAGCAAGAGGACGACGTCGGCCATGGTCGTATCGCCGAAATGCCCCTGCCCTGTCGCCTCGAGCCAGATGATGTAGCCGACCGCCGGGATGCTGAGCAGCAGCACTTCGAGGAAGAAGCCCTGGTTCGGTCCGATTGGCAGCGTCTTGCGGAAGAAGGCGTAGAAGCCCCAGGAGATGCAGAGTCCGATCGACACCCAGGGCAGGCCGCCGGCGTCGAAGGCGAGCACGGCGACCGCAAGCGCGGCGAGCCCGATCGCCACCATCTGCGCCGGATTCGGACGTTCCTTGAGCAGCAGCGCACCAAGGAAAATCGAAAACAGCGGGTTGATGTAATAGCCGAGTGCCGTCTCGATCGCCCGGCCGGCACCGATCGCCCAGACATAGATGCCCCAGTTGACGGTGATGAGGGCGGCCGTCAGCGTCGCCATTTTGAGCATGCGCGGCGAGCGTAGCGCAGTTTTGATCTCCTGCGTGCGGCCAAGCCACAGAAGCACGAGGCCGGCGAGCGGCACCGACCAGACGATGCGGTGGGCGACGACTTCGGGCGCAGGGATGTGCGCTACCGCCTTCATGAAGAAGGGAAGAAAACCCCAGAGCAGATAGGCCGTCAGCGCGAAGGCGAAGCCTCTCGCGGAATCGGTATTCTCGGCGGGCTGCTTCGCATTCGGCTCTGCCATGATCCTGATCCTGAAAACTCGACCGGAGCAATGCGACTCCGGTGCCAATCGACGACCAAGCAACAGCGGAGATCGGCCGTCTCTCCTTCCTGCGTCCTACTCCAACGAACGGTGATGCACCAATTCATTTCCGTGAACCGATGCGTGAACGCGATTGAAGGTGGGGCGACGCTATTCCGCCGCGATCAGCCCGACCCGGTCGCGGTTCTTCAGCAGCTTGTAGACGATACTGTCCATCAGCGCCTGGAAGGAGGCGTCGATGATGTTGTCGGAAACGCCGACGGTCCACCAGCGCGCACCGGTGCGGTCCGTCGATTCGATCAGCACTCGGGTGACCGCCCCGGTGCCGCCGTTCAGGATTCGCACCTTGTAGTCGGCGAGTTCGAGATCGGCGATCTCGGACTGGAATTTGCCGAGGTCCTTGCGAAGAGCAAGGTCGAGTGCATTGACAGGGCCGTGTCCCTCGGCGACCGACATCATCACTTCCCCGTCGACGATGACCTTGACCACGGCCTCCGACACGGTCTTCAGATTGCCGTTCGCATCGAAGCGGCGCTCGACCATCACCCGGAAGCTCTCGACGTGGAAGAAATCCGGCACGGTGCCGAGAATGCGGCTGGCGAGCAGCGTAAAGCTCGCATCGGCGCCCTCATAGGCATAGCCCGTCGCCTCGCGCTCCTTGACGATTTCTATCAGCTTGTCGAGCCGCGGATCGTCCTTGGCGACAGTGATGCCGCGCCGCTTCAGCGCATTGATGAAGTTCGCCTTGCCGCCCTGGTCGGAGACCATGACCTTGCGCAGGTTGCCGACCGACTCGGGCGCGACATGCTCGTAGGTGCGTGGGTCCTTCAGGAGCGCCGAAGCGTGGATCCCCGCCTTGGTGGCGAAGGCCGAAGCGCCGACATAGGGCGCCTGCGGGTCGGGCGAACGGTTGAGGAGCTCGTCGAAGGCATGCGCAAGCGTCGTCAGTTCCTGCAGCTTGTCGGCATCGATGCCGGTCTCGAAGCGATCCGAGTAGGTTTCCTTCAGCGCAAGCGTCGCAATCAGCGTCACCAGATTGGCGTTGCCGCAGCGCTCGCCGATGCCGTTCAGCGTGCCCTGTATCTGCCGCACGCCGGTTTCGACCGCGGCGAGCGAGTTGGCCACCGCCTGGCCGGTATCGTTGTGGGCGTGGATGCCGAGATTGGCGCCCGGCACCCCCGCGGCGATCACGGCCGAAACGATCTCACGGATTTCCGGCGGCTGCGTCCCGCCATTGGTGTCGCAGAGCACCACCCAGCGCGCCCCGGCCTCCAGCGCCGTTCTCGCACAGGCGATCGCATAGGCCGGATTCGCTTTGTAGCCGTCGAAGAAATGCTCGCAGTCGACCATCGCCTCGCGGCCGGAGGCGACCACAGCATCGACGGAGGCGCGGATATTCTCGATGTTCTCCTCGTTGGAACAGCCGAGCGCCACCTCGACATGGTAGTCCCAGCTCTTGGCGACGAGACAGATGGCATCGCTTTTCGCCGCCAGCAGCGCATTGAGGCCCGGGTCGTTGGAGGCGGAGACGCCCGCACGCTTGGTCATGCCGAAGGCGACGAAGGCGGCCTGCTGCGTGCGCTTTCTCGTGAAGAACTCCGTGTCGGTCGGATTTGCCCCTGGATATCCGCCCTCGACATAGTCCATGCCGAATCCGTCGAGCATGGCGGCAATGGCGATCTTGTCCTCGACGGAAAAGTCGATGCCGGGCGTCTGCTGCCCGTCGCGAAGCGTCGTGTCGAAGAGATAGATGCGTTCCTTGGTCATGGCTCGGTCCAAAATGCGAGTCTGGAAATCATTGCGGGTCGTGGTCATCCCGCTATTCGGTCTTCCCGGCGAATTTGTCGGTCGCGCGGATCAGGCGATCGAGAATGCCCGGCTCGGAATAGGCATGGCCCGCGCCCTCGATCAGATGGAATTCTGCCTCCGGCCAGGCCTTGTGAAGCAGCCAGGCGTATCTGGCCGGACACGGCATGTCGTAACGGCCGTGGACGATCACCCCGGGAATGCCGTGGAGCCTATAGGCGTGGCGCAGCAATTGGCCTTCCTCGAGCCAGCCGGCATTGACGAAGAAATGGTTCTCAATCCGCGCAAAGGCATCGGCAAACTCCTCTTCCTCGAAGCGGTTGCTGGTCGCCGGCTCCGGCAGAAGCGTGATCGTCTCGCCTTCCCAGATGCTCCAGGCCTTGGCCGCGGCGAGCCGCGTCGCGCGATCGTCGCTCGTCAGGCGGCGATGATAGGCGCGCATCATCTCGTGCCGCTCTTCCGGCGGGATCGGGGCGATGAAGCGTTCCCACTTGTCCGGAAACATCTCCGAAACGCCGAATTGATAGTACCAGTCGAGTTCGGCCCGAGTGAGCATATAGACGCCCCGGACGACCAGCTCGGAGACGCGCTCGGGAAACTTTTCGGCATAGGCGAGGGCCAGCGTCGAACCCCAGGAGCCGCCGAAGACCAGCCATTTTTCGGCACCGGCCATTTCCCGCAGCCGCTCGATATCGGCGACGAGATGCCAGGTGGTATTGGCCTCGATCTCGGCATGCGGGGTCGACTTGCCGCAGCCGCGCTGGTCGAACAGCGTGACATCGTAGAGCGCCGGATCGAAGAGGCGGCGATGGTTCGGCGAAATCGTACCGCCGGGACCGCCATGCAGGAAGACGGCCGGCTTCGCGCCGGGCGTGCCCACCCTTTCCCAGTAGATCACATGGCCGTCGCCGACCTCGATATGACCCGAGGCATAGGGCTCGATTTCCGGATAGAGAGTTCTGAGCGCAGCACTCACAGCAGGTCTTCCTCGGGTGGCCAGTGGACGGTGTCGAAGTCGGGGTGCTGGCGGTTCGATCCGAGCACGCGCAGATGGCGCGCGACGGCCTCTGCGCTGCCGTCGTCCGTGTCCCTTTCGGGAAGTTTTGGCAGGTGCGCAAACCACATCATGCGCGACTCGACGCCGGACTGATAAATGGGCTGGACGTCGTCGGGATCGTCGAGCGAGCCCAGCGCGATGTTCAGGAAGCCCGCGTCCGGCATGTCGTAGAACAGCGGCGTCCCGCAATTGCGGCAGAAACCGCGCCGCACCAGGTCGGAGGAGCGGAACCAGGAAGGCTGGCCGCGCGTGATGCTGAAATCCTGGCGCGCGATATTGGCAAGCGGCAGGAAATAGTTGCCAGCCGCCTTCTGGCACATGCGGCAGTGACAGATATGCGGGTCGTCGAGCGTGCCCTCGGCACGGTAACGAACCTGGCCGCATTGGCAGCCACCGGTGAAGATGCGCCGGATCATCATGCCCAGTGCCCTGCCCGCGGCCACTGGTCCGTCTCATGATCGGGATGCTGGAAGGAAATGATCTGTTCCTGCCGCGAATAATAGTCCTGATCATCATGGACCGGCTGGTCGAAGATGGTTTCGACCCAAGGCAGGCGGGCCTGGTAGTTGACCTGGATCCTCGGCGCGAGATCGGAGCGGTCGTCAAAGGCGCCGATCGCGATTTCCAGGCCGCCGGGATGGCGATAGGTGAGAGGCGTCCCGCATTTCGGGCAGAAGCCGCGGTCGATGTTGACGGAGGATTGAAAATAGCTCGGCTCGTCGCGCGTCCATTCGACGCCGTCCTTGGGCGCCGTCACCAAGGCTGAAAAGAACGAACCGAACTGCTTCTGGCACATCCGGCAATGACAAATCGACGGGCGTCCGAGTTCGCCGCGGATGCGGAAACGGACCGAACCGCACTGGCAGCCTCCACTTCGCGTGGCGTCACTCATCGTCTCTCCTCCGGGGCCCAGATTTCGGTGTCGTGATCGGGATGCTGATAGGAAACAAGATCGGCCAGATAAGAAGCCTGGTCGAGGTCGGCCATCGTCTCCTCGCCGGGAAGGGTCGGCACGTGATCGACATAGGGCAATTTCGCCTCTGTACCCCACTGAATGGTCGGCGTGATGCCTTCGGGCCTGTCAAATGCGGCAATCGCCAGCGCCATGCCGTCCGGCGCCTCGAAGGTGAGCGGCGTGCCGCAATCGCCGCAGAAGCCGCGCCATACCGCGTTGGACGATTGGAAGCGCCTGCGCTGCCCGCGTGTCCAGGCGACTTTCGTCCCGCGCACCGAAACGAGCGGCAGATAGAAGTTGCCGCTCGCCTTCTGGCACATGCGGCAGTGGCAAACCGAGGCATCGCCGAGCTTGCCCTCGACGCGGAAGCGGACCGCACCACATTGGCATCCGCCGGTATGGATATCGTCAGCCATGTCTTCCTCCTCGTCCGCAGGTGCCGGGCAACGGTCAGACCTGCGATCGTTTCACTTCCCAGGTGGTCACCCGTTCCCCGGTTTCCGGATCCTTCCCGTCCTTGAGCTGGACGCCGCGGGCCAGGAGATCGGCGCGGATCGCATCCGCTTCGGCATAGTTCTTCGCCTTCAGGAGTTCGAGCCGAGCTCGCACACGGCCGTCGATCTCCTGCACGACCGCCTCATCGAGCTCGATCTCCTTCGGTAGGAGGCCGATCAGCGCCGCGCTTGCGGCGAAGACGCCGAGATATTGCGCATCCGCTGACGCCTTCTGCGCCAGGGCATGCAGAGCCTGGATCGCCGCGACGGTGTTGAGGTCGTCCGCCAAGGCAGCCACGACCGAGGGATCCGCCTCGCCCGTCGCCTCACCAGGCGCGGGCCATCTGGAGAGCAGGTGCTCGGCTTCCTCCAGCCGCTTGATGGAGAAGTCGATCGGCTCGCGGTAGTGCGTCATCAGCATTGCGAGCCTCAGCACTTCGCCCGGCCATTTGCGGCCGCCGAACGTCTCCGTGTGGAGGAGCTCGTAGATGGTGACGAAATTGCCCTCGGACTTCGACATCTTGCGGCCTTCGACCTGCAGGAAGCCGTTGTGCATCCACACATTGGCCATGACGTCCGTGCCGTGGGCGCAGCGCGACTGGGCGATCTCGTTCTCATGATGCGGAAAGATCAGGTCGAGCCCGCCTCCGTGAATGTCGAACACGTCGCCAAGATAGCGGCCGCTCATCGCCGAGCATTCGATGTGCCAGCCGGGCCGGCCCCGCCCCCAGGGACTGTCCCAGCCAGGCTCATGCTCTTGCGAAAGCTTCCAGAGCACGAAGTCGCCAGGATTTTTCTTATGGGCCTCGACTGCGACGCGCGCACCGGCCTGCTGCTCGTCGAGATTGCGCCTGGAAAGCTGGCCATAATCCGGCATCGATTTCGTGTCGAAGAGCACCTCGCCCTCCGCCAGATAGGCATGACCCTTGGCGAGGAGCTTCTCGATGATCTCAACCATCTGCGGAATGCTCTCGGTGGCGCGCGGCTGAACCGTCGGATCGAGGCAGCCGAGCACAGCGGCATCATCGAGGAACTGCGTCTCGGTCTTCTCGGTGACGCGGCGGATCGCTTCGTTCAGCGGCAGGCCGGGATAGTCGCGCAGGGCGCGAGCATTGATCTTATCGTCGACGTCCGTGATATTGCGCGCATAGGTGATATGGCTTTCGCCGTAGACATGGCGAAGCAATCGGAACAGCACGTCGAAGACGATGATCGGCCGCGCATTGCCGATATGGGCATAGTCATAGACGGTCGGGCCGCAGACATACATGCGGACGTTCTGAGGATCGATCGGCCGGAAATCGGCCTTTTCCCGCGTCAGCGTGTTGTACAGCTTCAAAGTCGGCACTCCGCCCATCCCAATTCTCCAAGACTGCATGCAACCGTAACACTATACGCCCGGGCCGGCCCGCACGTTTGTCATCTTGGATTTCGGGAGACGAAAACGGCCAGGCCAGCGGATCGCTAGCGAATAATCTTCCGGCAAATAATGCAGATAACCGTTTTCATGGCGATCCTTATCGCGCGTCGCATCGCGCCGGTCAAGGGGCAGCCCACATGCAAGCAAAGGTGGGCATCAACGCAACACCGCGGCCATGGATTTGTCACGATTTGGCTCGACCGGATCATCGGGCGGGAACCGTGATTCGCGCTGCACCTGCGTGCGGCATCGGATGCTTGTTTCCCGCGGAACAAGGAGAAACGTCGTTTTCGGGCACAAAACCGAAGACGAAGCGTTTCCGATCTAGGGAAGCATCAAGGAGAACCTGAAAATGAAACCCGCCAAGACACCCGGCTCCAAACGAGCGGCAGCCGATCTCGTGGCGAAATACCGGCCGGTCGGCCTCAAGGCCGTACTCGCCGCCGCGCTACAGGCCAAAGCCAAACCTGCCGGTAAGAAACCCGCCAAGCGTTCCCTACCAGGGCGGAGCGCGCTTTAAAAGAGCGTCAGCTGTCCATTGTCTCCATCGCGATCGTCGGCAGGATTTCTTACCGCCGAGCGCGATACGACGGGCCTAACTTCTTCCTGGAGATCGGGTCCGGCATTCGCGACTTTGTTGACGCGGTCGGAAATAGGAATCGCTTCGAAGAAATCCTCAGGCGCCGGACTCATGAGGTCGGTCATGTCGCGCGGTTCCTGCGTCCTGCAGTCCAGCCAGCGGGAAAATTCCTCCGGCGGGACCACCACGGGCATGCGATCGTGGATGTGCCGGATCGTTTTGTTCGCGCCGGTGGTGAGGATGGCGGCCGTGTCGACCTCCGATCCATCGGCCGACGACCAGGTCTCCATGAGACCGGCGAAGGCGACGATGCCGCCTTTCTTCGGCCGGACCCAATAGGCCTGCGGGGCTTCACGGCTCCCTTTCGGTGGACGATGCCACTCATAGAAACCGGAGGCTGGCACCAGAATGCGGCGGTGGCGCATCGCGGCGCGGAAGGCGGCCTTTTCCGTCGCGGTTTCGGCACGGGCATTGATGAGCAGGGGAAAGCTGCGCGGATCCTTCACCCAGCCTGGCGTGAAGCCCCAGCGGACGAGCATGGCCTTGCGGTCGGGCAGGTTGCTGCCTGGCTCCGGCTGCTCGGACGCAACGACGATGAGAATCGGCTGGGTCGGCGCGATGTTGAACCTCGCCGGAAAGTCTTCCACCTTCAGCAGGCCAAACAGTTCCAGCAATTCTTCCGGGCTCGCCGTCAGCGCAAAACGTCCGCACATGACATGGGTGTGGCATTTCAACTAGGATGGGTCAACGACATATGAAGACAGCTCTGACGATGACACGCCAGCCCCAGCTCGCCTCCTCCGCCATCATCGAACGGAACGGACGCTATCTGCTCGTCCGCCGAGCCAATCCGCCATCCGCCGACATGTACGCCTTTCCGGGCGGCCGGGCAGAACCCGGAGAGACTCCTGCCGAAACCGCCCTGCGCGAACTCGCCGAGGAAACCGGCATCTGCGGCCGTGAGCCGGTGCTTTTCGAGACCTATGACCTCGTTCCGAGCCACCCGGAGAGCCGGCATTTCCTGCTCTCCGTCTTTACGGTCGAGGCCGATCCGGATTGCGACGCCGTTGCCGCCGACGATGCGGCAGACGTCGGCTGGTTCACGCCGGAAGAGATCTTCGCCCTGCCCATTCCGGAGAGCGTCCGTCATTGTGTGGAAAAACTGGGTGTGGAAAAAGCCGGCATTCGGCCGACGATCCGCCCGGGCCGCGACGCCCTTGCAAGCGGCGCCGATTCGGATTTGATGGACCCATGATCATTGCGTCCTTCATCTTCCGACTTGTCCTGGCCGGCACCGCGCTCGCGATCGCGGCAGGGGCGGCCGCACAGGAGGCAGCCCCTGCTCCTCAGGACGCGCAAACCGCTGCTCCGCCCCCGGTCGAAGACAAGCCGCCGCCCTATGAGCAGCGCCTCGTCCGTCTGGCGGAGATCCTCGGGTCGGTCCATTATCTGCGCAATCTCTGCCTCAACCAGCCGGAAGACAGCTGGCGACGCTCTATGCAGGAATTGATCGACAAGGAGACTGCCGACGAGCCGAAGCGGCGCGAGCGCATGACCGCCGCTTTCAACCGCGGGTACAGAACCTTCGCCTCGGTCTATACGGCATGCACGGAGCCCGCGACGCTCGCCGAAGAGCGATACCGTGCCGAAGGTGCAACACTCGCTTCCGAAATCGTCGCGCGCTTTGGAAATTAGGGAGATATTAACCTCTTTTTCCGCCGGCCCGTGTCGTTTCGGGAAAAGGCTGCTAAAGTCCGTTAAGAGAGTGGTAAGAAGTAGCCGGCCTGTCTGCCCGTTCAGTTGCGGTTCAGCGGAGAGGCGCTAGGTTGACCAACTGCACGTGATGGAAGCCGCATGGAACGAATGATGGAACCAAGCCTGACCGACATCGACGACATGATCGTTCACGAGAAAATGCAGGCGGCTCTGGAACACCAGAACGAAGCCTGGGCGGACGGCATGGCGGATGGGATCGAGCCGGAAATCATTGCCGACGCGGCGATAGCGCTGGCCATGCGGGAAACCATTCGGCTGCATGGCGAAGACGGCGCCGAGGCCATGCTGAATTCGCTTCGCGAGCGCATGCTCGCCGGAGAGTTCTCGCCACAGCGGTCAATCCAATAGCATCAGGACTGCCCATGACCCGGATCCTTGCAGGCCGTGCCAGAGCGGTGCGCCTCGTCATGCTGTTGCTGGCGGGGGCTGTTCCTTACGTCCCGATGGCGGCTCCGGCTGCATTCGCCTTAAGCGAGCTGAATGGCGCTCCCCCCACCGCTCCGAGCGACAGCGCGGAGAACGCGGCACCGGCCGAGACGCCCGAAGCCGAACCGGAAGAGCCGCTTGAAATTCCGATGCCGGATCCGCTGGTCGACAAGGCCGCGACCGAGACCAAGGACGCCGCGCCGGAAGTGGTCCAGCCGGTCGAGGTTTTGTCCGATGTTTCGAAAATTCCTGAACCGGTCGCCCGCATGCGCGAACTGATCGTCGAGGCAGCCGCCTCCGGCGACATCGAGCGGCTGCGCCCGCTGCTCGGGAAAGGGCCGACCCAAACCCAGGTCAGCGGCAGCGGCGGCGATGAAGATCCGATCGCAATTTTGAAGGGTTTGTCCGGCGACCAGGACGGTGTCGAAATTCTTGCGATCCTGCTCGATGTTCTGTCGACCGGCTTCGTCCTTGCCGACAAGGGCACGCCGGAGGAAGCTTATGTCTGGCCCTATTTCGCCGAAAAACCCTTGTCTTCCTTGACCCCTCCGGAGAAGGTCGACCTCTTCCGGCTGGTGACCGCCGGCGATTTCGCCGGCATGGAAGAATTGGGCAACTACAACTTTTACCGCGTCGGGATTGCTCCCGACGGCCAGTGGAAGTTCTTCGTCGCCGGCGATTGACCGTTTCTCAATGGCTTCAGGCGGGATGCGGGCGGAAAACCGCTTCGCACTTTTCCTCATCCCGCTTTTAAATTCGGACGCGGTATGCGGGCGGAAAACCGCTTCGCACTTTTCCTCATCCCGCTTTGCGCGCTTGCCCTTCAGCAGCGGAAATCCTACCTCTTCGTCAAAGAGAACGGGATTCGAAACCATGCCCAAACTTCGCCTCGAGGATCGCGCGCTGATCAGCGTTTCCGGCAAGGACGCTGAAGCGTTGCTGCAGGGGCTGGTGACGACCGACATCGGCGCACTGGCCGCAGACGAAGTGAGACCGGGGGCGCTGCTGACGCCGCAGGGCAAGATCTTTTTCGACTTCCTGATCTCGCGCGATGAAGGGACGTTACGGTTGGAAACGTCCCGCGACCAAGCTGACGCGCTGTTGAAGCGGCTGACCCTGTACAAGCTGAGGTCGGCAGTGGAACTCTCTCTCCTCTCACCCTCCCCGGTGACTGTCGTCTTCGGGGAGGCACGGCCCGAGGGCAGCTATCGGGACCACCGGTTCGAGAAGGCGGGCATGTCCGTGTTCCGCCTCTATCGCGAACTCGCCGGAGCAGAGGCGAGCGTCGCCGAATACGACCGGCTGCGGATCGAAGCTGGTATCGCCGTTTCGGAGCGGGACTACGCGCTGCAGGATGCCTTTCCGCATGACGTGCTGATGGATCTGAACGGCGGTCTCTCCTTCCGCAAGGGCTGCTATGTCGGCCAGGAGGTCGTCTCGAGGATGCAGCATCGCGGCACGGCGCGGCGTCGTGTGGTCATCGTTTCCGGCCAAGCCGACCTCCCGCCGAGGGGCACCAGCCTTTCGATCGGCGGCCGCCCGATCGGCTTGCTTGGGACCGTCCAGGACAAGGCGGGGCTGGCGATCGTCCGCATCGACAAGGCCGGCGAAGCCATCGCCAAGGGCGACACCAT
Source organism: Sinorhizobium sp. NG07B (assembly GCF_002532005.1). Classification (NCBI taxonomy): domain Bacteria; kingdom Pseudomonadati; phylum Pseudomonadota; class Alphaproteobacteria; order Hyphomicrobiales; family Rhizobiaceae; genus Sinorhizobium; species Sinorhizobium sp. NG07B. The sequence goes on along the minus strand of NZ_NWTD01000004.1, from coordinate 390,826 downwards.
TCTCGCCGGTGACGTGCCGGTTAGCTTGACATTGCCCGGCTGGACCGGCCTTGCCTTTCCCGCCGAGGCGGACGAGGCGAGCGCATGATGAATGCACGCGCGTGGCAGCGGATGCTTTCCGGCCGGAGGCTCGATCTGCTCGATCCCTCGCCACTCGACGTCGAGCTTTCCGACATTGCCCACGGCCTTGCGCGGGTGGCTCGCTGGAATGGGCAAACGACTGGCGACCACGCCTTTTCCGTCGCCCAGCACAGCCTGATGGTCGAAGACATTTTTCGCCGCACCAACCGTTGCAACGCGGCCGACTGCCTGATGGCGCTTCTTCATGATGCGCCCGAATATGTGATCGGCGACATGATCTCGCCCTTCAAGGCGGTGGTCGGCGGCGGATACAAGGCGGTGGAGAAACGGCTCGAAAGCGCCGTCCATCTGCGCTTCGGCCTGCCTCCGCATACGCCCAAGGAGCTCAAGGAGCGGATCAAGAAGGCCGATCGCGTCGCCGCCTATTTCGAGGCGACCGAACTTGCCGGCTTCTCGCCCGAGGAGGCGCGCAAGTTCTTCGGCCAGCCGCGCGGGGTCACGCGTGAGACGCTGCTGATCACCCCCCTGCCAGCGGTCGATGCGCAACGGCTTTTCGCCGAGCGCTTTACGTTTCTCGAGGCGGAGCGCGCCAAGTTGAGCCAGGAGGCCTGAGATGGCAGGCATCATCGTCTCTCCGCTCGGCCGTATCGCCGAAATGGCTGTCCGCCACGGATGCCGCGAAATGCTGAGCCTGGTGGCCAAGGGACAGGATTTTCACCGCCCCGGCATTATCGATCGAGACAAGCATCTGACGATCGGCGTCAACGACATCAGCTTTGCGGGAACGGGCGAACTGATCGCGCCCCAGGAAATGCATGTCGCACAGATTATCGATTTCGCCCGCAAGTGGGACCGCTCGCGGCCGCTGCTCGTCCATTGCTGGATGGGCGTCTCGCGGTCGCCCGCCGCGGCGCTGATCGCGGCGCTCGCCGTCGAGCCGGACCAGGACGACGACGCGCTGGCCCGACGCCTGCGGCTCGCCTCGCCCTTCGCCACGCCGAATGCACGCATCATCGAGATCGGAGATGATGCGCTGTCGCGAAAAGGAAGGCTCGTCGCCGCGGTGCGGGCGATCGGCCGCGGTGCGGATGCCGACGGCAATGCTCCCTTCCTGCTATCTCTCCTCCCGGAAAATCGCCGTCATGCGGGCTGAGGGGGTGCCGGACACCGTCGAGATCGGCCTCAACGCGGTGATCGTCGCCGTCGTCCATCGCAGTCCGCGCATTCTCGCGGTGAGCGAAACGGACGGCGACGCACGCGACAGCCTGCCCTTCGGTCCCTTCGATCCAGCCCGCCACCGCACCTTCGAGGCGAGCCTGCGCGACCGCGTCGAAAAGCGAACGGCGCTCAAGCTCGGCTATATCGAGCAGCTCTACACCTTCGGCGACCGCGGTCGCCAGCGCCTGCCGGGTGAAGAAGGCAAGCACATGGTCTCCGTCGGCTATCTGGCGCTGACACGCACCGATGCTGAAAACAACGAGAGACTGGCGGAGGCCGGCGCCCATTGGCGGGACTGGTACGGATACCTGCCCTGGGAAGACTGGCGACAGGGACGACCTCAGCTACTCGACCAGACGATCCTGCCTGCACTCGCCCGCTGGGAGGCCGGACCTGACGGCGACGAGAGATCGGCCGCGGCTGCGCAGCGCCGGTCGCGGGTGCGGCTGGCCTTCGGCCTCGACGATTTCCCATGGGACGAGGAGCGCGTGCTGGAGCGCTACGAACTGCTCTACGAAGCCGGCCTGGTGCGTGAGGCGGAGATCGACGGCCATTGCCGTGTGTCGGAGAAACCAGCCGCCGGGCTGGCGATGCAGCACGACCATCGCCGCATCGTCGCGACCGCTGTCGCCCGGCTGCGGGGCAAGATCAAATACCGTCCGGTGGTCTTCGAGTTGATGCCGCCGGAATTCACCCTTACCGACCTTCAGGCGACGGTCGAGGCGATCTCCGGCCGGCACCTGCACAAGCAGAATTTCCGCCGGCTGGTCGAGGGGGCGGAACTCGTCGAGCCGACGGGAGGCACCCTTGCCTCCACCGGCGGCCGGCCGGCCGCGCTCTTTCGCTTCCGCCGGCAGATTCTCGACGAGCGCCCAGCGCCCGGTCTAAAGGTCGGCGGAAGGTAATTCCTATTTAATGACGGCGCAGGCGAGCCGGTCGCCGGCATCTCCGGCGGGCTGGCTGCGATTGTCGTCCGAGCGCGCATGGACAACCAGAGCGCGGCCGCGAATCGCCGTCCCCTTGTCGTCGAGGGAGACGAAGCTGTTGAAAATCTGCGCACGCAGCACACCGTCCGCACTCACATATTGGTTGGGCATGTCACCGGCATGCGGCCCGTGTGCGGCAAGAAAGCCGTGCTCGGCGCCCTCGTTTCCGTCGACGAAATGCTTGCCGGCGGATTCGAAACCGTCCGCCACGTCACATCGTCCCATTTCGTGAACGTGGAACGCCACCCATGTATCCTTGGGAAGGCCGCTGACTTCCATCTCGATCAGCACACCCTTGCCGCCGGACGTCAACGTGGCCCGTCCGGTATCCGTGCCATCCTTGCCGACGAATTCCGCCGTCGCTGTCTGCGACGATTGTTGCGCCGAGGCAGCGGCCGCCAGCCCCACCGTAGCGGCGAGCGCGAATATCACCCTGGTCATCATCGATCCTTCCTCGCTGTCGGTTTGAGGGGCAACGCGCGGTTGCCCATCTCGTTCCGCGGCAATTCCGGGAAGCCCGTTGGCCGTCAACGTCAGATCGAAATGTCCAGCCCGATGTCGAGCGTCGGCGCCGCCATGGTGACCTTCGACGTCGAGATGTAATCGACGCCGGTCTCGGCGATTGCCCGGATCGTCTCGATCCTGACATTGCCAGATGCCTCCAGCCGCGTCCGGCTCGGATCGCCGGGATAGGCGGCGGCATCCAGCCGCCAATGTCCGGCATTGAGAGCCACCGCCTCGCGCAGGAGGTCCGGACCCATGTTGTCGAGCAGGATGACGTCGGGCGCGGCCGTCAGTGCCTCGCGCATCTGTGCCAGCCCGTCCACCTCGACCTCGACCTTGACCAGGTGGCCGCAATAGGCGCGGGCCGCGCGGATGGCGCCCGCGACGCCGCCGGAGACGGCGATATGGTTGTCCTTGATCAGCACCGCGTCATCGAGGCCGTAGCGATGATTGGAGCCGCCGCCCAGGCGAACGGCGTATTTCTCCAACGCGCGAAGGCCGGGAATGGTCTTGCGGGTGCAGCAGACCTTGGCCGCCGTGTGAGCGATCTCGTCGGCGAACTTCGCCGTGTAGCTGGCAATCCCCGAGAGGTGCATGAGGAAATTGAGCGCGACCCGCTCCGCCGAAAGCACGCCTCGGGCGCGGCCCGAGATCCGGGCGAACGTGGTGCCCGGCGCGACGCGATCGCCGTCCTCAACCAACGCTTCGAAGCGGATCGAAGAATCGACGAGGCGGAAGGCCGTGCGCGCCAGTTCCAGCCCGGCGACGACGCCCGCCTCGCGCACGCTCATATTCGCCGTCGCCGTCAGATCGAGGCCGATTGTCGCCAAAGTGGTAATGTCGCCGGCTCGGCCGAGGTCTTCGAGAAGCGCCGATTTCACCTGCTCCTCGACCAGAAGGGCGGGCAGTTCCGGACGTAGGGCGACGGTCATGATCTTCTTTCCGATTTCGTCGTTGTCTCTGCGGCAATGACAGCCGGCCTCAAGCCGGCTCCGTCTCGGCTGCCTCGGCGGCGAGGCGCTCCGCCTGTGCGAGCGTCAGATAGGTGCGCCGCTGCCATTCCGGGCGTTCGGCCGGGCAATCGGCGCGGAAATGGCCGCCGCGGCTTTCGGCCCGCTGCAGGGCGGCGACCGCGATGAGCTTGGCCGTGGTGATGATATTGGCGAAGCGCAGCCGCGTATTGACCCGCTCCAGTTCGGCGATCTCGCGGATCGCGTGCAGCAGGCTTTCGCGCGTGCGCACCACGCCGACGCACTCGCTCATCAGACCGCGCAGCCGCCTGAAGGGTGGGCTGTCCTCAACGGTCACCGGATCGTCATTCTCGCCGGCATTGTCGCCCCATTCCGTGAGCTTCGGTGCGGGGAGCGTGCCCTTGATGTTTTCGGCAATCCGGGCCGCGAAGACGACCGCCTCGAGCAGGGAGTTGGAGGCAAGCCGATTGGCGCCATGGACGCCGGTCGAGGTCACCTCGCCGGCCGCCCAGAGGCCATCGATCGAGGTGCGGCCCTCCCCATCCGTCAGCACGCCGCCCATGTGGTAATGGACCGCCGGCGCGACTGGGATCGGTTGCGTCACCGGATCGATGCCGGCCGCCATGCAGGAAGCGTAGACGGTCGGGAACAGGTCCGGGAAGTCCCTGCCGACCGCCTTGGTGCAGTCGAGAAAGGCGCCGCGCCCGGCCTTCACTTCGTCAAAGACGCCGCGGGATACCACGTCACGCGGCGCGAGCTCGCCATCCGGATGGATATCGAGCATGAAGCGGCGGCCCTTCGAATTGACGAGGATCGCACCGTCGCCGCGCAGAGCCTCGGTCGCGAGCGGCGCCGGATCCTTGCCGATATTGATAGCGGTGGGGTGGAACTGCACGAATTCCGGATCGGCGATGATGGCGCCTGCCCGTGCCGCCATGCCGACGCCCTGGCCGCAGGCTTCCCAGGGATTGGTGGTGACGGCGTAAAGGTGACCGACGCCGCCGGAGCAAAGCACCACGGCGCGCGCCGGAAAGGATACGCGTGTCTTCGACTGGCCGGCATCCGGCCGCGCCACGACGCCGGAGATGAAGCGGCCCTCGCGCACCAGCTCCTCGACCACATAGCCTTCGATCACGCGGATCGACGGGGTGTTGCGCACCGCGGCGATCAATGCCTCCATGATCGCCTTGCCGGCCATGTCGCCCTTGACGCGCACGATGCGCCGCTCGGAATGCGCAGCCTCGCGCGACAGGATCAGCTTGCCCTCGAGATCCCGGTCGAAGGGCACGCCGTATTCAAGCAGGTCGTGGATGCGCGCCGGGCCTTCGGCGACCATCATCCGTGTCATCTTCTCGTCGACGATGCCGGCGCCGGCGGCGACCGTGTCGGCGACGTGTTTCTCGACGGTGTCGCCCGTGCTCATTGCCGCGGCAATGCCGCCTTGTGCCCAGGCGGAGGAGGCGCCGTGGCCGATCGGCGCGGCGGCAAGAATGGTAACGGGCCGCGGCGCCAGCTTCAGCGCGCAGAAAAGCCCGGCAAGGCCGCCGCCGACGATGACGATGTCATCGATCCCGTTAAAGGACTGCGGGCGGAAATGATCGGTCAGCATGGCTCGGTAACTCCTCCAACGGCCTGCACGGGTGCCCGGGCGCGATTACTGCTTGAGGTTCACCATGCGCTCGACTGCAAGGCGCGCGCGACCGGCGATCGCCGGATCGACCAGAACCTCTTCCGTCATGTTGAGCAGGCTGTCGAGGATCTTCGGCAGCGTGATACGCTTCATGTGCGGACAAAGGTTGCACGGCTTGACGAAATCGACGCCTTCGACTTCCGCCTGGATGTTGGACGCCATCGAGCATTCGGTGACGAGCAGCACGCGCTGCGGCCGCTTGTCCTTGACATAGTTGATCATGCCGGAGGTGGAGCCGGAGAAGTCGCAGACTTCGATCACGTCCGGATGGCACTCCGGATGGCCGATGATCTCGATGCCCGGATTGGCCTCCTTGTAGGCGAGTAGCTCGGCCGCCGTGAAGCGCTCGTGGACCTCGCAATGGCCCTTCCAGGTCAGGATCTTCTTGTTGGTCTGGCGGGCGACGTTCATCGCCAGATATTCGTCCGGAATGCAGAGCACCGTGTCGGACTCGAGGCTTTCGACAACGGCGAGCACGTTGGACGAGGTGCAGCAGATATCGGTCTCCGCCTTCACGTCGGCGGACGTGTTGACATAGGTGACGACCGGTACGCCGGGATAGCGCTGCTTAAGCAGGCGCACATCGGCGCCGGTGATCGATTCGGACAAGGAGCAGCCGGCTTTGGCGTCGGGAATCAGCACGGTCTTTTCCGGATTGAGCAGCTTCGACGTCTCGGCCATGAAGTGGACGCCGCACTGGACGATGATTTCTGCATCGACCTTGGTGGCGTCGCGGGCGAGCTGCAGCGAATCGCCGACAATGTCGGCAACGCAGTGGAAGATGTCCGGCGTCTGGTAGTTGTGCGCCAGGATGACGGCGTTGCGCTCGTTCTTTAGCCGGTTGATCGCATGCACGTAGGGCGCATAGGCGGCCCACTCGAATGCAGGGATGAAATCCTTGACCTTCGCGTAGAGATGCTCGGTCTCGCGGGCGATCGCCGACGTGAAGGCGAGGTCCGGCTTGTCGATGACGCCGAAGCGTGCCGCAGCGCTCACGAACGCCGGCGCAGCAGACGCATTCGTGCGAAGGTCAAGACTGGTCATCGGGCTCTCCTCTCTCGCCGTTTTCCGGCCTGCCAATTATGCTCAATCTGAGCATAATTGGGTCAAAACAAAAGCGGCTGAGCCGCGGCGACTGATTTAGAAAGTTTTGTGACAGATTTCAAGGCATGAATGTCGCGCCCGAGACATCTCGGGCGCGACATTCATATTCAAGCCATGGCTGGACGGGCGACGCCCCTCTCCTCGATCGGCCAATGAACGATGGCCGCGAAGACGCCGAGTGCGACACCAAGCCACCAGACCGGATCATAGGACCCGAAGCGGTCGTAGAGATAGCCGCCCATCCAGACGCCGAGGAATGAGCCGATCTGGTGCGAGAGGAAGACCACGCCGCCCAACAGGCCAAGGTGGCGCGTGCCGAACATGATCGCCACGAGCGCGTTGGTCGGCGGGACCGTCGACAGCCACAGCAGGCCCATGACTACCGAGAAGATGACGACCGATGTCGGTGACTGAGGCAAAAGCAGGAAGGCAGCAACGGCGACGGAGCGCCCAAGGTAGATCCACACCAGGAAGTAGGGCTTCGAATAGCGCTGGCTGATGAAACCGGCCGACAGCGAACCGATGATATTGAAGAAACCGATCAAAGCGAGGGCGATCACCGCATAGCGCGCATCGATGCCGATGTCGCCGAGATAGGCCGGGAAATGCGCGGTGATGAAGGCGACCTGATATCCGCAGACGAAGAAGCCGGAGACGAGCAGCAGGTAGCTCCTGTGCCCGAAGGCTTCCTTCAAGGCCTCGCCGACGGTCTGTTTGGAAAGCGCTTCGGCGTGTCGCCCGGACGAGGCATTGCCGCGCAACGGAATGGCGAAGAGCGGTACCAGCAGCATCAGGAAGCCGAGATAGACGAGACTGTCGGACCAGCCATAGGCGGAGATCAGCCCCTGGCTCAGCGGCGCGAAGAGAAACATGCCGGCCGAACCCGCCGCCGTGCCGATGCCGAAGACGAAGGAACGATGATGGGGCGCGACGTTGCGCGCAAAGGCCGACAGCACGATACCGAAGGAACCGGAAGCGACGCCGAGACCGACCAGCACGCCGCCGCCGACATGCAGCCAGATCGGCGCGCTGGCGAAGGCCATGATGAAAAGGCCGCTGGAATAGAGCAGTCCCGAGAGCGCCAGCATGCGCCAGGTGCCGAACTTGTCGGCCAGCGCCCCGAAAAACGGCTGGCCGAGACCCCAGCAGAGGTTCTGGATCGCCATGGCGAGACCGAAGGTCGTCCGGTCCCAGCCGGTGTCGGCGAGCATCGGCAATTGGAAGAAGCCCATGGCCGAGCGCGGACCGAAGGTCAGCATCGCGATGATGGAGCCGGCGGCAATGATCAGCCAAGGCAGGTGGTCGGTTGAACGCGTAGCGGCTGGGGTGGCAGCAGACATGGAAAGCTCCGATTTTTTGAGGGGCCATCCTATGTCGCTCCCCAATCCGCGCAAAGCCAAATTAATTGACGGGACAATCACAGGAATTGATAGCGGACCGCCTGGCTTCAGCTCAACCGGTGCCGCGAAGTTTCATCGGCCAGCGCTCCGTACGCCGTCGCACGATGCTCGCCTCGTCGCCGATCCTGATAGTTCCCTCGCCCCTTGGCACGGCATTCCAGCCGAAGAGCACCCCCGGCACCCGGCGGTCAGCGGACATGCGCTTTTCCGCCAGCCCTTGAATCGGGTTGCCGCCGATGCGTTCGCCGGTCGTCTGGTCCTGGGTGGTCACGATGCATCGAGCGCAAGGCTTGACGAGATCGAAAGCAATGCCGGCTATCTCCAGGGTCTCCCACAGGTCCTCGGCCCAGGGATCGTCGCAATCGATGAGGATGTTCGTGCGAAAGCGCTCCATGCCGACCGGCTCCTGCCCCTTCTCGACGAGCGTGCGATTGAGGTCTGCGAGCGACCCGGTCGTGGTGATCAGCACCGGAAAGCCGTCGGCAAAGCCGACCGGCGCGGCAGTGCCGGCCCATTCGGCGCCGACGAAGCGTTCGGCCTCTTCGTCCATATGCACGAGCTTCACCGGTCGGCCGAACCAGGCCGACAGCGTTTCGTTCACGTCATCACCGGCAACGGCTGCATTCACGTCGCTCGACCAGACGCGGACATCGAGCCGGCTATCCGGATCGAAGCGCACGGACAGTTGGTTGCCGTTCATCTTCATGTGCAAGCCGCCTTCGATATGCGTCGCGTCGACCTGGGCAAGCACCTGCAATTCGCGTTGGGTGATGAAATGGCCATCGGGCTCGACCAGCATGAACCGTCGGTCGCCCGCCAGCCCGTCGAGATTGACCGTTACCGCCGTCTGCGGCACGGCGCGACCGCTTTTCAGGGGATGGATATTGAGACCGGTGACTTTCATCGCGTCTTTCCAAGTTCAGAGATCGATTCAGGCGGTTCGCGAGCTGATTCATCGCGCGGCCGCAACTTACTGAAAATCGGTCTAAATTTCATCGAGCAGCATGGCAAGCACGCTGCGAAGCCGGCTTTGCCGCTCCAGGGCATAGCGACGCCCCGCCGAAGTCTGGAAACCGTCTGCGAGGCGGAAGAGTTTCGTCTCGAAATGGTCGATTGCAAAGGCCTTATCGTCGAGCGGTCTGTCCTCTGCGAGGGGATCGAGTGGATCGTAGAGGCCGCTTCCCATGCGGCCGGCGATGTAGAAGCAGCGGGCGGCGCCGACCATGCCGATCGCGTCAAGCCGATCGGCATCCTGCAGGATTTTCGCCTCGAGCGTCTCGGGCGCGATATCGGCCGAGAAGCTGTGGGTCAGAATGGCATGGGCAACGGCCGAGATTTCCAGCGTGCGCCAGCCGAGGCCGTCGAGAATTTGCCATGCCTTTTCGGCGGCGAGCCGCGATGCGCCAGCCCGCAAAGGTGAGTTCTTCTCGACGGCGACGCAATCGTGCAGCAGGACGGCGGCCGCGAGTTGCCGGCTGTCGCCGCCCTCCTCCGCCTGTATGCGGGCCGCATTCTTCCAGACGCGGATGAGGTGCGCGGCGTCGTGGGACCCATCGTCGCTGGAGAAGGCATGCGGCAGGAGCTCGCCGGCAAGCTCCTCGTGCGGCGCGAAGGCGGCAGCCAAGGCGGCGAGGCGCGTCATGCCCTGCTTGCCCCCTCGCCCATATTGTCGGTCGCAGTCGAAACTGCGGCCGGGGGATCAGCCGCACCGTTGCCGCTGCTGGAAAGTATCCTTTGGTAGAAGAGCCCGATGCCGATCAGCACGCCGCCGAGGCCGATGAAGGAGAGTGCCCGCAGGAAGCCCTCGAGATTCGACATGTCGACGAGAAAGACCTTGAGCACGGCAATGAAGACCAGCACGGCCGAGGCGATGCGGATGCTCTTCGTGTTGAAGCGTGAGCCGACAACGAGCAGCAGAACGCCAAGCACCAGCCAGACCACCGAATAGGTGTAGGTCTCTCCCTGCAGGAAGCCTTTCCAGTCGGCCACGCTTTCGCCCTGCCAGAAGCGGCGCACGCTCAAGGTGGCCCAGGCGAAGGCAAGCACGGCGCCGCTGACGGCAAGCGCCACCACATAGGGCTGCGGACGCCGGTCGCGGGCATACCAGGCAAGGCCGGCATAGCCGATGGCGGGCAGCAGATAGCCGATGAAGAGGAGGTCGAAGAACGGGATTCTGCCGAGCAGCTCGCCGCTGAAATAGGGGTTAAGCCCGACGAGATGCGCCGAGAGCACCGACAGCATCGAGAGCACGCCGAGTACCATCCCGCCGTAGCGGAACACCGGGCTTGGCGATCTGCCGTCGAGCGTCATGAAGATGCCGGAAGCGCCGATCGCAAGCAGCGTGTAGATCGCCTGCTCGCCAAGGCTCGGAACGGAGCTGTCGAGAACGCCGCCATTCATCGCATGGCGCACCAGGATCGCGAGCGTCAGCAGCACGAAGAGACTCGCGAGCGCCTGCAAAAGGTTGCGCAGGCGCAAATCCGCGGAAGCGCGCAGGAAATAGGCGCAGCCGACGAGCAGCAGTGCCGGAATGCCGTAGCCCGGCAGGAGTGCATTGAAGACCGGCGTCGTTCCAAGGCTGCCGGGGCCGACGATGGTCGGCTCCCAGGCGATCCGCGCCAGTACGACGATGGCGGCGGCAACGGTCACCCAGGGCAGGACCGGCCAGGTGCGGAGACGCGTCGCAAAGGTGTAGCCGGCGCCGAGGAACGCGATTGCAAGCGTCGTCACCAGCCCGTCCGTCCACGCATGCAGGCCGATGACGAAGAGTCCGAGGGAACCCAAGGCGAGCAGCCCGATTGCGAGATCGAGTTCGCGTCCCTCGGCGTTGCGGCGGGAGAGCCATTCGACGAGGCCGAGGAGGAACAGGCCGCCCGCAAAGGCGGAAAGCCCATGCGGCAGGTCGAATGCGAAATTGCCGGTCATAAGGAACGACATTCCGATGAGAGTGCCGGGCACGACGGCAGCGATGCCGGCCCAAAGAATGGCAAATTGCCGATGCTCCGCGAGGCGCGAAAGCACCGCCGAGGCGAGCAGCAGGAAGAGCGCCGCGAGCACCATCGCCGTCAGCATGGCAGCCCGCCCCGGAACGACGATCTCCGGCGACGCCAATGTCGGGTCGAGATAGGCAAGGACGCCGCTGAGTGCGGTCAGCGTCCACGTCCCGACGACGGCAGCAAGAGACGCGAGCAACGCCGGATAGGCCGCAGTGGCCCGCAGGGCGCCGACGCCGGCGAGACCCGCGGTGACGACGACGAATTCGGCGATCGGGAATCGCGCCGCCTCGACCGCCGGGCTGATAAAGAGAAGCGCAAGGAGTGCCGCCACGATTGCCGCCGACAGCGAGATCGCCGCATGGGGCGGCGTGAAGAGCGTCTCCCAAGGGCCCCGAGCCGCGGCTGGCGATGCGATTGTTTCCGCCGTTGCACCGCTCGCGCGCTCGACGCCGCCGGGCCAGATCAAACCGACGCCGACGACCATCACCAAGAGCGCGGCGGCGACCGGCGGGGCCTCGAAAGGCGCGGCCAACGCGATATAGGCCAGTCCCCAAAGGCCGAGGCCGGCATTTGCGAGCGTCGGCACGATCGTCCAGCGGCGCAGGCGCGAGGCGGCAAGCGTCGCGAGCCAGGCGACCGAGAGAAACGCGAACAGCACCCACGGCCGCGGCTCGCCGCTGGAGACGAAGAGAGGGGTCAGCAACGACGCAAGCAGACCAAGACCGGCAAGCGCCTGGCCATGCAGCAGCGAGAGACCGACTGTCGCCAGCGAAATCAGCGCCAGCAGCGCGAAGGCCGGCGCCGTCCCAATGTAGCCGTAGATGCCATGCGCCGCATAGACGACGCCGAACAGCGTAACGGCGCCGGCTGCGGTCAGCACGCCGGGAATCATCGCATTGCGGAACCGGTCGGAAATCGTCGGCACCGCCCGGCGCCGGATCACTTCACCGGCGGCCCCGAGCACAAGGCCGAAGACCGCAGCGAGCGTGAGCCGGACCGTCGGGCTCAAAAGCCCGGCCTCGATCGAGTACTGCACCAGGAAAAAGCCGCCGAGCGCCAGCGCAAGTCCGCCGACCCAGACAGGCCAGCGTCCGCCGATACGGCTCTCGAGGCTCTCCGCAGACCGCGCGGCTGCGGGTTCGGCAGTCGCTACAACGGGAGACTCGCTGCCTATCTCGGCGCCCGCCGGGGCACTGCCGAAAATCTGCGCCCCCTCGCGCGCCTGCGACCACGGCCCCTGCACCGCCTCTACGCCGACCTCTGGCACAGTCGCTGCCTCGCCCTCTGTTGGCGCAGATGCCGCAGGATCGGACACGACCTCTTCAGGGGCCTGCGTCGCGAGTCGGGCGATCTCCGCCTTCAGGCTCTCGATTTCGGCGTCCAGTCGGTCTGCGGTCCTGCGGCCGCCGAGAAAGGCGGCAAGCGCCAGGACAAAGGCAACCAAGGCGATAAGCTCAAGCATGGGTCCCCCGACACCACGACGACTCGTGAACGATTCGCACAAGTTATCGCGGAATGCCAGCGGAGACATCCCGCTTGAACTTGCCCTTCCTCGCAACCGGAGGTTCTTTGCGGTAAATGTCTTTCGGGGGAGAAGAGCAGCAAGCTCTTCATCGAACTGTCGCAGAACTGTCATGGGCTAGCTGATAGAGCGAGGATGGACGCCGACCACAGGCGGCGCTTCGATCGTTCAAATGGGGAGTGACCATGGACAAGCATCTCGGCTCGACGGAAGAAACCGAATTCAAGACGCTGACGGAACAGAGGGAGGAGCTGGAAGATATCGGCCAGAACTGTTCCACTAACCCGACCATGGGCGACATCATCAACCGTCGCTTCTCGCGTCGGTCGTTCCTTGGCGGATCCCTTGCGGTTGCCGCCATTTCGACGACGGTCAGCCCGCTTGCGCTGCTTTCGGCCGATGAAGCTCGCGCCGAGAGCGCGTCCCGCTTCGACTTCAAGGAGATCGAGGCCGGCGTCGACGAGAAGCATCACGTCGCTGAAGGCTACGACGCCGACATCCTGTTGCGTTGGGGCGACAAGATCTTCGCTGACAGCCCCGAATTCGATCCGCTCAAGCAGACCGCCGAAGCGCAGGGCCGCCAGTTCGGCTACAACAACGACTATGTCGGCTTCATCCCGCTGGACGGGAGCCCAGACCATGGCCTGCTGGTCGTCAACCATGAATACACCAACGCCGAGATCATGTTCCCGAACTTCGCCCGCGTCGAAAAGGTGACGGAGGACGGCAAGGAAGAGGACAAGGTCGTTCTCGGCGAATACACCAAGGAACTGGTCGACATCGAAATGGCCGCCCATGGCGGCACGGTCGTCGAGATCCGCAAGGTTGACGGCAAGTGGCAGCCGGTTCTCGACGGCAAGTACAACCGCCGCATCACGGCAAATACCGAAATGCAGCTCTCCGGTCCGGTGGCCGGCCATGACCGCGTCAAGACCGTAGCCGACCCGACCGGCAGGAAAGTCTTCGGCACCATCAACAATTGCGCCGGCGGCGTCACCGCCTGGGGCACCTATATGATGGCCGAGGAAAACTTCAACGGCTATTTCGGCGGCGAGCTCGCCGAGGATCATCCGGAATTCAAGCAGCTGAAGCGTCTCGGCGCGCCCGGCAGCCAATATGAGTGGTCGAAGTTCTACGAGCGCTTCGACGTATCGAAGGATCCGAACGAGGCCAACCGCTTCGGCTGGGTCGTCGAGGTCGATCCGCTCGACCCGACCTCGGTGCCGAAGAAGCGCACCGCCGTCGGCCGTTTCAAGCATGAGGGCTGCGAATCGATCGTCAACAAGGATGGCCGCGTCGTACTCTATAGCGGCGACGACGAGCGTTACGACTATGTCTACAAGTTCGTGACGAAGGGCACATACAATCCGAACGACCGCGCCGCCAACATGGACCTCTTCGACGAAGGCACGCTCTACGTGGCGAAATTCGACGAGGACGGCACGGTCACCTGGGTGCCGATCATCCATGGCGAGGGCCCGCTGACGACCGAGAACGGCTTTGCCTCGCAGGCCGACGTCCTGATCAACACCCGGCTTGCCGCCGATGCGCTCGGCGCCACCAAGATGGACCGGCCGGAAGACATCCAGCCCAACGCGAAGACCGGCAAGGTCTATGTCATGCTGACTAACAACACCAAGCGCAAGGAGGAAGAGGCGGACGCTGCCAATCCGCGCGCCAAGAACGCCTTCGGCCACATTGTCGAGATCTCCGAAACGGATGGCGATTTCGCTTCGACGAAATCCAAATGGGACATCCTGCTGAAATGCGGCGACCCGAGCGTTGCGGAAGTCGGTGCTTCCTTCTCGACGGCGACGACGAAGAACGGCTGGTTCGGCATGCCGGACAATTGCGCGATCGACTCGGATGGCCGCCTGTGGGTATCGACCGACGGCAATAACGAGAAAGAGACGGGCCGCACCGATGGCGTCTGGGCGATCGAAACCGAAGGCGAAGGACGCGGCACATCGAAGCTGTTCTTCCGGGTTCCGGTCGGCGCGGAAATGTGCGGCCCAAGCTTCAACCCGACGAGCGACACCTTCTTCCTCGCCGTTCAGCACCCGGGCGATGCCGGCCTTGCCACTTACGAGAAGCCGGCAACGCGCTGGCCCGACTTCCGCGACGACATGCCGGTGCGCCCGGCAGTGGTCGCCGTGACCAAGCAGGGCGGCGGCAAGATCGCCTGATGCATGCCGCCCGAAAGTCCTCAGCGGCTTCGGGACAACGACATGCATAGAGCAAAGACCTGAAGCGCGTTGCACGGCTCCGTCCAAAGCGACGCGCTCTAAGGCCGAATTGCCGGTTCGGGTGCCGCATTGAAGGTGCGGCACCTGTTTCGCATCTCATGCTGCCGGGGGCGGGACCGGCTTCAGCGCCTTCAGTGTCGCATGGACGAAACCGTCTCGCGCCGAGGAAACGTCGACGCCGCGCGGTTCATAGACGTGGCGATTGAGGAAATAGGCCGTCAGGCGAAAGGCCGCGGCGAGGCTGTCGTAATCGGCCGCGCTGTCCCCTCCCGAGAGGAAATCCGGAAGCGCAAGCATGCGCTCCGCATAGGGTGCGCCGGCCGCACGGCTGACGGCGCGACCCGTTTTCGGCGACACGTAGACAAGTTCGGCCCGGGCGCCGGTCGCAGCACATTCGGAAAGATCGAGGCCGAAGCCGAGATCGTTCAGGACCGCCAGTTCAAAGCGCACGAACAATTCGCCGGCGTCGGCCGGGTCCTCGAGGTGGTCGACGATCACGGCGAGCGCCTCGTAAAGATGGGGATGCGGATCGCGCTCCGGCAGCAGCCGCAGCAGGGCGCCAAGCGCCTGGATGCCGTAGACCGAGGTCGCCGCCTCCATCAGTCTGGCGGCGCGCAGTTCGAACGGCTCGATGCGGAACTCGCCGAGATGTTCGTCGAGCCTGGCTCGCCAGGTGACTTCCACCGAATTGCCCGGCTGCAGCACCGGCTGCATCGTTCGCGAGCGGCCGGAGCGCACGAGCCCAAGATGCCGCCCATGCGCGGACGTCATGACCTCGGCGATAACAGAGCTTTCGCCGTGCCGCCGGATGCCGAGAATGATGGCCTGATCGCTCCATTGCATGGAAAAGGCATACACCCGCTGCGGAAAGCGGATCAAGCGAAGATAGCGCGTAAATCGGGCCGCGCCCCTGGGCCACCCAGACCAGCGACCGTCGCCCTTTCCGGGACCTGTTCGCCGCACTACAATTCTATCATTGTCCAGCCGAATCGCGGCCAGCCTTCCTGTACGAAGCGGCTGCCGTCCCCACGGACAACCACCAGGAGTGTTTGGAGTATGTGTGTTTCCCGCCTCGTCCAGCCTCTCACGCTCCTCCTTGTTCTGGCCGCGCTGGCGGGCTGTGCGACGAGTACCGCGCAGCCGCCCCGGCCGCGGGGACCGGATCCCTATTTCACGGCGATGTACGGACCGCAGCCGGACGAGGCGTTCCCCTTGCCTGCCACCGACATAAGCAAGGTCGATCCGCGCTTCCTGCGGCAGCAGGTGCCCTACGTCACCCACGAGCCGCCGGGCACGATCGTCATCGACACGCCGGACCGATACCTCTATCTCGTGCAGGGCGGCGGCATGGCGCTGCGCTACGGGATCGGCGTCGGCAAGGCGGGGCTGGAATTTGCCGGCGAGGCGCGCATCGGCCGCAAGGCCCAATGGCCCCGCTGGATACCGACCTCGGACATGGTCGCCCGCGAGCCGGAACGCTATGGCCCGCTTGCCGACGGCATGGATCCGGGCCCGACCAATCCGCTTGGGCCACGAGCGCTCTATCTCTATCAGGATGGCAAGGACACGCTGTTCCGGATTCATGGCACGACCGAGGCCTGGTCGATCGGCAACGCCGTTTCGAGCGGCTGTATCCGGATGTTCAACCCGGACATCATCGATCTCTATAACCGCGTGCAGGAAGGCACCCGAGTGGTGGTGATCCAGGCGCAGTCGCCGATGGAACCGGCCATGCCGCCGGTCGATGCTCCTCCCATGCAGACGCCCGCCGAAGAGGCACCGCTGGCATTCTGAGACGCTACCAGGCGTCCGGCTCGCGCACGAGATGGACGATATTGGCCGGGTTCATCACCCAGCCGCCGCGAAAGGCCTCGCCCAGATCCTCGACCGCATCGCAGCGCACCGCGCCGTTCGCGACGAGATGGCTCAAGGCCGCTACGTGATCGTCGGTGAACAGTTCCAGCCAGACTTCAGCCTGGCTCAAATGCGGCATCTCGTCGATCCAAAGCCGATTCGGCCCGAGTATGAAGCCCTTGGCCGGCAGTTTCTCGTCGAATGGCGGCAGACCGACGACGTCCCGGTAGAAGGCCAGCACGGCCTCGTATTCATGGCTCGGCACCTTCATAGCGATGTTGATGCCGCCCTTCATCTCCACTGACATCACGCGATCCCCTACACCTGCGGCTCGAGCGCCGGCTTGCCGGAGAGCTCGCTGACATAATAGCCCTCTCGGAGGTTGATGCCGTACTCGACCCAGGCCTTCATGCAGGCGAGCATCTGCGACCATCCCTCGCAGTTAAGATACGAGCTCTTCTGCCCCTGCTGGTTTTCGCGCCAGCCGCTTTCGGCAATGGTCACCATGGTGGCTCCGTCCTCGAGCGGCTGGAATCGCATTTCGACTCGCGTCTGGTATGGGGACTCTTCCTTCGCAACCATTGCGCCCCAGCGGAAGACGATCCGTTCATGGGGCTCGACCACCTCCACCTCGACCGGGACTTCGCCCCACCAGGTCACCGTGGCGCCGGCGACCAGCGGACCGCTGACGCCGCCGAGCGTCACGAAATAGCGGCTGAGCTTGTCGGGATTGACGACCGCGTCGAAGACCTCCTCGACGGGACGGGCAATGCGCCCGTTCACACGAAATTCGAAAGCCATGACGACCTCCTCTCGATTGTCTTCGGGCATAATATGTTATAAAAATATAACATGTCAATTGATTCGAAGGACGACGCGGTTTTCAAGGCCCTGGCCAATGGCCGGCGCCGTCAGATTCTCGATGCGCTGAAGGAGGCGCCCCGCACGACAGGCATGCTGTGCGAGCGATTTTCCGATCTCGACCGCTGCACCGTGATGCAGCACCTGAAAGTGCTGGAGGAGGCAAATCTCGTTCTGACCAGGCGCGAAGGGCGGGAACGATGGAACCATTTGAATGCCCTGCCAATCCGAGCCATTCACGACCGCTGGATCAGCCAGTATTCCGGCCATGCGATGTCCGTGCTCACGGCCCTGCAGCAGCAACTCGACGGTGAGCCGGAGTGACGGTTTCGTCTTTCCATTGCCCGGCTTTCTTCGTATGAACGATCGAGTTCAAGAAGACCGGGGGCATTTCCGTGCGTTACCTCATTACCGGCACCGCGGGCTTCATCGGCTTTCATGTCGCCAAGCGGCTGATCGACGATGGGCATTTCGTTGTCGGCTTCGACGGCATGACGCCCTATTACGACGTGACGCTCAAGGAGCGCCGTCACGCCATCCTGGAGCGCTCCAACGGCTTCAAGGCCGTGACCGCGATGCTCGAGGACCGCTCCGCGCTCGACCGCGCCGCAGAGCTTGCGGAACCGGAGGTCATCATCCATCTCGCCGCGCAGGCGGGCGTTCGCTACAGCCTTGAAAATCCGAAGGCCTATGTGGACGCCAACCTTCTCGGGTCCTGGAACGTGCTCGAGCTTGCCAGGGCGATCGGCCCGAAGCATTTGATGCTGGCATCGACCTCGTCGATCTACGGCGCCAATGAGAAGATACCCTTTGCCGAGGCCGATCGGACCGACGAGCCGATGACGCTCTATGCGGCGACGAAGAAATCGATGGAGGTGATGGCTCACAGCTACGCCCATCTCTATAAGGTGCCGACCACCGCCTTCCGGTTCTTCACCGTCTATGGTCCCTGGGGCAGGCCCGATATGGCGCTCTTCAAATTCGTCGATGCCATCCTTAACGGCCGGCCGATCGATATCTATGGAGAGGGCCGGATGAGCCGTGACTTCACCTATATCGACGACCTGGTCGAAGGCATCCTGCGGCTTTCCCACGTGGCGCCCTGCGAAGCCAATCGCGTCGGCCCGGAACTGGCGCAGGATACGCTTTCCCGACAGGCGCCGTTTCGCGTCGTCAATGTCGGCGGCGGCCAGCCGGTGGAGCTGTTGACCTTCGTCGAGACTGTCGAGAAGGCCGTCGGCAGGCCGGCTATGCGCAACATGCTGCCGATGCAGATGGGCGACGTGCCGCGGACCTACGCCTCACCGGATCTGCTCGAGGCGCTGACCGGCTTCAAGCCGACCATCGACGTCGAGGAAGGCGTCGCTCGTTTCGTCGAGTGGTATGAGCAATATTATCGCCCTGCAGCGGCCCACGCCTGAGGACAACCGAGCGATTCGTCGCCTTGGAAAACGCCCCTGTCATTTTCAGGTCGAAAAACGGTCCTATTTGCCTATCAATGGATGCGTAGCTCCCAAGGCTCGATAAGGACTCAACAACAAAGGAAGAGCGGATGAAGATTACGATGATTGGCGCCGGCTATGTCGGCCTCGTTTCCGGCGTTTGTTTCGCGGATTTCGGCCACGACGTCGTCTGCCTCGACAAGGACGAGAGCAAGATCGCGGCGCTTAAGAAGGGCGAGATCCCGATCTTCGAGCCGGGGCTCGACCATCTGGTCGCCAGCAACGTCGCTGCAGGGCGCCTGCACTTCACCACCGACCTCGCGCCCGCCGTTTCCGGCAGCGACGTCATCTTCATCGCCGTCGGCACGCCGTCGCGCCGCGGCGACGGCCACGCGGACCTCTCCTATGTCCATGCCGCCGCACGCGAGATCGCTGCCAATCTCAATGGCTTTACCGTCGTCGTCACCAAGTCGACCGTCCCCGTCGGCACCGGCGACGAAGTCGAACGCATTATCCGCGAAACCAATCCGGAGGCGGACTTTGCCGTCGTGTCCAATCCGGAGTTCCTGCGTGAGGGCGCGGCGATCGATGATTTCAAGCGGCCCGACCGAATCGTCATCGGCCTTGCGGATGACGACCAGCGCGCCCGCGACGTGATGACCGAAGTCTATCGCCCGCTGTATCTGAACCAGGCACCGCTGGTCTTCACCTCGCGCCGCACCTCGGAACTGATCAAATATGCCGGCAACGCCTTCCTGGCGATGAAGATCACCTTCATCAACGAGATGGCCGACCTTTGCGAAAAGGTGGGCGCCAATGTCCAGGACGTCGCCCGCGGCATCGGGCTCGACGGACGGATCGGCGCCAAGTTCCTGCACGCCGGCCCCGGCTACGGCGGCTCGTGCTTCCCCAAGGACACCCTGGCGCTCGTCAAGACCGCACAGGACCACGACAGTCCGGTACGGCTGGTCGAAACCACCGTCGCGATCAACGACAACCGCAAGCGGGCCATGGGACGCAAGGTGATCACTGCGGTCGGCGGCGACGTGCGCGGCCGCAAGATCGCCGTGCTCGGCCTGACCTTCAAGCCGAACACCGACGACATGCGCGACAGCCCGGCGATCGCCATCGTCCAGACGCTGCAGGATGCGGGCGCCCAGGTCACGGGCTACGATCCGGAGGGTATGGACAACGCGCGCAAGGTCATCGAGGGTCTGGACTATGCGAGCGACCCCTATGATGCGGCGGCGGAAGCGGATGCCCTAGTGATCGTCACCGAGTGGAACGAGTTCCGGGCGCTTGACTTCAAGCGGCTGAAACGGACGATGAGCACGCCGCTGCTCGTCGATCTGCGCAACATCTACCGCAAGGACGAGATCGCCCGGCACGGCTTCACCTATGCCAGCGTCGGCCGGCCGGACTGATCGGCGAAGAGACTGAAACGGGGGCGGGAGAAAGATATGCATCTCCTGCTCCCGCTCTTGCGGTCCGGTTCTGAAAAGGTGGTTCGGGATTGGGATTTCGCGTGTTGGCGCGCGCGCCATCACGGATGGCGGAAACAAGGTCGGCCGCTGAAAGTTATCTGGCTCCTAGGCCTTCGGACCAACGGGAATAATCGTCTCCCAGCTCTTGCCGGCCAAGATCACGCAGCTTCGGCCTGACACGTCGGTTATGACCAGGGTCCACGTGCCGTTGTCGGCGGCGTAGAGTTCCATTACTGCCTGCTGATTGACCATTCCGAATGCGGCCTGCTTCTCGGAATATTGCTTGGCGAGGAACTCAATCACCTGCGCGCGTTCGGCGCAATTCACGACGCCCTGCGCGCCTGCTATCTGGGGATATACGGTTAACGCCGCCGCCAAGAGGACGGCTTGCGGAAAGACGCGGATTGCATTGCATGCCACGATGCACCTCCTTCGCCGGGATTCCCGGCGGAAGAGGGTTTTTCCGCTGACCTGTTCCGCCGAAGTCCGGCATTCCTATGGTCGGCATCAGCCACGAAGAACATCGCGTCACCGCCGATGAGCACGTAACGATCCTTGATGCCGCGCCGTTCCACGCAGGGCTATTTTTTCTTCATCGCCTCCATCAGCGCCGCGCCGAAGGCGCCCTGAGCAGGTACCTGCGATTTCTGCGGCCGCGCAGCCGAATTGCGGTTGATGGCGCTCGATGACGGCCCCTTCGCCTCCCGTCCGGTTTCGGCGCCGCCGTCCTTGCGCATGCTGAGCCCGATGCGTTTGCGCGCCACATCGATTTCAGTGACGCGAACCCGCACCACGTCGCCGGCCTTCACCACCTCATGCGGGTCCTTGACGAAGCGATCGGCAAGCTGCGAGACGTGGACGAGCCCGTCCTGGTGCACGCCGATGTCGACGAAGGCGCCGAAGGCCGCGACATTGGTCACCGTCCCTTCGAGCTGCATGCCGACCTTCAAATCCTTGATGTCGTCGACCCCCTCGGCGAAGGTCGCCGTCTTGAAGCTCGGGCGCGGATCGCGGCCCGGCTTCTCCAGTTCGGACAGAATGTCCTTCACCGTCGGCAGACCGAATCGTTCGTCGACGAAGCTGCGCGGATCGAGTTTCTTCAGCGCCGCACTGTCACCCATCAGCGAGCGCACGTCCCGGCCGCAGGCTGCGACGATCTTCTTGGCCACGCCATAGGCCTCCGGGTGCACGGCCGAGGCGTCGAGCGGCTCGGAACCGTTGGTAATCCGCAGGAAGCCGGCGCATTGCTCGAAGGTGCGGGCACCGAGACGCGGCACCTCGAGGAGTTGCTGCCGATTTGCGAAGGCGCCCATCGCATCGCGATGCGCCACGATCGCTTCGGCCGACGACTTGCCCAGGCCGGAAACGCGCGCCAGCAAGGGTGCCGATGCGGTGTTGAGATCGACACCGACGGCGTTCACCGCATCCTCGACGACGGCGTCCAAAGAACGGCTGAGGTGCGACTGGTCGACGTCGTGCTGATACTGGCCAACGCCGATCGATTTCGGTTCGATCTTGACCAGTTCGGCGAGCGGGTCCTGCAGCCGGCGGGCGATCGACACGGCCCCGCGCAGCGAAACGTCAAGGTTGGGAAATTCCGCCGCCGCCGTCTCCGAAGCGGAATAGACGGAGGCGCCCGCCTCGGAAACGATCACCTTGGTGGGCTTCGGCGCCGGCATCTGGGCGAGCATATCGGCGACGAGCTTCTCCGTTTCGCGGCTGCCGGTGCCGTTGCCGATGGCAATCAGTTCGACCTTGTGTTTGCGGACGAGCGCCGCGAGTTCGGCCTGCGTGCCGCGAATGTCGTTCTTCGGAGGGAACGGGTAGACTGTCGTCGTATCGAGCAGCTTGCCGGTGCCATCGACGACCGCGACCTTGACGCCGGTCCGGATGCCGGGATCGAGACCCATGGTCGGCCGCGAGCCGGCCGGTGCCGCAAGCAACAGGTCCTTGAGATTGCGCGCGAAGACGCGGATCGCTTCCTCCTCGGCGCGTTCGCGCAGTTCGCGCATGAGGTCCAGCGACAGAGAAAGAGACAGCTTGACGCGCCAGGTCCAGCCGATCACCTCCAGCAGCCATTTGTCCCCGGGCAGGTGCCCGCCGACCTCATAGGCGGCAGCGATCATGCGCTCGACCGGCTTTTGCGGAGATGCGGCCTCCTGGTCGACGACGATGTCGACCGAAAGGACTTCTTCGTTCCAGCCGCGCAGCATCGCCAGCGCGCGGTGGCCGGGTGCCGTTGCCCAGCGTTCCGAGTGATCGAAATAATCGGAGAACTTCGCCCCCGCCTCCTGCTTGCCCTCGACGACCTTCGCCCGCAGGAACGCCGCCTCGCGCATGTGATTGCGCAAGCGGCCCAGCAGGTCGGCGTTCTCGGTCATGCCTTCGGCGATAATGTCGCGGGCCCCGTCGAGCGCCGCCTTCACGTCCGGCACTTCGGCGGAAAGGAAGGCCCCCGCCCGGTCGGCCGGCGCGATCGAGCGATCGGCAAGGATCGCCTCGGCGAGCGGCCCGAGGCCGCGCTCCCGGGCAATCTCCGCCTTGGTCCGCCGTTTCGGCTTGTAGGGCAGGTAGATGTCTTCGAGTTCCGCTTTGGTTACGGCGGCGGCGATCTTGCCTTCCAGCTCGTCGGTGAGCTTGCCCTGGCCACGGATCGACTCGAGAATGGACGACCGGCGCGCTTCGAGCTCCCGCAGATAGGTGAGCCGTTCCGCGAGCGTGCGCAATTGGGTGTCGTCGAGACCGCCGGTAACCTCCTTGCGGTAGCGGGCGATGAAGGGCACCGTCGCCCCGGCATCGAGGAGTTCGACGGCGGCGCCAACCTGGGCGGCAGTCGCCTTGATCTCGCTTGCGATGATGGCGGCGATGGGTTTTGCGGTCATGTCTGCGTTCCGTCTGCTGTTTCCAAGCCGGACCATACTGACGCAGACCATGAAGGCCAAGTGAGGGCGGTTGAGCGCTCGTTCGCACTCCACAGAAGATGGCAGCGCCGAACATCCAGCAGGCGAAGCGGAATGCCCCCTCCTCGTGTTTAACCCGAGGACTACCCCTCTCCCCGCCCGCGGGGACAGGGAAGTCTAAGACGGCGCCGCGCGTCCCTTCTCCCCGCCTGCGGGGAGAAGGTGGCCGGCAGGCCGGATGAGGGGCAGAAAAACACCGCGCGCCCCGCTACACCGCGACGAGCTCCAGCCGCGAGCGGGTTTTCTCGAACTCCAGCAATTCGCGCTCCTTCGCTTCGATGTAATCGCGCGAGACCGGCACGGCCCCCAGCGACGGCGAGAGCTGAAGCTGGAAGATGAAGTGCTTGTCGTAGAGGAAGGCGGTTTCGGAGGCGGCGAGATAGAACTCCCACATCCGGAAGAAGCGCTCGTCATAGAGCTTCACCGCTTCCTCGCGCCGCGCAACGAAGCGCTCGCGCCAGGCGCGGAGCGTCCAGGCATAGTGCATCGGCAGGATCTCGATGTCCTTGACAAGCAGGCGCGTGCTCTCGACCGGCGGCAGGACCTCGGAAAGCGCCGGGATGTAGCCGCCGGGGAAGATATACTTTTCGATCCAGGGATTGGTCGCCCAGGGCTTGTAGACCTGGCCGATCGAATGAAGCAGCATGACGCCGTCGGATTTCAGCAATTCCTTCATCTTGCGGAAGAAATTGCCGTAGTTGCCGATGCCCACATGTTCGAACATGCCGACGGAGACGATCCGGTCGAATTGCCGCCCCTGCAGGGTACGGTAGTCCTGCAATTCGAACCGCACGCGATCGGACAGCCCGCGTCTGGCGGCGCGTTCGCGCGAGACCTTCAGTTGCTCCTCGCTGAGCGTGATGCCGGTGACTTCGACGCCCGTCGCTTCGGCGAGGTACATAGCCAAGCCGCCCCAGCCGGAACCGACCTCCAGCACCCGCTGGCCCGGTTCGAGCAGCAGCTTCGCGGCTATATGGCGCTTCTTCGCGCGCTGCGCCTCGTCGAGCGAAATGCCCGGCGGATGGAAATAGGCGCAGGAATATTGCCAGTCCTCGTCGAGGAAGAGGTTGAATAGCTTGCCGTCGAGATCGTAGTGATGGGCGACATTGTAGCGGTTGCGGTTGACCGGCAGCCGGCTTTTTAGCTGCTGACGAAATACGTGCCCGAGGGCGACGATGGAATTGAGGAAGGTCGCCGCTTTTTCCACACCGTTGCTCTTGATGATCGACAGGACGTCGAAGATATCGCCCTCTTCGATGACAACACGGCCGTCCATGTACATTTCGCCGAATTTTAGGCCGGGGTCGTACAATATGGCCTTTTCCGCCTCAGCGTCCGTTATATGCATGGCCGCGGGCTTCCCCGTGCCATCCCCAAGAACAACTTTCTTTCCCGATGAAAAAATGACCGTCAGAGTTCCCTTCTGGACAAGACGGCGAAGCAACTTCAACAATGCTGCATTCATTTCCAACCTCAGCGCCAGACCTATACGGGCATATCCGTTCTTCCGCATGGAGCGGGCGGTTCGGTTGGCCTCCGGAAGGTGTGCGCGCCGGGACGGCGCCGATTGAGTCCGGAAGCAGCGAGAACCGGCTCGGGCAAGCCTCACGGCCTCCGGCGGGCTGGCGCCGTGCAAAAGCACGGGGCTGCAACCGGGATGTCGTCAGGCCAGCCTCTTGAGGCTCCTATCCATCAGAACTTACATTAACTTAGCGGCGTTCGGCGGTTAATCAATGGGGTTGTGCTGTGGCCCCTCAAGGCTTTGCTTCCTTAGTACATCGGGAGAAAAATATAACGCCTGCCGGAGCGCATCGCCGGCGAGCAACCCGCTACGTGCCGAAAACCCCGAGGCCGGCAAGACGGGATCGATCATGCGGGCGATCGAAGTCGATCGCCGGGCCCGCCGGCACGATCCCGGCGGGATTGATGTGCTGGATACCGTAATATCCGCGCTTTATATCGTCGATCCGGACCGTTTCACGGATTCCCGGCCACTGATAGAGCTCGCGCAGGTAGTTGGAGAGGCAGGGATAATCCTCGATCCGGCGGATATTGCATTTGAAGGCGCCGTGATAGGCGACGTCGAAACGGACGAGGGTTACGAAGAGGCGAATGTCCGCCTCGGTCAGATATTCACCGGCGAGATATCGGTTCACGTCGAGATGTCGCTCGAGTTCATTGAGCATGCCGAATAGGCTTACGACGGCCTCGTCATAGGCGGCCTGAGTCTTGG
The DNA here is from genome assembly GCF_002532005.1 of Sinorhizobium sp. NG07B. Taxonomy (NCBI): domain Bacteria; kingdom Pseudomonadati; phylum Pseudomonadota; class Alphaproteobacteria; order Hyphomicrobiales; family Rhizobiaceae; genus Sinorhizobium; species Sinorhizobium sp. NG07B. Next base: position 365,274 of record NZ_NWTD01000004.1, on the reverse strand, counting down.
CAAATCCGGCCCGGTAGACGCCGTTGTTGACACACGCGTAGATCGGCTCGTTCCAGCGATCGATGGCGGTGCGGAGCGCCGCGGGGTAGAGATCGAGGCGGTTGCCGGTCAAGCGGTCGAAGGCCGAGTTCAGAATGCGAAGGATATCGGCCGACTCGTTGTTGACGATCCGGCCTTCCTGCATGTCCCAGAGCACGGGGACGGAGACCTTCCCGGAATAGCCCGGGTCGCTCGCCGTATAAAGCTGGTGATGATAGCGGACGCGCCCCACGCGGGTGCCCGCATCCACAGGTTCGTCATAGATCCACCCGTCCTCGCCGAGCACGGGATTTGCGGCCGTAAGCCCGACGATCTCCTGAAGTCCCTTGAGGTTGCGCATCGCGATCGTCCGGGATGCCCATGGACAGAGATAGGAGACAAACAGCCGGTAGCGCCCCGCTTCCGCGGCGAATGACGGCTGGCCGTCCGGCCCGGATCGTCCGTCAGTGGTGATCCAATAGCGGAAGCGGGTCGGCTCGCGATGGAACGCGCCGTCCTTCATCTCGCTTGCGGCGACATCATTCTTGACCCATTTTCCCTGGACGAGCTGCGGCACCTAAGTTCTCCTGCGGCATTGCATTGGGCGGTTCGGGAGCCTACCTCCCATAGGGCCTGCTGCCGGTCAATCACGCGCGGAGGTGACGGTTTGTTCGCAATCCGCATAACGGGGAGCGTGGCAGCGCAAGTGCAGGAGCGCCGCTGTGCCGAGCAGAGCGCGGTACGAGAGGAGGATTCACGATGAGGAAACTCGCCGTCATCGCCGTCGTCGCGGTCATCATCGTCGCCATCATCTGGCTCCTCAACACATCCTATCTGGTGGCACCGCCGGCCGGAGCCGCGAAGGTCCTCGCCCATCGCGGCATTCATCAGGTCTTCAGTCTGGACGAGGTGGGCAACGACACCTGCACGGCTGAGCGTATCGAACCGCCGCGCCATGCCTATCTCGAGAACACGATCGCCTCCATGCGCGCAGCACTCGACAGCGGCGCCGAGGTGATCGAACTGGATGTCCACCTGACTCCCGACCGCCAGTTCGCCGTCTTCCACGATTGGACGCTCGACTGCCGCACAAATGGAGCGGGCGTTACGGAAGAGACGCCGATGTCCAAGCTGAAGACGCTCGATATCGGTTACGGCTACACGGCGGACGGCGGGAAGACCTTTCCCTTCCGCGGCCAGGGAGAAGGCCAGATGCCGACGCTGGGGGAAGTTTTCACCGCCCTGCCCCACGGCCGGTTCCTGATCAACTTCAAGAGCGAGCGGCGCGAGGAAGGTGCGACCCTTGCCGTCATGCTGCGGTTTCACCCGGAGTGGCGCAAATTGATTTTCGGGGTTTACGGAGGCAGAGCGCCGACGCAGGAGACCCTGCGGCTGGTCGGCGGGCTGAGGGGCTACGACCGGCAATCCACCATGGCCTGCCTTGGCCGCTATGCCGCCTATGGCTGGACCGGGATCGTGCCGGAGGCCTGCCGCGATACGCTGATCGTCGTACCCGCCAACTACGCGCCTTTTCTGTGGGGCTGGCCTTACCGGTTTGCTGCCCGAATGCAGGCCGCCGGAAGCGAGATCATCCTGCTCGGGCCCCATCACCGCGGCGACTTCACATCCGGAATCGACAGCGCCGAACAGCTCGCCCTCGTTCCGGAGAATTTTTCCGGCTACGTCTGGACCAATCGGGCCGAGACGATCGGACCGCTTCTGAACAAGAGGCTCGCCGCCTCGAATGACCAAAAATAGCCACTACGTTGAGCGCTTATCGCGGAAAATCGAGTCCCATCTCGCGGAAACGCTCCGGATCGTCGCCCCAGTTCTCGCGCACCTTGACGAACAGAAAGAGGTGCACGGGCTGTTCCAGGATCTCGGAAATTTCCTTGCGGGCCGCGGTCGAGATCGCCTTGATCGCCTCCCCGCCCTTGCCGAGCGCGATCTTCTTCTGACTGTCGCGCTCGACATAGATCACCTGTTCGATGCGCACCGAGCCGTCCTTGCGCTCTTCCCATTTCTCCGTCTCGACGTGGGACGCGTAAGGGAGTTCCTGATGGAGGCGGAGGAACAGCTTCTCGCGGGTGATCTCGGCCGCGAGCTGGCGCATCGGCAGATCGGAGATCTGGTCCTCCGGATAGTACCATGGCCCCTCCGGCAATGCGACCGCAAGGTAGTCCATAAGGTCGCCGCAGCCGGAGCCGGTCAGCGCGGAAATCATGAAGGTACGCTCGAAGGGAACGACTTCGTTAGCGGCGGCCGCAAGCTTCAAGAGGTCCTCCGGGCGAACCCGGTCGATCTTGTTAAGGACCAGGATCTTCGCTTGGGGAACGTCCTTCAGGCCCTCGAGGATCGTTTCGGCGTCGCCCTTCAGCCCGCGCTCGCTGTCGATCAGCAGCATGATCAGGTCGGCATCCTTGGCGCCGCCCCAGGCCGTCGTCACCATGGCCCGATCCAGCCGGCGGCGCGGTTTGAAGATGCCGGGTGTGTCCATGAAGACGATCTGAGTCCTGTCATGGATGGCAATGCCGCGGATGATCGCTCGCGTCGTCTGCACCTTGTGGCTGACGATCGATACCTTCGCGCCGACCAGATGGTTCACCAAGGTCGACTTTCCTGCATTCGTCGCGCCGATCAGCGCCACGAAGCCCGAGCGGGTCGCCGTGCTGCCGGCGCCCGTGTCCTGTTGCTTGTCCGTCATAGCTTCCGTCAATTTCCGGCAGACCGTTTCTGCCAAACACCTTCGCGTTCCAACAATCGCATGGCAGCGATCTGCTCGGCCCCGCGCTTCGAGCGATCGGTCCCCGTTTCCGGCCCGATCCCGTCGACCTCTACGGTCACGGTGAAGCGCGGATCGTGGTCGGGACCGGAGCGATCATCCGTCCTGTATCTCGGCGCCACCCCGAACTTGGCGTGCGCCCATTCCTGCAATTCCGTCTTGGCGTCCCGGCGGGCACCGTCAGCGCTTGCTGCGCGATCGGTCCAGTGCCGCAGCACGAAGCGACGCGCCGCCTCCAACCCGCCATCGAGATAGATCGCGGCGATCAGCGACTCTACCACATCGGCCCGCACATTCATCATGTGCTTGCCGGTGATCTTCTTCACGTCGGAGCCGGTGCGAATGAATTCGTGCAGCGACAGCTCGTCGGCAACCCGGGCGCAGCTCTCGGCGCTGACGAGTTGGTTCAAGCGAACCGACAGCTCGCCCTCATTGGCGTCGAGGAACGTCTGGAACAGGAGTTCGGCGACGCAAAGTCCGAGGACGCGGTCGCCGAGGAATTCAAGCCGCTGATAGTTGCTCGCGCGCGCATTGCGGGCGCTGGAATGCGTCAGCGCGCGGTCGAGGCGTTCCTTCTCGGCGAACTGATAACCGATCGCGGTCTCGAGCCTTGCCCGATCCTCCGCGCTCAGCGACCGTCCCTTCATCATTCGACGACCTTGAACAGCCGGTCGTAACGCAGATTCGCCGGCCAATTCCAGATTTTCAGGAAGGACGTGTCGTTGCCGAGAGAGAAGAAGATCATGCTGGCACGACCGACCAGGTTTTCCGCCGGCACGAAACCGACGTCGAAGCGGCTGTCGGAGGAATTGTCCCTGTTGTCGCCCATCATGAAGTAATGGCCTTCCGGCACCAGGAATTCGCGGGTGTTGTCTCCGCTGGAATCCGGGAACTGGTCGAGCGTGTCATAGGTCACACCCGTGTCCATCGTCTCGCGGTAGACGGGCACGTCGCCGCCGGTGTCATAGTTGTCGTCTGCCCGGAAGGTTCCGTCCGGGACCCGATCGACCGGCTTGCCGTTGACATGGAGGACACCGTTCCTGACCTGAATGCGGTCCCCCGGCAGGCCCACGACACGCTTGATATAGTCGATGTCCGGATTGGGCGGAAAGCGGAACACGACGATATCGCCGCGCTTCGGCTCGCTTGCAAAGATCCGGCCGCTGAAAAGATCCGGCGAAAAGGGCAGCGAGTATTTCGAATAGCCGTAGGCGAACTTGTTGACGAAGATATAGTCGCCGACGAGCAAAGTCGGCATCATCGAGCCGGACGGAATCGTGAAGGGCTGGAAGAAAACGGTGCGAATGACCAAAGCCAAGAGCAGCGCCTGAACAATGACCTTCACATTCTCCCAGAGGGCGCTCTGGTGCGTTTCTGTCTTTTCTTCCACGCTCAGTTCTTCCTTGTCGTCCTGCCGCGCAACCGCACATTCATGTGTTCACCGGGCCAGGTCGCTTCAAGCGACTGCCGGAGCGGCGCTATCCCGGCAGTGCTCTAAACCGTTCCCTCGGCGGGGGCAACCGGCAGCGCCTCGATAATCACGAAAGCTTGTGCAAGCGGGAAGTCATCGGTGATCGTCAGATGAATGGCGGCGCGGTGCCCAATGGGCAGCATCTCCTGAAGGCGGGCCGCCGCACCGCCGGTCAGTTGCATCGTCGGCTTGCCGCCCGGCATATTGACCACACCCATGTCCTTCCAGAAAACCCCTTGCGCGAGGCCGGTGCCCAACGCCTTCGAACAGGCCTCCTTGGCGGCGAAGCGCTTGGCATAGGAGGCCGCGCGGTTCTTGCGCGCATCCGATTTGGCGATCTCGATGTCGGTGAAGCAACGGTTGACGAAGCGCTCGCCAAATCGTTCGAGCGAGCTTTCGATGCGGCGAATATCGATGAGATCGCTGCCGATGCCGATGATCATGACGGGTATCCGGCTTTCTGCAGCCGCTCCCGCCGCCGGACCTGGAATACCCGGGCGGTCTGGAAGGCAAGCGGGTAAAAGATCAAAGCCCCGGCGAGCGCGAGGGCCAGCGAGCCGACGAGCACGGGCTTGAGCACGGGCCCCCACAGTTCGGCAAGCTGCATTTGCTCGATCAATCGGGCGATCTCCGCCGAGCCGACGCCCGGACCGGCCTGCGGTCCCGTGAGCGCAACGCCGATCTCGTAGGAAACGGTCAGGATCATCGGAATGGTGATCGGATTGGCGAGTGCAGTGGTGATGACCGCTGCGACGAGATTGCCGGAGAAGATCCAGGCGAGAATGACTGCCAGAACTATATGCAGGCCGAACAAAGGCGTGCATGCGGCGGCTGCGCCAGCGGCTACGCCGACGGCAATCGAATGGGGAGAAGAATTCAGGCGGAGTATGCGGAGGGCGATATAACGCGGACCGCGCGAGAGCCCCTTGCGCGGCCAGAAGAAAGCGCGAAGGCGTTCCGAAATCGTGACCGGTTCTCTGCGCCTAAATAGCATTCTGTCGTCGCATCTTGTAACCGCCGATCGGCGCCCCTGTGATGGGCGCAAGATAGGCGTCAGACCCGCAAGGCGCAAGGTTGACGGGCGATGGGTGGAGTTGCCCCTTAGAGCCATTCAGCATATGCATAGCTCGAAAACAGGCTTCCCGAATCGACAGACGGTGGTCCAAGCCGCTCCGCCACCCGGATCGATGGGATCCGGAAAACGCGTCAGCATGGGGTTACCTGCTGATCAGAAATCCTTGCGGAACAGACCGCGGTCGATCTGACGCTGACGATATTCGAGGTCGATGCGGTCGATCGAGCCGTTCAGATAGGCAATTTCGCGCTCTTCGATGGTGGGGATGTGCAGGGCACGGGTGATTTTCTTCAACTGCTTGAACATGGCAAACCTCTTCGTTTACCTCCCGATCGAATAAGTAGTTTAGCGATCGGTGTTCTACCAGCGCCATGATCAACCGGCAGCCATGCACCCAGCGCATGACCTGCCGATTTTATGCCTCGCATTGCTCGCCAAGGAGGCAAGAAGCGGAGGCCTAATCGAAAAGCCGCTTGACCAGAGAAATGCTCGGCAATTCCTTGAGCTGCGTCATCAGGTGATTGAGTTGACGCAGGTCCCAGACCTCCAGATCGAACTGCAACTCGCTGAAATCGGCGGCAACCCGCCCCATGGAAAGCGAGCGGATATTGACGTCGCTGGTGGCGATCGCCTGGGCGATCTCTGCCAGCGTGCCAGGTTCGTTGAGGGCGCTTACGGCGATCCGCGCCATGAAACGGTTATTGTTGGCCTCGTCGAGGTCCCAGCGAACGTCGATCCAGCGCTCCGGCTCCTCGTCGAATTTCTGCAGAATCGGTGACTGGATGGGATAGATGGTGATGCCCCTGTCCCGATCCATGATGCCAACGATGCGATCGCCGGGGACGGCCCCGGCGGGACTGAAATGCACCTCGGCATTGCCGGAAAGGCCGCGGATCGGCAGCGCTTCCGGGCCCTCCACCTGCCCCGCCGCGGCTGCCTCCTTCGACCGCTCCGGCAGCTTGAAAACCATGCCGGCGGCGCTGCGCATGTTGAACCAGCCGTCATCGGCACTCGGCTTGACGGTCACCCGTTCGTCCTGGTGATCGGGGAAGACGGCGCGCAGCACGTCGAGCGAGGAGAGCTCGCCTCGGCCGACGGCGGCGATCGCATCCTCGACTTCCTTCTGGCCGAGCCGGTGCAGCACCGGCTTCAGCCCTTCGCGCGAGAAGGTCTTGCCGGCCCGTTCGAATGTGCGCTCCAGGATGCGGTAGCCGAGACCCGCATATTGCTTGCGGATGGCGGCACGAGTGGCGCGCCGGATCGCCGCGCGTGCCTTGCCGGTGACGACGATCTCCTCCCAGGCGGGTGGCGGCACCTGGATGCCGGAACGGATGATCTCCACCTCGTCGCCATTGTTGAGGCGGGTGACGAGCGGCATGATGCGGCCGTTGATCTTGGCACCCACGCAGGTGTCGCCGATATTGGTGTGCACGGCATAGGCGAAATCGATCGGGGTCGCGCCGCGCGGCAGCGCGATCAACTGCCCCTTGGGCGTGAAGCAGAAGACCTGGTCCTGGAAGAGCTCGAGCTTTGTGTGCTCGAGAAATTCCTCGGGATTGTCACCCTCGGCAAGCGATTCGATCGTGCGCCGCAGCCAGGCATAGGCGTTCGACGTCGGAGACCGTGTCGGATCGCCTGTGAGGGCGTCGCGATCCTTGTAGAGCGCATGGGCGGCAATGCCGTACTCGGCGATCTCATGCATGCGCCTAGTGCGGATCTGCAGCTCGATGCGCTGGCGCGAAGGCCCGATGATCGTCGTGTGGATCGACTGGTAATCGTTTTGCTTCGGCGTCGAAACATAGTCTTTGAAGCGGCCGGGAACGACGCGCCAGCGGGTATGCACAATGCCGAGCGCCCGATAGCAGGAGGGGATATCGTCGACCATGATGCGGAAGCCCCAGACATCCGACAGCTGCTCGAAGGAAAGCGATTTCGACTGCATCTTGCGGAAGACGGAATAGGGCTTCTTCTGACGCCCCTTCACCTGAGCATTCCGCAAGCCCTCGGCCTGGAGCAGTTCGCTCAGTTCCTCCTCGATCTTCTTGATCAAGCCTTCGTTGCGCTGGGAGAGCTCCTCCAGCCTCCTCGTGACGGTTTCATAGGCCTCCGGATTGATATGGCGGAAGGCGAGGTTCTCGAGCTCCTCGCGCATGTCCTGCATGCCCATGCGCCCGGCCAGCGGCGCATAGATGTCCATCGTCTCCTCGGAGATCCGGGCGCGTTTTTCCGCCGACATGTGGTCGAGCGTGCGCATATTGTGCAGCCGGTCGGCGAGCTTCACCAAAAGCACACGGACATCGTCCGATATCGCCAACAGCAGCTTGCGCAGGTTCTCCGCCTGCTTGGCCTTCTTGGTGACGAGGTCGAGCTTCTTGATCTTCGTCAGGCCTTCGACAAGCGCGCCGATATCCTCGCCGAAGAGTTCGTCGATCTCCTGCCGCGTCGCCGTCGTGTCCTCGATCGTGTCATGCAGCAGCGCAACGGCGATCGTCGATTCGTCGAGATGCATCTCGGTGAGGATCGCCGCCACTTCCAAGGGGTGCGAAATGTAAGGATCGCCGCTTGCCCGCTTCTGCTGCCCGTGTTTTTGCATGGCATAGACATAGGCCTTGTTCAGCAAGGCCTCGTTCACGTCAGGCTTGTATTTCTGCACGCGCTCAACGAGCTCGTATTGGCGCATCATTCGCAGGCGGCTCCATGGCAGTCAGACAAACAAAAAGTGCGCCAATCATATGAGTGGCGCACTGCTTCGAAAACACGTTTGGAACGGCTGTTCGCGAACGGATCTCAGTAGTCGTCGCTCTTTTCCGGCGGTACCAGGCCTTCGATGCCGGCCAGTAGCTCCTCTTCCGACATGCGGTCGAAGGTCAAAGCCTCCGGCTGGTCCTCGTCTTCCGCAGCCTCCGCAAAAGCGGCGGGTTCCGACTGGGCGATCGCGGCCGCGTCGGGCTCGGGCTCGTCCACTTCCACATGCTTCTGCAGGGAATGGATCAGATCTTCCTTGAGATCGCCCGGCGAAAGGGTCTCGTCGGCGATCTCGCGCAGGGCGACGACCGGATTCTTGTCGTTGTCGCGGTCGACCGTGATCGGGGCGCCCTGAGAGATCAGGCGTGCGCGGTGGCTGGCGAGCAGGACGAGTTCGAAACGGTTTTCGACCTTGTCGATGCAGTCTTCGACGGTGACGCGGGCCATGGCCTTGTCCTTTGCGAGAGCGCGGCGGCTGCCGCGGCGGGATTAACGACACGAAACCGGAACGCCGCAACAGGACGGCACTTGCAGCTCCGATTTCTGGAATTAGTCGCCCGGATACAATCAAAACAGCACAAGTTCAAGTTTTTCCTGCACCCGCCGCTCACATCATTCCCGACCCCATGATAGAATACGACATATCCGCGATGCGGCCGAGGTCCACATATATGGATTGTATTTTGGGAGGCGCCAGCCGAAATCTCCACCAGCAATCGTAAATTGAAGTGTGGATGAACTGGAGCAACTGCTAAAACTTGCTATATGCACCGTACGCCGCTTGGATTAATGCGTGGCATAACTTACATTATTTGCAATATCAGCAATTATTAATGTAATGCGCCTATTTTCTGCGCGCCTTCTGCGGGGGCAGACGGCTATAATGCGCAGGGCATGGAAAAGGAAATTACGATGTTCGATCCTCGCGAAAAAATCGCTCTTTTCATCGACGGCGCCAATCTCTACGCCGCCTCGAAGAGCCTGGGCTTCGACATCGATTACAGAAAGCTGCTGAAGGCATTCCAGAAACGCGGTTACCTGCTGCGCGCTTACTATTACACCGCACTTATCGAAGACCAGGAATATTCCTCTATTCGCCCATTGATCGACTGGCTTGATTACAACGGCTACAAGGTCGTCACCAAACCGGCGAAGGAATTCACCGACTCGCTCGGTCGGCGTAAGATCAAGGGAAACATGGATATCGAGCTGGCGATCGACGCGATGGAGCAGTCCGAAACGGTCGATCATCTGGTGATCTTCTCGGGTGACGGCGATTTCACCACGCTTGTCGAGGCGCTGCAGCGCAAGGGACGCAAGGTCTCGGTCGTCTCGACGATGTCGACGCAGCCGCCGATGATCGCCGACGACCTGCGCCGCCAGGCCGACCACTTCATCGATCTGGCGACGCTGAGGGGCGAGATTGGCCGCGAGCCGTCCGAACGCATGGCACGCCCGCCCGAGCCCGTTTCCAACGACGCCGAGGCTTGATAGAAACAGCGTTCAAGCCCGTTCGTTCCGCCCGGCCTTCCGGCGCGGGCGGGACGATGCATCGCGCCTACTGCTTGATCGCATCTCGCGCGGCCGCGGAAAGTTGCGCGGCCAGTTCAGCCGCGCTCCTTCAGCAGACGGTTCTTCTGCCGGTTCCAGTCGCGCTCCTTGGACGTCTCGCGCTTGTCGTGCAGCTTCTTGCCCTTGCCGAGCGCCAGTTCCAGTTTCGCCCGGCCCCGATCGTTGAAGTAGATCTTGAGCGGGATGAGCGACATGCCCTCGCGATTGACCGCGCCCTGCAGCCGGTTCACCTCGCGCTTCGACAACAGCAATTTGCGGCGGCGCCGGGTCTCGTGATTGAACCGATTGGCCTGGAGATATTCCGGCAGGTAGGAATTGATCAGCCAGATCTCGCCGCCCTCGTCGGTGGCATAGGATTCCGAGATATTGGCCTTTCCCTCGCGCAACGACTTGACCTCCGTGCCGGTCAGCACAAGACCGGCCTCGTAGGTATCGACGATCTCGTAGTTGAAGCGGGCCTTGCGGTTTTCCGCCACCACTTTCCTGACCGTACGCTCGCTGCCCTTGGGTGCCATCAGTTCATCAATCCCGCATGCCTGAGCGCCGCGTCGATCGCCGCTTCGGTCGCCGGCTCGAGCGTCGGCAGCAGCGGCGAGCGCACGGCGCGGCTCATCCGCCCGAGGCGATGAAGCGCATATTTTGCGCCGCAGAGGCCGGGCTCCAGGAAGATGGCCTTGTGAAGCGGCATCAACTGGTCCTGATATTCCAGCGCCTTGGCGTAATCGCCGGTAAGCGTCGCCTGCTGGAACTCGGCGCAGAGGCGCGGCGCGACATTCGCCGTTACCGAGATGCAGCCCACACCGCCATGCGCGTTGAAGCCGAGCGCCGTCGCATCCTCGCCGGAAAGCTGGACGAAATTCTTCCCGCAGGCCATGCGCTGCTCGGAGACGCGCTCGATCTTGCCGGTCGCATCCTTGACGCCGACGATCGTCGGATAGGCCTTCGCCAGCGCTGCCATGGTCTCGACGCTCATGTCGACGACCGAACGGCCCGGAATGTTGTAGATGACGATCGGCAGCTTCACGCTTTCGGCAATCGCCGCATAGTGAGCGAAGAGGCCCTTCTGCGTCGGCTTGTTGTAATACGGCGTCACGACCAGGATGGCATCCGCGCCCGCCTTTTCGGCGTGCTGCGCCAGCTCGACCGCCTCGGTCGTGTTGTTGGAGCCGGCGCCGGCGATAACCGGCACGCGCCGCGCGGCCGCCTCGACGCAGAGCTCCACCACCTGCTTGTGTTCGTCATGCGAAAGGGTCGGCGATTCACCGGTGGTGCCGACCGGCACAAGGCCGTGGCTCCCCTCTTTTATCTGCCATTCCACATGCGCGACGAAACTTGCCGCGTCCACCGCGCCGGTGGACGTGAACGGGGTTACGAGTGCGGGAATGGAACCCTTGAACATGCACAACTCCTGACGGCTGGGGGGGCAAGCATGCGCCCACGCTTTGGCCGCATTCGACGGTTAGAAACTGCCGCACCATAATCATGTGACATGGCTGCGGCAAGCGTCGGACAGGCGCATTTCCTAGCAGTTTTCCTGCAATTTCGACCGCGCGTCGCTCGGCAGGGGCAGCCAGGAATGCGGGAGGATCCGGCCTTTGCCGGCAATTGCAGCGATGACGGATGTCCGCTAACTTTTCGTTAGTGAATCCAGCAGCTAATAAATTGAGAGAAACGGGGAAGCACGGGGCTTGATGCGCAGACCACTCTTTCTGCCTGTCGCCGCCATTTCCGGCGCTGCGATGCTGGCGTCCTCCGCCCTTGCGACCGAGACCCGGCTCCCCGTGCCGACAAAAAGGCCCGGTTCGCCCGCACCCGCATCGGTCGTCGCCAATGAGGTCACCGGCGCCATACGGGCCGCAATCACACCCGTCGCTTCCGATCTGAAGACGGGCCTCGATGCGCTCTCCGATCGCCAGCCGTCCGAGGCGATGGTTGTCCGCAATCGCATGCGTGCGGGAACGCTCGACCGCCATGTCCTCACCTGGGCAATCGCCGTTTCCGGGCAGAAGGACATCCCGTCCTACGAGATCGCCGAAGCGCAGCGCGAGCTTCACGGCTGGCCCGGCCTAAGGGCCTTGCGCTTCCATTCCGAGCGGGCGCTCTACCGCGAAAATCCGAGTCCGGCAGACGTGGTCGCCGCCTTCGGTTCGAGCGGGCCTGAAACGGCAGAGGGCGCGATCATTCTCGCGCGGGCACTCGTGGCCGAAGGAAAGGCTGACGCGGCGGCACACCACCTTCGTGCTTTCTGGCTGAAGGAGGCGCTGGACAAGGAGACCGAAAGCAAGATCCTTTCGGAATTCTCATCCCTGCTGACGCCTGCCGACCATCGGCGCCGCATGGAGATGCTTCTCTATCGCAGCCGTGTCGAACAGGCGCAGAGGTTCAGCGACCTGGGCAAGGCACAATCGCTCTATAGAGCCTGGGCTGCGGTGGTCCGCGGCAACGGCAAGGCGGCGGCGCTGATCGAAGCGGTCGATGCATCCTGGCGCGACAACCCGGCCTATCTCTTCCTGCGCGTCGAATATCTGCGTAAGCAGGAGAAATTCGAGGAAGCGGCGGAGCTCCTTGCCTTGGCGCCGAAGGACAGCAACGCCCTCGTCGATGCGGGCGAATGGTGGACCGAACAAAGGATCGTCGGCCGCGGCCTGCTCGACAAGGGCGATTTTCGCGGAGCCTACCGGGTTGCTGCCCATCATGCTGCGATCGACGCGACCGACATCGTGGACGCTGAGTTCCATGCTGGATGGTACGCGCTGCGCGGGCTTGAAGATCCAACGACGGCGGCGCGACACTTTCGTAAGATCCTGGCGACGTCGAACCGGCCGATTTCAGCGTCGCGGGCCTGGTATTGGCTGGGACGCGCCGCCGAGGCCGGCGGCCCTGGGAAATCGGACGAGTATTTCGCCAACGCCGCCCGCTATCCCGGCACCTTCTACGGCCAGCTCGCCGCGGCTCGGCTCGGCCGCTCAGCCCTCAACGTCGCCTATCCCTCGCCAACCCCAGAGGATCGCGCCCGGCTCGAAGATCGCGAAGCCGTTCGAGCAATCGAACGCCTGGAAGCCGCCGGCCACGGCTGGCGCGCGGAAAGCCTCTACCGCGCGCTTGCCGAGGACCTGACCGATCCGGGCGAACTCGCCATTCTCTCGGCAAGGGCGGAAAAGGCGGGTAATCATCAACTGTCCCTGCAGATCGGCAAGATCGCCTTCGGCCGCGGCATCGATGTGGCCGCCCTCGCCTTTCCCCTCGGCGTCATCCCGACGGACGCCAATATCAGCGGCGCCGGCAAGGCACTTGCCTACGCTATCGCCCGCCAGGAAAGCGCCTTCAATCCGGCCGCGGTGTCGGCCGCCAATGCCCGCGGCCTGCTGCAGCTCCTGCCGGCGACGGCGAAGGGTGTCGCCAGCCGCTACGGCCTTGCCTATTCCAAGGACCGGCTGACGAGCGACGCCGGCTACAACGCGACGCTCGGCTCGCACTATCTCGGCGAGCAGATCGATCGTTTCGGCGGCTCCTACATCCTGACGTTCATCGCCTACAATGCCGGACCCGGCCGGGTGCCGGAATGGCTGGCGCGCTACGGCGACCCGCGCGGCAAGCCGATCGACGAGGTGGTCGACTGGATCGAACGGATTCCCTTCGAGGAAACCCGCAACTATGTTCAGCGGGTGATGGAGAACTACCAGGTCTACAAATCCCGTCTCGGGCAGAAGGCGGACATCGTCGCCGACCTGAGGATGGGCCGCAATCCTTCCTGAGCCGCAGCGCCGCAGGCAGGGACAATCTCCGAAAAACCGAAGGATGGAGCCATGCGAGAGCATCCGGTGCGTGAGAAACAACTGTTTCGGGAGCACTATTTTCGCGCGAGGGACGGCCTCAGGCTCTATGGCAGACGCTACGGCAGCGAAGTCATAGGCCGTGACGCGAAGACGCCCATCGTCTGCTTGCCCGGGCTGACGCGCAACAGCCGCGATTTTCATCCTCTGGCAGCTTTCCTTGCCTCGCCCGACGGCGGTGCTTTTCCCGTTGTCACGCTGGACTATCGCGGCCGGGGACAGTCGGAGCGTGACAGCGACAAGTCCCGTTACACGATCGCCGTCGAAGCCGGGGATGTCGTCGCCGCCTGCGCCCATTTCGGCATAAGCAAGGCAACCTTCATCGGCACGTCGCGAGGCGGGCTCATCCTGCATCACCTCATCATGTCCGCCCCTGCCCTCATCGGCCGGGTCGTGCTCAACGACATCGGTCCGGTGATCGAGCTCGAAGGGCTGCTGAGGATCAGGGATTACCTCAATGCTCCGGCGAGCCCGCGTAGCTGGGCGGAGGCCCCAGGCTTCCTGCAGCGCATCCACGGACCAGACTTCCCCCGCCCCGAACCGCAGGACTGGCAAGAGATGGCGAATGCGATCTATCGGGATGTCGGCGGCATTCCGGTTGCCGACTTCGATCCGGCGATCGCTGCGCAACTGAAGGGCCTGACCGGCGAAGCCGTGCTGCCGTCGCTGTGGCCGCAATTCGAAGCTTTTGCACGCATCCCGGCAATGGTCGTTCGCGGCGAGCATTCACAATTGCTGAGTGCGGCAACCGTTGAGGAAATGGCCAGGCGGCATCCCGGGCTGGTTGCTGTCACCGCGGGAGGCCAGGGCCACGCTCCGCTGTTGCATCTCGACGGGCTCAAAGACGAAATCGCCGCTTTCATTCGAAGCTGACGAATATTCCTGTGCCCCCCGGATCCCCAGGCTGGTGAGGCATGGCAGGGGTCCTATTCAGTGTCGCGGCATCCCCAACCCCGCAAAGAAAAAGCCCGGCTCAAGAGCCGGGCTTCTCTCTACTGACCGAGGTCAAGTCAGATTAGAAGTCACGCTGCAGGCGGAGGAAGCCGCTGACCTGCTCTTCAGCGTCATCCGGATCCGTGTAGTTGATCGTGAAGCGCGAAGCGAGGCCTTCGGTGATCTGGTAATCAGCCGTGATACCAACGCGCCACTGATCGTCACCGGAGTCGAAGCCGCCGGCGCCGTCGTTCAGGTCACCCCAGTACTGAGCGCCGGGGGTGATTGCGAACTTTTCCGTTGCATTGAAGCGGTACGAAGCAGCAACGCTCCACTCGGAGTCAGACCAGTAAGCGTTCGGGTCGGATGCCCAGATCGCAGCGGCCTGGAAGGTGCCCGGACCAACGTCTGCAGAGAGCAGAGCGCGGATCGCGCCTTCTTCCTGTTCGGTGTCGAAGGCGCCGAGCAGGTCGAAGGCTACGCCGCCGAGCGTCGCGGAAACGATACCTTCGACGCCAACGCCGTTAGCCTTGGTGGTAGCGCCTTCGAGTTCGTCTACAGCGATACCGGCCTGGAAGGTGCCGCCATCATAGAGGTAAGCGATCGAGTTGAACTCAGTGTTTTCGCCGATCGAGTCGGTTTCACCGTTCAGACCCTTATCCCACCAGCTGTAGAAGAAGCCGGCCTTGAGGCCGCCGAGCTGGATGTAGGCTTCATCGACGTCGATCAGGCTGTCGCCTTCGTCGGTGTCGTTGTCGGCATTGAACTCAGCAGCGAAGAAGCCGGTGAGCGTGCCGTACTCGGTGTCGCTCTTGGCGTCGAACGAGATGTAAGCGCGGGAGAAGACATCCCAGTCCGACGTGGACTGCAGACCGAAATCTTCAGCATTCCAACGGTTGTCAGCAGCGTCACGGCCGAAGTCGCCCTGTACGCGGATGAAGCCGCCGATCTTGAGGCAGGTTTCCGTGCCCGGGATGTAGAAGTAGCCCGTGCCGAAAGCGTCGCAGACGCGGACATATTCCATGGGCTCCGGCTCGGCAGCGACGATAGCGTCGGCAGCCTGGGCGCCGGATACTGCTGCGAGAGCAGCAGCGGAGCCGAGAAGAAGGCTCTTGATGTTCATTTCTGACCTCCAGTCAAAAGTTTCAAACGGGTCTGGGTTTCTTTGCTGAAGGACAGCGTTCCCTGCCCCATCCCCAACGTTCAAGAAGTCGGACGATCAACCGCCCTTGCTTCCGGAGTTGAAAATACAAAACGGAGAGGGGCGCGCAATGTCCAACTTGTCAGATCAACTCCTTTGCGCCGCCCTTCCCTGATCCCTGTTGCTGAAACGACACAAAATCGCCCAAGACGGCCCGGGGTTGTTAACAAAGCCTTAAGAAAATCCTTTAGCCATGGGGAGTTAGCGGAGACCCACGGGACCGATTTTGTTTCAGAAAGAGGCAGAATGAGGCCGAAAACAGGGGCAAAACCGGGCAGCGAAGCTACGGCGCGCCGCCTTCGCACAAGTCTCGACTCGCCAGGACGGGCATCCGGGGAGCTGGAGCCGAGGCCTTTTTCGAGCGATTCCCGGAGAATCAGCGGCTGGAGATTCGCGCATGTCCGACGACTCGCACAGAGACCCCAGGGGAAGTTAGGCTGGCCCACCCTTACGCGAGAAGTCGTCCGGCAATGGCACCATGAAGTGGCGCTTCGACGGGCGCCGACCGAAGTGTTGATGTGAGCTCTGCCGGGACACGATCAGCAGCTAAGTGAAGGGCTTTGTTGGATTATGGCGGAGAAGAAGGGATTCGAACCCTCGATACCGTTTCCGGTATACTCCCTTAGCAGGGGAGCGCCTTCGACCACTCGGCCACCTCTCCGTTAGCGCCTGACTAGTGGCAGCGCGGCTTCAATGCAAGATTTTTTTGTCGAATTTCAGGAATTCCCGCCATTTTCGTCGTGGTCGAGCGGGCGCTGTTGATCGCGTGGCGGCAAGGCTGAAGCAAGTCGGATCAGTGAGTGTGACGTCGCCGCGACAGAATGGTCCGTGCTATCGGGTTCTGCACCGGACAAGACAGCTATTCCCCGGATCACGCCATGTCGATGATCATCCATCTCGCTCACGGAAAGCCCGGCCAATCGGCCGTTGCCTATCCGCATTATCATATCGAGCGCCCCTGCCGCATTCTCGTCATCGGCAGTCAGTTGAAGGCGAAGACCAAATATCAGGCGCTGCTGCGGCACATTTCGATCGGCGGCGCCATGCTCGACTTCAACGCCGCTATTCCACTACCAAAACACTTCTTTCTGGAGATCGACGGCTTCAAGGAGGAGATCGGCTGTGCCGAGGTGCATCGCAGCGGGACGGAACTCGGCGTACGCTTCAACATGCTGCTCGCACAGGAGTTCCTGAGCACGCTGATTCGTCTCCAGTTCTCAAGCGGATTGTGAGTGCGGGCGGCACTCCCCCCGCTTGTCCCCGTGCTATCATTAGATTTCTATTGAATATCTTCAATCGATTGCAAGATTGCTGGCGGAAAATGACCGTCGACCCTGCAGGCGTCCGCCGCCTCAAGGGCGCCGGCAAATGACTTGCCGGGATCTGGCAAAGCTCCGTTGACCGATCGGCGAACACCCGCACGACGGCATCGCGAGCGGCGCGATCATCGGAGCACGACGCATGCTGCAGTCGACCATGTATTCGCTTGTTCCATCGCTGCTTTACGAGCGGCGTTACGAACGCTTCGCGATCGGACATGCCGCAACGCTGATGTCGGTGCGGCCGGCGCTTGGCGGCGTGTCGATCCGCGCCTGCAAGATGACCGACATCTCGCGCGGTGGAGCGAGTTTCTCCGTCAGCACGACCATCGGCCTGCCTGCGCACTACTATCTCCACATCGTGGGAACGAATGTCCGGATCGGCTGCGCCGAGGTTCACCGGCGGGACAACCGCATCGGGGTGCAGTTCATCAAGCCCATCGACGAAGCATTCCTCCACCAAATCGTGCGCCACGAATTTTTCACCGGCCAGACCGGCAAGGTTAAATCCGCACCTCCCGCGCCCGCAGTCGGATATTTCGCGGTTGGGGGACGATAGATGGCGGTGCCGGGGAAATAACGAAACCTGACGCCTTCTCTTTTGCGCATTCCGCTTGCCGTTCCAATGCGATAAGTTCCGCGGCGCTTTTCGAACGGAGCTCAGTTGTCAAGATGTCTGCATTCTCGCGTTTCACGCCGCTCATCCAATCCCTGCCGGCCACGGTTCCCTTCGTCGGTCCGGAAGCGATCGAGCGGCAGCGCGGCCGCGGGATTGCCGCCCGCATCGGCGCAAACGAGAGCGGCTTCGGGCCGGCCGATTCCGTCTTGCTCGCGATCCAGCGGGCCGCCGGCGAAACCTGGAAATACGCAGACCCCGAAAATTACGAGCTGAGGCACGCACTCGCGGCGCATCTCGGCATCTCGCCTGCCCATATCGCCGTCGGAGAGGGGATCGACGGCCTGCTCGGGCAGATCGTCCGCCTCGTCGTCGAGCAGGGAACGCCGGTGGTCACTTCGTTCGGCGGCTATCCGACCTTCAACTACCATGTGGCAGGGCATGGCGGCCGGCTCGTCACCGTGCCTTACGTCGATAATCGCGAAGACCTCGGCGGCCTGCTCTCCGCGGTCAAGCGCGAGGCGGCACCGCTCGTCTATCTTGCCAATCCCGACAATCCGATGGGGAGTTGGTGGCCGGCCGAGCGCGTCGTCGAGTTTGCGACCGCCCTGCCCGAAACGACGCTGCTGATCCTAGACGAAGCCTATTGCGAAACGGCGCCGGCCGAAGCTCTGCCGTCGATCGAGAGCCTGATCGAGCGGCCGAACGTCATCCGCACCCGCACCTTCTCCAAGGCCTATGGCCTCGCCGGCGCGCGGGTCGGCTATTCGCTGACGACGCCGGGCAGCGCTCAGGCCTTCGACAAGATCCGCAACCATTTCGGGATGAATCGAATCGGCGTGGCTGCGGCGCTCGCCGCCCTCGCCGACCAGCAATATCTCAATGAAGTGACGCAGCGGATCGCAGCATCGCGCGACCGGATCGCCGGCATTGCGTGTGACAACGGGCTGCGGCCGTTGGCGTCGGCGACGAATTTCGTCGCCATCGATTGCGGACGGGATGCAACCTATGCCCGGGCGATCGTCGACCGGCTGATGGGCGATCACGGCATTTTCATCCGCATGCCGGGCGTCGCGCCGCTCAATCGCTGCGTCCGGATCAGCACCGGCCCCGATGCCGAGATGGACTTTCTCGAGGCCGCCCTGCCGCTCGTGCTCAAGAGCCTGGCCGAGGGCTAGACTGGAGCTGTCAATGCACCGTCATCCATTCGCGGGCGGCGCGCAGGGCCGCGGCAAGATCGGTCTTGCTCATCGTCGCGGCGAGATCGGCGCGAAGGTCGGCGGCGCGGTCCGAGCCCTTGATGGCGGCGATGTTCAGCCACTTATGGGCGGCCACGAGGTCCACCGGCCGGCCGCGGCCGGTCGCGTAGGCAAGACCCATTTCGCAAAGAATGTCGGCCCGGTTTTCGCCGCCCATTGCCGCATCCGACGTGATCTCGAAGTCAAAGCGTGCCATTTGCTTGTCCCTGTCGTTCTTGTTGGTTCAGCCGAAGCGGCACGCCCCTTCGGGCGCGCCGGGCTTCAGTTGCTGTTCTTTTTGTCCCTGTTTCAGTCTTGCCTCTTGGCGGGCTTTCCGATGTCGCGCCGTCTTGTGCGGCGTCGGCTCCGGCTGATTTGGCGGTGCGTCTTCACCGCTCGTCCTATGGGCTGGAGTATGCCCCGCAGCCTTCAATGGGCGCTTAAAATGCATGCTTAATTTGACGGAAACAAAGTTCAAATACTTGGTAAACTTGGCTTTTCGTTAAACATCGCAGCGCCTGCAGCGCCGGCAATCCGGTTCAAAACTAACGGAAAATTCAAACTCCGATTTCAACCGATCGCTAACCAACAAAGCACCTGCCGGACCATCGGGGGCCGAAATTCCGCGACTCACGTGAGGGTCCTGCCGCGCCTACTTTTTCGCGTCGCGGCCCGTATTTACCTTTACGTACGCGTAAGCTATCGTGCAGCGCTCGGACGGCGAGGAGGCCGCCGATGCGAGGCATCCAGATCGCGGCCGGCAACCGACCGTCTCCAAGGGAGGACATTGAATGATTCGTACTTTGCTCGTCAGCGCGGCACTCGTCTTCGGAGCGATGGGAGCGGCTCATGCCGCCGAGCCGATCGTCGGCAACTGGAAGACGGCGAGCGGAGCCACGGCGGAGATAGCCCCCTGCGGCGGCGCCTTCTGCGTCACGCTGAAGACGGGCAAGCACGCCGGCAAGCGCATCGGCAATCTCGCCGGGACGGGCGGCAGCTACAGCGGCGAGATCACCGATCCGGAAAGCGACAAGACCTATAGCGGCTCGGGCTCGGTCGACGGCAATTCGCTGAAGATGAAGGGCTGCGTGCTGAAGGTGCTGTGCAAGTCGCAGACCTGGACGCGGCTTTAGCTCTTTCCGAATTCCGCGAGGGCGACCCACTATGGCCGCCCTCGCCTCGAATCAGCGGGCGCGCTGCCCGAACAGGATCTTCTGCGCTTCCTTGTCCTCGGCAAGGCTCTTCTGACGGGCCCGCTCCTCCTTGCCGACCTCGATCGCTTTGCGAACAGCGGGCCGTGCCAGCAGCGCGTCGAACCAACGCTTCAGATGCGGAAAATCGTTGAGATCCTGGCCCTGGTTCTCGTGCGGGATCACCCAGCCGGCCGCGGCCATGTCGGCGATCGAATAGTCGCCGGCGAGGAACGGCCGATCGGCCAGCCGCTTGTTCATGACGCCATAGAGGCGGTTCACCTCATTGGTGTAGCGATCGATGCCGTATTGGATTCTTTCCGGCGCATATTGCCGGAAATGATGCGCCTGGCCTGCCATGGGGCCCAGGCCGCCGACCTGCCAGAAGAGCCATTGCTCGACCTCGGCACGGGCGCGCTCGTCTGTCGGGTAGAACTTCCCGAATTTTCGGCCGAGATATTGCAGGATCGCACCCGATTCAAAGAGGGAGATGGGCTCGCCGCCCGGTCCGTCCGGGTCGATGATGGCCGGCATGCGGTTGTTTGGCGAGATCCTCAGGAAATCCGGCGCGAACTGATCACCCTGCCCGATATTGATGTACTTGACCACGTAGGGAACGCCGAGCTCCTCCAGCATGATGGTGATTTTCCAGCCGTTCGGCGTCGGCCAGTAATAGAGCTCGATGGGAGCGGTCATAGGCGGTCTCCTCAGGTTGTGGGCACACAGACGTAGGAACGCACTCCGGCGCTGGCAAGAGGCGCACCGTCCAAGATGAACGGCAGATGAACGGCTACCTCAGCAAGAATTCAGTTTGGTTGTGCGAAAAAACGCTCAATCGATTTGAACGCGCTCCAGCCCACGGACGGAACAATGGATATTCTCGCTCGCCGCCTCACCATCATCAGCCTGCTGATGGTCGTCTTCGCCATGTCGCTCGCCGCCGCTGTCGGCGCCGACACGGAGCGTCGCCGCCAAAACACCTATATCGGCTCGCTGACCGATTGCACCGCGCATACGGCGCAGTATTGCCAAGCCAAGCTGTAGAGGAATGCTCAAATGGCCGCCCTCGTCTCCTCCGCCATCCTCTCGCTCCGGCTCCTGCTGCTCACGGGCCTGCTGATGGCGCCGATCGGAGCGGTCGCCTACAGCAAGGCCACCGGCGCCGGCATCGGCAAGCACGGCGCCGGTCTCGTCCTCTTCGTTACGCTGCAACGCCAGGCAATGAGCTGATCCTCCATCGCGGAGGTGGCGCAATCTACCCTGCTCCCAAGGTAGTGGCGCGGAACGAATTTCCCTCTTGCACATGCTCTGACTTTTCGCTCCTTTCGCGGCTGAAAGGCCAGATCCGATGCCCGCATTCGCCCTCTATTCGCTCGCCGCGCTCGCCGAAATCGCCGGCTGCTTTGCCTTCTGGGCATGGCTCCGGCTTGACAAGTCCTTTTGGTGGCTCGTTCCAGGGATGGGGTCTCTGGCGCTCTTTGCCTGGCTCCTGACGATGATCGACGTGCCGGCGGCCGGGCGCGCCTATGCCGCCTATGGCGGCGTCTACATTGCCGCTTCGCTGGTCTGGCTCTGGCTCGCGGAGGGCGTGCGGCCCGACCGCTGGGACTTGACCGGCATGGCCGTGGCGCTTGTCGGGGCGACGATCACTCTCGTCGGCCCGCGCTAATGCATGTGGCCCAAAAGTGTGCAGCGCTTTTGCGATGGCGACATGCACAAAAACAAAGACCTAAAACGCGCCGCGTGAATACGTTTGAACGAGACGGCCACGCGCCGGCCCGCGTATCTTGTCGTTTGCTTGTTAGATACCCCAGCCTATAATGCGCCATGGATACACG
Source organism: Sinorhizobium sp. NG07B (assembly GCF_002532005.1). Lineage (NCBI taxonomy): Bacteria > Pseudomonadati > Pseudomonadota > Alphaproteobacteria > Hyphomicrobiales > Rhizobiaceae > Sinorhizobium > Sinorhizobium sp. NG07B. The sequence goes on along the minus strand of NZ_NWTD01000004.1, from coordinate 343,443 downwards.
AATCTCTTCAACCCCCATTCTCTCCGTCGCCACCCCAGAAGCCTTCGAGCCGCAGACCTTCGATGATCCGGCCGCGGCCGTCGATTGCCTGCAGGCCCTCTACGAGCGCAATACCCGGTTCCTGTGCGAAGCCTTCGAGGGGCTGGGCAAGAACGGCCGGCCGCTTACGCGCTTCCGCGCCTGCTATCCACAGGTGAGCATCGAGACGAGCAGCTTCGGCCACGTCGATTCCCGGCTCTCCTTCGGCTATGTCAGCGCGCCCGGCGTCTACACCACGACGATTACGCGGCCGCGGCTCTTCCGCCACTATCTGAAGGAGCAGTTCGGTCACCTCATGCGCAATCACGGTGTCGGCGTCACCGTGTCGGAGTCGTCGACACCGATTCCCCTCCACTTCGCCTTCGGCGAGAATGCCCATGTCGAGGCGTCGGCGGCCGACACGATCGACATTCCGTTGCGCGACCTCTTCGATGCGCCCGACCTGACGACGACGGACGACGAGATCGCCAACGGCTCTTATGAGCCCGGGCCAGGAGAACCCTCGCCGCTTGCGCCATTCACGGCGCAGCGCATCGATTATTCGCTCGCCCGCCTCAGCCACTACACGGCAACCAGCGCCACGCACTTCCAGAACTTCGTGCTCTTCACCAACTACCAGTTCTATGTCGACGAGTTCTGTGCCTGGGCACGCCAGCAGATGGCCGAAGGCGGCAACGGCTACACGGCCTTCGTAGAGCCAGGCAACATCATCACGCCCGCGGGCGCCGACAAACCTGAGACCGACTACACGCTCGCCCGGCTGCCGCAGATGCCGGCCTATCACCTGAAGAAAAAGGGCCATGGCGGCATCACCATGGTCAATATCGGCGTCGGCCCCTCGAATGCCAAGACGATCACCGACCACATCGCGGTCTTGCGGCCGCATGTCTGGCTGATGCTCGGCCATTGCGCCGGGCTTCGCAACAGTCAGCGGCTCGGCGACTACGTTCTGGCGCATGCCTATATGCGCGAGGATCACGTGCTCGACGACGATCTGCCGGTGTGGATCCCGCTCCCGGCACTGGCCGAGGTGCAGGTCGCCTTGCAGGACGCGGTGGCGGAAGTCACCGGTTACCAGGGCTACGATCTCAAGCGGATCATGCGTACCGGTACGGTCGCGACGATCGACAACCGCAACTGGGAACTGCGCGACCAGCGCGGCCCGGTCAAACGCCTGTCGCAGGCCCGCGCCATCGCCCTCGACATGGAATCGGCGACGATCGCCGCCAACGGCTTCCGCTTCCGCGTGCCCTATGGAACGCTGCTCTGCGTCTCCGACAAGCCGCTGCACGGCGAATTGAAGCTGCCCGGCATGGCGACGGCCTTCTACCGCACGCAGGTGAGCCAGCACCTGAAGATCGGCATCCTGGCGCTGCAGAAGCTCGCCGCCATGCCGCCGGAGAAACTCCATTCGCGCAAGCTCAGAAGCTTCTACGAGACGTCCTTCCAGTAGAAGGCGTCAACTTTTCGGCCGCAGCACGAGCGACAGCAGCGTGCCGGCGACGGCCGAGACGATGATGAGCAGGTGCGCATTGATGCTGGCGCGCCCTAAAAGCTCGAGCGCGGCCTTGCCGCCGGCCGCGCCGAAGGAGACGGCGCCGGCCACGATCGCCGCCGCATAGGTGCCGACGCCGGCGGGCGCGTGCACGGGAAGAACGGAAGAGAGTTCTCCCCCAAGCGCCCCGCCGAAAGAGGCGGCAAGCGGTGCCACGCCCATGATCGCCAGCACCCAGGCGAGCACCGCGACTTTTATCCCCCAGTTCAGCATGGTCATTGCCGAGGCGCGGAGAAATGCCGGGAAATGCCCCGGCAGCCCCGCCTCTATCTCATCGACATGGTGCAAGAACCGCGCCGGCGACACGCGGCGCACCCAGCGAAAAATCCGGGCCTTGAGCAGGAAGACCGCGAGCGGCGAGAGCAAGGCCATCGTCCAAAGCAGCCATGCGACCATCTGATTGCTGCGGCCGATGACCAGGCCCACCGCAGCGACTGTGAGCAGCGCGTGCAGATCCAAGAGGCGCATGACGACCAGCGCCGATGTTCCGCGCAGCAGCGGAACGCCGAATTCGGCGCGCATGAGTAGCGGAAAGCTCGTCTCGCCGGCTCTGAAGGGCAGCATGATATTGAGCAGATTGTGGACCTGCGTCACGCGAAAGAGCAGCAGGAAACGGCCGGCGGTCTGCTCCGGAAAATAGTCGTAGATGCGGTAGCAGCGAACGAAATAGGTCGCGATGAGAAGACCGAGCGCGGCGAGCACGGACGACAAACCGATCTCGGCCCATTGCCGCAGCAGGACCAACCACCCCCAGACCCACTCGACGAAGACGGCATAAGCCGCTATGGCCGCCACGGAAATCAGTGCCATGCGGTTGCGCGCGAGCCACGAGCGCCGGCTCAACTGCCAGTCCGAATTCATGAGGTACCGTTTTCCTGTAGAAAGCCACGCAATTCAGCGTTGGTTATCATCGTTAACTGTGCAAGAAAACCTGCGACGGCACACCGGAGAGACCTGCCTTGACCCACATGCAAGAACCGCTGACGGCAATGACGGGCGCGATGGAGCCGATCGAGCTTTCCATAGTGGTGCCGGTGTTCAATGAGGAGGACAGCGTCGCGCCGCTCGTCAACCGTATCCACGAGGTCATGGCCGGTTTCGACCGATCCTGGGAATTGATCCTGGTCGACGACGGCAGCACGGACCGGACCCTGCCGAATGCCCGCAAGGAGCTGCTGCGTCCGGACCTGAAACTGAAGATCATCGAGCTCCAGAGGAATTTCGGCCAGACGGCCGCCATGCAGGCCGGGATCGATGCCGCGGCCGGGCGGCTGATCGCGACGCTCGACGGCGACCTTCAGAACGACCCGAAGGATATTCCTCAGATGGTCGCCGCCATCGAGGAGCGCGAACTCGATCTCCTGGTCGGATGGCGGCAAAACCGTCGGGACGGCCTCCTGCTCAGAAAGATCCCCTCCTGGTGCGCCAACTTCCTGATCGGCAAGATCACCGGCGTGAAGCTTCACGATTACGGCTGCAGCCTCAAGGTCTATCGCAGCGCGATCATCAAGCAGGTGAAGCTCATGGGCGAAATGCACCGCTTCATTCCGGCCTGGGTCGCGGGCGTCGTGCCGAGCAGCCGGATCGGCGAGATGCCAGTGACGCACCACGCCCGTCACTTCGGTTCGTCGAAATACGGTATCTCGCGCACCTTCCGTGTGATCCTCGACCTGCTCGCGGTGCTGTTCTTCATGCGCTACAAGGCGCGTCCCGGCCACTTCTTCGGCTCGATCGGACTTGCGACCGGCAGCCTGAGCGCCCTCATCCTGCTCTATCTCGCGATTGACAAGTTCATCTTCGGCAACGATATCGGCACACGCCCGATGCTGATCGTCGGCGTCATGCTGTTCCTGTCCTCGGTGCAGCTGATCACCACCGGCATTCTCGCGGAAATGATGGCGCGCGCCTATTTCCGCGACGACGATACGGCGAGCTATATCGTCCGTCAGGTCTTCGGGCAGGAACAGCCGCATGCATGACATCCTCGACCGGCGGCCGAACCTGGTCTTAATTACACTGGCCGGCTATTTCCTGCTGTGCGTCGTGCTGCGCCTTGCCGCCTCGCCCTCGCTCGAGATCGATGAGGCCGAACAGGCCTTTTTGTCGCAATTCCTGCAGCTCGGATATGGGCCGCAACCACCCTTCTACAACTGGCTGCAATACGGGCTGGCGCAACTGATCGGCACGTCGCTCGCGACGATGACCATTCTCAAGAACGGGCTTCTGTTCCTCTGCTGCCTTTTCTACGGCCTCGCGGCGCAGCTTGTCCTCAAGGACCGGCGCCTCTCGGCGATCGCCATGCTCGGCGTCCTGAGCCTGCCGCCGGTCTTCCTGCTCGCACAGCGGGACCTCTCCCATACGGTCGCCGCGCTTTTTGCCGTATCGCTGTTCCTCTACGGCTTCCTGCGGACGCTGACGCGTCCGAGCCTTTTTTCCTATCTGCTGACCGGCATTGCCGTCGGCATCGGCGTGATTTCCAAGTACAACTTCGTCATCGTGCCGGTCGCGGCAATCCTTGCCGCGCTGCCCGAACCGGAATTGCGCAAGCGCATTTTCGATTGGCGTATCCTCGGGGCGATCGCCATTGCCGGCGTCATCGCGCTGCCCCACGGCGTGTGGGTGCTGCAAAATCTCGATGCCGCCTCGTCGGGCACGTTGAATGAAATGAAGGAGCGCGAGGCGGAGGGCCGCCTTATGCAGGCGTTCCATGGCGTCTTTGCCCTTGCCTCGGCAATAATTGGCGGCGGCCTGGTGCCCTTGCTGGTCTTTGGCCTCGCCTTCCGGCGAAAAATCCGGGCCATCTGGCAGGCGGAAAGCCAATGGACCCGCCTCGTCGGGCGCATGATCGCGCTCTGTCTCCTTGCCGTCCTGCTTGTCGTTCTCGGTGTCGCTGCGACCCATGTCCGCGAAAAATGGCTAGTGCTCTTTCTGGTCCTGCTGCCGCTCTATCTCTGCCTCAAGATCGAGGCGGCAGAGATCGATCCGGCGCCGGGCTTCCGGCGCTTCGTGCCGTTGGTTGCCTGCATCGCGCTGGTGACACTCTTGATTGTGTCGGCGCGGGCCGTGGTACGCCCATGGTTCGGCGACTACTCGAAATTGAACATCCCCTATGCCGCTTTGGTGGACGGGGTCGTCGAGGCAGAAGGGCGGCCGCCAGCGCTGGTGCTGACCAACGACAAGCAGGTGGCCGGCAATATCCGCACGCGGCTTACCGACGTGACGGTGGCGATCCCCCATCTTTCGGACTTCCCGCCGCCGGACGGGACGAGGCGACCGCTGCTGGTGGTGTGGCGCGACGAGAAGAATCAGGCGCCGCTTCCCGCCACGCTGAGCGCGGCTCTCGAGGCATCGGAAGTGGCCGTATCGGCTCAAACGCCGCGCAAACTCGAATTGCCTTACATCTACGCCACCGGACCGGATCGCTATCGGTTTAGCTATATCTGGGTGGGCGAGTAGGTCACCGGTGCCCTTTTACGCGCCCACGAGGAGCTTCAATTCGCCGGGGTGGACGCGCAGGGCGACATCGCGCCGCCGGATCGGCAGGAGCTCGCCGTCGATGACGCAGTTGATCTTGCGATCAACCTTCGGAAAATGCAGATCGACCGCCAATGCGCTCATTTCGGTGATCAACGGACTTGCCCGGAATCGCCCGCGCAGGATGTCGAAGGCGAGCTTTGCGACGCCCGCAGGACTCAGCGGCGGAGCCGTGTAGAAGCCGAGGTGCCCTGCCGTCACATCGTCCGCATACATCAGCGTCGCGTGTCCGAAATGGTTGTTCGAGACCGAAATGGCCGACACGTGCCGAAGCTCGCGGTGGCCGTCGGCATCGAATTCGATCTCGAAATCCGGCGGATTGAAGATCACGCCTATGGCAGCGCGCACGCTGGCGCCGATCTTGCCGAGGCGCGAGGCAAACTTGTAGGACTCCCGATAGCGCACCATGCGGGCGTGCAGTCCCATCGAAAATTGATGCACGAAAGCCCGGCCGTCGGCGCTACCGATGTCGCCATCGATGATCCTTCCATTGGCGAGGACCTCGGGAACCTTCCAGATATCGAGCGGCAGCTTCAGGGAGCGGGCAAACAGGTTCATCGTTCCCGCCGGGATGACACCGAGCGGCATGCCGGAGCGCCAGGCCACCCCGGCTGCAGCCGAAATCGTGCCGTCGCCGCCGCCCGCGACGATCGCGTCCAAGTCATCGCGGCGGCAGGCCGTCTCCAACGCCTGCAGGATACCGCTTGCGGCCACCACGGCAATTTCCATGTCATGCCCGGCGGCGCGAAAGATCTCCTCGACGCGCTTGCCATAGCTCTCCATATCCGTGGTGCGGAAAGTCCCCCCATCTCGATTGAAGATGGCTTTAACTTTCAACGACTGGCCTCTCTTTCATCCATGCGCGCCCTTCTGCTTCTGAGATAAGGGCGGCAGCGGGGGATTCCAGAGCCGGCCGACAAAGAGTTTCGCGGAAGGTCGCCGCGAGCGACAGCGTTCGGTGCGGCCGCCCTCACAAGGCCGGCAGCTTCAGGGGACCGCCGGTCTTGATCGTCCGGATGGCGAAGTTCGAACGGATGTCCGTCACCCCAGGCAGGGTCAGCAAGGTTTCGGTGAGAAGCCTCTCATAGGCCGACAGGTCCTCCACCACCACCTCGGCGAGGAAATCCGCGTTGCCCGAGATCAGGAAGCAGGAAACCACCTCCGGTATGGCGAGCAGCGCCTCCTGCTGCCGCCGCGCATTTTCCTGGCTGTGCTGGCCGACTTTGATCTCGACAAAGACCGTCAGCCCCAGGCCCACCTCCTTGCGGTCGATATCGGCACGATAGCCGCGCAGCACGCCCGATTTCTCCAGATTGCGGATGCGCCGCAGGCAGGGGGACGGCGAAAGGTTGATGCGCTCGGCGATCTCGACATTGGTGGCACGAGCATCCTCCTGCAGGACCTTGAGGATGGCGATGTCGAATTTATCGATTTTTGGCATAGCAAGACTGTTTCAATCATCATATTGGCAGAATATTGCTGAACTTACCACCAAACAGGCAGAGATAGCAAGGACATGCCCCACGTGTCGGCGCTAGGGTTCACACATCCAAAACACCTCGCCCCTGGAGGAACAAGACCATGGTTGCGCTGACACTCGATCGCGGTTCCGACTCGCCCGTATCCGGCTATGCCGGTGCCTTCGTCACGGTGTTGATCTGGGCGGGCTGGATCCTCGCCACGCGGCACACCGCCGCAACCAGCCTCGGTACCATCGACCTCGGCCTCATCCGTTATGGGATACCGGCGCTCGTCCTGGCACCGGTCTGGCTGAAGACGGGTCTCGTGCCGAAAGGCCTGTCGCCGGCGCTTCTGGCGCTGATGGTCGCCGGATCGGGGGCCCTGTTCTTCCAAGTGGCGGCCTTCGCCATCCACGCGACGCCGGCGGCCTCGGTCGGCGTGCTGCTCGGCGGTTCGATGCCGCTCGCGACGGCAATCATCGGCGTGACGCTGTTTCGGGAGCGGCCGGATCGCATGCGCATCCTCGGCTTTGCGGCGATCATCCTCGGCATGGCGATCCTGCTAACCCGCAGCCTCGGCGCCTCAGACAGCTGGACCGGGTGCCTGCTGCTGCCTGCCGCCGCGGCGCTCTGGGCGACCTATACGCACGCCTTCCGGCGGTCGGGTCTGAGTCCCCTCCAAGGCGGCGCGCTGATCGCCGTCTGGTCGTTCCTCATCCATCTCGCTCTGGCGCTCGTCTTTGGCAGCACGCTCGCGACCGTGCCGGCGCAGGAGATCGGCCTGCAGGTGATCAGCCAAGGGGTTCTTTCAGGTCTCATCGCCACGCTTGCCTACGGCCTCGCCGTGCGGCGCCTCGGCGGCACGCAGGCGGCGGCCTTCACGGCCCTGACGCCGGTGCTCGCAATGATCGGCGGCGGCTTGCTGCTTCAGGAGGCGATCGGTCCCTTCGAGATTGCCGCCGCGGTCGTCACCGCCACGGGCGTCGCGCTCTCGACCGGTATCCTCTCCGCCAGGCACGAATAGCCGGAACAAGCAAGCGGCCCGGGACGATGAGTCCCGGGCCGCTGTTCTTTTCCGCAATAACAGTCCAGTGTCAGCCGTGGACGATTTCACGGTGCCGCTGCAGGCGGCGGCCATAGGCCTGGCTGACGCGGTCGAAGATGATGGCGATGCCGACGATGGCAAGGCCATTGAAGATGCCGAGGGTGAAGTACTGATTCGCGATCGCCTTCAGCACCGGCTGGCCGAGGCCTTGGACGCCGATCATGGACGCGATGACGACCATGGCGAGCGCCATCATGATCGTCTGGTTGATGCCGGCCATGATGGTCGGCAGCGCCAGAGGCATCTGCACGTTCTTGAGCTTCTGCCAGCTCGACGAGCCGAAGGCGTCGGCCGCTTCCAGGACGTCCTTGTCGACCAGCCGGATGCCGAGATTGGTCAACCGGATCATCGGCGGAATGGCGTAGATGACGACGGCGATCAGGCCGGGGACCTTGCCGATCCCCAGCAGCATCACCACGGGGATCAGGTAAACGAAACTCGGCATCGTCTGCATCACGTCGAGCACCGGATTGACGACGTTCTGCACCCGATCGGAGCGCGACATGAGAATGCCGAGCGGAATGCCGATTGCGATGGACAGCACCGTACAGACGAAGATCATCGAGATCGTCTTCATTGTGTCGTCCCACATGTCGAAGTAGCCGATCAGCAGCAGGGTGCCGACGCAGCCGGCAACGACCTTCCAGTTGCGGCTGGCGAACCAGGCGATCACCGCAATCAGCAGCAGGATGATCGGCCAGGGTGTGCGCGTCATGAAGCGCTCGGACTGGATCAGGAAGAACTGCAACGGCTCGAAGAACGTCTCGATGGCCTCGCCATAGGTACGCGTAAACGTGCGGAAGCCTTCGTCGATCACCTTCTTGAGTTCTCGAAGGCTATCGTCATTCATATGCGGAAATTTGGTCAGCCATTCCATGGCGATTCCCCTTTGCAATCGTTCAGGCGGCATGTCGTTATTTTTCTTGGCAGCCGCCGACCTTCAAACCACACTGCGCTGTAACCACTGACGCTGCGCAATCTTATTCTCAAACCGACATGCCGTGAACGAATTCCTGCATGCGGGAAAGAAAAACGGCGCGCCTTTTATGCGCGCCGTTCGTTGGCCAGAGTGTCGATCAGAGGGCCGCCTTGACCTTCTCGGCGACTTCCGGCGAGACCCACTTGGTCCAGACATCCGGATTTTCTTCGAGGAAATGCTTGGCGCCCTCCTCGCCGCTCGCCTGATTGTCCGTCATCCAGGCCATCAGCTTGTTGACGGTGTCGTTCTGCCAGGCGCGGGTCTTGAGATAATCCATCACCGGACCGGCACGGTCAGCGAAGGATTTGGTGACGAGCGTCTGGACCTTGTCCTTCGGCCAGTCGTTCTTCTTCGGGTCCGGGCAGTCGGCAACCGTGTTGCAGCGCTTCCATTCGGCCGGATCAGCCGGCACGCCATGGTCGAGCTTGACCATCTCGTATTTGCCGAGCAGCGCCGTCGGGGCCCAGTAGTAGCCGACCCAGCCCTGCTTGCGCTCGTAGGCCTTGGCGATCGAGCCGTCGAGGCCGGCGGCAGAGCCGGGATCGACGAGCGTGAAGCCGGCGGCCTCCGCACCATAGGCCTTGTAGAGTTGCGTCGTCACGACAGTGCCGCCCCAGCCCTGCGGGCCGTTGAAGACGGCGCCCTTGCTCGGATCTTCCGGATCCGGGAAAAGCTCCTTGTGCTTCAGCACGTCATCGATCGTCTTGATGTCCGGATTGGCGTCGACGATGTATTTCGGAACCCACCAGCCCTGTACGCCGCCGTCAGAAAGCGCGAGCGCCGCACCGACGAGCTTGCCTTCCTGCAGACCGCGGTTGACCACGTCCGGCAGCAGGTCGACCCAGCCTTCCGGAGCGATGTCCGGCTCGCCCTTCTCGATCATCGACGTGATCGTCGGCACGGTATCGCCAACAACCAGTTCGGCGTTGCAGCCATAACCTTCCGTCAGAATGAACTTGTCCACGTTCGCCAGTACTTCGGCGCTCTGCCAGTTCATGTTGGCGATCGTCACATCGCCGCATTCCTGCGCCGATGCGGCGCTGCCAAGTCCGAGGAGGCCAACGGCCAGACACGTCGTTGCAAGTAGTTTCTTCATCTCGTTTCCCTCTGTTCTGACGGTGCACCCGTGACGAACTGCCAGCCTCACCGCGGCAGCGGACAGCATGTGGATCGGACCTTCGTCCAGTCCAGTCTCGTTGCCATCAATCCAATACTCCCGATCGACGGTACATGTCATTGCTATCGAGTCTCTAGGGGAAACGCTTGCCCATTTGCGTCAGCAATCACGCTCATGGTATTTTTTCATGAAGTTATACAATTGAAGGCCTTAGCGGCGACATTTCAACTGTGAGCCGAGGCACAAGGCGCGGCCAGGCACGCCAAGAAACGCTTCTCGGATGCGGCTTGGCCGCTATTTTTCAGGCGGAGGCCCGTGCGGCCCCGGCTCCCAACATTTACATGTTGGGGTAGACGGGGCCTTCGCCGCTCTTTACTGGGCGGGGCTCCGTGCGGCCCCGGCTCCCAACATTTACATGTTGGGGTAGACGGGGCCTTCGCCCCCTTGCGGCGGCACCCAGTTGATGTTCTGGTTCGGGTCCTTGATGTCGCAGGTCTTGCAGTGCACGCAGTTCTGGGCGTTGATGACGAAGGTCGGGTTGCCGTCCTTTTCCACCCATTCGTAGACGCCGGCCGGACAGTAGCGGCTCGACGGGCCGGCATAGACGTCGTATTCGGAACGCTTCTGCAGCTCCAGGTCCTTGACCTGCAGGTGGATCGGCTGGTCCTCCTCGTGATTGGTGTTCGACAGGAACACCGAGGAGAGCCGGTCGAAGGTCAAGACCCCATCCGGCTTCGGATAGTCGATCTTCTGATGCTTGGCGGCCGGCTCGAGGCTCTGTGCGTCCGTCTTGCCGTGCTTCAGGGTGCCGAAGAAGGAGACGCCGAACAGCGTGTTCGTCCACATATCGAGACCGCCGAGCGCGACGCCGATCGCCGTGCCGAATTTCGACCACAGCGGCTTGACGTTCCGCACCTTCTTCAGGTCCTGGCCGATGGCGCTGTCGCGCCAGCCGCGCTCGATCTCGATCGGCTCGTCATTGGCGCGGCCGGCGGCGATCGCCGCCGCCAGCTTCTCGGCCGCGAGGATACCCGACAAGACGGCATTGTGGCTGCCCTTGATGCGCGGCACGTTGACGAAGCCGGCCGAACAGCCGATCAGCGCGCCGCCGGGGAAGGAGAGCTTCGGCACCGACTGGTAGCCGCCCTCGGTGATCGCACGGGCGCCGTAGGACAGACGTTTGCCGCCCTCGAAAGTGCCGCGGATCGCCGGATGCGTCTTGAAGCGCTGGAACTCCTCGAAGGGGTAGAGATACGGGTTCTTGTAGTTGAGGTGCACGACGAAGCCGACGGCGACGAGGTTGTCCTCGAGGTGATAGAGGAAGGAGCCGCCGCCGGTCTTCATGCCGAGCGGCCAGCCGAAGGAGTGCTGCACGAGGCCCGGCTTATGGTTCTCCGGCTTCACCTCCCAGAGCTCCTTCAGGCCAATGCCGAATTTCGGCACGTCGCGGCCCTCGTCGAGCCGGTACTTGGCGATCAGCTGCTTGGCGAGCGAGCCCCGCACCCCCTCGCCGATCAGCGTGTATTTGCCGAGAAGCGCCATGCCGCGAGCAAAGTTCGGCCCCGGCTCGCCGGAGCGTCCGATGCCCATGTCGCCAGTGGCAACTCCGATCACCGCGCCCTCTTCGTTGTAGAGCACTTCGGTTGCGGCAAAGCCCGGATAGATCTCGACGCCGAGCGCCTCGGCATGCGCCGCCAGCCAGCGACAGACATTGCCCAGCGAGACGACATAGTTGCCGTGATTGTTCATCAGCGGCGGCATCAGGAAATTGGGCAGGCGGATCGACCCGGCCGGGCCCAGGAAGAGGAACTGGTCGTCCGTGACCTCCGTCTTGAACGGATGGTCCGGCTCGTCGCGCCAGCCGGGCAACAGCCGGTCGATGCCGATCGGGTCGACGACGGCGCCGGAAAGGATATGGGCGCCGACTTCCGCGCCCTTTTCGAGCACCACGACCGACAGCTCCGGATCGACCTGCTTCAGCCGGATCGCCGCGGCAAGCCCGGCCGGACCGGCGCCGACGACCACCACGTCGAATTCCATGCTCTCGCGCTCGGGGAGGTCTTGTGGCTCGTTCATTGTCGCGTTCTCCAGTCTTGCCGTTCTCCGCCGGCTCCGTCCCAGTCAAATCATCCCGTCATGACAAATGCCGCAAACCTTGTCGAGCCGGGATGCGACAGACTGTCTCTGCATTTGCGCATGAGTTCATGAGTTTAGCACAGTCCCTTATATTACTTTGACGTAAACGTAAATCAACCACCGATGAATAACCGCCGTCAGCTTGATTTTGTAGCTCCCGCGTGCAACGAGGCGCGCCCCTTTACGTCGCAAGGAGACAGCCATGGCCACGGCGCTCGGCCTCGATTTCGGAACGACCAACTCCGTCCTGGCCCTGGCGCAGGGTGCCTCGACGCGCTCTCTTTTCGTCGACAGCCCCGCCGGACGGTTCGACACCACGCGAACGGCTCTCTCCTTTCTGAAGCAGGGCCATGCATCCTTGAAGGTCGAAGCGGGCCAGGCGGCGATCCGCGAATTCATCGACAATCCCGGCGAATGCCGTTTTCTGCAGTCGATCAAGACCTTTGCCGCCAGCGCACTCTTTCAAGGCACACTCGTCTTCGCCAAGCGCCAGGAGTTCGAGGACCTGATGTACAGCTTCCTGGCCCGGCTCAGGGACTATGCCGGCGACGACTGGAATGGGGCGTTGCAGCGCCTCGTCGTCGGGCGTCCGGTGCAGTTTGCCGGCGCAAGTCCGGACGAAAAGCTGGCGATCGAACGGTATGGCCGCGCCCTCGCGCGCTTCGATTTTCCGGAAATCCACTACGTCTATGAACCGGTGGCGGCCGCCTTCTACTTCGCTCGCAAGCTGGAGCGCGATGCGACGGTGCTCGTCGCCGACTTCGGCGGCGGCACGACGGACTATTCGATCATCCGTTTCGCAAGCCGCGGCGGACGGCTGAGCGCCACGCCGGTCGGACATTCCGGCGTCGGCGTTGCCGGCGATCACTTCGATTTCCGCATCATTGACAACATCGTCGCGCCGCTGATCGGAAAGGGGAGTCTGTTCAAGAGCTTCGACAAGCTGCTTGAAGTCCCGTCGAGCTATTACGCCAATTTCGGCCGCTGGAACCAGTTGTCGATCTTCAAGACGCTCAGGGACTTTGCGGAGCTGAAGAAGCTCGTCCGCACGAGCCTCGAGCCGGAGAAACTGGCGGCATTCGTCGATCTGATCGAGCATGACGAAGGCTACCCGCTCTATCAGGCGGTCTCGGCAACCAAAATGCGACTGTCGCAAGAAGAGGAAACCGAGTTCTTCTTCGCGCCGCTGGGCGAGCGCTCGCGAAGAATCGTTCGGCGCAAGGATTTCGAGGCCTGGATTGCCCCCGACCTCGCCCGCATCGATGCGGCCCTCGACGAGGTACTGGCAACGACGGCGACTGCGCCGGCCGACATCGACAGGATTTTTCTGACCGGTGGCACCTCCTTCGTGCCGGCCGTCCGGCGGCTTTTCGACGATCGCTTCGGCCCCGAGCGAATCGAAAGCGGCGGCGAGCTCCTGTCGATCGCCCACGGGCTTGCGCTGATCGGCGAGCGGGAGGACATCACAGCTTGGACGATCGCCGCGTAAATATCCTCCGGATGCTGGACCACAGTCGCCGATCTGATAAGTTCCGCCGATGATTTCGGCCAACGACCTTTCCCCTTCGGAACTCGCCGCGCTTCTTGCTTTCCATGCGGAGGCGGGTGTCGAGTGGCTGCTTGAAGACGCGCCCGTCGACCGGCTGGCGGAGTTCGAGGCGCTGAAAGCCAAGCGCGCCGGCGCGCGAGCTGCGCCGCAAAGCCGGCAGCCGGAAGCGTCAGAAGCGCAGAGGGGCCGGGGACAGCCGGCGACGCCCGGCAGCGCCCTGAGTACTCTTCCGAGCGGCCCGGCAAGCGTTCCGCCGACGGTCGCGATCCCTGACGAGCAGGCGGTCAGCGAGGCGCGATTCGCCGCCGAGAGCGCGCGATCGCTTGCCGAACTTCGCACGGCGATGGAGTCCTTCACCGGCTGCAACCTCAAGAACAGCGCCCGAAACCTCGTTTTCGCGGACGGTGACCCCGCCTCGGGCATCATGGTGATCGGGCCGATGCCCTATGCGGAAGACGACCGGGACGCCCAGCCGTTTTCCGGCAAGCACGGTGATATGCTCGAGCGGATGCTTTCCGGCATCGGTCTTTCACGGACCGGCGTTCTGCTCAGCAACGTGGTTCCCTGGCGGCCGCCCGGAAACCGCGTGCCAAGCGGTCGGGAGGCCGACATCTGCCGCCCCTTCATCGAACGGCAGATTGCGCTCGCCGAGCCGAGGCACTTGCTTCTCCTCGGCAATTTCACGGCCCGCTTCTTCTTCGGCACCAACGAGACGATCCATCAGACGAGGGGGCAATGGCGCGAGCTTTCCGCCGGCGGCCACCTCGTTCCGGCGCTGGCTACACTGCATCCGCAGGATCTTATCACCGCGCCCGTCAACAAGCGTTTCGCTTGGCTTGACCTGCTCTCCTTCAAGGCGCGGATCATGGGCTGACCGGCCGCGCCCGACAGGTGAAGGAAATATGAACAAAGCCATGCAATTTGCGCATGTCAGCGCCGCGTTTTAATGCGTTGCAAAATCGATGTTGCATCGCAATATGAAAGCACGGGAGGTATGGATTAAGGAACTGAACCATGAGTGCCCGTTTTCGCCCGATCCACAGCAGCTTTGAGACGCTCCGTCAGGCCCGCGTCGCTGTGCGGTCGCCGTATAACAGCTTCGGCAAGGTTGCCAACGAACAGATGACGGCAATCGGCCTCGCGCGCACGACGCGCCACCCGGCCCAGATCTACGCCGATTTCATTCAGCGCTGACCAATCGCTGCAGCGCCGACCATCGCGTCCGGCGCTCGCCCGAACGAAGATCACTACCATGTCTATCAGCAGCCTGCTCGATACGATTTCCGACATCGGCACCGCCGTGCGCACCTCGCGCGAGTTCAGCAGGATGAGCACGATCAGGGACAGCCGCCGCGCGCACCGTGTGGCGGTGAGCCCGTTGCTGCCCAACTGAGACCGCGCCGTCTCGGTAACAATCGACAGAGCGGTGACCTCCAAACCTTTCCAAGATCGCCTTCCAGCGACGACCGTCGGCGCCTCCTATCGTAGCGGCAGGAGCAATGGCCCCGTTCAGCCCTGCGGCGTAACGTGTTTGCGCGCCCCCTTTCGCTCGAGCCCCAGCCGGTGCTCGCGGAAGATGATGAAGATGCCGGCGCCGACGACGATCGCGGTGCCGAGCAGCATGGTTGCCGTCGGTACGTCGCCGAAGAGGAAATAGCCGATGACGATGCCGAGCACGATCGAGGTATATTCGAAGGGGGCGATCGTCGACATGTCGGCGTGGCGGTAGCTCTCCGTCAACAGAATCTGGGCGACGCCGCCGCAGAAACCGGCGAGCATCAGGAGCAGGAAGGATGTCCAGGATATCGCCGACCAGCCGAAGGGAAGCGTTGCCAGGGAAAACACCGCGGCGGAAAGCGAGAAGTAGAGCACGATCGTATGGGTGCGCTCCGTCTGCACGAGCCGGCGCACAAGCACCATCGCGACCGCGCCGAGTGTCGCCGAAAGCAGCACGGCGACGGCGCCCAGCGCCTTGGACGAACCGAATCCTCCTTCGTCGAACAAAGTCACGCTCGGCCAAGTGATGATCAGCACGCCGACGAGGCCGATAACCACCGCGGACCAGCGATAGAGCCGGACGATTTCGCCGAGAAAGAGAGCGGCGAAGGCAACCGCCAAGAGCGGCATCGCGTAGCCGATCGCGATCGCCTCGGGGAGCGGCAGGTGCACGAGGCCGTAGAAACCGCAACTCATCGACAGAATGCCGACGAAGCCGCGCACCACATGCCCCGCGACATTGTTGGTCCGGAAGGCGTCGCGCAACTGGCCGCGGCAGGCCAGAAAGCCGAGAATCGGCACCATGGCGAAGGCGGATCTATAGAAGGTGATCTGGCCGGTGGCGATCCCGCTGCCGGCCGCCTTGATGCAGGTCGCCATGCAAACGAAGACGATGACGGACAGGACCTTGAGCAGAATCCCCTTCATGGGGTTGTGAATATCGGCATCCATGAGGGCGTTCGAGATGTCATCCGGCGGACCGGGCGGGAAGGACGGACACGGCGCAGACCGCGGGGGATGGCACCACTCTAGCTGCACGGCGCGGCATGTTGGATCAATTTTCTTGATGGGCGCGGCATTTTCGTGATGGCTTTCGCGCTCCCGCACTGCTTCGTCCTATGCTTTAGCGAACGCGAAAAAATCCTGTGGGATTTAGTTCTTGTTAGTGCCGTTTCGTTAAACCTTCGATCGGGGCGGGGAAATCAAACGTGTTTGCTTCCGAAGTGCGGTCGACGGCATTGCAAGCACAAAATCTCGCCTCTTGGCCTTTTCACCATCACAGGCGCCCTCTAACTTAGGAACGGTAGGCGCAAGCGGGACTGACCATGCGGACAAATACTGGCCAGATCATTCATCTGGAAGACTACCGGCCGACCGATTTCGTTCTCGAAAGAGTGGATCTGACCTTCGAACTCGACCCCAAGGAGACGAAGGTAGAGGCGCGGCTCATCTTCCACCGACGCGAAGGCGTGGACGCTTCCGCCCCGCTGGTCCTCGACGGCGACGAGCTGGCCATGACCGCCCTGTTGCTCGACCAGGAAGAAGTCCCGGCGACGCTCTACGATGTGGCCGGCGACACGCTGACGATCCGCGGCCTGCCCGAGACCGCCCCCTTCGAAATCACCGTGACGACGCTCCTGTCGCCGGAGACGAACACGAAGCTGATGGGCCTCTACCGCACCAACAACGTCTACTGCACGCAGTGCGAGGCGGAAGGCTTCCGCCGCATCACCTATTTCCCCGACCGGCCCGACGTGCTCGCCGTCTATACGGTCAACATCATTGCCGACAAGGCGACCGCCCCCCTTCTCCTTTCGAACGGCAACTATCTCGGCGGCGCCGACCTGGGCGACGGACGTCACTTCGCCGCCTGGTTCGACCCGCATCCGAAGCCGAGCTATCTCTTCGCGCTGGTTGCCGGCGATCTCGGCGTGGTCGAGGACACGTTCACGACCGCATCCGGCCGCGAAGTGGCCTTGAGGATCTATGTCGAGCACGGCAAGGAGCCGCGCGCGGCTTACGCGATGGACGCCCTCAAGCGCTCGATGAAATGGGACGAGGAGGTCTTCGGCCGCGAATACGACCTCGACATCTTCATGATCGTCGCCGTCTCCGACTTCAACATGGGCGCCATGGAGAACAAGGGGCTCAACGTCTTCAACGACAAATACGTCCTCGCCGATCCGGAAACGGCGACAGACACGGACTACGCCAATATCGAGGCGATCATCGCCCACGAATATTTCCACAACTGGACCGGCAACCGCATTACCTGCCGCGACTGGTTCCAGCTCTGCCTGAAGGAAGGGTTGACGGTCTATCGCGATCACGAGTTTTCGGCCGACATGCGCTCGCGCGCCGTCAAGCGCATCGCCGAGGTGCGGCACCTGAAGTCCGAACAGTTTCCCGAGGATGCCGGCCCGCTCGCCCATCCGGTGCGCCCGACGCAATATCGCGAGATCAACAATTTCTACACGACGACCGTCTATGAGAAGGGCTCCGAGGTCACGCGCATGATTGCGACCCTTCTCGGACGCGACCTCTTCACGAAGGGCATGGACCTCTATTTCGACCGCCATGACGGCCAGGCGGTGACGATCGAGGACTTCATCGCCTGCTTCGAGGCCGCGGGCGGGCGCGATCTCACCCAGTTTTCGCTCTGGTATCATCAGGCGGGAACGCCGCTGATCACCGCCTCCGGTTCCTATGACGCGGCGAAGCAGATCTACACCCTGTCGCTCGAACAGGCGGTGCCTGCGACACCGGGTCAAAGCGCCAAGAAGCCGATGCATATCCCACTTCGCGTTGGGCTCCTGCTTGAAGACGGCAGCGAGGCTAAGCCTGCAGCCGTCTCCGGCGCCGATGTCACTGGCGACGTCTTGCATCTGACGGAGCGCAAGCAGACCGTCGTCTTCGCCGGCATTCCGACCCGGCCCGTGCCGTCCTTCAATCGCGGCTTCTCTGCACCGGTAAACCTGCACATCGAGCAGAGCGCGAAGGACCGCGCCCTCATCGCACGCCACGAGGTCGACCTCTTCGCCCGGTGGCAGGCGCTGAATGCCATGGCGCTCGACAATCTGGCCAAAGCAGCGGCACAGGCGCGAAACGGCCAGCCGATCGCCTCCGATACCGCCCTCATCGGCGGGCTGCTGGCCGCGGCGGGTGACGAAGGGCTGGAGCCGGCATTCCGCGCACAGGTCCTGTCGCTGCCGAGCGAAGCCGACATCGCCCGGGAGATCGGCCGCGACAACGATCCGGACGCTATCCAGGAGGGTCGCCAGGCGATCCTTTCCGCCGTCGCCGCATCCGGCAAGGAGATTTTCACGCGATTGCTCGGCGAGATGGCACTTTCCGGCCCGTTCCGGCCCGACGCAGCGAGCGCCGGCCGGCGGGCGCTGCGCAACGCCGCCCTCTCCTATCTCGTCTATGGGGACGATCAGCCGGAGAAGGCCGTGAGCGCGTTCCGTTCCGCCAACAACATGACCGATCTCAGCCAGGCGCTGACGCTGCTCGCCCACCGTTTTCCGGATGCGCAAGAAACGCTCGATGCGCTCACCACGTTCAAGAACCGCTTCGCGGACAATGCGCTGGTGATCGACAAATGGTTCGCCATCCAGGCGACGATCCCCGGCGCCTCGACGCTCGAGCGGGTCAAGGCGCTGATGTCCGATCCGCACTTCACCCCGAGCAACCCGAACCGCGTACGCTCGCTCATAGGCACCTTCGCCTTCTCCAACCCGACGGGCTTCAACCGTGCGGATGGCGAAGGCTACCGCTTCCTCGCACGCCAGATCCTCGACATCGATCCCCGCAATCCGCAACTTGCGGCACGGATCCTGACATCGATGCGCTCCTGGCGGTCGCTGGAGCAGGTGCGCGCCAAGCATGCCGAGGAGGCGCTCAAGGAAATCGCCGGCGCCTCCAATCTTTCCGTCGATGTCAGCGACATCGTCGACCGGATGCTGAGCGACGGCAGCGCGGCGTGATATCGCCGCGGCCTCGGGCCTACTGCACCTCTCCTAAGCGGGGCCGATTCGAGGAAAGAGCCTCAATTCAAAGGGCTACGGCGACTTCTGAGCGTCGGATAAGACATTCGGCGTCGCAGGCGCTATGACTTTCCAACGATGAAAATTGGTTAACAAATCTTTACCTGCGCCTCTAGACAAGGCGAATCGCCCTGTGATTCATTGAGTCAGATTCGGGCGGGCGGCGTACCGAATCACCAAAGCGTCGCGATTTCCGATGACGCTTCGGTTTAAGAGGATCACAGCGTCCCTTCGCATCCACATGCGGGACGCTCTCGAGGACGGCAGAAATTGGGAAAGATTGCGGACGCGCGACGGGGAGGCGCAGCCGACGGGCGGTTGCGACTCAAGTTTCCGGGCTTTTTCGGCCTGGAACGGGAGCTCATCGACAAGGCGAGGCTCTTTGTCGAACCGGCGTCACGTCGGCTCGCCCGGGCCGAGCCCATTCTGAAGCGGTCAATTCCCGTCCTCATTATCGCTTTCCTGCTGATTGTGGCCATTTCGCGCATGTCGGGCATCATGGATGAGCATGCCCGGATGGAGGCCAGTTCGCGCCGGAGCGTCAGCCTGGCGGCGACCGCGGCGACGGCGGCGTTCCAGGCGGATGGATCGGAGCTCTTCGGCGAGGGGCAGCGATGGGAGGCCGAACGGCGGCTCGCCGAATATCTGCCCGCCGAACTCCTCGACAGCGGCATGTTCCTACTGACGGTTCGCCGGGACGGCCGCATCTTCGCGAGCACGCAGGCGGGGGCACATTTCATCGGCCGCACGCTTACCTCGATCGCCCCGGACGTGGCGTCGCTGCAATATTTCGGCGAAGGCGAAGGCGCTGTGAAGGCGACCATCGACGGCGTCGAACATCTGGTCGCCCTGATGCAGGTGCCGGCTTCCGCGGGTGTCGTGCTGGCGGCAACGCCGGTCGCCCAGTTCGAAGCGGCCTGGCGCGACGATGTCTCGCTGAACGTCACGCTGTTTGCCGGCATTTCGGCAATCCTGCTCGTCGTGCTTTACGCCTACTATATTCAGGCCAAGCGCGCCCGCGACGCCGATTCCGTATTCGCCGAATCGAACCTGCGCGTCGAAACCGCACTGTCGCGCGGCCGCTGCGGACTTTGGGATTTCGACCTCGCCAACCGTCGCCTGTTCTGGTCTCGCTCCATGTACGAGATGCTCGGCATGCCCGGCGACAGCAGCGTCTTGTCGTTCGGCGACGCGGCCCGGCTGATGCACCCGGAGGATCGCGGCGTCTACCGGGTGGCGCGGGCGATCGCCAAGGGCAGCGAGCGCCAGATCGACCAGGTGTTCCGCATGCGCCACGCGGATGGCCATTACGTTTGGCTTCGGGCGCGCGCCCAAATCATCCGCACGGTTTCCGGGCGCACCCACCTCATCGGCATCGCCATGGACGTGACCGAGCAGCACCGGCTCGCCCAGCGCTATGCGGAAGCCGACCAGCGCCTGACGGATGCCATCGAGTGCACGTCGGAAGCCTTCGTGCTGTGGGACAAGCACGACCGGCTGGTCATGTGCAACACCCACTATCAGCAGGCCTATCAGCTGCCGGATCATGTCCTCGTGCCCGGCACCGAACGGGCAGTGGTGCACGCGGCCGCGGCGAGACCGGTGATCGAGCGGCGCGTCGCCGATCCGGACCGCAGCAATCATTCGCAGACGAGCGAAGTGCAGCTCGCCGACGAGCGCTGGCTGCAGATCAACGATCGACGCACGCGCGACGGCGGCCTCGTCTCGGTCGGCACCGATATCACGCTGCTCAAGCGGCATCAGGTGCGGCTGCGCGAATCCGAGCGGCGGCTGATGGCGACGATCGGCGATCTTTCGGCCTCGCGCATCACGCTCGAACGGCAGAAGGAGGAGCTTTCCGTCGCCAACGCCAATTACCAGGCGGAAAAGGAACGGGCCGAGGCGGCAAACCGGGCAAAATCCGAGTTCCTCGCCAACATGTCGCATGAGCTGCGCACGCCGCTCAACGCCATTCTCGGCTTTTCCGAGATCCTGCAGAACCAGATGTTCGGGCCGCTCGGCTCGGAGAAGTACCACGAATATTCCCGCGATATCTATGAAAGCGGCAGACATCTGCTCAACGTCATCAACGACATACTCGACATGTCGAAGATCGAGGCGGGTCACATGCGTATCACGCGCGAAAGGATCGATCTTGCGCCGCTGATCGAGGAAACGCTTCGCTTCACCACCATACCGGCGCAGCAGAAGAACATCCGCGTCGTCCAGGAGGTGTCCTCGGGCCTGACGATGTTCGCCGATCGTCGCGCGATGAAACAGGTGCTCCTCAACCTTTTATCAAATGCGGTCAAGTTCACCAATGAGGGTGGCCGCATTTCACTCAGGGCCCGCAAGGTTCGCGGCGCGGTGACGCTGACGATCGCCGATTCCGGCATCGGCATTCCGAGGCACGCGCTGGAAAAGATCGGCCATCCCTTCGAACAGGTGCAGAGCCAGTATGCCAAGAGCAAGGGCGGCTCCGGCTTGGGGCTGGCCATCTCCCGGTCGCTCACGCGCCTGCACGGGGGACGGATGAAGATCCATTCCGCCGAAAACGTCGGCACGATCATATCCGTGCGGATCCCGGACCTCGCCTGAACCCAGCCGGGGCCGCCGGCTCAGCCCGCAAGGACCGACTGGAAGATGCCGCGCACCGCCTTGGAAAAGCGGCGTATGTCAGCCTCGAGATGCTTGAGGTCCGGGTAATCGCCTGCCCGGCAAACGAGATCGACAAGGCCGGCGGGGGCGTCCTTGGGGTCGAAATCGCCGTCGATACAGAGCCGCACGATCTGCGAGACCTCGGTAAAGAGCGCCAGCGCCTCGACGGCCATGTCGAGATCGTTTGCATCCATCAGGGCGGCGCCGAGCCCCTTCAGCGCCTCCATCGTCTGCGTTCCGGCAAGCGGCGGTAGCTCGCCCTTTGCCGGCGCCACAAGCGCCAAATATTGCGCAATGAATTCGATATCGACGAGGCCGCCGGGGATGAGCTTGAAGTCCCAGATGTCGTTCGGCGGCTTTTCCTTGTCGATGAGATCGCGCATCTCCTCGACGTCCTTGCGGATCTTGGCGATATCTCGCTTCTGCGACAGGACCTCGGCGAAGATCGCCTCCGCTTCGCCGATCAGGCTTTTGTCGCCGCAGATGCATCGGGCGCGGGTCAGCGCCAGATGTTCCCAGGTCCAGGCCTCCTCACGCTGATATTTGGCAAAGGCGGTAATGCGGGTCGCAACCGGGCCCTTGTTGCCCGAGGGCCTCAGCCGCATGTCGACATTGTAGAGGACGCCCTCGGCGGTCGGGGCTGAAAGAGCCGCGATCAGCCGCTGCGTCAGGCGCGTGAAATAGCGTGCCGGGTCGAGCGGCTTGGCGCCCTCGGATTGGTGGGCGTTGGCGTCATAGTCATAGAGCAGGATGAGGTCGACGTCGGAACCGGCAGTCAACTCGTGGCTGCCGAGCTTTCCCATGCCGACGACGGCGACCCGGCCACCCGGGAAATCGCCGTGGGCGGAGCGAACCTCTGCCAGAACCGCCTCCAGCGCAGCGGCGATGATCAGGTCGGCAAGATCGGTGAAGGCCCTGCCCGCCTGCAGGCCGGAGATCGTGCCGGTCAGCAACCGGATGCCGATCAGAAAGCGCTGCTCGGCGGCGATGATGCGCAGGCGGTCCAGCACCTCTTCGTAGTGGTGGGCGCCGGCGACGAAGCTGGCGATCCGCGGTGCCAGATAATCTCGCGTCGGCAGTTCGGCGAGCAGGCCCGGGTCCAGCATGCCGTCGAAGACATGGGGCCTGGCGGCGATGATATCCGCCAGGCGCGGCGCCGAGGACATGATATTGACGATCAGCGACAACAGGCCCGGATTACTGCCCAGCAGCGAGAAAAGCTGGATGCCGGCAGGGAGGCCGGAGAGGAACTGGTCGAAGCGCAGCAATGCCTCATCGGCGCGCCGGCTCTCGCCGAAGACGCGCAGAAGCTCCGGCGTCAATTCCGTCAGGCGTTCGCGTGCCTCGACCGATTGGGTCGCCCGATAGCGCCCGTAGTGCCAGGTGCGAATAATACGGGCGATGTCGGAAGGACGCTGGAAACCCAGCCGTTTCAGCGTTTTGAGCGTGTCTGGGTCATCCTGCTGACCGGTGAAGACCAGATTGCCGGTCTCTGCAGAGAGTCTCGCTTCCTGTTCGAAAAGCTGGGCGTAGCGTCGCTCGACCGTCCGCAGCACCCGGGAAAACTCCCTGGAGAAGGACGCCGTATCTTCGAAGCCGAGCATCGACGCGATGCGCCTCAGTTCCGCCTCGCTCTCGGGCACCAGATGGGTCTGCTCGTCATGCACCATCTGGATCCGGTGCTCGACGTCACGAAGGAACCAATAGGCATCGATCAGTTCATGCGCCGTGGCGCGATCGATCCAGCCGGCCTCGGCCAGCACATGCAGCATCGCCTCGGTTTCGCGCAGCCGCAGCGCAGGCGTCCGGCCGCCGGCAATCAGTTGCTGGGTCTGCACGAAAAACTCGATCTCGCGGATGCCGCCGCGGCCAAGCTTGACGTTGTGGCCCTTCACGGCGATCTCGCCGTGGCCCTTGTGCGCGTGGATCTGACGCTTGATCGAGTGAATGTCGGCGATCGCCGCATAATCCAGGTACTTCCGGAAGACGAAGGGCGTCAGTTCCTTGAGGAAACGCTCGCCGGCCGGAAGGTCGCCGGCGATCGGGCGCGCCTTGATAAAAGCAGCCCGCTCCCAGTTCTGCCCCCTGCTCTCATAGTAAAGCATCGCCGCCTCGACGGGGATTGCGAGCGGCGTCGAGCCGGGATCGGGCCGAAGCCGGAGGTCCGTGCGGAACACGTAGCCGTCGCCGGTCCGCTCCTGCAGGATGCGGATCAGCCTTCGCAAGAGCCGCGCGAAGACCTCCGTCGCCTCATCGCGGCTGACGAGGATGCCGGACTGCGGATCATAGAAGACCACGAGGTCGATGTCGGAGGAATAGTTGAGCTCGCACGCCCCGAGCTTGCCCATGCCGAGCACGACGACGCCCGAGCCGACGCTCGGCGCCGAGGCATCCGGGAGGACGAACTTGCCGCTCTCATGCGCGCCGAGCAGCAGGTGATCGATCGTCGCCGATACCGCGGCGCCGGCGAACTCGCTCAGCCAGCGCGTCGTTTCGCGGCCATCAAACAGCCGCGAGAGATCGGCAAGTGCGACGGCGAAGGCAACCTCCCGCCTTGCCCGCCGCAGCCGCGCCATGATTTCCGCGTCCGGCAGGGCCTTGCCTGCCGCCCCGCTTTGCCATGCCAGCCGCGCCGCATCGATGCGGCTTCGCAGAAATCCAGGCAAGCTCTCGCTCAGCAGCGCCTCGACAATGGCAGGGCTGCTTGCGCCGGTATCGCGAAGGAAAGGCGAGAGTGCGAAAGCGGCGAGGATCAAGTGCTTGAGCGGCGTATCGGACGCCACCAGCTTGGCGATGGCCTCGCTTCCCTTCGCTATGTCCTTCAGCACCGAAAGAGCGACCTTCGCGTCGGCCTGGCTCGCCGGGCGGATCGGCACCACCTCGATATCGGACAACCGCTTTTCGGTCGCGTCCACCATCGGTCTTCTCCTCCCCTTCGGATCGTCGGAAGTCCATCGCTCCAACCGGCAATTGCCGTGACCGGTGTATCAGGTCGTGCCGGCGGGGAAAACCATGCGAACCGTCAGGCCCCTTCCATCTGGCTCCGTCGCCGAGAGATCCAATGCGCCATGGTGCATCTCCATCACCGCCTCGACAAGCGAAAGGCCGAGACCGGTGCCGGGTTTGGTGCGGCTCTCGTCCAGCCGCACGAAGCGCTTGACCACTTCGCCGCGCATATTTTCCGGAACGCCGGGACCCTGATCGGCGACCGTCAGGGCGACATTGGCGCCGCTCTTCTTCATCTCGACCCGGATGAGCGGATTTTCCGCCCCTTCCGCATATTTGATCGCGTTGTCGATCAGGTTCCCGAGCGCCTGGCCGATCAGTTCGCGGTTGCCTGTAACAACGACGCCCGGCTCGATGTCCGCTTCCAGGCGCAGGGCAGCTTCCTCGGCGACCGGCTCGTAAAGCTCTACGCAATCCTCGACGATGCCGGACAAGGCGACATCGCTCATCTCAGCGATGGCGGAGCCCGCCTCCACGCGCGAAATCATCAGCAATGCATTGAAGGTTCGGATCAGTTGGTCGGATTCGCCGATGATTTCCTCGAGCGCGCCGTTCTGGTTGCCACCTTCCTTGCTGGCAAGCGCCGCTTCGGCCTTGTTGCGCAGCCGCGTCAGAGGCGTCTTGAGGTCGTGGGCGATATTGTCGGAAACCTGTTTCAGGCCCTCGTTGAGCTTCTCGATCCGCCCCAGCATCGCGTTCAGCGATTCCGACAGACGGTCGAATTCATCGCCCGATCCGCTCGTCGGCAGCCGTTGTGAAAGGTCTCCGGCCATGATCTTGGTGCTTGCCTCCGACATCCGGTCGATGCGCCTCAAGGCGTTGCGACCAATGCCGAACCAGATGATCAGTGCGCCGAGCCCCATGATGCCGAGCGCCACCACCAGGGCCTGGCGGACGAGAACGCGAAACTTTTCCGGTTCCTGCAAATCGCGGCCGACGAGGATGCGCAGGCCGTTGTCGAGCATGAGGACATGGGCGAGCGCGACGTGGTTGCCGGTGCGGCTTTCGTCGGTGAAACGCCGGTAGTGAAAGGGCTCCGATGTCCAGCCCTCGTTGTCGAGCAGGCCCGGCTCGAGGCCGGCGACATTGCCGGCAAGGATCTCCCCGCTCGGCCCCGCAATGACATAGAGGTTGGCGCCCGGTTGACGGGCCCGACGCTCCAGCGAGCGGAGCAGGCCGTTGACGCCGGCACGCTCGTAGATGTCTTCGATCTGGGCCGCCTCGACGGCAATCCCTTCACGCGTCTGCTGCTGCAGGAGACGCTCGGACATGCCGGTGACGTAGAAGACGAGGAAGACGGCGCAAAGGGAGAAGAGGACGAGATAGAGCGCGGAGAGCCGGACCGCGGTCGTCCTGAACAGAACGCCGACTTTGCTCATGCGTCAGCGGTCCGATCGTCCTTGATCATGTAGCCGGCGCCGCGAACGGTTCTAAGCAACGGTGGATCGAAATCCTTCTCGATCTTGGAGCGCAAGCGGGAGACGTGCACATCGATCACATTGGTCTGCGGATCGAAGTGATAGTCCCAGACATTCTCGAGCAGCATGGTTCGCGTCACCACCTGCCCGGCATTCTTCATCAGATATTCAAGCAGCCGGAACTCGCGCGGCTGCAGCGGGATTTCCTTGCCCTGGCGGCGGACCGAATGGGAGAGCCGGTCCAGTTCCAGGTCGCCGACGCGGTAGACCATGTCCTGGTCCGGCGCTCCCTTGCGCCGGCCGAGCACCTCGACACGCGCCAGGAGCTCGCTGAAGGCATAGGGTTTGGGGAGGTAATCGTCGCCACCGGCGCGTAGTCCCGTCACCCGGTCGTCCACCTGGCCGAGGGCGGAGAGAATGAGCACCGGCGTATGGATGCCCCGGCGCCTCAACTCGGTGATCAACGACAGGCCGTCCCGACGCGGCAGCATGCGGTCGACGACGAGCACGTCGTAGGCGTTCTCGCTCGCCATGAACAGGCCGCTTTCGCCGTCGCTGGCGTGGTCGGAAACGATGCCCGCTTCGCGGAACGCCTTCGCCAGATAGGCGGCCGCCTCGAGGTCATCTTCAACTATCAGAATCTTCATACGGGTGACCATAGTCCCGGACCTCTGTTCGTCTCAACCGGTTTCGGGGTTTGCCTTGGCCGAATACAGCGTTCGGCCGAAACAGAAGACGCCGCGATATCGGCAGATGTCGCGGCGCCTCATCATCAGCCAGGATGGTGGCTTGCTCTTGCCGCGCCTCAGCTCTGCGCGATCGGCAACGCCACGAAGCGGCTTCCCTCGTCGGCCTCGATCTGGAAGAGCGCCTTGCTGCGGCCATCCTTCTTGGCGTTGTTGATCACCTTCAGGATGTCGTCCGCCGTCTTCACTTGCTGATTGTTGACGGAGACGATCTTCTCGCCTTCCTTCAGGCCACGATCGGCAGCATCCGAGTCCGGATCGACGGAGGCGATGGTGACGCCCGTGCCGTCTTCCGAAGGGGTGACCGCCAGACCGAGGTCGGCCAGTGCCTCTTCGCCAGCCTGACCCTGGTCCGTCTGTTCGTCGCGGGTATCCGGCGGCGTAGCCTTGGCCTCCTCCGGCAGCGTGCCGATCTCGAATTTGACGCTCTCAGACTTGCCGTTACGCCAGAGTGTGACCTCGGCGGTCGAACCGGGGCGCAGCGTTGCCACCCGGCGGGCCAGGTCGCGTGGATCCTTGACCGGCTCACCGTTGAGGGCGGTCACGATATCACCCTTCTTGATGCCCGCCTTCTCGCCCGGCGAACCCGCCTGCGGCTCGACCACCAACGCACCGCTCGCCTCAGAGAGGCCGAGCGATTCGGCGATATCCTTCGTCACCGGCTGGATTTGAACGCCGAGCCAGCCGCGCGAAACGGAGCCGTCCTTGATCAAGGCATCGACGACGTCCTTGGCGACGGAAGCGGGAATCGCGAAGGCGATGCCGACATTGCCGCCCGACGGCGAGAAGATCGCCGTGTTGATACCGACGACTTCGCCGGAGAGATTGAACGTCGGGCCGCCGGAATTGCCGCGGTTCACCGCCGCATCGACCTGCAGATAGTCGTCATAGGGGCCGGAGCCGATGTCGCGGCCGCGTGCCGAGATGATACCGGCCGTCACGGTGCCGCCGAGGCCGAAGGGGTTGCCGACCGCGACCACCCAGTCGCCGACCCGCACCCGGTTGTCATCGGCGAAGCTTACATAGGTGAACTTGCGGTTGGCTGCGTCGACCTTGAGCACGGCGAGATCGGTGCGGCTGTCCTTGCCGACGAGCTTGGCGTCGAGTTCCGTCCCGTCGTTCAAAATGACAGTGAAGGCGGAGCCATCGGAGACGACGTGGTTGTTGGTGACGAGATAACCATCCTCGGTGATGAAGAAGCCGGAGCCCTGGGCTCGCGGGCGCAGGCGACCTTCGCCACGCGGACCGTGGCGATCACGCCAGCGATCGGCCCGATCGCCATCGCGGGAATCGGGACTGCCGAATTCGCGGAAGAAGCGCTTCAGCGGGTGGTCGTCGGGCAAGTCTTCGAAACCGCGGCCGCCGAAGTCGAAGGTGAAGTTGCTCTCGTCGTTGGATGCCTGTTCACGGGCCTGGACGCGGACGGAAACGACGGCCGGGGAAACGGCGTCGACAACATTGGCGAAGCTCGGAACCGACGGAGCCTGCACCCTGACCGCCTCGGCGAAGGACTGGGTGATCTGCGCCGGCAGACCGGTCGTCAGCATGACTGCGGCAAGACCTGCAACCGTGGAGGTCTTCAGTGCGGTCTTCAGCGAGGGACGCGGAGTTTTGAACGTGGACATTCGTTTTGCCTTCTCTCTTGCGTGAAGCCGCCGCCGACCGACGGACGGCTTCGAAACTTTGATCACGAGCAAGGTATCCGGACCAACCGCCCGGAACCCGCTCGTATGGCTGTGACTGGAGGAACAGCCGATGACGCAAGGTGTAACGGATGGGACCTTACTGGGTTCTGTCCGGAAGATGAATTTTTGGTAATGTTGCGACAGAGCAGAAATGAGAGGCCGGTACCCGATCCGCGGGTCCTCTCAAGGAACGGCGAAGCATGCCCTTAACGCGTATGATATTGCCGTTGGAACTGCCACCGGCAGTCGGCGGCTCCCTACGGGCCAAGCAGCTTGTCGAGCTCTTCCTTTTCATCCTTGGAAAGCGGCGCACCAGCTGGGCGCGTGCCGCGCCGGTGCGCGGCGACGACCAGCGTGACCGCACCAAGGACGAGCAGCACGACCGGCATGCCCCAGAGGACCAGTGTCTTCGCCTCGAAGCGGGGTTTCAGCAACACGAACTCCCCGTAGCGCGAGACCACATAGGCGATCACCGCCTCGTCACTGTCCCCGTTCTCGAGCCGCTCGCGCACGAGCACTCGCAGATCCTTGGCGAGTTCGGCATTGGAATCGTCGATCGACTGGTTCTGGCAGACCATGCAGCGAAGCTTGGCGGAGATTTCCCGGGCGCGCGCTTCGAGCGCCGGATCGGCAAGCACCTCGTCCGGATTGACGGCGAAGGCCGGCGCAACCGAAACAATACAGAGGAAGAGCGCGGCGAGGACGCGGATCATTCGACGGCTCCTGCGGCAAGCCTCGCCGTCCTGGCGCGCGACGGAGCACCCACCCTCAGGCGACGGTCGCTCAAGGAAACGATTCCGCCCGCCATCATGACGAGAGCGCCGCCCCAGATGCAGAGGATCAGCGGCTTCCACCAGATGCGCACGACGATGCCGCCGCCGGTCATCTCGTCGCCCAGAGAAACATAGAGCTGGCTGAGGCCGAAGGTCCTGATGCCGGCCTCCGTCGTCGGCATGCGGCGCGCCGAATAGAGGCGCTTGGACGACCAGATCTCGGTTACCTTCACACCGCCGCGGCTGACGGTGAAGTGGCCGGTGTCCTCGGTATAGTTCGGCCCGCGACCCTCGCGCATGCCATCGAAGCGTATGCTATAGCCGCCGGCATCGACGAGCATTCCGGGCTTCATCTCGATGACGGTCTCCGTCTCATAGGCCGTCACGGCGACGATGCCGATCAGCGTGACGCCGAGGCCGATATGGGCAAGCGCCGTGCCATAGGCCGAGCGCGGCAGGCCAAGGAACCGCCGCAAGGCCACGCGGCCCGCCACCTTGCCCAGGCCCGAGCGAAGCGCGACATCGGTGATCGAACCGACAATCAGGTAGACCCCAAGCCCGATGCCGAGGACGGCGAGAACGGGACCGCCATTCCTGGCATAGTAGACCGCGGCGGCGAAGAGCAGGCCGGCGCCGACGGCGGCGAAGAGCCGCTGGGCGGCGGCCAAGAGGTCGCCGCGTTTCCAGGCAAGCAGCGGCCCGAAGGGAACCGCAAACAGCAAGGGGAGCATCAACAGGCCGAAGGTCATGTTAAAGAACGGCGCGCCGACCGAAATCTTGTCGCCGGTGAGCGCCTCGAGCACCAGCGGATAGAGCGTGCCGGTGAGAACCGTTGCCGTCGCCGTCGTCAAGATCAGATTGTTGAGGACGAGCGCGCCTTCGCGCGAGATCGGCGCAAACAGTCCGCCGGACTTGAGGTGGGAGGCCCGGAAGGCGAAGAGCGACAGGGCGCCACCGATGAAGACGATGAGGATCACCAGGATGAAGACGCCGCGCGTCGGATCGGTAGCGAAGGCGTGAACCGAGGTCAGCACGCCCGAGCGCACCAGGAACGTGCCGAGCAGCGACAGCGAGAAGGTGAGGATCGCTAGGAGCACGGTCCAGATCTTCAGCGCCTCACGCTTTTCCATGACCAGCGCCGAGTGCAGGAGCGCCGTTCCGGCCAGCCAAGGCATGAAGGAAGCGTTCTCGACCGGATCCCAGAACCACCAGCCGCCCCAGCCGAGTTCGTAATAGGCCCAGTAGGAGCCCATGGCGATGCCCGCGGTCAGGAACGTCCAGGCGGTCAGCGCCCAAGGCCTGACCCAGCGCGCCCAGGCGGCATCGATCCTCCCCTCGATCAGCGCTGCGATCGCGAAGGAAAAGCAGACGGAAAAGCCGACATAGCCGAGATAGAGCAAGGGCGGATGAATGGCGAGGCCGATGTCCTGCAGCACCGGATTCAAGTCCCGGCCTTCCCCCAGAGCCGGGACGAGGCGGGCGAAGGGATTGGACGTCAGCAGGATGAAGAGCGTGAAGGCGGCGGCGATCCAGGCCTGGACCGCCAACACGTTCGCCTTCAGACTTTCGGGCAGGTTGCGGCCGAAGCTTGCCACCAGGGCGGAAAAGAAGACGAGGATCAGCAGCCAGAGGAGCATGGAGCCCTCGTGATTGCCCCAGACGCCGGAGATCTTGTAGATCAGGGGCTTCATCGAATGCGAGTTTTCCCAGACGTTCCTGACGGAGAAGTCGGAGGTCACATAGGCGAAGGTCAGCACCGCAAAGGAGAAGGCGACGAGCAGGAAGGAGACGATCGCGGCACTGCCCGCGAGGTCGACCAGGGCCCGATCGCCGCGCCTCACGGCGAGGAGCGGCAGCACCGACTGGATGAGCGCGGTCGCGAGCGCCAGCACCAGCGCATAATGTCCGAGCTCGATGATCATTGAATGTTTTCCTTCCCGCCGAGCGTGACGCCCTGAGCCTTCAGGCGGTCGGCCACGTCCTTCGGCATGTAGGTCTCGTCATGCTTGGCAAGCACCGTATCGGCAACGAAAACTGAACTTCCAGCGGCGAAGCTCCCCTCCGCCACGACACCCTGGCCCTCGCGAAAGAGGTCCGGAAGTATGCCTGTGTAGGTCACCGGCACCGTCGCGAGCGTGTCGGTGACGCTGAAGGTGACGGTCTTGCCGTCGCCGCGCTTGACCGAGCCCGCTTCCACCAGCCCGCCGAGGCGGATGCGCGTGCCCGGCTCGAGATCCGCCTTGGCAAGGTCGCCGGGGACATAGAAATAAGCCACGGCCTGGCTGAAGGCGAACATGACCAGAAGGACGGCGGCCGTCAGGAAGCCGACCCCGCCGCCGATGATCGCCAGGCGTTTCTGCTTACGCGTCATTCTTTCGCTCCGCCGCCATCGATGCCGAGTTCGCGCCCGAGAGCCAGCAATTGCTGGCCCTCATCGCCGCTGGCCGGAAAGGCCTGCAAGCCGTCGCGTAGAGCATTCTCGGCCTTATCTCTTTGATCGAGGACAACATAGGCCCGGATCAGCCGCATCCAGCCCTCGAAGTTGTCGGGGTCTTCCTTCAGCCGGCCGGCGAGACCGTCGACCATGCCGCGGATCATCTCCTGACGATCGCCGGCGCTCATTCCCTCGGCGGCGGCGATATCCTCGGAGGTCGGGTTTCCCGGCGCTGCACCGCCGGCAACGGGCGTGTCGGCGGAGAGCTCGGCGATATGCTGGTTGACGAGCGGCAACCACGGCGCCCCCGCGGGCGACGTGTCGGCAAGCTTGCGGAAGGCCGCGAGCGCGTCGCCGCGCCTTCCCTCCTGCTTGAGGCCGAGGGCGAGATAGAACTCCGAGCGCGGATCATTGGCATCGAGAGCCAGCGCCTTCTTCAGGGCATCCTGCGCCGCTGCCGTCACAAGGCCGCCGGACTGCACGATGAGGGCCTCTGCATAGCCGCCAAACCTGGCTGCCGTCGGCCCGAGCAGGCGGAGGGCGCGGTCATAGGCGGCAACCGCGTCGTCGACGCGGCCGTTGCGCATGTAGATCGGCGCAAGCAGGTCCCACCCTGCCCCGTCGTCCGGGTTGAGGGCCAGGTGATTTTCCGCCTTGGCGATCAGGATGTTGACGTCTTCACCGGGATTGGCGAGCCGCGCCGCAAGCGGCTGCGCCGGCACGCCGGGATTGCCCGTCGTTAAGTAAAGACAGAGCCCGACGGTCGGCAGACAGAGGAGGATGAACACCTGCGCCAGGCGTTTCGAGCCAAGCCGCCTGGACGCCGCAGTGGAGGTGTCGGCGGCGTGGGCGGCGATCAGGCGGCGGCCGATTTCGGCCTTGGCGAGTTCCGCGTCTTCGTCGCTGATCAGCCCGGCCTCACGGTCCCGCGTCAGTTCCTCGAGCTGGTCGCGGTAGACCTCGATGTCATGGCTGTGAGGAGACGGGAGGGGCGGCGCCGCCCGCATCAGCGGGAGGACAAGTGCGACAGCGACAGCCGCCGTCAAGATGGCGACGAGGATCCAGAACAACATGGATGCGAAATACTATGGGGCTCCCGGCTTTCCAACTCGAAAACCGAGAATGACGGAGATTTGAGGCGTTTCGCCGCAAGCCGTGCCGGTCCTGCAAGGCAGTCCGCCTACGGGCAACGCGCCGCGTCCGGCTCAGGTCAGCGGCGACCAGGTGCCATTGCTGTTGCGGCATGCAGCACCACGGGCCGTCGAGGACTGACCCTTCACGACCACCGTGTGGCTGTACTGACGGCAATTCTGTGAGCCGACCTGATAGGGGGCGGCAGCAACAACCGAGCCGCTGACGCCGCGGCCTTCCCATGCCACGGGCTGGCCGCCGGGAGCCGCCTCGAGCGCACGATACTCCGCCTCGAGTGCGCGCTGCCGGTCGGATTTGCCGAGGTCGATCGTGCCGAGGCGCGCGATGACGCCGCCTTGCAGGGCCTCGATATAGGCGGCCGATGACGCTCCACCCGCACCCAGACTCGCAACGGCCACGCCCCCGCGCTGACCGCCCGAAGTCCCGCAGCCGGCAAGAGCGACGGTCGACGCGACGACCACGATTCTGCCGCTCAAGGCGACGGCTCGCCCCATATCTGCGTTAATCCTCATGATACGCGACAACTTAACCCTCGTTGACCGGTTGCCGCCCCGCGATCCGATCGATCGCGTCAAAGCGGCGGCGCTTTCGATTTTCTTTTTGCACCCCCAGCCTCGCTAGGCAACCGGGCGCCGTGGACGACGGGGTATTTTCGACTGCCGGTGTGACCGTCGGATCACGGCTTGAACGGAGGCACCCCACTCCCGCTAGACGGCCGCCGGCAGAACGAGTTTGGCCCTCAAGCCTCCCTCCTCGCGTCGGCTGAGTTCGACGCTGCCCTGATATTCGCCGACGATTTCGCTGACGATCGACAGTCCCAGGCCGGTGCCGGGCTTGCTTTCGTCGAGCCGCTTGCCGCGCTTCATCGCCAAAGCGATCTGATCCGGATCAAGCCCGGGGCCGTCATCGTCGATCTTGAGCACGATCCATTCGCGGCCGGACTCCTTGCTGCGCTCCTGGTCGGTGGCGGGCTCGACGCTGAGGACGACGTGATCCCGTGCGTAGCGCGCGGCATTTTCGAGCAGGTTGCCGACGGTTTCCTCGACATCCTGCTGTTCCATGGCCAGCACCAGCCCCGGCGGAATGATCGACAGGCTGAACTGTTTTTCCGGATTGAGCCGCCGCATCACCCGGACGATCCTTTCCAGAGCCGGCTGAGCCTCGGTCCTCGCCAGAATGGAACCGCGCTGCGCCGCTATGCGGGCACGGCTGAGATAGGACTGGACCTGCGTCTGCATCGCGTCGGCCTGGGTCCTGATCAGTTCGCCGTGGGGGACCTCGAGAACCCGCGCTTCGTTGAGCAGCACGGCGATGGGGGTCTTCAGAGAGTGGGCGAGATTGCCGACCTGCATGCGCGCGCGTTCGATGATGCGGCGGTTGCTGTCGATCAACGCATTCACCTCGTTGGCAAGCGGCTGAATCTCGCGCGGAAAGGCACCGTCCAGGCGCTCGCTCTGGCCCGTACGGATTTTTTCGAGCGAGCGGCGCACCTGGTCCAGCGGCCTGAGGCCGAAGAGAATGGTCAAGGCGTTCACCCCGAGCCCGCCGAGACCGAATATGGAGAGCGCGATCGTCAGGTTGCGGGTGAAGCGGTCGATGTCCGCCTCCAGGACGTCGCGGTTTCCGGCAACCCGGAAACGCGCCGTATGCCCCTGGATGTCGAGCACGACTTCCGTCTCGGCCACCTCGACCTCGTTTCCGAACGGATCCTCGGTGGTGTAGAAGCGCTCGTAGCGGATGTCGAAGGGAACCTCGTCGACGCTGACGATCGGCAATTTGGCGGATCCGAGAGACGTCGACAGCAAGGGCGGCGTGTCGAATTCGCCGATCGGCTCGACGATCCAGTACCAACCGGTCTGCGGCTGGGAAAAGCGGAGGTCGCCGAGTTGCGGGCTGCCGGTCAGGGCTGCCTTCTCGTCGACCGAGATGGAGTTGATGACGTTATAAAGCTGGGCGCGTAAGAGGTCCTGGAAGCCGCGTTCGGAGCCCTGCCGGTAGAGCGCCGAGATCACCACTCCGATCACGACGAGGGCGACGACGGCCCAGACGGTCGAAACCGCCAGAACGCGCGCCGTAAGGGATCTAATGGCCATTGCCGGGTGCTTGCATCCGATATCCGAGACCACGCACCGTCTCGATCAGGTCGTTGCCGATCTTCTTGCGGAGCCGGCCGATGAAGACCTCGATCGTATTGGAATCGCGGTCGAAGTCCTGATCATACATGTGCTCGACAAGTTCCGTGCGAGAAACTACCTGCCCCATGTGATGCATGAGGTAGGAGAGCAGCCGGAATTCGTGCGAGGTCAGCTTCAGCGCAACACCGCCGACCGTCGCCTTCGAGCCTTTCGTGTCGAGGCGGACCGGGCCGCAGACGATTTCGGAACTCGCATGCCCGGCGGCGCGGCGGATCAGCGCCCGGATGCGGGCGAGCACCTCCTGGACGTGGAAGGGCTTCGCAACATAATCGTCGGCGCCGGCATCGATCCCCGCCACCTTGTCGCTCCAGCGATCGCGAGCGGTCAAGATCAGCACCGGCATCGTCTTGCCGTCCGCCCGCCACTTTTCCAGCACCGTGATGCCGTCCATTTCCGGAAGGCCGATGTCCAGAATGATCGCGTCATAGGGCTCCGCATCGCCGAGATAGTGGCCCTCCTCGCCGTCATAGGCCTGGTCGACGACGTAACCGGCTTCCTTCAGCGCTTCGGCGAGCTGCCTGTTCAGATTGACGTCGTCCTCGACTATCAGGATGCGCATCTTGCTCTTACTTCCCTTCGCTGACGGGCGCTGCCGATGCCTACATCGGCACCTTGACCGTCACCTTCTTCGGCCGCCCGCCATTGCCCGGGATTAGCACGGTCACGACGCACTTGCCATCGGCTGTCGGCTGGGCGGAGAGCAATTCGCCGCCTGTCTCCGCCACGACTTGCGCCGCCGCGGCGCTGCAGTCACCCGCC
The DNA here is from genome assembly GCF_002532005.1 of Sinorhizobium sp. NG07B. Classification (NCBI taxonomy): domain Bacteria; kingdom Pseudomonadati; phylum Pseudomonadota; class Alphaproteobacteria; order Hyphomicrobiales; family Rhizobiaceae; genus Sinorhizobium; species Sinorhizobium sp. NG07B. Next base: position 307,600 of record NZ_NWTD01000004.1, on the reverse strand, counting down.
ACGCGAACAACAACCCTAGGCACGTCAACGGCAGGCAGCGAAAAACCTGCGAGGCCTGCGGCGAGCGCGACTATGGTCACTGATGAAGACATGAACGCACTTTCGACTTGGGAAGATCATGGCGACTTGGGAAGATCATGGCAAAATCATTAGCCGATGGAGGCTGAATGGCAAATGAATGTCGGCCGCCGGGTCCCGCGGCATCGCGCAGCAGGCATCGGCACTACAGACCCTAAAATCCACCGGAAATTGCAATGCCCGCGCAGCCGCGGCGCCCCCATCAGCGATCCGTTAAGACCTTTGCGTCACACTCTTGGGAGGACGGCAGGCCGTACTGAAGACGTGCGCCGAACTCCGGCTCGGCAGCGCCGTTTCGCGAGTCGGCCCGAATCCCTTGCGGCGTTTTCTTCAGAATTCGATTCCGGTTCTTCGGACGCCTCGTGAGAGAGCTCGGAAGGCGAATGCGGACAAGCTCGCAAATCTTTGGAGCAGCCTGCCTTTTTGGCTCTCAAATGGTTCTTCGGCCGATAGTTTCAAAAGCCAACGCGATTGTGAAGGCATCCGCGCCGGGAGGACACGAGCGGCTGTGGACGAGCGCGAAGTTAATCGATTTAAAGATTTTTCAATCGTTTAAATAGTTTAAGGCCCTGATTTACAAAGTATTTGCCATATGAAATGGTCCGCCTGACCCAACCGTCTTGCACAGGAGGACCGGATGCAGACACTCGCGAAGAAGCCGCTCGTAGCGCCGCAATCCAGGATTCCGCAATCGCTGCTCGATCGTTTCGAAAGCGAATGGCGCGAAATGCGTGTGGCCAGCGAAACTGCTCAGAAGCCCGTTCCGCCTGCAGAATAGCGCTCGCGCTCGGCGATCATTCGCCTCGATATAGCAGTCCCCACCCCATCACAGCATCGTCTCGCGCCCGCCCCAACGGCGGGCGCGGGTTTTTGTCAATTGGCGATTTCGTGCTACTCTTTTCGGATGCTAACCGAAGAGATCGAAAAGCTGGCGCTCAGCCTCCCCGGGACGCAGGAAAACGCCCATTTCGGCACGCGCGACTTCCGCGTGGGCAAGCGCATATTCATGACCCTGCCGGAAGCGGGGCGTGCCGTCTTCAAGCTGACCCCCGATCAACAGCGCATGCTGCTCGAAATGGAACCCGGCGTCTGTGCCGCCGTGCCCGGCGGATGGGGCGCCCGCGGCTGGACGTCGCTCTATTTCGTCGAGGCCGACGAGGAGCTCATTCGCCAATCGCTGGAGACCGCCTGGAGAAATGCCGCCCCGAAGAGCCTTGTCCGGAGAAACGGCGGCCACTGACGACAACTACTCGGCCGGTTCCAGTCCGACTTCCAGGGGCCAAGTAACCAGATAGTCTTCGTAATCTTCGATGTCGATGCCGTCCTCGGCGATGGTGCGCCCGCGCACCGAGATGCCGGCCGCGTGGACCGTTTCCGGATCGCCCGAGACGAGCGGGTGCCACCAGTACAAATCCCTTCCCTCGGCAACCAGCCGATAGCCGCAGGTCGGCGGCAGCCAGCTGATCTCCCGCACCGCCTTCGGCGTCAGTTGGACACAGTCGGGAACCGTCGCCTGCCGATTGTCGTAGTCCTTGCAGCGGCAGTTCTCGCCATCGAGCAGCGTGCAGCGGATCGAGGTCCAGGCGATCTCGCCCGTGTCCCAATCCTCCAGCTTGTTGAGACAACAGAGTCCGCAGCCGTCGCAGAGGCTTTCCCATTCGGCGTTGGTCATCTCGTCCAGGGTTTTCGTTGTCCAGAAAGGCATTTCGCCCATTGCGTGACACTTTCGTCACTTCCACGCCAACATCGGAAGTTTGCAGAAAATTGCCGGTTTTTTAAGGCCGACGGCGCGATATGCAAGTAGATTGGAACGTCGCGCCGTGCAAATATCATAAGGTGGCAGAAAGCTTCGGGATAGGAAAACCGTGCAGGACCCGCTAAAAGACGAAAACCGGCCGAAGAAGCGACACATCTTTCTGCGGATCGATTCCTGGATCGATTCCACCGTGTGGAATGCCGGGTTTCGCCTGGCGGAGTGGTGGGAGGACACCACCATCTTCTTTCGCCGCTTTCGTATGCGCGGCTGGAAAAGAGCGGTTTTCGAAGTCCTCGGCGAAGGGATGACCTGGGGCACGGCCGGCTCCGTGCTGATGCTTGCGCTGGCGCTCCCGGCCTTCGAGGAGACCAAGGGCAACTGGCGGGCGCAAAGCGATTTCGCCGTGACCTTTCTCGACCGCTATGGCAACGAAATCGGCCATCGCGGCATCATCCATGAGGATTCGGTTCCGATCGACGAGCTGCCGGATCACCTGATCAAGGCGGTCCTGGCGACGGAGGACCGTCGTTTCTTCGACCACTGGGGGATCGACTTCCTCGGCCTCTCGCGGGCCATGACGGAGAACGCCCGCGCCGGCGGCGTGGTCCAGGGCGGCTCGACGCTGACGCAGCAGCTTGCCAAGAACCTGTTCCTCACCAACGAGCGGACGATCGAGCGCAAGATCAAGGAAGCATTCCTCGCCGTCTGGCTCGAGTCCAATCTGTCGAAGAAGGAAATCCTCCGCCTCTACCTCGACCGCGCCTATATGGGCGGCGGCACCTTCGGCGCTGCGGCGGCGGCTCAGTTCTATTTCGGCAAGTCGATCACCGACATCGATCTCGCCGAGTCCGCCATGCTGGCCGGGCTGTTCAAGGCGCCGGCGCGATACGCGCCGCATGTCAACCTGCCGGCGGCACGCGCCCGCGCCAACGAGGTGCTGTCCAACCTCGTCCAGGGCGGGCTGATGACGGAGGGCCAGGTGCTCGCCGCCCGCCTCAATCCGGCGACCGTCATCGATCGCGCCCAGGTCAAGGCACCGGACTTCTTCCTCGACTGGGCCTTCGAGGAGGTCCAGCGCATCGCCGCCCCCTTCGCACAGCATTCGCTGATCGTCAGGACGACGATCGACATGGGGCTGCAGCAGGCGGCCGAAGATTCGGTCGAATCGAGCCTCCGGCAATATGGCGAGAGCTACAAGGTGAAGCAGGGCGCCCTGGTCATGATCGAAAACGGCGGTGCGTTGCGCGCCATGGTCGGCGGCCGCGACTACGGCGAGAGCCAGTTCAATCGCGCCACCCGGGCGCTTCGCCAGCCCGGCTCGTCCTTCAAGGTCTATACCTATGCGGCAGCGATGGAGAAGGGCATGACGCCCGAGACGGTGGTCGTCGACGCGCCGATCACCTGGCGCGGCTGGTCGCCGCAGAACTACGCCCGAAAATATGCGGGCCGGGTCACGCTGATGAATGCGCTGGCGAGATCGATCAATACCGTTCCGGTGCGCCTCGCCAAGGACAAGCTCGGCACGGAGATCATCGCCCAAACAGCCAAGAGAATGGGCGTCGAAACGCCGATCCGCACAGACAAGACCATGCCGCTTGGGACGTCGGAGGTGACCGTGCTCGACCAGGCAACCGCCTATGCCGTGTTTCCCGCCGGCGGATTGGAATCCCGCCGCCACGGCATCAGCCAGATTCTGAATTACGACGGCGATATCCTCTACGACTTCGGCCGCGACGCGCCGCCGGCTCGACGGGTCCTGAGCGAGCAGGCCACCTTGTCGATGAACAGAATACTCACCCAGATCCCGGTCATCGGCACCGGCCGAAGGGCCGCGTTGAGCAACGGGCTCGTGACAGGCGGCAAGACGGGAACGACGCAAGCCTATCGCGATGCCTGGTTCGTAGGCTTCACCGGCGATTACACGACGGCGGTCTGGTTCGGCAATGACGACTACACCTCCACCGAGGAAATGACCGGCGGCTCCCTGCCGGCGATGACCTTCAAGCGGCTGATGGATTACGCCGAACAGGGCATCGAACATCGCGCAATCCCGGGCATCGATGCTCCGCCGGCCGAAACGCCGAAGGAGCCGGAGGCCGCCGCTGAGCCGGATGAGAACGCCTTGCCGCCGCTTGTCCGGCCGCGCTCCCTGTCTGCCGACGTGACCCGGCTCTTGAAGTCGATCGGCAATACGTTCGAGCAGGCGCCACCGCTTAAGCCCAAGGAAAAAGACGGCGGCCGGGTTGCAGCGCTCGAGGGGCCTGAGGGAACGCCAGCCACGCCTCGGGTGACAAATGCCGCGAAGAATTGACTTCGCCACGACAAGTCCGTTTTCTGACGGCCTGCAGCGCCGCACAATCGACTCACTGCCGGCAGGATAAACAAGACATCATTCGATAGAGCCCCCCTTGTTCCGCGTTCCCCTCCTCGTCGCCCTTGCACTGCTCGTCGCCTTCGGCGGCGGCATTACCTCAGCCATATGGGCGCTGAAGGCGACCGTCGGCTTCGGATCGATCGCAATCGGCCCTTGGGTGGCCTTCCCCGAGGCGCAGACCGTCGCGGCCGACCCTTATGCAAAGGCGCACCGCGCCCGGGTCGGGGAACTGCTCTATGGCGGTGCGGAAGGCTTGAAGTTCACGGCTGCCACCGACGATAGCGGTGCGCGCCTATCGGCCGCGTGCTCCTATGACATTTCCGGGATCACACCGCCCGCCCGGTTCTGGACGCTCCACACGGCGAACACCGACGGTGCGACGCTGCGACCGGGCTCCGATCTACCTTCGGCGATCAATTCGTGGACGGTGCGGCGCGCCAAGGACAGCAGTTTCGTCATTCACGTCTCGCCGGTCGCCCAGCCGGACAATTGGCTCGCCATCCGCCACACGGGAAATTTTCAGCTCGTGCTGACGTTGCTCGATACACCGACGGCCGGCTCCTCCGGACTGATCGACCTCGCAATGCCGAAGATCGTCAAGACGGGGTGCGGAAATGCGTAGGGCCCTGTTCGCGTTTCTCGTCGGGCTGGTCGGTGCCGCGCTCCTGCATATCGTCCTCGTCCTCGCCCTGCCGCGGTTCACCGGCCGCGACGCCTATACGCGCGTCCTCGGTCTTCTCGAGATGGACAGTTTCTTTCCGCTCACCGCCGAGCCGGGCCCGACCGGACTGGACAATAGCGACCCGTTTCTGCGCACCGCCGTCTGCAGCTTCTCGATCGCGGACGCGCCGGCGCGTTTCATTGCGCGCGGTGCCGTGCCGTTCTGGTCGCTGTCGATCTTCGACAGCGGCTCGAACGAAGTCTTCAGCATGAACGACCAGACCGCCGTCAATGGGGATCTCGATCTCGTCGTCGCCACACCGATCCAGCTGGTGGAGCTTCGCAAGACGCCCCCGGAGGCGCTCGCCCAGTCGATCATGATCGAGATGAAGGATGAGGAGGGCTACGCGGTCCTGCGCGCCCTGGCGCCGCTCGACAGTTTCGAGGAGCAGGTCCGCGAATTCCTCACCGATTCGAGTTGCGCGCCGTTCCGACGCCAGTGACGAGTGTATAGGGGGAATTAGAGAGGCGAACGAGCCACGCAGCGATGTCAGCGGACCCGCGGCATCAGAGCCGATCACGCCGGACCGGCTACTGCTTCTTGACCTGCCGTCCTGTCGGAGCGCTTGGCTGCGGGCCGCGCCCGTCGAGCCGCTCGTAACGGATGCCCGTGAAGAACAGCACTTTGGCACTGCCCGCGGTGACGGGACGCCTCCGCGGCATCTTTACCTTGCGGTCCTGCAATCTGATTACGTCTGCCATGCTCGTCTCCATACTTGCATGAGACGGATGAACACAGATTTCACCCTGCCCGATGGCGGGCTGGCGCATTCCCGACATCCCCGGGCAGACGCGCCGTTCTCAACTCACTCCTTCTTCCGGTCACCCGGATCTCGTCCGTTTCAATGCAAATCAGATGCGAACCAATAATAGCCCGCCTCCTCGGATTGAGCCATAGCCCGGTTAACCATATCTTAATCCAGACCACGTCGCCTTAACCAAGTGCAATTGCCATTTCTGGTGGTATTTTAGTTCGCGCCGAAATGCCTTCAGCGTCTCGCGAAGAGGCCGACCAGGAAGGCTACTCCCGCAACGGTCAGCAGCGTCGAGATCGGATCGTCGCGGACACGCTCCCTGAGCCGTTCCGTCATCAGTTCCGCTTCCCCCTGCACGACCGCCTTGGCACCGCTGCCGATGGCCGAAACCGTTTCCGTCAGGCGCACGATCTCCGCTCTCAACTCAGCGACCTGGGCCTGCAATTCCAGCTGTGTGTCGGCCGCGGTCTTTTCCGTTTCCATATCGGCGCCCACCGCTGCCAGCTTCTTTTCCGCCATTGTCTCCGCTCCTTACCTTTCGCGCGAAATCAACGCGTCGAATAGGGATTGGTTCCCGCAAAGCGCCGCCAAATGCGGACAAGAAAAAAGCGAGCGGATGGTCGCCGCCCGCCTTCGCCACCATGATCGGAGCGGAACGTGCGGCTCCGTCAGTCGTTCTCACAGGCGAAATCGTTGAACACGCACTTCGGAACCGTTCTGACTTCGCCATCCCGGCGCAGTTCGCGGAGCTGACGCGCCCGCTCTTCCTTGCGAGCTCCTTGGTAGTTTTCGGCGGAACCGTTTTCCCGTCGCTCTTCGTCGCGGCCACGGTCCCGCCACTCGCGACGCTCGCGTTCCCGCTCGCGCTGCCACTGTTGGCGCTCTCTCGCCTCCTGCCGATCTCTCGCCTGCTCACGCTCCCAGGTCCGTTGGCGCTCCCATTCGCGCCTTTCCGCCTGCTGCCGGCGCTGCCGATCCCGGCGCTCCTCTTCGCGCCGCCACTGCCAGTCGCCTTCTTCGACCCAGTCGGGCCCGCGGCGCCAGCGATCCCGGTCGCGATAGAAATCGCGTCCTCGATAGTTGCGATCCCAGTAGCGATCGAATTCGAAGACGACCGTTGGGATCCCGAGCGGCCGATAGTATTCCGGCTCCACATAGACCCGATTGCTGCGATAGAGCGCCTGGACGTATAGGCCGGCCACCCATCCGCGGCCGCCATAGAAGGAAACGTCGCACCAGGGGCGATCGGCCAGACAGCCATGGATTTCCACGGATTCGCCCGAGGGAATAACGGTGACGGCGGGATAGCGGGTACTCGGACCCGATCGCATGTTGACATTGGCGGTGGCAAAGCCTTCTGCGGCCTCGGCTAGGACCGGCATGAGCGAAAGCGCACAGAGTGCCGCCGCCCCCAAGAACGTACTCTTCACAGATACTACTCCCATAAGGAGGCCATATGGCCTTCTGCTTCAGCGGGCGAAAACCGCCCTTCACCGTCCAGGCAAGGAAATAGGCCTGCATGTGGAGTTTTTATGGCTGAGCTCGACGCTTCGGCGGTGGCCGCCCCCGGCGGCCGCCCGACACGCGGATGCCGCAAGCCTGAATAAAGCCTCAAGGTCCATAGTTAATTCTACGCTAACGATTTCGATCTATTTTTTGAGACGTGTGCCGTTCCGAGCCATCGGCAATGGTGTCATGCTTTTGCATCTGGGATTTGTCGTGACGAACCGGTTTCGTGAGTTGGAAAGGCCGCAGACGGGCCGGCTGAAGGACGTCGTGCTGATGGCGACCGTCACCGGCTTCGAAAGCCTTCGCATCCCGCGCAAGTCCGACCTGAAGCAGTTTGCCGAACTCTTCGAACCGCTCTTCCTCGGTTCCAGCAACGAAGCGCGCCGGCAGGCGGCAGCGGCGTTGTCGCAGTGCCCGCACGTGCCCGAATCGGTCGCACTGCTCATCGGCAGCATGCCGATCTCGATCGCCGCGATCTTTCTCACCCGCTCGAAAGCGATCCCCGACCGGACGCTGATCTCGATCATCCGCCAGCAGGGCCCAGCCCATGCGAACGCGATCGCGCACCGGGAGGATATCTCGCCGTCGATCGTCGACGCGCTGGTCGAACACCATCAGTTCAGCGCCGCCGCACCCCGCGCCGCCGATATGCCTCCAGCCGCAACGGCTGCGCCGCCTGCAGCTGCAGGAGAGGATCGCCTTTCCTCCGACCGCGTAACCCGCGAAGAAGAGCTGCGCGACGAAATCCGGGCGCTGGCGCGCGCCGGATCCAGGTCTCTCCAAGAAGTAGGCCGTCTTCAGCCCATCGACGAGCTGCATCAGGCGCTGCTCATGCGGTTTGCCCGCAGCGGCGAGGCAGTCCTTTTCGCGACGGCGCTTGCCGCCACCCTTTCCGCGAGCCGCGCGCTCGCCGAGAGAATCCTGCTGGATGTTTCCGGTCAACAGCTTGCCGTCACGCTCATGGCGCTCGACTTCCCGGACGGGGAACTGCCCCCCCTGCTTCTGGCGCTCTATCCACATCTCTCCGAAAGGCTCGGCTCATGCAACCGTGCGGAGGCTCTGATCAGGAGCATCGACCGGAAGGCCGGCCTCGAACGGGTCGAATCTTGGCTGCGCGCCGACCGCGATGGAGCTGCCAAGCCGGCGCGCCACGAAAGCCACCTCGCCGAGAATCGCGCCGCCGATCCGCGTCGGCAGGAGAGCCGGACGGCGTCCGCCCCGCCGGCCGCGGCACAGCCGAAGCGCACCGTCGGGCGAAAATAGGGCACCGCCTAATCTTCGCGGGCTCAGCGGCCGGCCTCGACAACCTGTAAAAGATCGCCAACGTCGTCGAGTTCGATCTCGACGATCCAGCAATCTGGGTCGAAGCGGACTTCAGACGACAGCGCGCCGTCGATATTTTCCCCATCCATGTCCCGCAGGCGGACTTCGAACTTGCGGAGATCATCGCCTTCGTCTTCGAAAAAGCTCTGCGGCGCCGGCGCATAGAGCGTTTCGGTGCCGAGGCGGGTGCGGTGGCGGATGAAAATCGCGCCGGCCTCTTCCGCTCCCTTGCGTAGCACCGCCGCATAGCCGCCGCTCGCGAACACGCGGCGCAGGAGCGACGTGACGAAGATATGGGTTTTCACGCGCATTTGCGGCAGATACACGCGTGATGGTGTATATGCAATGACCTTCCGCGGCGCCGCTTTTCGGTCCGCAGTTCAGAGCGCGCCGATTTCCTTGAGCTTCTCAAGAACCTTGCCGTTCGGTTCGCCGGTCTGCGGGAGCCGGTAGTGCTTCTCGAAATGGCGGATCGCCGCCCGCGTCTGATCGCCGGCGACGCCGTCGACGACGATATCGGCGTAAGCGAGATTGCTCAGCCCCTTCTGGATATTCATGACCAGTTCGTTCGATACCGGTATTTCGGCGGGCGGCATAAGCGTCGCGTCCCCTTCCGCGGTGCGGATCGCAGCGGCGACGGGATCGACTTCGGCGGCAGTCGATTTGGAATCGGCGTAGGGGCGGTTGCCAGGCGCTGCAACGGCCACTTCGGAACGCTGGGTTGCCAGGAGCGCCTGAAGGAGATCGGGGCTCGCCACACCCGATTCCGCGCGCCCGGCTCCTTTTTCGAAGCGAAGGATGGCCGATACGGTCTTTGGACCGCTGCGGCCGTCCGGCGTGCCGTCGTAAAGGCCGAGCCGGGCAAGTTCCTTCTGGACATCGGCGACAAGGGCCGACGGCAAGGCGTTGTCCGGTTCCAGCACGGATTCCGCCGGCCGCGGCAAGCGTTGCGTGGAGGAATCGTCTTGCGCGGCGACCGCGTCGTCGTCGGCCTTTACCGGAGCCGCTTCACCTTCGCGCTCGATGACGAAGGTCGTTACCTTGCGCGCCTCGACGGGCTCGCCGTTGGCGGCCGCCAAACGCTCGGCAACCTCGGACCCGACCAGCGGAACTCGGGTGCGCAACAGCGGCGAAGGATGGCTGCCGTGCTGATACCACATGGCGTTCGCCGCCACGAAGCTGAATACAACGGCGAAGGTCGCCAACCCGCCGGCTCCCACCGGATGGTGCGCGATCACTCGCCCGGCAAGGACGGCACAGCGTCCGACGCCCAGGCCCGCCAGCGCCAGTCCGCGCAACGCGATGCCCTGCCGCGGCCGTCCGCCACGTTTCCGCTCAGGCTGTTTTCGCTTGCGCGGCGCCATGTCGCCTTTCCTTGACTGTTCCTTCGGAAGCCTCTGCCTGCAATCGCAACTCGCTCGCCTTTTCGTCGCGCAGTTTCAGTCGCGGCGGAAACTCCACAGTCCCGCCTATGCTCACCTGCTGACGCTCGCAAATTCCGGTACCGTCCCGCGGTATGGTGACCACGACCACTGTCCCCTCGCCTTCCGAACTGCGGATCGAAATCCTGCCGCCATGCAATTCGACGAGCCCCCTGACCAGCGACAGGCCGAGACCGGTGCCCTCGTAGCGGCGGGTATAGTCATTCTGAATCTGGACGAAAGGTTGGCCGAGCATGTCCAGCTTATCTTCAGCAATACCGATGCCGGTATCGCTGACAGTCAGCTTCAGCATCACGCCTTCGACCTCCGCATCGACGGTGACGAGCCCGCCCTTCTCCGTGAACTTCACGGCGTTGCCGACGAGATTGATGAGGATCTGCTGGACGGCGCGCTGATCCGCGTTGATTTCGCCCACCGACCGCATCACGCGGCTTGTCAGCCTCACACCCTTTTCGCGCGCCTGATGCGACAGCATCGCTTCACAGGCGTCAATCGCGTCGGCGACCCGGAAAGGCTCCGGCACCAGTTCGTAGCGGCCGGCCTCGATCTTGCTCACGTCGAGCATGGTATTGACGACGGAAAGCAGATGCGTGCCGGACCGGTGAATCAGGGAAACATATTCGCGCTGACGGTCGTTCTCCAGCCTGCCGAAATATTCCCCGGAAAGAACGTCCGAAAAGCCGAGAATGGCATTGAGCGGGGTGCGCAATTCATGACTGACGGCCGCAAGGAAACGCGTCTTGGCATCGTTGGCCGATTCGGCATGCGCCGCCTTGGCGGCAACTTCCGCCCGCAGGCGGGCCTCGTTCGAAACGTCTCGGGATTGCGCGATGATCGCCATCAGATGCCCTTCGGCATCGCGAAGGGGCGTCAACTCGCAGCGCATATGCACGAATTGCGCTCCATCGGCAGGGGCCGACGGACGCTCGAGGCGGATATCGACCGCCGAGCATTCGCCGTCCTGGCGCAGAGCATCGACCGCCTTCAGGAAGCTGATGCGGTCGGATACGTGGATCTGCTCGATGAAGCCGCGTCCGTGCGGATCGCGCATCGACTTCAAATAGTCGGCGGCATCGCGGCCGTGAACGGACAGCACCTGCCCACGCGGATCGTGAACGGTGACGAGACCGGCAAAGAGATCGTAGGCGGCAGCGAGATCGGGCAGGTCGGTCACGCCGGGCGGCTGCACCGCCGGCACTAGGCGGCGCGCTGCGAGACATGCGGCGGCGGCCAGCAAAGAGGCCGACGCCCAGAGCGCCGTCCCCGCCGGCAGGGCCACGGAAATGGGCAGGACCGTCGACAGGGCGAGCGGCACGATCGGCAGCACCGCCAGCGAAACGGCAGCCACGGCGCGCAGTCGTTTGAAATCATGGCGTCCTGCAACGGGCCCATCCGGACGGCGCGGCAACCATGCTGCGGCGGCTTCATCCACACGGGATGCCCATTTGCCAGCCATGTTACGCAATACACTCACGCCTTGCCCTGCCACCATTATTGTTTTTGCGAGGCGGGCGCAGCCCTCCTGCCGGCGTAAACCGAGCCACCTCGTAGTGGTTCGAATCTCGCATTCCCGACTTAATGAAAGAATAAGCGCGGTCCCTCCGCGGGCTGGCGAAACGGGCGAAAATTCCCATTTCGAAGCAAATCCGGCGGGCTTCGTCTCTTGTGGTTAACGGGGCGTAAGCAACGGATTTTTGTGGATTTTCTGCTTTCCATTAACGATTTGGGCAGCGCCCGCCGGCGGCGGTGTCGAGCCGCTCGGGCGTGGCGGCGGCAGGGCTGCCACGATCCTTAACGCCGATCGTTAAAATGCCGGATAGTCGCCCTCCGGCAATGCCACAATCGGCCAGTTCGCTAAGATTTGAAGCAAATCCCCGCATTTCTGGAAAAGCAGTCTTGTGATTCCCGCTCTAGCGTTGCTCACGTCAAATGCCCCGAGGCGCAACAATTCGGCCACTGGGCAAAGCGTAACTAAAGGCGTAGGCAGTAGAGGGCCGAAGATCCATCCGGCGAAAACCGGGGCGGCGGCCTGACAGAGGATGGCAGACCATGTGGTTTCTCGTAAAGGCGGCGTTCTGGTTCTCGCTCGTGCTCGTGCTGCTGCCCTTCCTTGATCCGTCGAGCGGCGCCAAGCTGGAAAACGGACCGAAGGTGGAGATCGGCGACACCTTCTCCGCCGCCAATGAGGCCTTCCAGTACATCAGTGCGATCTGCATCCAGAAGCCGGACGTCTGCACGAAAGGTGCCGAAACCTTTGTCGCTCTCGGCCATCGCGCCCGTGAGGGTGCGCGCATCGCCTATGAATTCCTCGACAGCCAGTTCGCGGAGGCCGAGGCGCCCGACGCCAAGGTCATGACCGGCACTGTGGCGCCTGCCGAAAGCCTCTTGGCCGTGGAGCCGGCGAACGAAGCCATGCCGGTTTTCAAGCGCACGCCCGTCCCGGAAAAGCGCCTCGACCCCAAGGCGACGTCCGCCAAGTAAAGTCGGTCCCAAGGAACGAAATCGTCCCGGAAGCCATAGGGCTGTTCTCTTTGCAGCCCGTCCCCTATATGAATGGGTGTACGGGACCCCGCCCTTGGGCACGGGACGGAAGCAGAGCGCAGGCGAGCGGCAGTCGATCGCAAGGCGCCACATTCGGATCAGCCATGGTTTCACTTGACCAGATCATCGACGACTTCGCCTTTCTCGACGAGTGGGAAGATCGCTACCGCTATGTCATCGAATTGGGCAAGAGCCTGCCGGAGATGCCGGAAGCCTGGAGGACCAGCGAGAACAAGGTTCAGGGCTGTGCCAGTCAGGTGTGGCTGGTAACGCATACGTCCGGCGATCCCGATGATCCGGTCCTGACCTTCGATGGCGAGTCGGACGCGCACATCGTCCGCGGCTTGGTGGCAATCGCGCTTGCTATCTTTTCGGGCAAGCGCGCCTCGGAGATCGCCAGAACCGATGCTCTCGATATCTTCGGCAAGATCGGCCTTATCGAGCACCTCTCGTCGCAGCGTGCCAACGGTCTGCGGTCGATGATCCGGAGAATCAAGGGCGAGGCCGAGACGCGCCTGCCCGCGTAAGACCGCTCTGCAGCGGCGCCCGTCGGTCGGAGAGGCGGCGGCACCAAAAAGCCGGACTGAGACAGCCCGGCTTCCACCAAACACCAGATATTCTGCTGCCGTTCAGGCATCGGACTTCCGTACCTGAGACTTGCCCGGACGGTTGCCGGGCGAACCCGCTTATTTGCCGCGGCGCTTGCGACGCTGACCCAGCCCCATCTCCTTGGCAAGACGCGATCGGGCTTCCGCATAAGCCGGCGCCACCATCGGATAATCCGCAGGCAAATCCCACTTCTCGCGATACTCTTCCGGAGAGAGATTGTGGTGGGTCATCAAATGGCGCTTCAGCGACTTGAACGTGCCGCCGCATTCGAGGCAGGTGATCTGGTCATCCTGCACGGACTTGCGCACGGAGACCGCCGGCTTCGGCTTCTCGACCGGCACGATGACCGGCGCGGGAGCGGTCGTATTGTTGAGCGCCGAATGAACGTCGGCTATCAGCGTCGGCAGCTCGGCAACCGGAACGACGTGGTTGCTCACATAGGCGGCAACGATTTCCGCCGTCAGTTCAACCAGGAGTTCGTTGCTCGCACCGAGCGTATTTTCACTCATTTTTTTCTCCTATGGGAATCCAGCAACAAGTCCTGAAACGGTGTTTCAGGAGGGAGGAAATGCCAAAATGCCGCCGAACAGCGCTTTCCGCCTTGGAACTGAGCGATAACCGCGCAACGGGGGCATCGCCCCGCCGCAACATCAAGGCTCGATTCGCGACAGCGAAATCCGTCACCAAGGTGCCGCACCGTTTGGCACCTCAAAGCAACGGATAAGAATCACAACTCAAGCTGGAATTCCAGTTCAAAGTATTGATCACAACGACACTTTGCGGATACTGGCTTAACACTGATCCGCAAAATGTCAAAACATAATTTTTGGCAAAGAGCAGCATATCTATTTCAGGTCACTAAAACTGTCCGGAGTGGCGGAATTGTCCCGAAATAGAGAGTCAGAAATGACGCCATCAATGCCGCCGTGGCTCTTCCTTTTGTGGGAGCTGATCTATAACCGATTGTTTCGTCATCCTGTAACCCGCCTGATGAGCGGCTTTCGCCAGCAAATGGGCCGAGATCGGCGCCGTCAGCACCAGGAATACGAAACCGGCAAGCGCGCGAACGAAAATGGCGGGATCGAGCGAGTGCAACCCGGCGGCGACGAGCAGCAGGCCGGAACCGACGGTACCCGCTTTGGAAGCTGCGTGCATGCGCGTGTAGAGATCCGGGAAGCGCAGGAGGCCAAGCGCCGCGAGCAGCGAAAAGCCTGCGCCTGCGACGATGAGGATGGCGACCAGAATTGTGATCCCAGCGACGAAAAACGTGTCCATCAGCGCCCTCCCCGGCGTTTGCGACGGGCCGTCTCGGGAGCCCGGCCCCTCTTCAAGACTGGTTTCGCGAAGGCGGCGCCTTGTTCCGCTTCCGGCGCGAGGCCACGTGTCAGGATGAAGCGCGCGAAGGCGACGGTTGCCAGGAAGCCGACCAGGCCGAGGGCGATCCCTATGTCGATATAGAGATTGAAGCGGGTCTTGATTGCTAGGACCGCAATGAACCCGATCGCGATCGCGACCAGCATGTCGAGGCCGAGCACCCGATCCGGCAATGTCGGACCGCGGATGATGCGCAGCATGGTCATCAGCAGCGCGAGCGAGAGGAGCAGAAGCGCAAGGCTGGTCGCCCCCGCCAGGATCGCGGAAATCATCGTTCGAAAGCCTCCCGAATGCGCCGCTCGAAGCCGCGTGCAATATCCTGGCGCAACGCACCCGGATCGGCACAATCGAGCGCGTGCACATAAAGGGTCTTGCGGTCCTCGGATATGTCGACGGAAAGCGTGCCGGGCGTCAGCGTGATGAGATTGGCAAGCAGAGTAATCTCGAAATCGCTCTTGGCGGTCAGCGGATAGGCGAAGATCCCGGGCTTCAGGCCCATCCGGGAGCGCAGGACGAGAATGGCGACCTTGACCGCCGATACGGCCAGCTCCTTGAAGAACAGAGCCGCCAACAGCGTCAGCCGCAATGGTCTCAGCGGATAGGTGACGGGCTGCAGCTCGCGGCGGATCAGCCACAGGGACACAGCGCCGACAGCAAAGCCGAGCGCGAGGTTCGCTGGCGTGAAACTGGCGCTGATGGCACCCCAAATAACGGTGAAAATCAGGTTGATCTGCAGGAATTTCATTGCGGCCCACCTTCCGGGAAGACCGAGTTCACATAGGCCGACGGCTCTGCGAGCCCCGCCGCCGCGTCCTGGATTACCGCCAGCAGCGGCTCGGGATAAAGGCCGATCAACAAAGTGAGCCCGGTGAGCACGGCTAGCGGGCCGAACGCCGCGGGCGACAGCGATACCGCCTCGCCGTCCGCAGGTGGAGCCTCGCGCCAAAACGCCAGAAGGAAAAGGCGGCCGGTGACGATCATTGTCAGGAACCCGGCAAGGAGAAGCGCGGCGGCGAGCCACCAGGCGCCGATATCGAGAGCTGCCTTTACGAGCATGACCTTCGGCCAAAAACCGGAAAAGGGAGGCAGGCCAGAGACGGCGAAACACAGCATTAGGGTAAGAGCGGCAAATCCGACATGCCGGCGGTAGAGGCCGGCGAGCGCCGCAATCGAGGAACTCGCGCCGAGGCGCATGGCGATCCCCGAGGCGAAGTAAAGGCCGGTCATCACGAGCATGGAATGCAGCGCATAAAAGATGGCACCCCCAATGCCGCCCGGTCCGCCGACGGCGATACCGGCGAGCATCGAGCCGATGCCGGAGACAATGAGGTAGCCGAGAATGCGGCGGAAATCCGTCTGCGCCAAAGCGCCGAGCACGCCGACGATCATCGTCAGCGCCCCGGCGACCGCGAGGATGAAGCTCAGCTCCTCCCTTTCGACCGGGAAAAGCATGACCATCACCCGCACCAGCGCATAGATCCCGACCTTCGTCAGCAGGCCTGCAAAGAGCGCGGAGACGGCGACGCGGGGGGTATGGTAGGAAGCCGGCAGCCAGAAATTCACCGGGAAGGCGGCCGCTTTCATGGCAAAGGCGAGCATGAACAGGCCGGTGAGCGTCATCAGCGGCGCGCGGTCGCGCAATGCCTCGGCCTTCGTAGCGACGTCAGCCATGTTGAGCGTGCCGAAAACGGCGTAGAGATAGCCGGTCGCTATCAGGAACAGCGTCGTGGCGACGAGATTGAGGAAGCCGTATTTCACCGTGCCGTCTATCTGCTCAGGCTCGGAGCCCAGGACGAGAAGGCCGAAGGACGAGATCAGCAGCACCTCGAACCAGACGTAAAGATTGAAGATGTCGCCGGTCAGAAAGGCGCCCGAGACGCCGGCCATCAGCAACATCAGAAACGGATAAAAGCCGTAGCGGCGGCCGCTGTCGTTGATATCGGCAAGCGAGAAGACGCCGGCGACCAGCGCTACAAGCGCCGCGGCAAAGGCGAACAAGGCCCCGGTCAGGTCAGCAGTGAAGGCGATGCCGAAGGGAGGCAGCCAGCGCCCCATAACCATGGTCAGCGGACCGTTCTCGGCGATCTCCCTGAGCAGCAGCCCATCGATCAGCACGAGCCCGGCGAGACCGCTCATGGCAATGGTCGGATGGAGGCCGATCGGGCGGCGCAGCATGACCAGCAGCGCACCGATCGCGAGGCACCAGGCGACCGGCAGGATCACCAACCATTCGGCAAGCGTGGGCGGCGCGGCAACGAGCGCAGCGGAAAGATCGACGGAAGGGGAGATCGTAGCGGCCATGCGGGTCAGTATCCAAGCGGAGGGAGCGGCTCGTCCGCCGGTTCGGCAACGCGCATTTCGTCCGTGTTGTCGGTCGCAAGGTCGCTATAGGCGCGCCAGGAGAGGACGAGCAGGAAGGCGAAGAAGGAAAAGGAAATGACGATCGCCGTCAGGATCAACGCCTGGGGAAGCGCGTTGGCCGCCGGAGCAGCCAGCGACTTGGCCCCTTCGGGTATGATCGGCGGCACCTCCCGCGTCAGCCGACCTCCGGTGAAGATCAGCAAATTCACCGCATTGCCGAGCACTGCGACACCCAAGAGCACGCGGATGATGAATTTCGAGAGCATCAGGTAGACGGCAACAGTGAAGAAGACGCCGACCAGTAAGGCAAACCAAGCCTCCATCACTCCCCTCCCCGCTCTTCGAGCGACAGCGCGATCGAACTGATGGCGCCCACGACGACCAGGTAAACGCCGCTGTCGAAGAGCAGCACGGTCGAAAGCGGGACCTCGAGGCCGAAAACGGCCGGATAGATCCAAAGTCCGGTCATGAACGGGACGCCTGCGAAGATCGCGATCAGGCCGGCAGAGGTGGCAGCGAGGAGCCCGGCCCCGGCGATTGCCATCGGGTGGAAGAAGATGGCCCGCCTGACCGTCTCGACACCGTGCGCCATGCCATAGATCGCCAAGGCCGAAACGGCGATTAAACCGCCGATGAAACCGCCGCCCGGCTCGTTGTGGCCGCGCAGCAGCACGAAGATGGAAAAGAGCATCATCAAGCTCGTCAGGACCGGGCCGAGCGTGCGGAAGATCACCGACTTCATGCCCGTTCCTCCACCGCCGTCTCATCGGCCTCCGCGACGACGGCGCGCTTCAGCGAACCGGCCCTCAGCCGCACGAGCGCCAGGATCGCAAGGCCGGTAATCATCACCACGGCAATTTCCCCGAGTGTGTCGGTGCCGCGGAAATCGACGATAATGACGTTGACGACATTCGCCCCGTGCGCAACCGACTTCGAATAGAGGTTGAAGAAGTCCGTGAGCGACCGGTCGAAGGGTACGGCCGTGGCCCGCAGCAGAAACAGGGCGAAGCCGAGGCCGCAGGCAAGCGCGATCGTCGCGTCGCGCGCTTTCTCGGGGAGTGGCCGATGGTCGGCGGGCGAGAGCCGCAGCCGGGTCATCACCAGCGCCAACACGACGACCGACAGCGTTTCGACCATGAATTGGGTGAAAGACAGGTCCGGCGCCCCATAGAGCAGGTAGATGACGGCGACTGCGAAGCCTTGAATGCCCAGCGAGACGATCGCGGTGAGGCGGTCGGAAGCAACCACGACGGCGAAGAGACCGCCGACGGCGATCGCGATGATCGCAAGCTCGTGCAGCGGAACGTCCGCGGAGAAGAACGGGGCGCGCGGGAACTCACCGTATCGCAGCGGCATTGCCAAGAGAATGACCGCAACCAGCGAGAAGGTGGCGGTCATATAGACGTCGAGGCGGCCGCCCTGCAGGCGCCGAGTGACGGCGACGGCAAGGCGCACGAGACCACGCATGAATTGGTCGAAGCCCCGATCGGGCCCCCAGCCGATGTCGACGAGGATCGCCGCCATCGCGGCGCGCAAGCGGGCGAGATTGAGGTAGAAGGCGACGCCGAGCGCCACCGTCAAGGCCGAAAGCACGAGCGGCAGACCAAGATGCGGCACGAGCGATATGTCGACCGTCCTTGGCTCGCCGGCGATCGCCGAGGCGGTGGGCGATGAGACGAACCGATGGGCGAGACCCGACAGGAGCGCGATGGAGAGCCCCTTGAGTGCGAGAACGGCCGGGCCTATCCATAGTAGCGGCGGCGCCTCATGGGCATGCTTCGGCGTGTTCACGCGCGGTCCCAGGAAAGGCTTCAGGACGACAGCGAAGGCGACGGCAAACATCAGGGCGTTGCCGAGGACAGCCAGTATCGCAAAGAGCGCGGAGCGCAAATTCGGCGCGGAGAAGGCGGAATAGAGCTCCTCCTTGGCGAGGAATCCGAAAAAGGGCGGCAGGCCACCCATGGAGAGCGCAGCGGCAAGGGCAATGGCAAAGGTGAGCGGCATGACCGAACGCAGGCCGCCGAGCTTCGTGAAGTCGCGCAATCCGGTTTCGTGATCGAGGATGCCGGCCACCATGAACAGGGCGCCCTTGAAGAGCGCGTGTGCCACGAGATAGAGCGCGGCCGCCTCGATCGCGCGGGGCGAGCCGAGCCCGATCGACATCACCAGCAGACCGAGCGAGGCCACCGTGGTATAGGCCAGCATCAGCTTCATATCGGTCTGGCGCACCGCGAGCGCCGCGCCGATCACCAGCGTCGTCACACCGAAGAGCGGCAGAAGGAGCTGCCATTCCGGTGTTCCGCCGAGGACTGGATTGAGACGCATCAACAGATAGACGCCTGCCTTCACCATCGTCGCCGAATGCAAATAGGCGGAAACCGGTGTCGGCGCCTCCATCGCATTCGGCAGCCAGAAGTGAAATGGAAACTGGGCCGATTTGGTGAAGGCACCGCCGAGGACCAACAGCAGTGCAGCGAGATAAAAGGGGCTCTCCTTCACCTCGGAGCCGAAGGAAAGCAGCAGCGAAAGCTGCGTAACGCCGCTGACGTTCCAAAGGATCAGCAGCCCGGCGAGCAGCAGAAGACCGCCTCCGCCGGTGACGACCAGCGCCTGCAGCGCGGCGCGGCGCGTGGCCTCGCGGGCGTGGTCGAAGCCGATCAGCAGGAAGGAGGTAATCGACGTCAATTCCCAGAAGACGAACAGCATCAGGAAACTGTCGGAGACGACGAGTCCCTGCATCGATCCCATGAACAGGAGGATGAAGGCGAAGAAACGGCCCTGTTGCGGGTGCCCTTTCAAATAGCCGCCCGAATAAAGAACGATGAGCGCTCCGATACCGGAAATCAGCAGCATGAAGGTCAGCGACAAACCGTCGATCAGCCAGGAAAAGCTGACATTGAAAGACGGTATCCACGCATAGCCGCCTGTCACGATTTCGCCGCTCGCGACGTCCGGAAGGAAGCGCAGGAAATGCAAAAAGATTGCCGCGGGAGCAAGGGCCAGGACCCAGGCGGCATTGTGCCCGAGGAGCCTGGTCAGGCCGGGTGCGACAAGGGCCGCAGCGAAGGGAAGGCCGAGCGCCAGAAATGTCAGTGCCGTGACTTCCATCGCTTGGCGTGCTCCTTCGCCGTTGATCATCTGGTCAATTGATACCGGACATAGAAGAAGGGCTGGCTCGTCTCAAGAGAAATCGGTTGGAAGCTCAGTCAAGTGGACGGTTATACTGTGCAAAGGCAGCAAAGCCTCTGCCAAGCACCGCGCATCTACGCCGCCCGACAGCACGCGGCTGCGGTTCACTGTTCCCACAGGGGCTGCGTGGTCATGTTCCGCGGGGAACAGATAAGGAGTGGCGGCGGGACTATCGAATACGTGGTAATCCGGAGCGGCCGGGGAAGGCCAATGCGGCTGCCTCCGACCCGCAAGAGCCCTTTACGCGTCCAGCGAAAAGCGCCACTCTCCTACAGCGCCGCGCGTCTTATCAGACGCGCAATGTCGCTATAGGATTTTGAAATGCCGCATGTTTTGTCCTAAATCGGCTACGGTTTAACGACACGTGCAGAAGGCAAAGCGGCAGGTAAATAACCGAAGGAATGCTCTGCGCATGCGCCGCGTCATATATGCATTCGCTCTCCTCTTTGGGCCCGCCCTGCCCGCTGCCGCGCAGGACGATTGGCATCCCTATTCCAACCCCCGTTTTGGCTACACGGTGGAGATTCCGCCGGGTTTCGAGATGCACCAGCAGGCCGACAACAACGACGGCGCGAGTTTTCATGCCGACGACAATGGCGCGACGCTGATCGTGTTCGGCACGCACCCGCCGGCCGGCGATTTCGAGACCGACGTCACCGACCGGATCGGCTACGAGAAAGACGACGATTGGAGAATCCTCTACTCGCGCGTCACGCCCGCCTGGGCGAGCTTCTCCGGCGCTCGAGGCCGAGAGGTCTTTTACACACGGGCGATCGCGCTCTGCGACGGCAGCGCCGCCTATTTCCGGCTGCAATATCGCAAATCGAAGCTGACAAGCTTCGATGGCGTCATCTCGCGGATGGCGTCGGCATTGCGTCCCTCGGACGATTGCCGGCCTCCGGAGTGAGTCCTGCCGCGTCAGGCGACGGCTGAAGCGCTGATGCAGTTGAGGACGGCGGAATAGTGAACGGCCGATCCGGCGACCACGAAGCCGTGCCAGATGGCGTTTTGAAAGCGAAGCCGCTCCCAGACATGGAAGATGATACCGATCGAATAGATGATGCCGCCAATTAGGACCAGAACCAGCGTCGTCGCAGTGAGGGCTGCGAAAAGCGACTTGGCGGCAAGAACGCCGCCCCAGCCCATGGCGAGATAGAGAAAGATCGCCAGCCGATCGAACCGTCCCGGCAGCAGGCATTTGATCGAGATGCCGAGAAGTGCGACGGCCCATATGCCGATGAGCATCCAAAACAGGAACGGATCATCCCAACCGCGCTGGAGAAAGGGCGTATAGGTTGCGGCGATCAGCACGAAAATGGCCGAATGGTCCAGGCGGCGCAGCAACCACTTCGTCCGGCAAATGGGATAGAGATTGTAAAGAAACGACACCGACAGGGTGAGGATCAGGCCCGCACCGTAGATCCACGCAGCGGCAAGCTGTCCTGAGGTGCTCCAAACCGTCGCATAGAATATGAGGGCTGTGACGCCGACGAGCGCGGCACAAAGGCCGATGCCGTGAACAATTCCGTCGGCAATCAGCTCCGACCGGTCATAGGTCCATTTAAACTCGCTGATATCCACGCGGCCCCTCCAGATCCCGCATCGATTCCGACATCGGCACCGTGTCCCCGAACCGCAGTGATCTGGTCGAACAGACTCGCCCCAACACCGTGGCCCCTTCCGACGGATCGATTTATCGTGCCACAGAGTTCTTTGACGGCAAAGCGCCTGTTTGGGGCGAAAGGATCAAATTCCGCAACGCATTACAACAGTCGAAAGGCGCCCCGCGACCGCGTCGCGTGGCAAGGCTGATCGCGACACTGCATGGTGGATTGGATCCGCGCCGAGGCCACGGCGCGCCCTGTTCGTCGGGTAGGTCCGGGGGCGCGGGAGTATCAAAGCCCGCTCGGGCGGCGGCAATGCGCCGCCCTCATCGCGTGCGCGAGGCGACTTCGGCGGCGCAAGTCTGGCAGAGCGGAGCGTGGGGCACCGCATGCAATCTCTCCTGAGAAATCGGGTCTCCGCAGCGGGTGCAGATTCCGTAGGTTCCGGCCGCGATCCGGTCGAGCGCCGCATCGATGGCGCGGATCTCGCCCTGGCCGGCGAGCCCCAGCCCTTCGAGCACTTCATCGTTTTCCCGTTCTGTGACGCGATCCGGCACGTCGGCATTCATCGGCTGGTCCAGATCTTCCTCGATCTTCACCAGACGGCCGTAGAGCTCGTCCTTGCGGCGCAGAAGCTTGTCGCGGAAATCATCAAGCGCGTATTTGTCCATCATGGGGCTCCCTTGGGTCGCGGCGCGGCATGGCCGCACCGCATTCTTCTTGTTGATTAGCGGTCGACGAGAACGGCGCAGGGGCAGTGGCTGACGACGCGGCTGGCGGTCGATCCGATGAAATAGTCGATCAGCCCCGGGCGGTGCGATGCAATGATCACCAGGTCCGCGTTCTCTTCCTTGGCGAGCGCATTGATGGTGCCGGCCGCCCCGCCGGTGCGGATCTCGATCCGTCCCTTGATGCCATGCTTGGTCTTCAGCGCCTCAAGCGTCTTGACCGCATGCTTGCGCGATTCCTCGATCATCTCGAGCGGGAAATCGACGATCATGTAGCCTTGAGCGTAGGCGTTGAGGTCCTCGACGACGTTGAGGAGGATGATCTCTCCACCCTCATCGATCAGCTTTTCGGCGATGCCGAGAACGGATTCACCGTGTTCGAGCTGATCCATCGCGATCGGGACGATAATCTTCCTGTACATACAGATACGCTCCTTCTGTTGCGTTCCGGTCGCCGGCTGGAAATCGGGCGATTCTTCGGATCCGAGGGCGGCACTCCGGCGTAACTTTCTTCCGCCTTTTCCCGCCCTGCAGATCGAAATTGAGCGGAGGCGGCGACTCCGACCATGATCGAGATCAATCGGCCACCGCTCCCGCGCTCGCACCATCTATGATCAGGTAGCGCGACAGCCGCGACCGTCAACGTTCGTCGAACACAACATCAAGTAATATAATGGCTTTCCCGAACGCCTTCACGTGCTCATATTGGGCTACGGTTCCGGCGCCCCGGCAGCCCGGAGCGCTCCCGAAAGGCGTAGCTCAAGGAAAAGACGATGAAATCGCAGCTCGTGACCAACCTTCCCGCCGACCACGCGGTGGCGATGCCCGCCTATGTCGACCGGGCGCATCTCGTCGTTCAGGACCTGCCAATGGTGTCGAGCTGGTATCAAAAAGTGCTCGGTCTCGCTTCGATCGAAGCGAGCGCCAGCGGCGAGACGCTCGGGGTCGCCGGAAGGCCTCTGTTGACGCTGACAACCGATGCGCAAGCGACAAGGGCACCGCGCAGCGCGCCCGGTCTGTTCCACACGGCGTTCCTGGTGCCCGATCGCCGGGAGCTGGGACGCTGGCTTGCCCACGCGGCGAACAACGGCGTTCGCCTCCAGGGCGCCTCCGACCACCTCGTCAGCGAAGCGATCTATCTCGCCGACCCGGAGGGCAACGGCATCGAGGTTTATCGCGATCGGGCGCGCAGCGAATGGCGCTACGAGGTGGACGGTACGGTGGCGATGAACACCTTGCCGCTCGACCTGCAGTCGCTCTATGACGAGACGCCGGAGGAAGCTTGGAGCGGCCTTGCCGACGGCACCGTGATCGGCCACATTCATCTGCAGGTCTCCGACATTCCGCAGGCGGATGCCTTCTTCCGCGACGTCCTCGGCCTCGATCTGATGGCGCGCTATCCGGGAGCAAGCTTTTTCGCTACTGGCAAATATCATCATCACGTGGCCGCGAATATCTGGAATTCGCGAGGAGCGGCGAAACGCCAGGCCAAGATGACCGGTCTCTCAGACTACACGATCCGCTTTCGGGACACCGACAGGCTCGCGACGGCAATTCGCAAGCTCGACGAGCTCCAGATCCCCGTGCGCGAGGAAGGCGGCATCCATCATCTCACCGATCCGTGGGGCATCGGCCTCAATCTCGCGGCTTCGGCAGCCTGAGCTTAGCTGGCAATCCGTCGCTCTGTCCGCCGGCGCCCGGTGGCGCTTTCCGCTTGATCGCCGCCCGGACGCTCTCTATCTCATGATCTCCCACCGAAGAGATCCCGGAGAGACCCTTGTCCGTTTTCAGAAACCTGCCCGCCGCGCCCGTCGCTCGTAAGAAGCCGCTCACGGATACGCGCCACGGCATCAGCCGGACCGATGACTACGCCTGGCTGAGGGCCGACAACTGGCAGGCTATGTTCAAGAACCCGTCGACCCTCGATCCGGAAATTCGCCGGCACCTCGAGGCGGAAAATGACTACATGAACGCCGCGATGGCGGACACCAAGGATCTGCAGAAGGCGCTGTTTGCCGAAATGCGCGGCCGCATCAAGGAGGACGATTCCTCCGTACCGATGAAGGACGGCGCCTTTGCCTATGGCACGTTCTATGTGAAGGGCGGCGAGCATCCGCGCTATTTTCGCATCCCGCGCGACGGAGCGGCGGGCGACGAGACGATCCGCCAGGTGCTGCTCGACGGCGACAAGGAAGCTGAGGGCAAGGCTTACTTCCGCATCGCCGGCCTCGACCATTCGAGCGATCATGCCCGCGGCATCTGGGGTTACGACGACAAGGGATCGGAATATTTCACGCTGAAGGTGCGCGATCTTTCGAGCGGCGAGGACCTGGCCGACGTAGTCGAGAATACCGGCGGCGGCGGTGCCTGGGCACCGGACGGCCAGAGCTTCTTCTACACCGTGCTTGACGAGAACCACCGGCCGTCGCGAATCTACCACCACGTCGTCGGCACGCCGCAGTCCGAGGATCGGCTCGTCTACGAGGAAACGGACCCCGGCTTCTTCATGTCTGTCGGAGGATCGCTGCTCGACGACTTCATCTATATCGACATCCATGATCATGAGACGAGCGAATACCGGCTGCTTTCGACCAAGAACCTGACGGCCGAGCCGCAGATCGTGGCGAAACGCGTCATCGGTCTCGAATATTCCATGACCGAGGGCGGCGAGGTCTTCTACATCCTCACCAATGCCGACGGCGCCAAGGATTTCAAGATCATGGAAGCGCCGGTGGAAGCGCCGCAGAAGGAAAACTGGCGTGAGGTGGTGGCGCACCGCCCGGGTACGCTGATCCTCAGCCACATGGCCTATGCCCGTCACCTCGTTTGGCTGCAGCGCCGCGAGGGGCTGCCGGAGATCGTCATCCGCGACCGGAAGACAGGTGAAGAACATGCGATCGCCTTTGCCGAGGAAGCCTATTCATTGGGGCTCTCGGGGGCGGCCGAATACGACACCGACGTCATCCGCTTCTCCTATTCGTCGATGACGACGCCCTCGCAGCTCTTCGACTACAACATGGCGACGCGCGAGCGCACGCTCCTGAAGACCCAGGAAGTGCCCTCCGGCCACGATCCGGACGATTACGTCACGCGCCGCGTCTTCGCCCCGGCTGAGGATGGTGCGTCGGTTCCGGTGACGCTCCTCTATCGCAAGGACACACCGCTCGACGGTTCGGCGCCGTGCCTGCTCTACGGTTATGGTGCTTACGGCATCACCATCCCGGCCGGCTTCAACACCAATTGCCTGTCGCTCGTCGACCGCGGCTTCGTCTATGCCATTGCCCATATCCGCGGCGGCAAGGACAAGGGCTTTCAATGGTACGAAGACGGAAAAATGGCGAAGAAGTCCAACACTTTCAAGGACTTCATCGCCGCGGCTGACCATCTGAATCAGCAGAAGTTCACATCCTACGCAAACATCGTCGCCGAGGGCGGCTCGGCGGGCGGCATGCTGATGGGCGCAATCGCCAATATGGCACCGGTGAAATTCCGGGGCATCATCGCGGCAGTCCCCTTCGTCGACGTCCTGAATACCATGCTGGACGACACGCTGCCGCTGACGCCGCCGGAATGGCCGGAATGGGGCAATCCGATCGAGAGCGCCGAGTTCTACAACATCATTGCCGGCTACTCGCCCTACGACAATGTGGAAGCTAAGCCTTACCCGGCAATCCTGGCGCTCGGCGGCCTGACCGATCCGCGCGTCACCTATTGGGAGCCGGCGAAATGGGTCGCCAGGCTCCGCGAGAAGACGACCGGCAGCGAGCCGATCCTGTTGAAGACCAACATGGATGCCGGGCATGGCGGCGCCTCGGGCCGTTTTCAGCGGCTGGAGGAAATCGCGTTCGAATACGCTTTCGCCATCAAGGTCGCCGGCAGGATGTAGGAGGACCGCCTGTGCCGGTCTATGTCGCACTGCTGAGGGCGGTCAATGTCGGCGGCACCGCTACGCTTCCCATGGCGGAGCTGAAGGCCCTCTGCGAGGGCCTCGGCTTTGCCGATGTCAAGACCTACATCCAGAGCGGCAACGTGCTCTTCCGCTCCGAGCTTGCCGAAGGCGAGGTTCAAACGAGACTCGAGGAAGCGCTGACGGTAAAGATGGGCAAGACGCCGGGCGTCATTCTGCGCAGCCGCCGTGACCTGGAGGCGATTGTCGCAAAGGCGCCGTTTCCAGACGCGAAGCCGAATTTCCTGCTCGTCACATTCCTGCCGGAAGCACCCGCCGCGGACGCGTTCGACAAGCTCGTCGCACCGGACGGAGAAGAAGTGAAGATCGACGGGCGGGAGATCTATATCCACTATCCGAATGGATCGGGTCGGTCGAAGCTCAAACTGCCGGCGCTAAAATCGGGTACGGCACGCAACCTCAACACCGTATGCAAGCTGGCGGAACTCGCCGCGGTTCTCGAGGATGAAGGCGCGTGACCCGCCCCGCGGCCTTACGCGGCGGGCTGGAACAGCAAGCGCACGAAACTGCGGAAGACAAGGAGCTGGTCGGGCAGGCTTTTCGGCTCCTTCAAGGCTTTTGAGAGTACGATACCGCCTTCGAGGACGGTCGAGACCATGTCGGCGAGCTGATCCGCATCCAGCGCTTCCCGCGGCCGATAGACCTGCATGATGTCCCGGAACATGGCGGCGAAGCGCCGGCGCCACATCAGCGCCGCCAGGCGGTTCATCTCCTGGATTTCGCGGTCGAAGGCGCGCTCCTGGGTGCACATCGTGGCGACCAGGCAGCCCGGATGGCCGTTCGGCAAGTCGGAGAGCAATTCTGCAAGCAGCTTCAATCCGATCAGGAACGCCTGCAGCGGGTCGTCGGCAAGTTCGCGCGCCCGGCCGAAAATCTCGTCGTAGATGCGCTCGTCATTGTCGATGTAGCGCTCGAGCAGCGCCTTGGCGAGCTCGTTCTTGTCGCGAAAATGATAGAAGAACCCGCTCTTGGTGATTCCTGTCTCGACGATCAGTTCGTCGATCGAGGTGCCACCGAAACCCTTTGCCAGCACTGCGGCTTCGGCAGCATCCAGGATCTTGGCACGCGTTTCCTCGCCCTTTCGCATGGTGCACTCCTGTACCGCCGGTAAAGTTTTCTCTCTGGAAAGGACGGCGAGCCATTCGCCTGTCGCTTCGAGTCTTACGGCAAGTTCCTGATGTAACATCGCTATGCGGCTTATTGGGTCATAGTGTACCGCAAGCCGGCTAGTTTAGCAGATGATAAAACGGCAGAAATTCCTCAGACCTCGCGCCGGAGCGTCCGCAAAAGGGAGGGAACGATGCAATACGAAATCGCCAAGTATCGACATGACCTGCCGCTTTTACGGGGTGGCACATTCCTCAGCGACGGCGGCATGGAGACGGCGCTGATCTTTCATGAAGGAGCCGAGCTGCCGCACTTCGCCTCTTTCGTCCTGCTGTCGACCCCGGAGGGCCGCCGGCAGCTGTTGCGCTATTACACGCGCTATCTCGAGATCGCGCGGCTCCACGACACCGGTTTCGTGCTCGACACGGCTACGTGGCGCGCCAATGCCGACTGGGGCGCGAAACTTGGCTACGACGCCGAGGCGCTCAGGCAGGTCAACCAGGACGCCGCCCACCTGCTTGCCGAACTGCGGGCGCAGTACGAGCGGCCGCAGGTCCCGATCGTGTTCAACGGCGTTATCGGTCCGCGCGGCGACGGCTACAAGGCCGGCCTGATGAATGCGAAGGAAGCTGAGGAATATCACAGCGCCCAGGTCGCGGCCTTTGCCGGCAGCGAAGCCGACATAGTATCGGCGGTGACCATGACGAATGTCGACGAGGCGATCGGCGTCGCAAGAGCGGCCAGGAAACACGGCATGCCCTGCGCCATCTCCTTCACCGTCGAGACCGACGGTCGGCTGGTAACGGGCGGCTCTCTCCAGGAAGCCGTCGAAACGGTGGACGCAGAGACGGAAGGCTATCCGCATTACTACATGGTCAATTGCGCCCATCCGAGCCATTTCGAAAGCAGCCTCGATCAGCGCCAGCCATGGGTGCGGCGGATCGGCGGCATTCGCGCCAACGCCTCGACCAAGAGCCATGCCGAACTCGACGAAAGCGAGACCTTGGACATAGGAGACATCGGCGATCTCGCCCGGCGCTATCGTTCGCTCACAGGCCGCATGCCGCATTTGCGTGTGCTGGGCGGCTGCTGCGGCACCGACCATCGCCACATCGCGGCGATCTGCGAGGTCTGCCTGCCCGCGACCGCACTGAGCGCTTGACCACCGGAAGAGCTCCTTCCGCCGTAGTGGCAGCAGGAGCTCCCAGTATTCCCGACGCTCGCGAAAACCGGATCGCTCGTGTAGACTTGTCGGGAAAGGGCGGCCGGTATTTTCTAGGCAGGGCCGCTGGAGTGTGATGAATTCCATACCGCCGCAACCGGGCTCGGCGACAGCCCCGTTTCCCTTCGACAACAGCTATGCGCGACTGCCTGGGAATTTCTACGCCCGGGTCGAGCCGACACCTGTTGCCGAGCCCTGGCTGATCAAGTTCAATCGGCCGCTCGCGGAAGAGCTGTGTCTCGATCTCGAAGCGCTCGAGCGCGACGGCGCCGCGATCTTCTCCGGCAGCATGGTCCCGGCGGGCGCGGAGCCGCTCGCCATGGCCTATGCCGGGCACCAGTTCGGCACCTTCGTCCCGCAACTCGGCGACGGCCGCGCCATCCTGCTGGGCGAAGTCGTCGACCGTGATGGAAAACGCCGCGACATCCAGCTCAAGGGACCCGGCCAGACCCCATATTCGCGCCGCGGCGACGGCCGGGCAGCGCTCGGGCCTGTGCTGCGCGAATATATCGTCAGCGAGGCGATGCATGCGCTCGGCGTGCCGACCACCCGCGCGCTTGCCGCGACGGTGACCGGCCAGCCGGTCTATCGCGAGCAGATCCTCCCCGGCGCCGTCTTTACCCGGGTGGCGGCGAGCCATATCCGGGTCGGTACGTTCCAGTTCTTCGCCGCACGCGGCGACATGGACTCGGTCAAGGCACTGGCCGACTACGTGATCGACCGCCACTACCCCGAACTGAAGGCAGACGAGAACCCTTATCTGGGCCTTCTCAGGGCAGTCTCGGAGCGGCAGGCAGCGTTGATCGCGCGCTGGCTGCACATCGGCTTCATTCACGGCGTGATGAACACCGACAACATGACGATTTCCGGCGAAACGATCGACTTCGGTCCCTGCGCCTTCATGGATGCCTACGATCCGAAAAAGGTCTTCAGTTCAATCGACCAGTTCGGCCGCTACGCCTATGCCAACCAGCCGGCCATCGGCCAGTGGAATCTCGCCCGGCTCGCCGAAACACTCGTGACGCTCTTCGATCCGACGGCAGACGTGGCGGTGAACCTCGCCAATGACGCCCTCGGCGAGTATGGCGCTATCTTCCAGAACCAATGGCTCGACGGCATGCGCCGCAAGATCGGGCTCTCGACGGCGGAAGAGGGTGACCTGGAGCTGGTGCGGGCTTTGCTGGCGCTGATGCACAAAGGGGGCGCGGATTTCACCCTCACCTTTAGAAGGCTCGCTGCGTCGGCGGAAGACGCAGGCGCCGATGCCGAGCTTGCCCAGCTCTTCCAGGCGCCCGAGGCACTGTCGCCATGGCTTGGGGACTGGCGCCGCCGTCTCGAGCGCGAAGCTCCCGGGCCGGTCGAAAGAGCGGCAGCGATGCGCGCCGTCAATCCGGCCTTCATTCCGCGCAACCACCGCATCGAGCAGGCGATCGAAGCGGCGACCGAACATGCGGATTTCTCGCTTTTCGAAGCGATTCTCGAGGTGACCTCCAAACCTTACGATGATCAGCCGGCACATGCCGCCTTTGCCGAGCCGCCGCAACCTGGCGAAGAAGTGCTGCAAACCTTCTGCGGCACCTGACAAGCCGCAGCCCCGCCTCGGCCTCCGCGGCCCAATGGGCCGCCAATTTGAAATAATCCCGGGGAATCAAAGTCCTGCCGCGACGCCTGGCGTATGCAAAAGGCGCTTGCGCCGAGGCGGCAACATTGAAAGGCACCTGCGTCGCGTTACCTTCGCAAATGATGCTGTGGATGAGGCGCACAATTTGCGAGGGAGAATTGTCGCGAAATCCGCGCTCGTTCTTCGTCTGCCGTTCCGTGCGGCTCGGCGGGCCGAAGGTGCCGCCGTATCGTTCTTCAATTTGGGAGTTCGAATTCATGCCGATTGTCCTGACCGCCCTTTTCTTCGCACTGATAGGTCTCGTGCTCGGTGCGGGAGGGACAAGGCTCGTCCTGCTCGGCGGCAGTCCATACTACATCATCACCGGCTTGGCGTTCCTGCTCACCGCATTGCTGCTCTACCGCAAGAGCGCGGCGGCGATCTGGGTCTATACGCTGATGGTCCTCGGCTCGCTTACCTGGGCCGTCTGGGAGGTCGGGCTTGACTGGTGGCAGCTTGGTCCGCGCGGCGGTGTGATCATCCTGCTGGGCCTCTGGCTGCTTACGCCATGGATCCGGCGGCCGCTCGGTTTCATCAGCCCGTCGGGCGAACACTACAGCGCAGCCGCCTGGCCACTTGCGCTCGCCAGCCTCGTCGCGATCGGCGTCGCGCTCTATTCGATGACGCAGGACGTCCATGACATTCGCGGCGACCTGCCGGCTGACGTCGCGGCGGGCAACCCCAACCTCGGCGGCAATGTGCCGGCCGGCGAGTGGCATCACTACGGCCGCACGCTGTTCGGCCAGCGCTATTCGCCGCTCGCCCAGATCCACCGGGAGAACGTCGCGACTCTGAAGGTCGCGTGGCAGTACCAGACAGGAGACGTCAAGCTGCCGGAGGATATCGGCGAGACCACCTATCAGGTGACGCCGCTGAAGGTGAAGGACACGCTCTATCTCTGCACGCCGCATAATTGGGCGATCGCGGTCGATGCTGCGACCGGCCGGCAGAAATGGAAATATGATTCGAACTCGGGTCTGAACCCGGACCGCCAGCACCAGACCTGCCGCGGCGTCACCTATTGGGCCGATCCGGCGGCGGCCGCCGGCAGCGCCTGTGCCGAACGCGTCTATCTGCCGACATCGGACGCCCGCCTGATCGCGCTCGATGCCGCGAACGGCACGGTCTGCACCGGTTTTGCCGACCAGGGCGTTCTGCACCTCGAACAGGGCATGCGCTACAATCCCGCCGGCTATTACTATTCGACATCGCCCCCGGTCGCCGTCGCCGGCAAGCTTATCGTCGGCGGCGCCGTCAACGACAATTACTCGACCCAGGAACAGTCCGGCGTCATCCGCGCCTTCGACATCAAGACCGGGGCGCTTATCTGGAACTGGGACAGCGGCAACCCCGATCAGACGGCGCCGCTGCCGCCCGGCCAGTTCTACACGACCAATTCGCCGAACAGCTGGTCGGTCTCCTCCGTCGACGAGGCTCTCGGGCTGATCTATGTCCCGCTCGGCAATCAGGTTCCCGATCAACTCGGCATGGGGCGGAGCGAGCATGTGGAGAAATACTCCTCCTCGATCGTCGCGCTGGACATCAACACGGGCGCGGTGCGCTGGGTCAGGCAGACGGTGCGTCACGACCTCTGGGACATGGACGTGCCGGCGCAACCGGCCCTCCTCGACATCACCAGGGAAGACGGGGGCGTCGTGCCGGCGCTTGTCGGGCCGACCAAGCAGGGCGACATCTATGTGCTCGACCGGCGCAGCGGAGAACCGATCATTCCGGTGGAGGAGGTGCCCGCCCCCGGCGGCGCGATCGCGGAGGATTTCACCGCGCCAACCCAGCCGGTCTCCGGACTCACCTTTATGCCGCCGCCGCTTCAGGAGCGCGACATGTGGGGAATTACCATGTTCGACCAGCTCGCCTGCCGGATCGAGTTCCTCTCGTTGAAATACGAGGGCCGCTACACGCCCCCCTCGCTCGAAGGAACGCTCGTCTATCCGGGCAATTTCGGCACCTTCAACTGGGGCTCGGTCGCCGTCGACCCGGAGCGCCAGGTGATGTTCGGAATGCCAACCTATCTCGCCTTCACCTCGCGGCTCGTGCCGCGCGAGGAAATCCCGCCGAAGGGCGAAGGCGAAAAGGGCAGCGAGCAAGGGCTGAACCGCAACGAGGGAGCACCCTACGGCGTCTATATGGGTCCGTTCCTCGGTCCCTTGCGGATTCCCTGCCAGGCGCCGCCCTGGGGCTATGTCGCGGGTGCCGACCTCCGGACCGGCAAGATCGCCTACAAGCACAAGAACGGCACGGTCTACGACATGACGCCGCTGCCGCTTCCCTTCAGGCTCGGCGTGCCGGGCATCGGCGGACCGATCATCACCAAGGGCGGCGTCGCCTTTCTCGGCGCCACGGTCGACAATTTCCTGAGAGCCTATGACGTCACCACCGGCGACCAGCTCTGGGAGGCGCGGCTGCCGGCCGGCGGCCAGGCGACGCCGATGACCTATATGGTCGGCGACAAGCAGTATCTGCTGATGGTCGCAGGCGGGCACGGCTCGGTCGGGACCAAGCCGGGCGACTATGTGATCGCCTATACGCTGCCCTGATGGTCATCGGCGGCCCGCCTGCTGAAGCGCTCAGACCATGCCGGCGACAATTTTGCCGACTTCGGCGAACAACGGATTGAGCTCTGCCGGCTCCACCTTCGCTTCGCCGGTATAGACGGTGATGAGGATCGGGCCGCGCCCCTTGGGCACCGCAAAGCCGATATCGGAGACTGCGCCGGTCGAACTCGTGCCGGTCTTGTCACCGATCCGCCAATCCTTCGGCAGTCCGGCACGAAGCCGCGCGTCGCCGGTCGTGTTGGCGACCATCCATTCGACGAGTTGTCGACGCGAGCTCTCCGCCAGGACCGATCCGAAGGCAAGCTTTCCGATGGTCTCGAGCATCGCGACCGGCGTCGTTGTATCGCACGGATCGCCGAATTTGGCTTCGTTGAGATCCGGCTCGGTTCGGTCGAGGCGCGTCGTCCCGTCGCCGATCGACCGCAGCCAGGAGGTCAGCCCGGCCGGGCCGCCGAAGCTTTCGAGCATCAGGTTGGCGGCCGCATTATCGCTGATGGTGACCGCGGCGTCGCAGAGTTCGGCGACCGTCATGCCATTGCCGCCGACATGCTTTTCGGCGACCGGCGAATGGGGCAGCAGGACATCCTTGCCGAAGGTGATCCGCCGGTCGAGTTTTTCTTCGCCCCGATCGACGCGCGCGAGCACGCATGCGGCGGCGAGCGCCTTGAAGGTCGAGCACATGGCGAAGCGCTCGGTCTCACGGTGACCGAAGGAGATGTTGGTTTCGGTATCGAGCACGGCCACGCCGAGGCGCCCGCCGGTCCGCTTTTCGAGCTCGGCGAGCAGTTTCGTCACATCGTCACCGGTCGCAGTGGCGGCACGCGCCGCACCGGCAAGCGCCAGTGCCGGATAAAGCATTGCGGTGCCGATCAGCATGTTGCGGCGATTGATGAGCAGGGACATGTCTTTCCTCCTTTTGGCGAGCGAGCAGCCGCTGAGGTTAAATTACTGATCTCGAATATTAACTTCGTCCATGCGACGCTCTGACTCGCTAGGCAGGGAATGTGGCGGCCTTGTGCCCTGAGGGAGCGGTATCTATATAGCTCCAGAGACTATAGCTATGGAGCGCGCCTATGTACTCGATCGGAGACCTCTCCCGGCGGACCGGCGTGAAAATTCCGACGATCCGCTATTACGAGCAAATGGGTCTCATCGCGGCGCCGGAACGTTCGGAGGGCAACCAGCGGCGCTACGAGCGGCGCCAGCTCGAGCGGCTTGCCTTCATCCGTCACGCGCGCGATCTCGGGCTTTCGATCGAAGCGATCCGGGAATTGCTGGCGCTCAGCGAACATCCGGAACGGCCCTGCGGCGAGGCGGACCGCATTGCCCGCGAACATCTCGCTTCGGTGCGGGAGAAGATCGCCCGCCTCACTAAGCTCGAGCAGGAACTGGAGCGGATCGTCGCCTGCCACGGCGATCACACGATCGGCGACTGCTATGTCATCCGGGCCCTTGCCGACCATTCGCTGTGCGACAGCGAGCACTGAGGCATGTTTGTACCAAGTATCCCCGTTGACAAATTCGCGGAAATGAACAATCTACGCGCATGATCAAGAACGCACCCATCTGCCGCGCGTATTTTTGGCTGTTCCGATAGGAGCGGCCTGCTGATCATTTTCAACAAGGCCGCCATCAGGCGGCTTTTGTTTTTCACGGCACCTGATGGCGGGAAACCCATAGGAGCCGAGAATGCTGCAGACTGCCACCCCCTCCCTTCATCCTATTCCGTCGGTCCGCGCTCCGATGGTGACGATCCGCTGCGCCAAGTTGCGCGACCTCGCCGAACTGCGTGAGATGATCGCGGAGCTTTCCGCCCATCACGGCGATGCCGCCCCGCTTACCTCGGAGCAGCTCGAACGCGACCTCTTCGGCCGCACCCCCTGGATCACCGCCCTTGTCGCCGAGGCCGGCGGCCAGCTGATCGGCTACGCAATTCTCGTTCCCCAATACCGGGCAGCCGAAGGCGCGCGTGGCATGGAGCTGCATCACCTCTTCGTGCGCCCCGGCCATCGCGGCACCGGCATCGGCCGCCATCTCGTCGCCAAGGCGCGGGAACAGGCGAAGATGGCCGGCTGCGATTACCTTGCCGTCAGCGCTGCAACCGGCAATTTCCAGGCGCATCGTTTCTACGAGTCGGAGCGCTTCGTGCCGCGGCCGGTGACCGGCATGCGCTATATGCAGAAGCTAGGCTGAGCGAAGGAGGCGATAGCCTATGACGGGGGCAGCGCCTTCAGGTAGGCGGCAATCGCCTCGCGCTCGGAGGCCGGAAGCTTTGCCATGTTCTTCTGCACCTCGACCATAGAACCGCCGACTGAATCGAATTCGGGCGTGAAACCCGTCTCCAGATAGGAGGCGATGTCCGATGCGCTCCAGCTGCCGATGCTCCTGGAGCCCGGGGTGATGTCGGGAATCCGACCCTCGCCTTCCGGGTTCGGGGCGCCGGCTAGCCAGCGGCCCGCTTCGAAGCCGCCGAGTGCGTCGCGCGGCGTGTGACACTCGCCGCAATGGCCCGGGCCTTCCACGAGATACTGTCCGCGGGCGAGCTTCGGGTCGGCGCTGTCGACCTGAACCCGCGGCTCGTCAGTGAGATACATCAATTTCCAACCGCCGAGCGCCAGACGGACATTATAGGGAAAAGGCAGATCATGCGGCGGCACCACATTGGCGCTCTTCGGCAAGGTCCGCATATAGCCATAAAGGTCGTTGATGTCCTTGGCGGTCATCCGCGCATAGGAACCGAAGGGAAAGGACGGGTAGAGATGCTCGCCATTCCTCCCCACCCCGCGCGTCATGGCGTTGCCGAACTCGGCGAGCGTCCAGCCCCCGATGCCGGCTGTCTCGTCCGGCGAGATATTCGGGGGGAAGAAGGTGCCGAAGGGGCTCTTCAGCGGCCGGCCACCCGACAGCACCAGTCGGGCATCATCCTCGGCACGGGGTGCTGCATGGCAGCTGGTGCAGCCGCCCGCCCAGAAGACCCGCTCGCCATTGGCGAGATCCGGCTCGCCCAGGCCCTCCCAATGGGCGGCATCCCAGGGGGCGGGCTTCGTCAGCCACCAGAAGGCGCCGGCGCCGACCGCTGCAAGTAGAACCAGACCGGACAAAAGCCGCCCCGCGCGCCCCCTCATCATCTCTCCTTCGTCTTCAACACAGAAATAAATGCGCCGGGTAGACCGGCGCATTGAACTGACCAAGTAGTGGCGTCCGCTACTCTTTCTTCAGACGATAGCTCTCATGACAGCTGGCGCAATCCTTGCCGAGGACGCCGAGTGCGGCGCCGACGCCGGCCTGGTCGGCGGGCAGCTCGGCAAGAATCTTCTCCGCATCGCCACCGAGCTTGGCGGCCTTCGCCTTGAAGTCATCCATGTTCTGCCAGATCTTCGGGCTCGCCTCCGTTTCCATACCGGTCTCGGAGCCGGCCGGGAAATGATTCGGGAAGACTTTCACCGTCTCGCTGATCGTCGACAGCGACGCTTTGACGATTTCGGCATCATAAGGCTTTTCGCCCTTGGCGATCCCGCTCAGCGCGCCGGCAGCCTGGCCCACCTTCTTCATCAGTTGCTGGCGGACCGCCTGAGGTTCACCGGCGGCGGTGACGGCGGTCACACCCAAGCCTGCGAGGACGGCTGCAAGCATAAGAGCTCGTATCTTCATCATGTTCTCCGGTCGTTCGAACCCGCTCGCGCGGCTTCCTGTTGAAGGCGCCGGCATGATGGCATCTTGGCTTTTCGACGGAAGTAACATTTTCTTGATGTGCTTGTCATTTCAGCACAATTCGCCGCGCTATACCTGAAGGCGCGGCAGAACTTGTGCGAACAATAACATGAATTCCTTGTTCATGTTTAATACTTGAAGGGAGCACAGCAAATCACCGGGCGGCGCTCCAACCCTGCCATACGGTGAAGACGGCGATTGCGACAAGCAGCAGGCCGGCACCGC
This sequence comes from Sinorhizobium sp. NG07B, assembly GCF_002532005.1. NCBI lineage: Bacteria > Pseudomonadati > Pseudomonadota > Alphaproteobacteria > Hyphomicrobiales > Rhizobiaceae > Sinorhizobium > Sinorhizobium sp. NG07B. The sequence goes on along the minus strand of NZ_NWTD01000004.1, from coordinate 270,772 downwards.
GGCCGATGGCAACTGTCGCTACCGGACTGCCGACCAGCAGGTCGCGGCCGCGGCCGGCGGCGAGCGCCAGCCCGCCATAGACGGCAAGCTGCGTCACGGCGATCATCAGCGCCATGACCGCGGCCTGCGACCAGACTGGACCGAATTGCGGCTTCAGGAACTGCGGATAGACGGCGAGCATGAAGAGATAGGCCTTGGGATTCATCAGGCTCGTCAGTGCCCCCTGCCGGAAGCTTGCCCAGCGCGACAGCCGCCTGCCCTCCTCGACACCGCCGATGGTGATCGAACTGCGCAACAGCGCGACGCCGATCCAGGCGATATAGGCGGCGCCGGCGACAAGGAGCACATTGAAGAGCTCCGGGACGAGATGCAGCACGACGCTGACGCCGAGCGCGGCATAGAGCGTATGCAGCACGCCGCCCGCCATGATGCCCGCCGTCGCGGCCAGCCCGGACGTCCGCCCGCCGGTTATCGCATTGGCCAGCACGAAGACCATGTCCATGCCCGGGACGATGATGATGCCGAACAGAAGGGTGAAGAAAAGCCAGAGATTTTCAGCGTAGGTCATGTCAGTTGCTCATTGTCGTTGTATGGGAGTTCAGGTCCGAATTGCCGATTTATCAATCCGTTGACGCTTGCTATAGCGCCGCGTAACTGACAGGGTTCTGTCAGGAGCGTTCGGACTTCCGGAGTTTTCGCCATGCGCAAGGCGGCGCGTCTTTTCGAGATCATCCAGATATTGCGGCTTGCCCGTAAGCCGATCACGGCCGCCGAGATTGCCGAGAAACTCGAGGTCACGCCGCGCTCGATCTATCGCGATATCGTCGCCCTGCAGGCGATGCGCGTGCCGATCGAAGGGGAGCGCGGTCTCGGCTATATCTTGAGGCCCGGCTTCGATCTGCCGCCGCTGATGTTTTCGATCGAGGAGACGGAAGCGATCGTCCTGGCGCTGGCGCTGCTGGCGCGTACCGGCGACGAGGAATTGAAGACCGCAGCCCAGCGCGTCAACCGCAAGATCACCGGCGCCGTGCCCCAACCGCTGCGCCAGGCGTTCCACTCGCAAGCGCTACATGCCTGGGGCACGATCGCCGCCCCGCCGCCTGCGGTCGACCTCGCCATGATCCGCCGCGCGATCCGCGACGAGCAAAAACTCGCGCTCGACTACCGCGACGAACTCGGGCGGACAACGGAACGCACGGTGCGGCCGCTGGCGCTGATCTACTATTCGGAGCATGCGATGATGGTCGCCTGGTGCGAATTGCGCCAGGACATCCGCAACTTCCGCGCCGACCGGGTGGAGCATTGCGAGCCGATCGGCGCCTTCTTCCGCGGTGAAGGCGAGAAGCTTCGGCAAGCGTGGATCGCCGGCTGGAAGATAAATGCCGTTCGATCTTTCGCTTCGGGCACAGTGTAAATGATCGCGAAGCAAATATCAGTCTCGCCGGCGGACCGACAACGAAAAGGCCCGACGCAAGCGCCGGGCCTAATTTCGTGCATAAGAACCAAATGGTTACTTCGCCGCTGCCTCGTACATTTCGAGGACGTAATCCCAGTTGATGAGATTGTCGACGAAAGCCTCGAGGTATTTCGGACGGGCATTGCGGTAATCGATGTAATAGGAATGCTCCCAGACGTCGACGCCGAGGATTGGCGAGGCGCCGTGCACGAGCGGGTTTTCGCCGTTCGGGGTCTTGGAGATTTCGAGCTTGCCGTTCTTGACCGAGAGCCAGGCCCAACCGGAACCGAATTGGGCGGTGCCGGCGGCGATGAAGTCGGCGCGGAACTTGTCGTAGCCGCCGAGATCGGACTTGATGGCCGCGTCGAGCTTGCCCGGCAGGCTGGTGCCGCCGCCGCCCTTCTTCATCCACTTCCAGAAGTGGACGTGGTTGTAGTGCTGGCCGGCATTGTTGAACAGCGGCTGGTTGGTGCCGTAGGACTTCTTGACGATTTCCTCCACCGAAAGGTTCGACAGACCGGCTTCCTCGGCGAGCTTGTTGCCGTTCGTCACATAGGCGAGGTGATGCTTGTCGTGGTGGTATTCGAGCGTCTCGCGCGACATGTAGGGCGCGAGCGCATCGTAGTCATAGGGAAGGTTCGGCAATTCGAAAGCCATTGTGGCATCTCCTCTTGGCATTAGATTTCGTGACGGAAATCAGTGAGCGGGAACATAGGCACCGCCTTGGCGGGAGGCAACCGATGCGGTGCCAAAAATTCCCTGAGCCGCGCAAAATACTTTCATTCGGCGCTGGGTGCGCGTTTGACGCGAATGTCGACGCTGAGGATTCCTGTCCTACCTTACGGAGACGAGCCAACTGACTTCGCCCTCGGCACAGGAGGAAAGAATGGAGTTCCATCAGGGCCGTCTCATTGACCACGTACATCTGCGCGTCGAGGATCTCGCCGTCAGCAAGCGCTTCTATCAGGCAGTGCTTGGCGCCCTCGGCCATCGACCAACCCACGAGACCGACGCGTTTTTCGCCTTCGACGAGTTCTTCGTCGACCAGGCGGACGACTATCGTACCCGCGTCCATATCGCCTTCCAGGCCTCCGGGCCGGACGCGGTGCAGCGCTTTTACGATGTCGGTCTCGCCAATGGCGGCACGGACAATGGCGCACCCGGCGAGCGTCCCTATCACCCGGGCTACTTCGCCGCCTTTCTGCTGGATCCCGACGGCAACAATATCGAGGCGGTTCATCATGGGCCGACGACACGATCGGCCGCCGATGTCGTCGTCCGGCCGGTCGAGACTTGAGGTCGGAGTGCGGTTCATAGTCGGGAGACCGTTCGATCCGGCTAGCGCCGGGCATCGCTGCGGCCTCCCGATCAGATAGGCGGCCGACCTATCCCTCCTTCAGCTCCATGAAGCGGATGCGGTTGTTGAACGGGTCGATGACTGTCACCTCGAGCCGCGTTCCTTCATCCTCGAGACCCGGCCACATGTAGCGGTAGTTCTTGGCGATGAGTTCCTTGTGGAACGCGCGGATGCCCGTCATGTAGACGCACATGTTGCCGCCGGGCGTCGCGTCTCCCGCATGCTCGGATAGATGCAGCTTCAGTCCGCCTCGCGAAATCTGCGTGTAAAGCGGGAAATCGTCGCCATAGCGGTGTTCCCAGTCGACCGTGAAGCCCAGGAAGCCAAGATAGAATTCGTGGGCCTTTGCCACGTCGAAGATCCGAACGATCGGCACGGCCTGCTCGAACGCGATCTCGGCGCTCTCTCGAGCGGCTGCCGCGGCTTCGAGTTTCGCCGACAGGATGTTCCAGGTGGCAAGCCCGAACTGGCGGGCGACGACCTCAAGCGCCTCGCTGTGGGCGATCGTCATTTGATGGTCGGCAAGGGCCTCACGCAGGGCCTTCGCCATGGCCTTGGCATCGCGATAGTCGCGCATTTCCGTTCCTCGTCACGGCGAAGCCTTCGTCAGCGCCCGCATTACCAACGCCTTCGCCCGACTGTCGAACGGGTGAGCAAGGATCAGTGGAGGCGTTCGCCATGCCCTTGTCGGACGCGGGCTGCCGGCCGCCTCCGGCCGAGCATCAACCTATCCGGTTCACACCGCCTTTGTCAGCCGGAATATCCCGTCTTGAACCCTCCTAGACGTCGCCGCTCGAATGCGCCCAATCCATATAGAGATCGCGCGCCTTGGCGGTGATCGGGCCGGCCTGCAGATCGCGGTCGTCAAGGCGGGTCACCGGCAGCACCTTCGAATAGTTGCCGGTGGTGAAAATCTCGTCGGCAGCCTCGAAATCGGTCATCGTCAGCGTCGTTTCGATCACCTCGAAGCCAGCTTCGCGCAACAGGCTTATGACGCGCGAGCGGGTGATGCCGGCGAGGAAGGTGCGGTTGGCGGCCGGGGTGAAGACGACGCCGTCCCGGACCATGAAGATATTGGAAGAGCCGGTCTCGGCGATGTTGCCGAGCATGTCGCGCACCAGCGCATTGTCGAAACCGCGCGAGCGCGCTTCCTGGAGGATGCGGGCGTTGTTGGGATAGAGACAGCCGGCCTTGGCGTCCGTCGGCATGCATTCGAGCGTCGGGCGGCGGAAGGGCGAGAGCGTCAGCGCCGAACCGGCATGGGCGTTGCCCATCGGCGCCTCGAACAGGCACAGCGCAAAGCGGGTCGATTCCGGATCGACCGCCACGACGCTCCAGGACCCATGCTCGCCCCAATACATCGGCTTCACGTAGATAGCCGTCTTGCCGTCGAATTTCTTCACGCCCTCGAAGGTCAAAGCCTCGATCTCCTCGGCGGCCATGGTGGGCTTCAGGCCGAGCGCTTCCGCGGAACGATTGACGCGCTGGCAATGGAGGTCGAGGTCCGGGGCGATGCCGTCGAACCAGCGGGCGCCGTCGAACACCGTCGAGCCAAGCCACATGGCGTGCGACGTCGGGCCGATCAGCGGCGGGTTACCGGACAGCCATTCGCCGTCGACATAGGTCCAGGCGGTGGATCGGGGGGATGTATCGACGGCCATCGGACTCTCCTCTTGTCCTTCGCTGCTGTCCCATCTAGCCCGAAAAAGCAGCATCAGGGTGAATGGGTACATCAAAAAATGTCATGGCGTCCATTGTGGAGCCTCCCCGCACCGCGTGCGAGAATAGCGGAACAAAAATGGAGACCGATCGCCGATGAAAGCGATGTATTACGATGCCTTCGAGAAGACGCCGGAAATCCGGACGCTGCCCGATCCGACGCCCAGCGAATACGGCGTCGTCGTCAAGGTCGAGGCGACCGGGCTCTGCCGCAGCGACTGGCACGGCTGGATGGGGCACGACCCGGACATCCGCCTGCCGCATGTGCCCGGCCACGAACTGGCCGGAACGATCGCCGCCGCCGGGCGCGGCGTCCTCAACTACAAGATCGGCGACCGGGTGACCGTGCCCTTCGTTTCCGGCTGCGGCCGCTGCGGCGAATGCCGCTCCGGCAACCAGCAGGTCTGCGAGGCGCAGTTCCAGCCGGGCTTCACCCATTGGGGTTCCTTCGCCGAATATGTCGCACTCGACTTCGCCGACCAGAACCTCGTGCACCTGCCGGAGAGCATGGATTTTGCGACCGCCGCCAGCCTCGGCTGCCGCTTCGCCACATCCTTCCGGGCGATCGCCGACCAGGCCCGCGTCCGAGGCGGTGAATGGGTGGCGGTGCACGGCTGCGGCGGCGTCGGTCTTTCGGCGATCATGATCGCCGCGGCGCTCGGCGCCAATCCCATCGCCATCGACATTTCCGAGGAGAAGCTCGCATTCGCGCGGACGCTCGGCGCCGTCGCCGCGATCAATGCGCGGGGGACGGAGAATGTCGCCGACGCGGTCAAGGAGATCACCGGAGGCGGCGCGCATGTCTCGATCGACGCGCTCGGCTCGCCCGTCACCTGCTTCAACTCGATCAGGAACCTCCGCCGCCGCGGCCGCCATGTCCAGGTCGGGCTGATGCTGGCGGAACAGGCAACACCGCAGATCCCGATGGCGCAGGTGATCGGCCACGAGCTCGAAATCTACGGCAGCCACGGCATGCAGGCCTGGCGCTACGACGCAATGCTGTCGATCATCACCAGCGGCAAGCTCGTTCCAAAGCGGCTGATCGGCCGCGAGATATCGCTGGAGGAGGCGGTGCCGGCGCTTACGACGATGGACCGGGCGACGGACCTCGGCATCAGCGTGATCACGGGGTTCTGATCGGGGATTCCGATCGTTACGGCGCGCTGTTATTCTCAGCCTAGCAAGACGAATCAGGGAGGTGTCGTCATGGCGCTTGCGGCTCGGGCTACGGAAGACGAACTCTATCGGCCGGTTCTTAACACGAACCCGGCCCATCCGAGCGGCTGGCCGGTGCGGGTGATCGTGAGCTCGCAGACGGAGGCGCGGCACAACCGCCAGCACTGGGCGCCGACGCATCTCGTCTCGATCCGGGCGCCCGCAACCCGCCTGCTTTCGATGATCGAGCTGCCGCCGGAGCGGCATCTGGAGCTCTATTTCGGCGATACGACCGACCCGGATGCGCCGGATGCGGCGCGCGCCGAGGCGATCCAGGCGACCTTCGCCTTCATCGACGGGCTGCCAAAGGACGCGCATCTGCTGGTCCACTGTCTGAGGGGCATCGGCCGCTCGACGGCGCTGACGCTCGGCATATTGGCGCGCTACATGGAACCAGAAAGGGCGGCGGCAGCCCTGCACGCGCTTCGCCCCGAGGCCAAGCCGAACCGTCATGTGGTCGGCCTCTGCGACGCGACGCTGGGGCTCAAGGGGAAGCTTGCCAAGCAGGCACTGCGGTTTCCTGCAAAGCTCTGGAAAGGCTGAACAATCACGGCGAGGATGAGACGCATTGTGCGGCGCACAAAAATTTGACATGATCCCCTAAAAACAAATGGAGAAGCGGCGCGTTCTTCGTCGCAAGAAGCCTTCGCTGCGGGCACCAATCGGAAAGCGCCGCAGACGAGGTAAAGACGGGAGAGTTCGATGTCTCATGCGGCCTATGTCTTCGATGCCTATGGCACTCTTTTCGATGTCCATGCGGCCGTGCGCCGGCATGCCGAGGCGATCGGTCCGGACGGCCAGGCCTTCTCCGAACTCTGGCGCGCCAAGCAGCTCGAATATTCCTGGGTGCGCTCGCTGATGGGCGCCTATGTCGATTTCTGGCAACTGACCGAGCAATCGCTGGACTACGCCTTTGCCCGCTTTCCCTCCGCCGATCCCAAGCTCAGGAAGCAGTTGCTCGACGCCTATTGGGCGCTCGATTGCTACCCCGAGGTTCCGGCCGTGCTCAAGGGGCTGAAGGAGCGCGGCGCTCGTATCGCCATTCTCTCGAACGGCTCGCCGGCGATGCTTGCATCGGCCGTCAAGAATGCCGCGCTCGACATCATCATCGATGACGTCTTCTCGGTCGATGCGGTCAAGGCCTTCAAGACGGTACCAGCCGTCTACGACCTGGTGACGACGCAATACCGGCTCTATCCGCATGCGGTTTCGTTCCAGTCGTCCAACCGCTTCGACATTGCCGGCGCCACCAAGTTCGGCTTCCGCACGGTGTGGATCAACCGCGCCGACATGCCGGACGAATACCAGGACTATGGCCCGGCACTCATTCTCCCTTCGCTGGAAAGCCTGCAAGTCGGCATATGAAGGAGCGGCCCGATGGCCTGGTCGGCAGCACAATATGTAAAGTTCGAGGATGAGCGAACCCGGCCGGCGCGCGATCTCCTGGCGCAGGTCCCCGATCTGCCGCCCGGCCCCGCCTTCGACCTCGGCTGCGGACCGGGCAATTCGACGCAACTTATCCTCGAACGCTTCCCCAACAATCCGCTCGTCGGCATCGACAGCGACGAGGACATGCTGGAGGCCGCTCGCAAACGGCTGCTCGGCCTGCGCTTCGAGAGGGTCGATCTTGCCGGCTGGACGCCGCCGCAAGGGGCCGCGCTTTTCTTCGCCAACGCCGTCTTCCAATGGCTGCCGAAGCACATCGATATCCTCGAGCGTCTCGTCGAGGCGCTGCTGCCGGGCGGAACGCTTGCGGTGCAGATGCCCGACAACCTCGACGAGCCTTCGCATCTCCTGATGCAGGAGACGGCCGAGGAACGGACTTTCGCAGCGGCTTTTGCCGGCCGGACGATCCGGCGAATGCCGCTTCCCTCCCCGAGGACCTATGTCGAAAGGCTGGCCCCGAAGGCGGCGCGGGTCGAGGTCTGGCACACGGTCTATTATCACCCGCTGGCCAACGCGAATGCCATCGTCGAGTGGGTGAAGGGCACGGGCTTGCGCCCCTATCTCGATGCACTGCCTGCCAACCGGCGTAAGGACTACCTCGCCGCCTATGCTGAGAAGATCCGCAGGGAATATCCGGCCATGGCCGACGGGCGGGTGCTCCTGCGCTTTCCCCGCCTGTTCCTCGTCGCCGTAAAGGCGCCCTGAATCGACGGCGAAGGACGTGCTGGCCGGCTTGAAGCCGCGACCGGCAGCGACAAGTATAGGGGCATGTCCGTTATTTCTCCGCCGCGACCAAGGAGCCACCCATGCATGCAGTCATTTCGAACGGCGCCAACATCCCCGCCCTCGGCTTCGGCACTTTCCGCATGTCGGGCGCCGAGGTGTTTCGGATCTTGCCGAAAGCCCTGAAGATCGGCTTCCGCCACGTGGACACCGCGCAGGCCTATGGCAACGAGGCGGAGGTGGGGGAAGCGATCCACCGTTCAGGCATTCCGCGCGCCGACATCTTCCTGACGACCAAGGTCTGGGTCGATCGGTACCGCCATGACGACTTCCTCGCCTCAGTCGACGAGAGCCTCAGAAAGCTGAAGACGGACCACGTCGATCTGCTGCTCCTGCACTGGCCGGGCGGCAGCGAGGTGCCGATGGCCGAGCGCATTGGGGCGTTGAACGAGGTCCGGAAGGCGGGCAAGGTCCGCCATATCGGCGTCAGCAATTTCAACACGGCGCAGATGGAGGAGACGGTCCGCCTCAGCGACGCGCCGATTGCGACCAACCAGGTCGAGTACCACCCCTATCTCGACCAGACGAAGGTGCTGCAGGCGGCGCGGCAACACGGCATGTCGCTCACCGCCTATTATGCCATGGCGAATGGCAAGGTGCCTTCCGACCAACTGCTGAACGACATCGGCGATCGCCACGGCAAGACAGCCGCGCAAGTGGTGCTCAGATGGCTGGTGCAGCAGCAGGATGTGATCGCACTGTCGAAAACCGCCACGGAGGCGCGGCTTGAAGAAAATTTCGCGATCTTCGATTTTGCGCTGACACGAGAAGAAATGGCGGCGATCCGCGGCCTCGCCCGCCCGGACGGGCGAATCGTCAACCCGGCGGACCTTGCGCCCGAGTGGGACGGATGAGAGGGATTGCTGCCCCTCTGGCCTGCCGGTCAGAGGGGATTGATCGCAGAATCAGACGAACTGGCTGAGACCCGGAACGGAGGCGACGACCTCGTCCACGACCTCGTCGCCGGCCTTTTCCTTGGCATAGGCAATGGTTTCCCTGGCGAGCGCGGTGATTTCGCCCATGCCCAATCCCTGGCTCATCAGCTGCTGGCCGAGCGCCATGACGCCGCCGCCGCCGATGGCCGACAGGAGGCCGCCGAGCAGGCCGCCGCCATTGCCGCCCTCGCCATTGTACTGAGCGACCAATTCCGGCGCACCGGGGATAGCCTCGATCATCCGGGCGACCGGGCCTTCGGCCGCTTCGCGCTGGAGAAAGCCGAGGATCATGCCCACTGCCTTCTCGGCCGTCGCGGGCTCGAGACCGACATTTTCCGCCACCCGCGTAACCAGTTCACTCATGGAAATCTCCTCGTGCAATTTTGACGTTGACGTCAAGGTAAAATATCGCTTCCGAAATGACAATAGCACCGGAACACATATCCGTCCTGCGTCAACATATGCGGCGTTGCAGCCCGGCGAGGCCTTGCCTCGCCTACAACCCGTGTTGCCGGGCCGCAGTGCACAGCCTATAACAGAACCGAGCAATATTTCGATGACGGACTTCGTACGACATCCGGCAAATGCCCGGTTCCATTGACAAAATCGATTCGGAGAAGAATGCCATGCAACAGGAAGGCAAGCTCTATATCGGGACCAGCCGCAAGCCGGACGATGCGATCAACAAGCCCGAATATCTCGAACTGAAGTTCGGCAACCGCCATGGCCTGATCACCGGCGCCACCGGTACCGGCAAGACCGTAACGCTGCAAATCCTGGCGGAGGGTTTCTCGAACGCCGGCGTTCCGGTCTTCTGCGCCGACGTCAAGGGCGATCTTTCCGGCATCGGCGCCATCGGTGAGGCCAAGGACTTCCTCCTCAAGCGCGCCGAGCAGATCGGCCTCTCGCCCTATGACTTCCAGGAATTTCCGGTGATCTTCTGGGATCTCTACGGAGAGAAGGGCCATCGCGTCCGCACGACGCTGTCGGAAATGGGGCCGCTTCTCCTGTCGCGGCTGATGAACGCCAGCGATGCCCAGGAAGGAGTCTTGAACATCGCCTTCAAGATCGCCGACGAGGGCGGCCTGCCGCTCCTCGACCTCAAGGACCTGCAGTCGCTGCTGAATTACATGGGCGAGAATGCGAGCGAACTCTCCAATCAGTTCGGCTTCATCTCGAAATCCTCCGTCGGCTCCATCCAGCGCGAACTCCTGATCCTCGAACAACAGGGTGCCGAGCACTTCTTCGGCGAGCCGGCGCTGAAGATCACCGACATCATGCGCACGACGAATGACGGGCGCGGCGCAATCTCGGTGCTTGCCGCCGACAAGCTGATGATGAACCCGCGGCTCTATGCCACCTTCCTGCTCTGGCTTCTGTCGGAGCTTTTCGAGGAGCTGCCTGAGGTCGGCGATCCGGACAAGCCGAAACTGGTGTTCTTTTTCGACGAGGCGCACCTGCTCTTCAACGACGCGCCGAAGGTCCTCGTCGAGCGCGTCGAACAGGTGGTCCGGCTGATCCGTTCGAAGGGCGTCGGCGTCTATTTCGTCACCCAGAACCCGCTCGACGTGCCCGAAACCGTGCTCGCTCAGCTCGGCAATCGCGTCCAGCATGCGCTGCGCGCCTATTCGCCGCGCGAGCAGAAGGCGGTGAAGACCGCGGCCGACACGTTCCGCCCCAATCCGAATTTCGACTGCGCCGAGGTGATCACCAATCTCGGCACCGGCGAGGCGCTGGTCTCGACGCTCGAGGGCAAGGGGTCGCCGTCCATGGTCGAGCGGACCTTGATCCGGCCGCCGGCCTCGCGGCTCGGTCCGCTGACGGAGGCCGAGCGCCAGAATGTCATGAATGTCAGCCCGGTGCGTGGGCTCTATGACGAGGACTTCGATCGGGAATCCGCCTATGAGCTCCTCGCCAAACGGGCTGAAAAGGCCGCTGAGGCCGCCGAACGGGCCGAAGCGCAGGCCGCCGAAGACGAGGCCGGCCGCAGCCGCTGGACCCTCCCCGGCTTCGGGGACGACGAGAAGGAGGCAGCGTCCGGCCGCCAGGCCCGGCCGCGCTCCACAGGCTATCAGCGCGAAACGATCATGGAGGCGGCGATGAAGTCTGTCGCCCGTACGGTCGCAACCCAGGTGGGACGGGCACTGGTCCGCGGCATTCTCGGCAGCCTGAAGCGATAGGTGAGCGGCAAAAGGCCGTAGCCTGAACTGAAGCCCGCAGCCGCGGACTTCAGTTCACAATGACGTTTCCTATCGGGCCACCGACAGTTTCACGTCGACATTGCCCCGCGTCGCATGGCTGTAGGGGCAAACGATATGCGCCTTCTGGACCAGGTCCTCGAGCACGGCCTTGTCGACGCCGGGTGAAGAGATCTCAAGCGCCGCATCGATGTAGAAGCCGGTGCCGTCGTCGCGCGGACCGATGCCGACCGTTCCTGTCACTTTCGTGTCTTCGGCAAGCTTTACCTTCTCCTTGCCGGCCACGAACTTGAGCGCGCCGAGGAAGCAGGCGGAATAACCGGCGGCAAAAAGCTGCTCCGGATTCGTGCCGCGTGCCCCATCGCCGCCCAGTTCCTTCGGCACGGTGAGGGTGACGTCGAGAACGCCGTCGGCGCTCTTGGCCTCGCCGGCGCGGCCCCCGGAGGCAGATGCGGTGGTGCGATAAAGAATGGGCATGGCAGTTCTCCTTGCTGGCTTCGTTGTGGATCGCCTTTCAATAGCGCAATATTAAATTGGACGCAAATTAATTTTGCAAATTGCATTTGGGGCGTGAATTTGCGACAATCCGGGAATGACGACCAAAGCGGTGAAGACTGGAAACCCATTCCCCGACGAGGCGCTGGCGCTCGGCCAGCAACTTTGCTTTGCCGTCTATTCCGCGACGCACGCCTTCAACCGGGCCTACAAGCCGCTCCTCGACCGCTTCGGGCTCACCTATCCGCAGTATCTCGTGCTGCTGGCGTTGTGGCAACGGGACGGCATGACGGTGAAACGGATCGGCGAGGAACTGGGTCTCGATTCCGGCACTCTCTCGCCCCTGCTCAAGCGGCTGGAGGCAGCCGGCTATGTCGGGCGAATGCGCGACCCGGCCGACGAAAGGCAGGTCATCGTCAGCCTCACGGAAAGCGGCCGGCGCCTGAAGACCGAGGCCTTCAAGATTCTTGCGGAGATCGGCAAGGCGACGGGTTGCAGCCTTGAGGAGGTCGGCGAACTGCGCGAGGCGCTGCATCGGCTGACGCAACGCCTGGCCGACAGCCAGGACGAGGGAACGCAGACCGCTTGATCCGTGCAGACGCGCGGCTCGCCGTCGTCAGACGACGAGAATCGGCGCCTTTCCGCGCACGCGATCATAGAGGTCGATCACGTCCTGGTTGATCATGCGGACGCAACCAGAAGAAACGGCCTTGCCGATCGACTGCCATTCCGGCGTTCCGTGGACGCGATAGAGCGTGTCCTGGCCGTTCTGGAAAATATAGAGGGCGCGCGAGCCGAGCGGATTGTCGAGGCCCGGCGGCATGCCGCCATTGTCCGCCGAATATTTGGCGAGCACCGGCTGGCGGACGATCATCGAATCCGGCGGCGTCCATTTCGGCCATTTCTGCTTCCACTGAATGACGCCGCGGCCCGACCAGGCGAAGCCTTCGCGGCCGAGGCCAACGCCATAGCGCGTGGCGCTGCCGCCGGATCCGATCAGGTAGAGATAGCGGTCCGCCGTATCGACAACGATCGTCCCCGGCGCCTCGCCGAACGGGTCACTGACCTCCTGACGATAGAAGCGCGGGTCGATCTGGTGGTAGGGCACCGCCGGAATGAGAAAGCCGCCATCCTCCCGCTGCGCGTAAATATCGGCGTAGTAGGCGTCCTGCGGCGGCAGGCCGGTCAGCGGCTCTTCGAGCATAGCCGGATCGACCCAACGGTTTTCGAGCGCCGGATTGCGATAGACCGGCATCGTTTCCTGGCGAAAGCGGTCGGTGTTCATCGACGATGTACAGCCCGCAAGACCGGCAGAGGCGATCGCAACCGCGGACGTGCGAAGAAACTGGCGGCGGGAAAAGACAGGCAGTGATGACATCGAACTCTGACGGGTTTGAGTGCGGCGAGAAAGGAGAGCGGCGCGACGCGCAACGTGCATCGTCCCGCTCCTGCAGCGAAATCGCGATGGCCTTGTCGACGAAAGCCATCCGGGTGATCGATATCGACAAGTCGGAGGAGGACGCAAGCCAAAAACATTCTTGCCCCCTCACTCCAAGCTTGCATTTACGGCTGGAGCCGAACTTGCGCCAGTAAATACCCGATCACGATTGTGGTACCGCACTTTGCAACCGTTAACAGGCGCTGCCTCGGTGCGACCGGGCCGCAGAGCGGTTCGCATCAAAAGATTTCATGCGCACATCAACATGGACGGCTTCGCCAGGCATCGGCAATTGCGTATGCAATCGCGGCATTGCCAACCAAGGAGGCCGAGATGCTGACGATTTATGGTGTTTACCGCTCGCGCGCATCGCGCAACTACTGGATGGCCCGCGAACTCGGCGTTCCGTTCCAATCGGTGCCGGTTATCCAGGCGCGTCGCCTTGCCGATCCGCTGGCAGCGGACGCGCCGATCAACACGCGCTCGCCGAGCTTTCTCGCCGTCAACCCGACGGGGCTTATTCCGGCGATCGACGACGACGGGCTGGTGCTGACGGAATCGCTTGCCAACAATCTCTATCTCGCCCGCAAGCATGGCGGGCCGCTGGCGCCGGCCGACCTTGCCGAGGAAGGACAGATCGGCAATTGGACCATGTGGGCGGCGACCGAAGTCGAGCCGCACGCGGTCAAGATCGTCCTCGCCTATGACGCCGGCATCGAGAACACACCGGACGGGCAGGCCGTGATCGCCGCCTGCGTGCGGTCGCTCGAGAAATCCTTCGCCAGGCTCGAGGCGCATCTCGACGGCGGCGATTACCTGGTCGGGGGCCGCTTTACGGTCGCCGATCTCAACCTCGCCGAGGTGTTCCGTTATACGATGAGCCAGGCGGCGCTTTTCGAGCAGCACCCGGGCGTCAAGGCATGGCTGGCGCGCTGCCAGTCGCGCCCGGCCTTCAAGGCGATGATGGAAGAACGGCTGAAGGAGAAGGAATAGCGGAGAGCTGCCGCATCCCCTCCTCCACTTCCTCGCGCACCCAGCGCTTGAATGCAGTGACGGCCTTGCTTTCACGCCTCGAGGCCGAGGTGACGAAATAGTGCCCGAAGCCGGTCTTGGCGCGGATGCCGAACGGCGCCACCAGACTGCCCTTCATCACCGCATAGCCGGCGAGCGTCTGCCAGGCAATCATCACGCCCTGGCCGGCAATGGCCGCGTCGAGCGCCAGCGACGCATCGTTGAAGGTGTGGCGCACGGTCATCTGGGCGCCGGAAAGACAGGCCGCCTTCAGCCACACCTCCCAGGAGAACATGGCGTGCTCGTCGATGACGGCCGGCAGATTCAGGATATCCACGGGTTCGCGCAGTCCCGCGGCCAGGGCCGGCGAGCAGACGGGAAAGACCTCCTGCTCCAACAGCAGCTCGGCCCGCACACCCGGCCAGCCGCCCGCACCGACGCGGATGGCGAGATCGACGTCGGACGTTTCTAGATTGGCGAGTCTCGTGGTCGCGTCGATTCTCAGCCGGATCTCCGGATGGCGCTCGGCGAAGCGGTTCAGCCGATAGACCAGCCAGCGGGCCGCAAAGACCGGCGCCACAGACACCGTCAATACCGACTCGTCGCGACGACGCACCTGCGCCACGGCTTCGGCGAGTTCCGCAAAAGCATTCGAGAGCCGCATCATGAGCGGGCGGGCGCTATCCGTTACCACAAGTCCGCGCGGCGAGCGCTCGAAGAGCGTACGCCCAAGCTGCGCCTCAATCTTGGCAATCTGCTGACTGACGGCGCCGGGGGTCACGCCGAGTTCGTCGGCCGCGGCGGCGAGCGAACCCAGGCGACCCACTGCCTCCGCCGCACGTAGCCCATTCAAATGGATCGTGTTCAGTTCCTTCATATAGTTTTTCTAAACATAAGATCTGGCAATCTCAATTGTAAATTTCGCCGAACCGGCCGATTCTGCTGCAAGGCTCCCCGGAAGGAGAGCGAATGGCTGCAAAGGTTTTAACCGCATTCGACCGCAGATGCGGGACTACGGCGGCCTCGAAGAAGGATAGCGCCATGCTGAAGGTTTTCTCTATACTGAAACGTATCGGGATCGCCTCTGACGATCTTACCGAAGCGGCTCCCGCCTGGTCGCGAGATCCTCTCCAGCATCCCGATCTCGCCCGCATGGATGAACGCGCGCTGGCGGACCTGCCGTTTCCCGGATGGCCATGGCCGCGCGCTGCGGCGAGCGGGGCTTGCGACCACAGTGATCGGCGACGGCGGCTGAGCTATGATCCGCAACGTCCTTCCGTTTGCCGAGGAAATCCATGACGGACGAGATGAAGCGTTCCTTCGAGCGCGTGTGGCGGCTGGCAGAAGCCGCGGCGTTGCCGGAAATGACCGTCGGCACGTCCTATGGGACGCCGGCGCTACTCGTCAAAGGCAAGAGCTTCGTACGGATGAAGGACGCCGAAACGCTGGTGGTGATGTGTGCGCTCGAAGAAAAGGAGATGCTGATGGAACTCGATCCGTCGCTTTTTTTCGAGACCGACCACTACAAGGGATGGCCGGCGATGTTGGTAAGGCTCTCGGTCATCGACGACGATGTGCTGACGCAACGGCTGATCGCCGCCTGGCGCGAAAAAGCGCCGAAACGGCTGGCAGATCGCTTCGCCACCTGCAACCCGACGTGACCCGCGGTATCATGACTGCACGACTGCCTGCACCTTGGCGACGGCGGGCCGTGCGGCCATTCGGTTGCGATGATCGAGAACCTTCGGGAAGCGCGCCGGATCGACGCCGTCCGCTTCAAGCCAACTGGCAATTGTGAAGAGATAGGGATCGGCGATCGTGTAGTTCCGGCCCATCACGAAGGGGCCGGCGAACATGGAGCTTTCTATCAAGGCGAAGCAATTGGCCATATTCTGCGGCACCTTCGCCATCATCGCCTCGTGCGCAGCCGGGTCGTCGGCCCAGCGTGCCGCTCGCCGCGCATGAGCGTGAGCGACATGCACCGTCGAGCAGAGATAGCTCAGGAACGACTGCAGCCGCGCAAACTCGAATGCGTCCTCGATCGGTGCAAGCCGCGCCGCGGGAAAGCTCTGGGCTATATAGGCGAGGATGGCTGGCGTCTCGGTCAAGATGCCACGATCGGTCACGAGCGCAGGTACCCTTCCCTTCGGATTGATGACGAGATATTCGGGCTTCGTCTGCTCGGCCTTGGAAAAATTGATACGATGCGCTTCATAGGCAGCTCCGGTCTCCTCGAGCGCGATATGCGAGGCAAGCGAACAGGTCCCGGGCGTATAAAACAGTTTCAGCATCGTTCTGCCTCTCAAGGTGGCGGCGCGGAAGCGCGAATTGCCTTTGCAGAAGAGATGAAAACGCGGCGATTGACAAGGGCGGAAGGTCCGGCGGCGATCCGCCGGACCCGGTGCTCAGGCGACCAGCGTACCGGCGCAGCCCGGCACGTCTTCAAGACGATAGTAGACCGGAATGCCGCGCTCGCGCGCTATGCGCACGTCATTGTCCGCTCCCTTCGAGTCGCCGGGCAACCGCAGTACGGCGTCGCAAAGGGCTAGCAAGCGGCCGGCCACCGGGTGAAAGATCTCCTCATAGAGATCATCGCCCACGTGGCGACCGTCCGCTGCATGCCATACCGGCAAGGCCACCCATTCGCCGATCATCGGTACGTGCCCAGCCTTGAAGATCGCGTAGGACGGCTCCTCCAGACGCTTCAAGTTGGCCGCCATTTTGGCCGCATCGTCGCCCGTACCCGAGCGATAGGGTCCAGCAATCAGAATAAGCATCAACTTTCTCCACGGTTTTTGCACGAAAATTCCAGATATTTCTGGAAATTTCAGGAGACTTCATGCAATTTCGTGGATAGTCAAGGAGGAATCGATGCTGACGACACAGAGACGAGCGATGATCTCGGCAAGACTTGCGCGCGACGGGCAGATTGTTGCAAAGGCGATTGCCGACGAGCTCGGGCTTTCGGAAGACACGATCCGCCGCGACCTCAGGGAAATGGCGGCCGAGGGCCTGTTGAAGCGGGTTCATGGAGGAGCCCTGCCGCTGACGCCACCGCTTCCGGATTTTGCCGCCCGCGGGGCTATCGCCAGCAACGTCAAGCGCCGACTCGGCCGCCGCGCGACAGGCCTCGTTAAGGCCGGCCAGGTCGTCTTTCTCGACGGCGGCACAACCAATGCAGAGATCGCCCGAGCTCTGCCGTACGACCTCCGCGTGACCATCGTCACGCATAGCCCGACGATCGCCGCAGAGCTCGAGCGTCACGACGCGGAAGTGGTCCTGGTCGGCGGCAGGCTCTACAAGCACTCGATGGTGACAACCGGCTCCGCCACGCTCGCGGCGATCGAGCAAATCCGGGCCGACATTTTCTTTCTCGGGGTCACCGCCATTCATCCGGCCCATGGGCTCTCGACCGGAGACTACGAGGAGGCGGCGATAAAGCGGGCGATCGCCCGGCGCGCGGCTGAAACCTACGTGCTCGCCACGCCGGAGAAATTCGGCTCCGCCTCTCCGCACAGCATCATGAGCGTCAGCGACCTTGCCGGCCTCGTCGTGCCCGCGGACATGGAAGCCGACCTTCTATCGCCCTATCAGCACGGCACCACCGCGCTGATCACGGCATAGAGAGACTTCCGAACGCTGCCGCAGGCTTCCTTAAGACGCGCGGCGTAGTAGGTCACGCGATAAAGGCCTCGGTCACGCGCACGTTGCCGACATGGATACGATTCCAATTGTGCATCGAGTGGTTGGCCTGAGCCATCAGCGCTGCGTGAACCTGCGGCTCGTCCGCGAAGAAGCGTGCGAGCGTCGCCGCGACCATAGACTCGGCGGCGCGCGTCGTGCCGTCCTCGCACTTGACTGCGATGCCGATGCCTTTTTCCGGGATCGCGGCGCAGAACACCCCTTCGGCACCGGTCTTGGCGAAGATGCGCCCGGGTGCCGCCTTCATCAGCCGCGTGCAGGTGCGATCGGTGCCGGCAACATAGAAGGGCTCGGCCATGCAGGCCCCGATCAGGCGCTTGGAGGCGCGTGCCCGCACCGCGTCCAAGCCCGCGCCCGTCGCCATGCGGGCGAAGCCATGGGCGAGGCCCTTCATCGGCACCGCATAGGTCGGAATCGAGCAGCCATCGACGCCGCAGTTATCCTGGGTGAGAAGCGCGCCTGTCAGGCTTTCCATGATCCCGCGGATTTCCTGCTGGATCGGATGGCCGTAGCCGGCATAGCCCTCGACCTCGGTGCCGGAGTGGCAGCAGGCGCAGATAAAGCCGGCGTGCTTGCCGGAGCAATTGTTGTGCAGTGCGCTCGGCCTTTCGAGGGTGCGCGCCTGCGCAATCAGGTTCTTCTGGTAGAAGGACCAATGGGCGCCGCATTCAAGCGCGCCGACATCGCGGCCGGCGGCGGAAAGCATCTTGGCGGCCAGCGCCACATGTTCCGGCTCGCCGGAATGCGATGAGCAGGCAAGCGCCAGTGCCTTGTCGTCGAAGCCGTAGGCATCCGCGGCGCCGCTTTCTATGAGCGGGAGGGCCTGCATCGCCTTGCAGGCCGAACGGGGGAACACGGCCGCTTCCGTGTCGCCGAGCGCGAACAGCGTCTTGCCGTCGCCGTCGACGGCGATGACCGCCCCGCGGTGGCGGCTTTCGACCAGATTTCCGCGCGTCACTTCGACCAGGACCGGATTCGACATGTCTTGCCCTCAATTTTCCAAGTTTGGGCTATGCATCTATCAGGAATCCATCCGCAGAAAAGACATCGTCGATGAAAATCCTCCGCCGGCTGCTGATCGTCTTCGCCATCATCTACCTGCTGCCGGCGCTGGCGTCGGCAGGGCTGTGGTACTTCAAGGAAAGGCCGCAGAGCTGGCGTGACGCGGACTGGTCATCGGCAGGCATCCTCCCCGAGGCATCCATCAGTCCGCAGGCAGCGATCTATGTCTTCTCGGCAACGACCGGAGGCATGAAGGGCGCCGTGGCCAGCCACGCCTGGATCGTCACGAAGGACGAAGGCGCTTCCACATACAACCGCTATGAAAAGGTCGGCTGGGGGCGGCCGATCCGCAAGAACGCCTATCGGGCCGACGGCCGCTGGTATTCGAACGAGCCGCGCATCGTTGCCGCCGTGACCGGCGAGGAAGCGAAGCGGCTGATCCCGAAGGTCGAACAGGCGATTGCCGCCTATCCCTACTCCTCGCCCGGCACCTACCGCCTCTGGCCGGGGCCGAACTCCAACACCTTCGTCGCCCATGTGCTGCGCTCGGTGCCCGAACTCGACACCGTGCTGCCGCCCGATGCGGTCGGCCGCGACTATCTGCCGGAAGGCAAACTGTTCCACATCGACGCGGACGGCCGCGACCTGCATGCGACGCTCTATGGCATCGCCGGGATTTCGGCCGGCTGGCGCAGCGGCCTGGAACTGCATTTCATGGGGCTGGTGGCCGGCATCGATCTTGCCCGGCCAGGCATCAAGATACCGGCGATCGGCCGGGTCGGGATTTGACCTGAAAATGGAAAAGGGCCGCGCTAGCGACCCTTCCATGAGTTTTGGCCTTGTGAATGGCTGGGCCTGGCGGGCCCGAGGAAGGCGGGGATCAAGCCGAGGGCTGCCTCGACTCCTTCACCTCTCCGATGCCTGTCACGAGGTCCGAAATCTCATTAGACATTGGATCACCTTCCTTTCTGTTGTTGCCGATATAGCCAAGGTAGTTCATGTCCGCGGCAATACAAGGGCAACCATCGTCTAATCCCTGGTAATCGTCATCATGATCTTGCCGATATGGTCGCCCTCTTCCATCAGGCGGTGGGCGTCCGCAATCTCTTCAAAGGGCAAGACCGCGTGTATGACCGGCGCGACGTCGCCTGCTTCCAAGAGCGGCCAGACCCGGCCCGCAAGTCCGTCGCGGATCGCTCGTTTCTCCTCCGCCGTACGCGGTCTCAATGCGGACCCCATCACATGCAGCCGTTTGGTCAGGATCGCGGCGATATTGGCGTCCTCGACGCGCGCCCCGCCGAGAAAGCCGATGATCGACAGGCGTCCGTCCTTGGCCAGCGAGGCGAGGTTGCGGCCGAAATAGCGGCCGCCGACCATATCGAGGATGACATCGACGCCGCGGCCGCCCGTCCCCTCGAGCACGGCGGCCTTGAAATCCTCCTCGCGGTAGTTGATCGCCCGCTTCGCGCCGAGCGTCTCGCAGGCGGTACACTTCGCCGCACTGCCGGCCGTCGCGAAGACCTGGGCGCCCAAGGCGTTGGCAAGCTGGATCGCCGTCGTGCCGATGCCGCTCGAACCGCCGTGCACGAGGATGGTCTCGCCAGGCTTCAGGCCCGCCATGTCGAAGACATTGGCCCAGACCGTGAAGAAGGTCTCCGGCAGGGCCGCGGCCTTGACCGCATCAAAGTCCTTCGGCCAGGCAAGCGCCTGCGTCGCCGGCACCGCGCAAAATTCGGCATAGCCGCCGCCATTGGCGAGCGCGCAGACCTTGTCGCCGACCGAAAAACCGGCCGCCCCCTCGCCAAGCTCGACGACCTCGCCGGCGATCTCGAGGCCGAGAACGGGGCTCGCGCCGGGCGGCGGCGGATAGTCGCCCTTGCGCTGCAGCACGTCCGGCCGGTTGACGCCGAAGGCCTCGACGCGGATCAAAATCTCGCCGGACCTAAGCTCCGGCAGCGGTCCGCGCGTAAGAACCATGTTTTCCGCGCCACCCGGGCTCGGCAAATCGACATAGGTCATTTCGGTCGGGATAGTCATGGCAGTATCCTCGCGAAGCGCTCGAAGCGCCTATACCTATAGCCGGCCCGCGGCTCAGGAAAGGCCATGCCTCGCCAAGGTTCATTCGCGGGTGATCAGTTCCAGCACCAGGCCTGTCTCACTTGCCTTGGCCCGCGCCTTGATCTCGGCGATCCTCGTGCTCACCGTCTGGCTGTCGGAGAGTATGAAACCGGCCGGCAGGACGAGCACCGCGATCGAACAGCGCATCAGCGGGAAGTCCTTCGCTCCGCCGTCACGGCCATATCCACTGATGCAACCCGCCGCCTGATGCTCCGGCGAATAGAGCTGGCGGACATCCGAACGAAAATCGTCGATGAGGCGCATCAGCTGGGCGCGAAGCTCCGCTTCGGCGAGCCCGCTCACACCGACGAAGAAGTCGTCGCCGCCGACATGGCCGAGGAACTTTTCCTCGCCGATGAAATGGCGCCGCAAAAGCGCGGCAAACAGGGTAATCGCCAGGTCACCCTTCTGGAAGCCGTAGCTGTCGTTGAAGGGCTTGAAGTCGTCGAAATCGCAATAGCAGAAATAGCGCGTCTCATCGCCGTCGAGAATGGCCTGCTGGACGTGGTCGCGGATTGCACGGTTGCCGGGCAGGCCGGTCAGCGGGTTCTGCTCCTGCGCCAGTTTCAACTGTTTCTCGTTGATGATCTTCAGGAGTGACGAGGCTGACAGAATGCCGGCATACCGCATGTTCTCCGTCAGGATGACGCAGTCGCTGCCGTCCATGCCGGCAAAGATCTTCAGCATCTCGTCGGCCGGCGTATCGAGATCGGCGATTGGCGCCGGCGTGACGAAGTGCGAAATGCGCCGCTGATAGATGCGGTTTTTCAGAAGATCGCGGCCGAAGGGATGATAAATCATCTCCTTCACGTGGTACTCGTGCAGGATGCCGCGCGGCTCGCCGTTGGCGTTCAGCACCGGGAAGAACGCCTGGCGCGGGTTGCGCCGGAAAAGATCGAAGACGGAATCGAGGTCATCGCTTTCCCTGACGGTCGGCAGTTGCTCGATCTCCTTGCGGATCAGGATGCTGTCCAGCGTCGACGAAAGCCGGCGGACGCCCGGCTCGAGATGCGGATAGACGGGCTGAAGCTCATTCAAGTGTGTCGTCGGGCGCGCGACGAAATAGCCCTGTATCAGGTCGCAGCCGAGATCGCGGCAGACCAGAAACTCGTCTTCCGTCTCGACCCCTTCGGCAACCACCCGGGTACCGAGCACATGCGCCATGTTGACGGTGTGGCGCAGGAGGTGCCGCTTGCGCGGGCCCCTTTCTATGCCGGAGACGAAGTGCCGGTCGATCTTCACATAGTCGACGGGCTGGTCGCAGAGCAGTTTCAGCCCGTTGAAGCCGGCACCGAAATCGTCGATCGCCAGCTTGAAGCCGCCAAGCCGCAATTGCCGGACGAGGGCCGAGAAGTCCGGGATCTTGCCGCTGTCGAAGCGCTCCGAGATCTCGAAGCAGAGCGACGACGGGGCGATATTGGCGCGCTTCAGGTGATTAACGAGGCGCTCGATGATGTCGCCCTCGCCGCCGACCAGCCGCGAGTCGAAATTCAGGAAGAGCGTACGCGACGCAAAATCCGGCAGCGTCGCGAAGGCGGCGACGGCGCGGCTGTTGATCAGATGTTCGAGGGCCAGCAATTGCCCGGCGCCCTCCGCCCTGTCGAGCAGTTCGAGCGGCGAGGCGAAGCCCAGCCGATCGAAACCGCGTAGGAGCGACTCGTAGCCGAATACGGCGCCGGTGGTCGCTTCGACGATCGGCTGGAAGGCGTTTTCAATCACGAGCTTGGCGAGCGTTACGATCTGATCGTCGCCGAAGCGGCGAAACGACAGAAGTTCTGCGGCGGCGGGCATGCCGGACTCCAGGATATGACGGACGGACCGGCCGCCAGCATCGGCGGCAAGCGTCAATGAAAGCTTTCGCCAATGTGAAAGTTTTGTGAAGGCCGCTTGCGGACGGGTCTTCCTTCACGCGCGCAGCCGACTAACTCTTCACGAGAACACCGAAGGCGATCAGCGCCAAACCCTGCATGACGAGGTCTACCGCCAGAAACAGGCCGAGGATCCAGAGGCTGTCGACCGGCCAGCCGGCAGCGATGACGAGACCGGCAATCAGCGTCACAAGGCCGCCAATGACGATCCAGCCCCAGCCGCCTAGCGGACTGAGCCTGAAGCCGACCCAGATCCGGAAGGCGCCGGCGACGATCAGGGCCATCGCCATGAGGATGGTCAGGATCGACGAAGCGAGCAGCGGATTGACGAAAGCGAAAAGGCCCGCTGCCGCATAGAGACCACCGCTCAGCACCCAGAAGAGAAAGCCTCCCCAATCCTTGACCTGATAGGCCTGAGCGAGGTTGAGCAGACCGCCGATCAGCATGATGAGACCGACGTAATAGACGGAGGCGACGGTCGCCATCAGCAGATTGCCGAAGGCAATGCCGCCGGCCATGATCAGCAGCACGCCGAGCGCGACGAACCATCCCCACTTTCCCGCCACGGTCTGTCTTCCGCTGGGATCGAACGTGTTGGTCATTTTCAACCTCAGTCCAGGCGACGAGCACGAGCGCTACCTCGTGATTGAGCCGGATTTCCAAGCAAAAAGAAAGGGAAAAAGCATGTGGATTTTTATTGATTGATGCATCAATCAAAAATAGACTGCCTCACGAAGGAGCTCGGGAGATGCCGAAAATCGGAATGGAGCCGGTGCGCCGCAAGGCGCTGGTGGACGCGGCGCTGCGCGTGATCGGCGATCAGGGAACGCTTGCCGTCACCATGTCCGACATCGCCCGCACGGCCGGCGTCTCGCCGGCGCTGGCGCATCACTATTTCGGCAGCAAGGATCAGTTGCTGATCGCCACCATTCGCAGCCTGCTCGGGCAGTTGCGCCGCGACGCCGTAGCCGCGATCCGGGCAGCACGGACACCGCGGGAAAAGCTGAGCGCGCTGATCCGTGTCAGCTTCCGGGCCGACCAGTTCGCCCCCGAGACGGTCGCCGCCTGGCTCGCCTTCTATTCCGAGGCGCAGCGCTCCGAGGACGTGCGGCGCCTTCTCGTCATCTATGCGCGGCGGCTGCGCTCCAATCTGCTCGCCAGCCTCAAGGCGCTCTGCCCGGCTGATGACGCGGAGCGTATTGCCGAGGGCGCGGCTGCGATGATCGACGGACTTTACATTCGGCAAAGTCTGAAATCGGCGCCGATCAGCATCGAGGCTTCGATCGCGCTGACGGAAGATTATGTGAATGCGCATTTGCGGGCGCGTGGTGGGTGAGCTTGTGGCCCCTCAACTCCGTTCTCGCGAATTGGTCGCCCCTCATCCGGCTGCCGCCACCTTCTCCCCGCTCGCAGGGAGAAGGGATATGCCGCACCGCCCTGTCCCCTCTCCCCGCCTGCGGGGAGAGGGCTAGTCCTCGGGTTTAACCCGAGCAGAGGGGCAAAACTCAGAGCAAGATGTGGAACTGAACCATCAAGGAACCGACAACGTGACCGCCAGGAAGCCGAATATCCTGATCATCATGGTGGACCAGCTGAATGGGACGTTCTTCCCGGACGGTCCCGCCGACTTCCTGCATGCGCCCAATCTGAAGGCGCTCGCCGACCGCTCGGCGCGCTTCCGCAACAACTACACGTCCTCGCCGCTCTGTGCCCCGGCGCGTGCGTCTTTCATGGCCGGGCAGTTGCCGAGCCGCACGCGCGTCTACGATAATGCCGCGGAGTATCAGTCGTCGATCCCGACCTATGCGCACCATCTGCGGCGGGCGGGATACTACACCGCGCTTTCCGGCAAAATGCACTTCGTCGGTCCGGACCAGCTGCACGGCTTCGAGGAACGGCTGACGACCGATATCTATCCGGCCGATTTCGGCTGGACGCCGGACTATCGCAAGCCCGGCGAGCGCATCGACTGGTGGTATCACAATCTCGGCTCGGTCACCGGCGCCGGCGTCGCCGAGATCACCAACCAGATGGAGTACGACGACGAGGTGGCGTTTCTGGCGAACCAGAAGCTCTACCAGCTTTCGCGGGAGAACGACGACAAGGACCGCCGACCCTGGTGCCTCACCGTCTCCTTCACCCACCCGCACGACCCCTATGTCGCGCGCCGAAAATTCTGGGACCGCTACGAAGATTGCGAGCACCTTCGGCCGAAAGTGGACGCCATCCCCTTCGAGGAGCAGGATCCTCATTCGCAGCGCATCATGCTGTCCTGCGACTACGAGAACTTTGAGCTGACCGAGGAAAACATCCGCCAGTCGCGCCGTGCCTATTTCGCCAATATCTCCTATCTCGACGAGAAAGTCGGGGAGCTCGTCGATACGCTGGCGCGGACGAGGATGCTCGACAACACGCTGATCCTCTTCTGCTCCGATCACGGCGACATGCTCGGCGAGCGCGGCCTGTGGTTCAAGATGAACTTCTTCGAAGGCTCGGCGCGCGTGCCGCTGATGGTGACCGGACCGGGCGTCACGCCGGGTCTGCATCTGACGCCGACATCGAATCTCGACGTGACGCCGACGCTGGCCGATCTGGCCGGCATTTCGATGGATGAAATACAGCCCTGGACCGATGGGGTCAGCCTCGTGCCGATGATCAACGGCGCGGAGCGCACCGAGCCGGTGCTTATGGAATATGCGGCAGAGGCTTCCCACGCGCCGCTCGTCGCGATTCGCGAGGGCAAGTGGAAATACGTCCACTGCACGCTCGATCCGGACCAGCTCTACGACGTCGATGCCGACCCGCTGGAACTCACCAATCTTGCGGAAAAGCCGCGCGGCCCCGTCGATCAGGCGACGCTCGCCGCATTTCGCGACATGCGCGCCGCCCATTGGGACATGGAGGCTTTCGACGCCGCCGTGCGCGAAAGCCAGGCGCGTCGCTGGGTGGTCTACGAGGCGCTCCGCAACGGCGCCTATTACCCCTGGGATCACCAGCCGCTGCAGAAGGCATCCGAGCGCTACATGCGCAACCACATGAACCTCGACAATCTCGAGGAATCCAAACGCTATCCGCGGGGAGAATGAGATGAAAGCCCAACCGAAAGCCTCGCACTTCATCGATGGCGAATATGTCGAGGATGCGGCCGGCACGACGATCGAGAGCATCTATCCGGCGACCGGCGAGGTGATCGCCCGGCTGCATGCGGCAACGCCGGCAATCGTCGAGAAGGCAATAGCGGCGGCGAAGCGGGCCCAGCCGGAATGGGCGGCGATGAGCCCGACGGCGCGCGGCCGCATCCTCAAGCGCGCCGCCGAGATCATGCGCGAGCGCAATCGCGAGCTCTCCGAGCTTGAGACGCTCGACACCGGCAAGCCGATCCAGGAGACGATTGTCGCCGACCCGACCTCGGGCGCCGACAGCTTCGAGTTCTTCGGCGGCGTCGCGGCCGCCGCGCTCAACGGCGACTATATCCCGCTTGGGCAGGACTTCGCCTATACCAAGCGGGTGCCGCTCGGCGTCTGCGTCGGCATCGGCGCCTGGAATTACCCACAGCAGATCGCCTGCTGGAAGGGTGCGCCGGCGCTCGCTGCCGGCAATGCGATGGTGTTCAAGCCGTCGGAGAACACGCCGCTCGGGGCGCTGAAGATCGCCGAGATCCTCACAGAGGCGGGGCTGCCGAAAGGGCTCTACAATGTCATCCAGGGCGACCGCTCGACCGGCCCGCTGCTCGTCAACCATCCCGACGTCGCCAAGGTGTCGCTGACCGGCTCGGTGCCGACCGGAAAGAAGGTGGCAGCGGCGGCAGCGGCCGAACTGAAGCGCGTCACCATGGAGCTCGGCGGCAAGTCGCCGCTGATCGTCTTCGACGACGCCGACCTCGAAAGCGCCATCGGCGGCGCCATGCTCGGCAATTTCTATTCGACCGGCCAGGTCTGCTCCAACGGCACCCGCGTCTTCGTGCAGCGGAAGATCAAGGAAGCGTTCCTGACGCGACTCAAGGAGCGCACCGAGGCGATCGTCATCGGCGACCCCATGGACGAGGGGACGCAACTCGGGCCGATGGTGTCGAGGGCGCAGCGCGACAAGGTGCTCTCCTATATCGACAAAGGCAAGGAGGAAGGTGCGCGGCTCCTCACCGGCGGCGGCATCCCGAACGATGTGAACAGCGAAGGCACCTATATCCAGCCGACCGTCTTTGCCGACGTCACCGATGAGATGACGATCGCCCGCGAAGAAATCTTCGGGCCGGTGATGTGCGTGCTCGACTTCGACGACGAGGCCGAGGTCGTCGCCCGGGCGAACGCGACCGAGTTTGGTCTCTCCGCCGGCATCTTCACCGCCGACCTCACCCGCGCCCACCGGGTGATCGACCAGCTCGAAGCCGGCACGCTGTGGATCAACGCCTACAATCTCGCACCGGTGGAAATACCCTTCGGCGGCTCGAAGCAGTCCGGCTTTGGGCGGGAGAACTCGATCGCGGCGCTCGATCACTATACCGAGCTCAAGACCGTCTATGTCGGCATGGGGAAGGTAGAGGCGCCGTACTGAGAGTTTGCAATAGCCCCTCACCCTAGCCCTCTCCCCGCTCGCGGGGAGAGGGAATACCGCGCCGCATACGCTCGCCTCGTGGAGGAGACAGGGTTTTGGGCGGGGTCAGAGGGGGAGCGAAGTCGGCAACCGCAAGTCCCTTCTCCCCGCAAGCGGGGAGAAGGTGGCGGCAGCCGGATGAGGGGCGTCCTCGACACACAAGAAAGACACTAGAATGCAGGCAGATTTCGTCATCATCGGTTCCGGTTCGGCAGGCTCGGCGCTCGCCTATCGCCTGTCGGAGGACGGCAAGAATTCGGTCATCGTGCTGGAATTCGGCGGATCGGACTTCGGTCCGTTCATCCAGATGCCGGCCGCGCTCGCCTGGCCGATGAGCATGAACCGCTACAATTGGGGCTATCTCTCCGAACCGGAGCCGCACCTCAACAACCGGCGCATCACCGCGCCGCGAGGCAAGGTGATCGGCGGCTCCTCCTCGATCAACGGCATGGTCTATGTGCGCGGCCACGCGGAGGACTTCAACCGCTGGGAAGAACTCGGCGCGCAGGGCTGGGCCTATGCCGACGTGCTTCCCTATTTCAAGCGGATGGAGCATTCGCACGGCGGCGAGGACGGCTGGCGCGGCACCGATGGACCCCTGCACGTACAGCGCGGCCCGGTCAGGAACCCGCTGTTCCACGCTTTCGTCGAAGCCGGGAAACAGGCCGGTTTCGAGATGACCGACGACTACAACGGCTCCAAGCAGGAAGGCTTCGGGCTGATGGAGCAGACGACCTGGCGCGGCCGGCGCTGGTCGGCCGCTTCCGCCTATCTGAAGCCGGCGCTGAAGCGCCCAAATGTCGAGCTGATCCGCTGCTTCGCCCGCAAGGTCGTCATCGAGAACGGCCGTGCCACCGGCGTCGAGATCGAACGCGGCGGCCGCATCGAGATGGTCAAGGCCAACCGCGAAGTGATCGTCTCGGCCTCCTCGTTCAACTCGCCGAAACTCCTGATGCTCTCCGGCATCGGCCCGGCCGCGCATCTGAAGGACATGGGCGTCGAGGTCAAGGTCGACCGCCCCGGCGTCGGCCAGAACCTGCAGGACCACATGGAGTTCTATTTCCAGCAGGTCAGCACCAAGCCCGTCTCGCTCTATTCCTGGCTGCCCTGGTTCTGGCAGGGCGTCGCCGGGGCCCAATGGCTGTTCTTCAAGTCCGGCCTCGGCATTTCCAACCAGTTCGAGGCCTGCGCCTTCCTGCGTTCGGCGGCCGGCGTCAAGCAGCCCGACATCCAGTACCACTTCCTGCCGGTCGCGATCCGCTATGACGGCAAGGCGGCGGCGAACACGCACGGCTTCCAGGTGCATGTCGGCTACAACCTGTCGAAGTCGCGCGGCAGCGTCACGCTGCGCGCCTCCGACCCAAAAGCCGATCCGGTGATCCGCTTCAACTATATGAGCCATCCCGAGGATTGGGAGAAGTTCCGCCACTGCGTGCGCCTGACGCGCGAGATCTTCGGCCAGAAGGCCTTCGACCAATATCGCGGGCCGGAAATACAACCCGGCGAAAAGGTCCAGACGGACGAGGAGATCGACGCCTTCCTGCGCGAGCACTTGGAGAGCGCCTACCACCCCTGCGGCACCTGCAAGATGGGTTCGAAGGACGATCCTATGGCCGTGGTTGACCCGGAGACGCGGGTGATCGGCGTCGACGGCCTGCGGGTTGCCGACTCCTCGATCTTCCCGCATGTCACCTATGGCAACCTCAACGGTCCCTCGATCATGACCGGAGAGAAGGCCGCCGACCATATCCTCGGCAAGCAGCCGCTCGCCCGCTCCAACCAGGAGCCTTGGCTCAACCCGCGTTGGGCGATCAGCGATCGGTAACCCTACTCCAGGAGAAATCCGATCCACCGGCCGGCGACGACGGCGCCGGTCCAGATCATCAGCGAAAGCACTGCCGAAAGGCGGACCCTCAAGGTAAGCGGGCCGCCCTTGACGGCGGCGCGCCATTGCGGCGTGAGATGCAACAGGCCCGCGTTGAAGACGCCGACGGCGAGCAGCGTCATCTTGGTGAGAAACGCGGGATTACTTGCGTATTCGAGCGGGTTGACGCTGAAGAGACAGAAGCCGGTGGCGATCGTCAGCGCAACGCCGACGGCAGCCGCGTGCGAGAGGTACGGCCCGACCACCGCGACCGGGACCGCCCGGGCGAGGCCGAGAAGCCGCAGGTCCAGCGGCAGGATCGCGCCGATGATGATCCCGAACGACAGGATATGGGCGGCGTTGACGAAGATATATAGGGTCGCGGAGCGCCGTATCGCCAGGGCGAAGGGCAGGGTTCCGATCCAGGCCAACACCTCATCCATCAATCAATTCGTCTGTATGCGCTCTGGATAGATGTCATAGACCTTTCCGGCTACGGTGATCCGAACCGCCTTCATCCTCTTCTCGCTGCGATCGAGCGAGCGATTGCCGAGTGCGACGATGGGGTCGCCGACTTTCGCAACGCCCTCGACGAAGCCGGAGCGCTCGGTCAGCCGGGGATTGCCGAGTTCGACCAGCCAGATGCCGTCATTCTTCGTTTCGACGTTCAGCGTCGGATGCGGCGGCGCCATCGAAATCTCGCGGATCGTCCCGGTGAGCTCGATCTGGTCTGCCTCCGCCCAGGACCAGCCGTGATGAGCAAAGGCGCCCGTAACCAGAAGCAAACCGAGGACGCTTCCAAGGACGACGCGACTGGATAAGGACTGGATCATCTCCATCTCCCTTCATTCTCCGCATTGATCAATGCACAAGCTGGCGCAGACAACGCGAAAGGATAGGGCCTTCAACAATTCTTGAACAGCCGCTCCCTCGGCGCTGGCAGAGGAATTCATCTTCGCCCCTTCCCTCCAGCCAAAGATAATCTACTAAATTACTAGGTTTTCTTAGAACTTTCTAGATCAGAGAGATATTTGCTCTGATCCTTAAGCAATAGAAATCCGTTTTTCTGTCCTTTGTCACAAACGGCTGCGATATTCCGTCCAAATTGCAACAGGATGCAGCCATGACGACGCAATCCCTCGAAGCCGAAGCCAAGGCCCTGAACGACAAGCTCGAAAGCCTCGATCTTGCCGGGCGCCTGGCGCTCGTCGCCGGCCTTGAAGGCCGGGCGGTCTTCACCACGTCGCTCGGCATCGAGGATCAGGTCATCACCGCCGCGATCGGCACCAACCGGCTCGACATCGAGGTCGCCACGCTGAAGACCGGCCGGCTTTTCAACGAAACCGTCGCCCTGATCGAAGAGACCGAGGAAACCTACGACATTCTGATCAAGCGCTACCATCCCGAAAAGGCCGATATCGAAGCCTATGTGACACAATACGGCATGAATGGCTTCTACGAGAGCGTCGAAGCAAGGCATGCCTGTTGCGGCGTGCGCAAGCTGAAGCCGCTTGCGCGCGCGCTCGAAGGGGCAAGCTACTGGATCACCGGGCTGCGCCGCGGCCAGTCGGGCAACCGTGCCACCACGCCCTTTGCCGAAGCCGACCTCGAGCGCGGCCTCATCAAGATCAATGCGCTGGCGGATTGGGATATCGAGGCGATCCGTGCGCATGTCGCCGCAGAGGCCATCCCCGTCAACCCGCTGCACGGCCGCGGCTATCCGTCGATCGGCTGCGAGCCCTGCACGCGCGCCATCAAGCCGGGCGAGCCCGAGCGGGCCGGCCGCTGGTGGTGGGAGAACGACGAGAAGCGCGAGTGCGGCCTGCACGTTGCGGAAGCGGCCTCCTCCATCATCCCCAATGCCAGCAGCGCCGCCTGAGGGCAGCGCCGCCGCCAAGAGACAAGTATCCTCCCCGGAGTTCGAAATGCCCCACACCCATCCGGAAACGGAATTGCATAACCCGCAGAGCACGAAACCGCCGCTTGATCCGCATCTGAAGGCCCTCGAAAACGAAGCGATCCACATCTTCCGTGAGGTCGCTGCCGAATTCGAGCGCCCGGTGATGCTCTATTCGATCGGCAAGGATTCGTCTGTCCTGCTGCACCTGGCGCGCAAGGCCTTCTATCCCGGCCGCATCCCCTTCCCGCTCCTGCACGTCGATACCGGCTGGAAGTTCCGCGAGATGATCGCCTTCCGCGACGAGATGGTCGAAAAATACGATCTTGATCTCGTCGCCCATACCAATCCGCGCGGTGCAGCCGAGAACGTCACGCCGTTCACGCACGGCTCGGCGCTCTATACCGACATCATGAAGACGGAAGCGCTGCGCCAGGCGCTCGACGCCGGCCAATACGATGCCGCCTTCGGCGGCGCGCGTCGCGACGAGGAAGCGAGCCGCGCCAAGGAGCGCATCTATTCCTTCCGCACGCCGGACCATCGCTGGGACCCGCGCAACCAGCGGCCCGAACTCTGGAATGTCTATAACGGCATGATCCGCAAGGGCGAGAGCGTGCGCGCCTTCCCGCTCTCCAACTGGACCGAGGTCGACATCTGGCGCTACATCCAGGCGGAAGAGATCCCGATCGTGCCGCTCTATTTCGCCAAGAAGCGTCCGATCGTCGAGCGCGACGGCATGATGATCCTTGCGGAGGACCCGCGCCTCGAACTGCTTCCGGGCGAGACGAAGCGCGAGGAAGTCATCCGCTTCCGCACGCTCGGCTGCTTCCCGCTGACAGGCGCGATCCGCTCCAATGCGACGACGCTCGACGACATCATTTCCGAACTTGAAACCGCGACCGTCTCCGAACGCCAGGGCCGCGCCATCGACCGCGACCAGGCCGGCTCGATGGAAAAGAAAAAACGCGAAGGATACTTCTGATGACCGCACCGGCACTAGCGAACGCAGCCCTGGACGAAACGGCCGTCGCCCTTCCCTCGCAGGAACCGGCGCGGGTCGCGCGCGATTCCCGCCCGCTTCGCCTCATCACCTGCGGCAGCGTCGATGACGGCAAGTCGACACTGATCGGCCGGCTGCTCTGGGACACCAAGGCGGTCAAGGAAGACCAGGCCGCGAGCCTTCAGCGCGATTCCAAGGGCAAGCAAAACGATCTCGGCCTGCCCGATTTCGCGCTGCTGCTCGATGGGCTGCAGGCTGAGCGCGAACAGGGCATCACCATCGATGTCGCCTATCGCTACTTCTCGACCGACAAGCGCTCCTTCATCGTCGCCGACACGCCCGGCCACGAGCAGTATACCCGCAACATGGCGACCGGCGCCTCGACCGCCGATCTTGCCGTGCTGCTGGTCGATGCGCGCGTCGGCCTTCTGGAGCAGACCCGCCGGCACGCGACGATCGCGACGCTGATGGGCATCAAGCAGTTCGTGCTGGCCGTCAACAAGATCGACCTGACCAACTACGACCGCAGCCGCTTCGAGCAGATCTCGCACGAGTTCAAGGAACTGGCGCTGTCGCTCGGCGTCCGCCAGGTGACCGCTATCCCGGTCTCGGCGCTGAAGGGCGAGAACGTCGTCTATGACGGCCGCGCCTCGATGCCCTGGTACGAGGGGCCGACGCTGATCGAGGTGCTGGAACTCGCAACCACCCGCTCGGCACAGACCGTCGGCTTCCGCCTGCCGGTGCAGCGCGTCTCGCGCCCGGGCGAAAGTTTCCGGGGTTATCAGGGCACGGTGGCCGGCGGTTCGGTGAAGCCCGGCGATTCCGTCGTCATCCTGCCCTCCGGCATGGTCGCCAACGTCACCAAGATCGTTACCTTCGACCTGGTGCGCAACGCCGCCGTTGCCGGCGACGCGATCACGCTGGTGCTCGACCGCCAGGTGGACGTCTCGCGCGGCGACGTGATCGCGACGATCGACAGCCAGCCGATGACCGGGCTCGCCTTCGACGCCCAGCTCGTGGCGCTTCAAGCCGAAGGCATCCAGCCGGGCAAGCGTTACTGGCTGAAGTCCGGCAGCCGCCGTCAGCGCGTGCAGGTGCAGCCGATCAGCCAGCTTGACCTGAAGTCCGGCAAATGGAACCATGCCGACGAGCTGCCGATGAACGCCATCGGCAAGGTGCACCTCGCCTTCGACGAGCAGGCGATCTTCGACGCCTATGAGCAGAACCGCACGACCGGCGCCTTCATCCTGATCGATCCGGACACCAACAACACGGTTGCCGGCGGGATGATCTCCGCCAAGCGGGCGGCCATCGGCGGCATCCACACCGAGGACAGCCGCGTGATCCTGTCGCTGCCGGCGGACCTTGCCGACCAGCTGATAGCCACCGAAATCTTCGCTGGCCGCCGCGAGGACGCCGAAATCCGCCGCGTCACCGCCGCCAGAGCGATCGAGATCATCGACGTAATCGACGAGTGAGCGGAATATCCCAAGACGTGAAAAGGGGCCTGCGTGGCCCCTTTTTTCATGCGGCGTTCCTGCCGGCAGAATTTTGATGGCCCTTGCCTTATGGTCTTCCAGGCCGTCTGGTGCAAATAGAGGTGTTCGCCGGAAGCGCGCCCGAACCGGATGCTGCGGGCCGCGAGGCGCATAGGCCTTCGGAAGAGTGAACGCGTCAAACGCCATCGCGCCCCGATATGCCGGGATCGAAAAAACACTACGCGCTAAGTGATTGATTTGGCTGGTCGGAGTGGTGTGATTCGAACACACGACCCCCACGTCCCGAACGTGGTGCGCTACCAGACTGCGCTACACTCCGTGACCAGCGGCGCCTCTATAGAACAGCATTTTCGTTTTCACAAGCGCCAAACTCAAAAAAGAACGTGGGCTTCTCCAAAAAATTCCGGGCGACGATATGCCCGTCAAGTCCTCACCCATGCGTGGCAATAGGGCGTTTCTGCAACGCTTCGGATTTTCCTCGAGCGCAGGGTCGCGCACCGATTTTCTTTCGTCGCGTTTGGCGCTAGAGCCTCGCCGGAACGCAAGGAAATCCGGGCGTCCGGCCTTTCCGCGCCGCAGAATTTAAGCACAGACAAAGGGACAGAGACATGAATTTCCGCATGATGACGGCGGCCGGCCTTGCGCTGGTGCTCGCCGGCTGCACGACGACGACCGGAGTGGCGCGCAACGAGGTCGAGAAACGCTGGCTCGGCCAGCCGGCCGGCGCCTTCTTCGCCCAGTTCGGCCCGCCAATTTCCGATGTCGAAGCCGGTAGCGACACCGTCTATAGCTGGAAGGGCGGCTACAAGACCCGCAGGATCCCGGCCGAATACGAAAAGACCGCCGACGGCAAGCGCGGCAAGCGCATCGCGGCCGCCCGCACCGAATATCTGAGCTGCGCCGTCCAGCTCACCGTCTCCTCCGACTACGTCATCCGCTCGATCCGCATCGCCGGCGACCGCAAGCGCGCGAACGGCCCGAGCTGGTGCGAGGAGTTTTTGGGCGGCGCCAAGGCGGAGTGAAGACGCGCACACCGTTCATCCGCGTGACCCGCTGACGAAAGTCGGCGGGTTTTGTTTGTGACATCTGGAGAGGGTTCGGCGGTGGCTGGGGCGCCTGGATTCGAACCAGGGAATGGCGGTACCAAAAACCGCTGCCTTACCGCTTGGCTACGCCCCAACGGATTGGCGGCAGTGCGCTCGCCAAATCGAGCGCCTGATTAGCAAAGCTCGTGCGTGCTCACAATGCTTAACTTCGCTTTGCCTGCATTTTGTTGGCCCATTTCCGCTAACCCCGACCGTTCAATCCAGCGGTCGCTGCTCGCGACAATCCGAACCGGTGTACCGTTTCTTCCTTCCACGCTTTGGCCTATTGTCACTCGCGAGTGAAACTCGAACCAATGTTGCTCATCGCGATCGACTCGCCCCTCATCCACCTGCCGGCACCTTCTCCCCGCGAGCGGGGCGAAGGCGACCGCGGCGCGCCCTCAGTCTCCTCTTCCCGTGAGCGGGGGCTAGCCCTCGGGGCCGAGGAGAGGGCATGAGGTCGTTGGTCGAAGATGGAGCGCAGGAACAGACGCATGCAGGGACCGGAATTCGACCTCGATTTCAAGCCAGCCCATGGCGAGGCAGTGACGGTGGCAGACGGCGTTCAGCGCATCACCGTCAACAATCCCGGGCCCTTTACCTTTCATGGCACCAACACCTACATCGTCGGCCGCCTCTCGGTCGCGGTGATCGATCCGGGCCCGGAAGATGAGGCGCATTTTCAGGCGCTGATGGCGGCACTCGAAGGGCGCGAGGTAACGCATATCGCCGTCAGCCATACGCATCGCGACCACTCGCCCCTCGTCCGCCGGCTCAGCCAAGCGACCGGGGCCATTGTCGTCGGCGAGGGGCCGCACCGGGCCGCCCGCCCCTTGCACGCCGGCGAGACCAACCCCTTCGCCGAAAGCTCGGACATGGATTTCGCCCCCGACATTGCACTTCAAGACGGCGTACGGATCGAGGGCGACGGCTGGAGCCTGACGGCGATCGCCACGCCGGGACACACCGCCAACCACATGGCCTTCGGGCTCGACGGCACCGGCATTCTGTTTTCCGCCGATCACGTGATGGCCTGGGCAACGACCATCGTCGCACCGCCGGACGGCGCCATGGCCGACTATATGGCCTCGCTCGACAAGCTGCTCTTGCGCGACGACCGGCTCTATTTGCCCGGCCATGGCGGCCCGGTGAGCGAGCCCGCCTCCTTCCTGCGGGCCCTCAAGGCGCACCGTAAGATGCGCGAACGCGCCGTGCTGGAGCGGCTGCGCGCCGGCGACCGGAATATTCCCGACATGGTGAAGGTGATCTACGCCTCGACCGATCCGCGTCTGCACGGCGCAGCGGCGCTTTCGGTGCTCGCCCATATCGAGGACCTGATCGAACAGGGCCGCATCGAGACCAACGGCCCGCCATCGCTTCTTGGCGAATACC
Organism: Sinorhizobium sp. NG07B; assembly: GCF_002532005.1. NCBI lineage: Bacteria > Pseudomonadati > Pseudomonadota > Alphaproteobacteria > Hyphomicrobiales > Rhizobiaceae > Sinorhizobium > Sinorhizobium sp. NG07B. The sequence goes on along the minus strand of NZ_NWTD01000004.1, from coordinate 234,702 downwards.
GGCTGGTCGCCTGAGCGAGATTAATCGCCAGCAATCCCAAGAAGCTCGGCATCGAGCGCGCGCAAGAACTCTTCCGCGAAACTGGCGCCCATGCCGAGATCGTGCTGGCCGTAGCGCGAGGCGACGCGCAGGTCGACGAGCGTGGTTTCCGCCTCTTCACGCAGCCGGATCAGCACGTCGAAACGGAAGCCGACGATCAGCGTGCGCCATTCCCCCTGTAGAACGATATCGCTGGCTTGGCGCCCCGGTATGCCGACATCGATATCGGGCGCCGGGCGCGTAGCCGGAACCGGAATGGCCTCCGGTCCCCGGCTCGTGTCCGCCCCCTCGCTGGGGCCAACGGCAAGATCCTCGAGATCGGCACGTGCGTTTTCGACGCCGAGTTCCGCGGTGATGCCGACCCGCGCTGCCTCGACGACCTTGCGGACGCCCTGGAAAACGCGGTCAAGCGCGCCGTCGTAACGCCGTCCCGTGAGCCCCGGATAGGCCGCGATCTGCGCTTCGCGATCCCCGGGCGTCACGATCGGCCGGCGTTTGATCCAGCTCTCCTCGACGACGGGCGCCTTGATCCAGGGCGGCGGCGTCGCCGTATCGGTACTCACATCGTAGATCGCCGGGCGCGTCAGATATTGCGCCGCCCCATAGAAGAAAAAGCCGAGCGGGAGCGCCGCATAGAAGAGCGCCGAGACCGAAGCGGTCCCGCCGATTGCCGCAACCCGCCAAAGGCGCGTCAGACCGATTGCCGCAAGCAGGACGGCCACTAGGGCGAAAGCCACGGCAAAGCCTGCCAGCGCCAGAAAATGCGGGGTGGTCAAGGGGCCGAAGCGGTGCGCGGCAAGCGACAGCACGAAAATGACGAAGCCTATGCGGGCGAACCGTCGCGCCCAGTGGGCGGCATGGGAATAGGGACGCTCGTAGCGGACCATCATGAAACGGAATCAATCCCCGCGGAAAAGTCTTTGCCCTTCTTAATGCAAGATCCCCCAAATCGGAATCGATTTAGGGACAGAATCATGCAGCAATTCAAAGTGCTACGTTTGCGCGTCTCATTAGGCGCGCGGCGCTGTAGACCATGGCGCTTTCCGTGGGAACCACGCGCTTTTGCACGCCTTGAATTCGCCCGAAAAGAGTATGAGCGCATCGGTTGTATTTCTGCCGCAAATTCGCCATTCTCGTTAACCAGTTATTTCAGTTGAACATTCGGCAGCCTTGCCGGTTGCCGCGCCGACCAGCGCCCAGGGAAACTGGCAGCAGATCAAAGTAGGCCAACGGCCTCCGCCTGCCTGAAAAGACACACGGCGGCATAGAGGCGCCGTGACAACGGAGAGAGATCATGACCGCATCGGAGACACGTTCGGAAATCGCCGTTGCCGCCCCTCCGCCGCCCGGCGGAGACGCTGCCCTTCCAATGGCGCTGCTCGAACTCGAGCTCTCCCTCGACCGCTTCTCCGGCAACAAGGATGATTTCTCGTCCTTTGTCCGCACGGTTGCCGCCGAGATCGGCGGCGAGTTCCTCTTCGTCCTGCCTGCCTCCGGCCTTGTCGACAATTGCCTGACCATTGCCGTCCTCCGCCACGGCACGGCCGGCGATCAGGCGGAAACGATCCTCTTCGTCTGCCTGAATGAGGATGGAAGTTCGATCCGCGTCGAGCAGCCGAGCGAGCGCACCGCCGGTCTCACCAGTTTCGCCGAGGCTTTCGTCGGCGTGCTCGAGCGGATCTGAAGCAGCCGAGATTAATCGCCACTATCCAGCGGCGCATGATATTCTTGTTGCCGTTGAATCGCGCCCGCAGACCCGCAACCATGCGTCCTTCCTGCCTACAGCGTCGGGCGTCTTGTCAGACGCGCAAAGGCCGCTGTAGCACTTTGAATTGCTGCATGCCTTTGTCCTTAAATCGAGGACGATTTAAGGAGAAAGACATGCACTAGCAATTTCATCGCGCGGAGGACGAGCCGACATGCCGCCGATCTCAGTTGCGCGAGCGAGCGCCGATCAGGAGGCAGGAATGAATACGACGACAATCAGACTGCTGACACTCGCTGCAACAGGAATAGTGCTTGCCGGCTGCCAGACGGTGTCCCCGCAGGAGCGGCGCGCAAGGGACGAAACGACCTGCGCCTCCTATGGCTTTCGCCGCGGCACGGATGCGTTCGCCACCTGCCTGCAACGCATAGAACTCGACCGCCGCGCCGAAGCGCGCGCCTTCCGCTACGAAAGCGACATACTGTTGCGAAGACCGTATTGGTATTAAGGCGGACGCAGGCCAGCCGTCAACTTGCCGCCAGCGCCTCGGTCTTGCCGTTGCCCTTGATCGCCGCCTGTGCGGCCGCCAGCCGGGCGATCGGCACGCGGAAGGGCGAGCAGGAAACATAGTCGAGCCCGGCCTCCTCGCAGAAGCGGATTGACGCCGGATCGCCGCCATGCTCGCCGCAAATGCCGAGCTTCAGGCCGTTCTTGGTGCGGCGGCCGCGCTCGGCGGCAAGCTGGATCAGTTCGCCTACGCCGTCGAAGTCGAGCGAGACGAACGGATCCTGCTCGATGATGCCCTTCTGCTGATAGGTGGCCAGAAACTGGGCCGCATCGTCGCGCGAAATACCGAAGGTCGTCTGCGTCAGGTCATTGGTGCCGAAGGAGAAGAAATCGGCCGCTTCGGCAATCACGTCGGCGCGCAAGGCGGCGCGCGGCAGTTCGATCATCGTGCCGACCAGATAATCGATGCCGATGCCTGCCTCGCCGATCACTTCCTTGGCGACCGCATCGATCCGTTCCTTGACATAGTCGAGTTCCGCGCGCAGCCCGACGAGCGGGACCATGATCTCGGGAACCACCGGCGCACCTGTGCTGCGCGCCGCCTCGACCGCCGCCTCAAAAATGGCGCGGGCCTGCATTTCGGCGATTTCCGGATGGGAGATCGCGAGCCGGCAGCCGCGATGGCCGAGCATCGGATTGAACTCGTGCAGCGCATCGACCCGCTGACGCAGATGCGCCGGGTCGAGCGCCAGAACGCCGGCGACTTCGGCAATTTCCTCATCGGTCTTCGGCAGGAATTCGTGCAGCGGCGGATCGAGAAGGCGGATCGTCACCGGCAGGCCGTGCATGATCGAGAAGAGCTCGACGAAGTCGGAGCGCTGCATCGGCAAGAGCTTCGCAAGTGCCGCACGCCGGCCCTCCTCGTCCTCGGCGAGGATCATCTCGCGCATCACATTGATGCGGTCGTCCTCGAAGAACATGTGCTCTGTGCGGCAGAGGCCAATGCCTTCGGCGCCGAAGGAGCGGGCGGCACGCGCATCGGCGGGCGTCTCGGCATTGGTGCGCACCGTCATCCGGCGGCTCTGGTCGGCCCATTGCATGATCTTGCCGAAATCACCCGAAAGCTCCGGCTGCAGCATGGCGATCTCGCCCTTCAGCACTTGGCCCGACGATCCGTCGATAGTGATCACCTCACCCTTCTTCAGGGTGACGCTCGCGGTGATCAGCAGCTCGCCCCGCTGATCGACGCGGATGCTGCCGGCGCCGGAGACGCAAGGCGTGCCCATGCCGCGGGCGACGACGGCGGCGTGGCTCGTCATGCCGCCGCGTGTCGTCAGGATGCCCTGAGCCGCATGCATGCCGTGGATGTCCTCCGGGCTCGTCTCGACTCGGACCAGGATGACCTTGCGGCCTTCCTTGACGGCCTGCACCGCCTCCTCGGAGGTGAAGACGATCTCGCCCGTCGCCGCCCCCGGCGAGGCCGGCAGCCCCGAGCCGATGATGTCGCGGCGGGCATGCGGATCGATGGTCGGATGCAGGAGCTGGTCGAGCGAAGCCGGATCGATGCGCGCCACGGCCTCTTCCTTGGAAATCAGGCCCTCCTCGGCCATGTCGACGGCGATCTTCAGCGCCGCCTTGGCGGTGCGCTTGCCGGAGCGGGTCTGCAGCATCCAGAGCTTGCCGCGCTCGATGGTGAATTCGAGGTCCTGCATGTCGCGGTAGTGGCGCTCAAGCGTCTGACAGATCGCCTCGAACTCGGCGAAGCCCTCCGGCATCAGCTTTTCCAGCGACGGCTTATCGGAGCCGGACGCGATCCGGGCGGCCTCGGTGATGTTCTGGGGCGTGCGGATGCCGGCGACCACGTCCTCCCCTTGCGCATTGACCAGGAATTCGCCGTAGAGTTCCTTTGCGCCGGTCGACGGGTTGCGGGTGAAGGCGACGCCGGTTGCCGACGAATTGCCGAGATTGCCGAACACCATCGCCTGAACGTTGACGGCGGTGCCCCAGGCGGCCGGAATGGCGTGCAGATGCCGGTAGGTGATGGCACGCGGGTTCATCCAGCTCGAGAAGACCGCGCCGATCGCACCCCAGAGCTGGACTTCCGGATCCTGCGGAAAGGGCTCGCCGAGCACCTCCTCGATCGCTTCCTTGTAGCGGGAGATGACATGCTGCCACTCGACGGCCGAAAGCTCCGGATCCTGCTCGTGGCCGAGCCGCGCCTTCTCTTCCTCGAGGATTTCTTCGAAGATCTCGTGATCCACGCCCATCACGACGTCGCCATACATCTGGATGAAGCGGCGGTAGCTGTCCCAGGCGAAGCGCGCGTCGCCGGCATCGTGTCCGAGCGCGTGCACCGACTGATCGTTGAGACCGAGATTGAGGACTGTATCCATCATGCCGGGCATCGAGGCGCGGGCGCCGGAACGGACCGAGAGAAGCAGCGGATGGTCCGTATCGCCGAAAACGCGCCCGGTGATCTCTTCCATCCGGGCAATGCCCTCGCGGACCTGCTCGCGCAGGCCTTCGGGCATTTCCCGGCCGTTGTCGAAATAGCTGTTGCAGGCATCCGTGACGATGGTCAGGCCGGGGGGCACCGGCAGGCCGAGATTGCACATTTCGGCAAGGTTCGCGCCCTTGCCGCCCAGCCTGTTGCGATCCCCCGCACTCCCTTCGGCCTTGCCTCCGCCGAAGGTGTAGACCCATTTCGTCATGCCTGTTCTCCACCCAGAAACAGTTCGATGGACGATCTACAGTATATGGTTCGGCCTGAAAATGCACCCGGCGAAGATTTTTGCTGCAGTGCATCAAAAATGCAGCAGCGCCTGTCGCCTCTCTCGTCTGCGGATGGCCCGCCGGTTCAGACCGCTTCGCGCATGCGCTCGGCCGTCTGCAGGTCGACGGAGACAAGCTGCGAAACACCCTGCTCGGCCATGGTGACGCCGAACAGGCGGTTCATGCGGGCCATGGTGATCGGGTTATGGGTGATGATGATGAAGCGCGTCTCGGTCGAGGCGGCCATTTCATCCATCAGGTTACAGTAGCGCTCGACATTGTGGTCGTCGAGCGGTGCGTCGACTTCGTCGAGCACGCAGATCGGCGCGGGATTGGTGAGGAAGACGGCGAAGATCAGCGCCATCGCCGTCAGCGCCTGCTCGCCGCCGGAAAGCAAGGTCATGGTCTGCGGTTTCTTGCCCGGCGGCCGGGCGAGGATTTCGAGGCCGGCCTCCAGCGGATCGTCGCTCTCGATCAGTTGCAGTTCCGCGGTGCCGCCGCCGAAGAGATGGGTGAAGAGCCGCTGGAACTGGACATTGACCACGTCGAAGGCGGCAATCAGCCGTTCGCGTCCCTCGCGATTGAGGTTCTGGATGGCGCTCCGGAGCTTGCGGATCGCCTCGATGACGTCATCGCGCTCCTTAAGAAGTGCCGCCAACCGTTCAGAAAGCTCCTTCTGCTCCTCGTCGGCACGCAGGTTGACGGCGCCGAGGCGCTCCCGCTCGATCTTCAGCCGCTCAAGCTCACGCTCGACGGCTCGCATGTCGGGCAACGCCGCATCGGCGGCCAGTCCCGTGAGGCGCATCGCCTCGTGCGGTGCGCAGGAAAGCGCCTCCAGTATGCGCGCCTCGACCTCGACGCGCCGCTCGCGGGCCGAGACGAGCCGTTCCTCGGCTCGGCCGCGCTTTTCGCGCGCTTCCGCGAGTTCCGAGAGCGCCGCCGCGGCAAGGCGATCGGCTTCACGCTGGCGGGTCTCCGCCTCGGCGAGGATGTCGGCCGACTGGCGGCGCGCCGTCTCCGCCTTCTGCAACTCGTTTGCCAGGGCGCGGCGCTTGTCGTCGAACTCGTCGGGTGCGTCGACGAGCTCCTCGACCTCCTCGCGCGCTTCCGCCTCGCGGTCGCGCAGTGTCGCGATGTGCTCCTCGGCGCTCGCCGCCCTCGCCCGCCAGGTCTCGCGTTCCGCAGCGATCGCCGTCAGCCGGCGCAGGCGCGCCTCGTTTTCGCGGGCAAGTCCGTCATGCGCGGCGCGCGCTTCGGCGACCGCGGCGCGGTCCGTCGCAACCTCCGCCGTCCGGGTGCGCAGCCGCAGCTCGAGTTCCGAGGGGTCGGACGCCTCGGCCAGTGCGTCGTTCGCCGCCTCGATCTGCTCGGCCGCCTCTTCGACCTGAGCCTCGAGCTGAAGCTTCGTCTCGGCAAGCACCGCCCGGCGGCGAACGAGATCACCGGAGGCACGTTCGGCCGCAGCTAGAGCGTCGCGCGCCTCGGCGAGCTGCCTGGAGATCATCCGCTGGGCATCGCGCGACAGCCGCAGCCGCTCGTCCTCGGCACGAATGCGCGCGCCGGCGGCGGCGAGATCCGCCTCCGCCCGGCGCAGCACCTCAGCCGCATCCTCGGCCTCCGCCTCGAGCTCGGAAAGGCGGTTCTTCTGCGCGAGCCTCAAGGCGGCAGCACTCGGCGCTTCCGAGCCGGTGACGTGCCCATCCCAACGCCAGACAGCGCCTTCCTTCGTCACCAGCCGCTGGCCGGACTTCAGGAGCGGCAACAGGCGCTCAGCCTCGGATTCGTTTCCGACGATGCCGATCTGGCGGAGCGTGCGGCCCAGCGCCTCCGGGGCGCTGACATAGTCGCTGAGCGGCAAGGCACCGCCGGGCAAGGCGGGGTCGTCGGCGTGGTCGCCGGGCATGCGCCAATGGGCGGCAGCCGCCTGCTCCAGCGGCGAATCGAGGTCGTCGCCCAATGCTGCGCCGAGCGCCGTCTCGAAGCCGCGCTCCACCTTCATATCCTCGACGACCGCCGGATAGGCGCTGGCGCCGGCCGCTTCCAGCATCCGGCGGATCGTGCGCGCCTCGGTTTCAATGCCGTTCAGCCGCGCCCGCGCCTGGTCGACGGGCTGGCGGGCCGCCGCTTCTTCCGCCCGCGCTTCGGCAAGGTTTTCCTCCACGGCGACGACCACCGCCTCGGCCTCTTCCAGCGCCGCTTCCGCGGCCTCCACCTGCCCCTGCTTCTCGTGCGGGTCCGGGAGGGCCGCCATCTGCCGGTCGAGGCTTTCGAGGTCGCGCCCCTGATCGGCGAGCTGACGGGCAAGGCGCGCCTGCCGCTCGGCGAGGTCGCGCAGCGTCCTGTCGAGCTGGTTGCGCGCCGCTTGCGCTTCGGCGCGCTCGGCGGTAAGCCCGGCGAGATCGGCTTCGCTGCCGGAAAGCCTTTCGTTGGCGTCCTCCAGCCTTTCTCGCGCCTCCGCGGCACGCTCGTCCGCCTCGGCGAGCGCGTCGCGCAGCTCTTCCTCCTCCAGGTCGAGGCGGGCAAGGATGCCGGCATTGTCGGCGATGAGCCGATCCTCGCGGGCGATATCCTCGGCAAGCTGCGAGAGCCGCCGCTGCAATTCGTCGCGCCGGCGCAGAATGCGCCCGGCATCTTCTTCGAGCTGCGCGCGGGCGATCTGCAGGCGCTGCAGCGCTGCTGCAAGCTTCGCCTCGTTCTCGCGCAGCTCCGGCAGCTTGAGGCTCGAGATCGCCTGATGCTTGGCCGCTTCCATCTGCGCCTGTGCCTTTTCGGCGACGAGCGCGGTGATCTGGTTCAACTGGCTGGTCGCCTCGGCTTCGGCCTCCTTCGCCTGTACCCAGCGGATGTGGAGCAGGATCGCCTCGTGACGGCGGACTTCCGCCGACAGCATCTTGAAGCGGTTGGCTTGACGCGACTGGCGCTTCAGGCTCTCGATCTGGCTTTCGAGCTGCGAGGTGACGTCATCGAGCCGTTCGAGATTGGTCTCCGCCGCCTTCAGCCGCAGCTCGGCCTCGTGACGGCGCGAGTGCAGGCCGGAAATGCCGGCTGCCTCTTCGAGCAATTGCCGGCGGGCTTGCGGCTTTGCGGCGATCAGCTCGCCGATCCTGCCCTGCCCGACCATCGACGGCGAGCGGGCGCCAGTCGAGGCGTCGGCGAAGAGCAGCTGGACGTCCTTTGCCCGCGCCTCCTTGCCGTTGATCCGGTAGACCGATCCCTGCTCGCGCTCGATCCGGCGCGTCACCTGGATCTCGTCGCTGTCGTTGAACGCGGCGGGCGCCGTGCGGTCGCCATTGTCGAGGTAAAGACCGACCTCGGCGGTATTGCGCGCCGGCCGGTTGCCCGAACCGGAAAAGATCACGTCGTCCATGCCGGAGGCGCGCATGTTCTTGTAGGAGTTCTCTCCCATCACCCAGCGCAGCGCCTCGACGAGGTTGGACTTGCCGCAGCCATTCGGCCCGACGACGCCGGTCAAGCCCCGTTCGATGATGAATTCGGTCGGTTCGACGAAGGATTTGAAGCCGAGCAGGCGCAGCTTGTTGAATTTCATGGGGCGCGATACCCCCCTTTGCGATGTGCGGCGACCGCGCTGCACCCCCCTCTGCCCTGCCGGGCATCTCCCCCGCAAGGGGGGAGGTCGGCTAGACGCATGGGCTTCCGCGACATCAAAGCCGAATGTGCCGAAAGCCCCACTAAAAATGACCCAAGCGAGAGGTATTTGGTCGAGCGGGACATCGCCACTTGCCGATCGCCCCCCTTGTGGGGGAGATGCCCGGCAGGGCAGAGGGGGGTGAGCCACGAGCGCATCACTCGAATGTCCCCTTCCCGATAACCCGAACGATATGCTCGCACACATTTGTCAATGTCGCGCAGCACGTCGTCATTCCAGAAACGCAAGACAGTCCAGCCAGCGGTCTCCAGTCGGAGCGTACGCTGCCGATCGTAGTCGGCATCACCCGGTTTCGCATGCTGCGCACCATCGACTTCGATGATCAGTCGATGTGCGGGGCAAGCGAAATCGACGATATAACCCGCGACCGGAACCTGTCGGCGAAAGCCGAGGCCCATCAGTCGATGTGCGCGCAACTCGTTCCACAGCTTGACCTCGGCGTCGGTCATCACACTCCGCATGCGGCGCGCATTGGAGCGAGTTTTCGGCGGAACGTCAGTGTGAGGCACGGCCAAACCTCACGGGTTCCCGAACATAAGAAACGGGCGCACGGCCGCAGCCGTCGCCCGTTGTCAGGAAGAGCGAAGGATCAGAGCTTGCTGTCGATGAGGGCCGACATAACGTCAACCGACATGTCCCCCGAATAGTGCTCGCCATTCACGAAAAAGGTCGGCGTCGATTTCACTCCGAACTCCTTGGCGCCGCGCTGCATGACTGCGTTCACATCATCCAGAAGTTTTTGGTTCGTCAAGCAGGCCTCGAAGCTCTCCTGTGTAAAACCGGCGAGTTTCGACATCTGCAGCAGTGCATCGCGGCCGTTTTCCGCGGCGGCCCATTGTTCCTGCTGCTTGAACAGCATGGAGATCATCGGGAAATACTGTCCCTCCGGAGCGCAGCGCGCCAGCATGAAGGCGGCCGCGGCGCGCGGGTCGAAGGGGAATTCGCGGATGACAAAGCGCACCTTGCCGCTGTCGACATATTTCGTCTTGATGGCGTCGAAGGTCTTGTTGTGAAAGTTGGCGCAGTGCGGGCAGGTCATCGACATGTATTCGACGATCGTTACCGGCGCATTGGCCTCGCCGAGCGCCATTTCCGGAAGCGCGCCGGGCTCCATCAGCTTCTGCACGTCGACGCTGCCTTCCGACTGCGGCAACTCGGCCTTGGCGGTCGGGGCGGAAGACTGCGCGACCTCGGTGGCGGCGGGCTTCGCCTGGCCGGAAGCGGCCGGCGTCGCGGCGGTGGAGCCGGTGGTCGTCGCGTCCGCGCTGGCCGTTGTTTCAGCCGGCGCCTTGGAAGCCGCCTCCTTCTTTTCTTCGCTGCAGGCTGCAAGCACCAGGGCAATCGCCGCGACGGCGACACCGCTCAGCAGGCGTTTCGGAAGGCTCGTTTCGGAAGCGGACATGGAAGGACCCGTGTTCTAGGAGGGGAAAATTGAGTTGTGATTTCGATAACTTGCTCAGTGCAAGGCGACAAGGGGCACTGTTTCAACTGAATTCAAAGAATTGTGACCCCTTGATGGTGAACTACTTGCGGCGCTGAGACAGGACCGCCGTGCCGAGCCGCTTCAGTGCGGCCTTCAGCGCCTCGCTCTCGATGCCTTCAACCATGGTGTCGAGCCGGCGTGCCGGTTCGCCGGTCAGCGGCCGCGGCCGCCGGTAGGGCTTGGGCGGCGGTGCGACAGGCTTCTGGACGATTCGAAGCTGACCGATCGCATGGAAGCCGAAAAAGCCGTTGATGCGCTGGATCAGTTCGCCCTGGGCGTGGGTCAGGAAAAGCGCCCTTGCGCCTTCACAGGCAACCGTCAGCATGCCGGGCTGGTAGCCGCCATCGCTGCCGATCTCCGAGGCGCGCCGCGGCCAGGCGATCTTTTCCGGCCGCGTGCAGTCGGCGAACTCCGCGCCGGCGATCTCGTCCCAGGAGCCGAGCAGCATCGTGTTGATGCCGGCGCGCTTGGCCAGCACCGGATCGATCAGCCCGTTCGCAACCTCGCTGATCTGCACAACCCCCTTCCGGGACTTCGCTTCACTCACCGGAACGACTTTCTGTTCGCAACTTCGATCGAGCCTTGAAGCCCAAGCGGGCGTCGGCCAAGTATAGGCCGGAAAGGGACTCTCCGGCAAATGACGCTCGACACGCTAAAGGCGGCCGAAGCCGCCACCGTGCTGCTCAACTGGTACGATCGCCACCATCGCGATCTGCCGTGGCGTGTCTCGCCGCCGATGGCAGCGCGCGGCGCCGTCGCCGATCCCTACCATGTCTGGCTGTCCGAAGTCATGCTGCAACAGACCACCGTGCAGGCGGTCAAGGCCTATTTCGACAAGTTTCTAAGGCACTGGCCGACGGTTGAAGACCTGGCCGCCGCCGAAACCGAAGAGGTGATGAAGGCCTGGGCCGGCCTCGGCTACTATGCCAGGGCGCGCAATCTGAAGAAATGCGCCGAGGCGGTGGCGCGCGACCATGGCGGCCGCTTCCCGGAGACGGAGGAAGGACTGAAAGCCCTTCCCGGCATCGGCGACTATACAGCGGCCGCGGTTGCGGCGATCGCCTTCAACCGCAGGAGCGCCGTGCTCGACGGCAATGTCGAGCGGGTGATTTCCCGCCTCTATGCGATCGAGACGCCGCTTCCCGCCGCCAAGCCGGAAATGCGCCGGCTCGTCTCGGAACTGACGCCGTCCGACCGGCCGGGTGATTTCGCCCAGGCGATGATGGATCTCGGTGCCACGATCTGTACGCCGAAGCGCCCCGCCTGCGCGCTCTGTCCCTTCCGCTCGAACTGTCGGGCGCTCGCCGTCGCCGATCCCGAGACGTTTCCGCGTAAGGGGGCGAAGAAGGAAAAGCCGCTGCGCCTCGGCGCCGCCTTCGTGGCGATCGATGGTGCTAATGCCGTCTATCTGCGCAAGCGCGCCGAGACGGGCCTCCTTGGCGGCATGACGGAAGTGCCGGGCACGGGCTGGACCGCGCGCCGCGACGGCGAGACCTCGGTAGAGGCGCAGCCTTTCGCGGCCGCCTGGGAAGCCTGCGGCACTGTCACGCATGTCTTCACGCATTTCGAACTGCGCCTCTCGGTCTACCGTGCCAAAGTCGCGAAGGCCGTGGCCTGCGCCGAGGGCTGGTGGGAGCCGATCGCGTCTTTGAAGGGGCAGGCATTGCCGACCGTCATGAAAAAAGCAATCACGCAGGCTATACCGCACGCATTCAAAGCCGTGTAAGGCAAGGCCGCAACCTCGTTCAACCCGCCGCAGGATTACCAATGAGCAGCGTCGACATCCGCCACATCGTTTTCGACATCGGCAAGGTGCTGATCCATTACGATCCGCAGATCCCCTACGCGCGGATCATCCCGGACGAGGCGGAACGCAGCTGGTTCTTCGCCAATGTCTGTACCCACGACTGGAACATCGAACAGGACCGGGGCCGTTCCTGGGAGGAGGCCGAGGCGCTGTTGATCGAGGAGCATCCGGAACGGCAAGAGCATATCCGCGCCTTCCGCCGGCATTGGCACGAGATGGTGCCGCACGCCTATGAAGATACGGTCGCGCTGATGGAAAGCCTGATCGCCGAAGGCCGCGACGTGACGATGCTGACCAACTTCGCCTCCGACACGTTCCGCGAGGCGCAGAAGCGCTTTCCCTTCCTGACGCTGCCGCGCGGCGTTACGGTTTCGGGCGACGTCGGGCTGATCAAGCCGGATGTCGAAATCTACTGGACCCATGCCCGTACCTTCGGTCTCGACCCCGCGGCGACGATCTTCATCGACGACAGCCTGGCCAATGTTGAAGGCGCCCGGGCGGCGGGCTGGCAGGCCGTGCACTTCGTCGATGCCCAAAGGCTGAGGGCCGATCTGGCAGCCTATGGCGTGCAACCGTTGGACGTGCTTGACGGTGTCGGTCCGGCAGTGGCGACCCAGGCCTGATAGCGCGATCCTGACCGCCGAACCGGCCAGCGAATTCACGAAAACGCCGCATTCGGTTCACCCGCCATTCAGCTTTGCTCCTCCATGATCCGCGTTAGATTTCAACGCCTTCGCTGAAAAGGTCGAGCTAATGGTCACGCGCATCTACGGTACTAATTACGCCGATATCCTCAAGCAGAACAGCTATATCGAGGTCGAAATCTATGGCTATGACGGCGACGACGACATCTACCTGAACAGGACCGACAGCTACGGCGGATACAACTACGTCGATGCGGGCTACGGCAATGATCTCGTGGTGAATTCCTACGAGGGCGGCAACGACATTTATATGGGTGCCGGAAACGACATCTATGTTGCCGACATCCGGGCACGCGACACGAGCTCCTACGATGTCGTCTATGCCGGCAGCGGCAATGACCGCTTCGAAATCGACGGCTATGCCAGCGACTATTACGGCGAAAGTGGCAACGACACCTTCCTCTCGGCCGGATTCAACAACTACTTCAACGGCGGCACCGGCATCGACACCGTCAGCTACCAGTTCCAGGACGACTGGAGCTCGGAGCGCGGCAAGGGCGTGACGATCGACCTCGGCAACAAATACGCGACCACCGGCAGCGGCCGGCGCGAGGACCTCATTAGCATCGAGAACGCCACCGGCACGAATTACGGCCATGACGATATCACCGGCAGTTCTGTTGCCAACACGCTGCGCGGGCTGGGCGGCCACGACATTATCGAGGGCCTCGCCGGCGACGACTTCCTCGACGGCGGCAGCGGTGACGACGATCTCTATGGCGGCTCCGGCGCCGATATCATGCGCGGCGGCAGTGGCTTCGACTATCTGGTCGGCGGGACCGGCACCGACAACTTCGATTTCAACGCGATCTCCGAATCGGTGGTCGGCTCCCGCCGCGACGTGATCGCCGATTTCCGCCGCTCCGAGTTCGACGTCATCGACCTTTCGACGATCGATGCCGACACGACCTGGAGCGGCAATCAGAAATTCACCTTCATCGGCGGCAGCGCGTTTTCGGGAGACGCCGGCGAACTGAACTTCCGCTCCGGCGTCCTGTCCGGCGACGTCAATGGCGACGGCTATGCCGACTTCCAGATCAAGGTGAACGGCGTCACCAGCCTGCGGGTCGACGATTTCTTCCTCTGAGGCGGCGCGGCGTGCCCCTTCTCCCCGTCAAGGGAGAAGGTCGCGGCAGCGGGAGGGCATCCCACCTCATACAAACGCCCGGAATCCCTTACGGATTCCGGGCGTTTAAAGCTCTCCTCCCGGGACTGAAGGTACAAAACCGGGCAGAGCGCTTTTTCGAAGACCCAAGCGGAACTGGTTGATCAGTTCAGTTTTGCCAGGTCATTTCGAATGACGGATCTGAGTTCGTCGATCGGCTTCAGAGTATTCCCTTCTTCGAAATGCCAGAACGTCCACCCGTTGCAGGCGTCGAGGCCCTGAACCTTGGCGCCGAGGCGGTGGATCGAGCCGGCCTCGCCGCCAGAGGCAAGCGTGCCGTCGGCGCGCACGATGGCGCTGTAGCGGCGCTTAGCATCGGTCAGCACCGTGCCGGGCTTGATCAAGCCGCTCTCGACGAGCGTATTGAAAGCGACGCGCGGTTCGGCCTTCTTACCGGTCATCACGGACAGCGTCGCCTTGCCGAGGGGCTCGACTGCGGCGATGCGTTCGGCTGCGGCGTCGATATAGTCCTGTTCGCGCTCGATGCCGACGAAATGGCGGCCGAGGCGCTTGGCAACCGCGCCGGTGGTGCCGGAGCCGAAGAAGGGATCGAGCACCACGTCGCCGGGCTTGGTCGAAGCCATCAGGATGCGGGCGAGCAACGCTTCCGGCTTCTGCGTCGGATGCACCTTCTTGCCGTCGTCGCCCTTCAGCCGCTCCGAACCGGAGCAGATCGGGAACAGCCAGTCGGAGCGCATCTGCACGTCGTCGTTCGCGGCCTTCATCGCCTCGTAATTGAAGGTGTAGCCCTTGGCCTTGGCGTTCGGCGTCGCCCAGATCAGCGTTTCGTGGGCGTTCTGGAAGCGGCGACCCTTGAAGTTCGGCATCGGATTGGTCTTGCGCCAGATGATGTCGTTCAGGATCCAGAAATGCAAGTCCTGCAGGATCGCGCCGACCCGGAAGATATTGTGGTAGGAGCCGATTACCCAGAGTGTGCCGGTCGGCTTCAACACGCGGCGGCAGGCAAGCAGCCAGGCGCGGGTGAAGGCATCATAGGCCTCGAAGGAAGCGAACTGGTCCCATTCGTCGTCGACAGCGTCGACCAGCGACTGGTCCGGCCGGTGCAGCATGCCGCCCAGCTGCAGATTATAGGGCGGATCGGCGAAGACGACGTCGACCGAATTGTCGGGGAGCGCGTTCAGCGCAGACACGCAATCTCCTTTGATGATGCTGTCCAACCAGCTCAGCGGACGGGCGGCTCGGGAGATTTCGGCAAGCGAAACAACTGAAGACATGGGCAACTCGCAAATACGCTTACTCGGGACTGACTATAGCACTTATGGTTACCGAAGATGGTTACCAAAGCTTGAAGGCCGCCCGGGAAATTTGCGTCGCTGCCATGCCCCTCTCGTTCAGTTCGTATCGTGCTCGTGCCACTCCCGGCTGTCCGCTGGCGCCTCATGCCGTTCGTTGAGGCCGTAGTCGCGAACGACCGCCGCGATCCGCAGGCGATAGTCGGCGAAGACGCCATTCCTCCCCGCGGCCTGTGCCGCGCGATGTTCCGCACCATTGCGCCAGGCCTTCACCGCCGCTTCGTCGCGCCAGAAGGAGAGCGACAGCAGCTTGTTCGGATCGGTAAGGCTCTGGAATCGCTCGATCGAGATGAAGCCGTCTATCCCGTCGAGCAGCGACCGCAGGTCGGCGGCAAGGGCGAGATAGGCTTCGCGCTTGCCCTCGGCCGGCAGAACCTCAAAAATCACCGCGATCATCGCATCACTCCTTCCCATGTGGCAGCGAGACGTTCTTCAGGAAGATGCGGTCCTCCTTGAGGATGAAACGCTCGCGCCGCGCGAATTCGTAATTCTCGCGGCCGAGCGGATCGGCGGCAAGACGCGCCCGGTACGCCTCGTAGGCGGCGAGGCTTTCGATGTTGTAGACGCCATAGGCGGTCGTCGCCGAGCCTTCGTGCGGACCGAAATAGCCGATGAGGTCAGCACCGCAGCGTGGAATGGCCTCGCCCCAATTGCGGGAATAGGTAGCGAAATCCTCCTTGCGGAAGGGATCGATCTCGTAGCGAATGAAGCAGGTGATCATGATCTTCTCCTTGTTGATGATTTGCATCATGCCCGCTTGTTCGGCCGGAATGCTTCGACTACGATCGAAGTATGAAGGAAGGTCCCGATATCGCCCTCATCGGATCGCTGATCGGCGATCCGGCCCGCGCCAACATGCTGACCGCGCTGATGGGCGGCCAGGCGCTGACGCCAACGGAGCTTGCGGCGCACGCCGGCATCACGCTGCAGACCGCGAGCTCGCATCTCGCCAAGCTCGAGGCCGGCGGATTGCTGACGCAGCGCAAGCAGGGTCGGCATCGCTACTATGCCTTGGCCGAAGACGAGGTTGGGCTGATGCTCGAAAGCCTCATGGGTTTCGCCGCCAGCCGCGGCCTGACGCGGCATCGGCTGGGGCCGAAGGATCCGGCGCTCAGAAAGGCGCGCATCTGCTACAACCACCTCGCCGGCGACTATGGCGTGCGCCTGCTGGACAGTCTGGTCGCGGACCGCCAGATCGAAGTGACTGGAGAGGACCTCGCCTTGACCGATGCAGGACGGCATCGCATCGAGGCGCTCGGCATCGACTACCCCGCGCTTCAAAAATCCCGACGGCCGATCTGCCGAACCTGCCTCGACTGGAGCGAACGCCGTTCGCATCTCGCCGGCTCGCTCGGCGTGGCGCTGCTCAGGCTGTTCATCGACAACGGCTGGGCGAAACGCGAGAAGGACAGCCGCGTGATCCGTTTCACCGACAGGGGCGAAAAAGCCTTCCTGGAGCTCTTTCCGCTATAGGCGCTTGGCCTTGACGAGCGCGTCGGCAAAACCGTCGCCCGCGATCCGTGTGCAAAACTGCGCCCATTCGCACGCCTCGCAGGCTGCCCGTATCGAGTCTGCCGCAAACGAGGCACGCAGCCGCTCCAGGCGCTCGCCGTCCAGTTGGAGGACCGAGCCGGCCGTCAGCGACATGCCCAGCAGATCGGCGACGGCGGTCAAGGCTTTGTCGTCACGGTCAAGAACACTGTCGTTCCGGCAATGGGCGTCGGGATCATTCAGCATGGGAGCGCAGATATCGTCCGGGCCTTGGACGATTTCGATCGCCTCGCCGGAGGAAAGGCGGGCGGCGATCCCGAGATAGTTGCGGGTGAAGGCGGCCGTGTAGCCCTTGCCGACATAGGTCAGCAGACACAGGAGATGGTGGCCGCGCAGGCGAACCATGGAATGTCACCTCGTCCCGGTTTCCGAAGTCGCAGTTTACGGCAGATCGCCGCTATCCGACGATAGAAAAGGCGTCGCGGACTTCCCCGCCGGCGGTCTTTACCGGCGTCTTGCCGATCCAGCCGACATGGCGCTCGAGGATCGAGGCAGCCTCCTCGCCTCTCCCCTGGCGCAGCGCTGCAAGAATGGCGCGGTGGTCGTGGTCGCTGCGTGCCTCCCAGCTGGATCGCCAGGCGGAGAAGAGAAACCGGGCGCTTGCCGCATGAAGGTCGTCGATCGCGGCGAGCAGGCGCGGCATGGCACAGGGCTCGAGGATCAAACGGTGGAACGCTCGGTTTGCCGCCTCCCAGCTACGCACGTCGCGGGATCTGTCCGCCGCGGCCGTGGCCGCCTCGGCGCGATCGAGAATGGCGGGTGCCAGGTGGGGTATGGCATGGCGGAGCGCCAGCACCTCGAGTGCCGCGCGCATCTCCGCCACCTCGCGCACCTCTTTGAGATCGAAGGAGGCGACCCGCACGCCCCGGCGCGGCTCGCTGACGGCAAGGCCTTGCGCCTCGAGCCGTCGGAAAGCCTCACGCACCGGCACGTGGCTCGCGCCGAACTCCTCGGCAACATGGTCCTGACGCAACCGCTCGCCCGGAGAGAGCGCCCCGGAGATGATCCTTTCGGCGAGCGCCCGGCTGATCCGGCTTGCAATCGTGTCATCGCGTTCGTTTGTCATGCGCTACAGATAGAGGTGCAGCCCGAGCCTGTCGAGCAAGGCACAATTTCCGCAAGACGATTTCCAAAGGTTGAGCTTTGATCCACCATCGTATAAATCTGCCCGGACCTGTTTTCGCGCCGCATCGAGCCTCCTCCCCGCCAGCGGCGCGCCTCTCCCAAGGACGCAAAATGACCGGTTTCGATCTCATCATCTTTGACTGCGACGGCGTGCTCGTCGATTCGGAAATCATCGCCTCGGAAGTCGAGGCCGGACTTCTGACGGAAGCCGGCTACCCGATCAGTGTCGAGGAAATGAGCGAGCGCTTTGCCGGCATGACCTGGCGCGACACGCTGCTGGCGATCGAGAAGGAAGCCAGCATTCCGCTCTCGGCTTCTTTGATCGACCGCGTCGACACCATTCTCGACAAGCGGCTCGCCCGCGACGTCAAGATCATCGACGGCGTCAAGCCCGTACTGCTGCAGCTGACGCTGCCGCACTGCATCTGCTCGAACTCGACCTCAGCGCGGCTCGCAACGATGCTCGGCAAGGTCGGCATTCAGGATCATTTCGGCAAGCATATCTATTCGGCGCGCGATCTTGGCCCGGACCGGGTCAAGCCGAAGCCGGACATCTTCCTGCATGGCGCCGCCCAGTTCGGCGTCGACCCGGCACGCGTCCTCGTCATCGAGGACTCGGTGCACGGCGTCCACGGGGCGCGCGCCGCCGGCATGCGCGTCGTCGGCTTCACGGGGGGCTCGCATAGCTATGCCTCGCATGCTGACAAGCTGACGGAGGCCGGCGCCGAGACCGTTATCTCGCGGATGGCCGTCCTGCCCGGCGTTGTCGCCGCGCTTGCCGAATGGTCCGAGTCCCTGACGGCCTGACCCTCACCCTCTCTAATTCCGACGGCCCTTCGCGCCGCTTATCATCGGCGCCCTCGAAAGGCGGCATGCGGTGGAAGACCCATGGTTTCCTGCGAGAAACCGCGGGTTTTCGAACGGCGCACGAGAGCTATATCAAGATCGACCACTGCATGGTTCCGGGTAGGGCCGCGCAGCAGTTCAAAGCGCTATGGCGGCCTCCGTATGTCCGGGCGCTGTAGAGGTTATTTCCAAGGAGGAACCACGATGCGTCTTTCACTATTGACCGGACTAACCCTGGCTGCCGGCGTGGCCTTCGCGCCGCTCGCCCATGCCGATATCACGATCGGCGTGATCACGCCGCTCACCGGCCCGGTCGCGGCCTTTGGCGAGCAGGTGAAGAACGGCGCCGAGGCAGCGGCCGAAGCAATCAACAATGCCGGCGGCATCAAGGGCGAGAAGATCGTCATCAAGATCGTCGACGATGCTGGCGAGCCGAAGCAGGCTGTTTCCGTTTCCAACCAGCTCGCCGGAGAGAGCGTGCGCTATGTCGTCGGGCCGGTGCTTTCCGGCACGGCGATGCCGGCATCCGACGTGCTCGCCGAGAACGGCATCCTCATGGTCACGCCGACAGCAACCACGCCCGACCTTACCACCCGCGGGCTTTGGAACGTGCTGCGCACCTGCGGCCGCGACGACCAGCAGGCCGTGGTCGCGGCCGACTATGTTGTCAAGAACCTCAAGGACAAGCGCGTCGCCGTCCTGCACGACAAGGGTGCTTACGGCAAGGGCCTCGCCGATGGCTTCAAGGCGGCGATCAACGCAGGCGGCATCACGGAAGTCGTCTACGAGGGCTTGAACCCCGGTGAGAAGGACTTCAGCGCCATCGTCACACGCCTCAAGGCCGAGAATGTCGAGGTCGTCTATTTCGGCGGCTACCACGCCGAGGCCGGCCTGATGATCCGGCAGATGCGCGACCAGGGCGTCAATGCGCAGCTGATCGGCGGCGACGGCCTCTCCAACACCGAGTTTTGGGCGATCGGCGGCAACGCTGCCGAGGGAACGATCTACACGAATGCGAGCGACGCCACCCGCCACCCGGCCGCCGCACCGGTGATCGAGGCGCTCAATGTCAAGAACATCCCGGCGGAAGCCTTCACGCTCAACGCCTATGCCGCCGTCCAGGTGCTCAAGGCCGGCATCGAGAAGGCAGGCTCGGCCGAGGATGCGACCGCGGTTGCGACCGCGATCAAATCCGGCGAGGCGATCGACACGGTCATCGGCAAGCTGACCTATGGCGAGAGCGGCGATCTCACCTCGCCGAGCTTCTCGCTGTACAAATGGGAAGCGGGCAAGAGCGTGGCGGCCGAATAACCCGGCCGCGGACGCGTGGAAACGCCGGGCATTGCCTCGGCGTTTTTATAAGTGGCTGCAAAGAGTTGTTTTTCTTGGAGTCTGCCCCTCATCCGGCCTGCCGGCCACCTTCTCCCCGCAGGCGGGGCGAAGGGGACTCGCGGCACCGTATCGGGTCAGCGTAAGGGGCAACTCCCCCGCACCTGTGCGGCCTGCTACTGCTTCGCCTTCTGCGGTCCCTCGTCGAAGCCGACGAAGATCTTGGCATCGGCTCCGGCTCCGGCCGGCAGGGTGACGTTGGCCTTGGTGAAGACGAATTGCGTGTTGGTGCTGCCCGGCGGGACTTCGACCGGATATTGCGTCAGTTCGGAATAGAGCGTCTTTTCCCCGTCGGTCGCCGCCACGCGGATAGGCATGGTAATCTTGCCCGGACCGCCGGCGGGGCCGGCGACGACACGGCCCTGGGCGACCACGGTCACCGTCAGTGTGTCCGCGCTCTGCACGCATTGCCGCGTGGTATCGGCTAGCGAGGCCTGGTAGACCACCTTGGTCGGATCGTCCTTGCCGCCCTTCGCATAGGTGCGATAGGAGGCGGTGCCGTCCCGCAGCGTCACCGGCGGGCAAGCCGCCTGGATCACCGCCGGCGTCGGTGCGTTCGCGGTGCCGCCGGCCTCGATGGCGCCGCCGTCTTGCGTTTTGTTACAGCCTGCGGCGACCAAAAGGACAGACATTGCGATAAGATGGCGAGACACTTTGCCAGACACGTTGCACGACCCCTACTGAACCGGTGAGACTTTGAGATCACGGCAACCGCGGCGAATTCGGCCGAAGCTGGCGCGATCCTTTGATGGCCGGAGCAGGAACCCATCTGCAATCCCCTCCTCCTCCGGACCGACGAACCTCGAGGGCCTTTCTCGACCCTCGGGCATCGTCTATAGCAGCGGCAAATCGAAAAATCGACCGCCGGGCCATCGCAAGCCTCACTTTCCGAAGCATTTGGAAATTTGCCATGGTGACAAAAATGTCCGCGCGATTTACGGCGAACTGGAACAAATAGGGGGCCGGGCGGCGGTTCTTCCTTGAAGGGTTATGCAATATCGGCGTGATAGCGCGGCTCGGTCCTCCGCCAGACTGTCTGCTGTAACTTTGAGATGCGGTAACGAAGGATGAAGAAGGTGAAGTATATTTCGACGCGCGGGGAAGCAGCACCCCTCGGTTTCTGCGACGCTCTTCTGGCAGGGCTTGCTCGTGACGGCGGCCTCTACCTGCCGAAAGAATGGCCGGCCTTCTCGAAAAAGGAAATCCGTGCGCTGCGCGGCAAGTCCTATCAGGAAATCGCTTTCGCTGTTCTCGAGCCCTTCACGAACGGTGAAATTCCGGCCGCGAAGTTCCGCGAGATGATCGACGAGGCCTATGCGACCTTCCGCCATCCGGCCATCGCCCCGCTTGTCCAGACCGGCCCCAACTCCTTCGTCATGGAGCTCTTCCACGGTTCGACGCTCGCCTTCAAGGACGTCGCCATGCAATTGCTGGCGCGCCTCATGGATCATGTGCTCGCCGAGCGCGGCGAACGGGCGACGATCGTCGGGGCAACCTCCGGCGATACCGGCGGTGCCGCGATCGACGCCTTTGCCGGCCGGGAAAGGACGGACATCTTCATCCTCTTCCCGCACGGCAAGGTCTCGCCGGTGCAGCAGCGGCAGATGACGACCGCGGGGGCGTCGAACGTCCATGCGATCGCTATCAAGGGCAATTTCGACGATTGCCAGAACCTCGTCAAAGCCATGTTCAACGACACGGCGTTTCGCGACCGGGTTAAGCTGTCGGGGGTCAATTCGATCAACTGGGCGCGCATCATGGCTCAGATCGTCTATTACTTCACCACGGCGATCGCGCTCGGCGGCCCGGACCGGAGGATCTCCTTCACGGTGCCGACCGGCAATTTCGGCGATATCTTCGCCGGCTATGTCGCCAAGCGCATGGGCTTGCCGATCGACAGGCTGATCATCGCCACCAATGAAAACGACATTCTGGCGCGCACGCTGAAAACCGGCCGCTACGAGATGCGCGAGGTCAAGGCGACGACCTCGCCCTCGATGGACATTCAGATCTCGTCCAACTTCGAGCGCTTGTTGTTCGAGGCCTATGGCCGCGAGGCGGCAGGGGTGCGCGCCGCCATGGAAAGCCTCAAGCAATCCGGTTCCTTTGCCATCGAAGAGGGCGCACTGAAAAAAATTCGCAAGGAATTTCGCGCCGGCCGCGCCTCGGAGAAGCAGGTGGCGGCGACGATCCGCGAAACCTTCGAGAAATCCGGCTATCTCCTTGATCCGCATACGGCAATCGGCGTCTCGGTCGCCGCCAAGCACGAGAAGCCGTCGGCGCCAATGGTGGCGCTCGGGACCGCTCACCCCGCGAAATTTCCCGACGCGGTAAAATCGGCGAGTGGTATTGACCCCACGCTTCCGACGTGGCTTGCTGATCTCATGACTAGGGCGGAGCGTTTCGACATCCTGGATGCGGAGCTGAAGAACGTCGAAACCTTCATCGGCGAGCGTACCCGCGTTCGGGAATAGAACGAAAGATACGGATGATGAAAGTTGAGTGCACCCGGCTCCCTTCCGGGCTGACGGTGGTAACCGAGCGAATGCCGCATTTGGAAAGCGTGGCGCTCGGGGTCTGGATCAAATCCGGTTCGCGCAACGAGACCGTGGATGAACACGGAATTGCGCATCTGCTGGAGCACATGGCTTTCAAAGGGACAAGACGGCGCAGCGCCCGCCAGATCGCCGAAGAGATCGAAAACGTCGGCGGCGAGGTCAACGCCGCCACCTCCACCGAGACCACCTCCTACTACGCGCGGGTGCTGAAGGACCACGTGCCGCTGGCGGTCGACATCCTTGCGGACATTCTGACGGAATCAACCTTCGACGAGGAGGAGCTGCGGCGCGAGAAGCACGTCATCCTGCAGGAGATCGGCGCGGCCGACGACACGCCGGACGACGTGGTCTTCGACCGCTTCGCCGAGACCGCCTACCGCGACCAGACGGTCGGGCGGCCCATTCTCGGCACGCCCGAAACGGTGATGTCGTTCACCCCCGGTCAGATCCGCCAATATCTCGGCCGCAATTATACGACCGACAGGATGTTCATCGTTGCCGCCGGCGCCGTCGACCACGACACGATCGTGCGCCAGGTCGAGGAGCGCTTTTCCACGCTGCCCGTCACGCCGCTGTCGACTCCGGTCCTCGATACAGCGCGCTACACGGGCGGCGACAGCCGCGAGAGCCGTGACCTGATGGACGCGCAGGTGCTGCTCGGCTTCGAAGGCCGGGCCTATCACGCCCGCGACTTCTACTGTTCGCAGATCCTTGCCAATATCCTCGGCGGCGGCATGTCGTCCCGCCTCTTTCAGGAGGTGCGCGAACATCGCGGCCTCTGTTATTCGGTCTACGCCTTCCATTGGGGCTTTTCCGATACCGGCATCTTCGGCATCCACGCCGCTACCGGCGGGGAAAATCTCCCCGAGCTGATGCCGGTCATCATCGAGGAGCTGCGCAAATCGTCGGCGAGCATCGACCAGCAGGAGATCGAGCGTGCCCGTGCGCAGATCCGGGCGCAACTGCTGATGGGACAGGAAAGCCCGGCGGCGCGCGCCGGCCAGATCGCCCGCCAGATGATGCTCTATGGGCGCCCCATTCCAAACGAAGAGCTGATGGAGCGGCTGTCCGGCATCACCATAGAGCGGCTGACCGATCTCGCCGGCCGGCTCTTCTTCGATACGACCCCTACCCTTTCGGCGATCGGCCCGCTCGAACAGCTCGCCCCGATGAGCGACATTCTGTCGTCTCTGAATATCAAACCCGCTGCCGTCCAGGCGCTCGCCGGCTAGCGGGCGCAATCCCCGATCTTCAGAGTGCGGGCAGCACCTGCGGGGCCCGTGCCTTTCTTGCACAATTTCTAAAATCGGATTCGATTTAGGCGTTAACTTGTGCAACGCTTCGCAATGACACGGCGCCTTCGAACTCTTGCATGATGGCGCGGTCCGGGCTGGGATTTCGGTCCGGCTGTGTAGATTGACCTGAGCGGGATGAGGAAGAGCATGAAGCCGATCTCCGCCCGCCGGCATGCGAGTTTGGGGCCGGAGGCATATATGGCACGATCGGTATTTCGGTTCCTGTCGAGGCAGCCCGAATCGGTCGAAATCGCCAATCAGGATTACCTTCTCCGCCTGCCGCGCTACGCCGATTATCGGCAATGGTATCAATTGCGCAGCGCGAGCCGCGGCTTCCTCGAACCGTGGGAGCCCACCTGGCGGGCTGACGAGATGACCGAGAGCGCGTTTCGCAGCCGCGTCATCCGCAACGAACAGGAATATGCTTCCGGCCAGGCGGTGCCGTTGTTCCTGTTCCGCAGACCGGACGAGGTTCTCCTCGGCGGCCTGACGATCGGCCATATCCGCAGGGGTGCGGCGCAGAATTGCATGATCGGCTACTGGATGGGGCAGAAACATGCCGGCCAGGGCCACATGTACGAGGCGCTGAAGCTGACCATCCCCTACATCTTTTCGACCCTCGAGTTGCACCGTATTGAAGCAGCCTGTATTCCAGAGAACGCAAGGAGCATCCGGCTCCTTGAAAAGGCCGGCTTTGAACGCGAAGGCTACTTGAGACAGTACTTGAAGATAAACGGCCAGTGGCGCGATCACCTGATGTTTTCGCTTCTGTCCGCGGATGCCGTACCGAACAGGAATATGCCCCTTTGATGCCCGTGATCCGCAAGCCGACCGCATGGCCAGCCGCAAGGGTGGCGGCGTTTCTGGCGGCATTCGCCGTTTTCATCTTCGGCACCGCCGGCGGTGTCGCCCATGCTCTCGAACCGGTCAAGATCTCGCGCGAGGACACGGCACTCGACCTGACGGCCACGACGGAAATTTATTCCGGCCGGGGCGAGGCTTTCCAGGTGTCCACCGCGCCCGGCACGGACGGCATCGTGCGGCGCATCGAGGTCCGATCGAGCACGGAGCATCATCAGGGCGACTGGGCCGTCTTCGCGCTTGCAAATGTCTCCGAGGAGCAGCTCGAGCGGGTGATCGTCGCGCCGCATTTCCGGCTGGTCAATTCGAAACTGTTCTGGCCGGACCTCGGCTCGCAACGCATCCTGTCGATCACGCCGAGCGAGGGCTTCGCGCTCGACCGACAGCCGAGCGACGAGGCGGACGTGTTCCGCATCACCCTCAACCCCGGCGCCGTCATCACCTTCGTCGCCGAGCTTGCGACGCCGGAACTGCCGCAGATCTATCTGTGGCAGCCCGACGCCTACAAGGACACGGTCAACGCCTTTACGCTCTATCGCGGCATCGTGCTCGGGATTGCCGGGCTGCTCGCGGTCTTCCTGACCATTCTCTTCGTCGTCAAGGGCACCTCGATGCTGCCGGCGACGGCGGCGCTTGCCTGGGCGGTTCTCGCCTATATCTGTGTCGACTTCGGCTTTCTGTCGAAGCTGATCAGCGTGACGGCTGGCGACGAACGCATATGGCGAGCAGGAACGGAAGTCTTTCTGGCGGCGGGCCTGGTGGTCTTCCTTTTTACCTATCTGAACCTCAACCGCTGGCATCAGCATCTCGGCTACGCGACGCTCGCCTGGATTCTCGGCCTGGCACTGCTCTTCGGCGTCGCCGTCTACGATCCGGCGATCGCATCGGGCATCGCCCGTCTCTCCTTTGCGCTGACGGCGACGGTCGGCATCGTGCTGATCGCCTATCTCGGCTTCAACCGCTACGACCGCGCCATCCTTCTCGTTCCGGCCTGGCTCCTGATCCTCGTCTGGCTGTTCGGCGCGTGGCTGGCGGTCACCGGTCAGCTCGCCAACGACATCGTCCAGCCGGCCCTCGGCGGCGGCCTCGTGTTGATCGTCCTCTTGATCGGCTTCACGGTGATGCAGCATGCCTTTGCCGGCGGCGCATACCAGCAGGGTCTCTTCTCGGACCTCGAGCGGCAGGCGCTGGCGCTGACCGGCTCCGGCGACACCGTCTGGGATTGGGACGTGGCGCGCGACCGCGTCGTGACGATCCCGGACATTTCGCACCAGCTCGGCCTTTCGCTCGGCACGATGAACGGACCGGTCCGCAATTGGGTGCCGCGGCTGCATCCGGACGATCGCGACCGGTTCAGGGCGACCCTGGATGTGCTTCTCGAACACAGACGCGGCCGCTTGAACCACGAATTTCGCGTGCGCGCCGAGGATGGGCACTATCACTGGCTGTCGATCCGGGCGCGGCCCGTGCTGGGCGCCAATGGCGAGATCATCCGCTGCGTCGGCACCATCGTCGACATCACCGAACAGCGCAATTCGGTCGAGCGGCTGCTGCAGAACGCGCTCCTCGACAACCTCACCGGCCTGCCGAACCGGCAGGTTTTCCTCGATCGCCTGCAGGCCATCCTTCTGATGTCCGACGGCACCGCTTCGACGCGGCCGACCGTTCTCGCCATAGACATCGACCGCTACAAGCAGGTCAACGACCTGCTCGGGATCGCCGCCGGCGACAACATTCTGATCGCGTTGACGCGGCGGCTGCGCCGGCTGCTGCGGCCGCAGGACACGCTTGCCCGCCTCGGCGGCGACCAGTTCGGGCTGATCCTGATGTCCGAGCGCGATCCGGCGAAGATCGCCGATTTCGCCGATGCGGTCAGCAAGGCGATCATGGTGCCGCTCAACTACGGCAACCGCGAGATTAATCTCACCGCCTCGATCGGTCTCGTTTCCTGGCTCGACCAGGAGCAGAGCGCCGCAAGCCTGCTCGACGATGCGGAGCTTGCGATGTTTCGCGCCAAGAAGGAGGGCGGCAACCGCGTCGAGCCCTTCCGGCCGGCCTTCCGAACATCCGGATCGGATCGCCTGCAGCTCGAAGCGGACCTGAAGCGGGCGATCGAACGCAAGGAACTGTCGCTCGTCTACCAGCCGATCGTGCGTCTCAGCGATGCCGAGGTCGCCGGTTTCGAAGCGCTGATGCGCTGGGACCATCCGAAGCGCGGCAGTATCTCGCCGACCGAATTCATCCCGATCGCGGAGAATTCCGACGTCATAAACCAGCTCGGCATGTTCGCCTTCGACCAGGCGACGAGCGACCTTTCCGAATGGCAGATCCAGACGGGCGATCTGCCGATCTTCGTCGCGATCAATCTTTCGAGTGCGCAGCTGCTCAACAGCGGGCTCTATGACGACGTCCGGACCATCCTCAACAAGAACCGCTGCGATCCGGCGAAGGTGAAGATGGAGCTGACCGAATCGCTGGTGATGGAGAATCCGGAACAGGCCCGGCTCGTGCTCGAAAAGCTCCGGGAAGCCGGATTGCGGCTCGCCCTCGACGACTTCGGCACCGGCCATTCTTCGCTTTCCTATCTGACCCGCTTCCCCTTCGACACGATCAAGATCGACAAGGCGCTGGTGCGCGATCCGAGCGACAAGCGCGGCGTCGTGCTGCGCTCGGTGATCGCCATGGCGCGCGAACTCGACATGCGGGTCGTCGCCGAAGGCATAGAATCGGAGGAGGATGCGATCCAGCTCGCGCAGATGGGCTGCGATTATGGCCAGAGCTTCCTGTTCGGCCCGCCCGTCGGCTCGGAATCGATCCTGCGGCTCCTGAAGGAGCGCTTTCCGCTCATGAAGAGAGCGTAATCGGGGAAAGAAGCAGGAAACCGAGCCTTCGATTAGGCGTGGCCAGCATCGGGGGAAAGCATCGCAGAAGAGACGCCGATCAGCGCAAGCGCCTGATCGTATTTCTCGTCGAGGTCACGGCTGAAGATCAGCTCTTCACGCGCCGGGCATGTCAGCCAGCCGTTGTTGGCGATTTCGCTTTCGAGCTGCCCCGGTCCCCAGCCGGCATAGCCGAGCAGCATGGTGGCCTTAACGGGCCCCTCGCCGCGCGAAATGGCCTTGACGATGTCGAGCGTCGCCGTCAGGCAGATATCGTCGCTGACCGGAATGCTCGAGTCGCTCAGGTAATCGTCCGAATGCAGGACGAAACCACGACCGGTCTCGACCGGTCCGCCAGCCTGGATCTGGAACTCACGTGCCGCCGAAGGCAGCCGGATCGCTTCGTCCGGGTCGAGCAGTTGCAGATGCAGGAGCACGTCCGGGAAGGTCAGCCGCTGGGGCCGGTTCAACACGAAGCCCATCGCGCCGTCTTCCGAATGGGCGCAGACGAAGATCACCGTGCGGGCGAAATTGGCATCGAACATGCTGGGCATGGCGATCAGGAACTGACCGTCAAGGAAACCACGTTCGCGTATCTTTGGCTGCGCCGTTGTTGCCATAATGAAAGATAGCCTATCAATTCGGCACGAAATGAAAAGCGCCTCTACGTGGCGCGGGCCGAAATTTGCACGCACGACGCTCCTTCGCGTCGATCTCCAGCTCCAACGATACAAAGACAAGCGAATTCCACAGTTGGAGCCCAGTACGGGCGAACCATTCACCCGGCATCGTCGATCAAGCAGATATGATCGGCGGCCTTTCGCGGCGGCTGGAGACGAATGCGGAAACGCGCTAGTGCTAGGTCATGACCAGATGCCGAACCAGGAAGAAGATGGCTCAGCGCCTCGCGAAGGCAAGCCTGCTCGTCGCTCTTTTTTTGCCGTACCAGTCCGAGGCCGCCAGCAGCGACTGGTTGGCCTCCCCCGGCGGGGCGATCCGCCTTGTCGCCTCGCAGCCAAGACCGGACGGCTCCATTCCAGCGGTGCTCGAAATCAAGCTGGAGCCCGGCTGGAAAACCTACTGGCGCGACCCCGGCGCGAGCGGAATACCGCCGCAGATCACCCTCGATCCGGAAGGCGGCGTCGCTCTGGAGGCGATCCGGTTTCCCGCACCGAAGACCTTCGGCGAGGGACCGGGACGCTATGTCGGTTACGACAGCTCGGTTGCCTTCCCTCTGACGCTGAAACGGGTAAGCGGCGAAAAGGACCTGACGGTCCGGGCTTCCGTTTTCCTGGGCGTTTGCGAAGACATCTGCATCCCGGTCCAAGGGACACTGGATCTGGCGCTGAAGGCCGGTGTCTTCGACAATCCACTGGACGGCGCGCGCATCGAGGAGGCCGTGGCGGCACTTCCGAAGCCGCCATCCGATCACTTCAGGGTCACGATGACAGACTTCGAAGAGGATGCCGGCATCATGCACCTCGATCTCCGGCTTCCGCAAGACGCGGGCGAACCGGAGATTTTCCTCGCCGGCCCGGCGGGTCTCTCCTTCGGAGCACCGGTCGTGGGCGACCTCTCCGGCGCCGAGCGCCGCGTGGACATTCCCGTGAAGTTCTCCGGCAAGGACCGAAAGATGGGCGGCAAGGCGATTGCGATTACCGTGCGTGCCGGCGATCTGAGCATGGAAACCACGCTTGCCTTTGACTGACGCGTTCCTATAGTCGCTCGCAGGCTCGGCAACCCCTTTGCCGGACCGCGAGTTGAATTCGAGGAGAGAACCGTGACCATTGCTGTCGGAGACAAGCTGCCCAACGCAACCTTCAAGGAAAAGACCGCCGACGGCCCGGTCGAGATCACCACCGACCAGCTCTTCAAGGGCAAGCGCGTCGTCCTTTTCGCCGTCCCGGGGGCGTTCACCCCGACCTGCTCGCTCAATCATCTTCCCGGCTATCTGGAGAACCGCGACGCGATCCTCGCGCGTGGCATCGACGATATCGCCGTCGTCGCCGTCAATGACCTGCATGTGATGAGCGCCTGGGCAACGGCATCCGGCGGCATGGGCAAGATCCATTTCCTATCCGACTGGAACGCTGCCTTCACCAAGGCGCTCGGCCTCGATATCGATCTGTCGGCCGGCACACTCGGCATCCGCTCGAAGCGCTATTCGATGCTCGTCGACGACGGCGTGGTCAAGTCGCTGAACGTCGAAGACTCCCCGGGCCAGGCGACCGTTTCCGGCGCGGCGGCAATGCTGGAACAGCTTTGATCGATAGGGATTGGCGTTAGTCTCAGCCCCTCATCCGCCTGCCGGCACCTTCTCCCCGCAAGCGGGGCGGGGGGACTCGCGGCGCACTCTGAAGTCCCCTCTCCCCGCGGGCGGGGAGAGGGCTAGGGTGAGGGGCAATTGCCCGTCAATCAGGTATTCGAAAAGTGATACTGGCCGTGTGGCGCTACTTCGCCGCAGCCAGGCGGCCCGGCTTCTTAAACGGCTCCATTCCCTTGCGCGCCAGCTCGTCGGCGCGCTCGTTTTCCGGATGGCCGGCGTGGCCCTTGACCCAGTGCCAGGTCACTTGATGCCGGCCCCGCGCCTCATCGAGCGCCTGCCAGAGTTCGCCGTTCTTCACCGGTTTCCTGTCACCGGTCTTCCAGCCGTTGCGTTTCCAGCCGTGGATCCACTTCGAAATGCCGTCCATGACATATTTGCTGTCGGTGTGCAGATCGACCTCGCAGGGCTGCTTCAGGGCGTTGAGCGCCGAGATAGCGGCCGTAAGTTCCATGCGATTGTTGGTCGTCTCCGCCTCGCCCCCGCACATTTCCTTTTCCACTTCGCCATAGCGCAGCACCGCTCCCCAGCCGCCCGGCCCCGGATTGCCCGAGCAAGCGCCGTCGGTAAAGATGTCGACATGCTTCATTGCAAAGCCTCGGCGCGCCGCAGGCCATATGCGGCGCTCGATACGACGGCGCGGTGGAAGCGGAGTTTCGTCAGATATTCGAGCGGGTCCTTCTTGACCACGAGGGCGCCGGCCGGCGTCGTCAGCCAGTCGTAGAGGCGCGTCAGGAAGAAGCGCAGCGCCGAGCCTCGGGCCAACAACGGCAGCGCCGCTACCTCCTCCGCGGTCAGACTCCGTACGCTTTCGTAACCGGAGAGCAAGGCCATTCCCTTGGTGATGTTATAGGAGCCGTTCTTCTCGAAGCACCAGGAGTTCAGACAAACGGCGATGTCATAGGCGAGGAAGTCGTTGCAGGCGAAATAGAAATCGATCAATCCGGAAAGGCGATCGCCTAGGAAGAAGACGTTGTCGGGGAAGAGGTCGGCATGGATCACGCCGCCCGGCAGGCCCTTCGGCCAGTGCTCTTCGAGAAAAGCGAGTTCCGCCGCGATCTCGTCCTTCAAGCCGTCCTGCACCTCGTCGGCGCGCGCCTCGGAATTCCGCCAGAGCGGCCGCCAGCCACCCACCGAGAGCGCATTGGTTCGTTTCAACGGGAACCCTTCGCCCGCTTCGTGCATCGATGCCAGCGCCCGGCCAACTTCGCGGCAATGCTGCGCCTCGGGCTTCCTCAGCCACATGCCTTCGAGGAAGGAGATGACGGCGGCCGGCCGGCCGGACAGCGTGCCGAGCAGTTCGCCATCGGCACGCGGCAAGGGGAGCGGGCAGGAAAGCCCCCTTTCCGCGAGATGGTGCATCAGCCCCAGGAAGAACGGCAGGTCATCGGCATTCACCCGCTTTTCGTAGAGCGTGAGGATATAGGAGCCCTTGGTCGTATGGAGAAGGAAGTTCGAATTCTCGACGCCTTCGGCGATGCCCTTGTAGGAGGTCAGAACGCCCACGTCATAGGCGGCCAGAAAGCGGATCAGGTCGTCTTCCGTGATATCGGTGTAAACTGCCAAGGGTCGCTACTTTCGGAAAAGAATTCCAGGGGATCGAAGCGGAAGCTTTATCGTCCCGCACCTATTCTCCATTGACGAAGGCCATGTCGGCGGCGGTCAACTCGACATGGCGGAGTTCGCGATTGACGAGGAAGTTCTCGTTCTCCTCGACCGTGTCGGCCAGTTCGACCGTCGCATCATAGCGCTCACGGAACGCCTCGATGATCTCGTTGACGATCACCTCCGGCGCCGAGGCGCCGGCCGAGAGGCCGACGGTTGAGATGTCGCCGATCGTTTCCCAGTCGATCTCCGAGGCACGCTGGACAAGCACAGATTTCTTTGCCCCCGCTCTCAGCGCCACTTCGACGAGCCGCTTGGAATTGGATGAGTTGGGGGCGCCGACGATCAGGAAGAGGTCGCAGCCGGGCGCCGCCTGCTTGACTGCCTCCTGCCGGTTGGTCGTAGCGTAGCAGATCGAATCGGCGGCCGGTGCCGTCAGGTTCGGGAAGCGCTCGTGCAGGCGCTTGATGACCCCCGCGGTGTCGTCGACCGACAACGTCGTCTGCGTCACGAAGCCGAGATTGTCGGGATCGGGCGGCACATACAAATCTGCGTCCTCCACCGTCTCTATGAGCGAGACGGACCCTTCCGGCAATTGCCCCATCGTGCCGATGACCTCCGGATGCCCCGCATGGCCGATCAGCACCACATGCCGCCCCAGCCGGTGGTGCCGCATCGCCTGCTTGTGCACCTTCGAGACCAGCGGACAGGTGGCGTCGAGATAAAAGAGGTTGCGTTGATCGGCATCGGCGGGCACCGATTTCGGCACGCCATGGGCGGAGAAGACCACAGGCTGCTTGCGATGCTCCGGCGGAATTTCGTCGAGCTCCTCGACGAAGATCGCGCCCTTGGCCTCCAGCCCTTCGACGACATAGCGGTTATGCACGATCTCGTGGCGGACATAGACCGGAGCGCCGAACTCCTTGAGCGCCAGTACGACGATCTGGATCGCCCTGTCGACGCCGGCGCAGAAGCCGCGCGGTCCGCAAAGACGTATGGTGATCTGGGATTTTGCCGCCGTGGATGAGGCCATGAATCAGGACGCCAGTAGAACGAACAGGAGGGCGAGCATGGCCGGGCCGCCCTGCACGAGAAGAATGCGGGGCTTGACCGACCATGCGCCATATATAGCGGCAACGATCACGCACACAAGAAAGAACACCTTCAACTCAAAGGCAAAGGTCGGTTCGGGCTGGAGCAGCGACCAGAGGAGACCTGCGGCCAGGAAGCCGTTGTAGAGCCCTTGGTTGGCCGCCAGCACCCGCGTCGTCTCGGCCCGCTCCGCCGTCATGTGGAAGACCGCCCGCCCCTGCGGCTTCGTCCATAGAAACATCTCGAGCACCAGGAAGCCGACATGCAGCAATGCGGTGAGCGCAATCAGGATGGCGGCGAGAATAGCCATACGTTTCCCCGTTTCATTCGCCGGAATGATCTCTGCGTCGCTGACGATAGAGGTAAGCGCCGCTCACCACGACCAGCGCCCCCGCAAGACCGTACCAGGTGAGCGCATATTGAAGATGGTTGTTCGGCAGGTCGAACCGGGTGACGCCGCCGACCGGCAAGCCGCCCGGGTTTTTTGCGGCATCCGCGTCGACGAAGAAGGGAACGACACGATCAGCGGCGATGCCGGCTGTCTGTGTCATCGCGCCAAGATCCTTCCAGTAGAAGATGTTCTTGGCGATATCGTTGTCGGGCACCAGCGACGAAGGCTTTTCGGAAAGCCGCGGCCGTGCCAGACCATTGATGGTCACGTTGCCGCCAACCTGCCCCTCGGCCCGCGTTGCGGCGTCCTTCTTCTCGAAGGGCACGAAGCCGCGGTTGACGAAAAGAGCGCGACCGTCCGCGAGCATGAGCGGCGTGAAGACGTAGTAACCGGTGCGGCCATCGTGCGTGGCAAAGAAATGCCGCTCCTTGCCGTGGTCGTACACGCCGGACACACTGATGGATCGATAGTCGATGTCCTCGCCGGCCGCAGCCAGCGCCTCTATCTCTCCGAGCGGCGCCGGCGGCGCCGAACGGCGCTCGGAGATCGCGGCGATCAGCGCCTCCTTCCAGTGCAGCCGCTCCAGCTGCCATGTACCGAGCGAGAGGAGCACGGCGAAGGCGATCGCGACGAGCACGATACCGCCAATCCGGCCGAGGCGCCCATGCGAGGCCGCCTTATGCATCTCGGCCACGGTCGATCTCACCCGGACGTGCATTGTTGCGGTACTGGATATTGATCAGCACGCCTTTCAACGTCCTCGTCAGCGCGAGGCTGAAAACCGTTGCCAGGGGTATCCACATCAGGAAATGCAGCCATAGCGGCGGATTGACATTGACCTCCATCCAGAGCGCCGCCCCAAGCACGACGAAGCCGACGATGAGGATGACGAAAACGACGGGACCGTCGCCGGAATCGGCAAAGCGATAGTCGAGCTCGCAGCTCTCGCAGGCCGGTCGAACTTTCAGGAAGCCGTCGAACAACCGGCCCTGGCCGCAGCGCGGGCAAAGCCCCTTGACGCCTGTCATGATCGGGTCAACCGGCGGGTACAACGCCTTGTCGTCGTTCATGGATTGATCTCGATCGCCGTGTTGTTCGGGACCATGTCCCAGATTTCGTCCATCTCGGCATTGGTAACGGCAATGCAGCCATCCGTCCAATCGAACATCTGCGTCAAAAAGGCCAGCCAGCCGAAATAGTTGGGCTGACCATGGATCATGATCATGCCGCCGGGATCGAGGCCCTTGGCAGCCGCGGCCCGCACATCCTCGGGTGCCGGATAGGAGATGTGGATGGAACGGTAGAAGCTGCTCGCGTCGTTGCGCCAGTCGAGTACGTAGCGCCCCTCCGGCGTCCGCCGGTCGCCTTCCTGCATCTTGTCTCCCACGGGATTGCCGCCGAGCGCGACCGAATATTCGCGCAGGAGGCGCTCGCCGGCAAACAATTGCAGCACGCGTCGTTCCTTGTAGACGACCACCTTGTCCGCAGTTTCGGCGGCGTTGACAGGCGGCGTCACGAAAACAGCTGCAGCCAGCAGCCACAAATACGCGTATTTCATCGCCCGACCATTGCTCTCAAACGAAATAGGGCGGCTGCATCGCCGCAGCCGCCCTTTGTCCTTCGTACCGCCCCAGCCTCAGCCGTGAGCGATCGGCGCACCCCATCCGCCCCAAATATAGATGGAGAAGAACAGGAACAGCCAGACCACGTCAACGAAGTGCCAGTACCAGGCTGCCGCTTCGAAGCCGAAATGATGCTGCTGGCTGAAGCCGCCACCGAGCGCCCGGAAAAGGCAGACCAGCAGGAAGATGGTGCCGACGAGAACATGGAAGCCGTGGAAGCCGGTCGCCATGAAGAAGGTGGCGCCATAGATCGAATCGCGGAAGGCGAACGGCGCGTGCGCATATTCATAGCCCTGGACGAAGGAGAACAGAACGCCGAGCAGCACGGTAAGCGTCAGGCCGTAGATCAGGCCCTTGCGGTCGTCGTGCAGCAGCGCGTGGTGCGCCCAGGTGACGGTCGTGCCGGAGAGCAGCAGGATCACCGTGTTGTAGAGCGGCAGGTGCCAGGGGTCGAGGACCTCGATGCCCTTGGGCGGCCAGACGCCGCCGGTATAGGCGGCGCGAGCGGCCTGAATGGGCTCGCCGGCAAACAGGCTGGCATCGAAGAAGGCCCAGAACCAGGCGGCGAAGAACATCACCTCGGAAGCGATGAACATGATCATGCCGTAGCGCAGGTGCAGCGACACGACGCGTGTGTGGTGTCCCTCGCGGCCTTCCTTGATCGTATCCGACCACCAGCCGAACATCGTGTAGAAAACGATCGCCAGGCCGATCAGGAAGAGCCACGGGTTGGCAAGTTCCAGGCCGAACAGCTTGAACGAGCCGCCGGCGGCATAGCGCATGAGACCGACGCCGCCGAACGCCATGACGAAGGCGCCAATGGAGGCGAGCAACGGCCACGGGCTCGGATCGATGATGTGGTAGTCGTGATTCTTCTGATGCGCTCCGGCCATGTCAGTAATCCCCGATAGTCCTCTCTTGTCGCCCGCACGGCATAGCCGAAACGGGCGTCCTGTCAAAGTCTGTTCTCAGTTTGCCCGTCCCTTGCCGCGGCGACCGGCTTGGACGGCTCGCGCGGATAGAAGGTGTAGGACAGCGTCAAGGTCTTGATGTCCTTGGTCTCGACCGGCCTGACGATCTCCGGATCGACGAAGAAGACGACGGGCATCTCCATTTCCTCGCCGGGCTTGAGCGTCGTTTCGGTGAAGCAGAAGCATTGCACCTTGTTGAAATAGGCGCCCGCCGCCATCGGCGTCACATTGAACGTCGCCTGGCCGGTCGTCGGCTTCGACGAGAGGTTCTTCGCGCGGTACATCACCTGCACCGTCTCGCCGATCCTGACGTCGATGTCCCGGTGAACCGGCTTGAAATCCCATGGCAGGCCGGGGCCGACATTGGCGTCGAAGGTCACCTTGACCGTCTCGTCGAGAATGACGTCGGACGCCTGCTCGACGCGCTGCGTCGTGCCGTTATAGCCCGTCACCCGGCAGAACATGTCGTAGAGCGGAACGGCCGCATAGGCCATACCGACCATGCCCGCCACGAAGGCGAGGCAGGCGCCGACGATGACGCCGTTGGCGCGTTGCTTCCCGGGTGTTTGCGGCGTATCCGTCATCGCATCACCTTCAATGGGCCATGCCGCCGCCGAACTTGATCAGCGTGACGACATAGAACAGCCCGACAAGACCGGCGAGCACGAGGCCAAGTGCGATATTGCGGCCGCGGCGGGATTTCTTCTGGGCTTCGCTGAGCTTCACGGTTTCCATCAGATGACACCCCCGGCCTTGAGCCAGACATTCACGATCACATAGTCCACAAGCAGGGCCGAGAAGATCGCGAAGAGATAGGCGATCGAAAAGGCGAAGAGCTTCTTGGCCGGCAGCATCCTGAGGTCGCTTTCCGGCATGCGCAGCACGGCGAGCGAATACCAGACGAAGCCCAAGCCAAGAGCAGTCGCGAAGGCTCCGTATCCAAGGCTCGCAAAACCGAGCAGCGTGGGACAGATGCCGCTCAGCGCGGTCAGGAGCGCGTACACCACGATCTGCCGCTTGGTCGTCGCCTGGCCGCAGACATTCGGCATCATCGGCACGCCGACGGCGCCGTAGTCGCCCATCTTGAAGAGCGCCAGCGCCCAGAAATGCGCCGGTGTCCAAAGGAAGATGATGAGGAAGAGCACGATGCTCTCGACCGACACGCCCCCGGTCACGCAGGCCCAGCCGATCATCGGCGGGAAGGCCCCGGCGGCACCACCGATCACGATGTTCTGCGGCGTCGAGCGCTTCAGCCACATCGTGTAGATCACTACATAGAAGAAGATCGTGAAGGCGAGCAACCCGGCTGCGAGCCAGTGAACGGCGAGCCCAAGGATGATCACGGAAAATGCCGACAGGGTGAGGCCGAAGGCGAGCGCTTCCTGCGGCAGGATCTTGCCGGCGGGGATGGGGCGCTTGGCGGTGCGGCTCATCACCGCATCGATATCGGCGTCGTACCACATGTTCAGCGCACCGGAGGCGCCGGCGCCGATGGCGATGCAGAGAATGGCGATGAAGCCGATGACCGGATTGATTTGTCCCGGCGCAAGGACAAGCCCGGCAAAGGCAGTAAAGACGACAAGCGACATGACGCGCGGCTTCAAGAGCTCGAAGTAATCGCGCGCAGAGGCTTCGGACAGGCGCGGTGCGCCTTCCATGCCGACTGCCTCGTGATTGTCGATGAGCGTCATGTCTCTTTCCTGAACTAGCTGCGACCGGATAGGCCGCATCATGCCGGAAGGCCGGCGGGGAGAAGCCGCCGTCACCGGCGGCTTCTGTTCGTTGTCCGTCACTTGATCCGCGGGAGCTGCTCCCACTGGTGGAACGGCGGCGGAGAGGACAGCTGCCATTCGAGCGTGTTGGCGCCCTCGCCCCACGGATTGTCGCCCGCGACGCGCTTCTTCGAGAAAGCTTCGGCGACGCCGAAGAGGAAGATCAGCACACCGACGGCGGCGACATAGGAGCCGTAGGACGATACCATGTTCCAGCCGGCGAAGGCATCCGGATAGTCGATATAGCGGCGCGGCATGCCGGCGAGACCCAGGAAGTGCTGCGGGAAGAAGATGAGGTTCACGCCGACGAACATCACCCAGAAATGCAGCTTGCCGAGGAACTCGGAGTACATGTAGCCGCTCATCTTCGGGAACCAGTAGTACCAGGCCGCAAAGATCGCGAAGACGGCGCCGAGCGACAGAACGTAGTGGAAGTGAGCAACCACATAGTAGGTGTCGTGAAGGGCCCGGTCGAGGCCGGCATTAGCGAGCTGAACGCCCGTGACGCCGCCGACGGTGAAGAGGAAGATGAAGCCGATCGCCCAGACCATCGGCGTGGTAAAGCGGATCGAGCCGCCCCACATCGTGGCGATCCAGGAAAAGATCTTCACGCCCGTCGGAACCGCGATGACCATCGTCGCGAAGACGAAGTAACGCTGCGTCTCGAGCGACATGCCGACAGTATACATGTGGTGCGCCCACACGATGAAGCCGACGGCGCCGATCGCGACCATGGCATAGGCCATGCCGAGATAGCCGAAGATCGGCTTGCGCGAGAAGGTTGAGATGATGTGGCTGACGATGCCGAAGCCCGGCAGGATCAGGATGTACACTTCCGGATGGCCGAAGAACCAGAACAGGTGCTGGAACAGGATCGGATCGCCGCCGCCGTCAGGCGCGAAGAAGGTCGTACCGAAGTTGCGGTCGGTGAGCAGCATGGTGATGGCGCCCGCCAGAACCGGCAGCGACAGCAACAGCAGGAAGGCGGTGATCAGCACCGACCACGCGAAGAGCGGCATCTTGTGCAGCGTCATGCCCGGCGCGCGCATGTTGAGGATCGTCGTGATGAAGTTGATGGCGCCGAGGATCGACGAGGCACCGGCAATGTGCAGGCCGAGGATCGCCAGATCCATGGCCGGCCCCGGCATGCCGGAGGTCGAGAACGGCGGATAGATCGTCCAGCCGCCGCCGGCCCCGTAGGCGCCCGCCGGGCCTTCGACGAACATCGAAAGCAGCACCAGCAGGAAGGCCGGCACGATCAGCCAGAACGAGATGTTGTTCATGCGCGGGAAGGCCATGTCCGGCGCGCCGATCATGATCGGCACCATCCAGTTGGCGAAACCGCCGATCAGGGCCGGCATGACCATGAAGAAGATCATGATCAGCGCGTGGGCGGTGGTGAAGACGTTGAACATGTGCTTGCCGCCGTCGATGGCAGCATCGCCTTCGAAGCCGTAGACCATCTGCGCCAGACCGTGGAAGATCTGGATGCCGGGCTCCTGCAGTTCGGCGCGCATGAAGACCGACAGCGTACCGCCGATGATGCCGGCAATGATCGCGAAGATCAGGTAGAGCGTGCCGATATCCTTGTGGTTGGTCGACAGGAACCAGCGCTGAAAGAAGGTCAGCGGCTGGTGAGCGTGGTCTGCATCATGGGCATGATCGGAATGATCATGACGGTGATCGTGGTGAACGGCTGTTCCAGCCATGGGTCGAGCTCCCCTTCCGATTACTGTGCGGCGTTTGCGGCGACGTCAACGGTCTTGACCGCGCCGTCGGTGGACGCCATGAGCGCCTTGTTCGCTTCGCCGAGATTGGTTGAGGCGGCGGCGAGCCAGGCGTCGTATTTCTCCTGCGCAACCACGCGGATGGCGATCGGCATATAGGCGTGATCCTTGCCGCAGAGCTCGGAACACTGGCCATAATAGAGACCTTCGCGGTCGGCCTTGAACCAGGTCTCGTTGAGGCGGCCCGGAACGGCGTCGATCTTCACGCCGAAGGCCGGCATGGCGAAGGCATGAATGACGTCGGCAGCCGTGACCAGAAGGCGGACGGTCTTGCCGACCGGCACGACGACTTCGTTGTCGACGGCGAGCAGACGCGGATAAGCGGCCTTGTCTTCCTTGCCGAGACCCGCGCGGTCTTCGTCCTTCAAAAGCAGGCTGTCGAAGGAGAGCGGATTCTCGCCGACCTCATATTCATACGACCAGTACCACTGATTGCCGGTCGCCTTGACAGTCAGGTCCGGGTTCTGCGGCGGCGTGAGCTGCGCGGTGAGAAGCTGGAAGGACGGAACGGCCAGGAACAGCAGAATGATCACCGGACCGACGGTCCAGATCACTTCGATCGTGGTGTTGTGGCTGGTCCGCGACGGAACCGGATTGGCGCCCTCGCGGAATTTCACGACGACGATGATCAGCAGCAGGAGGACCAGGAGGGTAATCGGAATGATGAACCACAGGGTATATTGTTCGAACCACGTGATTTCTTCCATGATGCCCGTTGCGGCCGGCTGAAAGGTGGTCTGCCAGTCGACAGGCTTGTCAGCAAAGGCGCTCGAAGCAAAGAGCAGACAGGCAAGCGCTGCCAGAACTGCATAGGCCTTGTTTTTCACAATTACGTCTCCCCAATGCGCTTGATCAGGATCAAACCCGGAACGCAGAATCCCTGCGATACTGGAAGCGCTTCAAACCACAGTTTGACCAGCGCCGCAACATCTGTGCAATGAACCTCATGCGGCATTTTTGCACAAAGCCAAGATTTCCCGCCGCCGCCCTTCGCGCCGGATCAGAGATTGCGTCAGGGCGGCGATCCTCGCCTTGCCTACGCGCGCCCCGTCACGGCGGAAACGTCCGGCGCGCCCGATGCGCTCGATATAGGCCCAATTTCGGCCATATGCCGCTGGAATGTAAGTGGCGGGGCTTTTCATTTATATCTCTGCGCATCAAGAATAGCCCGAATGATTCGACGTTTTGAGGTTTACATGGGCCTGTCCCTCTTCTCCCGGCTGCCCGCTTTGATCGCGCTCGGAATTGCCGCCTTCGTCTTTCCCGCCGCAAGCTTGGCCCAGCAGTCTGCTGCCACACCCGGGACCGTCAAGTCGAACCACGGCGCCTGGTCGATCGTCTGCGATCAGCCGGCCGGCGCCTCTGCCGAACAATGCGCGCTGATGCAGAACGTCATCGCCGAGGACCGGCCTGAAGTCGGGCTCTCGGTCGTCGTTCTCAAAACCGCCGACCGCAAGGCGAAGATCCTTCGCGTTCTGGCACCGCTCGGCGTGCTTCTGCCCAACGGCCTTGGCCTCAATGTCGACGGCAAGGACATTGGCCGCGCCTATTTCGTCCGCTGCTTTTCGGACGGTTGCTATGCCGAGGTGGTGCTCGAGGACGAGCTCCTGAAGACGATGCGCGCCGGCGGGACGGCAACCTTCATCGTCTTCCAGTCGCCGGAGGAAGGGATCGGCATTCCGGTCGACCTGAAGGGCTTCGGCGAAGGCTACGACGCGCTTCCGTAAAATCGCGAGTGCTTATCGAAATGAAAGGCCGCGCTCTTCCCGAGGCGCGGCTTTCTTGTGAACTCGGCCGTCCGCCTGTGCGCGCTACAGGATCTCTGTCGCTGCGATCTTGATGCCGAAGCCTTCGAGGCCGACATAGTGGCGCTCGCGGGAGGACAGCAGTCGGATCGACGTGATGCCGAGATCCTTGAGGATCTGGGCGCCAAGGCCGATTTCCAGCCATTCGCTTTCGCGCGCCTGCGCTTCGGAATGGCCCTCGCGGTCATGCTTGCCCTTGCGCGCGGTCTGGGAGACGCCGACGCCGACCGAGCCCTCGCGCAGGTAGACGATGACGCCCCTCCCCTCGCCCGCGATGCGCTTCATGACCTCGTCGATCTGGCGGCCATTGCCGAAGACGTCCGCGCCGACATTTTCGAGGTGAAGACGGACGGGAATGTCGACGCCGTCGCGAACGTCGCCGAAAACGACGGCAAGATGCTGCATCGGATCCCATGGCAGCGCATAGGTGTGCGCCTTCGCCTTGCCGTAGGCCGTCTCGATCTCGAAGCTATGGGCCTTTTCGATCAAGGTCTCCTTGCGCTGGCGGTAGGCGATGAGATCCGCAACGGAGACCTGCTTCAGGCCGTGCGTTTCGGCGAAGGCCTCCACCTGCGGGCCGCGCATCACCGTGCCGTCGTCGTTGACCAGTTCGCAAATGACGCCGATCGGCGGCAGGCTGGCGAGCTTGCAGAGGTCGACTGCCGCCTCGGTATGGCCGGAGCGCATCAACACGCCGCCCTCACGCGCCACCAGCGGGAAGATATGGCCGGGCCGCACGAAATCCGTCGCTCCGATATTCGGATTGGCAAGGTTCCTGACCGTCAGGGTGCGGTCGTCGGCCGAAATGCCAGTCGTCGTCCCGTGCTTGAAGTCGACGGAAACCGTAAAGGCGGTGGTGTGGGCGGAGTCGTTCTCGGCGACCATCGCATTCAGGTTGAGGCGTTTCGCCTCGTCGCGCGGCATGGGCGCGCACACGATGCCCGAGGTGTGCCTGACGATGAAGGCCATCTTTTCAGGGGTGCAGTGCACGGCCGCGACGATCAGATCGCCTTCGTTTTCGCGCCCGCCGTCATCGGTAACGACGACGATCTCGCCGGCCTCGAAGGCGCGAATGGCCTCGACGACGCGCTTCTGGTCATAGGACATCTTTATTCTCTCCAGCAGATTATTTCAGCCGGCCGGTCTGGCCCCGGTCGCGCAGATAGTGATCGGCGATCGTGCAGGCAAGCATGGCCTCGCCGATCGGCACCGCCCTGATCCCGACACAAGGATCGTGCCGGCCCTTGGTGCGCACGTCCACCTCGTTGCCGTCGCTGTCGATCGAGCGGCGTTCGGTCAGGATGGAGGAGGTCGGCTTGATCGCGAAGCGAGCGACGATCGGCTGGCCGGTCGCGATACCGCCCAGAATGCCGCCGGCATGGTTGGAGAGATAGACGGGCTTGCCGTCGGAGCCGATGCGCATCTCGTCGGCGTTCTCCTCGCCGCTGAGCTCGGCGGTGGCAAAACCATCGCCGATCTCGACGGCCTTAACGGCGTTGATCGACATCAGGTTCGAGGCGATGTCCTGGTCCAGCTTGCCAT
This sequence comes from Sinorhizobium sp. NG07B, assembly GCF_002532005.1. Taxonomy (NCBI): domain Bacteria; kingdom Pseudomonadati; phylum Pseudomonadota; class Alphaproteobacteria; order Hyphomicrobiales; family Rhizobiaceae; genus Sinorhizobium; species Sinorhizobium sp. NG07B. The sequence continues at coordinate 192,126 of NZ_NWTD01000004.1, read as the reverse complement.
AGATCGGCGCACCGATGCCGGACGGCACGCCTTCGGCGACGACCTCGACGACCGCGCCGATCGACGAGCCAGCCTTGCGGATGCCGTCGAGATATTCCTCCCAAACGGGAACGATGGCCGGATCCGGCGCAAAGAACGGATTGTTGTTGACCTCGGCCCAGTCCCAATTGGCCCGGTCGATCCGGTGCTTGCCGATCTGCACGAGCGCAGCGCGCACGACGAGGCCGGGCACGACCTTGCGGGCGATGCCGCCGGCCGCCACGCGCGCCGCCGTCTCGCGCGCCGAGGACCGGCCGCCGCCCCGATAGTCGCGAATGCCGTATTTGACGTCGTAGGTGTAATCGGCATGGCCGGGGCGGTAGCGCTTGGCGATCTCCGAGTAATCCTTCGAGCGCTGATCGGTGTTCTCGATCATCATCGAGATCGGCGTACCCGTCGAGATCATCGTCTCGCCGTCCTCGTCGAGCATCACGCCGGACAGGACCTTAACCAGATCATCTTCGCGGCGCTGGGTCACGAACCGGGACTGGCCGGGTTTCCGCTTGTCAAGCCAGGCCTGAATTTCGGCGAGCGTGAAGCGAATGCCGGGCGGGCATCCGTCGACGACGCAGCCGAGCGCCGCTCCGTGGCTCTCGCCCCAGGTGGTGACGCGGAAGAGATGACCGAAGGTATTGTGCGACATGACGGCTACCGTGCTCAGGACCCGAGAGATCGGACCGACCGACCCAATCCCTCCGGATCGATTCTAATCGAGTGAGAGCAGAACGCGAAAGACTTCGTATTTCCGTCCTGCTCAGACCGCGCGAAAGCGCGCGCCCTCTCTTAGTGTAAAGCACTCATTGGGGAAAGGGCTTCCGCTGTTGCGGGAGGACTTGCCGCAAGCCCGGATTTTCGGCTCCGATTCGCTTGGATTACGGTCGACGGTTGTCGCGGCCTGCCTGCCGCCCTGGAGTTCTCCGCGATCTTTCTTTGGAAAACCCGCTGCGACATCCTTCGGCAGGGCGTACAGCACCCGCGTTCCGGCCTTAGCGGCTTGAAATTCCCGTGGCCGGCGTTCACTCTTTCAGCCGCCGAAAACACTGTTCGGAATCTGCAGCTAAATCCTAAAAAACCATGGCAAAAAGAACTTTTGCCACAATCGGGGATCACAGGGTGATGACGAGGAAATTCGCAGTTTCATGGAAGAGGGCAGGAAAGATGCGATTTGTCATTGCGACGCTCATGGCTACCGCAAGCTTGCTATCGCCGCTCTCGGTCCACGCGGAAAGCGCCGACGTCGAAGCCGTGATCACCAATATCGACACCGAGCAGCTGAGCCTCTCGCTCGACGACGGCAAGAGCTACCAGGCGCCCGAGGAATTCAACTTCGAGGGACTTGAGGCCGGCGTCAAGGTTCTCGTCTTCTACACCGAAGTGGACGGCAAACGCGTCATCAACGATCTGGAAATCGTTCAGTAGGCTGGTCCCAAGGGTCCGGCACGAACATTTGTGCGCGCATCCCTCCTAAAGCCAGTTGATCGAGCCGTCGACGATCTTCAGCAGCCGGTCCTGTGGAATCGCTGCTGCCGCTGCTTCATCCGGCTCCATTTCTCCGAGCAGCTTGAACAGGGTACGGATCACGCCTCCGTGGCTGACGCAGACGGTGGGCTTCCTCACATCCTTCAGCCAGGCACCGACGCGCCAGGAGAGGATTTCATAGCTTTCGGCATCCGCGCCGGGCGGGATGAAGTCCCATTTCGCCACCCGGCGTGCGGCAATGCGCTCCGGCACCCGGCGTTTCAATTCCGAAAGCGTGAAGCCCTCCCAGGCTCCGAAGGAGACCTCCTTCAGCCGCTCGTCGGTGCGGTAGATGAAAGGGTCGAGCCCCATGGCCCGCCTGAGGCGCTCCATGGTCTCACGCGTCCGGCCAAGCGGGCTGCTGACGAAATCGAAGCTGGCGGCATTCCGCCCGAGGATCTCTCCGAGGGCCACGCCATTGCCGGTCGCCTGCTGGCGGCCGGTCTCGTTGAGGGGAATATCCTTCTGCCCCTGTAGACGACTCTCGGCGTTCCAGTCCGTCTGGCCGTGGCGAACCATGTAGATCAGCACAGTGTTCACTCCGGATGAGGCCGCCGCCCGCCGCGTTGCGTGTCTTGCCAGGCGCGCGAAGGCCGCTCGCGCAACCGGACAGCTGCTCAAATCTTAGACCGAACTCGGTCCGAGGATTCAAGCAGTTGCACGCAAGAAGCGATCAGTCCTTCAGGACGGAAATGTCCGGAGCGTCGACCGCTTTCATGCCGACCGTATGATAACCGGAATCGACATGGTGCACCTCGCCGGTGACGCCGGTAGACAGGTTGGACAGGAGGTAGAGTGCCGAATTGCCAACCTCCTCGATTGAAACGGTGCGCTTCAGCGGCGCGTTGTATTCGTTCCACTTGAGGATATAGCGGAAGTCGCCGATGCCGGAGGCGGCGAGCGTCTTGATCGGGCCGGCCGAGATCGCATTGACGCGGATGCCGCGGTTGCCGAGATCGACGGCGAGATAACGCACGCTTGCCTCGAGCGCCGCCTTGGCGACGCCCATGACGTTGTAATGCGGCATCACCTTTTCGGCGCCGTAATAGGTCAGCGTCAGCATCGAGCCGCCATCGTTCATGATGCGCTCGGCACGCGCCGCAACGGCCGTGAAGGAGTAGACGGAAATATCCATCGTGCGGGCGAAGTTGTCGCGGCTCGTATCGAGGTAGCGGCCCGTCAGCTCGTCCTTGTCGGAGAAGGCGATCGCGTGCACGACGAAATCGATCTTGCCCCATTTCTCCTCAAGCGCCGAGAATACGCCGTCGATCGTGGCAAGGTCCGTCACGTCGCAATGACCGGCCATGAAGGCGCCGAGTTCCTGCGCCAGCGGCTCGACGCGCTTCTTCAGCGCGTCGCCCTGCCAGGTCAGCGCGATGTCAGCGCCCGCTTCCGACAGAGCCTTGGCGATGCCCCACGCAATCGAGCGATTGTTTGCGACGCCCATGATGACGCCGCGCTTGCCATTCATCAGACCCGATGCCTGAGCCATGGAATGTCCCCAATACTGTCTGCCTGGACCGGCCGGAGCCGATGCCAGATTCCCGAATGTCGATGGCGCCGCACTATGCCACCAATGGTGGATGCGGCAAAATGTCGAGAATTGCCTATGGCATAGCCGCCAGACCGGTTCAAGCGCGGTGCGGATCAGGAACTGTTAGTCCCCGTAATATTGGTTCAGCTTGTCATTGAACCGTTACAAATAGAGGCCGTCGCGCTGCGCCCGCATCAGGTCGGTGACCTTGTCGTCGGGCTTTTCATGCAGCACCAGCCGCAACTCGACAAGGAGGTCGCCGCTTTCGCCGTCGGCTCCCTTCAAACCCCTACCGGCTATCCGGATGACACGGTCGGATCCCGACCATGCCGGAACCGTGACGGTCACGGCTCCGCTCGGCGTTTCGATTGCGGCCTCGCAGCCGAGGACCGCATCCTGGAGGTCGACCGGCAGGGTGGTCACGAGATCGAGGCCCTGGGTGCGGAAGGCGCCGTCCTGACGGATGCGCAGGGTCGCGACGACGTCGCCACGGGTCATGCCGGCGACCCGGTAGCCCTGCTCCTTCAGGCGAACCACCTGGCCGTCGACCGCGCCAGGCGGAACTGCCAGCTTCACCGTTTCGCCGTCGGGAAGCTCCAGGGAGACACGCGCCCGGTTGATCACCTCGTCGATGCTGACCGGCAATTCGACAGCCAGATCCGGCACTTTCTCGGCCGTCTTCGTGATGCGGTCGCGGATGCGCCGGACGATCGCCGCAACCAGTTCCGTCCCGGGCGCCGCAAGCCGCCGGACCGCTGTATCCGTCCTTGCCGGCTCCTGTGTCGTTTCGACGGGCGGCTCCGGCTTTGCCTCGGCGGCGGGAGCGACCTTCTCGGCGGGGCGCTGCGCCGAGGCCCTCGGCCTGTTGCCGGATGCCGGTTGTGGGTCGACGCCGAAAATGCGCGATACCGCCTCCTCGGCGCTCTCCGCGCCGACCGGTTCCTCGACCTGCTCCGGACCGCGCATCTTCTCCTTCATCGCTTCCATGCGACGCAGTTCCGCCTCCCGCCGCGCGTGGTCGTAGCGGCTCCTGCGCGCCGGGTCCCGCAGCAGTTCGTAAGCCCGGCCGGCTTCGGCAAAGCGTTCGGTCGCCAGCGGATCGTCCTGGTTGTGATCCGGATGGATCGCTTTCGCGACCGACCGCCAGGCGGCCTTGATTTCGTCCTGTCCAGCGCCGCGACGCACGCCGAGGATTGCATAGGGATCACGCATGGCTTGTCACCACATTCTTTGAACGGCCAGCCCTTGGCGGCGGCGGGTCTACGCACTACGACGGCAGCTCAAGATGGGCCGCTCTTCTCGGAAGCGATGATCCGGGGAAGTTGCTAAATATCGGTTAGCCGAGCTATCGCCCCGCAGGCGGTTGCGGGCCGCTCGGGCCGCAGTCCCGCGTCTTTGCGGGGATGTGGTTAACCGAGGATTTCAGCCCTGCGGGCCGAAGCTCGTCAGATACCACTCGCCATTGTCGAGCTGGCAGGTCCGCCCATCGAACTTGGCAATGCCTTCGAAGGAGTGGCGCGTGGTGGTGAAGCGGCGGCAGAGCACGCCGGAGGCGCGGTCTTCCTCGATGCTGCTGATGACCCCGGCGCTGCCCGACGAGGCATTCGCCCAGGGAATGGCGTTGCTGCTCGCAGTAATATCGGCCGAGGAAACCGCATTGCGCACGGCGACCGCGTCCGAGAGACCGTCGGACGTCTTGGCGACCGGCACGGTCCCGGTCGCGACCGAGCGATCGACGCTCGAACTTCCGAAGAGATCAAGACCACCGCCCATGCAGCCCGGAAGCGCCAAGACGGTCAGGCACAAAGCCGCACTGCGCAGCAGCGCAATGGAAAAACCCTTCTTGCCATCGATCCACTTTGCTATGTCTTGCACGGCAATCCTGTCTGACTCGCCAGAGCCGAGCGCAGCCCGAGGAAGCGCTGGCGGGCTCCGACATTTTTCGATGCGGAAACGACAATCGGGCTCATCCCGACGCGCTCCCGCGCCAGATACACGGCATAGGAAGGCAATATGACGGCGAATGAGTTAACAACCGGTGACTTCACGGAGGCAGACGAGCCCTTTTCTCTCTTTGGCACATGGCTGAAGGACGCCGAGAAGAGCGAGGTGAATGACCCCAACGCGGTCGCCCTTGCGACCGTCGATCCCGATGGACTGCCCAATGTCCGCATGGTGCTGCTCAAGGGGTTCGACGAACGCGGCTTTGTCTTTTACACGAATTTCGAGAGTCAGAAAGGCCGCGAATTGCTGGCGACCCGCAAGGCCGCCATGTGTTTCCACTGGAAATCGCTGCGCCGCCAGGTGCGCCTGCGCGGGCCGGTGGAAATCGTTACCGATGAAGAGGCGGACGAATATTTCAGGAGTCGGCCGCGCGGCAGCCGCATCGGCGCCTGGGCCTCGAAGCAGTCCCGACCGCTCGAGAGCCGCTTCGCGCTCGAGAAGGCCGTCGCCGAATTCACCGCCCGTCACGCCATCGGCGAAATCCCGCGTCCGGATTACTGGTCGGGTTTCCGCATCCGGCCGACCTCGATCGAGTTCTGGCATGACCGTCCATTCCGACTGCACGACCGCATGGAGTTCCGCCGCCCCGTCCCGGAAGGAGGGTGGGAAAAGCTTCGGATGTATCCCTGACGTGAAGCCGCGACCTGTCGCGAGGCTACAGCGCCGCGCGTCCAAGTGGACGCGCCAAGATCGCTGTAGCACTTTGAACTGCTGCAGGATTCTGTCCTTAAATCGATTCCGATTTCAGGACTCATGCAGCAGCCGGAACAGAATGCCGGAGGCGAGCGCAGCGACATAGCGTTCGCTCTGGAAGTGACCGTTCAGCGAGATCCGCGGCATGGCATGAAGATTGACGCCGGCAAAGAGCGTGCCCGGTTCGGTCGTCACGCCAACGGTGAAGCCGAGATCCGCGGCCAGCCGGTGGTCCCGCTTCGAAACCGTCGGCCCGTAGCCATAGGGATAGGCGATGGTCAGTGGCGGCCTGCCGGTGATCGCCTCGACCCGTGCGGCGGATGTGGCGATTTCCCGGCGGGCCTCCTCGTCATCGAGCCGCGCCAGCGCGCGATGGCTGACCGTATGCGCGCCGAGGCTGGCGAGCGGGCTTGCGACCAAGGCGCGAAGACCGCTCTCGTCGAGCGTCAGTCGCTCGGTGATGGCGAGGGGATCGATGCCCTGCGCCAGCGCAGCTCGGTTCAGCGCCGCCACGGCGCTCGCCTCGTCGGTTCTATGGATAAAGGCGGCGATGCGATCGAAAGCCGCTTGCTTCTGCACAAGCGTGCCGCTCGAGAGCGGCACCGCACCATCGCCGAAGTCGAAGCGGAACTCGCGGCTGGGCGACAGCAGCTCGGCGAGCGTTTCCCACCACAGCGTGTGGCTGCGATCGACATAGCCTGCCGTGACGAAGACGGTGAAGGGAACGGCGTGCCGTTCGAATACGGGCAGCGCCCATTCGAGATTGTTGCGGTAGCCGTCGTCGAGCGTGAAGCAAGCGAAGGGCCGATCGCCGGTCGAGGCGAGACATGCCGGCAGATCTTCGAGAGCGACGAAACGGTAACCGCCGCGCTTCAATGTCACGATCGTCTTTTCGAGGAACGCCGGGGTGATTTCCAGATGCGCGTTGGGATCAAAGTTTCGATGTTCCCTGGGGCGGACATGATGCAAGGTAAAGACGGCACCGCGGCCGCGGGCCTCGCCCATCAGACCGGCGCGCGCAAGGAGATGTGCGGCCTCGAGCCCGCCGGCAATTGCGGCCCGCCGCAAATGGTTGCGGACGATCTTCGCGACCAACTGTCTCATCCTTCTCCGCTGTGCCGCACCGGCTTCGCGAGACGCCGCTGAACCCGCCCCGCAGCACTTTGCCGAAGCTTTACGCCACCTCTGTTAAGCCTTGCTGAATCGGCCGGCGCTGGCATTGAAAGTCGGGGCAAACCTTAAAAAGGGGCTGCGCTTATCGATTTTCGGCCTTAATGTTACGACAAATCCACGGCGGCCACGTCCTGACACTTCGCGCGCCAGAAGCCACGCGGTTCAAGGGGGAATCATGAAGAACTTGCAATTTGCCTTGGCGGCGATCGTTGCATTCGTCGCTGCCACCGGATCGGCTTTCGCGGGTAGCGCGTCCCTCGTCATCGACGCCCGCAGCGGCAGGGTTCTTTCCGCCGAAAATGCGGATGAGTTGAACTATCCGGCATCGCTGACGAAGATGATGACGCTGTACATGACCTTCGAGGCCTTGCATCGGGGGGAGATCGGTTGGCAGACCCCGGTACCGATGTCGAAGGAAGCGGCGCGCAAGCCGCCGACCAAGCTTGGCCTCAAGCCCGGCGACGCCATCACCGTCGAGCAGGCCGTCTACGGCATGATCGTCCATTCCGCCAATGATGCCGCTGCGGCGATGGCGGAGAAACTCGGCGGCTCCGAAGCCGCCTTTGCCCAGATGATGACGGCGAAGGCGCGCCGGCTCGGCATGACGCGCACCGTCTTCGTCAACGCATCCGGCCTGCCTGCGAGCCAGCAGGTGACGACGGCGCGCGACATGGCAAGACTCGGCATGGCGCTGATCCGGGACTTTCCGCAGGAGTATCGGCTCTTCTCGGCGCAGAGCTTCAATTTCCGCGGCCGGGTGATCCGGGGCCACAACAGGCTGATGTATCGTTACGACGGCATGGACGGAATCAAGACCGGCTATACCAACGCTTCCGGATTCAATCTGGTCAGCGCCGTCAGAGACGGCAACCGCCGTGTCATCGGCGTCGTGCTCGGCGGACGCACGGCGAAAAGCCGCGACAACAAGATGGCGGCGCTGCTCGATCAACACCTGGGCAGGGCGTCCCAGTCTGGCAGCGGATCGGCGATGGCCGCGGCTAAGCCGCTCGACACGGTCGAGGTCGCGACCTTGCCCGGCGTGTCTCTCTATTCCGAACCCACTCGGGCCGGAAAGAAAGCGAGCGCAGCTCTCATGGCGGCCTCGCCCGCAGCTGTGGTTCCGGCTGATCGGCCAACCGAAATCGAGGTGGTCGCGCGCAGCGAGGCGAAGGCGGCTGCCTACTGGCAGATCCAGATTTCGACGTCACCCACGGCAGAAGCCGCGCGCAGAATTCTCGTCGAGGCACAGTCGGCCGGCGGTGCGGCCCTGCTCGGCGCCTCGCCGCATACGGATGTGGACGGCAGCGGCTCCGGGAAGCGCTACCGCTCCCGCTTCATCGGCTTCCCCAGCCGGGAGGCGGCCGACTCGGCCTGCACCATCCTCAAGAAACGGTCCTACGACTGCCTGCTGCTTCCCGGCCGCAGCTAAGATCGGGACGCGTTTTCCAGGCGATGCGCACAGCCATCGGCAGCGCTCGAGGGCTGCAAAAGCAGCCCCGCCGCAAGGGAACGGAAAGCCTCCACGGCTTTCGGTAGCACATCCGGTGGGTTGTCGCTTGCCGCGACCCAGAGAGCAGCATTGAGCGCGGCACCACTGAGAAGCCGGGCTGATGCTTCCGCGTCAAGCGGCTTGACGATGCCCCGCGCAATGAGGAGTTCCACAGCTCTTTTCGTTACTTGCAGGCAACTGTTCTGGCTGGGCCATTGCGAGGGATCACCCAACACCGCGGGTCCATCGAGAAGAACAATGCGTTGCACTTCTGGATCAAGCGCCATCTCTATATAGGCCGCGCCCTCGGCCAATAGTCTCAGCCAATCGTTGCCCTCGCGTGCGCCGATCTCCTGCGCCCGCGACGCCATCTCCGAGTCGATTTGCTCGACAACCGCCGCAAGCAGCCCTCGCTTGTCCCCGAAGTTGTGGTAGAGCGCACCGCGCGTCAAACCTGCCTCGGCGGTCAAATCGTCCATCGATGCCGCGGAATATCCCTTTTCCGCGAAGGCCTTTCTTGCAGCCCCGATCAACTTGACCCGGTTCTCCTCCATCGTTTCGCTGCGTCGTTTCGCCATTTCAAACTCACAATTTCACATACGACTCGTACATAGACTTGACATACGGTGCGTATTTGGATACTTCACATACGTACCGTATACCAATGTGGCGCCGGCTTGTGAAGCATGAACCGCGCTCATCGGTTCTCTCTAGATCATCCCAAAGGAAATCAGAATGACCCAGCGCGAAGCAATCTTTCCTGCAGACAGGCACGCACTCTATGAGGAGCACGGCTATTCCGCCGCCATTCGATCCGGCGATCTCGTGTTCGTTTCCGGGCAGGTCGGCAGCCGTCCTGATGGAACTCCCGAACCCGACTTCAGGCGCCAGGTCCAACTGGCATTCGAAAATCTCAAGGCAACACTGAGCGCAGCGGGTTGCACGATGGATGATATCGTCGACGTGACGACCTTCCACACCGATCCCGAAAACCAGTTCGGAACCATCATGGAGGTCAAGCAACAGGTTTTCAGCAAGCCGCCGTACCCAAATTGGACTGCGCTCGGGGTGACCTGGCTCGCAGGCTTCGACTTCGAGATAAAGGTCATCGCCCGTATTCCCGCAAATACCTGACAGGATATCCGCGCTCTTCTGTCGGGCCCTAAAATCGGCGAACGTAGAATATCGTATCGACGCCCATCACCGGAAAGCTCGCCGGCAGATCTTGCCTGGCGATTTCGACAAAGCCGTTCCTTTCGTAGAACCGATGGGCGGCGAGGAACTTCTCGGTCGTGCCGAGATAGATCGCCGTTAACTGCCGCCGTTCGGCATGGGCGAGGAGGGTATCGAGCAGGCGAGTGGCGGTGCCGTATTCGCGCCCGCGAAAGTCGGACGCGACGAACATCTTGCGCAGGGCCGCCTCGGCGCCTCCGATATCCTTGAGCGCAATCGTGCCGACGATCCGCTCGCCGACGGCTGCAACCCAGAAGTCTCCGTCGCCGCTCTGGTAGAATGCGGGAATTGCCCGAAGATCGGGCTGATCTTCGGCGGTGATGGCAATGCCGAATTCCTCGCGCTGGATCGGTAGGATGACGTCGATGACGCCCTGCTCGTCTGCCGCCAAAAAACGCCGGACTTCCAGAACATCTCCCGACTGACCCGCCATCTCGACTTGCCTATGCCTGAGTGCCGCCGACGGTGATCTGATCCATCCTGAGATGCGGCTGGCCGACGCCGACGGGCACCCATTGGCCCGCCTTGCCGCAGTTGCCGATACCGGTGTCGAGCTTCGTGTCGTTGCCGACCATCGTTACCCGCTTCATCGCATCCGGTCCATTACCGATCAGCATGGCGCCCTTGACCGGCGCGCCGACCTTGCCGTTCTCGATCAAATAGGCCTCGGTGCAGCCGAACACGAACTTGCCCGAGGTGATGTCCACCTGGCCGCCGCCGAAGGAAACGGCATAGATCCCCTTCTTCACCGAGGCGATGATTTCAGCGGGCGTGCGATCGCCGGCAAGCATATAGGTGTTGGTCATGCGCGGCATCGGCACATGGGCGTAGCCCTGGCGGCGGCCGTTGCCGGTCGGTTTCATGCCCATCAGCCGGGCATTCTGCCGGTCCTGCATGTAGCCGACCAGCTTGCCGTCCTCGATCAGCACGTTGTAGCCGGAGGGCGTGCCCTCGTCGTCGATCGAGATCGAGCCGCGCCGCGCCTCGATCGTGCCGTCATCGACGACGGTGACGCCCTTGGCCGCCACCTGCTCGCCGAGCAGCCCGGCGAAGGCGGAGGTCTTCTTCCGGTTGAAATCGCCTTCCAGGCCGTGGCCGACCGCTTCGTGCAGCATCACGCCCGGCCAGCCGGAAGCGAGCACCACGTCCATAGTTCCTGCCGGCGCATCGATTGCCTCGAGGTTGACGAGCGCCTGCCGCAACGCCTCGTCGGCACCCTTTTTCCAGTTCTCTTCGGTGATGAAGTCGCCGAAGCCGCGCCTGCCGCCGATGCCGAAGCTACCGGATTCCTGCCTTTCGCCCTCGCCGACCACGACCGAGATGTTGATGCGGGTCATCGGCCGCACGTCGTGAACACGATGCCCGTCCGACCTCAAGATGTCCACCACTTGCCAGCTTGCGGCGACCGTCGCCGTCACCTGCCTGACCTTGGGGTCCTTGGCTCGCAGATAGGCGTCGATGTCCTGGAGCAGGCTCACCTTCGTCTCGAAACTCGGTTCGCCGATCGGATTTTCATCGCCATAGAGCTTCTTGTTGGTGCGCTGCGGGGCAGCGGCGTAGGAGCCGGAATAGCCGCGGGTCACCTGCCCGACCGCGTCCGCGGCCCTTTTCAACGCGGCAAGCGACAATTCCCCGGCATGGGCGTAACCGACCGCTTCGCCGGCGACGGCGCGCAGGCCGAAACCCTGGTCGGTGTTGAAGCTGCCACCCTTCAGGCGGCCATTGTCGAAGGAGAGCACCTCCGCCTGCGCATGCTCCAGGAAGAGTTCGCCGTCGTCGGCGCCGGCAAGCGTCTCGGAGAGAACCTTGCGGACCGCCGCCTCGTCCGCATCGAAGAGGCTTATGAGGTTGGTGTCCATCGTTCTGCTCCGCGTCGTGAAGGGTTCCTTCCATTTAGGAAGCCCGGCGCCGCAAGCCAAGAAAAATCGGTCAGGAGAGATCGGCGTTCCAGCCTTCCAGCAGATTGACCTCTGCCACGCCAGTGAAACGGGCGATCCGGTCGAGTTCGGCCATCAGCTTGTCAATGCGGCCCGACGCCGGCTTGACGCCTTGTTCGAGCCACAGGCGCTTGACGTCGAGGCTGCCGCGCTTGCGGTCGGCCTTCATGTCGATCCGGCCGATCAGCCGATCGCCTTCGAGAAGCGGAAAGACATAATAGCCATATTCGCGCTTCGCCTCGGGAACGAAGACTTCGATCCGGTAGAAGAAACCGAAAAGTCGCTCGGTGCGGTTCCGGTCGCGCAGCAAGGGGTCGAAGGGGCTCAACACGCGAATGCGCGCCGGCGGATCGGGCACATCGGCGAGATTGTCCGGAAAGCCGGCAAAGGCATAGGACAGCCGCGGCTTGCCGCCATTGGCAGGCTCGATGACGATTTCGTCAAGCTCGCCGCGATGCTCGGCGACCCAGGCCTTCGCTTCCTCGGGCGAGACGAGATCCCAAAAGGCGGCAATCTCCCCGTGCGTGGCAAAACCGAGGCGTTCGAGGGCGCTGCGGCAGGCCCAGTCGACGAACTCCGGATGGCTCACATCGCCGTCGTAGTGATGCGCCGGGATCACCCGCTCGGTGAGATCATAGACCTTCTGGAAATTGACGCGGCGGGCGATCGCCAGCCGGCCCTGGCGCCAGAGCACCTCGAGCGCTGTCTTCGACGGGTGCCAGTTCCACCAGCCGCCCGATTCGTGATGATCCTCCTTCAGCTCGCGCGCCATGACGGCGCCGCCGCTGGCGATCCGCTCGTAGGTTTCGTCGCAACCCGCATCGAAGCCGTCGCCGCGCCATTTGCGCCAACGCTCGCTGAGCGTTTCGCTCTCCCATTTGAAGCGATGCTTCCAATAGACAAAGAAGGCGCTCGGAATGATCGAAGCATCATGAGTCCAGTGCTCAAAGAGCTCGCCATCCTCTTCCAGCAATTCGCTCAGATGCTCGCGGCGATAGGTCTGGTTGCGTGAAAACAGGATCTGATGATGGGCGCGCTCGACGGTGCCGATGCTATCAACCTGCACGAAGCCGATATCGCGGATCAGCCGCAGGAGACCCTCCTTGCCGAGCGCGCGATGCGGCGCGGCAGAGAGGCGCTGCTTGAAAAGGAAGATGCGCCGGGCATCGCGGTTGGAGAGGCGAATCGTCATGGGCAAGAGGATAGGCTTTTATTCCCATAATTCAAATACAGTTCCACCATAAAGCAATCGGGCAAAGGCTGCATTGCCCTTGCCGATCGAGTTGCCCTATACAGCGCCGCACGTCTTTTCAGACGCGCAAAGGACGCTGTAACACTTTAAACCTACGCATCGTGCTTCCCGAAAAATCGATGCCGATTTTCGGGCGATGCGCTAGAGCCACCACGACAACTGGACGAGGATCAAGATTGGACATCCGCTTCACCGATTGCTCGGTCCGGTTCGGCGAGCGGGTAGCGCTTCACCCGCTGACGCTTGCCCTCGACGAACGGCGGATCGGCATCATCGGCCTCAACGGTTCCGGCAAGACGACCTTCGCGCGACTGATCAACGGGCTCGTCAAGCCGACGACGGGTAACGTTTTGGTCAATGGCCTCGATACGGTGAAGGATGACAGGGACGTGCTTGCCGAGGCGGGCTTCATTTTCCAGAACCCACAGCACCAGCTGATCATGCCGATCGTTTCGGACGACATCGCCTTCGGGCTCAAGAATCGCGGACTGCCAACGCACGAGATTTCCTCGCGAACGGAGGCGGTGCTGGCCCGTTTCGGCGTCAGCCATCTTGCGAGACGGCGCGTGCATGAGCTTTCGGGCGGGGAAACGCAGCTTGTCGCCATGGCGAGCGTCGTCGTCACCGGACCGAAAATCCTGATCCTTGACGAGCCGACCAACCAGCTCGACCTGCGCAACCGCCGCATGGTCGCGGCAACGATCGATGCGCTCGACGAGGACACGATCGTCATCACCCATGATCTCGGGCTTGTCGAAGGGGTCGAGCGCCTGCTGCTCTTTCACGAAGGTCGCCTCGTTGCCGACGGAACCCCCGAGGAGACAATCGGGCGCTATCACGAGGTGGCCGGATGCTGACGAGCCTCTATGTGGAAGGACAGAGCTGGTTCCACCGGGTGCCGGTGCGCCTGAAGCTCGCCGCTCTCATCGTCCTGAGCGTGGTGCTTTTTGCGACGAACGCGCCGCTCCTGCTGCTGCCGGCCTTTCTCCTCTGCGGTGCGCTCTATCTTTCCCTCGGCATGTCGGCGCGCCAAGCCTTTTCGCGGGTCGGCTTCGTCCTGTTCACCATCCTCGTGCTGGCGGGGATCAACCTCTTCCTCGTTCCACTCCCCCAGGTGATCGCACTCATTCTGCGGCTGACGGCCCTCGTGCTCTTTGCCGCCGCGGTCACGGCGACGACGACGATCGGCGCTTTCATGGACGAGATCACCATCCTCTTGAAGCCATTGGAACGCCTCGGGCTCCTGCGGGCGGCCGATGTCAGCCTGGCGCTTGGCCTCGTGCTACGCTTCGTCCCGGATATCCTCGCCAGATATCAGGCAATCAGCGAGGCGCACCGTGCACGAGGACTGCCGATCCGGCCGATGACGATCATCGGCCCGCTGATCATCCTGACGCTGAAAGATGCGGATACGATCGCGGCGGCCATTGACGCGCGCGGATTCCGCCGCCAATAAATTCGCGCTTTCTAATAAAGGATAGGACCACATGAACACCAGAGACCTCGTCCTCATCGCGCTCTTCGCCGCAATCGTCGTCGTGCTCGGCCTCATCCCGCCGATCACGCTCGGCTTCATCCCCGTTCCGATTACGGCGCAATCGATGGGCGTCATGCTCGCCGGCTGCATCATCGGCGCCAAGCGCGGCGCGCTTTCCTTCCTGCTGTTCATCCTGCTGGTCGCGATCGGCCTCCCGGTGCTGTCGGGCGGTCGCGGCGGACTTGCCGTCTTCGCCGGCCCCTCGGGCGGTTTCATTCTTGGGTGGGCGGTTGCCGCTTATGTCACCGGTCTCATTGCCGAACGCTTCGTGCATCCGGGAAATTCGGAAGCGCGTCAGTTCGTCGGATTCTTCCTCGCCTCCTTGATCGGCGGCATCGTCGTCCTCTATGCGATCGGCGTTCCGTGGCTCTCGGCAGTCACCGGCACGCCGCTCATGGCCGCCGCGACCGGTTCGCTGGTGTTCATTCCGGGCGATCTCCTCAAGGCGGCGATCGCCACGCTCGCGGCCCGCGCCGTCTACGCCGGCTATCCGCTGCTGCCGGCCCGCGCCTGAGGCAATGCCGCTTGCAGGCGCCATAGCGCGACATGCGGGCGAGCGCCCGCACGCCCGGGCCTTCCACATGGAGGGCCGGGTTTTCACCTATGGCGAGCTTGCCGCGGATGCGTACTGGATTCTCCACGCGATCGAACAAGCGGCCCTGCAGGCGACGGAGCAAAGTGTCCTTTCCGGCCGCGTCCGGCTGATTGCCCTTGAAACCGGCAATCACCCGCTCTTTGCCGCAGCCTTCATCGCCGCGACATCGGGCGGCAATTGTGCCGCGCTCATCGATCCGCACCTCCCCGACTCGACCCGCCAGCGAATGAAGGAAAAGCTGAAACCGGAGATCGTCATCCGCGCCGCCGGCGATCTCCTGCATCTGGAGGTTCCGTCAGCGGGACAAACCCATTCGCTCGATACGTTCGACGGCTCCTCCCCGATCCGCGTCGGCGACGAGGCGGAACCGTTCCTCGTGGTCTTCACTTCGGGTACCACCGGGGAACCGAAAGCGATCATCCGCGACCGCCGATCCTGGCGCCTCAGCCTCGAAATTGGCCAGGATTTCTTCGGCCTAAGACCGGAAACGACGACCAATGCCCCCGGACCGTTGGCGCACGGGCTGGCCCTTTATGCCCTCGTCGAAAGCCTTGCGGCCGGAGCCGAATTCATCGGCGCCCGCCACTTCGAGGCGCGCCAGGCACTCGACATCATCGGCGCCGCCAGGGCGAAACGCCTGGTGCTGGTACCGACAATGCTGCGGCGGCTTTGCGATGAGGCGGAAGGTGCTCATTTGCGCTGCGTCGAAAAGATCACCGTCGCCGGTGCCAAGCTGACGCCGGCGGACCGCAGCGCTGCAGCGCGCACCTTCCCCGCGGCAGAGGTGATCGAATATTTCGGCGCGTCGGAACTCGGCTTCATCACAGTTGCCGGCGCGGACGAGCATCACGCAGCGACTGCCGTGGGCAAGGCATTTCCGGGCGTCCGGCTGGCCATCCTGGACGATCGCGGAAATCGCCTGCCGCCGGGGGAAGCCGGGACGATCTTCGTCGACAGCGCACTGATATCAGATGGCTACATAGTCGGCGGCGACAATGTCGGATTTCGACGCCATGGGCGGCTCGCCACCGTCGGCGACCTCGGATCTCTCGACGAGGACGGCACCTTGCATCTCATCGGCCGCGCCGGCGGCATGGTGCTTTCCGGCGGCAACAATATCTATCCCTCGGAAGTCGAGAGCGCGATCATGGCTGCGGCCAGCGTCCAGTCGGTGCTGGCCTTCGGCCTGGATCATCCGGATCTCGGCAGCGAGCTTGTCGCGGTCGTCCAGCCGAGCGATGATAGGTTCGAGCGTGAAGCGCTGGAGCGTCATCTTGCTGATGCCCTGCCGCGCTATAAGCATCCACGCAAGGTCTGGCTGTGCCGGGAAATGCCGATGACCGCCTCCGGCAAGATCGCGGCCGGACAATTGCGGCAATGGATCGCGGAGGAGAACGGTGCCCTTGAACGCCTCTTCTGATCCCACCCGCACACCGGTCGTCATCGCGGCGCTACGCACGCCGATCGGTCGCGTCAACGGCAGTCTCGCCGCGATCGAGCCCGCAAACCTTGCCGCCCTGCTGATCGATCGCATCGTCTCGGACGTTGGTATCAATCGGAACGAGATCGACGACGTGCTTGTCGGCAATGCCGCAAACAGCGCCGGCAATCTCGCGCGTCTCGCCGCACTCGAGGCCGGCCTGCCCGTTTCCATCCCCGGCGTCACCATCGACCGCCAATGCGGCTCCGGGCTCGAGGCGATCGTCCTGGCGGCGCGGCAGATCCAGGCCGGCGCAGGGCAATATTATCTTGCCGGAGGCACCGAAAGCGCCAGCCGCGCCCATATCCGACTTCGCCCGCCGCTGGCGCGTGGCGAGGAACTGCAGCCGGTGAAGCGCGCGCGGATGGCGCCCGATGCCATCGGCGACCCGGATATGGGCGTTGCGGCGGAGAACGTCGCCGCGGCCTGCGGGATTTCGCGCGAGCGCCAAGACCAGTTTGCGCTCGAAAGTCATTGCCGTGCCGTGGCTGCCCAGACTGCGGGCCGCTTCGGTCGCGAGATCGTGCCCGTCGAGACGCCGGCCGGCCTCGCTGCCAGCGACGAGTGCCCCCGCGCCAACGCCTCGGCCGAGACGCTCGCCCGGCTGAAGCCCGTCTTCGTCAGGGACGGCACCGTCACCGCCGGCAATGCCTGTCCGATCAATGACGGCGCGGCGATCGTTCTGATGACGTCGCTCGCCGAGGCTAGGCGGCTTGGCGTGTCCTTTGCCCTCGAATTCATCGACGCGGCGACGGCGGGCGTCGACCCCAACCTCCTGGGCCTCGGCCCGGTGCCGGCAATGGCGAGGCTTCGTGCCCGCAATCCGGCGCTCGACGTCGCCAAGGTCGACTTCATCGAGTTCAACGAGGCTTTTGCCTCTCAGGTTCTCGGAAGTCTCGATCCCCTCGGCATTTCGCCGGAGCGCGTCAATCGCGATGGCGGTGCGATCGCGCTCGGCCATCCCTATGGCGCCTCCGGCGCGATTCTCGTCGTCAGGCTGTTTTCCCAGATGCTCGCCGCAGCGAGCGACAGCGAGGGTCTGGCAATGATGGGGGTCGGCGGCGGCATGGGCGTCGTCGCCCATTTTCGCTCGCTGAGACCGGGTCACACCG
Organism: Sinorhizobium sp. NG07B; assembly: GCF_002532005.1. Taxonomy (NCBI): domain Bacteria; kingdom Pseudomonadati; phylum Pseudomonadota; class Alphaproteobacteria; order Hyphomicrobiales; family Rhizobiaceae; genus Sinorhizobium; species Sinorhizobium sp. NG07B. Next base: position 174,530 of record NZ_NWTD01000004.1, on the reverse strand, counting down.
CATAGCCGGCGAGCCATTCGCGCGTCGCGGCCGGCAGCGGCACCGGCTGATGCCGAGTCGGATCGACGGCGACCCACACGATTTCCACCTCCGCCGCCAGATGGGCGCCAGCCTCGATGCGCACCGCAAAGCTCACCGAACTGCCGCCGATCTTCGCCACGGTGACGGTGAAGCGGGCCGGCTCATCGAAACGCAAGCCGCGATGAAAGAGGCAGGCAGAGCGGCGCACCAGATAGGCCGGCTCGTTCTTCGTCGGCGGGCGATGCCGCCAGAGATTGGCCAGTGCCGCCTCGGCATGCGCATAGTAGGCCGCATTGTGCATGTGGCCGTGCATGTCTATATCGCGAAACGGAATACGGATTTCCGTGACATTTTCCCGCTCTGTGCCGTCCATGCGAGACCCCTTACATGCGCTCTACCCTCGTTAGACAGTTTGGCGATCCCGAACAAGTCATCGAGCTTGTCGAGACCGGCCGCAGCGAGCCTGCTCCGGGCGAGGTCGACGTTGAAATCTCGCTTGCGGCGATCAATCCGTCTGACCTGATCCCCGTCACCGGGGCCTATCGCGCTCGTACCGAACTGCCTTTTGTTCCTGGGTTCGAGGGCGTCGGCATCGTCCGTCGCGTCGGAACGGGCGTGCACCAGCTGAAACCCGGAGACCGGGTGGTTCCGATCGGCGCCAGCGGGCTGTGGCAGCAATTCCTCGTCCGCCCGGCCGAATGGTGCTTTGCCGTGCCGGACGATGTGAGCGACACGCAAGCGGCAATGAGCTACGTCAACCCCTTGACGACGCTGCGGCTCGTCGAGGCGCTGCGCCTGCATTTCGGCTCTCTCCAGGGCCGCAGCGTCGGCGTGACGGCCGCGGGTTCGGCGATCGGCGGCATGCTGATGAAGTTGCTGACGTTGGAAGGCGTTGTGCCAACAGCGGTCCTTCGCAGCGACAAGAGCCGCACCTGTGTCGGCGAGGGATATTCGATTGTCGTGACCGACGGCAGCGACCTTCCGGCAGGGGCAAGGTTTGACGCGGTGCTCGATGCGGTTGGCGGGACGTTGGCCGCCGAGCTGATCAGCCGGACCATCCATCGAGGCGGGGCCTTCATCCAGTATGGCGCGCTCAGCGGCATTCCGGTCCCGCAGGCAGCGATCGCCGGCCGCCCCGACGTTCGCTTCGCCTTCCTCTGGCTGCGAACCTGGGTCCACTCCGCCGGGCGCGACGCCCTCGAGGCAGCCTTTGCCCGAAGCTTTGCGGGCCTTCGCGACGGGCTGTTCGCGAGCCCGGTCGCCGCAACCTATCCGTTGAGCCGGCTTCGCGAAGCCTTGGCACACCAGTCCGATCCGCTCCGCAACGGCAAGATCCTGCTCGATCCGCGCTGTTGAAAATTCGGACTTTTGCTGTCGCGGCCATGGATTTTGACAGGCACGCGCACTAGCTTTGCGCGGATGACCACGCATCTCTATGAAAATGCCCTCTTCCAGGAACACAAAGTTCCGGAGGGGCACCCGGAGCGACCGGATCGGCTGAGGGCGCTGAACCTCGCGCTGGAGCATCCGAATTTCGCGCCGCTCACGCGTATCGAGGCGTCGAAGGGCAGCGAGGACCTGGTGCTGCTTGCCCATTCCGAGGAGCACCTCAGGTCGATCACCCGGGCGATGCCGGACGAGGACATCAACCAGATCGAAGCCGATACCTATGCGAGCCCGTCAAGCTTCGTGGCGGCGCTGACCGGCATCGGCGGCGCCGTCGCCGCCATCGACGCGGTATTCGCCGGCGAGGCCGACAACGCCTTCGTCGCGGCCCGCCCGCCGGGCCACCATGCCGAGAAGAACAAGGCGATGGGCTTCTGCTTCTTCAACACGATCGCGATTGCCGCGCGCCATGCACAGAAGGCGCACGGCGTCGAGCGGGTCGCCATCGTCGACTGGGACGTGCACCATGGCAACGGCACGCAGGACATTTTCTGGAACGACCCGTCGGTGTTGTTCTGCTCTACCCACCAGATGCCGCTCTATCCGGGCACCGGCGCCAAAGAAGAAACCGGCGTCAAGCACAATATCGTCAATGCGCCGCTCTCCCCCAATAGCGGCAGCGAGCACTTCCGCGATGCGTTCCGAAGCCGCGTTCTTGCTGCTCTCGACAATTTCCGGCCGGACCTCGTCTTGATCTCCGCCGGTTTCGACGCGCACTACCGCGATCCTCTGGCGCAGATCAATCTTGTGGCGGAGGACTTCGACTGGGCGACCGGACGCCTCATGGAGGCCGCCGGCAGGAGCGCCGGCAACCGAGTGGTGAGCATGCTCGAGGGCGGCTATGACCTGCAGGGGCTCGCCGAATCGGCCGGCATGCACATACTGAGACTGATGAGAGGGTAATTGATGAACAACGACAATACGCAGGCGGACGTCTCCGCCCTCTCCTTCGAGCAGGCCGTCGAGGAGCTGGAGCGGATCGTCTCCGCGCTCGAACGCGGCGATGTGGCGCTCGACAAATCGATCGAAATCTATGAGCGCGGCGAGGCGCTGAAGAAGCATTGCGAGACGCTGCTGAAGGCGGCCGAGGACCGCATCGAGAAAATCCGCCTCGATCGCAACGGCAAGCCGCAAGCTGTGGAGCCGCTCGACGCGGAATAGCCATCGGCTTTCGTCCGAGAATTTGCCCCTCATCCGCCTACCGGCACCTTCTCCCCGCAGGCCGGGCGAAGGGACTTGTGGCGCCAACTCGGTCCCCTCTTCCCGTCAGAACGGAGGGGAAGGGTGAGGGGCCAGGCCTGTCGTCACCATTGTAGCTTGGGAAACACTTCGTTCGCCGACATCCGCTATCGAGCGAGAAGGATCGGCGCTAGTTTCAAGCTGAAACGCCACCAACCGGAGCAAGCGCCATGTCCTTTTTTCCCGGTCCCGATCCGCTCGCCGGCGACAAGCCGGCCTGCGACGCCATAGAACATCTGATCATCCCGCGCACCAGCGACATCGGCGGCCTAGAAGTGCGTCGGGCGCTTCCGACGGCGCGGCGGCGGCTCGTCGGCCCATTCATCTTCTTCGACCGCATGGGACCGGCGCTGCTGCGGGCCGGCCAGGCGATCGACGTGCGTCCGCATCCGCATATCGGCCTGTCGACGGTCACCTATCTCTTCGACGGCGAGATCAAGCACCGCGACAGCCTCGGCACCGAAATGGTCATTCGCCCCGGCGACGTGAACCTGATGACTGCAGGGCGCGGCATTGTCCATTCGGAACGCTCGCCGGAAAACCAGCGCGGCCGTGAGCGCTCGCTTTCCGGTTTGCAGACCTGGCTGGCGCTGCCCGATGACAAGGAAGAAGTCGATCCAGTCTTCGCCCATACCGAGGAACACATGCTGCCGCATCTTGCCGACGGAGGCGTTCGCGCGCGCGTGGTCATCGGCAATTTCGAAGGGGCTGCTTCGCCCGTCTCGACCTTCACGCACACTATTTATGTGGATCTGTCGATCGAGGCCGGCCGCAGCGCTCCCTTTGCCGCCCAATGGGAGGAACGCGCCATCTATATTCTCTCGGGCGAAGCGATCATTGCGGGCGACCATTTCGCCGACAACCAGCTTCTCGTCTTCCGGCCCGGCGACGAGATCACCATCACGGCGGGGCCGTCCGGCTGTCACGTGATGCTCTTCGGCGGAGCTGCACTCGGCTCGCCACGGCATATCTGGTGGAACTTCGTGTCCTCATCGAAGGAGCGCATCGACAAGGCGAAGGAAGAATGGGCGAGCGGCCGCTTCGACATCGTGCCGGGCGACGAGGAGGAGTTCATTCCCCTGCCGGCAAGCTAATTTTTCGTCGAGCCCTTGGTTGGCGACGCAGGAATGCCTAATTTTTGCATTCAACGACGATTGCGTCTAAACAGCCAATAAGACGGAAATCACCAACAGTTCGCGCGTCGCCCGGCGGCGCGCACGAGGCACGCAGCGTGACACAACTGCCCACCAATCCGATGCCGGCGACCCCGCTGCTCGACAAGGTCAATGTCCCCGACGATCTGAAGAGGATCGACGACAAGGACCTGCCGCAGCTGGCGAGCGAACTGCGTGCGGAAATGATCGATGCGGTGTCGCGCACCGGCGGGCATCTCGGCGCCGGCCTCGGCGTCGTCGAACTGACGATCGCCATCCACAAGGTCTTCGACACGCCGCACGACCGGCTGATCTTCGACGTCGGCCACCAGTGCTACCCCCACAAGATCCTGACCGGGCGGCGCGACCGCATCCGCACGCTGCGTCAAGAAGGCGGTCTTTCCGGCTTCACCCGGCGCGCCGAGAGCGAATACGACCCGTTCGGCGCGGCGCATTCGTCGACCTCGATCTCCGCCGGCCTTGGCATGGCGGTCGCTGCCGATCTCGACGGCAAGAGCCGCAATGTCATCGCCGTCATCGGCGACGGCGCGCTGTCGGCCGGGATGGCCTATGAGGCGCTCAACAATGCCGGCGCGCTCGATGCCCGGCTGATCGTCATCCTCAACGACAACGACATGTCGATCGCCCCGCCGACCGGCGCCATGAGCGCCTATCTGGCACGGCTTGCCTCCGGTCGGACCTATATGGGCATCCGCGAGGTCGGCAAGAAGCTGACCGCCTATCTCGGCAAGACGGTCGACCGGGCGATCACCCGCGCCGTCGAGCATGCGCGCGGCTATGTCACCGGCGGCACCCTCTTCGAGGAGATGGGCTTCTACCATATCGGCCCGATCGACGGTCACTCCTTCGACCATCTGCTGCCGGTCTTGCGCAACGTCCGCGACAATGCGCGCGGACCGGTGCTGATTCATGTGGTAACGCAGAAGGGCAAGGGCTATCCGCCGGCCGAGGCCGCCGCCGACAAATATCATGGCGTCAACAAGTTCGACGTGATCACCGGCGCCCAGGCGAAGGCCAAGCCGAACGCGCCGGCCTACACGTCCGTCTTCGCCGATGCGCTGGTGCAGGAGGCTAGCCTCGACGACAAGATCGTGGCGATCACCGCCGCCATGCCGTCCGGCACCGGGCTCGACCGGTTTGCGGCCGTGCATCCGTCGCGCTGCTTCGACGTCGGCATCGCCGAGCAGCACGCGGTGACCTTCGCCGCCGGCCTTGCCGCGGAAGGATACAAGCCCTTTGCGGCGCTCTATTCGACCTTCCTACAGCGCGCCTACGACCAAGTCGTGCACGACGTGGCGATCCAGGGCCTGCCGGTGCGCTTCCCGATCGACCGGGCCGGTTTCGTCGGCGCCGACGGGCCGACCCATGCCGGCTCCTTCGACACGACCTATCTCGCCTCGCTGCCGGGCTTCGTGGTGATGGCGGCCGCCGACGAGGCGGAACTGAAGCACATGGTACGCACCGCCGCGGGCTATGACGAGGGCCCGATCTCGTTCCGCTATCCGCGCGGCGAAGGCGTCGGCGTCGAGCTTCCTGAACGGGGTGAGATTCTTCAGATCGGCAAGGGGCGGATCATCAAAGAGGGCACCAAGGTGGCGCTGCTTTCCTTCGGAACGCGGCTCGCGGACTGTCTGCTGGCGGCCGAGGACCTGGATGCCGCCGGCCTTTCGACAACGGTTGCCGATGCGCGCTTCGCCAAGCCGCTCGACCAGGAACTGATCCGCCAGCTTGCCCGTCACCACGAGGTGCTGATCACCATCGAGGAAGGCGCCATCGGCGGCTTCGCCAGCCATGTGCTGCACTTCCTGGCGGAGGAAGGCCTGCTCGACGGCGGCCTCAAAGTCCGGCCGATGGTGCTGCCGGACATCTGGATGGAGCAGGCAAAGCCCGAATCCATGTATGCCCAGGCCGGCCTCGACCGGGCCGGCATCGTATCGACCGTTTTCAAGGCGCTCGGCCAGAAGCAGTCGGTGGATCTCGGCGCGGCCGGCTAGAAATCTTAGAACCGCGCGGCTCAACGGAACACGCTTGCAATATACCTCTCGACGGGCGATGACGGCCCATGTCCGATAGCAAGCAAAGCATCCTCCGCCTCGACCAGTTGCTCCTGAACAAGGGCCTGGTCGCCAGCCGCGCCCGCGCGCGGGACGCGATCCAGCGCGGCACCGTCAAGGTCGACGGGCGCACCGTGACCAAGCCCGCCGCCGCCTTTACGGAAAACGCAGCGATCACCATCGATGACCCGGCGCAGGCCTATGTCTCCCGGGCCGCATTGAAGCTCGTTGCCGCGCTCGCCCATTTCGGCTTCGATCCGGCAGGTCGGACCTGCCTCGATGTCGGCGCCTCGACGGGCGGCTTTACCGAGGTGCTGTTGAAGCGCGGCGCCGCGCATGTGGTAGCGGTCGATGTCGGCCACGGGCAGATGCACCCGCGCATCGCGGAAGATCCGCGCGTCACCAATATCGAAGGGCTGAATGCCCGCGCGATGACAGCGGACGACATCGGTAACCGGGCGATTGGCTTCGTCGTCTCCGACGTCTCATTCATTTCGATCAAGCTGGCACTGCCGCCGGCGCTGTCTTTGGCCGAGCCGGGCTCCAATTGTATCCTGCTCGTGAAGCCGCAATTCGAGGCCGGACGCGACGCAATCAGCAAGGCCGGGCTCCTCAAGGCCCCGGAGAGCGCCCCGGCCGTGGCGGCCGAACTCGAACGCTGGCTCGTGGAGGACATGGGCTGGCAAAGCCTTGGCCTCGTCCCCTCGCCCATTGCCGGCGGCGACGGCAACAGGGAGTTTCTGCTTGCGGGGCTGAAGCGATGAGCACAGAGATCGTCACCATCAGCCGTCTCGGGGCCCAGGGCGACGGCATTGCGCAGACCGAAGCGGGCCCCGTCTACGCGCCCTTCACCCTGCCCGGCGAAACCGTCGCGCTGGCCGTCAACAAGGCACATGGCACGCTGATTTCGCTGAAAGAGGCTTCCCCGGAGCGGACCGAACCGAAGTGTCGGCATTTCGGCCCGGACGGCATCAACGGCACCTGCGGCGGCTGCACCCTGCAGCACGCCTCCGACCCGCTCTACCACGCCTTCAAGCGCAATCTCGTCATCGACGCCTTGAAGTCGAAAGGCCTGACGCCCGAGGTCGCTCCATTGATCGTCGCCCGGCCCGGCGAGCGCCGGCGCGCCGTGTTCACGGCCCGGCGGACCGAAAAGGAACTGCTGCTCGGCTTCAACCAGGCGCAAAGCCATCATATCGTCGCGATCGGCGAATGTCCCATCACCAGCCCGGGCATCGTCTCGCGGCTCGCGACCATCCGCAAGATCGCGGCGGCTATGGCGTCGAGCACCGAACCGTTCCGGATCACCGTGCTCGAGACCGATACCGGCCTCGACCTCGCCTTCGAAGACATCAAGCTCGGCGACCGTCAGCGACGTTCGACCGTGGAAGCCGTTCTCGGCGAGCGGGGCATCGCGCGCGTCAGCCTGAACGGCGAGATCATCATCGAACCGGTCAAGCCACTGATCGATTTCGGCGGCGTATCGGTTTCGCCGCCGCCCGGCGCCTTCACCCAGGCCACACGGCCGGCGGAAGAGGCGATGGCGAAGCTCGTGCTCGGGCATGTCGGCAAGGCGAAGCGCGTGGCCGATCTCTTCGCCGGCATCGGCACCTTTGCGCTTCGGATCGCCCGGACCAGCCGAGTGCATGCCGTCGAGGGTGAGGACAAGGCGCTGAAGGCGCTCGACTTCGCCGCACGCAACACACAAGGGCTGAAGCCGGTGACGGTCGAGAAGCGCGACCTTTTCCGCCGGCCGATGATGGCGCAGGAACTGAAGGTCTTCGACGCCGTCGTCTTCGACCCGCCCCGGGCCGGCGGCGAGGCGCAATGCCACGAACTCGCCCGCTCGGGCGTGAAGAAAATCGCCGCGGTCTCCTGCAACCCGGTGACGCTTGCGCGGGATCTCTCGATCCTCGTTGCCGCCGGCTACCGCATTACATCGGTGACCCCCATCGACCAATTCCTCTGGTCGGCGCATGTCGAGACGGTTGCGACTCTGGAGAAGTGATCTCTTATGGGCCGCTGTTCATCCGGCCAGATGCGACTCGTGGCGTGAGGAGGCTCACCTCAAATTGCTCTTCGGAAACAGCACGCGATCAGGTTTCGCATTCATTCGTGCCAGCATTTCCTTGATCAAGCGTGTTTTGGTACGCCCCGCTTCCTTCGGCGGCACCAGGTAACGTACGATGGCCTCCAGCCAGGTGTTTTCGCTGACGCGAAAATGAACCACGGGATGCTCCTTCACGTCGAGTTCGTCCACCGGCGTTTCCGACAGGATATGCTTATAGACCTTCACCTTCTGGCTCATGATGTCGCCGATCTGCTCTTCCACGACCTCTCTCATGGTTCGCGCCACAAATTCCAGATCGCTTTCATAGGCGAGCTGGAACTTGATTTCGTTCCAGACATAGGGAAACAGCGGCCAGGAATAGTTGAAGACCGGTGTGTCAAACACGGTGGAATTCGGAAACTTGATAATGCGTCCGCTCGGATGATCGGTCCAAAGATACTCGCCGCCGAATTCCCATAACGTCGTGTCGAGATAGCTGACATCGATGACATCGCCGTGGGCATCGCCGATGCGAATTCGGTCGCCGACGCGATAAGGCGCCCTGGCCAGAATATAAATCCACGCGATGAAACTGGAGATCGGCATTTGCAGCGCAAAACCGAGAATCAGAGAAATCAGGCCCAGCGAAACGACCGCGCCGTACCAGTTCACAAACAAAACTGAAATGGCGACGAATACGATGGCGACGACGACCACCAATCGAAAAATACGTTTCAGATTGAAACGCGCAACACGATTGGGAATTCGGCCAATGAGAAAGACTTCAACGACCTTCGCCACGGTCAGCATGGTGAAAATGAGAAGGCCGCCCCTGACGTAATTCAGCACGCGAAGGCGCATAGGCGCGTCAAGCCATTCTAAGCGCCAGTTGATCAGCACTTGAATGCCAAAAAGCAGCAAGGCAGCGCCGGCGAAGCCTACCGTCCACCAGATGTCTTCCTTGCGAAGGCTGAAGCGAAATTCTTCCTCGGGCTTCTTCGCCTTCTGTTGCATGGTTCTTGGATCAGCAGTTTGTTGCGCGGCCCGTTCGAGCCGGGAAAGGTTTTCCTGTTCCTTGTCGCTTTCCTTGTCCCGTCTTTCCATGGGTTTACCCCGCGGTGGCCATCCACGCCCAGCCAATGCCTTCTCGTTCCTCGACGGCGGCATTCCGGTGATGCCTCGCCATATGGCGAAGTTCAAATGGGCAGTCCGGGCACACCCGTCGTCGTTTCGCAGACCTGTGCTTGATCACATGCGTCTATACGGTAACTCCACCATTAAACACCAAATATGGGCAGTTGCCTCTAGGCATTCCATCCATGTGGAGTATTACCGAGCCGATGGCTGTCGTCCGCGACAGGCCGGGTGCAGACCGATTGATGTGGCATGACGAAGTTGCTGCAGCGGTTCAACATCTCCCGCGAAGCAAGTTCGGGCGCTCGGACCTCACCGCCGCATGAAGGCTTCGAATGCCGCGCGCGCCTCGGCACTCTTCAATTGCGCGGCGAAGTGCTCGGCTTCCTCGTCGATCCGTGCGAGGACGTCATTCCGGTCGCCGCGGATCAGATCGCGGGCGATGCGCAGCGCCTCGGGCGGTTTCTTCGCCAGACGACCTGCAAGCGACAGCGTTTCTTCCTCGACGGCGTTCTCGTCGACCACCTTCCAGATCAATCCGGCCTGAAGGGCAGCGGCCGCTTCGAGCGGCTCGCCGGCGGCAAGCAGGGCGAAGGCTCGCTGGTGGCCCATGATGCGCGGGGCGATCAGGCTCGAGGCGGCTTCCGGGACGAGCGCCAGATCGACGAAGGGCGTCCTGAACACCGATCGGGCTGAGGCGACCGTCAGGTCGCAATGGAGATGGATCGTCGTGCCGATGCCGATCGCCAGGCCGTCGACTCCGGAAACGACCGGCTTCGTCGCGCTCGCCAGGGCGCGGAGAAAGTCGAGAACTTCGCCTCCCATGCTGCCGCCCATGGCGAAAGCCATGAAATCATTCATGTCGTTGCCGGCTGAAAAGCACCCTTGCGTGCCGAGAAACGCGGTGGCGCGGATCGCGGGATCCGATCCGGCGACCGTCAGCGCGGTTGTCATCTTCGCGTACATGTCGCGCGTGATGGCGTTCTTCTTATCCGGGCGGTTGAAGCGGATCACCTGTACGCCGGGATAGGCGTCCGGACGTTCGACAAGCACATGATCGGTCATAAGGATTTTCCTGTTTCTGCTTCAGTCGAGAATGAAGCGGGCGGCGGCGAGGCTCTCCGCCCCAGTGACCACACGATCCTTGAGCGCCGCCGTTTCGGCGAGCAGGTTCTCCGCGGCGAAGCGGCAGAGGGCGACGCGCGCCTCCTCTTTCCCGTCATCGGCGCCCGCCAGGCCGCCTTTGGCAAGATAGGCCCCCGTCAGCACCAGGCCGAAGAGGCGCTGATAGGCGGTCGCGCCGGCAAGCGCTTCGGCGGTTCGTCCGTCGCCGAGCGCTGCAAGTAGCCAGTCGGTTGCCTCTTCAAGATCGGCAATCGACGTCTCGAGGCGCGCTGCGGTCTCGCCGAACTCCTGCCTGTTCGAAGCCGCCACCGCCTGGGCGACGTCGCGGAGCTCGCCGATGAAGCCGCGCACCTGGCTACCTTCGGAAAGCGGCAGCTTGCGGGTGACGAGATCGATCGCCTGGATGCCGTTGGTGCCTTCGTAGATCGGCGCAATGCGGGCGTCGCGCAGATAGCGGGCCGCACCGGTTTCCTCGATGAATCCCATGCCGCCATGCACCTGAATGCCCATGGAGGCGACGTCAACGCCGGCGTCGGTGGCGAAGGACTTGGCGATCGGCGTCAAGAGGCTCGAGCGCTCCTGCCAATGGCGCGCCGCTTCGCCTTCGCTCGCATGCGCCATGTCGACGGCGTGCGCGCAGGCATAGGCGATGGCGCGCGAGCCCTGCGTCAGCGCCTTCATCGTCAAGAGCGTGCGGGCGACATCCGGATGCTCGATGATCGGGCTCATGCCTTGGCCGCTCCAGCCGGGCGCCCGGCCCTGGGTGCGTTCCTTGGCATAGGTGATGGCCTTTTGCGTCGCTGCCTCGGCAATCGCCACGCCCTGCATACCGACGGCAAGCCGGGCGTTGTTCATCATCGTGAACATGCAGGCAAGGCCGCGGTTTTCCTCGCCGACCAGATAGCCGATCGCGCCCTTCTCGTCGCCGAACTTGCCGTCGCCATAGATCATCGTGCAGGTCGGCGACCCATGGATGCCCAGCTTGTGTTCGAGCGAGTGGCAGAAGAGATCGTTGCGGGCGCCGAGCGAACCGTCCTCATTGACGAGGAACTTCGGCACAAGAAACAGCGAGATGCCCTTCGTACCCGTAGGCGCGTCCGGCAGGCGCGCCAGCACGAGATGGACGATGTTGTCGGTGAAATCGTGCTCGCCCCAGGTGATGAAGATCTTCTGGCCGAAGATGCGGTAGCTGCCGTCGCCGCAGCGCTCGGCACGGGTCTTCAGCACGCCGAGGTCGGAGCCGGCATGCGGCTCGGTCAGGTTCATCGACCCCATCCACTCGCCGGAGACCATCTTCGACAGGAAGGTCGCCTTCAGGAAATCGGAACCGTGCCTGTCCAGTGCCTCGATCGCGCCCATGGTGAGCGTCGGGCCAAGCGCGAAGGCCATGGAGCCGCTGTTCCACATCTCCATGGCGGCGACATGCAGCATGTGCGGCAGTTCCTGGCCGCCGAAAACCTCTGGCGCCGTCAGGCCGTTCCAGCCTCCTTGAATCCATTTATGGTAGAGGTCGCGCCAACCTTCCGGCGTCTTGACCGCGCCGTCGATAAGCCGCGATCCCTGACGGTCCCCCACTTCGCCGAGCGGCGCCACCTCGTCGGTGGCGAAGCGGCCGGCTTCCGAAAGGATCGCGTCGACGAGATCTTCGCCGAGTTCGCCGAAGACGCCCGCGCTCACGGCATCGGCCATACCGGCCACGTGCTTCAGGGTGAATGCGATCTCGTCCACCGGTGCCTTGTACATGGTGCTCCTCCCTTGCGGCCGCAGGCGCAGGTTCGCTTCGGCTTCCTACCGGCCGCACCCTATTTGTTTTTACGTAAACGTCAACGTCAATTCTGGACACCGCGGCCGGCGATGTACTGTAACAAAACTGTCATGGCGCGCGAATAGAAGCCACTTCGAACGACCTGGTCATGGCGCTCCGATGAATCTGATTTCTCCCGAAATACCCGGCCTCGTCTGGGCCTACCGGTTCCTGCCCGGAGAAAGCCGTTGCCTGCGAATCGCGACGGATTCACCCGTCGACAGCCTTCAAGGCGGCGAAGGCTGGGTCTGGCTGCATCTGGCGTTGAGCGATGCGCGCACGCCGGCACTGATCGAGCGCATCGGCACCCTCCCGCCGGCGGCGATGGCGACGCTCACCAGCCATGACACCCAAGCGGCGATCACCGTTGCCGAGGACGTCGTCTATGGCACGCTTGTCGATTTCGAACGGACCTTCGACACGATGACGAAGACGATCGGCTGGCTGCACTTCGCCGTCGGCGACCGGATGATCATCACCAGCCGCCTGCATCCTTTGAGAAGCATCGACCGCGTCAAGGCGGCGGTCGAGAAGAGCGCCAAATGCGGCCGACCGATCGATCTCTTCGAAATGCTCGTCACCGAGTTCCAGCGGACGCTGATCACGCTGGTGCTTGAATTGACCGAGGAACTGAACGTCATCGAGGACCGGGTCTATGGCGAGGCGGGGCACCGGCAGCAGCCGGGGTTGGCGCCCTTGCGCCGAACCGTCGTGCGGCTGCATCGGCATCTGAGAACGATCCTCGCGCTGCTGCGACGCGCCGGCGCGTCCGATGAGGACGAGGTGCCGCCGGGCTTCATCGACGTCACCGAACGGCTATCCGATCGGCTGGAGGCGGTCGATCGCGACGTGTTCGCGCTTCAGGAGCGCGCCAGGCTGCTGCACGAGGAGATCGACAGCAAGATTTCGTCGGAGACCAATCGTCACCTCTACATTCTCTCGCTGATGACCGCTTTCCTGCTGCCGCCGACGCTCGTCACCGGCTTCTTCGGCATGAACACGGGTGCCCTGCCCTTCGCCGACGGCAGCGGCACGCTCTATGCCGGGCTGATCATCGCCGCCTCCATGGGCCTGGCATGGCTGATCCTCAAACGCGTCGGCATCCTTTGACCGGATACGACCAACACGCCGCGTTTCGCGCCACAATCCAGAGCCGAGTCCCGCCGCACTTTACCGCCAAGAGTCAGTGTACAGGAGCGGCGCTCTCGCGCAGATTGGCTGAGGGGCTGAGATTTACGACCCTTTAACGCTAAGTCGGCAATCTCAGAGAATGGAAAAGCGGGGAATCTCGATCTCGGGGATGATCTTGCGCCTGGCGGCCTTGGTAGGCCTGGCCTTTGCGGCGGCGAACGCACGCGCCGCAGACGTCGAACCGTGGAAAGCGCGGCAGAACGCCATCATCGTCGACGCCTACGAGTTGAACAGCATCGACTGGGAAGCGATGCTGAAGGACAAGCGCATCGCCGGCTTCATCGCGAAGGCCTCCGACGGCCTTCCGGAAAGCTACAGCTGCACCGGCGATCACGGCGGAGACACGGTCGCCCATTGCAAGACGATGTGGCGAAAATATGCGGTCAGCCGGGAGCTCTATCAGACGCGCCGAATGATCGCCCGCTCCCATGGACTGCTCTGGGGCGCCTATCACCTGGCGCGCCCGGGCAATCCCGTCGATCAGGCCAACCACTTCCTCGATTATGCGGCGCCGCGCGAGGACGAATTGATGGTTCTCGACCTCGAGGGTATCGATCCCGAGAACTACATGTCACTCGAGGACGCCGCGATCTTTGCCGGCCATATCAAGGCCCGCACCGGGCGATACCCCATTCTCTACACCAACCACATCACCGCGAAGCAGATCGCCGCCAACCGCGCCCAGCATCGGCTGCTTTCCCGCCTGCCGCTCTGGTATGCCCGCTACAAGCCCGACATTCGCGACGTCTTTCCGATGGGCAACTGGGATCGCTATGCGCTGTGGCAGTTCTCGTCGTCGCATAATTGCGGAAAGAAGCGCTGCCCCTATCGCGTGCCCGGGACGCTCAACGACATCGACGTCAACGTCGCCGCAATGACCGTTTCAGAGTTGAAGAAGGTGTGGCCGCAGGGCGCGCTGCTCCCGGAGAAGCCGCCGATCGTCACCGTCATCGCCTCCGCGAAGATTGGCAAGGCGCCGGCGGTGAGCGCCGCGGCCACCGTCCCGCTCGCAAAACCCCTGCTCATCAGCCGTGCCGAGGCCGAGAGCGGCTCGGGCGCCGGCGTCGACGGAACGGTCACCGGTGCGATCAGCGTGAAGGCCGCCGAGGCCCACCTGCCCAACCAGCCCGAGCGCCGCTGAAAAAGCCGGACGGCGCCTGTAGCTGTCTACGCTTCGATCTGAACGTCGCCGATAGGCCGCGAGCAGCAGGCGAGGATGTAGCCCTCGTCGACTTCGTCATCGAGAATACCGCCATTGTGGTTCATCTCGACTTCGCCGGCGATCTTCAAGACGCGGCACGTGCCGCAGATGCCGCCCTCGCAGGCCGCACCGATCCTGACCCCGTTGGCGCGTGCTGTCTGCAGGATCGTCTGGCCGGGGACGGTCGAGACTTCCCTGCCGCTCATGGTGAAGGTTACCCGGGCTGCCTCGCCTTGAGCGCCGGCCGCCGAGCCGGCGCGGATGGCGAGTTCCTCTGCCGCCGGCGCCGCCGCCGGCTGGAAGCTTTCCTGGTGGTAGCGGGCCATATCGAAACCGGCCCCCTCCAGCATCTCCCGAACCCCGCGCATGAAGGGTTCGGGTCCGCAACAGAAGACCGTTCGCTCCAGAAAGTCCGGTGCAAGCAGCGGCAGCTTCGTCGCATCGATACGGCCGCGCAGGCCGTGCCAGCCGTGACGCGCTTCGTGTCCTTCCACCAGGAAGCCGAGATTGAGACGCGGCATCTGGCGGGCGAGGATCTCCAGCTCCGGCTTGAACAGCAGATCCTCCGGCTGCCGGGCACAGGAAATGAAGGTCACATCCGTGTCCGGCGCGCAATCCGCCATCCAGCGCGTCATCGACATCATCGGCGTGATGCCGGAGCCGGCCGAGACGAACAGATATTTTTCGCCCGGATGGCGCACGAAGCTGAAATCGCCGAGCGGCCCCAGCGCCTTCAACGTCATGCCAGGCCTGAGATTGTCGAACATCCAGCGCGTGCCGATGCTGTTCGACTGCGCCTTGGCCGTGACCGCCACGGAAAGCGGGCGGGACGGCGAGGACGATAGCGTATAGGTGCGCATCACCGGTTCCTCGCCGACGGGGAGTTCCAGCGTCACGAACTGCCCGGGCAGGTAGCGGAACCAGGCCGGCCTGTCGGACCGGAAGGTGAAGGTCATCACGTCCGCGGTCTCGCCGACCGCGGAGATGCATTCGAGCAGGAACTGGCGATCTTTCCAGGGCTGCAGTTCGTCGAAGTGGTGAAAGGAGCGTGCCATTTCCATCGTCATGCCACCCGCGACAGAGGAGCGGCGCTGCCCTGCAGGCGATCCTGCATGAAGCGCGAATACCAGTCGACGAACTGCATGACCCCGCCCTCGTGTTCGGCCGAATAGGGACCCGGCTCATAGGCCGGCGAGCGGATGCCGAAGGCGTTTTCCTCGACGATCTGCCGGTCCTGGTCGTTGGTCTCGGTCCAGACATGGGTGAGGTCTTCGAGGGTATAGTCGACCCCTTCGACCGCATCCTTGCTGACGAGCCATTTCGTCGTGACCTGCGTCAGTTCCGGCCCGAGCGGCAGCACGCGGAAGGTGATCGCATGGTCGCCGAGGATGTGGTTCCAGGTCGTCGGGTAATGGAAGAGCAGCAGCGTGCCGATGCGGTTCGCGCTTATGTCGCCGGAAAGCTGCTTGCGGACCGCCTTCTCGCCGGACATCGTATAGCTCTCCGCCCCGTTGATCAGCGGCATCCTCGTCATGCGGAACTGGCCGGTCGGCCCGATCTTGAAGGCGCTCGGCAGCCCCGCCGCCTCGCATCTCTCCCAATGTGCACCGATTTCCGGATCGTCCATGGCGCCCTGGACGCCCGTCACAGTCGGAGCCTCGGGATAGGTCCGGCAGAGTTCCGGATGGTTGGCGGCGCAATGGTAGCACTCGCGGTTGTTCTCCCAGACGAGCTTCCAATTGCCCTTCTCGACGATGGTGCTTTCATAGGCGACCTTGGTTTCGCCGAGGCGATGCGGCGCGAGATAGGCTGCAACCGTGTCGCGGAAGGGCTGGAAATCCATGGGCCGCTCGGCAAGGCTGATGAAGATATAGCCGCCGACCGTTTCGCAATTGACCGGCTTCAGGCTGTGCTGGGCCGGATCGAAATCCTCCGGCATCTGCCGGGCGAAGAGCAGCCTGCCATCGAGTTCGTAGGTCCACTGGTGATAGGGACAAACGAGCTTGGCCGAGGATCCCTTGTGCTGGGTGCAAACGCGCGAGCCGCGGTGGCGGCAGGAATTGTGCAGCGCTCGGACCGCCCCATGGCGATCGCGCACGATGACGATCGGATAGTCGCCGACCTGCAGCGTGAAGTAATTGCCGGGACGCGGGATTTCGCAGTCGTGGCCGACGAATAGCCAGTCTTTGTACCAGATATTCTCCAGGTCCTGACGGTAATAGTCCGGGTCGATGTAGAAGGCCCGATCGAGGCTGTAGCCCTCGCGGCGGGTCTTCAGCTTGCGCAGCATTTCGTTCTGGATGTCCATGCCCATGTCCTCGTTAGCCCTGTTTCGGGCAGGCAGGACGGGAACCGCGCCGGAGAGATGTCGTGCGCCTTGGCTCCGATCCGGCTGCCCGCCGCAACCAGTTACGGTCGTTTTCCTCAAGGCTGGTTTCCGGGCTCTGGAGCGGCCCGAGGGCCCTGCCCGGCGCCTTCCCGGACGATTGTCCAGTGGCCTTATGCCGGGGGTTCACTCCACCACCGTTGCGGGGGCAGCGCCGGGATTTGACCGGCTTCCCAATTCTCCGCCCCTCCCTGCGAAGAAGCGGCACCTTGAGCAATTCGAATCTAAGCGGCCAGACAGGCTCGGCAATTGCCGGTGCGCGACATTCCATTCCAGAAAGACGACAAAGATTTTCGATGCGCGCGCGTTGGAAGTCCTGTGACATCTTCTATAATAAACAATGTGATAGATACATTTTTCGGCAAATGGCGCTTTTTTTCGCAGCGGCATCCAGGCCGCGAAGATCACGGGCCATTTTGCGACATAAAGCGATGCACGGGCGCCCGAAATACTCTATTAACCATAGTGATTTAGCGTTCGCTGACGGTTTAGTCCGTTCAGCGACAAGTGACGCAGAGGTCGATGGCAAAAATCAGATATTACGACGCCTCAGGCAAAGCGCAGGCGCCGGCGCCGAAAACGGCGGGCGGCCATACAGAGTTCCTGCGCACGGGCCGAATCGACCGGCGCCGGCCGTGGTTGCCCGAACAGCGCCGCTACATGACGCATGAGGAAGTGGCAGAGAGAACCGGACAGAGATTACAGGCGGCGGGAGAGACGACACACAGGCGGATCAACGGCTTTCATGCCTCGATCCAGTTCCCGAAGATGATCTTCCACAGGACCCTCGCCGACAGTCCCCACCTCGGCTATTGCCATGTCACCGCGGCGCGGACTCATCTCGCTCGATCGCGAGACGTCACCTGGGCGTTCTACTTTGCCAACTTCTTCTCCGACCTCGGCGACGAGGCGCACTTCTTCGAACGCATACAGACAAGCTACTCGCGCATGTATTTCGCCGTGGCCATTCAACCCGGCACCGAAGAGGGGCGGATGGTCCTCGATCGAAATGTTCGGGGCAACGGCCTGATCTTCCGGACGCAGGACCCGAAGGTGGCGCTCAAGAACGTCCTGATGCTCGGCGCACGCGACGAAGCGCTGCGGCGGATCATTCGCAGCCTCTGACGCCGGTCATCGACAAAGAAAATCGTTCTGTTTTCCCTCCTCCTCCGTTAAGGAAGCGACGGAAAGGACCAGAACCGCCATGGCCGAAATCATCGATACGCGCAGCGAACCGGATCGGGCGATCGAAACGGCCTGCGCGGTGCTTTCCGAAGGTGAGCCCGTGGCGATCCCGACGGAAACCGTCTACGGCCTTGCAGCAGACGCAACGAGTGCCGATGCGATCAGCCGCATCTACGAGATGAAGGGCCGGCCGCGTTTCAATCCGCTGATCTGCCACGTCTCGGACATGGGAATGGCCGAAGCGCATGTGATATTCGACCCCATCTCCCGACGCCTCGCGGAAGCCTTCTGGCCGGGGCCGCTGACCCTGATTCTCACTCAGCGACCCGAAAGTACCGTGCACGCGCTTGCCTCGGCCGGCCTCGACACGCTCGGGATCCGCATGCCTGAAGGTTTTTCCCGGCGGGTGATCTCACATTTTGGGCGCCCGCTGGCGGCGCCGAGCGCCAATACGTCGGGCAAGATCAGTCCGACCAGCGCGGCCCATGTGGAGGCGGATCTCGGTGCGAAGCTGAAGCTGATCCTCGATGCCGGCCCGGCGGAAATCGGCCTCGAATCGACGATCATCAAGGTCGAAAACGGCCGGCTGCGGCTGCTTCGGCCGGGGGGTCTCGATGCGGCCGAGATCGAGGCGCTCGCCGGCCTTCCCGTTGAGCGGCCGGAAGCGGCCGGCGCGACGATCGAAGCTCCCGGCATGCTCGCCTCGCATTATGCGCCGGGTGCCGCGGTGCGGCTCAATGCGACGGACGTCCACACGGGAGAGGCGCTGATCCGCTTCGGCGGCAAGGCGCTGCCTGGCGAAGGCAGCGCGGCGATCGTCCTCGACCTCAGCCCAACGGGCAATCTCAGGGAAGCGGCCGCCAATCTTTTCGACTATATGAAAAAGGCAGATGCGAGCGGCGCTCGAACCATCGCTTTCGGGCCGATCCCGGGCGAAGGCCTTGGCGAAGCGATCGTCGACCGGCTCGAACGGGCCGCCGCCCCGAGGATCTGACCGGAAGCGCGAGACCTGTGTGGTCCGGCTGTTTCGGCAATATAAATCGCAGGCAGGTCATGAGCACAGCAATCCCTTCTCCCGAACTGATCGCCTCGTTCACCGACATCGTCGGCCCCGGCCATGCGCTGACCGGACCGGCGGAGACGGCGCCCTATCTCGTCGAATCGCGCGGGCTTTACCGCGGCACGACACCGCTCGTGCTGAAGCCCGCCTCGGTCGATGAAGTCTCGCGCATCCTGCGGCTCGCCAGCCAGAGCCAGACGGCGATCGTGCCCCAGGGCGGAAACACCGGCCACGTGGCCGGCCAGATCCCGCGCGAGGGAAAGGCCGATGTGGTGCTTTCCCTTGAGCGGCTGAACCGCATCCGCGACATCGACCCGGTCGGCAATGTGATCGTCGCCGACGCCGGCTGCATTCTCGCAGACATTCAGAAGGCGGCGGACGACGTCGACCGGCTGTTTCCGCTGTCGCTTGGCTCCGAAGGATCGGCGCGGATCGGCGGCAATCTTTCCACCAATGCCGGCGGCACCGCCGTGCTTGCCTATGGCAACATGCGACAGCTCTGCATGGGGCTGGAAGTCGTGCTCCCGACCGGCGAAATCTGGGACGGTCTCCGACGCCTCAAGAAGGACAATACCGGCTACGACCTACGCGATCTGTTCATCGGCGCCGAAGGGACGCTCGGGGTCATCACCGGCGCCGTCCTAAGGCTCTTCCCGAAGCCGCGCGGCCATCAGGTCGCCTTTGCCGGGCTCGCAAGCGTCGAAGAGGCGCTCGGACTCTTCGAGCGGGCATCGAGCCTCTGCGGTCCCGCCTTGACCGGCTTCGAACTGATGCCGAGGCTCGGCATCGAGTTCACCACCCGCCACATACCGGGCGTTCGCGACCCGATGGAAACAAGTCATCCCTGGTATGCGCTGATCGATATCTCCACCTCCGACTCGGCCGAGAGTTCGGAGCAGATGGTGCAAAGCCTGCTCGAAGCAGGCGCAGAGGAGGGTCTCATCGAGAATGCCGTCATCGCCCAGAGCGAAGCGCAGCGAAAGGCGCTGTGGCACATGCGCGAGAGCATGTCTCCGGCGCAGAAACCCGAGGGCGGCTCGATCAAGCATGACGTGTCGGTACCGGTGTCGAGCATTCCCGCCTTCATGGCGGAAGCGGATGCGGCGGTCATCACGGCAATCCCCAACGCACGCATCTGCGCCTTCGGCCATATGGGCGACGGCAACATCCACTACAACATTACCCAGCCGGTCGGCGCGGACCGCGAGACCTTTCTGGCCCGCTGGCACGAAGTGAACGCGATCGTTCACGCCATTGTGCTGAAATATAACGGATCGATCTCGGCCGAACACGGCATCGGCCAGTTGAAGCGCGACGAACTTGCGGCCATCCGCGCGCCGATCGAGATCGAGCTAATGCGGCGGATCAAGCATGCCTTCGATCCGGCCGGAATCATGAACCCGGACAAGGTGCTGCGGCAGGATTGATTGAGGCGGCGCTATCCGCCCATCCTGAGCTGCGACAAGGTATAGAGCGTGTCGGCGCTGATGCCGACGCTGCTGCCGCTGCTCGTGAGCACCGAGACGGCCGGATCGACCTCGGTGTTGTTTTCCAGATCGTAAAGCACGGCAAAGCGCGCCAGCAGCTTCTTCAGTTCGACCGGATCGCTGAGTTTCTCGAGATCGAGATTCTTTTCGACGATCTTCGCCTGCTGATCGATGTCCATGGTGCTGAACTCGTCGGGCAGGCTGAAGATCGTGCGGAACACCTCGGCGAGCGCGTCGTCGGCGAGGAGGTCGTAGGCGTCGACAATCGTGCCGGCCTTGCGCTCGAAATAGAGTGCCAGGCGAACGCCTTCATTGCTTTCGCCCGCCTGTTCTTCGAGCGTCTGGTGCAGATATTGATCAAGCGTTTCGTAAAGCCCGTGGCGTGTGACGATGCTTTCCCTTTCCTCGCGCAGCACGTTACCTTCGCTGTCGAAATTGAAGGAGGTCACGAGCGAGATATAGGCGGCGGAATTTTCCTGTTCGTTGATGAAGCTCCCCGGATCATCGATGTCGGAGGCGAAGATGTCGCGGAGGAAATCGGCCGTCACGCCCTCGGGGTCGATGCCGTTCGCCTCGAGCGCGATGGTGACGAGACGCTCGTCGGCCAGGAACGCGTCGAGGGAGGAAAGTTTGGCGACCCCGGCCGTATAATATTCGCTCTCCTCTTGGGCCTTGGTCTTCTCCTCGTCCGACCCAAAACGGGACTTGATGACGATGTAGTTCTTCGCGGTTTCCTGGATTTGCGTTTCCGATTGAGCCAGTGCCGGTGCACCGACCTCGCCCTCTGTCGTAAAGTTGAACAGTTTGGCAAGGGTCACGTATCGCTCGTCCTTGAGCGTGTAGACAAAGCTCTTCGGATCGGTGAGGTCGCTGGTCAGGACGCGCTGGATGGTGCGGGTGCTCTCCGTGTCGGGATCGAGGCCGACGGCCTGCAAGGCGAAATCATAGATCGAGGCGGATACGATGAAATCGTCGACGGAGGTCATGCCGGAGACCGCGGCCTTGTAGGCACTGACCGCCTTCTCGTCCGCTTCGTCGTCCTTGTCATTATAGCGGGTCATGTAACGGTTGGAGGTGAGCGTCGTCTGGGTGGCGGTCTGCGCGCTGTCGCCGTCAGCCAGCGTGCCGTCCTCCTGGAAATTGAAGGCATTGGCGAGCGCCAGGTAGTTCTCGTCGCCGTCGCCGATCGTGTTGACATAGCTCTCCGGATCATCCGAATCACTCGTCAGGATGTTCTTGATGGTTGCGGAAACGATCGTCACCTCGTCGAGGTCGAAAGCGGTCCTGATGTAATTGTAAAGGCGTGTATCCGCGATGAGCTCATCGACGGACGTGATACTCGCGATCGTCTCCTCGAAATAGGCTTTGTTCAGCAGCGCCGCCTGTGAGGTAACGCGGGAATTGCTGGAGACATAGAGGTCGTTGACGGCAAGCTTGTTTTCGTCGGTCTGCGCCGCACCCGCGCTCACGGTGCCATCGGAACCAAAGTCGAAGGCAGCTGCAAGGTCGAGATAGTTGTTCAGCGTGGCAATGGAATTCGTGTAGGTCGTTACCTTGCTCTCGAGCTCCGCCTCTTCCTCGTCGGTGAGGTCTCCCGCGGCCAACTGTGCTTCCGCCGCTGCCTTGGCGGTCTCGAGTTCAGTAAGCTTGGGAGCAATCACCGTATTCTCGTAGCTGCTCGCATCGCCGGAACTGCTGGAGAGGACGCTGCGGATCGTCTGGCGGGAGTAGGTGCTCTCATCGATGCCGAAAGCCGTGAAGATATAGGCTCTCAGCCGATCGTTGTTGAGGAGCTGATCGACGCTGGTGATCTTGTCGATCATGACGTTGTAGTAGCGGGTCTCCTCCTTCTGCGTCTCCGCGAGGTTGAGAATGCTCGTATCGTAGAGGCCGATGATCTCGTCGAGCTGTGCCTCGGTCTGCGACACGGCGGTCCCGCCGCTGAAGCTGTAGGCGAGAGCGAATTCTCGATAGCGATCGTCCGTCAAGCTGTTGGCGAAGCTGCTCGTGTCGGAGAGGTCGCTTTCGAGCACCTTTCGCATGAAGGCCACCGAATCGATCATGTCGCCGAGGCCAAATGCCGTCATCGCGTAGGAATAGAGCCGGTAGTCGTCGAGGAAGTCGTCGACCGAGCCCACATTGCCGATGTTGTCCTTGTAGTATTGCGTGTCGCGCGCGACGACCGTCTGCTCCGAGACGCGGCTCAGGCTGACCTTCATGTCCCGCGCGATGAGATTGTAGTCGAGATAAGTCGAAACCATGCGCGCTGCCCCGCCAGGAAGGATCGGGGGACAGCCGGCGCGCGACATCCCCGATGGTTATTCCGTCCGAAACTGGATCAACAGGCTTGTGCGTGGCTTTTCGGCCGACCCGCAAAATCCCGGCGATTTCGTTGACGAAGGAGAAACCTTGCCGCCTCGGCTTTTGCTAACCATCGGGAGACGCAAAGTTTTTTTAACCGCGATTTTTAAGTCGTCCGGAAGAGCGGCCGCCTATCCTCCAGCCCATAGAGGACGAAAACGTCCCGAGAAGAAGACCGGGAACCGGCTCTCAAGGAAAACAAGGGCGAAATGAAAATGCGCAACACACTCTCTCAACCGGCGTGGGTAGGAAATACGCTGCGGCTCGATCCGAAGCGTTTTCCGCAGCAGGCGACCTACGTGCTACGCGGCGATGTGGGCAATGTGAGCATCAGCCTCGACCAGCGTGGCGCTGTCCTGCGCAAGGTGCTACCATCCAGCGGCCTGCCCCTTTCGATCGCCTTGCCTGCGCGAGCTTTCAAGGGTGTCGCAGCGCGGGCCATCGACCACGGCGACGGGGAGGTAACTGTGACGCTCGAGCTTCATCACGACGATCCGGATCTTTGCATCCCGCTGCTCGTCGCGCATGATCTTTCTGATATCGCGGCCGACTGGCGTGCCTGGGCGGATGCCTATCGCATCCCGATGCTGATGGTCGAAGCTGATGGTGTCGCCCGGCCGCTGGAAGAACATCTCGGCGAAATCCGCACCGCGCCGGTAAAGCCGCGCCGGCGCCACTCCTTCTTTGCCGAGCGCCGGCCGCGCTTCCTCGTGCGCCGCTCCACCGGCAAGCTCGGCGTGCAGATGAAAATCGACGGCCGCGAGATCATCGCCCGGTCCTGACCGCCTATCTCCATCTCCAGTGCAAAAGCCTGCCAATCCCTGCGGCCGGCTTATGTTATCGCGGGAGAACGTACACGCGGCCGCGGCAAATGTTACGGTGGATACAGCGGTCTCGGCCTTCATCATGCCACAAGCGGCACATAGCCAAGGCAACGAATGAAGGAGATACCGATGCGCAAGCACCTGCTCGCCACCCTCGTCGCCCTTTGGGCCGCTCTTCGTACCCACATCGCGGACAAGCGGCGCAAGGCGGACGCCGAAGCAAGTTGGGCGTGATCGCCCTATCCGTTGAACAAGATATCCTCCGGGCCTTCCGGAGGATTTTTCATATCAGACGCAGGAGAAGCGCCAGCATCAGCCCGGCAAAGATGATCAGCCCGACGACGCTGTTGAACTTGAAGAGGGCCAGGCACTGCTCAGGATCGTGAATGTTCAGCACCAGGATCTGGTAGGCGAGCATAACGGCCGCTACGACCAGTCCAGCATAGGCGAAGAATCCCGCGCCGGCCGCCAGGAATGCGAAAACCATCAGGAGAACGGTCAAGGCGTAAAGCCCTATCAGCCAGGGCCGCGGATTGTCGCCGAAGCGGCGTGCGGTCGAGCGGACGCCGATCAGTGCATCATCCTCCCGGTCCTGATAGGCGTAGATCGTGTCATAGCCGATTGTCCAGGCGATTGCCGCGGCGTAGAGCAGGATGGCGGCGAAGGACAGCGAGCCGAATTCCGCCGACCAGCCCATGATGGCGCCCCAGGAAAAAGCCAGGCCGAGGAAGAATTGCGGCCAGTCGGTGAAGCGCTTGGCAAATGGATAGATTGCCACCAGGCCCAGCGAGGCGATGCCGAGAATGATCGTCAAGGCGTTGAACTGCAGCAGGATGACGAGGCCCACCACCGCCTGTAGCACCATGAAGACCTTCGCCTGGGCGCGCGTCACGCGTCCGGACGGCAGCGGCCGCGATCGGGTGCGCGCCACTTCCATATCGATCTCGTGATCGACGATGTCGTTATAGGTGCAGCCGGCGCCGCGCATGGCGATCGCCCCGGCGACGAACAGAAGGACGTGCAAGAGGAAGCGAGCCGTGGAGAAACTGCCGAGCGCGGCTGCGGCGCCGGCCGCGAGTGCCGCTGACCAGAGGCATGGCCACATCAGCAATTGCCAGCCGATCGGCCGGTCCCAGCGGGCGAGCTGCGCATAAGGCCAAAGCACCCGCGGCAGCACGCGATAGACCCAGTTCTTCGACGGTGCATCGTGCACGCGGCCGGAATCGATGGATGAGCTGTTCATGGTCCCTGTTTGGCCCCGCTGAGCAAACCGGTCAAGCGCCCGCATGATCCGTTGCAGTCAGGCATTACGGGCGCGCAGGTAAAGGCTCGGCGGTGCACCCAACATGCGGCGAAACATGGTGGTAAAGGCCGCGACGTTCTCATAGCCCGCATCGAGAGCGACGGTGGTGATCGGCTCGCCGTCGGCGATGCGCGGCAGCGAGGCGAAGATGCAGGCCTGCTGGCGCCAGGTAACGAAGCTGATGCCCGTCTCGCGACGGAAGAATCGCGTGAAGGAACGTCGGCTGATGCCGATGCTGTCGGCCCATTGATCGATATTGGCGGCCGCCGAAGGCGCCTCCAGGAATTTCCGACAGAGGCCGGCAAGGGCACGGTCCTGCGGAAAGGGCAGGCCCAGCGGCCGCTCGGCGAGGCGCGGTATTTCCTCGAGCAACAGCTCGACGATCAGCTGCTCCCGCCGTTGGGAGGATGTCTCGTTCTCGATCCGGACCAGTTCGTCGATGAGGCTGCCGGCCAAGGCCGACACCTCCAGCACCAGAGGCCGGCGCGCCCGGCTCATCGCCGCGATATAGATGGAATGCATCCGAACGTCGCTGACCATCTCGGCCGAGTGCTCCATCCCAGAAGGAATGAGCAGGGCATGGCCGGGAGGGATCATCCATCGCCCGTCAGCCGTGTGCACGAGGACCACGCCGGAGCGGGCCCACCAGAGCTGCGTGCGCGTGTGGCTGTGCGGAGGCACGACCAGCCCGCAGCCATAATCCTTGCCGATCGCCACCACCGGGGCATTCGCCATTTCTATCCACTCAAGACTCCTGAAGTGATCCATGTCCGGTAGTTCCGGCAGGTGTCCTCGGTCGTATTTCGGCATTTGGCCCACTCGCGAAAGAATTCGACCAAATCACAAAAGCAGGCCAACAGCAAGACGTCTAGAGATGGAGGAAAAGGCTCCCGCAGCGAGCCACGCGGAAGGAACACCTCATGTCTTCGGTCACGGCTGGCAGCATCAATCCGGAAAAGACGGCCTTCTCCGTCATTCTTGCCGTCAGCTTCTGCCACATGCTGAACGACATCATGCAATCGCTGCTGACCGCGCTCTATCCGTTGCTCAAGGCCAACTACGCACTGGATTTCGTCCAGATCGGCCTCCTGACCTTCACGTTCCAGGTGACTGCCTCTATGCTGCAGCCGGCGGTCGGGATCGTCACCGACCGCTGGGCCCTCCCCTACACCTTGCCGGCTGCCATGCTGTCGACCTGTTCGGGCCTTCTCCTCCTCGCCCATGCCGATCACTTCTGGATGCTGCTGCTCGCGGCGAGCCTCATCGGCGTCGGTTCTGCGATCTTCCATCCCGAATCGTCGCGCGTCGCGCGGCTTGCCTCGGGTGGTCGCCACGGGCTGGCGCAATCGCTGTTCCAGGTCGGCGGCAATGCCGGCAGCGCGCTCGGCCCGCTCCTTGCCGCCTTCATCGTCCTGCCCTTCGGCCAGGGCAGCCTCGGCTGGTTCTCGATCGTCGCCATAACAGGCTTCTTCGTGCTGTCCTGGGTCAGCACCTGGTACGTGCGGCATCGCCGCTCGACCATGAGCCGTGCGGCGCCGAGCCGGACCCTGCCGCTGCCCAAGGCCCGGGTCCTCTGGACGGTCGCGATCCTCGTCCTGCTGACGGCGACCAAGAACGTCTATCTCGCCAGCGTCTCCAGCTATTTCACCTTCTTCGTCATCGAAAAGTTCGGCACCAGCGTGCAGCAGGCTCAACTGATGCTGTTCCTTTTCCTCGGATCCGCGGCGGCCGGGACCTTCCTCGGCGGACCGATCGGCGACCGCTACGGTGCCCGTTTCGTCATCTGGCTCTCGATCCTCGGCGTCATTCCCTTCGCGCTCATGCTGCCCTATGCGAACCTGTTCTGGACGGGCGTGCTCAGCGTGGTGATTGGCCTCGTCTTTTCGTCGGCCTTCTCTGCGATCGTCGTCTTCGCGCAGGAACTCGTTCCCGGCCGCGTCGGGCTCATCGCCGGCGTCTTCTTCGGTTTTGCCTTCGGCTTCGGCGGCATGGGTGCGGCGGTGCTCGGCATCTTCGCCGACAGCCATGGCATCGAATTCGTCTACAAGATCTGCTCCTACCTGCCGCTGCTCGGTATCTTCACGGTGTTGCTGCCGAAAATACCGTCTCGATAGTCGGCGCACCGCGAAGAGATGCATGGCTCGCGCTGCCCGTAAGCATTCCTAAATTATTGCCGGTTACCGTCTGCCAGTGAAGGGCGAGGGGCCAAGGAATGAGAAGGCGCGCGGCTACATCCGTCTTCCTGGCGACGTTGCTTTGCGCGGCCGCAAGCCGCGCCGAAACGCTGAACCTGCTGATCTGGGAAGCCTATATCGACCAGGGTCTGATCGACCGCTGGACGCAGGAGACCGGTGTCGAAATCCGCCAGATCAATTTCGACAGCGACGATGCCCGCGACGAGATCCTCGCGGATCCCAGCAACAATGTCGATCTTGTCGTCGTCGATGAGAACGGTGCGCATCTTTTCGGCAAAAAGGGCGTGCTCGAGTTGCTTGATGAAGCAAATTTGCCCGCCCTCAAGGACTATGAGCCCAAGTGGCGCGATCGCTGCTCCGGACGCGGACTGCCCTATTTCTCTGGAACGGTCGGCATTCTCTATCGCTCCGACGTCATCGCACAGGCGCCGACCTCCTGGCAGGATATGATGCGGCCTGCAGTGTCGCTCAAGAAGCACATCGCGATGTTCGACGACCATACCGAACTCTTCGTGCCGCCTCTGATGCTGCTCGGCGCATCCATCAATGCGAGCGAAACGGGAACCTTGAAGGCCGCCTTCGATCTTCTGAAGGCACAGGCGCCGGCCGTGCTGACCTACGATTATGTCATCACCGCCATTCAGGACCAGGCGACGGGCAAAGAGATCTATATGGCACTCGGCTACAGCGGCGACCAGCACGTCCTCAACGACAAGGTCGGCACGCCGGGGTTGTGGCGTTATTCGGTCCCGAAGGAAGGGACGCTTTCCTGGCTCGACTGTGTTTCGGTCATGGCCAGTTCGCCTCGCAAGCAGCGTGCCCTGGAGTTCCTCGACTTCATCGGTTCGCCGGAAGGCGCTGCCGCCAACGCCGTTGCCTTGACGATGCCGACCACGAGCAGCGCGGCGTTGAAGATTCTGCCGGAAGCGATGCGCTCCGATCCGGAGATCTATCCGCCGGCCGCGACCCTGGCGAAGAGCCAGTACCAGCAGGAACTTTCAATCCCGTCGGTCCAGGCACGCCGACGCATCATCAGCACTCTGGCGAATTTTCAGTGACCCTCAGCAAGCGCGCACTTTTCCTCATCTTCCCCGTCGTGCTGCTCGGCTACATCCTCGCAGCGCTATCGGTCTATGTTGCCCAGGAGCGCTCCATTCAGGCGCTGGAGAAGGCGAAGCTCTCCCAACGGCTCGAGCACGCAGCCGCGGTTTTCCAGAACGAGGTTCAGCGCAGCAAGAGTTTTCTCAACGCGCTCCTGAACGGAGACGTTCTGCACCAGTTCGTCGCCGAGACCGACGAGCGATATCGCGTCACGGCGCTCGGGGCTCGCCTGCAGGAAAGCATCAAGTCGCTGTCGGAGGACCCGATAGCCTACATCTCCTTCGCCGTCCTCAACACCCGAAACCAGGCCGATTACTATTACGAGAACAGTTGGGATCCCTTTGCCGAGATCGACGAGCCGCAGCGCGATCTTGCCAGGAGGTTGATCGCCGGCAAGCGGCTCAGCGACTTGACCTATCTTGAGCCCACCGGCGACAGGCCACGGATCGTCTATTCCCTCTTTGTCGACCCGGTCACCTTTGGTCGTCCCTTGCCGAGCAACAAGGCCAATGCATTGCTGATGCAGATCGCCATCCTGCCGGACCGGTTCCTGGCAATGCAGGCTGCTCTGAAGAAGGAGTATGGGGCCGACGTCGTTCTCCAGCCATGGCCGCTCGCCGCCACGGACAAGCTTTCAGCCAGCACGCCGCTCGGGACGCAGCTCTATGCCACGATCGTCGTTCCGGACGCCTATTTCGAGGCTCAAGTGTGGCGCCGAAAGGTGCTGCTTGCTTGCGGTGCTCTCGCCATGAGCCTAGTTTCGATCTTCCTGATCGTGCTGTTGATCAGACGTTTCATCACGGGACCGATCGCCAGCCTCGATGCGGACGTCACGGCGGTCATGGCCGGCGAGCGTGACGACATCAGGGACATGGACGAGGCGGGCGAGATCGGCCGGCTGACACACAATATCCGCGAGCTTCACAGCCAGTCCGCCCATTCCCTGCGTCTCGTGCAGCAAAGCTCATGGGCCGACACGCTCACCGGCATCAACAACCGCGGTCGCTTCAACACGCTTGCGGCCGGTGTCGTCGACCAAGTGATCGCTTCCGGCGAGAAGTGCAGCCTGCTGTTCATCGACATCGACAACTTCAAGTTCGTCAACGACAAGCACGGCCACGACGTCGGCGACGACCTGCTCAAGACGCTTGCTGGACGAATTGGGCAAACGGTGGAGACGATCACCCGGCGGAGACAGCTGGAGCCTGCGGTCCTCGCCCGCCTTTCCGGTGACGAATTTGCGGTTCTGGTGCGGTCGAACCCCGGCAAAGGCACCGTCCGGGAGATCTCGGACGCGATCCTGGCCCTCTTTGACGGAGGCTTCGAAGTTTCCGGAAAGCGCTATCCGGTGACGGCAAGCATCGGCGTGGCGATCTGCCCGGACGATGCGACCAACATCGCCGAATTGATCTCCAATGCAGATGCGGCCATGTACCAGGCGAAGTCCGGCGGCAGGAATCGCTCCTCCCGTTTCTCGCGTGCGCTCCACGACAAGCGTACACGGCTCCGCCAGATCCAGGAGGAACTGCGGGGGCTCAATCCCGACGAGCAATTCCATCTGGTCTACATGCCGATCGTCAACGTACGCGGCCAGGTCACCGGCTGTGAGGCGCTGCTGCGCTGGAACTCGCCCGTCCTCGGTGCCGTGACGCCCGACGAATTCGTCCCGATCGCCGAAAGCTCCGGTCTTTTCACCAAGATCGATTGGTGGGTGATCGACAGGGCGATGTCCGACTGCCGCCAGTTGAAGGCCCTCTTCGGGCAAGACACGGTCGTGGCGATCAACATTTCTTCGGCGGAGCTGCATTCGCATGCGCTCGGCGACTATCTGTCGGATTGCGCAGCCCGCCATCAACTGGAAACGCGATCGATCGACATCGAACTCACCGAGACATTCGCAGTCAAGATCAGCGATCAGCTCCGGCAGAACATCGACAAGCTGCGCCACAAAGGCTTCCGCCTGTCGATCGACGACTTCGGTGCCGGCTACACCTCGATCCAACAGATCATCGACTACGCCGCGGATACGATCAAACTGGACCGGGCGCTGGTGACCAACCTTACGGCCTCGCACTCCCTTTCCGTGCTCAAGGCGGTGATCGCACTCTGCCATGCCAAGGACATGGCAGTGATCGGCGAAGGCGTCGATACGCCGGAAAAACTCGCCATGCTCACCGCAGCCGGCTGCGACCGCTTCCAGGGCTACCTGATCAGCAAGCCGCTCTCGCTCGACGATCTGGCCATCTGGGCGCTGACCCGGACGGCGCAGCACGTCAAGGACCGGCCCGCCGACGAGCGGTCCGGCAGCGCGCGCCGGAGCCCGAGCCGCGAAGCGCTCCGGTGAATCTTGAGCGCAGCGCCGGTTTTCCCTTGACCTTGCCCCGCCCGGCGTCCTAACCGCAGCGCATCAAGGCGCTGACAGCAGGGATGGCAATGAAGGTTCTTCTGATCGGATCGGGCGGACGCGAGCACGCGCTTGCATGGAAAATCGCGCAGTCGCCGCAGCTTACCGCGCTTTACGCGGCACCAGGCAATCCCGGCATTGCCGAAGAGGCGACGATCGTCGCCCTCGACACCGACGACCACGCAGCCGTGGTCGAGTTCTGCCGCGAGAAAGCGATCGACTTTGTGGTGGTCGGCCCGGAGGCCCCCCTCGTCGCCGGCCTCGCGGACGTGCTCCGTGCCGCCGACATCGCCGTCTTCGGCCCCTCTGCCGCTGCCGCCCAGCTCGAAGGTTCCAAAGGCTTCACCAAGGATCTTTGTGCCAAGTATGGGATCCCGACCGGCGCCTATAGGCGCTTTACCGAAGCCGAACCCGCGAAGGCCTATGTCCGCGAACAGGGCGCTCCGATCGTCATCAAGGCTGACGGGCTCGCCGCCGGCAAGGGTGTCACGGTGGCGATGACCCTCGACGAGGCGCTCGCCGCCATCGACGAGTGTTTCGCCGGCGCCTTCGGCTCCGCCGGGGCGGAGGTCGTGGTCGAAGCCTATCTCGATGGCGAGGAGGCAAGCTTCTTTTGCCTCTCGGACGGCGAGACCGTGCTGCCGCTTGCCTCGGCACAGGATCACAAGCGCGTCGGCGACGGCGATACGGGACCGAACACGGGCGGGATGGGCGCCTATTCGCCCGCTCCGGTGATGACGGCCGAGATGGTCGAGCGGACGATGAAGGAGATCATCGAGCCGACCGCGCGCGGCATGGCCGAAAGCGGGCATCCATTCACGGGCGTGTTCTTCGCCGGCCTGATGATCACGGCGAAGGGGCCGGAACTCATCGAATACAATGTCCGCTTTGGCGACCCGGAATGCCAGGTGCTGATGATGCGCATGAAGAGCGACCTCCTGCCACTGCTCTACGCGGCAGCGACGGGAACGCTCGCGGGCAAAGAGACCGAATGGCACGACGAGGCGGCCTTGACGGTCGTGATGGCCTCGCGCGGCTATCCGGGGGCCTATGAAAAGAACACGCCGATCGCGGCCCTGCCCGAGGCATCCGCCACGACAAGGGTGTTTCATGCGGGGACTGCGCTCAAGGACGGCCGCCTCGTCGCGACCGGGGGCCGCGTGCTGAACGTCACGGCGCTAGGACGGACAGTCAGCGATGCAAAAAACGCCGCCTATACAGGCGTGAACAGCGTTTCCTGGGAGAACGGCTTCTACCGCCGCGACATCGGCTGGCGGGCGCTCGCACGCGAGAAGGCGTGATTGCCCGGGATCGCGGCGTGATTCAATTTTTACCAATTCTCCTGACGGGAAGGTAAGGGAGAACTCGTATTCTTCTCCTCGATACTTTCGAGGAGAAACCGATGCGTTCACTGCTGATCACCGCCGCCCTGACATTTGCCGCCGGCACGGCGGCAGGGTCGTCGGTCGAGGACGTAGCCTCCGGAGCGGCCGTCAATTCCAGCGTCGCGACGATTTCCTGCGCGCAGTGCCCGCCGCTGCAACCCAAGAAGAAGGCCTCCTATGTCGTGCCGGAGCTGGCACCCGGTACCGCCAAGCTCGAGCTCAAGGAGATCGATGGCGAAATGAAGGCGCTCCGCACCGAAGCCTGGCTCGGAGGATCGCCGGTCGTCTTCGTCAACAAGGCCTCGGAGGACGTCATCAGGGCCGCGTCCATGAAGACGGCCCCCGCGCCCACAGTCGCCGCAGTCGCCGACATCGACCGGACGGCAAAGACCGCCGCGGTCGGGGTCGTGTCGCACGCCGAACCGGTCAGCGCCTCGATGGCGGACAGCGGTTCACAAGAATTTGATCCGTCGGCCTTCGAACTTAGATTAGATTGACACCATATACATAGAGTTCCCTGCCCCATCGGCCGGAATATTCAGGCTGACGGGCGTTTCGCTGCAATGGCGAAAGGTTGCGCCCCTGAGAGAAGCAGGGGCGTAATCTTTTATGGGGCGGCCAATTCCTCACCGGCAAGTCTCTCGACAAGCATCTCGACTTCGCGGTCGGAAAAGACCTCGATGCCGTTCTGGCGAAGCAGTGCGGCGGTGACCCCCTCGCCTTTGACGCGCGCGCCGCTGAAGCTGCCGTCATAGACGAAGCTGGAGCCGCAGGACGGGCTGCCGTCGATCAGCAGTGCGAAGCGACAGTTGGTGGCAAGCGCCAGGGCGAGCGCGTTTTCCGCACCATGCCAAAACGCCTCGGTGACATCGCCGCCGGTCTTTTCGACAACCCGCCCGGCGCCGGAAAGGATGTCCGCACCGGTCCTGCCTGCCTCGATCTCGGCCGGCGGCCGTGGAACCGGCATGCCTGCCGACATCTCCGGACAGAGCGTCACGAGCCGCCCCTCCGCGCGCCACTGCTCGATCGCCGGATGACGGAGCGGTTTCGCTGCGCCGTCATAGCGCACAGTATGGCCCATGAGACAGGCGCTGACGAGGATCTTGGCGGTCATGGCGCGTTCATAGACCTCCGGGTGCTAACGCTCAAGGGGCGAGCTGAGCAGCAGCGGAGCAAGCGATAGAAGCAGCAGAAGTGCAAAAACGATGTTGGCTATCCGCGCCTTCCGCGGATCCCGCAAAACCGCTGCAATGGCCGCGCCGAAGGCAAGCCAGGTCGTGTTCACCGTTACCGCGACGATCGCCAGGACCAGGACTTTTGCAGCGGTCGTGTATGCCCCCTGCTGTGCTTCGACAAGGCTTCCCACATAGAGCGAGCCGATCGCCGCATAGGCCTTCGGGTTGGCGATCGCCAGTGCAAAGCCGCCGAGGAACGAGGGAAGACGCGATCCTTGCTCACCGGAGCCGACCGGCGGCGCGGTCGCAATGCGCCAGGCAAGGTAAAGCATGTAGAGCCCGGCAAGGACCATTGTCGCCGTCTTCATCCCCGGCAGCCCGAGAACGATCGCAGTCGTTCCCGTCGCGATCAGCAGAACGACGGCAATCGTGCCTGTGTTGATGCCGGCGGCATAGCGGAAGCTGCGGACGACACCGTGGGCCGCCGCCATGCCGGCGAGGCTGAGCGTCGCCGGGCCGGGGCTGCCCATCAGCGGCAGGGCCGCAAGTGCAAGAAGCGCGAGGTCACGGACCATCGCATCAGATCCACATGTCACTCGCAGCGGTGCGTTCGCCGCCCGACTGCCCGGTGTTTACCGTTCCCCTCGGCTCGATGAGCAGCATCTTCACCTCACTTGCCGCATAGGGCTTGTGTTCGACGCCCTTGGGGACGATGTACATTTCGCCGGGGCCGAGCGTGACCGAACCGTCGCGGAAGTCGATCCGGAGCGTGCCGTCAAGAACGATGAAGGCCTCGTCGGTTTCAGGATGATCGTGCCAGATGAAATCGCCCTCGATACGGACGATCTTAAACTGGTAGTCGTTGAGTTCGGCGATTACGCGCGGCTGCCACTGATCGGCGAACTTCGTGAGCTTCTCGGCAAAATTGA
Source organism: Sinorhizobium sp. NG07B (assembly GCF_002532005.1). NCBI lineage: Bacteria > Pseudomonadati > Pseudomonadota > Alphaproteobacteria > Hyphomicrobiales > Rhizobiaceae > Sinorhizobium > Sinorhizobium sp. NG07B. Next base: position 140,295 of record NZ_NWTD01000004.1, on the reverse strand, counting down.
TCGGCGCGTAGATGCTGGATAGGGTCATGGCTGCGTTCCTCAGGCTGTTTCGGCCGGGACTACAGCAGTTCAGGCAACCGGGGTCTTGAACGATCGTGCAGGAATCAGGTGCGCGGCGGGATTTCTAAAGGCGCCGGCCCCGCCATGCGCAGCCAACGGCCCGGCGAGACGCCGAAGGCCTTCTTGAAATGGCGGCTCATATGCGCCTGATCGGCAAATCCGGCAGCAAGGGCGGCCTCAGCCGCCCCGACACCGCGCCGGAGGTCGGCCTTCACCGCATCGAGGCGCCGCTGCACCAGATAACGATAAGGGCTCGTCCCGAACAGCCGGCGGAAGTCACGGCTGAGTCCCCAGCGATCCCGGCCGCTGATCGCCTCCAGACGCTCAAGCGTTACGGTTCCCTCGGGCAGATCATCGAGGTAGAGGCGCGCGCGTTCGGCGGCGCCATAGTCGAGCGCCCCGCCAGGCTTTGCATGGCCGCCCGCAGCCGCCTCGAGCGCATGGGCAAGCTCGAAGAGGCCGTCTTCGAACTCCAGGGCATCGATGCGGGTGTCTGTCGCCGGCAAGAGAGCGTGAACCGCGGCGAACAGGCGCGGATCGGACGAGATGCCGCCTTTTATGAACGGCAACGGCCGGCCGCCGAGCACCGCCTGGATGGCGGCCGGCTCGATATAGATCATCCGGTAGCGGAATCCTTCCTCGGCACCGGCCTGGCCGTCATGCAATTCGTCGGGATGCAGCACCATCGTTGCGCCGGGAAGGCTGGTGCGCTCCGCGCCGCCATAACGAAAACTCTGAACGCCTGTAAGCGTCTGGCCGACGCCATAGGTATCGTGGCGGTGCGGCTCGTAGGCCCGTCCGGCAAAGAAGGCTTCGATGCGCTCGAAGGGAACCGCATCCTCGGCGAGGGCGATCCAGTCGCCACGTCGGCTCAGGCCCGGAGGCTCGATGGCACCTGCACCTGCGCTCGGATGGTGGTTCGTCATCCCGCACAGATAGGGAAGCGCCTGTCGGTTGTCGACAGGCACCTCAGCCCAACCGAAAGCACCTATCCGGAAATCTTCGAAAAGTCCGCAACCTCGCCGGTCGCCGAGCGGATCAGCCCCAGGAGCGCCAGCCGGTTGGCACGGATCGCCTTGTCCTCGTCATTGACGAGCACGTCGTTGAAAAACACATCGACCGGCTCGCGCAATTTGGAGAGCGCCGCCATGGCGGAGCGGAAATCCTCCTTGACGATCGCTTCGCGCGCATCGCCGGAGGCAAGCTTGATCGAAGCGTGCAGGGTCCGCTCCGCATCGAGGCTGAAAAGTTTCTCGTCCACCGCGTCTGCGACTTCGGTGCCCTTCTTCTCTTCGGCCGCGAGGATCTGCGTGGCGCGCTTGGTGCCGGCAAGCAGGTTCCTGCCCTCCTCGGCCGTGATGAAGGCAGTGAGTGCTTCGACACGGCGCGCGATCATCAACAGGTCGTCCGCATCCGACGTCAACACCGCGTCGATCAGGTCGTAGCGCGCCCCGAGATCGCGCAGATAGACCTTCAGGCGATCATGGAAGAAGGCGAGAAGGTCTGCGGCAATATCGCCGGCCAGATCGGGGCGCTGCGCCCTCTGGGCTTTCAGCGCGATGTCGAAGAACGGCAGCAGCGGCAGACGCGCCTTGCCTTCGAGAACGAGCCGGATGACGCCGAGTGCGGCACGCCGCAGCGCATAGGGATCCTTCGAGCCGGTCGGCTTCTCGTCGATCGCCCAGAAGCCGACGAGCGTATCGAGCTTGTCGGCAAGCGCAACCGCCACCGACACGGGATCGGTCGGCACCCGGTCGGAGGGACCTTGCGGCTTGTAATGGTCCTCGATCGCATTGGAGACCGCCGCGTCCTCGCCCTGCAGAACCGCGTATTTGTGGCCCATGATGCCCTGCAGCTCGGGAAACTCGCCGACGGCCTCGGTGCGCAGATCCGCCTTGGCAAGCACGGCGGCGCGCGCCACCAGAGCCTGGTCGGCGCCGGTGACCTCGGCAAGCGCCAAGGCGATCGAACGGATGCGGAGGACGCGCTCGCCCTGCGTTCCGAGCTTGGCATGGAAGGTGACGTTCAGCGCGTCGAGCTTGGCCATGCGCTGGTCGAGCGGCTTCTGAAGATCGAGCCCGAATTTTTCGGCGGACGGCTTCAGCGTCTCGAGATCCGGCAAATCGCCCTGGTCGCGTTTCCAGAAGTGCGCCGCGTCGGAGAGGCGCGCTCGCACAACCTTGCCGTTGCCGTGGACGATTTCCCTGCCGCCGTCCTTCGCCTCGATATTCGAAACGAGGATGAACCGGTTCGACAGCGTTTCCGCGCCCGGCTGCCGTGTCACGAAACATTTCTGATTGGTCTTGATCGTCAGCCGGATGATCTCAGAGGGAATCTCGAGATAGCTCTCCTCGAAGCTTCCCATCAACACCCGCGGCCATTCGACGAGACCCGCCACTTCCTCGAGCAGGCCCTCGTCCTCGACCAATTCGAGCCCGTTGGCGAAGGCGACGTTGCGCGCGTCAGCGCCGATGATCTCCTTGCGGCGCTCGGCGTCGAGCACGACCTTCGCCTTTTCGAGCTTGTCGGCATAGTCGGCGAAGCGGCGCACGGTGATCGCCTCGGGTGCGTGAAAGCGGTGGCCGTAGGTGACGTTCGAGGCGACTATGCCGTCGACCTCGAAGGGAATGACCCTTGTCTCCTCGGTTTCAGCCCCGAAGGTGCAGATGACCGATTGCAGGGGCCGCACCCAGCGCAAGCTGCCCGGCCTCGCGGAGGCGGCACCGGAGCGCATGGACTTCGGCCAGGGGAAGTCGCGAATGATCGTGGGCATCACCTCGGCGATGATGTCTTCCGCGTCGCGGCCCGGCTTGACGATATGGGCGACGTAGAATTCGCCTTTCTTCGGATCGCTGTGGACATGGGCCTCGCTGATGGAGGAGAGGCCCGCGGCACGCAGAAAGCCTTCGATCGCCTTCGCGTTGGCGTCGGTGCGCGGCCCCTTGCGCTCCTCGCGGACATCGGCGGAGCGCGCATTGAGGCCGCGGATGTCGAGCGTCAGCCGCCGCGGCGTCCAATATTCGCGCGCCCCCTCATAGGTGAGGCCCGCCTCGACCAGTGCGTCAGTCACGAGCTTCTTCAGGTCGCCGGCCGCCTTGCGCTGCATGCGGGCAGGGATTTCTTCGGAGCGCAGTTCAATAAGAAGATCGGGCATCAATCGAGACTTTGTTCTATTCCGGTGGGTGGCTCGACTTAGCAAGCCGGGGCGAAAATGTCATCAAGTGCGGCGAGGAAATTGGCTTCCTACCAGCCGCCGCCACCGCCACCACCACCGCCGCCGCCGGAAAAGCCGCCGCCGGAAGAGAAGCCGGAGGACGAACTCTTGGGCGGAGGCGGCAGCGATGACGTCATGGTATCAGCCATCGAGCCGGCGAAGCCGCCGATCGTGTCGGAGAAAGATCCAGGGCCGAAAGAATCGCCCTGATACCAGCTCGGCTGGTAGGCGGCGGCTGCCGCCCCTCCGGCTGCCGCCAGCAGCCAACGATCGAACGTCTCGGTCCATGGCTTCTCGACGCCGAGCGCCACAGCATAGGGCAAGAGCGTCTCGAAATGCCGCGGCGACATTTCCGGCGCGCCCTGCATGTTCAGCCGATCCTGCTCGGCAAGCGTCATATATTGCCGGAGCCCATCAATACCGTCCATCATCCGGCTGCCGAGCGGCGTCGGCGCTCCCATCAGGTAATAGAAGAGGCCGTTGACGAGCACGATGCCGCCGACCGCGAAAAACAGCGGCAGGTCGTCCGGTTCGGTTGCCGAAATGAAGAGGACCGCCAGAATGCTCGAAAAGACGGCGAACAGGACGAAGCCGATGAAGGCCAGCGCGACGATCGACAGGATGCGCCGCATGAGGCTCGCTCCGCGCCTCAGGGACTTGCCGACCGAAACGGCAAAACCGGAGACGAACACGGCGAAAAACACCGGGACGATGAGAAAGGGAATGGTCTCTTCGCTGAGGTGGCCGAAAATGAAAAGCCCCGCCAGCGCAACGATCGAAAGCACCGCGCCACCGATGATGTAGCCGATATTGGCCCGGTAGTATTTGCCGCGGTGCTCGCGCTCCATGGCGCTGCGGAAGCTGGAACCGGCGGCTGCCACCGCCTTGCCGTTCGCCCGATCGATCTTGAGCGTGCCGCCGGCCGCCTTGACCGCCTTCATCAGCGCCGCCTCGCCCGCCGGGAGCTTTTCACCGCCGCTCTTGCCCGTCGCCGAGACGACGATGGCACTCTTCAGATCGTCGAGGACGACATATCCCTTCACCGCCAGGTCGAGCACCGCAGCCGAGAGCGCCGTCCAGCCCTCGCCGGAAAATCCCTTGTTGTCGATGTAATTGACGAGGGCCGGCGAAATGCCGTCCGGCGGATCCCAACGCGGAACCATCACGCCGCGGGCGGGATCGCGCCCGACGCGCAGCCAGGCCCGCCCGTAATAGAGGCTCACGACGACAAGGCCGGCGCCGGCGATGACAAGCGCCAGGTGGTCGCGCAGCCACCAGATGTTCTGCTGGGAGGCACTCGGCTGGTCGATGCTGCCCTTCGGCAGCTTGATCGCGATGGTCAGGCCCTCCTGCGGTCGAAGCCTGCGCGTGGTGGCAAAGAAGACCTCGCCTCCCTCCTCGACCGCGCGCGCGTCCTTGCCGGTGGCGCCGTAGCCGCCGGTAAAGACGTCGAGCGCCTGGGCCACGACGCCATCCGGCAGAGTCACGGTGGCGGTCGCCTCCTCGATCGGGAAGGCCCATCCGGTACCGGTGACGTTCCAGTAGAGCTCGTCGTGATCGTTGAAGAAGCGTATCTGGCGGCCGGTCTCATAGGTGATCTGAAATATATGCTCGCCGCGCGGCAGGAAGACCTCGGCATTGCCGGTATAGATACGGATGCCGTCGCTGATCGATTCGGTCCGGTACTCCTCCTGCTCGCCATCACGTTCGACGGATACGAGCTTGAAATCCGCCCGGACGCGGCGGCCGTTCGGGTCGATAAAGGTTAGCGGAAAGTCACGATAGATGCCGCGGCGGATCTGTTTGCCCTCGACATTCGCGGTTATCGTTTCGGTCACCGTGAGGGTGCCGTCCTTGGCGACGTCGATGACCGAATGATAGGACGAGATGATCTCTTCCGCCGCAGCCGGGCACGATGCGGCGAGCACGATAAGCACGAAAGAAAGCGCCGCCAGAAGCCGCTTCATCGGGATTTCCTCTTCCGGACCGTCTCAAAACTTGACCGACGGCACGGCGCGATCCGCTTCGTTGGTGATCTCGAAATAGCTGGCCTTGGCAAAGCGGAAAGCGCTGGCGATCAGGTTGGACGGGAAGCTTTCGACCTTGACGTTGAGGTCCCGGGCGGCACCGTTGTAATAGCGGCGCGACATCTGGATCTCGCCTTCGATCGTTTCCAGCGAGCCCTGTAGCTCGGCGAAGTTCTCATTCGCCTTCAGATCCGGATAGGCTTCTGCGAGCGCAAAGACACGGCCGAGCGCCTGCGAGAGCGCCCCCTCGGCTGCCGCTCGCGCGGCGACATCGCCCTCGGGGACAGCCTGGGCCCGGTTGCGCAGGGCCACGACTTCCTCGAGCGTCGTCTTCTCGTGTGCCGCATAGCCCTTCACCGTCTCGATCAGGTTGGGGATGAGGTCGGCGCGGCGCTTCAACTGCACGTCGATGCCGGACCAGGCCTCTTCCGCCATCTGCCGCGCCTTGACGAGGCCGTTGTAGACGAACACCAGGTACAGGATCACGGCGACCCCGATTGCCAGCCCGATCATGAAATGCCCTCCTTCGAAACCCGCGGGAGGTTAACACCGACTCCGCCTTCGAGATACTGGACGCGCAGGCAAAAAGCGCAGATTTCCCCGCTCCAATTCCAAGGCATGTCCGCGGCCGAACCGGCTCATCCGCACGATTGCCGACCACCAGCCGGGGCCTGTCAAAAAGCGCCGCCTTGCCCCTTCTCGATGTAGCGACGTCGCCAGGCACCGAGTTGTTCCGCGGGTAACGGCACGATGGCCGCCGATGGCCGATACTCAGATCATCAAACAACCACAGCACGCAGACAGGACCATGGGCTCGCTCGCCACTTTCATCAACGTTGTCGCCTTTACGGCGCTCTTCGCTGCCCATGCGAGCGCAGCCCCGGTCGAGAGGCCGACCGGCGTTCGCCGCGCATTACAGATCTATGCCGGCGAGTTGACGAACAGCGCCTCGATGAGGCTGGAGCCGATGTGGCGGCTCGATGGCAGCGAGTTCTTTTGCCTGCAGAACATGGTGTCGGCTTCCGGCGCGCGGACCTCCGAGAAGAGGCACCCCACCATGCCATGCGGCCGAAAGATCAGGCTCGCCTGATCAGGCCGCGTCTCTCGCTGCGTTCGCACCCCCAGCGTCGGTCAGCAGAAAGGCCTCACCACAGGCTTTGGCAAGCGTGCGCACCCGTAGGATATAGCTCTGCCGTTCGGTCACGGAGATGACGCCGCGGGCATCCAAGAGATTGAAGACGTGGCTCGCCTTGATGCACTGGTCATAGGCGGGGAGAACGCATTTGTGCAGGCGGTTGTTGCTGGCGTCGCCGGGCGCGCCGGCGGCGAGCAGCGCCATGCACTCCTTCTCGGCGTCGATGAAGTGCTGATGCAGCATCGCCGTGTTGGCATATTCGAAATTGTGCCGCGAATATTCCTGCTCGGCCTGCAGGAATACGTCGCCATAAGTGATCTTCTCGGCACCCTCGCGGCCGTTGAAATTCAGGTCGTAGACATTGTCGACGCCCTGGACATACATCGCCAGGCGCTCAAGGCCATAGGTCAACTCGCCGGAAACCGGCGAGCACTCGATGCCGCAGACCTGCTGGAAATAGGTGAACTGCGAGACTTCCATGCCGTCGCACCAGCACTCCCAGCCAAGCCCCCAGGCGCCGAGCGTCGGGCTTTCCCAATCGTCCTCGACGAAGCGGATGTCGTGCAGCAGCGGATCGAGGCCGATCGCTTCCAGCGAGCCGAGGTAGAGTTCCTGAAGGTTGGACGGATTCGGCTTCAGAAGAACCTGATACTGGTAGTAGTGTTGGAGCCGGTTGGGGTTCTCGCCGTAGCGGCCATCGGTCGGGCGGCGCGACGGTTGGACATAGGCCGCCCGCCACGGCTTCGGCCCGAGCGCGCGTAGCGTCGTCGCCGGATGGAACGTACCGGCCCCAACCTCCATGTCATAGGGCTGAAGCACGGCGCAGCCCTTGTCGGCCCAGTAGTTGTGCAGCGTAAGGATCAGGGCCTGAAAGGAGCGCTTCGGGTTCATATGGTCCGGCAGGGAGGCAGTGGTCATGGATCACGTCCGAATTCATCGAAATCTTGCCGGGACAGGTGCCATGCCGCAGGTCAAGGGTCAAGCGCCTTGGCCGGACGGCAGATCGGTCGACGAATTCGGCAGACCTCACTCGTCCTCGCGCTTCAGGCGGTATTCCCCGGTTTCCGGATCCTTGATGAGCGTCCCGTTGGCCCCGGTCTGGCGCTCCCGGCGCAAGCGTTCCTGTTGACGCGTCACTCTTTTGGCATCACCTATGAACTTGCGGTAGCCGATCCAGGCGATCAGGGCAATGATCAAGAGCAGAATGATCTGCGGCATGGGTTCTCCTCTGCTCCTCCTTGGATCAGACGGAATGTCGGACAGGAGATGCAGCAGCTTTTGTTACAGCGGCCTTGCACGTCTGACCAGATGCCGGAGCCATTCTCTCATAGGCCGAAGCGTGCCCAAAGCGCCCTTTCCTCAATTGCCTCGATAAGGCCGGCAGCGGCCGAGGCCGCCAAGGGGGCGGCGATCGATCCATCCACCGCCGCGCCGGGCTGGCGGCGTCCGAATAGGCTGCGGCTCGGCTGAATGAGCTCCAGGCGGGCTTTCTCACCATAGCGCCGCCTCACTTCGCCGCGCATGTCGCCGAGACCATCGACGAGGCCCAGTTCCTGGCCGCGGCGCCCGGTCCAGAACAGACCCGAAAATATATCGGGATGGTCGGCAAGCAGCGAGCCGCGGCGGGCCTTGACCAATTGGATGAAGGTATCGTGGATGTCCAACTGGAGGCTCTTGAGGAACTCGACGTCGCGCTCCTTTTCCGGCTGGAACGGGTCGAGCACGACCTTGTTCTCGCCGGCGGTATAGACGCGCCGCTCGACGCCGACCTTCTTCAGGAGCTCCGGAAAGCCGAAGCCGCCGGACACGACGCCGATCGAACCGACGATCGAACTCGGATCGGCGATGATCTCGTCGCCGGCGAGCGCGATCATGTAGCCGCCCGAGGCAGCGACGTCCTCGACGAAGATCAGCACGCGCTTCTTCTTCTCCTCCGCAAGATCGCGGATGCGCTGATAGATCAGCCGCGACTGGACGGGCGAGCCGCCGGGCGAATTGACGGAAATGGCAACGGCGGGCGCCTCCTTGACGGAGAAAGCCTTTTCCAGAAGGGGCGCCACGGTCCCGAGATTGAGGACCGGACGGAACTGCCCGCCCCCGGACATGATGGTACCGTGAAGCCGGATCGTCGGAATCGCAACCCCGTCCTTGCGAAAACGCCTTGGCATCAGTTTTCTGAAGAATCCGGCCATTTCAACTCCTGCCCGATACGAACCCGAACCTGCATGTATGCATTGGCGCCGCAAACGCAATGGCACGCTTGCCGTTAATCATCGGCGGTGATAGGCGGCGCGGCCATTGTTGAGATCATCGACCTCCGGCGCGAAACGGTGCGTCCCTTCGGCATGCATGATCAGCGGCGCCCGAAGCACCAAACGCTTGCGACTCTGCTTGATGGCCGTCACCAGGATCCTTACCGCATTCTCGCCGGCACGCGGCAGGAGCGGCGTGATTTCGATGCCGCCAAAACGGCGGCCGCAGGCGGCAAGGATCTCGGCGATCGATTCCGGACGGGCGATCAGCGAAAGCTGTCCGCCGGGTTTCATGATCGCCCCGGCCGTCTTGATCCAGGTCTCGAAGAGATCGTCGCTCATCGCATGCGCCTCCGCCTTGAGGCGATCGGGCGTCCTGCGGTCGGCCGCATCGTTGAACGGCGGGTTCATGATCACGTGATCGAAGGCATCGTCCGGAAGGCCGGCGGCGGCACGCGCCTTGCCGTTTAGCGAAACATCCGCCTCGAGGACCGCGACCCGCGCCGCGAAGCGCGCGTTCTCCGGCAGCGCAAGGCTGCGGCGGGCAAAGTCCGCCATGATCGGCGAGCGCTCGAAGAGCAGGACCTCTGCCTCTTCGAGCCGCGAGGCGACCGCCATGCCGGCCGCACCCGCGCCCGCACCAAGATCAGCGACGCGGCACGGCCGCCCGCACGAGACGAGTGCCGCAAGCAGCATCGCGTCCATGCCGGAGCGATGGCCCTGGCCGAGCGGCTGGATCAGATGAAATTTCCCGCGGTGAAAGGCGTCCACGGTTTCCGCCGTCGTCGTCCTCGTCGTCATTGCAGCAACGACGCCTCGAACCGGCGGCCGCTGGCCGGCAGGCCGGGAGTCATTGCCGCAGTTCCTTTTCCAGGCCGGCATCGATGAGAATACGCCGGGCTCTGTCGGCGTCCTCATCGGCCACCAGAAAGCGGCGTGGCAAGAGGCCGAGCGAGCCTTCGAGGATGCTCATGTCCCGATCGGCAATCAGGCATGCAATGCCGGCATCCTTCATCAGGCTTTCCGCAAAGGAGAGCAGCACGGCGTCGTTGGTGCGGATCAATTCCTTCATTCGTCTCAATGATCCCGTCTTAAATTGCACCGGACGAGGCAATTCGCCTCTTGCCGCCCGAAGTCCCGCTTTCTATTGTCAGACCCGACAACGAAGCAGGAGTCCGGGGCGTTGGGCGTAGTGATACCGCTGGAAGACAATAAAAACAAACAGGCTTCCGTGAAGCCGCTCGTCGACCTGACGGCGTCCGACATGGAGCGCGTCAATCAGCTCATCCTCTCCAAAGCCGGCTCCGACGTGCAGATGATTCCGGAGGTCGCCAACCACCTGATTTCCTCCGGCGGAAAGCGGTTGCGGCCGATGCTGACGCTCGCTGCAGCCTCGATGTTCGGCTACGAGGGCGACGCCCATGTCAAGCTCGCAACAAGCGTCGAGTTCATGCATACGGCGACGCTGCTGCACGACGATGTCGTCGATGAAAGCAATCTTAGGCGCGGCAAGTCGACGGCGCGGACGATCTGGGGCAATCAGGCGAGCGTGCTCGTAGGCGACTTCCTGCTCGGCCAGGCGTTCCGCATGATGGTCGACGTCGGCTCGCTCGACGCGCTCGACGTGCTGTCGACCGCCGCGTCGGTGATCGCCGAGGGCGAAGTGCTGCAGCTCTCGGTCGCCAAGAACATGGAGACAACCGAAGACGATTACCTGCAGGTCATCCGGGCCAAGACCGCGGCGCTTTTTGCCGCCGCCGCGGAGGTCGGACCGATCGTCGCGAGCGCCAGCCGGTCCGACCGCAATGCGCTGAAATCCTACGGCATGAATCTCGGCCTCGCCTTCCAGCTGGTCGACGACGTTCTCGACTATGGCGGCTCGTCGAGCGATCTCGGCAAGAATGTCGGCGACGACTTCCGCGAGGGAAAGATCACCCTTCCGGTCATCCTTTCCTACCGGCGCGGCACGCCGGAGGATCGAGCTTTCTGGCGCGAAGCGATCGAAGGCGGCGCCAGCGATGCGGCCAACCTCGACAAAGCCCTCGGCCTCATACGCCGCTACGGCGGATTGACCGACACGATCGCCCGCGCCCAGCACTATGGAACGATTGCGCGCGACGCTCTGGCGCCGTTGCCGGCCTCTTCCTGGAAGTCCGCCTTGATCGAGGTGATCGACTTCTGCATCGATCGGCTCAGCTGAGCGCCAGCCGACGAGCAATATTCTCCGCGGGAGGAATTTCTTGCCGCGTTGCGCCAAAAAAGCCATTCTATTCTTCAAGACTTGCGTTCGGCAACTTGCGATCGACTCCGGAACAACCAGCAGAGACGCGGCGAGCCGAGACGATCGGCAACGAAAGGTTTGACATGCGGCATAATACATTCCTCCGCCTGCTCGGCGGAGCGGCAATGCTGGCTCTTCTGTGCGTGACCGGAAGCCACCAGGCCTTCGCTGAAGACAAAGCGGCCGTAGAGGATGCCCGGCCTTTCGACGTCAGGAGCGTCAACACCTTCGCCGGCGCCTTCCTGGCTGCACGGACGGCCGACGTCGATCGCGACTTCGCAACGGCGACGGAGCTCTACCGCATCGCCCTGCGCTTCGAACCGGACAATCCCGAGGTCAAGCAGCGGCTGATGATCACGCTGCTGATGAGCGGCAAGTTCGATGAAGGGGTCAAGATCGCCGACGCGTTGAAAGCCGATCCGGCCGTCGAGCGGATCACCACAACCGTGCGGGCCATCGAGGCGATCCGCAAGCGCGAATATCGCAGCGCCCAGAAGCTCCTGAACTATCAGGGCCCGAACGATCTCGATCGGCTGATGAGCACTTTGCTCTCCTCCTGGGCGCGGGCCGGCCAGGGCAGGCCCAAGGAGGCCGTCGCGCAGATCAAGGCGCTCGAAGGGCCGGAGTGGTTCCGGGTGTTCAAGAACTATCACGCCGGCGCGATCGCCCTTGTGGCCGGCGACAAGGCAACCGCCCGTGCCAGGCTGAACGACGCCATTCTCGACCGGGAAGGCGGCAGTGCCGCACCGGATACGTTCATGCGCGCGGTCGAGGCGCTGGCCCGCTTCGAGGCCCGCGAGGGCAACAAGCAGAAGGCGCTGGATACGGTTGCCGTCGGCGAGAGCATGGTCAACAACTACACGCCACTCGAGGCGCTCAGGGAGAGCATCGAAAAGGGCGAGCACCAGGAACAACAGGTGCGCAACGCCGCGCAAGGGGCTGCCGCCGTCCTCTTCTCGATCGGCGGCGCCCTCAACCGCGAGGGAGCGGAAGACATCGTCACGCTTTATCTTCAGACCGCCCGCCACCTGGATCCGGAAAGCGCCGATATCCTGGTCATGCTCGGCGGCATCGCCGAAAATCTGAAGAAGCAGGAAGAGGCGATCGCGCTTTACAAGAGCGTGCCGGCAGATTCCCCGATGCGCCGCATCTCCGAGCTTCAGCTCGGCCTGGCGCTGGCCGACGTCGGCAAGGTCGACGAGGCGAAGAAGCACCTGCAGGCGCTGATCGAAGTCGATCCGAAGAACATCCGCAACTATCTCGCCTATGGCAGCGTGCTTTCCGACGCCAAGGCCTACAAGGAAATGGGCGAGCTTTACGACCGCGCCGTCGAGGCGATCGGCCCGGTGCCGAAGCGCAGCGATTGGACGGTGTTCTTCCAGAGGGGGATCGCCTATGAGCGGCAGAAGGTCTGGGCGAAGGCGGAGCCGAATTTCCTGAAGGCGCTTGAGCTCAATCCGAACCAGCCGCAGGTCCTGAACTATCTCGGCTATTCGTGGGTCGACATGAACATCAACCTCGACAAGGGCTTGGAGATGATCCGCAAGGCGGTCGAGCTGAAGCCCGACGACGGTTACATCGTCGACTCGCTCGGATGGGCCTATTTCCGCATGAACCGCTTCGACGAGGCGGTGACCGAATTGGAGCGCGCCGCCGAGCTGATGGCCGGCGACCCGACGATCAACGACCATCTCGGCGATGCTTATTGGCGGGTCGGTCGCAAGCTCGAGGCCGTCTTCCAGTGGAACCAGGCTCTCGAAATGAAGCCCGAGGAAGCGGAAGTTCCGAAGATCAAGGCCAAGATCGAGAAGGGCCTGCCGCCGCTCAAGCAGAACGTTCCAGCCGCGGCGGACGCCAAGGAGACGCTGCCGAAAAAGCCGGGCCCTGAGCTTGCCGCGCCGGACAAGAAATCCTGACGGCATGCAGGCGGACGGCATCGCCGGCTTCGCGCTGACCCGCGTGGCGCCGGCCAAGATCAATCTCGCACTGCATGTCGTCGGTCAGCGCGCCGACGGACATCATAGTCTGGAAAGCGTCGTCACTTTTGCGGAGTGCGGCGACCGGGTGGCATTCTCGCCGGCGGATGCCGACCGCTTCACTCTGTCTGGTCCCTTCGCGCGCGATCTGCCGGTTTCGGCGGAAGGCAGTACGGGCAATCTAGTGCTGCGGGCCCGCGACCTCTTGCGGCGGGAGCTGACCGGACGCGGCGATGCTGCGGGGCCCGTGCATCTGCACCTGGAGAAGAACCTGCCGATAGCGTCGGGCATCGGCGGAGGCTCGGCGGACGCGGCTGCGACGCTACGGGGGCTGCTTTCCCTATGGAGAGCAGAGATCGCCCCGGAAAGGCTCGCGGAGCTCGCGCTCGAACTTGGTGCCGATGTGCCCATGTGTCTCGACGGCGGGCCGCTGCTTGCGCGGGGGATCGGCGAAGAGCTTGCCCCGCTTGCCGATCTGCCGTCCTTTGCGATCGTCCTCGTCAATCCGCTCGTTGCCGTCTCGACCCCGGTCATCTTCCGGATGCTCGCCGAGAAGCGCAACCCTCCCCTCACCCTTCCGCAAGGCGCCCGCACGGCGGCGGACTGGCTGACGGCGCTTGCCGGTATGCGCAACGATCTGGAGCGACCGGCGCAAACCCTGAAGCCGACGATAGCGGCGGTGTCGGCTGCGTTGCAAACCATGGAAGCCAAACTCGTGCGGATGTCCGGTTCGGGCGCCACCTGCTTCGGCCTGTTCGACAGCGACGAAAGGGCGGCTGCGGCGGCGCAGCGCATTTCCGCCGATCATCCCGAGTGGTACGTTCACGCCACCCGAACGGCGGGGAAGAGAGGATAGGCAATGCCCGGCATCGACGAAACACGTCCCTTCATTTCGGTCGGGATCGCCGTCCTCACGGTTTCCGATACCCGCACGCGCGCCGATGATAAATCGGGCGACACGCTCGAGGCACGCATCCGCGACGCCGGACATCGGCTCGAAGCGCGCGCAATCGTGCCCGACGACCGCCAGAAGATCTACGATCAGGTAAAGGCCTGGACGCTGGATGCGGCGATCGACGTCGTCATCACCACCGGCGGGACCGGCTTCACCGGCCGAGACGTGACGCCCGAAGCGCTGGAGCCGCTATTCGAGAAACGTATGGATGGGTTCTCGGAAGTGTTTCACCGGATCTCCTACGACAAGATCGGCACGTCGACAATTCAATCGCGGGCAAGGGCCGGCGTTGCCAATGCCACTTTTATCTTCGTGTTGCCCGGCTCGCCCGGCGCCTGCAAGGACGCCTGGGACGGAATCCTGAAACAGCAGCTCGACTACCGGCACATGCCCTGCAACTTCGTTGAGATCATGCCCCGGCTGGACGAACACCTGAAACGCGGCTGACCCTGTTCCGTTTGGAACAGCCACGCATGGTTGAACTCGCTAGATTGCTACTCGTCAGCTCACCGGAACAATGCACCTAGCGAGCATTCGTACAAGGCGAAGCGAAGACGCCTCTTTCCGTTTTCCCCGTGGAAAGAGCTAGAGAGTCATACGACATGATGCCCCACCACAAGGAGATGGAGCAGCATGGCAAGCCCTTTCCTAGGCAAGGTCATTTGAGAATCGTTTCAGGGGGTGCCGCAAGGCACTTCCCTCTTGTGTGGCTGCAGCACTTGGACTGTTTCAAATAGGCGCAGCCAAAGATCGATTGCCGAGAGCAACCCAGGCCGGAACGATTTCGGTCGCCAGCTTGCGGACTGCCCGGGCATTGGCGATGTCGCTGAGCTGCATATCGGCTCGCGCGACAGCCACGGCATCCTGCTTGCGCAGCAGAAACCCGGTTTCCAGCGGCGCGGCCCGTTGCGACAAGCGCTTGAAGAACGGACGCCTGTGCATGCGCGATGGTGAAAACCGGGCCGGATCCTTGTTGAGCGCCAGATATTCGATGAGTTCGTCCACCCAGCGCCCTATCGGACGGGCCCCCGGCTCGAGCAGCATCAGCCAATCACCGCGCGCGGAACGGACCACATCGGCGAGGTCCCATTCGGCGCAGAAGCGGCAGCCGGCCGCATCGGCGACGTGTACCGAGCCATCTCTCGAGCCGTGATCCAAAATGATCACGTCGCTGACGAGCCCCTCGACGGCCCCGGCGACGAGCACGGACAAGGTCTGCGCGAGTTCCGCCTCGTTGTCGCGTGTCTCCATTATGATCGTCAGCATACCGTCTCCTAGCGCATAGCTGCATCAAATACCATAATTCTTAAGGGAGGTTAGCTGCTTCCCTCGGGCATTCCCGACCTACAGCGATATTTGTTCTTGCTTTGTTCGTTTCGATGCGCTAGGAAAATAATCAGAGCGGAACGAAGTCGCAAATCGGTTCCGAGGAGATTTCCATGACCGAGCTGCCTCAACTCAGGCAGGGTGCCTTTGCGCCCGGCAATAGCGCAGAGCTGGCTGAAGCGATCGTCACCGGTACGGGTGCCAGAATAGACGTCGATCGTCGGCGGGGACGCGGTGCCGCCCTCAACATGAGCGGACGTTTCGAACCGCGGACGCGCGAAGTGTTCGACGACGGCTGGCAGACGCTTGAGGAATTGCCGCCGTTCAGGACGGAAGTTCAGGTCGAAAAACCCCGCAACGTCATCACCCGCAACGAGTCGCCGGACATCTCCTTCGATCGTTCCATCAATCCTTACAGAGGCTGCGAGCACGGCTGCATCTACTGTTTCGCGCGGCCGACGCATGCCTATATGGGGCTCTCGTCAGGGCTTGATTTCGAATCGAAGCTCTTCGCCAAGCCGGACGCGCCCCGCTTGCTGGAACGGGAATTGGCGAGGCCGGATTATAAGGTGCGGCCGATCGCGATCGGCACCAACACGGATCCCTATCAGCCGATCGAGAAAGAGTGGCGCATCATGCGCCAGATCCTCGAGGTGCTGAAGGCCGCCAATCACCCGGTGATGATCGTTACCAAGTCGGCGCTGGTGACGCGCGACATCGATCTCCTCGCACCGATGGCGGAAAAAGGTCTGGCGCGCGTCGGCATTTCCGTGACCACCCTCGACCGCAAGCTGGCGCGTGCCATGGAGCCGCGGGCATCGACACCGCCAAAGCGGCTCGAAGCCATTCGCGCGATCTCTGAAGTAGGCATTCCCGCCGGCGTGATGGTGGCACCAATCATTCCCGCTCTCAACGATCATGAGATAGAGCGGGTGCTCGATGCCGCGAAAACGGCGGGCGCTACGGAAGCAAGCTACGTTCTCCTACGTCTGCCGCTGGAAGTTAGCCCGCTCTTCCGTGACTGGCTGCTCAGAAACTATCCGGACCGCTACAGACACGTGATGTCGCTCGTCCGCTCGATGCGCGGCGGCAAGGATTATGACGCCGAGTTCGGCAAGCGGATGAAGGGCGCCGGTCCCTATGCCTGGCAGATCGGCCGCCGCTTCGAACTTGCCGCCAAGCGCCTGGAGCTCAACCTCACCCGTCGCCAATTGCGGCACGATCTCTTCGTGCCGCCGCTGGGAATGGGAGTGCAGCTGTCGCTGCTTTAATGCATGTCGCCCGAAAGTGTGCAGCGGTTTTGGGATGACGACATGCACAAAAACAAAGACCTAAAGCGCGCCGCGTGAATGCGTTTGAACGCGACGCGCTTTAGGAGGGTGCGAGACGAGCCGCGAATATGTGGGGGAGCGAAAAGACCCTCTCATCTCATATTCAGTTCCGGCGCCACCCTTGCCTCAGGATGGCGCTGGCTTTCCTCCCGGTTTACCGCCGCACACGTACCGGGGGGCTTGAAGGGAATCGGGCGAATATGCGAGGGTCCCCCGCATGTCACGTCGCAAGTCGCCCGATTCCCCGCTTTTTCAACTTGAGCCGGTGCTTCCGGACTTCAGCTTCGAAATCGCCGCCAAGCGGGATGGTTTTTGGCCGGTCGCCGGCGCCGACGAAGCCGGCCGCGGCCCGCTTGCCGGTCCGGTGGTGGCAGCAGCCGTCATCCTCGATTCCGAGGCCGTGCCGGCCGGTCTCAACGACAGCAAACTGCTGACGGCCGAGCA
The DNA here is from genome assembly GCF_002532005.1 of Sinorhizobium sp. NG07B. NCBI lineage: Bacteria > Pseudomonadati > Pseudomonadota > Alphaproteobacteria > Hyphomicrobiales > Rhizobiaceae > Sinorhizobium > Sinorhizobium sp. NG07B. The sequence continues at coordinate 123,294 of NZ_NWTD01000004.1, read as the reverse complement.
GCGCGAGGCCTTGTTCAACGAGATCATGGCGACGGCGACCGTGTCGATCGCCTCGTCCTCGGCGGCACATATCGACGCAACCGACATCCTCAAGGCAAGCCTCGACGCCATGCGCCGCGCGATCGACGGCCTGTCCGTGGCGGCGCGCTTCGCACTCATCGACGGCCGCGACGTTCCGCAGGGCCTCGCCTGCCACGCGAAGGCGATCATCAAGGGCGATTCCCGCTCCGTGTCGATCGCTGCCGCCTCCATCGTCGCGAAGGTCACCCGCGATCGCATGATGGCCCGCGCCGACGCGACCTTTCCCGCCTACGGCTTTGCCATACACGCAGGCTATGCCACGGTCCGGCACCGGAACGCCATTGACAGCCATGGACCGTGTTCGCTGCATCGGATGAGCTTCCGCCCGTTTCGGCAGGAGCAAGAGCAACCCATGGCAATGAGCGCCGAACCGCTCGAAGTCAGTTCCTGACGAAGAACCCCTTCCCTAGTGCCCGTGCCAAAGAAAAAGCCCCGCCGAAGCAGGGCTCTTAATGCGCGAAGTGTAAATTCGGAGCTTAGTTCAGGCGTCCCTTGACCTCGCCGAGCGCCTTCTGGAAAAGGGCGTCCTGTGCGCTCGCGTCGGTCTTGGTCGCAAGCACTTTCTCGGCTGCGCTGATCGCGAGATCGACGGCTGCCGCGCGAACCGCGTTGATTGCGTCGCTTTCGGCCTGCTTGATCTTCTGTTCGGAAAGGGCCGTACGGCGGGTGACGTAGTCCTCGGTCTTCTGCCTGGCTTCCGCCGCCAGCATCTCCGCCTCGCGCTGGGCGGCAGCGACGATGTTGGCGGCTTCCGCCTCGGCATCCTTGCGCTTGCGCTGGTATTCGGCAACCAGGGCCTGGGCTTCCTCGCGCAGGCGCTTGGCTTCCGCAAGTTCGTTGCCGATCTTGTCGGCACGCGCGTCGAGCGCTTCGGCGATCTTGCCCGGCACCTTCAGATAGGCGATGAGAGCGAAGAAGAGGATCAAGCCGACGAGGGCGTAGAAAGTCGCATCAAGTGCCATTGTTCCCTGCCCCTCAGTTGCCGGCTGACGCCTTGACCGCCGCAGCGATCTCGGTCTTCGTGACGTTGCCGCCAATCAATTGTTTGACGACGGCCGTGGCCGTCTCCTCGGCGATAGCGCCGACATCGGCAAGCGCCTTGGATTTGATCTCGGCGATGCGCGCTTCGGCAGCGGTGATCTTCTTTGTGAGCTCGGCCTCCACGGCCGCGCGGTCGGCATTCGCCTTGCTCTTGGCGTCTTCGCGGGCCGTGTCGGCAATCGAGTGGCCCTCGGCCTTGGCATTCGCCAGTTCCTGCTCGTAGGAAGCGATCGCGGCATCGGCCTGGCCCTTTAGGCGGGAGGCTTCATCGAGATCGTGGGCGATGCGGTCATGGCGCTTTGCGAGAATCCCGCCAATGCGCGGAATGATGACCTTCGACATCAGGAGATAGAAAAGGCCGAAGGTGATCGCCAGCCAGAGCAGCTGCGAAGCGAAATGAGTCGAATCGAAGGGCGGGAACACGCCGGAACCATGCTCGCCTTCGTGGGCCACACCCGTTTCGGTGTGCACCTCACCGGCCGCAGGGGCATCGTGTGCTTCGGCGCCTTCAGTGGTGGTTGACTGCTGGGCATAGGCCGCGGTCACAAACATGCTCACCTCCAAGGTGCACTTAAAGATATGCGCGGCCGCGAACCCGAGGGACCGCGGCCGAACCTTCAGCCGTTATTAGACGGCGAAGAGGAGGAGCAGGGCTACGAGCAGCGAGAAGATGCCCAGAGCTTCCGTAACGGCGAAGCCGAATACGAGGCGGCCGAACTGGCCGTCAGCAGCCGACGGATTGCGCAGAGCGCCAGCGAGATAGTTGCCGAAGATGTTGCCGAGGCCGAGAGCCGTGCCGGCCATACCAAGGCATGCAAGACCTGCACCCAAGAACTTTGCTGCTTCCGCGTCCATGATTGACTCCTTCGAATGGTGTTGCGGCTTAGGATTTGCGCCCCGGGCGGCTGAAGCCGACCGGAAGCGAGCGACTGTTATTCCTTAGTGGCTTCCCGGGTGGACAGCGTCGTTGAGGTACATGCAGGTCAGTACCGCAAAGACATAGGCCTGGAGGAAGGCGACGAGGAACTCAAGACCGGTGAGAGCGACGGTCATGATGAGCGGCAGGATCGCGCCACCGACGCCGAGCGCACCGAAAGCGCTGAGCGAGGCGACGAAGCCTGCGAAGACCTTCAGCGTGATATGGCCGGCCAGCATGTTTGCGAAGAGACGGACCGAGAGGCTGATGGGCCGGGATAGGAAAGAGATGACTTCGATCGACACCACGAGCGGCAGCAACGCGCCCGGCACGCCGTGCGGCACGAAGAGCTTGAGAAAGCCCAGACCATGCTTGTAGAAGCCGTAGAGCAGGACCGTGCCGATCACGAAGACGGCGAGAGCGAAAGTCACGATGATCTGGCTGGTGACGGTGAAGAAATACGGGAACATGCCGAGCAGGTTCGCCGTCAGGATGAACATGAACAGCGAGAAGACCATCGGGAAGAACTTCATCCCATGGCTGCCCGCCCCTTCGCGAAGCATCGAGGCGATGAACTCGTAGGACAGTTCAGAAACCGACTGCATGCGCGTCGGGATGACGCCGCGCTGAGAAGTCGTCAGGTAGAGAAAGCCCGCGGCAGCACCGACGGTCGCCACCATGAACAGCGACGCATTGGTGAAGGAAAAGTCAATTCCGCCAATCTCGATCGGGACAATCTTGTTGACCAGGAACTGGTGGGTCGGATCGTTTGACACCGCGCTTCTCTTTCGTTCTGCCCGCCCGCAAGCGGAAACCGTGTTTTCCGGTCGGCGCCTCAGGCGCCGTCACCGTCCTTCTTGCTATCATCAGTACCGCCTCCGCGCTGGTCGGGTGTCGCCACCAAACCGGCAGAACGCAGCACATTCAAAACACCGGCACAGAAACCGAGAAGCAGGAGGACGATCATGCCCCACGGCCCTGTACCCGCAAAATGGTCCAAAAGATAGCCCAGGAATGCCCCGACCACGATGCCGGCGATGAACTCGCTCGAGAGCTTCATCGCTGCTGCGTAGCCTTTGCGGCTCTCCGCGCTTCGAACCTCCGCCTCGTCCGAAACATCCACGCGCTTCGACGCGATGTCCTCACCAAGGCGCTTCAGCCGCGCTTCCAGACTTTCTTCCGGCTTCTCCGTCACATGGCTCCCCTTTTGCAGCCCCACGCGGTCGAACGCGATCTCGGTCATACAAACGGCCGGTGCTCAAGCCACGGTTCGGCCCCATTTGAAGTCGCGCGCAACATAGTTTTAGGCACCCGCATAGTCAAGGCATGCGGGGGCATAGAGGGTGGACAATGTTTGCCAGGTTTTTCAACGGCTTAATGGAAATTTGCGGCACCTGCGACAAAGCTGCACCGGGAATCGCCCTCATTCATCGGAGCCGCTCTTCGCCTCACAGGCGTGACTTGTGCGGAATCCTGTGGCCGATCAACTCCAGCCGCCGCCATAGGTCCGATAGAAGATGTGCAGACCGATCTGTCCCACGCGTTTCATGGTCTTCGCCCAGGCGGGCTTCACATAGGTGGCATGGTAGTGTGTCGCAGAACCGACTTCCGGGAGCCAGATCTTTCCGGCGGTGACCGCCATCGCGACCTCCTTTGCGGTCTTCCAATGCGAACGCGAATAGATGAGATCACGGATCATGTCGCAGGCGAAGGAGAACTGGCAGCGGTTGCGCCAGGCCTTGTTCTGATAGACGACGCCGCAGATGGTCTTCGGGTAGGTGGGATTGCGCACCCGGTTGAGAATCACTTGGGCGACTGCCGCCTGCCCCTTCACCGATTCGCTGCGCGCCTCGAAGTAGATGCCTTCGGCAAGACAGGTCTGCTCCTCCTTGCCGAACACCGTCGCCGGCAAGGCCGTCGCCGCCCAGGCATGATCGTCGGGGGAGATGTCCGGGATGAACCGTCCACCGTTCTTGTCTTGGCGAAGGATCGAATCGAAAGGCGATTCACGCGCATAGTCCGGCTCCGGCCGGACGTAGGCAGTGGCGAGGATGTCGGCATCGCGGTTGGTCACGAGCTTGGCAAGCATGGGCGAAACGCCCGGGTCCGGCCGCGGCGGCTTCCTGCGGTAGAAGGCCGTGGCGATCTCGATCTCCTTGCCAATGATCTTCGGCTTGGCGAAGGCCATCTTCTCCGCCCCGTCGAAATCAGGCTCCATCAGGAAGCTCGTGCGCTTCAGGATCGAGCCGGCGCTGAAGTCCTTCGGCGGCGTTACCGGCGTGACGGCGACGATTCGGCCCTTCTTCAGCTTGCGGGTGACGCGGTCCTCGTCGGGAGTTCCGCCCTGATGCTTCGATTCGGCCGTCAGGGCCACGCGCCTGCCATCGGAGAGCGTCATGCCGGCGCCGCCGTCGAGCCCGCCGGTCGTGATCGGATCGGCAAACACCATGTCGACGTCGTGAAGCGATCCGGCCGGCGACCGGGTCAGATACATGCGCCAACGCTCGCCGCCCCGGTTGATGCCAGAAAGAAAGGTGGCGAGATCGGAATAGGCAGCGACCGACGGAAAGCCTAAGAAAATGGCGAGGCCGATGATGGCCGGCGCGCGCCAGGCGGAGAAGGACAGGCGAAACTTGCGACGCGACTGCTTACTCCTACGCATCATACCGCTCCACGCAAATCTTACTGGCGCACGCGTTCTCGCAAGCCGGCTTTAATTTGAAACCGGCCTGACGACGACATGCAGGGACGCTAAGATCTTGAAGCGTCCGGACGGTTGCCCGGGGTCGCTTCGTTCGAGCCTCGAAAATGAAGCATTAACCTTGATGTTTGGTTAATGCGGCTGAGTGGCGAAGCTCGTCAAATGATCACGTGGGAGCCGAGTTCGACGACGCGGTTGGTCGGCAGGCGGAAATAGTCGGAAGGATCGATGGCGGCATTGGCGAGCGCGATGAAGAGGCGATCCTGCCAGTGCGGCATGCCCGACTGGGCGTCGGGCACGAGCTTGCGGCGGCCGAGATAGAAGGAGGTCGACATGATGTCGAACTTCAGGCCGGATTTGCGGAAAAGGCCGAGCGCCTGGGAAACGTTCTGCGTTTCCATATAGCCGAACCGCATCTCGAGTTGGGTGAAGCGCTCCGACAGCGGCAGGACGCTGACGCGCTCTTCCTTGGGCACTTTCGGGGTGTTGGCGGTGCGGACCGTCAGGATGAAGTTCTGCTGGTGCAGGACGTGGTTGTGCTTGATGTTGTGCAGGAGGGCGGCGGGCGTCGAATCCGGATCGCTGGTCAGGAAGATCGCCGTGCCCGGTACGGCGACCGGCCCGTGCTCGCTCTTGCGTTCGATCGAGTTTATGAAGCTCGCGAGCGGAATGTCGATATGGCGGGTCTTGTTGTGGAGGATCTCCGTGCCGCGCTTCCAGGTCCACATGACGATGATGAAGGTCGCCGCGATCAGGATCGGCACATAGCCGCCGTCATGGATCTTCAGCATGTTCGCGCCTAGGAAGACGAGCTCCAGCGTGAGGAGCGGCAGCAAAGCGGCGGCGGCCCCCCAGCCGGACCAGTTCCAGCGCGCGCGCAGAAACTCGAAGGCGAGCATCGTCGTCACGACCATGGCGCCGGTCACGGAGATGCCGTAGGCGGTCGCAAGCGATTCCGAGGAGCCGAAGACGAATACGAGTGCCATGACGCCGAACATCAGCAGCGTGTTGACATTGGGCAAATAGATCTGGCCGGTGTGGGTTTCGGACGTATGGAAAATCGCCATGCGCGGCAGGAAGCCGAGATGGATCGCCTGGCGCGTCAGCGAGAAGGCGCCGGTGATCACCGCCTGGCTTGCGATGATGGTCGCTGCGGTCGCAAGTATGACGACTGGGAGCAGCGCCCATTTTGGGAACATCAGGAAGAACGGATCGGACATGGCCTCCGGATGCTCGAGCACGAAGGCGCCTTGGCCGAGATAGTTCAGGGTCAAGGCCGGGAAGACGATGGTGAACCATGCCCATTGGATCGGCCGGCGGCCGAAATGGCCGAGATCGGCGTAGAGCGCTTCCGCTCCCGTCACCGTCAGGAACACGGCGCCCAGCACAATGATGCCGACATAGCCCTCAGTGAACAGGAATGTCACCGCATAAAGGGGGTTGAAGGCGGCGAAGATCGACAGATCGTCGGCGATATGCACGAGGCCGATCCCGCCCATGACGAGGAACCAGACGAGCGTGATCGGCCCGAAGAAATTCGAGACGGCCGCCGTGCCCTTCGACTGGACGGCGAAGAGAAGCAGCAGAATGACGACGGCAATGGGAACGACATAGTCCGAAAGCGCCGGCGTCACCAGTTTCAGGCCCTCGACAGCAGAGAGGACCGAGAGCGCCGGCGTGATCATCGCGTCGCCGATGAAGAGCGCCGCCCCCGCGACGCCCATGAAGAACAGAATCGGCGCGTGACCGTTGGCTGTCTTCATCAAAAGAGCGAGCAGCGAGAGCGTGCCACCCTCACCCTGGTTGTCGGCCCGCAGCAGGAAGAGCACGTATTTGATCGTCACGATGATCGTCAGCGACCAGATCATCATCGAGATCAGGCCAATGATCTCCGCATCCGTGACGCCGTCATGGGCGACCGGGCGCAGCGCTTCGCGGAAAGCGTAGAGCGGGCTCGTGCCGATGTCGCCATAGACAACGCCGATCGAGCCAAGCCCAAGCGCAAGCAGGCGGCGCAGGTTCTCGGATCCATGTGCGGCAGGGGCAGACGACTGAGACATGGTATCCAACAGGCTCCTTAGAGCCAGCCTTTCCAGCGGAAGAAGAAAAACGGGATCACGGCCGAGAGCACCATGGCCGCGAGCGCCCAGGGATAGCCGAACTGCCATTCGAGTTCCGGCATCACGCGAAAGTTCATGCCATAGACCGAAGCAACCAGCGTAGGGGGCAGGAGGACGACCGAAGCGATCGAGAAGATCTTGATGATGGCATTCTGCTCGACATTGATGAGACCAAGCGACGCATCGAGCAGAAAGGTAATGTTTCCCGAGATGAAGGCCGCATGTTCGGAAAGCGACTGGATATCCCTGGAGATCGAGCGGCAAAGCTCGCGGCTGTCCTTGTCCTCCTGCACTTCCGGCACGGTGTAGAGGAAGGTGAGCAGCCGCGACAGGGAAGCGAGGCTATCGCGCGTCTTCGCAACCAGCCTGTGGTGGCCCGCCACATCGCGCAGGCGAGCTTCGAGAAATTGCGGCGGCCGGCGCCGGCCCGCAGCCCTGTCGCCGAACACCTCGATCGACAGGTCATCGATCTTGACGACGGCCTGCTCGAGAATTTCCGACGTCCGGTCGGTGATCGTTTCCAGCAGCCGGGTCAGCAGCACCACGCCGTTGCGGCAGCCGTTGGGAATCCGATGCAAGCCCGCCTTGAAGAGGCCGAAGGCGCGCGGCTCCGCGTAGCGGATCGTCACCAGTCTGCCTCCGGAAAGGATGAAGCCTACATCCGTCAAGCCGGGAATCTGGGTTTCGCTGCGATAAACCAGCGACGCGGTCATGAAGACGGCGCCCCCTTCGACATAAAGGCGGCTCGACGGCTCTATGCCCTTGAGATCGTCGCGGGTCGGAATGGAAATTCCGAGCAGCCCCTCCATCATGTGTTCTTCGGCCCTGGTCGGCTCGACGAGGTCGATCCAGACGATCTCCGGGCGCAGGGCGGCTGGCGGTTCGGCCGTCGTAAGGGCGACGGCTTCGCCATTGACGCAATAGCCTGAGATCATGCGGCCGCCTTTTGGGTAGGACCGACAGGAAAGAAGGATGAAGGATTGAAACGATCAGCCGCCACAGGATTTCCACAATGCCGATTCATCTGATGCAGACTTCCGCCCCACGACATCTCCCCTTGGCTGAAATCTCCGGTGAGGGACGGTGTGCGCCTGCCTCTGCGCGAGCGGCAAGCCATATGGCGCAACACTCGGGCAAAATCAATGCTTTTTGCAGATGCCGACCTCGGCGGCACATCACGCCTCGTTGCGAACGGTGCCGGACCCTACGTCATATTTTCCGCAAGCGGTACCTTCCCGCGAAAGAAAAAATAGCGCGGTCTGGTTCTGCCCCACCGATGGTCTATTCGAAGACGATGTTCGGCATCGCCCGGCCTTTGTTCGCCTTCCCGGCCGAGAGCTGTTTCCAGACCCGTTCGGCGATGCTGCGGTAGTTTCGCGCGACCTCACCATCAGGATCGGACACCACCAGGGGTGTGCCTGCATCCGAGGTTTCCCGGATTCCCATGGTGAGCGGGACTTCGCCGAGGAACGGCACGCCGATGCGTTCGGCCTCCTTGCGGGCACCGCCATGGCCGAAAATATCGTAGCGCTTGCCGGTGTCGGGAGCGACGAAATAGCTCATGTTCTCGACGATTCCGAGCACCGGCACCTCGACCTTGCGGAACATGGTAATTCCCTTGCGCGCATCGGCGAGCGCCAGATCCTGCGGCGTCGACACAATAACCGCGCCGGCGAGCGGCACTTGCTGGGCCATCGTCAACTGCGCATCGCCAGTGCCAGGAGGCATATCGACGACGAGCACGTCGAGTTCGCCCCAGGCGACCTCGCGCAGCATCTGCAGGAGAGCGGACTGGATCATCGGTCCGCGCCAGATCATCGCGACCTCCTCGTCGACGAGGAATCCCATCGACATCACCGGCAGTCCGTAATTTTCCATCGGCCGGATAAGCCGCCCCTCGATCTGCTGCGGCCGGCCGGAAATCTTCAAGAGGCGCGGCATCGACGGGCCATAGATATCGGCATCGAGCAACCCGACCTTGAGACCGTTCGCCTGAAGCGCCAGGGCCAGATTCACCGAGGTCGTCGACTTGCCGACGCCGCCCTTCCCCGAGGCAACCGCGATGATCGCGCCAACGCCCGGGATACCTGCTTTGGCCGGCGCGCCGCCGGCCGGCCGCGGAGCATGCGCGTGAGCCTGCCCGGAAGGCGGCGCCGGCCGCTTTACCGGGGTCGCCTGAGCCGCCGCCTTGCGGTCCGCAGTCAGCGCGACCATGGCCGCCTTCACGCCCGGCATCTCCCGAACGACTCGTTCGGCAGCGGCGCGCATCGGTTCGAGCTCCTTCGCACGATCCGCCGGCACGGTGATCGAAAAATAGGCCTTGCCGTCGGAGATGAACACATCGGAGACCAGGCCCAGATCGACGATGTTGCCTTCCATGTCCGGGCCGCGCACGCTCCGCAGCTTTTCCAGCACCATTTCCCTGGTCACGTCCGGCATCTCGCCCTCTTCTCTCTGCCGCGCCGGCTATTCACCGCCTGTTGGGACGGGACGGTGCTGCCCACGCTTACAATGCGATCCCTTCGAACCGAGTCCGATCCGAGAGTCCTTGTGCAGTAGATAATCGAGGCGAGGCACTTCGCCAATGTTGGAATTGAGAAAATGAAGGGCCGCCAGCCTATCACCCATGTCCGTACATCCGGGATCACGGGCGGTGGGCGGCGGCCCTTTTCGCGACCTTCTTGGGCGCTGTTCTTTTTAGTCCCCTCTGTGGACCAGCAATGAACAAGCAGAAACCGTGCCAGTTTCAAACGGCGGGGATAAAGCTGCGATTTCCACGGAAATAGGCGAAGCGACGCGAGACGCAGGCCGCGTGTCCGCCCAAATCCTGGGCATGCGTGCTTTTGGGCACAACACTTTGACCGCAATCGAGCAGCTGTCCGTAACGGCGGGCCGAAGGCTAGCTAATATAGCCCTTCTTCATCGCCTTCACGACCGCCTGCGTGCGGTTGACGGCGTCGAGCTTCTTCGTGACATGGTTGAGGTAGTGATTGACGGTGTGCTCGGACAGGCCCAGGATCCCGGCAATTTCAGCACTTGTCTTACCGGCTGCGGTCCAGCTCAAACACTGGATTTCCCGCTCAGACAGGGTCGTGTTGCTGTTCTTCCAAACCGAACCGATCTCGGCGAGCCGGTTATAGACGTGGATCGCGATCATCTGCAGTTCCATCGCCGCGGTCATCGGCAGATCGGCCGCCGGGCCCATGAGAATGACCGCGCCGCGGCCGCCCTCGGCATCATGGACAGGGAAATAGTTGGCCTGAAAGATGCCGTTTTCGCGCAGCATCGCGATGTAGTCCCCGGCAGACGCCGGCTTGCCGCCCTCGCTCTCCCAGTCTTCAAGGGTGATCTGGAACGGCGTCGTGGTCTCCCGCAACCGACGAACGCCCGTGCTGAAACGCAGCATCGACAGGCTGTCATATTTGTTGAGAAGCTCGGCTGGCATGTTGGAAATGACGGTGGCGGCGGAAAGCCGCTCCATGTCGATCGGCGGGATCGAGCAGATGAGGAACGTCTTGAAGCCGAAAATATGCGTAATCCGCCGCATATAACGGATGATATCGAACTGAGTCTCCAGCCTTGCGATCTCAGACGCGAAATCACCGCCCCGGGGTAGATCGATGTCAGTCATCCCGGTCGTCATCGTATCTTGCATTCGCGCGTTCCATGACATTCATCAAGTATCAAATAGCCTGAGCCGCGCATGATTGCCAACAGGTGATCGGCAATGGTCTCCCTTCGCCGCCAAAAGGCTGTGTATTACGTTTCGCGCGGCGGGACGCACGAGGGGCAGGAGCGAGGCTTGTTCTTTTAATTGATCAGGCCGGCCCGCATCGCCTTGGCGACCGTCTGCACACGATTGACCGAATCGAGCTTGCGGGTCGCGCGATTCAGATAGTGGTTCACCGTGTATTCGGAAAGCGCCATGATTCGCGCCATCTCGACGGTCGTCTTTCCGGCCGCAGCCCAGCGCAGACATTCGATCTCGCGTCGGGAAAGGCCGCCCGGCCGGCGCCGGTCGCGCGTTCTGATCTCGGAAAGCCGGCTATAGAGCAGCCCCGCCCAGAAATTGAGGGCCTGCATTTCGTCGCTCGAGACCACCTCCCGGTCTCCGCCAAAGGCAATGGCAGCGCGACCTCCCTTGGCGTCGTGGACGGGAAGGTACAGACCGCGCGGCATGCCAGCCTGCTCGAAAACACTGACGGCGGCCTCGCCCTTGCCGTCCATGCGCCTGCGCGCCAGCAAATGCGCATCATAGGTGAAGGGGATGGTGCTCCGGCGCAGCCGCTGGATAACGGGGCTTCCCTCGATCAGGCCGGCGCTATCATAGCGCCGCAGGAATTCGGCGGGCCAGGACGTGAGCAACGCCTGAGCAGCCAGGCTGTGACAACCGGAGTCGGGAATGGCCAAGACGATGAAGCCGCGGAATCCGAAAGCGTCCGAAATCTGGTCCAGAGCGCGCCTGACATCGTCTTCATTGCCGAGCGCCCCATCGATCGAGCGGCCATCGGGAAGGATCAGTGAATTGATGTCCGCGTTGAAATCCATCATCGTTCCGCTGGCCTCCCACAACCTGTTCACGCCGTTGGCAAGTCCGGCCGGTTCACCGTCCTAATCCGCTCTTGGCGCTTCCGCCAAGGAACACATCCCGCGCGAAACTGCAACCAGTCGTGGAGGCGGGAGTAGCCAGTTGAAGCTAGCGATCTATAGCCGCCTCGTCCAGTCGAAACTTCTAATTTACGTAAAGCGATGCTTAGCGGCCGCCTCGGCCGGGTCCCAACCGGATTCGGGCCTCCTCCTCGACCTTAGCGGCGGCCTTGCGAACATCCGCCGCCCAGGCCGCCAATTGCGTCATCGTGACGCGATAGGAAGGGCCGGTTACCGAAATACCGGCTACCAATTCGTGCTCCGGAACGACGATCGGCGCTGCCACGCAACAGATCTCGGCTTCATGCTCCTCGCGGTCGAAGGCATGGCCTTCGCGGCGAATCTCTTCAATTTCCGCAAGCAGCGAAGCGGCCGAGCGATGCGTGCGCTCGGTGAACGGGACGAACTGCATCCTTGCCGTGACTCGTTCCAGCGCGCCATGTCCAAGCGACGACAGGGCCGCCTTGCCGATCCCTGTGCAATAGGCCGGCGAGGCCTTGCCGATCTGCGAGCTCATGCGGACCGTCTGGCGGCTTTCGACCTTGTCGACATAGATGATCTCGGTGTCGCGCAATATGCCGAGATGAACCGTTTCGCCAGTGAGTTCATGCAGACGCAAGAGGTGCGGCTCGGCAATGTCGCGAAACTGATTGCCGGACCAGGAGCGATAGGCAAGCTTCAAGAGGCGCAATCCCGGCTCGTAGGAAAGATCGCTTCGCTGCACCAGCAGGCCTTCATCGACGAGGTGCCCAAGCAGCCGATGCAACGTGCCGCGCGGCTGGCGGACGGATTGCAGGATGTCGGTGAACCGCTGGGGCCGGTCGGCCGCCGCGACGGCCTCAAGCACCGCCATCGCCTTCCCCAGCGTGCCGGTCCCCGGCCCTTCGCTTTCCTGCTCGCTCACGATCTTGGGTTCCATTTCATCCGCTTTCGCCCGCTTGCCACCTTGACAGGATAAGACCCGCAGCGCGATAATTCCAGAAAATAAAGAGCTGTTCCACATATTGGAATAATTTTTCCTGAGAAAGAGGGAGTAACGATCGATGACGCTGCCGAGCAGTCAGTTCCCCGACTTGCGCGATCGCGGCGTCCTCGTCACCGGCGGGGCCTCCGGCATTGGAGCGGCGCTGGTGGAGGGCTTTCTGCGGCAGGGTGCGCGCGTCGCCTTCATCGATATTGAGGACGCGGGCCGCGCGTTTGCGGACAGGCTTGCCGCCGAAATCGGACAGAGGCCGGAATTCGTTCGCGCCGATCTCCGGGACGTCGAGCAGGCAAGAAGCGCCGCCGATGCAGCCGTCGCGGCGCTCGGCCCCATTCAGGTGCTGGTCAACAACGCCGCCCGGGACGACCGGCAGCCGCTCGAGGAGGTGACAAGGGAAAGCTGGGACGAAAGCCTCGCCGTCAATCTCAGGCACTTCTTCTTTCTCGCCCAGGCGATTGCGCCGCACATGCGGCAAGCGGGTGGCGGATCGATCATCAATTTCTCGTCGATCGCCTTCATGCTGAACATGCCTGAAATGCCGGCCTATGCGACGGCAAAGGCCGGCATTATCGGGCTCACCAAGTCGCTCGCCGGGAAACTCGGGCCGGACAATATCCGCGTCAATGCCATCCTGCCCGGCATGATCGTCACCGAACGGCAGAAGCGGCTCTGGCTCACGCAGGACTCGATCGCCCGGATGCAGGAAAGGCAGTGCCTGAAACGCGTTCTGGCTGCCGAGGATCTCGTCGGCCCTTGCCTCTTTCTGGCCTCGGATTGCTCCGCGGCGATGACGGCACAGAGCATGATTATCGATGGAGGCGTGTTTTGATGACGGCAGGCTACTATGCCGCGGTGGACTGGGGGACCTCGAGCTTCCGCTTGTGGGTCATCGGAGAGGACGGGTCGGTGCTCGCCGAACGCCGCAGTGCGGAGGGTATGACCACCGCAGCGGAAACCGGGTTCCACGCCGTCCTCGACAGCCATCTTACCGCCGTATCGGCATCTGCCCATCTGCCGATCATCATCTGCGGCATGGCCGGCGCCCGGCAGGGCTGGAAAGAAGCGGGCTATCTTGAAACGCCGGCAACGCTTGGCGCCATAGCGGGAAATGCAATCGCCGTTCCGGACGTGGATCGCGACATTCGCATCCTGCCAGGCCTGGCGCAACGCAACGATCGGCATCCGGATGTCATGCGCGGCGAGGAGACGCAATTGCTCGGGGCAGCCGGTATGCTCGACAGCGGCCGGCACCTGGTGTGCATGCCGGGCACCCACAGCAAGTGGGTGCGGCTGTCGGGTCAGACGGTCGACGGTTTCTCCACCTACATGACCGGCGAATTGTTCGACGCCATCTCCAAGCATACGATCTTGAGCCATGCCGTGGCCGGGGTGGATGCCATTGCTGCCGACAGCGCTGCCTTTGCCGAAGCCGTCACCCAGGCACGGGAAAAACCGGCGCTGGCGACGAACCTCCTCTTTTCCGTCCGGGCGGGACAATTGCTTCATGGTCTGAGCGCGGCCGACGCCAAGGCTCGCCTGTCCGGCACGCTGATCGGTTTGGAGATCGCCGGTGCGCTCGCTACGGCGGGCCCGGTGGACGGCATCTGCCTGGTCGGCTCGGGAAAACTCGGCACGCTCTATCGCGCGGCGCTTGAAAGCCAGGGCCTCGCAGTCCGGCTCATCGACGCCGATGAGGCGGTGCGGGCCGGCCTTTCAACCGCTGCCCAGGTTATTTGGCCCCTTTGACGGAAGAAAAGAAGATGAACCGCATTCCCCTGCCCCCGATGAAATATCCGCTGATTGCGATCTTGCGCGGATTGAAGCCGGAGGAGACCGAGAGCGTCGTCGGCGCACTGATCGAAACGGGCTTTACCGCGATCGAGATCCCGCTGAATTCGCCCGACCCGTTCCGGTCCATCGAAACGGCGGTGAAAATGGCGCCGGTCGACTGCCTCATCGGCGCCGGCACGGTGCTGACGACGGGTGACGTCGAGCAGCTCGACGGCGTCGGCGGCCGCCTGATGGTCAGCCCCAATGTCGAGTCGTCGGTCATCCGGCTCGCCGCGGCCAAGCGCATGGTGACGATGCCGGGCGTCTTCACCCCGACGGAGGCACTCGCGGCAGCGGCTGCGGGCGCCAGCGGCCTGAAATTCTTCCCCGCCAGCGTTCTTGGGCCTGCCGGCATCGCGGCCATCCGCGCAGTGCTTCCGCACGACATCGAGATCGCCGCGGTCGGGGGCGTCTCGGAGGCCAATTTTGCCGACTATGCAAGTATCGGCGTGCGAAGCTTCGGACTCGGCTCGAGCCTTTACAAGCCGGGAATGAGCGCAGCGGATGTCAGGCAGCGGGCGATGGCAACGCTGAAAGCCTATGATGCCGTCTATGGAGGCCAAGAATGACCGACCTCGTCGCCTTTTCCGGCCACATCCTCTGCGACTTCGCCTCCGAGCTCGGCGAGGGCCCGACCTACGACCCCCGCGCCGACACCGCCTGGTGGTTCAACATCAAGGGCCAGGAGTTGCACGAGCTCCATCTCGGGAGCGGACACAAGACCATTCATCCCCTGCCCTTTCTCGGCAGCGTGCTGGCCACCATCGACCCCGGCCGGCAGTTGATCGCCTCGGACCAGGGGCTTTTTATCCGCGACACGGCAAGCTTCTCGCTCAGCCCGTTCGCCGCAATCGAGGACAAGCCGGGCAACCGCTCCAATGACGGGCGCGTTCATCCCTCCGGCGCTCTCTGGATCGGCACCATGGGACGGAAAGCCGAGACGCATGCGGGCGCGATCTATCACGTCGCCGGCAACCGCATCACAAGGCTCTACGGCAATATCACCATCCCGAACGGCATCTGCTTTTCGCCGGATGGCGCCACCGCCTATTTCACCGACACCGACGTCAATCACCTGATGCGCGTCGCCATCGATCCGGCGACGGCACTGCCGACCGGCGATCCCGTCACTCTTTCTGACGAGAGTGCGGCACCGGGCGGGATCGATGGCTCGGTCTGCGATGCCGACGGCTTGATCTGGAACTGCCGCTGGGGCGCCGGTGCCGTCGAAGTGTACAAGCCGGACGGACAGAAGGTCGCCCGCTATGCGGTGCCGGCGACGCAGCCGAGTTGCCCCGCTTTCATCGGTGCGCGGGCGGACAGGCTGCTGGTCACTTCCGCCTGGCAGGACCTCGACGACGCGGCACGCTCCGCCGATCCCAACGCCGGCAAAACCTTCGAGCTCGGCATCGACGTCAAGGGCCGCTTCGAGCCGGCGTTCCGACTTAGCTGAAGGATGCTTCATTCGGCGCCCGATCGCGAACAAAAGCTGGCGGCGCCGAGAAAAAGTCATACAATTAATCCATGCGGTGAATCGCGCATGGAAAGGGAGTGCTCGGATGAGCGATAAGAAAAAAGAACTGAGGAGCCGGCACTGGTACGGTGGCACGCACAAGGATGGTTTCATTCACCGGTCCTGGATGAAGAACCAGGGCTTTCCGGATCATGTCTTCGACGGCCGGCCGATCATCGGCATCTGCAACACCTGGTCCGAGCTGACGCCCTGCAACAGCCACCTGCGCATCCTTGCAGAGGGCGTCAAGCGCGGCGTTTGGGAGGCGGGCGGCTTTCCGGTCGAATTTCCGGTCTCGTCGCTCGGCGAAACCCAGATGCGGCCGACGGCCATGCTGTTCCGCAACCTCCTGGCGATGGATGTGGAAGAGGCGATCCGCGCCTACGGCATCGACGGCGTGGTGCTGCTCGGCGGCTGCGACAAGACGACGCCGGGCCAGTTGATGGGGGCGGCCTCCGTCGACCTGCCGACGATCGTCGTCTCCTCCGGTCCGATGCTCAACGGCAAATGGAAAGGCAAGGACATCGGCTCGGGCACCGATGTGTGGAAGTTCTCCGAAGCGGTGCGCGCCGGCGAAATGAGCCTGCAGGAATTCATGGCAGCCGAAAGCGGCATGTCGCGGTCGCCCGGCGTCTGCATGACCATGGGCACGGCGACGACCATGGCGTCCGTGGTGGAGGCGATGGGCCTCTCGCTCCCGACCAATGCGGCGCTGCCGGCCGTCGATGCGCGGCGCATGGCGCTGGCGCACATGACCGGCAAGCGGATCGTCGACATGGTGCACGAGGATCTCAGGCTGTCGAAGCTCCTGACGCGGCAGAACTTCGAAAACGGCATCATCGCCAATGCCGCCGTCGGTGGATCAACGAATGCCGTCGTTCACCTGCTGGCGATCGCCGGGCGCGCCGGTGTCGATCTCTGTCTGGAGGACTTCGACCGCGTCGGCGGCCAGGTCCCCTGCATCGTCAACTGCATGCCGTCCGGCAAATACCTGATCGAGGACCTCGCCTATGCGGGCGGCCTGCCGGCAGTGATGAACCGCATTCAGCACCTGCTGCACGCCGATGCGCCGACGGTGTTCGGCGTACCGATCAGCAAATATTGGGAAGGTGCCGAGGTCTATAACGACGACGTCATCCGGCCGCTCGACAATCCGCTCCGCGCCGCCGCGGGTATCCGGGTGCTGAAGGGCAACCTTGCGCCGAACGGCGCGGTGATCAAGCCATCGGCGGCAAGCGAACACCTGCTCGCGCATGAGGGGCCGGCCTATGTCTTCGAGACGATCGAAGACCTCAAGGCGAAGATCGACGATCCGGATCTGCCGGTCACCGAGGATACGGTTCTCGTGCTCAAGGGTTGTGGTCCGAAGGGCTATCCCGGCATGGCCGAGGTCGGCAATATGCCGATCCCGCGCCGGCTCGTCGAAAAGGGCGTTCGCGACATGGTGCGCATCTCCGATGCGCGCATGTCCGGCACCGCCTTCGGCACCGTTGTGCTGCATGTCAGCCCTGAAGCCAACGCCGGCGGGCCGCTGGCGATCGTCAGGACCGGCGACCGCATCCGGCTCGATACCATGAAGGGCGAATTGAACCTGCTGATCAGCGAAGAGGAATTCGCAAGCCGGGTGGCGGCCTGGCAGCCGCCGGAGCAAAAATGGCAGCGCGGTTACTACAAGCTCTACCACGACACCGTGCTGCAGGCCGACAAGGGCGCCGACCTCGATTTCCTCGTCGGCAACAGCGGCAGCGAGGTGCATCGCGAGAGCCACTGACCCTTCTATGGCCACCGATGATGAGCGCCGCGTGCCGACCTCGGCACGCGGCGCTCTGCGTTCCGCCCGCCATTGGTTTTGCTTGCCGCGGGCGGTTGGCGTTTACATAAAAAGAGATTTATACCGATGGATGAACAGGCTCGATGCTGAGACAACCAGCGGCTTTATATTTTCATTTTATCCGGAACAGTTTTCGCTGCCGGACGTTGCTTGAGTACCACCGGCGCAGCGCAAAACACCGGAAAATAGGGGCTGCGCTTAACCGACAACGTCAACGAAAGGCAGACTGATATGATCGACAAATTTATATCTTCCGTTGCCGCCGGCGCGCTTCTCGTGGGCGTTGCCGTCGCTCCGATGAGCTTCGCGCAGGAAACCACCACACCGCCGGCGCCGGCGCCCGAGACACAGGTGCAGCCTGCTCCTGCCACTCCGGCACCGGCTGACCAGGCACAGACACCGGCTCCTGCGGACAAGACGACCGACATGGCAGAAGCTGGGTCCTATCTGACCGAACAGGCGGACGACCAGATTTCCGCTAACACCTACATCGGTCAGTCGGTCTATAACGCCAATGATGAAAGCATCGGCGAGATCAACGACCTTATCATTAAGAAGGAAGGCGGCGTCGCTGCGGCTATCGTCGGCGTCGGCGGCTTCCTCGGAATCGGCGAGAAGAACGTTGCGGTTCCGTTCGAAAGCATCGAAGTCACCGAACAGCCTGACTCGGATGCCCTCAAGCTGACGACGACCGAAACGGCCGAATCCCTGAAGGGTGCGCCGGAATTCAAGACGAAGTCGCAGTTGATGGCTGAGCGCAACGCGGCGCAGCCCGTCGACACGTCGACGACTTCGGCAACGGGCACGACCCCGGCTCCGGCACCGGCACCCGCCGAACCGGCACCGCAGCAGTAACCACGCTGCCGGTCGCAACCGACACAGAAGCGGCGCTCACGGCGCCGCTTTTGTTTTGAAACTCCACGCTTATGATTTAATACCAAGCGTCGGGCATACCGGCCTTGCGCCTCGCCACGTAATCGACGAGGGCTTCGTCGATCGCCGCATCCAAGGGCGGCGCTTCGTATTCGGCAAGCGTCTTCTTCCAGAAACGATTGGCGCGTAGCGCCATGTCGGTTTCGCCCTGCTCGACCCATTTCTCGAACGGCTCGTTATCTGAGAGCGCGCTGTCCCAGAAGGCGGTCTGATAGTTGCGCATCGTGTGCTCGCAGCCGAGGAAATGACTTCCCGGACCCACTTCCGTAAACGCATCCATGGCAAGCGAATTGTCGTCGACGACGACGCCTGCGAGATAGGAATGCAGCGCGCCGCAAAAGTCTGTATCCATCACGAATTTCTCGTAGGACATGGCCAGCAGGCCGTCGACAAAGCCGGCCGAATGCAGGATGAAATTGGCGCCGCAATGGACAGCCGACAGCATCGACATGACGCCTTCCTGCATCGCCTGGGCGTCCGGCCGCTTCGAATTGGAGAAATTGCCGGCGCAGCGCAGCGGCAGGCCCAGTCGGCGGGCGAGTTGGCCAACCACCATGCTGCCGATCGCCGGTTCCGGCGTGCCGAAGGTCGGCGAGCCGGAGCGAAGCGACATCGACGAAAGGAAGTTGCCGAAGATCACCGGCGCGCCCTTGCGTTCGAGCTGCGTCAGCGCGCAGCCGGCCAGCGTTTCGGCATAGGATTGGGCGATGGCGCCGGCATTGGTGACGGGCCCCATCGCACCACCGAGAATGAAGGGCACGATGACCGCCGCCTGGTTGGCGCGGGCATAGGCACGCAGCGACCTGGTCATCGTCCCGTCCCAGACGAGCGGCGAGTTGACGTTGACGTTGCCGAGGATCACGCAGTTGTTGTCGACGAATTCGGCGCCGAAGAGAATCCGGGCCATCTCGATCGAATCCTCGGCACGATCCTCGGCGGTGATCGAACCCATGAAGGCGCGGTCGGAATATTTGATATGGCTGTAGACCATGTCGAGATGGCGCTTGTTAACCGGCACGTCAACCGGCTCGCAAATCGTACCGCCGGAATGGTGCAGCCAGGGACTCGATTGGGCGAGTTTGACGAGATTGCGGAAGTCCTCGATGGTGCCGTAGCGCCGGCCCTTGTCGATATCCGTGACGAACGGCGAGCCGTAAGCCGGCGAAAAGACGACGTTCCGGCCGCCGATCTCGACGCTGCGGGCGGGATTGCGGGCGTGCTGGGTGAATTGCGACGGCGCCGAGCGAACGATCTCCTTCAGCATTCCGGGTTCGAAGGTGACGCGGACGCCCTCGATCTTCGCACCTGCGCGCCGCCAGTGCTCGAGCGCCACCGGGTCGTCGCGAAATTCGATACCGACCTCGGCGAGAATGCGATCGGCGGTCGCCTCGACCCGCTCGAGGCTCTTCTCCCCGAGGATGTCATAGGTCGGTATATTGCGGACGATGTAGGGAACGCCAAGTTGCCTGCCGCTGCCTTCCCGCCGCTGCGGCCGTCCGCTTCGTGTTCGCCTCGGAGCATCGCCAGTCGCACTCGCCAATGCCATCGCCGTTCTCCCATGATTTGGGATGATGGTATTTGCGGCAAACACCGTTGTAACGCTGGAAAAATTCCACGCATGATATAAGTAGCGCTTATGGAAAACATGCGCCGCCTGCTGCCGTCCGCCGCCAGCCTCATCATCTTCGAGGCCGCCGGCCGTCATCAGAACTTCACCCGCGCCGCTGCCGAGCTTGGCATGTCGCAGGCGGCGGTCTCCTATGCCGTAAGGAGCCTTGAGGACCAGCTCGGCGTTTCGCTCTTCCATCGGGTGCACAGGGCCGTCGAGCTCACCGAGGCCGGCGAGAGGTTCCATGCCGACGTGTCGGTCGGCCTGGCGCGCATCCAGAAATCGGCCGAAGACATTCGCGCCAAGGGCCGCGAGACGAATGTGACGCTGGCTGCCTCGACGGCCTTCGCCTCCATGTGGATGTTGCCACGCCTCAATCGGCTGCGGGAGGATCTGCCGGAGATCGACCTTCGCATCCAGACGGGCGTTCGTGATCTGAACCTCGACGAGGAGCCGATACCGCTGGGCATTCGCGGCGGCGACCCGGCCCAATGGCCGCGCTATCACGCGGCATTGCTCGCCGACGAGGTGATCACTGCCGTAGCGACGCCGGCCTATGTCGAGGCGCATGGCATGCCGAAAAAGCCGGCGGACCTCCTGCGGCACAGCCTCATCCACCTCGAAGAGCCGGTCAGGCGCGCCTGCGACTGGACCGAGTGGTTCGCAAGCGCCGGCCTTGCCTATCCCGCACAGGGCAAGCGGCTGGCGATCAACGACTATGTTCTGGTGATCCAGGCCGTGCTCGCCGGCGAGGGCATCGCCCTTGGCTGGGACCATCTGATCGCCGGGCAGGTGCGCTCAGGCGCCCTCGTTCCGGTTGCCGGCCACGTGCTGCGGACCGGTCAGGCCTTTTACGTCGTGTGGCCGCGGTCGCGCGAACTCAACAGCCAGGCCGGACGCATTCGTGACTGGCTGCTGAAGGAAGGCGCACGCGACCGTGCTGACGATGTGGCGGGCCGCGACGACGGTCAGCGGGCTACAGCGTCGCGGTGACGGTCGGAGAGATAGCGCATGGTGGCGACCGCATCGGCCGGCTTGCCGTAGAAATAGCCCTGCCCCATGCCGCAGCCGAGCGCTTTCAGCTTCAGCACTTCGGAGATGTCCTCGATGCCCTCGGCGACGACCTCGAGTTCCAGCCCTTCGCACATCGAGACGATCGCCCTGACGATGTGTTCCGAAGCCCGATCGGCCGAAATCCGCGAGACGAAGGCGCGATCGATCTTCACCTTGTCGAAAGAGAAATCGCGCAAGCGGCAGAGGCTCGACTGACCGGTGCCGAAATCGTCGAGCGACACGCGCACCCCGGCGGACCGCAATTCGGAGACGATCTTCTGCGCCACATCGGCATCCGCCATCACGGCGGTTTCGGTGATCTCCAGTTCCAGGCGGCGCGGGTCGAGGCCGACCTTGTTGACGATCGCCAGGAGACGGCCGCTCGTCGCCGGGTCCATCAATTGCGCCGATGACAGGTTGAAGGAGAGAAACAATTCCTTCGGCCACGCCAGGGCTGTCTGTGCCGCCTTGCGCAGCAGCATTTCGGCGAGCGCCTCGATGAAGCCGCGCTCCTCCGCCAGCGGCACGAACACGGAAGGCGAGACATAGCCGAAATCCGGATCGCACCATCTGGCAAGCGCTTCGAAACCAACCACGCCGTCGTTGCGAAGGTCCACGATCGGCTGGAAATGGACATCGATCTCCTCGGCGATGATCGCGTTGCGCAGAGCCTGCTCAAGCTGCGTCGCCCGCTTCATCTCCTGGGCGATCTCATGCGAATAGACCGTGATCTGGCCGCGGCCACGCCGTTTCGAACGGTAAAGCGCCGTGTCGGCGCTTTTCAAGAGTTCCTCGAACACCGCACCGGCAAACGGATAGACGGCAAAACCGAAGGAGGCGGACAGCCGAACCGTGCGGTCGCCGAGATCAAATGGCGCAGAGAGGATTTCCTTCAGCATCTGGCCGAGTTTCTCGGCACCCTTGCGCTCGAAGACGAGCGGCAGCACCAGTGCGAACTCGTCGTCGGCCGTGCGGATCACCGTCGCCCCTTCCGGAACGCAGGCCGACAATCTCTGCGCGACCTGGCGCAGGATCCGATCGCCGGCCTCCGGCCCGAAAAGATCGTTGATCGGCTTGAAGCCGTCGAGATTGGCAAGGCCGATGGTGAACGGAGCCGGATCGCTGGCGCGTTCGGCGGCAAGCTCACAGACCTTGTGCCGCAACTGCTCTGCATTGCCCAGCCCGGTCAGCGGATCGACGAAGGGCAGCCTGTCGGGACCGCGACGGTCGATGGCCAGTTCGGCGACCATCATCGCGCTACGCCCCCGGCCGGAGCGCGCGCCCGTGCCGCACGGAGCACGTCCCGTCGATCGCAACCGAAGTCCGACCGGGGGAATGACTGTTTGGCCGACATGCTCATGTCTTCGATGCTCAACTCTTGCAGCCTTGGGCGACAGCTTCGCGCGGTGAACGCGCGAAAATTGGTGCTATGCCAGCGACTGGGCAGTTTCTCCCGGATGGTGGTGCCGATGAAGGCAACCGTGGAGCAAACGATGACAATCGGCGGTTAACAATCCTATATCGGCTGATCGTCAAATCTGGGGTCGAGCCCGTCGTGTGCCGATCAGGCCGTCAGCCGCGCATGGGCGGCACGCAGATATTTGCGCAGCAACGCTTCGATCATGTCCGGACTGATCGGCTTCATGATGTGATCGTCCATTCCCGACGCTTCGCATTGCTGAAGGTCGATGTCGAGGGCTTGCGCAGTAACGGCAACGATCGGCGTGCGGCGTCCGATCTGCCTTTCCGCGTCGCGGATGGCAACTGCGGCTTCGAAGCCGTTCATTACCGGCATGGATATGTCCATGAGGATGAGAGCCGGCTGCAGCTCGTGCCAGAGATCCACCGCTTCCCTGCCATTGGCGGCAATCCGATGCGAGACTCCGAGGCCGTCCAGGATCTGGGCGAAGACGAACTGGTTGATCTGGTTGTCCTCGGCAACGAGAACCTCCACTTCGGGTGCGCCTGTCCGGACCGTCGCATCACCTTCGAAAGAGACTTCCCAATCGGCTTGCGGAAACTGCGAGCGCGGCGGCTGCCGGTCGGTGCTGGCCCGGAAGATTTCGCCGAGCAGGGCAGTTGCATCAGCGTCCGCAGAAACGTCGAGCACCGGGCAGGTCTTCCATCCCGCATGGACCGCATCCCTTGCCGGAAATACCGCGTCCATCACCAAAATATCGAGCTTCAGGCCGTGATCCTCGGCGGCGGCCGCAAAGGCTTCGAGCTCGCCGCGGTTTCGTACGGCGCAGGCATCGAGGCCAGAGCCGCGTAAGCGTGCGACGATCCGCGCCTCCATTTCGCTGTCCGCCGTCGCCAAGAGCACCCGCAGGCCGCGCCCCGGCAGCGTCTCGATCATCGAGCCGGTTTCAACGAGCTGCTGGACGTTCAGCGCCCGGAACGGATCGTAGAAATTCTGCGCCGGCGTGAAGATGCTGTAGTCGCGGATCTGCAGCCCCGAATTGCTGCCGCCATCGTCCGCGCCATGATACCAGGCGGCTATGTCGGTCACGTCGTTCATGCAGGTGACGACGAAGTGGCGCCCGGGCACGCCGACGCGATACTTGCGCGTCACCACCCACAAGTCGCTGCCATCGGCGCGAACGATGTGCTCCGCCTCGGAATGCGGCCGGCCGGTCGCCAGCACCTGCCGATCCGACTGCTCGAAGCGTTCGGCAAGCTCCGCGTCCACGACGTCCCAGGCCGACCGACCGAGGATCGCCTCCGGCGCCACGTCGTGAATGGCGCAGAAGGCACGGTTCGCGGCGATATAGTTCAGATTGCGATCCTTGACGCAGATGGGATTGGGTTGCGCATCGAGGATTTGCTCGGTGAGTTCGACCCGTTCCAGGTCGGTTTGCAGCTGTTCCTCGCGCTTCTTCTGATCGGAGACATCGCTGATCGACAAGATGCCGATGCCGCTCGACAGGCGGCGCTTGCGCAGGCAGACCCAGCGCGTACGGCCCGCCCGTTCGACGCTTTCGTAGCGCTCACGCCAATGGAGGCCCATCTGTTCGGCGATCCAGTCCTCCCGGTTCGCACGCCGCCGGCTGTTTTCGGGCAGCGTTCCCGGGCGGAGGCCCGTATCGTAGACCGCTGCGAGAAAGTCGCGAAGCCGCGTCCCGTGCTTCAACAGGTGAGGCTGGACGGGGAAAAACTGCAACATCGAGGCGCTGGCATAGAGGATCGTGTCGTCCCGTCCGCAGACGAGCAAGGCCAGGCCAAGCGCATCGCAACTCGACTCAAGAACGATCCTGCTGATGTCCGCGCCGCCCGACGCCACATCGTTCATTACTCTGCCCTCGTCTCGCCGACTGCATGGGTGTTGCAGCACCCGCGTCCTTAAGTGGCGCTGCAGCGGCGGTTTCGTTTCGGGACATGCTGGCTGGCCGTTCGTGGCACTCTTCGAGCGGGAATCGAGCGGCGTCCAGCAACGCCGCGGTGCTCCAAAGAACAAAACCCGTGATCATTCAGGTTGTTGTGGAAAATCGCAGCAGAACGTTAAGGCGGAATTAAATCGGCATCCGATTTCTGCCGATCTGCCTGGGGACGAGCACCGATTCCGGCTTTCCTCCAGCTGAAGACGCGTGAGGGGCCCTTTCCCTCTGCCGTCGAATCCTGGAAAATGGGGCCATGGCCATCAAGGAACTCTCGGAAACGCTCATCAACCAAATCGCCGCCGGTGAAGTCATCGAGCGGCCGGCCAGTGCCGCCAAGGAGCTGATCGAAAATGCCCTCGACGCCGGCGCAACCAGGGTCGAGATCGCCACGGCCGGGGGCGGCAAGACGCTGCTCCGGGTGACCGACAATGGCAGCGGCATGTCGCCCGCCGATCTCGAACTGGCGATCCGCCGGCATTGCACCTCCAAGATCGCCGATACGCTCACGGAGATCCGCACGCTCGGTTTTCGCGGCGAGGCGCTCCCCTCGATCGGATCCGTGGCGCGGCTGTCGATCACCACGCGAACGGCGGGCGCGAGCGAGGGGGCGGCGATTTCGGTGACGGGCGGCAGGACCGAGCCGGTCCGCCCCTCGCCTGCCAATGTCGGGACCGTCGTCGAAGTGCGCGACCTCTTCTTCGCTACGCCGGCGCGGCTCAAGTTCATGAAATCGGAAAAGGCCGAAGCCGCGGCGATTTCCGAAGTGGTCCGCCGCATGGCGATCGCCTTTCCGAAAGTGCGGTTCGTGCTGTCCGGTGCGGACCGGTCGACCCTGGAATTCCCGGCGACCGGCGACGACCGGCTGGCGCGCATGGCGCAGGTGCTCGGCAAGGACTTCCGCGACAACGCCATCGAGATCGATGCGGAGCGCGAAGAGGCGAGGCTGACGGGATTTGCCGGGGTGCCCACCTTCAACCGCGGCAACTCGCTGCAGCAATATGCCTTCGTCAACGGCCGGCCTGTGCAGGACAAGCTGATCCTCTCGGCCATCCGCGCCGCCTATGCCGAAACCATTCCGCAGGGGCGCTATCCGGTCGCCGTGCTTTCGATCCTGCTCGACCCGGCCTTGGTCGACGTCAATGTCCATCCGGCCAAATCGGACGTGCGCTTCCGCGACCCCGGGCTAATCCGCGGGCTTATCATCGGCGCGATCCGCGAGGCTTTGGCGCGCGGCGGCGACCGCGCAGCGACAACCGGCGTCCAGGGAATGATGCGCGCCTTCCGGCCTGGAGCGTACCGAGCCGAACCGCAGCGAGCGCAGGCGCCCTGGACGGCCGCCGCCTCGCCCTACCGGCCGACTGGGTTCGGCGAACCCGCCCGCGGCTTTGCCGAGGCCCCGCAAGCTGCGTTTGCGGATTTTTCGCAGCCATCGGCGCGCGCCGCCGCGCCGGCCGCCGAGGCGAAGGGCCCGAACGGCACGGGCGAAGCCGCCTTTCCGCTCGGTGCGGCACGCGCGCAGCTCCACGCGAATTATATCGTCGCCCAGACCGAAGACGGTCTCGTCATCGTCGACCAGCATGCCGCGCATGAACGGCTCGTCTTCGAGGCGATGCGGACGGCGCTGCACTCGCGGCCGGTGCCGGCGCAAGCGCTGCTCATTCCGGAGATCGTCGATCTTGCCGAGGACGATTGCGACCGGCTGATGGCGCATGCGGAGGAATTCCTACGGCTCGGCCTTGCGATCGAGCGCTTCGGATCGGGCGCGATCGCGGTGCGCGAAACGCCGGCGATGCTCGGCGAGATGGACGCCTCAGGACTGGTGCGGCAGCTTGCCGACGAACTGGCCGAATGGGACACGGCCAACGGGCTTGCCGGCCGCCTCGAATATCTCGCTGCGACGATGGCCTGCCACGGCTCCGTCCGCTCCGGCCGGCGCATGCGGACGGAGGAGATGAACGCGCTGCTGCGCCAGATGGAGGCGACGCCCGGATCGGGGCAGTGCAACCACGGGCGGCCGACCTATATCGAGCTCAAGCTCGCCGATATCGAAAGGCTTTTCGGACGGAGTTGACATTGCGGCGTCGCGGCCATGTTAGCGGCAAATTTCGAATTCGACTGGTCTTTTGGCGACCGGCGGGATAGATCAGGGAACGGGCATTGACGAGGCAAGCACGCAAATGATGAACCGCTTTGACGGAAATTCCTCTCGCGAAGCGAAAATTCGTTATCTCGATGGCGACTTTCAGATCGTGTTGGCCGGCTCGCATGTCATCTGTGCCACGACCGGCAAGGCTATCCCGGTGGACGAGCTTCGCTATTGGAGCGTGGTGCGGCAGGAGCCTTACATCGACGCCGCCGCCTCCCTTGAAGCCGAACGGCGTGCCGGGGCGCTGCCCGCACGACAGCCCTGAGGCATCTATTTCAAAGCCTTCCCGGTCGCATGCAGTTTGCGTGCCCGCGCCGCGACAAGCGTAGCCTCGATGATCTTGGCGGGCGCTGACGGATCGTCGAAACGCACCTCGATCTCGATGACCCGGCTGTTGGCGGCGAGTTCCGCCGCTCGCCCTTGGCCGGGCTCGAGGCGGACCATGTCCTTGGCCGTGGTCACCAGTGTGTAGCCCCGGCTTGCGGCATGATCGATGAGATCGGCGATCTCGTCCTCTGAAAAATGGTGATGATCCGGGAAACTCCGCGTCTCCTCGACGATTGCACCCGTCTCCCGGACAGTGCGATAAAACTTCTCCGGGTCGGCAATGCCCGCCCAGGCCAGGACCGTGACGCCGGACAGCGATTGATCGTCAAGCCGCACCGTGTCCCCGACATAGACGGCCTTGCCGGCGCGCGCCGCACGGCGGATCAGGCGATCGGCGGCCGGACCGTGGCCAATCTTCAGAAGCGCAGTGGCGTGGCGAAGCTGGTCGGCGATCGGCGCCCTGACCGGCCCGGAGGGCACCAGATGGCCATTGCCGATGCCGCGGACGGAATCGATCACCAGCAGGGCGAAATCGAAGGTGAGGCGAGCGCTCTGGAAGCCATCGTCCATGATGATGATGTCGGCGCCTTCGGCGGCGAGCCTGCGAGCGCCGTCGACGCGGCGGCGGCACACGACGGTCAGGGCCTCTCGCGCAAGCAGCAGTGGCTCGTCGCCAACGTCCCGGGCCCGGTGATGGGCGGGATCGACGACTGTCGTCACGTCCAGGGAGCCGCCATAGCCGCGGCTGAGGAAACCCGGCTTCAGCCCCCGCGCCTTGGCCGCCTGCGCCAACGCAATTGCGGTCGGCGTCTTGCCGGCGCCGCCGACGGTGAAATTGCCGACGCAGATCAGCGGTACGGGCGGCATGGCGCGGCGCGCCCGGTCCATGCGGATGGCGGCGACGCGGCCGTAGACCCAGGAGAAAGGCCACAGCGCGTAGGCCCGCCAATCGGCCCTTGTCCACCAGAACGGAGGCGCTTCGGAAACCATTTGAATATGCTGCCTCCGCGGCTCTTGCTGCTCCATGCGCCGCGAGGCGCTCCTGACCCGTCTCTCGCCGGCCATGGGCCGACGACGCCACAAGAGACTTCAGAATGCGAAAAAAGGCAAGCCGGTCAACGGAGTCAGAGCACTGCTTCAAGCTCGGTGATATCGGCCAGGCAATGGTCGGAAGCCCCGGCCAGCGACTGACGCGAGCCGGTGCCGGTCAGAACCGCAATGGTCAGGCCGGCGCCGGCAGCGCGGCCCATATGCATATCGTGATTGTTGTCTCCGACCACGGCCACCTGCTGAGGCGTCAGCCCGGTCGCGGCGCAGAAGCCGAGCACCATGCCCGGCTGCGGCTTGACGCCGTAACCGCTGTCGTAACCGGCAATGTAGTGCAGATAGGTCTCGAAGCCGAAGCGCTTCGCCGTCTCGCGGATGGAGCGCTCGTTGTCGCTCGAGGCGACGCCGAGACGGTAGCCCTTCGCATGGAGGGCAGCGAAAAAGGCGCCGAGGTCGGTCACCGGCACCGCATAGTCGGCGGAGCTCGCAAAAAGGCCGTCGAACAGCGCCGTCAGTTCTTCCACGGTGAACGGCGCGCCGGCCTCGACCATGCCGGTCGCAATCTCGACCGTGTTGCCGGCCGCGAGCAGGCTGTCGGGTGCGACGTGGCCCGTATCCGGGTCCATGCCGCCGGCCCGAAGCAGAATTCTTGCGAGCGCATCGTCACCCCTGGCGGCAATTCGCGCCAGTTCGTAGTTCACGGGAACCCAGCTCTTCGCGTAGTCGAGAAGCGTGCCGTCCTTGTCGAACAATATTCCGGCGATGCCGTTGCCCGCAGCCATGGTCCCATCCGTTTTCAGCTCTCGACGCGCGGCTCCAGCCGCGCCTTCACCACCAGCGGGTTAATATAGGGCTCGAGCCCCCTCATCGTCGCCGTCAATGCGCCCCGCATCTGTTGCACGGTCTCAAGCCCCGCGTCGATCATCGAGCGACGCATGTCGTCGTTGCCGAGCAGGTAGTTGACTCCCTTCGCCAGCATTTCGACGTCGCGGACGATCTTGGCGCTGCCGTTCATGGCAAGCATCTGGTAGGTCTCGCGGAAGTTCTGGACGTTGCCGCCCGAAAGTACCGCGCAACCGAGCATGGCCGGCTCCAGCGGATTCTGCCCGCCCTCGGCAAAGAGCGAACGGCCGACGAAGGCGACCTCGGTCAGCCGCAGATAGAGCCCCATCTCGCCGATCGTGTCGCCGAGAAAAATATCGACGTCCGGCGTCAGGCGATCGCCCCGCGTCCGGCGGGCAACCTTGAGCCCCTTGGCGGCCAACGCCGCTTCGACGGCATCGCCGCGCTCGGGATGGCGCGGTACGACGATGGTCAAGAGGCCGTTGCGCGGCTTGAGCGCGTGATGGACAACCCCGGCCGCCTCTTCCTCGCCCTCGAAAGTGGAGATTGCCGCCCACGTCTTGCGCGAACCGATCTGCTGCGCATAGTCGCGAAGCGCCTGCGGGTCGTGCGGCGGCGCGTCGGTATCGACCTTGAGATTGCCCGAGACCATCACCGGCAGCGCGCCAAGCGTGCGGAAGCGCTCCGCATCGATATCGGACTGGGCGATCACGAGCGCCAGGTTCTCGAACAGCGCATCGGCAAGCGACGGCCGCTTCTTCCAGCGGGCGAAGGTCCGGTCCGACAGCCGCGCATTGACCAGAACCTGGGGAATGTGGCGCCGACCCAGTTCGACGATCGTCATCGGCCAGATTTCGGATTCGGCGATGATCGCCAGGTCCGGCTGCCAATATTCGAGGAAACGGCTGACGGCCGGCTTGAGATCGAGCGGCACATATTGATGGATGACAGCCTTGCCGAGGCGCTCGGCTACCACCCGCGCCGAGGTGGTCGTCCCGGTGGTCAGGACCACGGCAATGCCGCGGCGGCGGATTTCCTTTATCAGCGGGGTTACCGCGACCGTTTCGCCGACGCTCGCGGCATGAAACCAGACGAGCGGCCCGGGCGGGCGCGGCGCGCTTGCATGGCCGTAGCGCTCGCGGCGACGGGCCGGATCCTCCTTGCCCTTTGCCGCGCGCAGGGCCAGGTAGGGTCCGACGAACGGGTAGATCGCCGTGCCGAGCCAGCGATAGGTGGAAAGCGCAAGCCGTGCGCGCAGGCTGCTCATCAATGCTCGCCCTTACCCGCGCTCACCAAGACATCAATCATTTTCCGGGTCGAGCAGCCGGTGCATGTGGACGATGAAATAGCGCATATGGGCGTTGTCGACGGTCATCTGCGCCTTGGCCTTCCAGGCTACATGGGCGCTCTCGTAGTCGGGGAAGATACCGACGATATCGAGGTTGTTGAGATCGCGGAACTGCACGTCGGTGAGCGTCGTCAATTCGCCGCCGAAGACGAGGTGCAAGAGCTGCTTCTTCTCGGTATTCTGAGCCATTGTGTTCCCATTGTTCTTTGAGACGTCGGCGTTGGTTTGCGGCATTAGCACCCAAAGGTCAATGGGCGTCGAACGGCTTGGAGGCGGCGAGCAATGCAGGCAGCGCCGACCCGGATCCGGCCCCGAGAACTCCATGACTGACAATGGGGCGATTGTAGGACAGAGGCATACCGTCGAGGCCCCGGAGCGCCCCGCCGGCGCGTGCCAGAACGAGATCGGCGGCGGCCAGATCCCAATCATGCGCGTTCTTCTTGACGATCGTGCCGTCGATGCGGCCGTCGGCGATCATCGCCAGGCGGTAGGCGAGCGACGGCACGTGCGGCACGCGCGCCAGCCGATCGCGATAGGGGGCGGCAAGCCTCCCGGCGATGTCCTCGGCCATCGCCACCTGCAGCCGCTCGTTCGGCAAGGGGTCACGGACGCTGATCGCCGCATCGTTCTTGCGCGCCTCCCCGTCAACGGTCGCCTGGTAGATTTCTCCGAGTGCCGGCGCATAGAGCACGCCCGCCGTCGGCTGGCCCCGGTGAACGACCGCAACACTGACGCACCAGAGGTCCTTGCCAGAGATGAAGGCACGGGTGCCGTCGATCGGATCGACGACGAAGACGGTGTCGCGGGAAAGGCGCGTCGCGTCGTCGTCGGTTTCCTCGGAAAGCCAGCCATAGTCCGGCCGGGCGGCGAGCAGCCTTGTCTTCAGAATATCGTTTGCGGCGAGGTCGGCCTCGCTCACGGGGGAGCGGCCCTCATTCTTCCAGCGGACGTCCACGGTCTTTCGGAAATAGCCGAGCGCCGTATCGCCTGCTGCCACCGCTGCGGCAAGGATGAGCTTGAGATCCTCGTCCCAGCTGGGTCGGGTCTGGAGGGCTGCTTCTGACATTCGACTCCTTCAGCGCCGGAACGATTCCCCGCGCCTCCAACTGGCGGAACCTACGGTCCCGCACTCAACTTCCGGCAAGCGTCATGCCCTCGATCGCGAGGGTCGGTGCGGCCGTACCGAACTTCCTGTCGATGTCGTCGGCAGGCGTCAAGGCCATGAACATGTGCTTGAGATTGGAAGCGATCGTCACCTCCGAGACGGGGAAGGTGATCTCGCCGTTCTCGATCCAGAAGCCGGAGGCGCCGCGGCTGTACTCGCCGGTCACCATGTTAACGCCCTGGCCGATGAGCTCGGTGACGTAGATTCCCGTGCCGACGCCGCGGATCAGGTCGTCGCGGGAAATCGTGCCCGGTTCGAGGGCGAGGTTGGTGGAGGCCGGATTGACCGCCGGGCCACCACGGACGCCGCGCCCGTTGGTTTCCAGCCCCAGTTCACGCGCCGCGGACGTCGAGAGGAACCAGTGCTTCAGCACGCCATCCTCGACCATGGACAGCTTCGAGCCGGAGACCCCCTCGCCGTCGAAGGGGCGCGACGACGAACCGCGCACGATCTGCGGATCGTCCGTGACGGCAATGCCGGCCTTCATGATCTGCTTGCCCATCATGTCCCTGAGAAAGCTCGTCTTGCGGGCGACCGAGGCGCCATTGATGGCGCCTGCCAGATGGCCGACGAAGCCGCGAGCCATGCGCGGATCGAAGACGACGGTCACGTTCTTGGCGGTAGCGACCTGCCGCGGGTTGAGGCGCGCCACTGCCCGCTCGCCGGCCACCCGTCCGATATCGTCGGCGCCGCGGAGTTCGTCGAAATAGAGCCGGCTGTCATAGTCGTAATCGCGCTCCATCCTGGTGCCTTCGCCGGCGATGGCGCTGACGGAGCGGCCGAACCGCGTCGCCATATAGGAGCCTGAGAACCCGTGCGACGTCACCAGCACGAGCCCGCCCATGCCGGCGGAAGCGCTGGCGCCGCTCGAATTGGTGACGCCGGACACGGAAAG
Organism: Sinorhizobium sp. NG07B; assembly: GCF_002532005.1. Classification (NCBI taxonomy): domain Bacteria; kingdom Pseudomonadati; phylum Pseudomonadota; class Alphaproteobacteria; order Hyphomicrobiales; family Rhizobiaceae; genus Sinorhizobium; species Sinorhizobium sp. NG07B. The sequence goes on along the minus strand of NZ_NWTD01000004.1, from coordinate 90,889 downwards.
CGCTGCCGCCTCGGCTGCAAGCGCCGCTTCGGTGAGCGCCTCGCTCGAAACCTCGCGCGTGTCGAAAAGATCCAGGTCCGGATAGGATCTCGCCAGGCGATCGGGATCGGCGAGCGAGGCGTAAGGATCCTCCGGCGAGGCCTTGGCCATCGCCACCGCGCGCTCGGCCAGGACTTTCAGATCGAAACCCGGATTGGCCGAGACGCTGGCGACACGCCGCCCTACGAAGACCCGGAGCGAAAAATCGTCGCTTTCGGAGGCCTCCGTCGCCTCGACCTTGCCGAGCCGCACCGAAACCGAGCGGGAGCGGCCGCGTACGACGACCGCGTCGGCGGCCTCCGCACCGGCCCGCCGCGCACGGTCCACCAGTTCGGCGGCGCGTTTCTCGAGGATGGCGGAATCGATCGTCTCGGACATGATTAGGCCTTTCATTCCTGCCCCATTTATTGTGCACTGGAGCATGCATCAAGGGCATCACGATGATTCCCCTCTCCGCATTATGACATTCCGCCTCGCCACGCCCGCCAAGGGCAGGTTCGAGAGCCTCCATGATGAAAGCCGCGCGCAATGCAGACACCGATCCTCTACACTCAGGCGCTGATGTTGCTCGCCGGCGCCGTCGTTGCTGCGCCGCTGTTCAAGCGTCTCGGGCTCGGCACGATTCTCGGCTATCTCGCGGCAGGCATCGTGATCGGCCCGGTCGCCCAGTCGATTACCGAGGGCGAAGAGATTCTTCACGTATCGGAACTCGGCGTCGTCTTCCTCTTGTTCATCATCGGCCTTGAGTTGAAGCCGTCGCGACTGTGGCAGATGCGGCGCGACATTTTTGGCCTGGGCACGGCACAAGTGGTGGCGACAGGCCTCGTTCTGTCTTTCCTCATCGAGTTCTTCGGCCTGCTCCCTTGGGCCGGCAGCGTCATTGCCGGCTTCGGCCTGGCGCTTTCGTCGACGGCCTTTGCCATGCAGATCCTCGAAGAGAACAACGATACAAACACCCGCTACGGTCAGCGCGCCTTTTCCATCCTCCTGCTCCAGGACCTGGCGATCGTTCCGCTACTCGCCTTGATCCCGTTGATGGCGACGCGCGCGCCGGAGGCGACAACAACGCCGTTCGAAGACTTCGCAATTGCGATCGCCGCGATTGCCGCTCTCTATGCGGCTGGCCGCTATCTGCTCAATCCGCTGTTCCAGGTGATCGCCCGCACAGGGGCCCGCGACGTGATGATCGCCGCCGCGCTGCTCGTCGTCATGGGAGCGGCGACGATGATGCAATTGGCCGGCCTTTCGATGGCGATGGGCGCGTTCCTTGCAGGTGTGCTGCTGGCGGAATCCTCCTACCGCCATGAACTCGAGGCCGACATCGAGCCGTTTCGCGGTATCCTTCAGGCGCTGTTCTTCATGGCGGTCGGACTGTCGCTGCAACTCGGCGTCGTCGCCGAGAACTATCTTTTGATCCTTGTCGCCGTGCCGCTGCTGATGGTGGTGAAAAGCCTGGTCCTCTACGGCCTTTGCCGCGCGACCGGTTCTCACCACAATGATGCGGTGCGCATCGGCCTGCTGCTGCCGCAGGGCGGCGAATTCGGCTTCGTGCTCTTCACGGCCGCCGCTGTTGCCGGTGTCTTCACCCAAGGCCTCGCCTCCCTGCTCGTCGCAATCGTCACGCTTTCTATGGCCTTGACGCCGGTTGCGGCGCTCATTTCGAGGCGGCTGCTGCGCGAACAGGATGATCTGGAAGACGAGATGGAGGAGAATTTCGAAGGCGCCGGCGCCGACGTCCTGATGATCGGCTTTTCGCGCTTCGGGCAGATCGCCGCGCAGATCCTTCTGGCCGGCGGCCGCGACGTGACGATTATCGACCATTCCGCCGCACGCGTCCGCCAGGCTGCGACCTTCGGCTTCCGCATCTACTTCGGCGACGGTACGCGCCTCGACGTCCTGCGGGCGGCCGGCATCGAGAAGGCGAAGATCGTCGCGGTCTGTACCCAGAAGAAGGAGATCACCGACAGGATCATCAGCCTCGTGCAGGCGGAATACCCGAACGCCCGGATCTTCGCGCGTTCCTACGATCGCCTGCATACGCTGGAACTGCGCGCCCAGGGCGTCGAATACGAGTTGCGCGAGACTTTCGAGTCCGGGCTGCTGTTCGGCCGCAAGACGATCGAGGCGCTCGGCGTCAACGGCGAGGAGGCGATCGCCATCATGGACGACATCCGCCGCCGCGACGAGGCGCGGTTGGTGCTGCAGGAGGCCGAGGGCATCACGGCAGGCCGCCACATGCTGCATTCAGAGCCGGTGCGTCCGGAACCGCTGGTCAAGCCGAAGCGGGACGTCAACCACACGGCGGAGACCGAGGAGCGGATCCTGCCCCAGCTTCCGGCGGCAGAGAATGGACGAGCCGGCGAAACGCTGGCCGGTGCCGACTGAACCGGAACGCGGTGGGGCGGGCGGAAATCAGCGATTCGCTTGCCATTGCTCGATCCGCTCGGAGAGCGCCCGCTTCAATTGCTCCTTCGTGGCAGCCGTCGCCGCGAGCACTTCGCGGGCACGCAGGAAATCCAGGGCACGGAAGCGGCCGACATCCGGGCGGAGCAGAATGTCGGGGGCGCCGGCCTTCATCTTCATGGCGATGATCGACTGCATCATCAACTGGCTCGCGCCGAACAGGGTGTCGATGCGGCTCGGAATCGTCTTGCCGTCCCCATCGGGACCGCCGACGACATCGACGGCGATGACGATGTCGGCGAGGTCACGCAAGTGGTCGAAGGGAACCGGATTGTACATGCCGCCATCGATCATCACGCGGCCCTCAATCTTCACCGGCGTGAAGATCGCCGGCAGGGCGCAGGAGGCGGCGATCGCTTTGTGCAGGTCTCCCTGTTCACAGACGCGCTCGGTTTGCCCGTAGTAATCGGTCGCGGTGACTTTCAGCGGTATCAGCAGGTCGGAAAAGTGCGGCGGGATCGCCTCTGGCAGAAAGGCTTTCAGCACCCGTTCAATGTTGAATTGTCCGAGGCGGAAGCCGCTCGACACGGCTTCCGACAGGCTGCTCGGCCGAAGCTGCCACAGCCGGTTCAGAATTTCGCCGCGATTGCCGACGGTCGCAAACGTGTAGTCCCGGATCTCCTTGCCGGTCATGCCGGCCGCCATGCCCGCGCCCATGATCGCGCCGATCGACGAGCCGGCGATCGCCGCAGGCCGGATCCTCATCTCGTCCAGCGCCGCGATGACATGGATATGAGCAAAGCCGCGGGCACCGCCCCCGCCAAGCGCAAGCGCGATCGTCGGCTCGTCCCTGCCGTCGGGCCTGTTGCGCTGCGCAGATACGTGCTGCTCCATCGATGCTCTCCGTTCCGTCCGCGCCGCTACAGCGGTGCCAAAGGGCGGGATCAGGCGGGTCTCACCGCCCGCCCAACTTAGATCAGGCGCCTAGAAATCGGTAGAAATGCATTCGCGTATCGCCGAAGGCGCGATCGTCGAGCTGCTCGAAGGCTGCGGACAAACGCGGCCGCACGTCGCTCCGCTCTTCCAGCACCACGAGAGCGCCGGGGACGAGCCATCCGCCGGCCACGGCCGACTCCAGCGCACGTTCTCCGAGCCCTTTCCCATAGGGCGGATCGGCGAAGACGAGATGAAAGGGCTCCATCGTGCCGACCGAGCCGAGATCGACCGCATCGCGGCGAAAGATCTTGGCGCGGCCTTGCAAGCCGAGCGTTTCGATATTGACGCGGATGAGCCCGCGGCCCTCGACCCCCTGTTCGACGAAGAGCGCCTGGCGGCAGCCTCGCGACAGGGCCTCGAGTCCGACTGCACCCGTGCCGGCAAAAAGATCGAGGACCCGGGTGCCGTCAAGCGCCTCGGGATAGCTGTGGCCGAGAATGTTGAACAGGCTCTCGCGCGTCCGGTCGGTGGTCGGCCGGATGTCGTTGGACTTGGGGCTCGCGAGCGTGCGGCCCCGAAACTCTCCGCCGACGACGCGCACGGCCGGTTACTTCCCCTTGCCGCGCGGCTTGCCGCCGCCCGTGCGACCGCCGGGCTTGCTGCCGGCAGGCTTGCCTCCACCCGGTCTGCCGCCACCGGGCCTGCCGCCGCCAGGCTTGCCGCCACGCGGACCACCGGAACGCTGACCGAAGGACTTCCCTCCCGCCGGCTTGCCGCTGGCAGGCTTTCCACGAGGATTGTCGCCGAAGGGGCGATCTCCGCCTTCGCGGCCCTCGCGGACATCGTCCTTGCGGCGGCTTGTCCGCGGCTTCTCCGAAAATGCGCGATTGTCGCCGGCGGTCCGTGCCGGACGCTCGCCACGAGGGCGCTCGCTGCTCTCGCGACGCGGCGGGCGATCGCCGTGATCCCGCGATTTCCGCTCGTTGGGATCGAAGGGCCGGCGCCGCTCGAAACCGCCGTCGCGGGCATCGTCTTTGCGGCGGACCGGTTCGCTGGCGCTGATCCAGTCGCCATCCTCATCGGCGCGTTTGACCGGCGGACGCGGGGCGCGGTCCGGCCGAGCAGCACCCTTGCCGGCACTTGCCTTGCGGTCGGGATCGAACTTTGCCGAAGTCTTCGTGGCCGCGCCATCCTTCGTGCGGCCGTAACGCTTGGTCTTCGGCGCACCCTCCGGGCGCTCGCGACGGGCGGGTTTCGGCGAAGCATCGTCCTCGGCCGCCTTCGGCTTCTTTTCGGCGACTGGGCGGGCACCCGGGGCCATCCAGACATTCGCCGTGCGGCTGCGTTTCGCCGGCGCCCGGGCCGGGCGATCCTCGAATTTTTCGCGGGGACGATCGCGGCGATCGCGGGAGCGGCCGTCGTCACGCTGCGTATCAAGGCGAGCAAGCGCCCGTTCGCGCTTGTCCTCGGGCTTTTCACGCCAGGCGCCGCGTTCCGGCTTGCCCTTTTCAGGAATGTCCTCGCTGTGGACCTCCCTCTCCTCTGCGGCGGGCTGATCATTGTAGAGCGGCGCGTCGAAATTCGCCTTCGCTTCCGCGATCAGGCGCGGACCGAGCTGATCCCTGAGCGTGCGGCCGCGGATTTCCTGGACGTGCCCCTCGGGCAGTTCGCCGAGTTGGAACGGGCCATAGGAAATGCGGATCAGGCGGTTCACGTCGAGGCCGAGCGCCCCAAGCACGTTCTTGATCTCGCGATTCTTGCCTTCGCGCAGGCCCATGGTGATCCAGACGTTGGAACCCTGGACCCTGTCGAGCGTCGCCTCGATCGCACCATAGAGGACGCCGTCGACGGCGATGCCATCCTTCAGACGATCGAGTTCCTGCTGATCGATGTCGCCATGGGCGCGGACGCGGTACCGCCGCAGCCAGCCGGTGGCCGGCAATTCGAGCGCGCGCGCCAGCCCGCCGTCGTTGGTGAGGAGCAGCAGGCCCTCTGTATTGATGTCGAGGCGGCCGATCGACAGCACCCGCGGCAACTCGTCCGGCAAGTTGTCGAAGACGGTGGGACGGCCTTCAGGGTCGGCGTTGGTCGTTACCAGGCCGGCCGGCTTGTGATAGAGCCACAGGCGCGTCCGCTCGATGCCGCGGATCGGATGGCCGTCGACCTCGATCCTGTCGGCAAGCGTCGCATTGACAACCGGGGTTTCGAGCACGACACCGTTAAGCTTGACGCGCCCTTCCATGATCATCCGCTCGACGTCGCGGCGCGAGGCGACGCCGGCGCGCGACAGGATCTTCGAGATGCGTTGCGGCTCGTCGGCGCCGACGTCGGCTCCCGGCGCCGCGCCCTTGCCGGGCCGTGCCGCGTTGGCCTTCTTCTCGCCTGAAGGAAAATTGCCTTTCCGACCTTTTCCCTTGCCGGGCCCGGTGGACTTGTCTTTGGATGTCATTTCTGTTGCCTGCCTTTTGCGGCTGTCCTATCAGGTCGAAGGCCACGGGTTAAGAGAAATTATGAGCAAGTGATGGCGGAAACGACGCGGTACATGGATGCGGCGCTAGACGAGGCCCGGAAGGCGGCGGCGCGCGGCGAAGTGCCGATCGGCGCCGTCGTCGTGCTCGACGGCGAAGTCGTCGCTGCGGCCGGGAACCGCACGCGCGAATTGCGGGACATTACGGCCCATGCCGAGATCGAGGCGATCCGCCAGGCGGCGGCCGCCGTCGGCGACGAGCGGCTCTCCGGCGCCGATCTCTATGTGACGCTCGAACCCTGCACCATGTGCGCGGCGGCAATCTCGTTTGCCCGCATACGCCGCCTCTACTACGGCGCCGAGGACCCGAAGGGCGGCGCCGTCGAAAGCGGCGTCAGGTTCTATGGCTCGCCGACCTGCCATCATGTGCCGGACGTCTATTCCGGCCTCGGCGAACGCGAGGCGGCCGAGCTGCTTCGCGGTTTTTTCGCCGCCCGGCGATGATAGCCACAGTCAGCTGGAGGCGAGCGCCTCAAGCTCCTTGCCCGTCAGCCGGTAGCGCGTCCACTCCGAGAGCGGCTCGGCGCCGATCGCCTCGTAGACACGGATCGCCGGCTCGTTCCAATCGAGAACGCTCCACTCGAAGCGGCCGCAGCCCTCGGCAAGCGCGATACGGGCCAGGTGCTTGAGCAGCATCTTGCCCGCTCCCGAGCCGCGGTGCTCGGGCGTAACATACAGATCTTCAAGATAGAGACCCTTGCGCGCCTGCCAGGTCGAATAGTTGTAGAACCAAATGGCGAAGCCGGCCGGCGCGCCATCGACCTCGCAGATGATCGCCCGGCTGACCGAGCCGGTCCCGAAGAGCGAATCCGTCAGAAGTTCGACAGTCGCCTCGACCTCGTCCTCGGCCTTCTCATAGATGGCGAGGTCGGTGATGAAGCGCAGGATCGTTGCCGCATCGGCCGGGACCGCATCGCGAATGCTGATGGCCATGGCTTAGAACGGCCAGTACCACTTGCTGCCACTGTTGGCGACTTGCGCCGCCTTCTTGCGCCGGCGCTCCTTGTCCTTCTCCGGCTCGCCGAGATCCGTTTCCGAGGCCTCGGGCAGCCGGCGATACTCGAGCGGCGGGTCGCTCAGGAAACGGCGCTTGTCGGAATAGGCGCCCATCTCGATCTTGCGGGCCTCGCGATAGGCCGCCTGCTGCTCCTTGGCAGAAAGACGGCGGCCGTTGGCGCTTGCCTTGGCAAGCGGCGAGACGTAGTTCGGATTGTTCTTGTTGGCGTCGGCCTCTTCGCGCAGGCGCTCGCGCACCTCCTCGGGGGACTCGACCCACTCGGGATTGGTTTCGCGACTTGCGAGCGACTGCTGCGGCTGGATGAGCGAAGCCTGCTCTCCCTGCGGCGGCAACACAAGGCCGGCGCGCGGCTGGTACTTGACCGGATCCTTTTTCGGCGGCGCCAGGCTGATGGCGCTGCCGAGATCGTCGACGAGCTGTTCGCCGGCCGTCTTGTCCGTGCCGTAGGTCGGGCCGCCGATGCAGCCGGAAAGCGCCAGGCTCCCCGCCACGACAGCAGCAATGCTCGCAGACACCCGCAACGCTCGCGTCATTTCCATAAAGTTCCCTTAAGCCCCGCCGCACCGCGCCAGCCGCGGCCATTAAACGCCCCCATGGCGGAAAAATCCGCCAAATTTCGGGCAGGTTGTACCGGATGAATGCGCCAAGCGCAATTCACCCGGGACGTTCCATCACGCTTTGAAGCCAAGTTCCCTCAGTGCGGCGGCGTCGCGGGCCGACACTTCCGGATAGAGCGGATCGGAGCCGACATCCGTGGTGATCCGCCAGGAGCGAGCGCATTTGCGGCCTTCGGCCAGCCTCGGCACGACGCTGACCTTCGCCACTTCCGGCAAGGTAAACGCGCCTTCCGGCCCCTCGGCGTCGTCGATCCCGATCGCCGAGGTGATGCAGATCTCGGCAAAATCCTGGCCTTCGAGGGCGGCCTTCAGATCCGGATCGGCGACGTGGACGAGCGGAGCGGCTTCCAGGGAGGAGCCGATGCGCTTGTCCTTGCGCTCGATCTCGAGCGCGCCGGTGACGACCTTGCGCACTTCGCGGATCTTCCGCCATTTCTCGGCCAGCGCATCGTTGCGCCATTCCGCCGGCACAGGCGGGAATTGCTCGAGATGCACCGAGAGGGCTTCCGGGTTACGGGAAAGCCAGGCTTCCTCGGCGGTGAAGGGCAGCATCGGCGCGAGCCAGGTCACCAGGCAATCGAACAGCGTGCGGATGACGTGCAGCGCGGCGCGGCGGCGGAGCGACGAAGGCGCATCGCAGTAGAGCGCGTCCTTGCGGATATCGAAATAGAAGGCCGAAAGTTCGACATTCGAGAAATCGATCAGCGCGCGGGCGATCCGCTTGAAGTCGAAGGCGTCGTAGCCTTCGCGCACCAGCCGGTCGAGTTCGGCAAGGCGATGCAGCATCAGCTGCTCGAGCTCCGGCATCTCGGCAAGCGCGATCACTTCGCCCTTGTCGTGGGCGAGCGTGCCGAGCATCCAGCGGACGGTGTTCCTGAGCTTGCGGTAGGCATCGATGTTCGTCTGGATGATCGTCTTGCCGAGGCGCTGGTCTTCCCAGTAGTCGGTGGTCATCACCCACAGGCGCAGGATGTCGGCGCCGGCATCCTTCATCACTTCCTGCGGCGTGACCGTGTTGCCCTTCGACTTCGACATCTTCTCGCCCTTCTCGTCCATGGTGAAGCCATGGGTGACAACGGCGTTGTAGGGCGCGCGGCCGCGGGTCGCGCAGCTTTCCAGCAGCGAGGAGTGGAACCAGCCGCGGTGCTGGTCGGAACCCTCGAGATAGACATCGGCCGGCCATTTCAGATCTGTACGGTCTTCGAGCGTGAAGGTGTGGGTCGAGCCGGAATCGAACCACACGTCGAGGATGTCCATAACCTGGTTCCAGCGGGCATGGTCGTGGTCGTTTCCGAGGAAGCGTTCCTTCGCTCCCTCAGCGAACCAGGCATCGGCCCCTTCCTTCTCAAAAGCCTCGAGGATCCGCGCATTGACGGCGTCGTCGACGAGGATTTCACCCTGCTCATCGGCGAAGACCGCGATCGGCACGCCCCAGGCGCGCTGGCGCGACAGAACCCAGTCCGGGCGCTGCTCGATCATGGCGCGCAGGCGGTTCTGGCCGGCGCCCGGGACGAAACGGGTTTCGTCGATGGCGTTGAGCGCCCGCGAGCGCAGCGTCGTGCCGTCGCCGAAGTCCTTGTCCATATAGACGAACCATTGCGGCGTGTTGCGGAAGATGACCGGCTTCTTCGACCGCCAGGAATGCGGATAGGAATGCTTCAGGCGTCCGCGGGCAAAGAGCGCATGGCGGGCGATGAGCGCCTTGATGACGCGATCGTTGGCGTCGCCCTTCTTGCCCTTGTCGTCGATGACGCGACCGGCGCCGCCTTCGGCGTCCGGACCGAAGCCAGGCGCATCGGCGGTGAAATAACCGGCATCGTCGACGGTGAAGGGGATCGCAGAGGAGATGCCGCGCGCTTCGAGTGACCGGGCGCCGTCCATCCAGGCATCAAAGTCCTCGCGGCCGTGCCCGGGCGCGGTGTGGACGAAGCCGGTGCCGGCATCGTCGGTGACGTGTTCGCCGTCGAGCAGCGGCACCTTGAAGGCGTATCCACCGCCGAGGCCGTGCAGCGGGTGCAAGCAGGTGACTGCCGCAAGCTCCTCGGCTTCGATGTCGCGGATGAAGCGGAAGGTGACCTTCGCCTTGGCGGCCGATTCCTCCGCGAGGCGCTTGGCGAAGATCAGCTTTTCGCCCGGCTGCGGACCGTAGTCGTTTTCGGCCGTCGCGACTTCATAGAGGCCATAGGCATAGCGCGACGAATAGGCGACCGCCCGGTTGCCGGGAATCGTCCAGGGCGTCGTCGTCCAGATGACGACAAAGGCGCCGGCAAGCGCATCCGGGCCCTCTGTCACCGGGAACTTCACCCAGATCATGTCGCTTTCGACGTCGGCATATTCGACTTCGGCCTCGGCGAGCGCGGTGCGTTCGACAACCGACCACATCACCGGCTTCGAGCCGCGATAGAGCTGGCCGGCCCGTGCGATCTTCATCAATTCGCCGGCGATACGCGCTTCTGCATGGAAGTTCATCGTCGTGTAGGGATTGTCGAAGTCGCCTTCGATGCCGAGGCGCTTGAATTCCTCGGTCTGCACCTGGATCCAGCCGCTGGCGAAATCACGGCATTCCTTGCGGAACTCGTTGACCGGGACGTCGTCCTTGTTGCGGCCCTTCTCGCGATATTTCTCCTCGATCTTCCATTCGATCGGCAGGCCGTGGCAGTCCCAGCCCGGGACGTAATTGGCGTCGAAGCCGCGCATCTGGAACGAGCGGTTGATGACATCCTTGAGGATCTTGTTGAGCGCATGGCCGATATGGATGTTGCCGTTCGCATAGGGCGGGCCGTCATGCAGCACGAACTTGTCGCGGCCGGCAGCGGAGGCGCGAAGCTTCTTGTAGAGCTCCATCTTCTGCCAGCGGGCAACGAATTCCGGCTCCTTCTGCGGGAGGCCGGCGCGCATCGGAAATTCGGTCTGCGGCAGGTAGAGCGTCGAGGAGTAGTCGATCTTTTCAGCGGTCTCTGTCATGGTCTTTTGCATTCGTCTTTTCCGCGCGGATTGTCACGCAGGCGGAAGGGTTCGGTCTCTCGAAGATGACTGGAAGGGCGTGAAACGCCGAAATCCCGGACCTCCCGGCACGCTCTAGCGCGCGCGGAAAGCCGGGCCAATAATTCGCTGATCGATGGTCAATCGACGATGCCTGATCATAATGGCCGGTTGTTTAAGGCGTTTTCGCCCTTTTGAAAAGGTCCGCGAGCGCAGCAGGGCGCGATTCTTTAGGCCCGGTGCACCCGGCGCTTCAGACGAAATTGATATGGCGGTCGATGTCGCTCAAGGGCCGCACGCCGGAAAGAAGGGCGCGCGCCTCCTTCTCGTCCTCCCTCATCTGCACCATCAGGGGCTCGAGCCCGTCGAACTTCACTTCGTCGCGAAGGTGGCCGAAAAAGGAGACGGCGCAGACCTCGCCGTAAAGGTCGCCGGAGAAGTCGAACACGAAGGTCTCCAGCAGCGCTTCACCGTCGCTGTCGACGGTCGGGCGGCGGCCGAAGCTTGCAACCCCGTCGTAAAGCGAACCATCCCAGCGGCGGAACCGCACCGCATAAATGCCGCTCCTGAGTTCGACTTCGGCCGGCAGGCGCATGTTGGCGGTCGGATAGCCGAGCGTGCGCCCGAGCTTCTTGCCGCCGATCACCTCCGCTTCGACCGTGTAGCGGTAGCCGAGCAGGCCGGCGGCATGCGCGACGTCGCCTTCGGCAAGCAAGGAACGGATGAAGCTCGAGGAAATGACCGCGGCGTTCTCGTCGCGGAAGGCATCGACCAGCGTCACGCCGAAGCCTTCCTGGGCGCCCGCCGCCATCAGGAAGGCCGGGCCGCCCTCGCGTCCCTTGCCGAAATGAAAATCGAAACCGGTGACGACGTGCGATGCGTGCAGCCATTCGCGGAGAATGCGATGGATAAAATCGGACGCCGAAAGCTCGGAGAAGGTCCGGTCGAAGGGATATTCGATCACCGCGCCGAAACCCATCCCCTCGAGGATGCGAGCCTTCAGCGGCGCAGGCGTCAGGCGGAAGACGGGCTGGTCGGGCCGGAAGACGGTGCGCGGATGCGGTTCGAAGGTCAGCACAAGGCCGGGAACGCCCCTGCCCTTTGCCTCGTCGAGCGCGCGGATCAGCACCGACTGATGGCCCCGGTGGACGCCGTCGAAATTGCCGATCGCGATCACGCCGCCGTGGAGGCGCTCGGGAAGCGGATCACGGGTCTCGTTGCGATGAAAAACCGTCATTGCCGTCTCCCTGTCAGGCGAGCCGGGGCATCCAGCACTTCGGCGTCGCCCCTTCCTTTTTCAGGAAGGCGGCAAGCTTCGCCTCGTCGGTGCGGCTTTCGTGCATGTATTCCAGCGCGTGGATGCCGGCGCTGATATAGAGCAAATCGAAACCGGCTTCCTGCGCCCCCTTCACGTCGGTCGGCATGCCGTCGCCCACGGCGATGACCCGCGCGAGATCGAAGGCACCTCTCACCACCTTCGCTTCGGACAGCGCGGCACGGTAGATCGCCTTGTAGGGCTTGCCGGCAATGCGCGCCTCGCCGCCGAGTTCCTCGTAGAGCTTGGCGATTGCGCCCGCACAGGGGATCAGCCGATGGCCGCGTTCCACGACGAGATCGGGATTGGCACAGATGAACGGGATTTTCCGTTTGGCAAGCCCGCTCAGCGTGGCGCGGTAGTGTTCGGGGGTTTCGGTCTCGTCGTCGTAGAAGCCAGCGCAGACGATCGTCTCGGCCTCTTCCGCCGAAACGATCTCGGTGCCCAATCCTTCGAGCAAGGGCAGATCGCGATCGGCGCCGATGAAGAAAATCCGCTTCTCGGCCGAGGCGATCAATGCCCGCGTGACGTCGCCAGAGGTGACGATCCGGTCATAGGCTTCATCGGGAACGCCGAGGCCGCGGATCTGCACCTTGACACTCGGATGCGGCCGCGGCGAATTGGTGATGAGGACGACCGTCACCCCTTGAGCGCGTGCCTCGGCAAGCGCCTCGCAGGCGGAGGCGAAGGCCTGAACGCCATTGTGAAGCACGCCCCAGACATCGCAAAGCACCACGTCGTATCGGCTGGCGATTTCCCGAAAACTGTTGATCCTGACGGCCATCCTGGCTTCCTGCAAACTCGGCTTCCCGGCTGACATCGCAAGGAAGGACCAAGAATACAAGCCTCGCCTACAGAAAAACGCCGCAGTTCCCAAGATAGGCGGCAAATGCCGCCAATCAGACAAGCATCAGCAACCAGCCGGCCACCGCACAGATCGCGAGCGTCTGGAAAATGCCGCGCTTCCACCAGAAAAGCGAAACGGCCGCAATGACGGTCAAGAAAAGAGCAGCAGGGTGAAGCGTCGCCGGATCCGGATAGGGAAGCGAGAGCGGGCCGCTCTCCAATCGCTCGACGCGACCAAAGAGGACATGAAGGCCGAACCAGACGGCGAGGTTGAGGATAACGCCGGCGACCGCCGCCGAGATCGCCGACAGGGCACCGGAGAGCGCCGCATTGGCGCGCAGCCGCTCGACATAGGGCGCGCCGAGAAAGATCCAGAGAAAGCACGGAACGAAGGTCACCCAAGTCGCAAGCGTCGCGCCAAGCACGCCCGACGTCAGCGCATCGACACCGATCGGCGCACGGTACGCCCCCATGAAGCCGACGAAGGCGAGCACAAGCACCAGCGGCCCCGGCGTCGTCTCCGCCAGCGCCAGGCCATCGACCATCTCCCCGGGGCGCAGCCAGTGATAGGTCTCGACCGCCTGCTGTGCGACATAGGCAAGAACGGCATAGGCGCCGCCGAAAGTGACGACCGCCATCTGCGAAAAGAAGAGGCCGATGTCTGTGTAGACATTCGGTCCGCCGACGATGGCCGCGATCAGGAGGAAGGGCGCCAGCCAGAGGGCGCCCCATACGGCAATGACTGCCGCCGCCCTCCCCCAGCTTGGCTTTCCGTGGGGGTAATCGGCGCCGATAACGGAGGGAAGATCGGGAGCCTTCGCTTGATGCGCGGCCGCTCGCCGCGCCGGCGCATGGCGGGCAGCGACATAGCCCGCGATGCCGGCCGCGAGGACCACCAGCGGAAAGGGCACGGCGAAAACGAAGAGCGCCAGGAACGCCAGGATGGCGAGCCATCGATCGAAGCCGGTTTTCAGCGCCCGGCGGGAAAGCCGGATCAGCGCCTCGATGACGATCGCCAGCACCGCGGCCTTAAGGCCGAAGAAGAGGCTCGCAAGCCAATTGGTCTCCTGGAACAGGGCATAGGCGGACGAGAGGCCCAGGATGACAAAAAAGCCCGGCATCACGAAGAGCGTGCCCGCCACCACCCCGCCGCGCGTGCCGTGTAGGAGCCAGCCGATATAGGTGGCGAGTTGTTGCGCCTCTGGGCCGGGCAGCAGCATGCAATAGTTAAGCGCGTGCAGGAAGCGGCTTTCCGAGATCCAGCGGCGCTCCTCGACGAGTTCCCGGTGCATGAGCGCAATCTGTCCGGCCGGCCCGCCGAAGCTCAACAGGCCGATCCTTGCCCAGACCTTCGCGGCTTCGGCAAAGGTCGGATGGGCGGGCGGAAGGCCCGCCGATACCTGGTCGTTCACGTCCGCTTCCCCTTGCCGCCGTGCGATACCCAATCGTGCTTCTCCTCTCTCGCATCGCGCGCCCAGCGGTAGAGCGCGTCATAGAGAGTCATCCCCGCCTCGAGCTGTTCGAGGTCGCCGGCATACATTCGGGATAGGCCAAGCGATACGGCGAGAAGACCGGCCGCTTGCGGTTCCAGCTCGTGCCTGTCCGTGTCGGCACCGCGGACGATCCGGGCGACGTGCTCGAGCGCGGGAAAGGAAAGGCGGAATTCCTTGACCATCGTGTCGAAGGTGCAATCGTCGCCGCGGTGGCTCCAGAACACGCCTTCGATGTCGAACGGCGTTGCGTCGAAGCGTTCGCCGACCGCCTCGACCTCGGCCGGCGAGACGTAGAGGAACCTGGCGCGCGGATCGACGAAGCGGCGGATCAGCCACGGGCAGGCGATGCGGTCGATCTTCGGCCGGGATCGCGTCACCCACACCGAGCCGCCCGAAGGGTCGGCATTCGGCAGGCTCGCCACCGGGACGAGAGGCAGACCCGCCTCGCGCCAAGCTTCGAGACCGCCTTCCAATATTTCCGCAGACGCGCCGGCGTGCCGAAGCCATGCGGCAACGCCTTCGCTGAGCTTGCCGCCGTGCTTGCAGAGCGCGACGACCCACTGTCCTTTGTATTCGTCCGCCCATTTGGGCGCATCGGCGTGCGTCCGGTGGAACGAGGACGGTACGAGATGGGGATCGGCGGTGAAATCGTCCTCATCGCGAACATCGATGAGGACGGGAGCTTTCGGCGTGCCGACCAGCCGGGCAAGTTTTTCAGGAGAGATGGAGTTGAACGAGGCCATGATACGACGTCCTTGATAGCTGTTGGACGCGAAATTCCAGCATGACGCCTCGTGGGGCATTCGCTTACCCCATAGATCCATCAAACAAAAAACGGCATTTCATGTCAACGCTCGCGGCCGGCAAAAAAATCTCGAAGCGGATCCTTGACTCGTTCGGTAGCCAGCCTTATCTCGGCGGCGCTAGCACTCTTTAAGCAGGAGTGCTAACACCCATCCACCGGATCGATGAACGATCCGCAATGTCATTTGATCGAGGGATTAGACAATGGCAAGCACCAACTTCCGTCCGCTGCACGACCGCGTTGTCGTCCGCCGCGTCGAGTCTGAGGAAAAGACCAAGGGCGGCATCATCATTCCGGACACCGCGAAGGAAAAGCCGCAAGAAGGCGAAATCGTGGCTGTCGGTTCGGGTGCCCGTGACGAAAGCGGCAAGGTTGTTCCGCTCGACGTCAAGGCTGGTGACCGCGTCCTGTTCGGCAAGTGGTCCGGCACCGAAGTCAAGATCAACGGCGAAGACCTTCTGATCATGAAGGAAGCCGACATCATGGGCATCATCGGCTGATCGGCCCGCAACCCCAACTTCCGTAATTTGAAACCGGGTGCGTCCCGGAACTTCGAAACCAGGAGCTTTCAAAAATGGCAGCTAAAGAAGTCAAGTTCGGCCGTACCGCGCGCGAAAAGATGCTGCGCGGCGTCGACATCCTCGCCGATGCGGTCAAGGTGACGCTCGGCCCGAAGGGCCGCAACGTCGTTATCGACAAGTCCTTCGGCGCTCCGCGCATCACCAAGGACGGCGTTTCGGTCGCCAAGGAAATCGAACTCGAAGACAAGTTCGAGAACATGGGCGCCCAGATGGTCCGCGAAGTCGCTTCGAAGACCAACGACATCGCCGGCGACGGCACCACGACCGCAACCGTTCTTGCCCAGGCGATCGTTCGCGAAGGCGCCAAGGCCGTTGCTGCCGGCATGAACCCGATGGACCTGAAGCGCGGCATCGACCTCGCCGTCACCGAAGTCGTCAAGGACCTGCTCGCCAAGGCCAAGAAGATCAACACCTCGGCAGAAGTCGCCCAGGTCGGCACGATTTCGGCAAACGGTGAAAAGCAGATCGGCCTCGACATCGCCGAAGCGATGCAGAAGGTCGGCAACGAAGGCGTCATCACGGTTGAAGAAGCCAAGACCGCCGAGACCGAACTCGAAGTCGTCGAAGGCATGCAGTTCGACCGCGGCTACCTGTCGCCCTACTTCGTCACCAACCCGGAAAAGATGGTCGCCGACCTCGAAGACGCGTTCATTCTCCTGCACGAGAAGAAGCTCTCGAACCTCCAGGCGATGCTCCCGGTTCTCGAAGCCGTCGTTCAGAGCGGCAAGCCGCTCCTCATCATCGCTGAAGACGTCGAAGGCGAAGCGCTTGCAACGCTCGTCGTCAACAAGCTGCGCGGCGGCCTGAAGATCGCTGCCGTCAAGGCCCCGGGCTTCGGCGACCGCCGCAAGGCCATGCTCGAAGACATCGCCATCCTGACGGGCGGCACGGTGATCTCCGAGGACCTCGGCATCAAGCTCGAAAACGTCACGCTCGACATGCTCGGCCGTGCGAAGAAGGTCTCGATCTCCAAGGAAAACACGACGATCGTCGACGGCGCCGGCCAGAAGGCCGACATCGAAGGCCGCGTCGCCCAGATCAAGGCCCAGATCGAAGAAACCACTTCTGACTACGACCGTGAGAAGCTGCAGGAGCGCCTTGCCAAGCTCGCTGGCGGCGTTGCCGTTATTCGCGTCGGCGGTGCGACGGAAGTCGAAGTGAAGGAAAAGAAGGACCGCATCGACGACGCCCTCAACGCGACGCGCGCTGCCGTTCAGGAAGGCATCGTACCGGGTGGCGGTGTTGCCCTGCTGCGCTCTTCCGTCAAGATTACCGTCAAGGGTGAAAACGACGATCAGGACGCCGGTATCAACATCGTTCGTCGCGCTCTGCAGGCTCCGGCCCGCCAGATCGCGGAGAACGCTGGCGATGAAGCCTCGATCGTTGTCGGCAAGATCCTCGAGAAGAACACCGACGACTTCGGCTACAACGCTCAGACCGGCGAGTATGGCGACATGATCGCCATGGGCATCATCGACCCGGTCAAGGTCGTCCGCACCGCTCTCCAGGACGCAGCCTCGGTTGCGGGCCTGCTCGTCACCACCGAAGCCATGATCGCCGAGCTGCCGAAGAAGGACGCTCCGGCCATGCCGGGCGGCATGGGCGGAATGGGCGGCATGGACATGATGTGATAGGGCGACAGCCTTAGCGCAGGTGATCCATCCGGATCGGAAGGGCGGCTCTCGAGCCGCCCTTTTTGCTTTTCACGATTTCGTCGGCGAGGATTCCTTCATGCCATTCGCCTCGCTGGGCAAGCGCCGCCGGGCACCACCGGGCGTTCACACTCGGCGGCAAGCCGACGACTTCATGCCAGCGCCGAATGGCTTGCATTGGAGCTGCGCCTCTTGTGGAATCCTTGCTACGGTCGGAGGCACCCCCTCTGCCCTGCGGGGCATCTCCCCCACAAGGGTGGAGATCGGCAAGTGGCGATGTCCCGCCATCTATCCTTACATGGACTTTGCAGGTCCCCTTATTTCGGCATAGGCACGCTGGGCGTGGGGCAGAGCGGCGTTTTCCAGCCAATCTCCCTCCTTGTGGGGGAGATGCCCGGCAGGACAGAAGGGTATCAATCCCACTCTCCCGCTTTCGCCGTTTGCCGA
Source organism: Sinorhizobium sp. NG07B (assembly GCF_002532005.1). Taxonomy (NCBI): domain Bacteria; kingdom Pseudomonadati; phylum Pseudomonadota; class Alphaproteobacteria; order Hyphomicrobiales; family Rhizobiaceae; genus Sinorhizobium; species Sinorhizobium sp. NG07B. The sequence goes on along the minus strand of NZ_NWTD01000004.1, from coordinate 73,228 downwards.
ACGCGTCAGGCGGCCTCGGTCCTGACCCCAACGACGGAACCGATCGGCGCCGGCCGCCCGAGGAAATAGCCCTGCGCCTCGTCGCAGCCTTCGGCAATGAGAATGTCGAGCTGCTTCTGGGTTTCCACCCCTTCGGCGAGCACCGGTACCTGGAGGCTGTGGCCGAGCGCGAGGATGGCGCGAATAATCGCCTTTGCCTGGGGGCTGCCTTCGACCTCGGACATGAAGCTCTTGTCGAGCTTGATCTTGTCGAAGGGGAACGACCGCAATGTCTCCAGCGAGGAGTAACCCGTGCCGAAATCGTCGATGGCGATCGTCACGCCAAGCGCCTTGATCTCGCGCAGCGTCAACAGCGCGCGCTGCTTGTCGTCGATAATCGTCGATTCGGTAATCTCGAGCTCGAGCCGTTTCGGGTCGAGCCCGGTTTCGACGAGGATCGCATGGACGAGGCTGACGACGTCGCCATTTGCCAGCTGCACCGGCGAGAGGTTCACGGCGATCTTGTGCTGGCTGTCCCAGGTCGCCGCTTCACGGCAGGCCTCGCGCAACACCCATTCGCCGATCGGCAGAATGGCGCCGCATTCCTCGGCGAGCGGGATGAATTCGCCTGGCGATACCATGCCGCGTTCCGGATGGTTCCAGCGCAGCAGCACTTCGTAGCCGATCACCTCTCCGCTCGTCACTGATTTCTGCACCTGGTAGTGCAGTGCCAGCTGGTTCTTCTCAACCGCTTCCCAGAGATCGTTCGCCAGCGCCCGGCGGCCGCGCGCAGCCTCGTCCATCGAGACCTCGTAGAAGCAGATCGTCTGATTGAGCGCCGCCTTCGCCCGATACATCGCGAGGTCGGCGTTGTTGATCAGCGTGTCGGCGGTTTCCGCATCCTGCGGGTAGATGGCCACACCCATGCTGCCGCCGGATTTCAGCTCGAAATCGCCGAAGCGCATCTCCTCATGCAGGCACCGCTCGATCCGCCGCAGGAAGTCATTGAGTTCAGACAGGTCTTCGAAGCGCTTGACCGCAGCGAACTCGTCTCCGCCGAAGCGGGCGACGAATTCGCCCTCTTGCAGGTGTTCCTTCATCCGCTGCGCGATCGTCACCAGTACGAAGTCGCCAGCCGCATGTCCGTGCAGGTCGTTGACTTCCTTGAACTTGTCGAGATCGATGCCGACGACCGCCACCTTGCGCGAAAACCAGACGGCCGCGTCGAGTTCCTCGTCGAGATGGCTGTTGAACTGCAATCGGTTGGGCAGCCCGGTCAGGCTGTCGTGACGCGCGAGGAAGGAAATCTGCTCCTCGGAGTCGAGCCGCTCGGTGATGTCCTCATAGGTGGAGACCCAACCGCCATCGGGAAGCGTGCGGTGCTTGGACAGGATCGAGCGTCCGTTCGACAATTTTTCGACCAGGTCGCCGCCGCCCTTCGCCACGATGTCCAGCCTATGCCTCTGATAGGCCTCGTTCGCCTTCGCCTCCGCGACCACCGGATCCGCATAGGTGCGGTCAAATGCACGATTGAGGACTTCCCGGAAGGTCATGCCCTTGCCGGCCATCGATTCAGGCAGATCGAAGATCTCGAGGCAGCGCCGATTCGAAAGCAGCAGGCGGTCGGCACGATCGAAGAGACAAATGCCTTGGCTCATGTTTTCGAGCGCGATGTCGAGATTCTTGCTCACCTCGGCGATCCGATCGGCATCCTCCTTCTGCTTGGTGATGTCCTTGGCGATCTTGATGAAGCCGGCGTGCTCGCCGTCCTCGCCGATGATCGGGTCGATCACCACATGCGCCCAGAAGCGGGTGCCATCCTTCCGGTAGCGCCAGCCCTCGGTTTCATATTTCCCGGCGTCAAGGGCGATGCGCAAGGCGCGCCCCGGCAGGTTCGCCGCACGATCCTCGGGCGAGTAGAAGCAGGAGAAGTTTTTGCCGATGATCTCCTCGGCGGAATATCCCTTGTTGGCCTCGGCGCCGGCATTCCAGCTTGCCACGCGTCCGTCGACATCGAGCATGTAGATGGCATAGTCCCTGACGCTGCGCACGAAGCGGGAAAACTCCTTCTCCGATGTGGTGGCGAGGATCTCCGCCTGGCGTGCGAAGCCGGCGGCGATCAGCACGGCGGATAGAAGAAAGAAGGCGGTTCCGGCAAGGACGAAGGCCAAGAGATGCGGCTGGATCATGCCTTCCGGGGTTTGGGTCGTCGCGAACTCGACTTCGATCGTAACCGCGCCCATCGCGGTGAAGTGCAGCACGACGATGCCGAGCGTCATCGCCAACGTCGCGGCCATCTGTGCCCTCAGCGACTGGTCGGCCCGGTTGATCGCAAGAAGGGCACCCATGTCGAAGAGCACGCCGGCCAAAATCGATGCGACGACGAGCATCGAATCCCAACGAATGAACCCGGGCACTTCGAGGGCGGCCATGCCGAGGAAATGCATTGAGCCCACACCGGCGCCGAGCACCAGGCCACCCAGCAGCCAAGCGGGACGGCCCTTCCAATAGGAGGCGATCGCCAGAGCCGACGTCGTCAGCAGGATCGCGGCCACCAGCGACAATGCCGTCAGGCTGGCCTGGTAGCCGAGGACGACTCCCGGGTCATAGGCGAGCATGGCAATGAAATGGGTCGCCCAAATGCCGAAGCCGCTGGCAATGCCTGCGGCCGCCACCCAGATCGCCTGCGGCCTGCCCTCGGAGATACGGGCCCGCTGAAGCAGCGTCACGGCGCCAAAGCTGGAAAGGAAGCAAACCACCGCCGCCAGTGCAACCAACCGCAAGTCATGTTCCACGACGAGGCACGAAAGAATCCTAAACATTGCAGGTCGCCCAAATACACGCATTCGCCCGCTCGGCGCCTGTGTTCCACGCCGGGTCGCTATGTGTTCGCTTTAATCCCTTTAAGGAAGGATGAAATTTACCGGGACCACCGCCGCTTTCGAAGCGAACATTGCTGAGTTGCGTTAATGAATCGCCAAGCTACCGCAAGCTTATCGTAGGAGGTGCGCGCCATTCGAGGAGCGGCAAAGACACGTGGAGTCGTTCCGCGAATGGTACGTTCATGGCAAGGAGATCGCCCTTGCGCCGCTATGCGAGCAAGGATTTGAGATCGACCTGCGGATCGGCCAGTAGGGCCCGATTGGGCGTTACGCCCGCTTCGAGCAGCTTCTTGCCCGTCACGTAGGCCTTCGCGTCGTTGATGGCATCGACGGCGATCAACTTGCCCTGGCGGAAATACCAGACGGAGACGCTGCCCTCGCGCTGGCCCGGGCGAACCAGGGTTTCGTCGTGGCCAAGCCCGAAGCCGGCGATCTGCAGCTTGACGTCGTACTGGTCCGACCAGAACCAAGGCTTCGGATCATAGGGCTCGGAACCGCCGGCGAGAACGGCTGCGATCGCTTCCGCCTGGTCGACGGCGTTCTGGACCGATTCGAGACGAATGCGCATGTCCTGCCAGGGCAAGACGGCGCAGTCACCGATCGCGAAGATCGCCGGGTCGGATGTCCGGCCGTGGCTGTCGACGAGGATGCCGTTCGCGGTTTCGAGGCCGGCATCATGGGCCAGGGCGTCATTCGCCGCCACGCCGATGCCGACGATCACCAGGTCGGCCGGAATGACCGAGCCGTCGGAGAGCTCCGCCGCGGACACGCGCCCGTCTTCGCCGATCAGCCGGTGAAGGCCCATGCGCTCGCGGATATCGACCCCATGCGAGCGATGGATCTCGCGGACGACCGCAGAGGTCGCGGCCGAAGCGACGCGCTGCAGGATGCGGTCCGCCATTTCTATGACTGTGACCTCCAGCCCGCATGTACGGGCGACCGCCGCCGCCTCCAGGCCGATATAGCCCCCGCCGATCACCAATACCCGCCGCCCCGGCTGCATCTCCCCGGCGAGCCGGTCGGCGTCCTGGAAATCGCGCACCACATGCACGCCTTCGAGATCGCCGCCAATCGAAGCGGGCAAGCGGCGCGGCGTGGCACCGGTTGCAAAGGCCAGCGTTTCATAGGGGAGCCTCGAGCCGTCGCTGAGCGTGACTTCCTTCGTCTTGCGGTCGACCCGCGTCACCATCGTCGACAGGCGAATGTCGATTTCGTGCTCCGCATACCAGGCCTCCGGCCGATAGAGCAGCCGGTCGAGAGTCATTTCGCGCAGCAGGTATTTCTTGGAAAGCGGCGGCCGCTGATAGGGCAAGCTCGACTCGGCGGCGACGACAGTAATCGAACGCATGTCCTGCAGGGCGCGAAGCTTGGCAATCAAGGCGAAAGCGGCCTGACCGCCACCCACAACAACAAGTCTTCCCGACACCATCTCCACCCGTCTCAACGATCAATTCTTCGAGCCGCGGAAGCCGCACAGGCTTCCGCATTGGCTCGCTAACCCGTAACCCTCCGGCCCGAGTCCAGTCAACTCGAGCCGAAAAGGCGACGCTATTCCTTGCGCGGAATTTCCATGCCCTTCTGCGCAGCCGGACGCTCCAGGCCGCGGTCGACCCAGGCCATGACATTCGGGAAGCTCTTGTACTCAAGCACTTCGGCGCCGCCATAGAACTTGCGCGCGCCTTCGACCCAGGGATAGGTGGCGATGTCCGCAATGGTGTATTCGTCGCCCATCAGCCACTCACGGCCCTCGAGCCGCGTTTCGAGAACGCCGAGCAGGCGCTTTGCCTCGTCGCGATAGCGCTCGACCGGATAGGAATTGTCGGCGACCTTCTCGGCGGCGAACTTAAAGAAGTGGCCGAACTGGCCGAGCATCGGCCCGATGCCGCCCATCTGGAACATCACCCAGCAGAGCGTCTCGTAGCGCCCGGCCGCATCGGCCGGAATGAGCTTGCCGGCCTTTTCCGCGAGATAGATGAGGATCGCGCCGGATTCGAAGAGACCGATCGGTTTGCCGTCCGGTCCGTTCGGATCGATGATCGCCGGGATGCGTCCGTTCGGGTTGAGTGACAGGAATTCGGGCGACTTCTGCTCGTTCGCGTCGAAAGCAATACGATGCGCCTCATAGGGCAGCCCGAGTTCTTCCAGAGCAATCGAGATCTTCACGCCGTTCGGCGTCGGCAGCGAATAGAGCTGGATGATGTCGGGATTCTTCGCCGGCCAGCGGCTTGTGATCGGGAAGGAGGAAAGATCAGCCATGAGGTGCCTTGAGGTGGGATGGAAAGTTAAGGTGGTCTGCCACCCCTAGATAGGTCGCTCTGGTTGCATTTGTCAGACCCCGGTCGAAAATTCCGACCGTGCGGTGGCTTCAGAGGACCGAACGCACGGATGAAATGATCCGATCGATGACGGGATTGCCTTCATGGGAAGCCTTGCGAGCCCGCACGAGGCAGGCTTCGGAACGCAGGATCACCCCGTCCGAGAGGATCTTCAGGTGGTTGGCCTTCAAGGTGGATCCGGTCGAGGTGATGTCGACGATGATGTCGGCCGAGCCGGAAGCGGGCGCACCTTCGGTGGCGCCCAGGCTTTCGACGATGCGATAGAGCTGGATGCCGTGGCTGCCAGAGAAGAACTGCTGGGTGAGCCGCCAGTATTTGGTGGCGATCGCGAGCCGGCGGCCGTGGCGGGCACGAAAGTCGGCGGCCACATCGCCGAGGTCGGCCATGGTATCGACGTCGTACCAGACTTCCGGCACCGCGACGACGACATCGGCCTGGCCGAATCCGAGCCGGGCGACGAATTCGACGCGTGCATCGGCGTCGGCGATGCCTTCGCGCACCAGGTCCTCGCCGGTAACGCCGAAGTCGACCGCGCCGCTGCCGACCTCGCGGGAGATCTCGGAGGCCGACAGGAAGGCGACCTCGACGTCATCCGAACCCTCGACGCGGCCGCGATAGGAGCGGTCGTTGCCGACGGCGACGATCCTCATCCCGGCGCGCTCGAAGATGGCCGAGGCGTCGTCCTTCATCCGGCCCTTGGACGGCAGCGCAATGGTTATCGTCATTTCGCGCCCCCTGCGGCAGCGATTGCCCGTTCGATCCGGTCGAGCCAGAGAGAAAAGCCAACGGCCGGAATGTGCTCGCGGGCGCCAAGCAGCGTCAGCAAGCGATCGAAGCGCCCGCCGCCGGCGAGAACCGCCGGTGCTCCCTCGGCCTCGATCTCGAAGACAAGGCCGGTATAGTAGTCGAGCGGGCGGCCGAAGGCGGCACGATAGCGGATCAGACCGAGATCGGCGCCCGCCTTTGCGACGGCAGCGACGCGGGCGTCGAACAGCGACAGCGCGCCGTCGATCTTCAATCTCGATTTCTTCGCGAAAGCGTGCAGCGCCGCCGGAGCTTCGGCAAGCGGCAGGTCGAAGGCGAGGAACTCGCGCATGACGGCGAGTGCTGCCTTGTCGAGCCGCGTGGCCGCAAGCTCCATCTTCTCCTTCAGGCGGCGGGCGATGTCGCGCGGCGAACGGCTGGCATTGGTGGAATAGCCGGTCGCCTCCATCGTCTCGGCGAGATGGGCGACGAGCCTTTCCTGGTCGTCGAGGATTCCCATGATGGCGAGCCGCTCGACTTCGGGGCCGAAGACGCCCGCGGATTTGGGATCGGCAAGCTCACCCAGGAGCTTCTGCAATAGTTTCTGATCGCCGAAGGCGTGGATCAGCCGCTTCTGCCAGCCCCCCGGCAGTCCGCAGGCGGCAATCACCGCCTCGAAGACCGATTGGTCGCCGAGCGTCACCTTCAGCCGCCGATCCGGCAGCCGGTTGGCAAGCACCAGCATAGCGTCGCCGATCGCCCGCGCATCGGCGCCGGCCGTGTCGGCATCGCCGAGATCCTCGATGCCCGCCTGGTAGAACTCGCTCGAGCCTTCGCGGCGCTGCCGGAACACCTCGCCGAGATAGGCGTAGCGCTGCGGCGTGCCGGTCGCCGTCTCGATATGGCGGAGGCAGACGGGAATGGTGAATTCGGGGCGCAGGCAGAGGCTCTCGCCGGTCTCGCTTTCGGTCATGAAGATGCGCCGGCGCAGATCCTCACCAGCCATGTCGAGAAAGGGCTCGGCCGGCTGGATGACCGGCGTGTCGACGCGCAACGTCTTCAGCCGCTCGAAATCGGCAAGCAGCTCGCCGGCAAAGGCGGGAAGGTTGATCAGCGGCATCAGCCTGCCCTTTTCCGGTCCTCGGCCTGCTCTGCGAGAATTTCGCGAACCTTTGCGACGAGCTCACTCTCCGGGACGGAGACCTGGGCGACACGCGCCTCGCGCCAGGCGGCATTGTCCTCGATCTCGCCGGAGAGCCGCTTGCCCTCGATCAGGTCCTTGATCTGAACGACGCCCGAAGCGCGCTCGTCGCCGCCCTGGATGATGGCGATCGGCGAACCGCGCCGGTCGGCATATTTGAGCTGGTCGCCGAAGTTCTTCTTGTTGCCCTGGTACATCTCGGCGCGGATGCCGGCATGGCGCAATTGCTGCACGAAGCGCTGGTAGCTGCCCATGCTGTCGAGGTCGCGGTCCATGACGCAGACGACGACCGGCGCGACCACCTCCTCGACCCCGAGCTTGCCGAGATTCTTCAGCGCCGTCATCAGCCGCGACACGCCGATCGAGAAGCCCGTTGCCGGCACCGGCTGGCCCATGAAGCGCGAGACGAGACCGTCATAGCGGCCGCCGCCGCCGACCGAGCCGAAGACGACCTTCTCGCCCTTCTCGTTAGTGACGGCAAACTGCAGTTCGGCCTCGAAGACCGGGCCGGTATAATATTCGAGGCCGCGCACGACCGAGGGGTCGATCTTGATGCGATCCGCGTCATGGCCGGCGCTGAGCACGAGGCTGCGGATCGTGTTCAGCTCCTGGACGCCCTCCGCACCGCGCGCGGTGCCGGCGACGAGCTCGGCGAGTTCATCGGCGCTCTTCGCATAGTCGCTGATACCGACGAAGAAGAGGATCTTGCGGATCTGCTCTTCGTCGAGCCCGGCACCCTTGGTGAAGTCGCCGCTCTCGTCCTTGCGCCCCGCGCCCAGAAGCAGGCGCACGCCGTCCGGGCCGAACTTGTCGAGCTTATCGATGGCACGCAAAACCGTCAGCCGCGCATTCGCCTTGTCATCGCCGCCGAGCCCTATCGCCTCGAGCACGCCGTCCAGAACCTTGCGGTTGTTGACGCGGATCACGTAATCGCCGCGCGCAATTCCGAGCGCCTCCATCGTGTCGGCCATCATCATGCACATCTCGGCATCGGCCTGGACGCCGGCGGCGCCGACAGTATCGGCATCGAACTGCATGAACTGGCGGAAACGGCCCGGGCCCGGCTTCTCGTTGCGGAACACGTAGCCGGCGCGATAGGTGCGGTAGGGAAGCTGTATCTCGTTGAAGTTCTCCGCCACGTGCCGGGCAAGCGGCGCCGTCAGGTCATAGCGCAGGCTCATCCATTGCTCGTCGTCGTCCGTCAGCGAGAACACGCCTTCGTTCGGGCGGTCGCTGTCGGGAAGAAACTTGCCGAGCGCATCGGTATATTCGAACAGCGGCGTTTCGACCGGATCGAAACCATAGCGCTCGTAGACTTCGCGGATCTTCGCGATCATCTCGTCGACGGCGCGGATATCCGCCGCCGAACGGTCGACGAAGCCGCGCGGCAGGCGCGCCTTGAGCTTCTGCGGTTTCTTCGGTTTGTCGTTCATGGAAGGCATTCCGGGCTGTAAAGCTTGGTCGGTGCCTTCCCTACCGGATCACGTCAAGGGCGGCAAGGGTAGCGACCGACAAAGGGGCGACGGGCCGGCAGCCGGGAGGGCGGCGGAACAAGGCCGCGCGCAAAAGCGTTCCGTTTCGAATTACGATCACTGCGTCGTGATTGTAAAATTCTCTCTGCACCCTTATAAGTTAGGCCGATCGAAACAAGGGCTTCAAACGGAGACTTTCGCAAAATGCTGACTGTCATGACGCCCGGCGCGGCAGCGATAAAACCGCTCAATCCGGAAACCCACGGAGCCTGGACCCGCGTGCTCGCGAAGGCAGGCTATATGATCGACCCGTGGCGTTGTGACGTGGACAGCGGCGCCTTTGTGGTCGGCCTGCAGACCCTTTCGCTTCTTGGCCTGAGGCAGAACCCCTGCGGCATCATCGATCTGGTGCGGGCCTACGACCCGAAAGACCGGGCAACGATCCTCAGCATTCTGGAAAAGGCGACCGCGACGTCCTCGTCCTTCTGCTTTTCTGCGATGGTCCGCCGTCCGGGCGGAAGCTCACGTCAGCTTTGCTGCATCGGAAACTCGACGATCGGCGAGGCTGCGGGAGGTTCCCTGCAAGGCGTCTTCGCGGTTCCCCGCAACGGAGCGGCGTTGCCGGCCTGACGCGAGGTGGTCGCGGCTCGGCGATTTCCTCTTGCCCCCTTCATATTCGACGCCCAGTAATCTATCTTGCCGGCATGCTGCGTTGGCTCGCCCTCATTCTCCTGCTTCTATCCGCTCCGCTCGGCGGAGCCCTTCCCGCGATCGCCCAGGCGCGCGACCTGGGCGCGATGGCGGACAGCGCACATCATCACCCGACCTCCAATATGGTGAACCACGCCTCCACTGGTCGTGACGGTCATTGCGTCCAACGGAGCCATTGTCCGAGCCCGGCGAAAGCAGACCACCCGGCGCTCTGCTCCGCCTGCGTCGCGATCCATGCGGCGCCGCCCGGGTTCATGCGATCCGCGACGTCTTCGACGCGGCTTTCGCCGCAGCGACAAGCGCCGCTGCTCGACCAGGCCGTCAAGCCCCTGTCCCCACCGCCCAAATGCAGCCTTTCCATTTAGCGCCGGCGCCTCCGAGGGACGCGACGACGTTCCCTCGCGCGGCCCGCAAGATCTCCTGAATTCCCATTAGGATGGAAAGGTACACACCATGTCCCTGAAAAGGACCCTCGCCGCGTGGACGGTCGCCGTATTGGTCGGCATGCCGGTATACGCCCAGGAAAACCATCAAGGCATGCACCAGGACGCGACGGCTGCCGACATGGCACCGTCGAGCAAGGCCTTCGCTGAAGCGAACGCCAGAATGCACAAGGATATGGACATCGCCTTCACCGGCAATGCCGACGTCGATTTCGTGCGCAGCATGATCGTTCACCACCAGGGCGCGATCGACATGGCAAGAGTCGAGCTCGAGCACGGCAAGGACGAGGCGATCCGCAAGCTGGCGGAAGACATCATCAAGGCCCAGGAGGCCGAGATCACAATGATGAAGGAATGGCTCGCCGGGCACGGCGGCTAGCGAAGCCGGCCCTCCCCGCCTCCAAAACCGGGGAGGGTCACTCCGGTCGGCTATGCAGCGGCCTGGCGAATTGCCGCCGCATCTCGTCCACTTGCGCGCGGCAGAAGCAGCCTTCGAGGTGGTCGTTGACGAGGCCCATGGCCTGCATGAAGGCATAGACGGTCGTCGGGCCGACGAAGGTCCAGCCGCGCTTCTTCAGATCCTTCGATATCCGGACGGAGGTCGGTGTGGTCGGATTGGCGATCAGCGTCGCGTAGTCGACAACCTTCGGGCGCTCGCTTCCATCCGGCTCGTGCGCCCAGAAATAGGCGGCAAGCGAGCCGAATTCCGCCCGCAATTCCTTTGCGCGGCGCGCATTGTTGATGGTCGAGACGATCTTGCCCCGGTGTCGCACGATGCCGGGGTCGCCGAGGCAGCGCGCGATGTCCGCCTCGCCGAATTCGGCAACCATGTCAAAGTCGAAGCATGCGAATGCCGAGCGGAAGGCATCGCGCTTCCTGAGGATCGTCAGCCAGGAAAGGCCCGACTGGAAGCCCTCCAGGCAAATCTTCTCGAATAGCCGGCGATCGTCGGTCACCGGGCGGCCCCATTCCTCGTCGTGGTAGCGGCGGTAGTCGTCGAGATTGCCGTGCCAGGCGCAACGCTGCAACCCGTCATCGCCGATAATCAAACCCTTCGCCGACATCACCGCTCTCCCGCCTTGTTTCTCTTTTGTTCCATTTACCATTTGCAAACCAGATTCATAAAGCCGGGAATAACCCTACCCAAAGCTTTATCCACATCGCAGCATTTTATCGAAGCCATGTTTACCCTTCGGTGGCGGAGGAGTGCGAGCATCGCGCCATTGCAAGTGCAGCCGCTGCGCTGCCCATGATTTTTTCGGCGTTAGGTAGCGAGTCCGTCCGATGATGAAGAAGTTCCTTTTGCTTGCCACGTGCCTTGTCTGCACCCTCCCCGCCGGCGCCGGCGCTTGGGACCGATATCAGAACCGGCCGCCGGTCGTCGTCAGCCCGGATCTCACTGCCCCCTGGGTGATGCAACTGACCGGCGAAGGGGTGCGCCCGGCCGTCTATCGGCCGCAGGCCCCGGCCGCCACCCGAAAACAGGTGGAGCGTCGCCAGATGAAGCGCCGGCTGGAAACGGCGGCCGTGCAGCCTGCCGCGGTGCGCCCGCAAAGGCCGGCGAAGGCGCAGCTCGATCCGCAATTCCTGCCGCAGATGGTGGCTTACGAGACGAGCGAGAAGCCGGGCACGATCGTCATCGACACGAACACCCGCTTCCTCTATCTCATCACCGGCGACAGCCAGGCGCGTCGCTACGGCGTCGGCGTCGGAAAACCGGGCTTCGAATGGGCCGGTGAGCACAGGATCACCCGCAAAGCCGAATGGCCGAACTGGACGCCGCCTCAGGAAATGATCGCCCGCGAGGCGGCCAAGGGTCACTATCTGCCCGCCCGCATGGACGGCGGACCCCAGAACCCGCTCGGCGCCCGCGCCATGTATCTCGGCTCGACGCTCTATCGCATCCATGGCACCAATGCCCCCTGGACGATCGGCTACGGCGTCTCCTCCGGCTGCATCCGCATGCGCAACGAAGATGTCGTTGACCTTTACGAGCGCGTCAAAGTCGGCACCAAGGTTATCGTCATCTAGCGGCACTCCGCCAAGTAGAATACATTCCCTTTAAAACTGGCTTTTTTCTTGCCGGATCGTGTTCAAAGAGCAACAGCCGTTCCCTACGATACAAGTTCCGGCCCGCGCCTTGTTCTACAGGATGTATCACGGGCTTGCACTTGGGGTTATTTTGCATAGCTTGCCCGCAACGAGGGTTCAGAGGGAATCATAAATGAGACTTCATGCCACCCGGCTGGCCGCGCTCACCGTCGCGGCCGCTGCTTTTCTCATTGCCACAAATACCTCCGCGTTCACTCCGGCCGACATTGCCGGTGCAAAGGTGAAGCGCTCCGATGTCGTGCTGGCAGCCCAGCCGAAGAAGCCGCCGCAGAGATATTGGCGCACCAAGGTACGGTTCCGCACCAACGAGGCGCCCGGCACGGTGATCGTCGACACCAACAACAAGTATCTCTACTACATCGACGGCCCGAACCGCGCGACGCGCTACGGCATCGGCGTCGGCCGTGAGGGCTTCGGCTGGTCCGGCATCGTCAAGGTGGGCCGCAAGGCCGAGTGGCCGGCCTGGACGCCGCCGGCGGAAATGCGCGTGCGCGAAGCGGCCAAGGGGCGCATCCTGCCGATGACGCAGGAAGGCGGCATCGACAATCCGCTCGGCGCCCGCGCGCTCTACCTCTACAAGGGCGGCCGCGACACGATCTTCCGCATCCACGGCACGAACCAGCCCTGGACCATCGGCCAGAACATGTCGTCCGGCTGCATCCGGATGATGAACGAGGACGTCGAGCACCTCTACGATCGCGCCCCGATCGGCACCAAGGTCATCGTCATCGGCCCGGGCAACAAGGCAGGCGATGTCAGCTTCGACGACCGCGGCGTCGACATTTTCCGCCAGATTTTTGGCGGTTGATACGTCGGGAAATTTGCACCTCTCTTCGCGTTTAACCCGAGGAGAGGGGCAACCGCCACCGCTCACAGCCCCGACGGCTTCGAACCCCCATAGGCCCAGTCGAGCAGCTCGACCGTATGCACGATCGGGATATTCGTGCCGCTGGCGATCTGGGTGATGCAGCCGATATTGCCGGTGGCGATGACGTTCGGCTTGGTCGCCTCGATGTTTCTCACCTTGCGAGCCTTGAGCCTTGCCGATATTTCCGGCTGCAGGATGTTGTAGGTGCCGGCCGAGCCGCAACAGAGGTGGCCTTCCGCCGGGTCGCGAACCGCATAGCCCGCCCGCTTCAGGAGCCGCTTCGGTGCCGCGGTGATTTTCTGGCCATGCTGCATCGAGCAGGCGGAGTGATAGGCGACAGTCAGGCCACGCGTGCCCTGTTCCGGCAGGTCCAGCTCCGCCAGATATTCGGTTATGTCCTTTGCAAGGGCAGACACCTTGGCCGCCTTGTCGGCATAGGCAGCGTCCAGCCGCAGCATGTGGCCGTAGTCCTTGATCGTCGTGCCGCAGCCGGATGCGGTTATGACGATGGCGTCGAGACCGTCCTCCTCGGCAGCCTTCAGCCAGACATCGACGTTGCGCCGGGCGGCGGCGAGCGCCTGCTCCTCCCGCCCCATGTGGTTCACGAGCGCGCCGCAACAGCCCTCACCCGCGGCAACGACGACCTCCACCCCCTGGGTCGTGAGCAGACGGATCGTTGCTTCGTTGATCCCGGGCCTCAGCACGGGCTGGGCACAGCCGGCGAGCAGGGCAACGCGGCCGCGCGGCGTGCCCTTGGCCGCGTAAACGGCAGGCCTCACCCCGTCTGCGGCCGGCACCGCACGCGGTGCGAGATCGAGCATGACGCCGAAGGTCTTGAGCCAGGGAACCCGCTTCAACAGCCCCGCAAAGGGGCGTGCGAGCCCCGCCGCCCTGAGCGCGAGCCGGAAGCGCGAAGAATAGGGCAAGGTCGCAGCAATGACGGCACGAGCGAAGCGATCCTTGAACGGTCGTCTGTAGGTCTTCTCGATGTGGATCCGGGCATGATCGACGAGATGCATGTAGTCGACGCCCGACGGACAGGTGGTCATGCAGGAAAGGCAGGAGAGACAACGGTCGATATGGGTGACGGTTTCGGTATCGGCCGCTCGCCCGTTTTCCAGCATGTCCTTGATGAGATAGATCCGTCCGCGCGGACTGTCGAGTTCGTCGCCGAGCAGCACATAGGTCGGACAGGTGGCGGTGCAGAAGCCGCAATGGACGCATTTGCGCAGGATCTTTTCCGATTCGGCGACATGCGGGTCGGCGAGTTGCTCTGGCGAAAAATTTGTCTGCAACCGGATACTCCACTCTCAATTCTCAAACGGCAGTTCCTGAACGGAGCCGCCACGCCTTAGATGAGCCAGCTTTCGGGATCGGTGATCGGCTCCTCGCGGGCGGCTTTCTGAAGCCCTATGACACAGCGCACGACGATCCAGACCGCCGTCGCGACGAAGCCGAGCACGCCGATGAGCAATACGGACAGAAGTGCCGAAACGACGGCGAACAGCAGGGCGATCCAGAAGGTGCGGATCGCCCAGATGTAGTGCGTTCTCGCCCAGTCTTCGGCCTTGTCCCGATTAAGGTAGGCGAGCACGATGCCGACGAGCGGAGTGATGCCGATGGCGAAGCCGACCAGATAAAGCAGGTAGATGATCTGGATGTTGACCTTGCCCGGCTCCAACCAGCGGTCGGTGTCGCGGGAAAGCGGCGTCTGCGGACCCGGATCACTCATCGAATTCTCCTCTCGCCTGCAGCGAATTGCAACAGCCCGCCTGCGATCAGGCGACAGCCGCCAGCCGTCCCGGATTGAAGATCCGCGCCGGATCGAACGATGCGCGCACGCGTTCTGCAAGTTGGGCCACCGCGGGAGCCTGCGGCTCGAAGGCGGGTATCCGGGCGCGAGCTTCGCCGTCGGCTCGGACGAGCGTCGCATGGCCCCCGCCTAGCGCGTGCACGTAGCGGCGCACGAGTTCGGCCTCGGCTTCCGCCTCCATGCGCAGCCAGACTAGGCCGCCCTGCCAATCGTAGAATGCATCGACGCCTGTTTGGAGACGCAGCGCGGCAACGAGCTGGTGCCCCACCGATGGGGCGACCGAGACACGCCACAGCGGTCTGGCCGTGCCGCCGGCATAGGGCTTCACGTCGCGGATCTCTGCCCAAAGTGCCTTCGTCTGCCCGGCGTCGAGCTTCGAGGCCGAGCCGAAGCGCGACAGCGCCGCGACGAGCTTCTCGGCTCGCATCTCCACAGACGCCGCCAGACCTTCGAGCCTTAGGACGGTAGCCGCTCCCTCCGGCAGTGCACCATCGATAAAGCGGCCCCGCACGCTTTCGGGCAGATGCGCCGCGCCCGACACCTCCACCGGCTGTGCCATCGCCTCGGCCATGACGGCGGCTGCCTCCGCATCGTTGAGACCCTCGACGACGACGGTTGCGGCCGCCGGCGGCACCGGCAGTACCTTGAAGGTGACCTCCGTCAGAATTCCGAGCGTTCCGTAGGAGCCCGTCATCAGCTTGACGAGATCGAGCCCGGTGACGTTCTTCATCACGCGGCCGCCGGCCTTGATTAGTTCGCCGCGGCCGTTGACGAAACGCACGCCCAGCAGGCTGTCGCGGGCAGCCCCGGCGACATAGCGGCGGGGACCGGAGACGTTGGCGGCGAAGGTGCCGCCGATCGTCGGCTCGCCCGTCGTTCCGAGAATGCCGCGATGGTCCATTGGTTCGAAAGACAGCATCTGGCCCTTGGCTGCGAGCGCCGCCTCCACTTCGGCAAGCGGCGTCCCGGCGAGCGCGCTCATGGTCATCTCCGCCGGATTGTAAGTGACGATACCGGAGAGACGCCGCGTCGAAAGCGTCCGGTCGGCACGGACAGGATTGCCGAGCCCGGATCGCGTGCCGCCGCCGACAATGGCAAGCGTGACGCGCTCGGCCGCTGCGGAGCGCACCACGGAGGCGATCCCCTCTTCGCTTGCCGGTTCGAAATGGACGATCATGCCTGAGGCCGTCCTTCGAGCGGAAATACCTTCGAGGGATTGAGGAGCCATTGCGGATCGAAGGCGGCGCGCACCGCCATCTGCTGATCGAGATCGGCCTTGTTGTACTGATGGCGCATCAGGTCGCGCTTTTCGATCCCCACCCCATGCTCGCCCGTCAGGCAGCCACCCGCGTCGACGCAGAGCTTCAGGATGTCGTTGCCGGCCGCCTCGGCGCGGGCCGCATCCGCCGGATCATTGATGTTGTAGAGGATCAGCGGATGCATGTTGCCGTCGCCGGCATGGAAGACATTGGCGACACGCAGCCCGTAGCTGGCGACGATCTCGCCGGTCCTGCGCAACACATGCGACAGCTGGCTCAGCGGAACCGTGCCGTCCATACAGATATAGTCGGCGACCCGGCCGGTGGCACCGAAGGCGGATTTTCGGCCCTTCCAGATCAGCGCCGCCTCGAGCGCCGACTGCGATTCCTTGATCGTCACGACACCGTGACGCCGGGCGATCTCGATGATGCCCTGGAGCATCGCCTCCATCTCCGCCTCGGACCCCTCGACCTCGACGATCAGCAGCGCCTCGACGTCGAGCGGATAGCCGGCATGGGCGAAAGCCTCGCAGATCTCGATCGCCGGCTTGTCCATGAACTCGATCGCGACCGGAATGATACCCGACCCGATGATGTCGGCGACGCAGGAGCCGGCCGCCTCCGACGCGGAGAAGCCGAAGAGCACGGGCCGCGCACCCTCGGGCTTGGCGATCAACCGGACCGTCGCCTCGGTGACGATGCCGAGCTGGCCCTCGGAGCCGCAGACAAGGCCGAGCAGATCATAACCTGGCGCGTCGAGCGCCTTGCCGCCGAGGTCGATCACCGTGCCGTCGAAGAGCACCATCTTGACGCCGAGCAGGTTATTGGTGGTCACGCCATATTTCAGGCAATGGGCGCCGCCGGAATTCATGCCGATATTGCCGCCGATGGTGCAGGCGAGCTGCGAGCTCGGATCGGGCGCATAGAAGAAGCCGTCGGCACCCACCGCCTCGGAAATGTTGAGGTTGGTGACGCCCGCCTGCACCGTCGCCGTGCGGTTGAACAGGTCGACATCGAGAATGCGCGACATCTTCGACAGACCGACGACGATGGCGTCCTCCTGCGGGATGGCGCCGCCGGAAAGCGAGGTGCCGGCACCGCGCGGCACGACCGGAATGCCATAGCGGCTGCAATATTTGAGGACGGCGGCGACCTGCTCCGTCGTCTCCGGCAGGACGACGGCCAGCGGCAGGCGGCGATAGGCAAGAAACGCATCCGTCTCGAAGGGTTTCAGGCCACGCTCGTCGCTGATCAGGCAGCCGTCGGGCAACAGGTCGGCGAGGTCGGCGATGATCTCGCCGCGGCGATCGAGGACGGCCTGCCTGGGCTTCAGGAACCCGATCGTTTCCGGCATGAACTCCTCCAGCCAACGCGCAACAAAGTGGTAAATTTTCTTTACCACCAAAGTGGAGGCTGGGAAAGCACGGTCGCTTCTCGTCGCTCCCGTGTCCCAACCTCTTAGAATCGATCACGTTTGTGCTCTGAATCTTAGAGCATCTTGTCCAGTTTGTGAAAGCGGAATGCACTATGACCGGCATTTGGCAACTGCTAATCATCTTTTCGTTCTTGGAGAAAACGGCCGGAATTCATGACGAATCTTGGGGATCTCGAAGTCTTCGCGCGGGTGGTTTCAACCGGCAGCATGTCGGCGGCCGCCCGCGCGCTCGGCCTCTCCGCGGCGGTGATCTCCAAGCGCGTCAAGCGGCTCGAGGAGAGGCTCGGCACGCGCCTCTTGCAGCGCACGACGCGACAGGTCTCACTGACCGAAGCAGGACAGGGCTTCTATGACCGCGTCCTCGGTGTCCTCGCCGGGATCGAGGAGGCGGAAGCCTATGCTTCGGGGCGCTCGTCGCAGGCTCAGGGAACTTTGCGCATCACGGCGCCCACTTCGTTCGGACGCATGCATATCGCGCCGCACCTGACCGGGTTCATGAAGGACCATCCCGACCTCAAGCTCCATATCGTGCTCAGCGACGAGTTCAGCGACATCGTCGCCGACGGCTTCGACCTCGCTATCCGGATCGGTGAACTCACCGATTCGAGCCTCGTCGCCCGCAAGCTCGCACCGGTCCGGCGGCTGCTCTGCGCGGCCCCGGACTACATCGCTCGGCACGGCGCACCCAAGGAGATCGGCGATCTCGCCGAGCACATCTGCCTGCCGGCCCATAACAATGAGAGCTGGAAGCTGGAGGGCCCGGGCGGTTCCCTCGCCTACCGTCCGGAAGGGCCGCTTGTCACCAATTCGTCGGAGATCATCCGTGCCGCAGTGATCGCCGGAGCGGGGATTGCGCTCCGCTCCACCTGGGACGTCAGCGCGGAGTTGCGCGACGGGCGCCTGGTGCAGGTGCTGCCGGAATGGGAAGGGTCGCAAAGGCTGACGCTGTCGGCCGTCTATCCGAGCCGCCAGTTTCTGCCCGCCAAGGTTCGGCTCTTCGTCGACTTCCTCGCCGCCCTCTATGGCCCCGTTCCCTACTGGGAGCAGTAAATCCGACAGGGCGCCGTCACTTGTGCGCACTCTCCTCGTGATGGCGGCGGATCCGGCGGACGATCAACCAGACGCCGAGAACCGCGAAGGGCACCGCAAGGCCCGTCAGCACGCCCGGATCGACCGGGATCGCGTGGCTAACGGCCTTGGCGAGGTAGCCGAACAGCCCGACGACGTAATAGGAGATCGCAGCGACGGAGAGGCCTTCGACGGTCTGCTGGAGGCGCAGCTGCAATTTCGCCCGCCGGTCCATCGAATTGAGCAGCGCGCTGTTCTGCCGTTCGAGTTCGACATCGATCCAGCTTCTGAGCAACGCCGTCGCACGGGCGAGCTTGCGCGACAGGTTCGCCTGACGCTCCTCGACCGACTGGCAGGTGCGCATCGCTGGCGCCAGCCGGCGCTCGAGGAAGGTGCCTATCGTCTCGTAGCCGGGCACCGGCATTTCGGAGAGCGTCCGGATGCGTTCCTGAACAATGCCGTAATAGGCGCGGCTCGCGCCAAAGCGATAGAGGCTGAGCGCTGCGCCGGCTTCGAGGTCGGCGGCAAGCCGGGTGATTTCCGCCAGCATTTCGTCCGCTTCCTCACGGACATTCTCCTTCATCCGTTGGGTGACGGCGGTCAGGCCATCCTCGGTCCGGCGGATTTCCGGCGACAGCGATTGCGCCAGCGGCAGCCCGAGCATGGCCAGCGTGCGGTAGGTCTCAATGTCGAGCAGGCGCTGGATGAGGGCCCCCGTGCCCGCCTCCGTCAAACCCCGGTCGAGGATGAGGATCTGGGTGAGCCCGTCGCCGTTCTGCCGGAAGTCGGTGAGCAGCACCGCCTGACCGTTCTTTGTCTCGCTGTAACAGAGGCTCGTCGGGTCGAAGGCCTGGATCGCCTCGCGGGCTTCCGGCGTATCCGGTCGGATCTCCAGCCGGATGCCGGAAATCAGCAGGCCCGGCGGAGAGAAGCCGTCGCCGAAAGGATGGATCGCCACCTCGCCGCCGAAGCGCTCCGGCGCCGGCGCGTCCCAGAAATAAGTCGAGAACTCGGTGTGGCGCTCCCAGCGCAATGTCCCCTGCCCCCAGGGCATGGCGTGGTGGTTTGCATCGCGGCCGGGCGGCGCGATGCCGCGAGAGCGCGACAGTTCCGAGAGCACGGCGTGATCGACGACGGAGCCGCCTTCGGTGATGAAGGCCAGCTGAAAGATGACGCGTGGCGTCGTCACCAGCGCATAGGGTCGAGAATGAACTTCGCCGAGCACCTGGGCGCGCAAGGCCGCCGCTGGAAATCCAAAACTTGCCTTCGCCATGAAGCGCTTCATCCCCCTCACGCGTTCATCACCTTTTACTTATCAACCGGGGGAGCAAAAAGAACAGGACGCATTGACGCAGTTTGACTTTTATCAGCCGCGGCCGAGCGAGTTGACAATCGATTTGACCACTCGATGGGTCCTGCTAGATTGCCGCGCCAGGCGGGAGAGCATTCCGTCTCCGGGAGATTTGCGGTGACCGAAGACCAGAGCGAGCTCTATGCGCGTATCAGCCACAGCCGAACCGCGGACGAGGTCGTCCAGCAGATCGAGCTTCTGATCCTGGAAGGCGTGCTGCGCGACGGGGACCGGCTGCCGGGCGAGCGGGAGCTCGCAAAAAGGCTCGACGTGTCTCGGCCGATCCTGCGCGAGGCGCTCAAGGAGCTGGAAGGCCGCGGATTGCTCGAGAGCCGCCACGGAGGCGGAACCTTCGTCGCCGATGTCGTCGGCCAGATCTTCTCGAAACCGCTGATCGAGCTCATCGGCCGTCACCACAAGGCGACGCAGGATTACCTCGAATACCGGCGCGAGCTCGAGGGCCTGACGGCGGAACTCGCCGCGACGCGCGCCACGGATTTCGACCGGGACCTTCTCACCCGCATCATCGAGCGGATGCGCGCGGCGCATGCGAGCGGCAATTTCGACGACGAGCTCGAAGCCGATGTCGAGCTGCACAACGCCATCGGCGAAAGCGCCCACAACATCATCCTGCTACACACGCTGAGGGCCTGCTACCGGCTCCTGACCCAGGGCATCTTCTTCCATCGCAGCTCGGTCTTTAACGCACCGGGCGCGCGCGACCGGCTGCTTGCCCAGCACGAGGCGATCTATGCCGCCATCATGGCGCACGACCCCGAGGCGGCCAAGGTGGCCGCGCAAAGCCATATCGACTTCGTCGCCGCCGCCGCCCGCGATGCGGAGCGCAGCGGCGAGTGGGCCCGCATCGCGCGACTGCGCCTCAAGCAGCGCGACCGCACCGGTTCCTAAAGCGGGAACGTCACCGGGCAGGTATTGCTTATCGCTAGGCACGCGTCGCGAAGTTCCTGAACCGATTTTAAATTGAATGCGACCGAGACTGTCGCCTTCTGGCAGGCGACGCACCCAATGACTATATGTATCCACAACGCTGCCCCGCTCACGGAACCGCAACGCTTCTTATCAGTTATTGATCCGCTGACGTCATTTACACGCAATGCTGGGGCGCCATAATTTGAATGGCTATTTGAACGTGATTCGACAGGAGTATTGAGCCCCTTGACCCTCTTGCACCGGCTGGCATCTGATGTGCACTTGATGCTGCGTCGACCGGCGCGCATGCAATATGCCGCGCTGTGCTACCGCATTCGCAAAAAAACGAAGTCCCCGGAAATTCTCCTGCTCACCAGCCGCGACACGGGCCGTTGGGTCATTCCCAAGGGATGGCCGATGCAGGGAAAGTGGGCGCACGAAGTCGCCGAACGCGAGGCCTATGAAGAGGCTGGCGTGAAAGGGAAGGTGCAGAAGGCCGCCATCGGCTCCTATGTCTACAAGAAGCGCATGGATCATGGCTTGAAGATTCCTTGCAAGGTCCAGGTCCACGCCCTCGAAGTCGACAGTCTCTGCAAGAATTTTCCCGAGAAGGGCGAGCGGAAGCTCGAATGGGTCGATTGCGAGGAGGCGGCCAGGCGCGTCGCCGAACCTTCGCTGAAGGAACTGATCCTTGGCTTCGGCAAGCGGATGGCCGCCGCCCACCCCCCGGAGCCTGCGGCATCCGAGGTCTAAAGCGCGTCTTCAAACGTGTTCGAGCGACGCACTTTAGGTCGCTGATCTTTGCAGTCGTCATCCAAGATCCGGACTCTTTTGGGCAACATGTATTTGGCGGCAGCCCCGGCGCCGCGTGGCGCGCCCTTCTCGTCGCCGCCCTTCCAAACATCGCTTGAATATGCCACCGCGCACCGCTACTGGCGAATGTGACAAGGGAGAAACATTTGTGGCCAAGCCGCGCCTGCACCTCGAGAAGCTGACGATCGACAAGGATCTCGACAAGGTCAGCCGTGCCGAGGAGGCATCGCAACATGTGATGCGCAGGCTTGCCGCCCCCGGCCTCGGCCTGCTCTTCCTGATCCTCAGCATGGTGTTCGCAGCCAGCTATTTCACCGGTGCGTCGGGTCTGGCCATCGTCGTGGCGGGAGCCGCGATCGCCGCCTACATGGCCATGAACATCGGCGCCAACGACGTCACCAA
This sequence comes from Sinorhizobium sp. NG07B, assembly GCF_002532005.1. Classification (NCBI taxonomy): domain Bacteria; kingdom Pseudomonadati; phylum Pseudomonadota; class Alphaproteobacteria; order Hyphomicrobiales; family Rhizobiaceae; genus Sinorhizobium; species Sinorhizobium sp. NG07B. The sequence goes on along the minus strand of NZ_NWTD01000004.1, from coordinate 51,409 downwards.
CAATGTCGGAGCCGCGGTCGGCGCAAAGGCGATGACGATGGCGACGGCACTTGCCATCGCCGCCGTCTTCGAAATTGCCGGAGCCGTGATCGCCGGGCGGAAAGTGACGCTGACCATTGAAGCCGGCATTATCGACGGCGCCAGGCTGGTCAGCCCTGACACGCTCGTCTGGGTGATGATGGCGGCGCTGCTGTCTTCGGCCGTCTGGATCAACATCGCCACCTATGCGCGCGCCCCGGTCTCGACCACTCACTCGATCGCCGGCGGCATCATCGGCGCGGGCCTCGCGGCAGAGGGCCTGGCGAGCGTCAAATGGTGGGCGATCGCCGGGATCACCGCGAGCTGGTCGATCTCTCCCCTGCTCGGCGGCGCGATCGCCGCCCTCTTCCTGGCGTTCCTCAAGGAATTCGTCATCTACCGCGACGACAAGATCGAGGCGGCGCGGTACTGGATGCCGATCGTGCTCGGCGTCACGGCAGGTTCTTTCACGGCCTATGTGGCGATCTTCGGGTTCGTCCATCTGCAGGTGATTTCTCTCTGGACCGCCCTCCTCATCGGCACCCTCGCCGGCATGACCTGTTTCGGCCTGTGCAGGCCGTGGATTCATCGCCAGTCCGTGGGGCTCGACAACCGCAACCAATCGCTTCGCAAGCTGTTCCGCCTGCCGCTCGTTTTCTCCGCCGCGCTGCTCTCCTTCGCCCACGGCGCCAATGACGTGTCGAACGCCATCGGACCGCTGTCGGCGATCGTCTCGGCCGTCAACGGCACGATATCGGCCGCCCGGTCGGAGGCGCCCTTTTGGGTGCTGCTGATAGGCGCCTTCGGCATCGCTCTGGGCCTGCTGCTCTACGGCCCGATCCTGATCCGCGTCGTCGGCGAGGAAATCACCCGCCTCAATCCGATGCGCGCCTTCTGCGTGGCGCTGGCGACGGCGGTCACCGTCCTCCTGGCATCGGCGCTGGGTCTGCCGATCAGTTCCACGCACACGGCGGTCGGCGCCGTTTTCGGCGTCGGCTTCTTCCGCGAATGGTACATACGCCATTCGCAGCGCCGGCTGGAATATATCCGGCGGAGGACCGGCCAATCCGACTTCATGGGCGAGGCGATCGAAACGAATTTCGCCGAGGTGCGCCGCCGCCGGCTGGTGCGCCGTTCCTACTTCCTGACGATTGTGGCCGCCTGGGTAATCACCCTTCCGGCCTCGGCGCTCCTTTCGGCACTCGTCTACCGCCTCCTCGCCGGCCTGTTTTTGTAAGGGCAACAGAATGCGCGCCAATTTCCGCATGCAGCGACTGTTCGTCGAAAGCCCGCTCCACACGGGGGCCAGACACGAGGCCACGAAGGAGCAGTTCAACTATCTCGTCAACGTGCTGCGGTTCGGCGAGGGCTCGTCGGTCCTGGTGTTCAACGGACGGGACGGCGAATGGCGTGCGGAATTGTCCCTGCCGTCCCGCAAACACCTCGTTCTGACGGCAAGCGAGCAGACACGTCCGCAGCCTGCGCCCGCAGACCTCGTCTATCTGTTTGCGCCGCTCAAAGTGGGGCGGCTCGACTATCTGGTCCAGAAGGCCGTCGAGATGGGCGCCGGCGTGCTGCAGCCGGTGATGACCCAGCATGTGCAAGGCAAGCTCGGCAATCTCGACCGCCTGCGCGCCAATGTAATCGAAGCCGCGGAGCAATGCGGCGTTCTCGGCATTCCTTCGGTGGAGCCGCCGCGAAGGCTCGAAGAGCTTTTGGCGGACTGGCCGCGCGAGCGGCGCATCATCTTTTGCGACGAGGGCAATGAGAGCCAGAACCCGCTGCCGGTCCTCGATAAGATCAGCGAGCGCCGCCTCGCCCTGCTGATCGGTCCGGAAGGCGGCTTCTCGGAAGCCGAGCGGGTGCTGCTGCGCAGCCTCGACTACGTCACCGCCATCCCGCTTGGCCCGCGCATCCTGCGCGCCGATACGGCAGCCGTGGCCGCGCTTGCGATCATTCAGGCAACGCTCGGCGACTGGCAATGAAGCCCTCGATCGGCACCGGCACCGGCACGGAGTTTTTTTGACGGCATCTTGAAAGAAATTGACTTGCACCGCACTTGATTACGGTTCAAGCACCCTCCATCCAGTCCTGCTGCCGGCGGGATCCCGCACATACGAAGAAGACGAATATGGCCCGAGACACCACCGACCAGACGCCGGTCACCTCCGTCGCCGACCTGACCGCCTACCTCGCGTCCGGATCGAAGCCGAAGGAGAAGTTCCGGATCGGAACGGAGCACGAGAAATTCGCCTTCTTCAAGGCAGACAACAGCCCCGTGCCCTATTTCGGCGAGGCGAGCATCGAGGCGCTTCTGAAGGGCATGGCTCAAAGGAACGGCTGGGAGCCGATCCTCGACGAAGGCAACATCATCGGACTTGCCGACCACGGCGGCAACGGCGCAATCTCGCTGGAGCCGGGCGGCCAGTTCGAGCTTTCCGGTGCGCCGCTCGAGAACCTGCATCAGACCTGCAAGGAATCGAACCAGCACCTCGCCGTGCTTCGCGAAATCGCCGAACCGCTCGGCATCCGCTTCCTCGGCATCGGCGGCAGCCCGAAATGGACCTTCGAAGAGACGCCGCGAATGCCGAAATCGCGCTACGCGATCATGACGCGCTACATGCCGAAGGTCGGCACCAAGGGCCTCGACATGATGTACCGCACCTGCACGATCCAGGTGAATCTCGACTTCTCCTCCGAGGAGGACATGCGGCGCAAGATGCACGTATCGATGAAGCTGCAATCGCTCGCCACGGCGCTCTTTGCCAGCTCGCCTTTCACCGACGGCAAGCCGAACGGGCTGCTTTCGTGGCGCGGCGACATCTGGCGCGACACCGACAACCGGCGGGCCGGCCTGCTGCCATCCGCCTTCAAGGCGGACTTCGGCTTTGTCGATTACGTCGAATGGGCGCTCGACGTGCCGATGTATTTCGTCGTGCGCGACGGCCATTATCATGACTGTACGCATGTCACCTTCCGCCAGTTCATGAACGGGGCGCTGAAGGATGAGATCGCCGAGTGGCAGCCGAATATGGGCGACTGGACCAACCATCTTTCGACCCTTTTCCCCGACGTCCGGCTGAAGCGATTCCTCGAGATGCGCGGCGCCGACGGCGGACCTTGGCGACGGATTTGCGCGCTCCCCGCCTTCTGGGTCGGCCTGCTCTATGACGACCAGGCATTGGCGGACGCCGAGGCACTTACGAGCGACTGGACTTACGACGAGGTTCAGGCGCTGAGGGATGCGGTTCCCGCCGAGGGGCTGGCCGCGAGGTTCAGAACGGCGTCGCTCTTCGACATCGCCCGCGAGGTGCTGACGATTTCGCGCGCGGGGCTGAAGCGGCGCAACCGTCTGAACGGCGACGGCATCGACGAGAGCCATTTCCTGGAGCCGCTCGACGAGGTCCTGGCGAAGAAGGCGACGCTCGCCGAGGACCTGCTGGCCCTCTATAACGGCCGCTGGAACCGTTCCGTGGATCCCGTCTTCACGGAATACCAGTACTGAGGGGCGAAGCGCGTCCCCGTCCCTAGACAAAAAGCGGTTTCCAGACCCTGGATTCCCGTTATAGTGCAATGACATGCGTCGCTCGCCCGGGAAGGAACCGCCATGGCACCGCTTTTTGACATGTTCGCACAGGCGCAGAACGGCCAGGCGATCGAGCTGATGGCAAAGCAGTTTGGTCTGGCCCAGGAGCAGATGACCAAGGCGACGGCGGCACTGTTGCCGGCCTTCTCCACGGGCTTCAAGCGCAACACCGCCAATCCCTATGATTTCGGAGCGCTGCTGACGGCCCTTTCGACCGGCAATTATGTCAAGTATTTCGAGGACATGCGGCAGGCCTTCACGCCGGAAGGAGTGGCGGCCGGCAACGACATCCTCGGCCAGCTGTTCGGCTCGAAGGAGATGTCGAGGGCGATCGCCGCTCAGGCGGCGCAAATCACCGGCATCGGCCAGGAAGTCTACAAGCAGATGCTGCCGGTGATGGCGAGCACACTGATGGGCGGCCTTTTCAAGGAGACCACTAGCCAGGTGAACGAAGCGCTCGCCAACAATCCGATGATGACGCTGATGCGGCAATGGATGGAGGCGACCGGCCTCGCCAGGAAGCCCGAGCCTCAGCCAAACCCGTTCGACAATCCCTTCACTCAGGCGATGCAAGGGTTCTTTGGCGTCGGCAAGACGCAAGAGAAGCCAAAAACACCCGATTTTTTCGCCGACAATCCCTTCTTCAAGGCCTATCAGGACATGTTGCGCGGCAGCAGCGCGGCGGCCGAAAAGCCACCCCAGGAAAACCCTGCTTTTGCTCAGTTCTCGCAGATGATGAACAGCATGTTCGACAGCGGACTTGAGATGCAGAAGGAATATCAAAAGAATATCGACGCGCTGTTCGAGAGCTATCAGAAGCGCTCAGGCGGCGAGGCATGATTTTGCCCCTCACCCTCTCCCCGTTCTGACGGGGAGAGGGGACTCTGGCGTCGCCGCGAGGCTCCTTCGCCCCGCTCGCGGGGAGAAGGTGGCCGGCAGGCCGGATGAGGGGCAAACGCCTTCCCGAACTTGCTTTTTCCCCAGAAAAAAAGCCCGGTACATGTCTTGGCATGTACCGGGCAAGCGGCAGGGTCTATTGGCTCATACCCTGCGGGGAACGCATCGATGATCAGCATCACCGTAGCTGGAATTTCGCGGCATGATACGCGCGATGGCGGCAGGCTTTCGCCGGATCATGCCGCAAATGACGCATCCTGCAGAGTTGCGCGCCTGTGCAGACGCGCGACGCGGGGCGGACGCGCCACGGGGAATGTCAATCGTGGCGGACACCCCGGTAGAAGAGGTTCGCCCGATTTCTCGACGCGCGCGTCAGGAAGCAGCCAGGACTGTCGAAGAAGGACGAGGTCATGGCCTCGTGCAGATCTTCGCGTTTCAGCCCCATGTCGAGCAGTTGCCGATCGTCGAGATCATGCAGACGCGCAATCTGGCGGCGGTCTTGGTACAGGCGCCAGACACCCGTCAGCACGCCGATGACCGTTGCCGAACGGGACGCAAGCGACGGCTTGCCAGCAGCGAGGTCGAGATCGAGGGCGTGTTGGGTCGTGCGCATGACAAAACTCCTTTTTCGGGCACGAAGAGGCCTATGCCACTGCGCGGAGGTCACGCGCAGGGGCAGGCGGGAACGATGTGGTTGATCGGCGGTGAAGTCGCCGGGAGGATCGACGTGATTTGCACGCTATGAATCGCAAATCCTTATTGATCAGTCCAACGAATGTTTCTAATGATATTCATCAAACAATTTTATGGGTAACCGGCCATGTCCGCACCGCTCGACATCGATCAGTTGCAAACCTTCGTCGCCATCGCCGACACGGGCAGCTTCACCAAGGCGGCCGATCGCGTCTTCAAGACCCAATCGGCGGTGTCGATGCAGATGCGCCGGCTGGAGGAACGCATCGGCAAGCCGCTGTTCATGAAGGACGGGCGCGGCAACCGCTTGACCGTCGAAGGCGACAGGCTCTTGAATTTTGCCCGGCGGATGATCCGCCTCAACAACGAGGCGATCGCCTCCTTCGACGACAACAGGCTTGAAGGCACGCTGAGGATCGGCACGCCCGACGACTATGCCGACCGCTACATGCCCGAAATCATCGGCCGCTTTGCGAAGACCCACCCGAATGTCGAACTCTACATAGTCTGCGAGCCCTCGGCCGATCTCGCCGAGAAGATGGCAAAGGGCGACCTCGACATCGCGCTCGTCACCCACAATCCGCGGGTTCGGCCCTCCGACGTGGTGAGAACCGAGCCGCTCTGCTGGGTGAGTTCAATCAACCATCCGCTTCCGGAAAATGCGCCGATCCCGCTTGCTGTCGGACGGCGCGACTGCGTTTGGCGCCAGGCCGCCTGTGCCGCGCTCGATGCGACCGGCCGCGAGTATCAGATCCTGTTCACAAGCTGGTCGTCGACGGTCGTCGCTGCCGCGGTGCTTGCCGGGATGGCGGTCTCGGTGCTGCCGGAGTAGGCGCTTCGTCCCGGCATGAAGGTCTTGACGCTCGCCGACGGATTCCCGGCTCTCGCGCCGGTGCAGATCGGCATCATGAAGCGGCCCGGACTTTCGCCCTCGCTGTCGAACGCCATCACCAATCACATCACCGCCTGCCTCGACAACATCACGCCGATCGCGGTCAATGACGACCTCGACAACGACATCAAGGGCTATCCGCGCTATCCGCGCCTGAGGCAGAGCCATATGCTGCCCGGCTGGTAAGCGGGCTCACGAACTGCATAATCTGCAATTGTGCTGCTAGCTGCTTTTCAATAAGCATGTCCTATCATGCTGACGCTTCGCCAGATGCGCTATTTCGATGCGCTCGCCACGGCCCGCCATTTCGGCCGCGCGGCCGAGCTCGCCCATGTCAGCCAGCCGGCCCTTTCGGCGCAGATCATGGAGATGGAAGAGCATCTCGGGGTCAAGCTCGTGGAGAGAAGCCGCGGCGGCGTGTTTCTGACCGTCAAGGGCGAGGACGTGCTGGTGCGGGTCCGGGCGATTCTAGCCGAAGTCGACCGGCTGGAGGAGAGCGCCCGGGCGAATTCGGGAACGCTCGAAGGGCGCATCCGCCTTGGCGTCATCCCGACGCTGGCGCCCTATCTGGTGCCGCAGCTCATTCCCTATCTGCGGGCGCGATATGCGGATATCGAAATCGAGCTCAAGGAGTCGCTGACCGACAGGCTGGTCGCCGACCTTGGTGACGGCCGCCTCGACGCTGTCGTCGCCGCGCTGCCGATCGATGCCGACGGCATCGCCACGCGCCCGCTGTTTTCGGACCGGTTTTTCATGGCCGTGGCGGACAACGACCGCAACGTGCTGATGTCGCCGATGACGGAGGAGCAGGTCGATATCTCGCAACTGCTGCTGCTCGAGGAAGGCCATTGCCTGCGCGACCAGGCATTGGCCGTCTGCAACACCGCCGGAAAACGGCAGTTGATGAGCTTCGGCGCCACCTCCATGGCGACGCTTCTGCAGATGGTGGCGAACGGCATGGGCATGACGCTCATTCCGGAGATTGCTATACCGAGCGAGGCGGCACGCAACGCGATCCGCATCGTACCCTTCGCCGATCCCGGCCCGGCGCGCGAGATCGGCCTTATCTGGCGCCGCAGCAATCCGCGCCGGCGCGACATGGACGCGCTGGCAGAAGCGATCGTCGACTGTGCCCGCTGGATATCCAGCGGGACCGAGGGGTAGGGAGAACGGCCAGCGATCAGCCCACCCCGGAACTCGGCGCGATCAAGCGAGCTTCGTCTTCAGGAACTCGATCGTCCGCCCCCAGGCGAGATCGGCCGCCGCCTTGTCGTAGCGGGCGGCCGAGGTGTCGTTGTTGAAGGCATGGTTGACGCCCTCATAGACATGGATCGTGGCGTCCTTGCCGTTTTCGGTCAGGGCCTTGCGGTAAGCCTCGATGCCGGCATTGATGCGCTCGTCGAGCCCCGCATAGTGGAGAAGCATGGCGGCCTTGATCTTCGCCACATCCTCGGCCTTCGGCTGGGAGCCGTAATAGGCGACGCCGGCCTTGAGGTCAGGCGAGTTCACCGCCAGGCGATTGACCATGCCGCCGCCCCAGCAGAAGCCGATCGCGCCGACATTGCCGGTGCTTTCCGCATGTCCCTTGAGGAAGGCGACGGTCGCCACCGCGTTGGAGTTGGTCTCACCGGCGTCGAGCGCGCTGATCATTTCGCGCGCCTTGTCCTCGTCGCTCGGCGTGCCGCCGTCGGGCGACAGGAAATCCGGAGCGAGCGCGACGAAGCCTTCGAGGGCGACGCGACGGGCGACATCCTTGATATGTGGGTTGAGGCCGCGATTCTCATGGATGACGATGACCGCCGGGAGTTTTCCGGATGCGCTGGCCGGCTTGACCAGATAGCCCTTCATCTCGCCATCGGCACCGAGATAGGTGATGTCCTCGCCTTTGATCCGCTCGTCCGTCGCGGCGACCACCTCGGCCTTGGCGCTGTTGGCGGCCAGCATCGGGGCGATTGCCGCGGCGGCCGCCGCCGAACCGGCAAGAGCCGTCAGCCTCTCCATGAAGCGACGGCGATCCAGGGTCAGATGGGTGTATTCGTCATAGGCATCGATCATTGCCTGGGTGATCTCAGGCTTGTTCATGACGCTCTCCTCCGGCGTTTTTCCGAAGGCCGCGCAGCGATAGCCGCGCCGCCCGCCGACAGGATAGGTCAGCGGGCGGCAGGTACACGTCAAAACTGCGTTACTTGCTGTGATCGATGCCTCAACTCAGGTCGAGAACGATGCGGCCGTCGATCTTGCCTTCTTCCATGCGCTCGAAGATGGCGTTGATGTTTTCGATCTTGTCCCAGGAGAAGAGGGCCCCGACCTTGCCCTCGCCGGCAAATTCCAAGGCTTCCTCAAGATCCTGGCGGGTGCCGACGATCGAGTTTGCGCACCGTGATGCGCTTCAGCACCGTGTCGAAGACCGGCAGGCAGATCTGGCTCGGTGGCAGACCGACGAGGGCCATGGTGCCCTTTGAACGCAGCATCCGGTAGGCCTGCTCCATCGCCTTTGGCGAGACCGCTGTGACCAGCGCCCCGTGGACACCGCCGGTCCGCTTCTGCACCTCCTCGACAGCGTCACCCGCCCGTGCATCGACGACGAGGTCGGCGCCGAGCTTTTCGGCAAGCGCGATCTTGTCCGGGAAGATGTCGGCCGCAGCGACATGCATGCCAATGGCCTTTGCATATTGCACGGCCATGTGGCCGAGGCCGCCGATGCCCGGACGAGAACCCATTCGCCGGGTTTCACCTCCGTCTCCTTCAGGCCCTTGTAGACCGTCACACCGGCGCAAAGCACCGGTGCGGCCGGACCGAACTCCAGTTTGCCGGGCAGCTTGCCGACGAAATCCGGATCCGCCAGGCCGTACTGGGCAAAAGTACCGTCGACCGTATAGCCGCTGGTTCTGCTGGCTGCCGCACAGCGTTTCCCAGCCGGTTCGGCATGGCGTGCAGCAGCCGCAGGCCGTGTGCAGCCATGGGACGCCGACGCGGTCGCCCTCCTTCAGCCGCGTGACGCCGGCGCCGACTTGGCGACGTAGCCGACACCCTCATGGCCGGGGATAAAGGGCGGATTGGGGCGAACCGGCCAATCGCCCTTGGCGGCGTGCAGGTCGGTGTGGCACACGCCCGTGGCCTCGTATTTGATCAGGACCTGCCCCGGTCCAGGCTGCGGTATGGGCAATTCCTCGATCACAAGCGGATTGCCGAATTCGCACACCACGGCGGCTTTCATCATTCCGGCCATATCGATCTCCTCCGATGTTCAATGTTGGCAATTGTGCCAGCGCCGCATTACCCTCCGCCAAAGCAGCGCGTTGACGGATGCAGGCTTAGCGGCAGGGCCGGCCGGGGTCCCTTGACGCTCATCAAGCGCCGGACGTTTCGAGCAGGAGATTGTCTCCGAGCTGAGACAGTCGGACCGACTGACGGCGATCGTCAGTTCATCGCCATCCAGAGGGCGAGCCAGGCCCACATGGCTGCAAGCATGACAAAGCCGGCCAGGAAGAGAGGGCCGCGATGGCGGAGCCGGTTGCTGGTCACATGAACGAACGCGTGCGCGTAGCGGGATCCGACGAACACCCAGGCAAGGCCCACCGCCAGAAGATTGTCAGCTGCGGTGATGTAGAGAAGCACGCAGCAGGCATGGAAGAGCACCGGCAGTTCGAACTGGTTGGCGATGCTGTTACGCACGACCAGGCTCTCGCTCGGCTCTCCCCGGTTCTCGCGAAACTCAGATGGCTCCGCCTTGCCGGCGCGCACAACCGCAGATCGGCGCGTCGAGAGGAGCGCATAGAGCGCGAAGACCAGCGCGACATGGGCGACCACGGGCCAGAATATCTCGAACCCCGTCATCGGTGCTCCGCTTCAAAGTCTCGAATGGAACGCTTGAGGAAAGAAAGTGGGACGCCGGACGGACGGCGTCCCAGGGAAGATATCAAGCGGCGCCCGGATAGTTCGGGCTCTCGCGGGTGATCGTCACATCATGGGCGTGGCTCTCGCGAAGGCCGGCGCCGGAGATGCGCACGAAGGTGGCGCGCTCCTGGTAGTCCTTGATCGTCGCGCCGCCGACATAGCCCATCGACGCCTTGAGACCGCCGGCGAGCTGGTGCAGCACGCCGCCGACCGGCCCCTTGTAGGGCACCTGGCCCTCGATGCCTTCCGGCACGAGCTTCAGCGTGTCGCGGACTTCCGCCTGGAAATAGCGGTCGGCCGAACCGCGCGCCATGGCGCCGACCGAACCCATGCCGCGGTAGGCCTTGAAGGAACGGCCCTGGTAGAGGAAGACCTCGCCGGGGCTTTCCTCGGTGCCGGCGAGCAGCGAGCCGACCATGACGGCAGACGCGCCGGCGGCGATCGCCTTGGCGAGGTCGCCGGAATATTTGATGCCGCCGTCGGCGATCACCGGGATGCCCGAGGCCTGCGCCGCCTCGACGGCCGCCATGATCGCGGCGAGCTGCGGCACGCCGACGCCGGCAACGATACGGGTGGTGCAGATGGAGCCCGGACCGATGCCGACCTTGACGGCATCGGCGCCGGCGTCAATCAGAGCCTTGGTGCCGTCCGCCGTTGCAACATTACCGGCCATGATGCGGACCGAGTTCGAAAGGTTCTTCACCCGGCTGACCGCGTCGAGGACGCGCTGCGAATGGCCGTGCGCGGTGTCGACGACGATCAGGTCGACACCGGCGTCAATCAGTCGCTCGGCGCGCTCGAAGCCGTCGTCGCCGACGCTGACCGCAGCGGCGGCGCGAAGCCGTCCCTGGGAGTCCTTGGAGGCGTTCGGGTTCAACTGCGACTTCTCGATGTCCTTGACCGTGATCAGGCCGACGCAGCGGCCTTCCGGATCGACGACCAGCAGCTTCTCGATCCGGTGCTTGTGCAAGAGGCGCTTGGCCTCCTGCTGATCGACGCTTTCCTTGACGGTGACGAGGTTTTCCCGCGTCATCAGTTCATAGATCTTCTGCGCCGGATCGGACGCGAAGCGGACGTCGCGGTTGGTCAGGATGCCGACGAGGCGGCCCTGCTTCTGGCCGCCGCTGCCGCCGTTCTCTACGACCGGAATGCCGGAAATGCCGTGCGCCTTCATCAGGCCCAGCGCGTCCGCCAGCGTCGCGTCCGGTCCGATCGTCACCGGATTGACGACCATGCCGCTTTCGAACTTCTTGACCTGGCGGACCTCTTCGGCCTGTTCGGCGGGCGTCAGATTGCGGTGGATGACGCCGATGCCGCCGGCCTGGGCCATGGCGATCGCGAGTCGCGCCTCGGTGACCGTGTCCATGGCGGCCGAAAGAATCGGCAGATTGAGATCGATATCCTGGGCTATGCGGGTCGCGATATTCGTCTGACCGGGCATCACCTCGGAATGTCCCGGCTGCAGCAGGACGTCGTCGAAGGTCAAAGCCTCCAGACCGGTTGCCGTTTCGATGATGCGCGCCATGGCCAGTTCCTCTTCGAATATACGAAAATCCCCGGGGACCATCAGCGACTTGTCCACCGGGTGACTTCAAAGCTTGTCTTGGAAGTTGGCGAGGGCTCGTAACACGGATATGTCAGAATGGAAATAGTCGGGGCCCGGAAATTTCCCGGGCCCCGCATATTTGTTGTTGCAGAGCAACAAAGCGCCGGATTCAGATGTCGAACTGGTAGGTTACCGGCACGAAGCGGTAGCCCTGGTCCCGCCGCTCGACGAAGCCGACCGCGGGAAAAGGCATGTGATAGCCGATGAAGGGCAGCCGATCGGTCGCGATCATATCGAACACCTTGCGCCGGGTGGCGCCGGCGGCCGTCTTGTCCATGTCGAAGCGGACTTCCCAATCGGGCCGCTGCAGCGACAGGACATAGTGGTTGGCGGTGTCCGCGGTCAGGATCAGCGCCTTGCCCTCCGATTCGAGCCTGTAGATCATGTGCCCCGGAGAGTGGCCGAAAGCGGCGATGGCGCTGATCCCCGGCACGACCTCGGCGCCGTCGGCGACGAAGGTGGTCCTTTCCGCCAGCGGCACGACCTTGGCAAGCACCGCCTTATGACCGTTTTCGGCGGGCGTGCCGACACGGGCCTGATCCTTCCAGAAGTCGAACTCCACCTGTCCGGTCACATAGCGGGCATTCGCAAAGGCCGGTTTGCCGCCTTCCACAAGACCGCCGATGTGATCGCCGTGCATATGGGTGATGACGACGACCGAGACCTGCTCCGGCGTATAGCCTGCGGCCCGGATGCCGTCGGCGAGCCTTCCGGTCCCTGCCTCCCGGCCGCCTTCGCCGAGCCCCGTATCGAACAGCACGATCTCCGATCCGGTATCGACCAGCACCGGCGAGAAGCCGTTGATGAAGCCGGAGGTCGGCAGGAAATTCTGCTCGAGTGGCGCGGATACCGCCTCCGCCCGCTGATTGGTACCATAGGTTTCGTGCGGATTTGCGAGGCGCGCGTGCCGTCGCTGATCACCGTCACCTTGAAGGTGCCGAGCTTGAAGGCCTTGAAAGCCGCGTCATCCGTCATGGCACCCTTTGCACTTTCCTGAGCATTGGCAATTCCACTCAACAGGCCCGGCGCCGCCAAGGCAGCCGCTCCCGCTCCGACAGGGTTCGGCGCTTCAAACTCTGTGTGATCATGATCGCTCCTGTAGATTGGCGCTGCCCTTGCATGCCAGCAGGCAAGAAGTAGCGGCCTTGAGGGAAAAGGTCAGCCGGATCACAGGCATTTGATCTGCAATCGCCGGTTTGCCTCGACAAAGCCATCGGGACCGTCTACCGGACGCCGACCCCGCATCCAAGGTCTCTCATGAACCGCATCGTCCCGATGATCCTCGCCGTCGCTCTTTTCATGGAGCAGATGGATTCCACCGTCATTTCGACGTCGCTCCCGGCGATCGCGCATGACATCGGCGTCGGGCCGATCACGCTCAAGCTGGCGCTCACCTCCTATATGGTTGCGCTCGCAATCTTCATTCCCTTGAGCGGCTGGATGGCGGACCGCTTCGGCGCCAAGCGCATCTTCCGCACGGCGATGCTCGTGTTCGTCGCCGGATCGGTGTTCTGCGCCGTCGCAGACAGCTTGGTCGCCTTCGTGCTGGCGCGCTTCCTGCAGGGCATGGGTGGCGCGATGATGACGCCGGTCGCGCGGCTCGTGCTGGTGCGCGGCACGCCGCGCAGCGAGCTCGTCTCCGCCATGGCGCTGCTCACCATTCCGGCTCTCGTCGGACCCTTGGCGGGCCCACCGCTCGGCGGCTTCATCACCACCTATTTCTCCTGGCACTGGATCTTCCTGATCAATGTGCCGGTCGGCATTGCGGGCTATGTGCTTTCCGGCATCTACCTGCCGGAGATGGAGCGGCAGAACCCGCCGCCGGTCGACATTCTCGGCTTTCTGCTCGGCGGCATCGCCGCCTCGGGCATCGTCTTCGGACTTTCGGTCATCAGCCTGCCGGCCCTGCCGCCGGCGGTCGGCATCGCTTCCGTCGCGGCCGGCATTGCCGCGACCTTCCTTTACATCTTCCACGCGCGCCGCCATCCGGCACCGGTGCTCGACCTCGGGCTGTTTCGCGACAGCGCCTTCCGTGCCGCCTCGATCGGCGGCACGGTCTTCCGCATCTCCGTCGGCGCCGTTCCGTTCCTAATGCCGCTGATGCTGCAGATCGGCTTCGGCCTCAATCCGTTCCAGTCGGGGCTGATCACCTTCATCGGCGCCGTCGGCGCGATCACCACGAAATTCTTCGCCCGCCGCGTTCTCGCCTTTGCCGGCTTCCGCACGACGCTGATCATTGCCGCCATCATCGCCGCCGGCACCACCTTCGTGAACGGCTTCTTCACGCCGGCGACGCCTTACCTCGTCATGCTCACGATCCTGCTCATCGCCGGCTTTGCCCGCTCCTTCTTCTTCACCAGCGTCAACGCACTTTCCTTCGCCGACATCGACGACGCCGACGCCAGCAAGGCAACGTCGATGAGCGCCGTGCTGCAGCAGATCAGCCTTGCGCTCGGCGTGGCGGTGGCGGGCGCGATCCTGGAAATCCGAACCGCGATCGGCGGCGGACCGCTGGCGCTCGACGACTTTCACATCGCCTTCATGATCATCGCGGTCGCCAATCTGCTGGCGGCGATCCCGTTTTTGACGATGGCGAAGAATGCCGGCGCTTCCGTCTCCGGCCATCGAAAGGCGCTGCGGGAAGCCGAGGCGACGGCCGGTAAGTAGCTCTCTAATCAGACTGCTCTATGGGAACATCGCAGAGGGGGGCGGGTCCACCTCGATTGTCTTCTCAGACGGGCCGTACGTATCCTGCCCTATTCCGGCCGCTCGCAGACGGCGGCAATCTTGTTGCCATCGAGATCGCGGACCCAGGCGCCATAAAAATGCGCGTGGAACGGCCGCAGCCCCGGCGCGCCCTCGTCGGTGCCGCCGTTTGCAAGCGCCGCGGCATAAAAGGCATCGACGGCGCCTCGTGTCTCGGCCACGAGCGCGATGCTCACGCCGTTGCCATAGGTGGCAGGCTCGCGATTAAACGGGGTGACCACCCAGAAGCGGACGCGCATATCACCATCGCCGCCGTAGCCGATCTCGGTTTCGTCCCACCGCTGGCGGCGGTAGCCGAGGGTTGGGAGCACGCCGTCATAGAACGCGCCGGCGCGTTCGAGGTCGTTGGTGCCGACCGTCACGTAGAGCAACATGCCTATTCCGCCGCCTCTTCTTCGGCTTCCGTCTCCGTGCCGGCCTTCTGCCGACCCTTGAAATCCTTGGCCAGCAGGAACATCTCGACCGATTCAGCGCGCGACGAGGCCGGCTTCACATGGATGACCTGGCGGAAATTCTGCTTCAGCATGTTGAGAAGGTCGCGCTCCGTACCGCCCTGGAAGGTTTTTGCCAGGAAGTGCCCTCCCTTGGCGAGCACGTCGACCGCAAAATGCGCCGCCACTTCACAGAGATGCATGGTGCGCAGATGGTCGGTCTGACGATGGCCGGTGGTCGGCGCCGCCATGTCGGAGATGACGAGGTCGGGCGTGCCGCCGACCGCCTCCTTGAGCTTTTCCGGCGCTTCGGGGTCGAGGAAATCCATCTGCAGGAAGCGGACCCCCGGGATCGGGTCCATCTCGAGAAAGTCGATTGCGGCGACGCGCGGATCCGCATCGGTCGAATTCGTCACCTTGGCAGCGATCTGCGACCAGCTGCCGGGTGCGGCGCCGAGATCGATGATGCGCCGGGCGCCGGCCAAAATCTTGTGCTTCTCGTCGATCTCCAAAAGCTTGAAAGCCGCCCGGGCGCGATAGCCCTCGAGCTGGGCGCGCTGCACGTAAGGGTCGTTGATGTGCCGTTCAAGCCAACGGCGCGAGGATGCCTTGAGCTTGCCCTTCTTCACCTTTTGGCCGAGCTTGCGGCCGCTGCGGTTGCCGCCGATCGGGGATTTCGTCATGCATTGTTCCCTTCGTGGGACCTCTGCCGCTCTTCGCTCGCCAGGGCCGAGCCGCGCTGCTGGTAGCGACGCGGACGCCCGCGCCGCCAGGCCCCGTCATCGGCCATCATGTCGGTCAGCAGACCCTCTCTGAGCCCACGGTCGGCGACACGCATACGGTTCGACGGCCAGCGGCGGCGGATCGCCTCGAGGATGGCGCAGCCGGCAAGTACCAGATCGGCTCGGTCCGGACCGATGCAGGGATTGGCGGCCCGCGCGGCGAAATCCCAGGAGAGCAGCCGTGCCTGCATCGCCGAGACCTCCTCGTCGGAGAGCCAGAGACCGTCGACGCGACGCCGGTCGTAGCGCGGCAGGTCGAGATGGACGCCGGCCAGCGTTGTCACCGTGCCCGACGTGCCGATCAGGTGGAAGCCGCTGCCGGAGGCGCTTTCCAGCGCTTCGACCGAGGGGCCGTCGAACCGGTCGAGCATGCCTTCGACCTCGCGCACCATCGTCTCGAAGCTATCAGGTGTGACATGCTCGCCGCCGTGGCGTTCGGACAGGGTGACGACGCCGACGGGCAGCGAGGTCCAATGGGTGATGTGGTTGGCAAGCCGGCTCGAGCGGTTGTCGCCGATGCGGATCACCGCGATTTCCGACGAGCCGCCGCCGATGTCGAAGAGGACGACCGACTTGGTCTCGCGATCGACGAGCGAGGAGCAGCCGGAAACGGCAAGCCGCGCCTCGGTTTCGCGGTCGATGATTTCGAGATCGAGGCCGGTTTCCTCGGCAACGCGCTTGAGGAAGGCCTCGCCGTTTTCGGCGGCGCGCGCCGCCTCGGTGGCGATCAGCCGACGTCGGCGAATCGACCGGGCACTGAGCTTGCCGGCGCAGATCTTCAACGCTTCGACGGAGCGTTCCATCGCATCGTCGGAGAGCCTGCCGCTGGCGCCGAGGCCCTCGCCGAGCCGGACGATGCGGGAAAAGGCGTCGACGACGCGGAACTGCCCCGGCCGGGTCGGCTGGGCGACCAGCAGGCGGCAATTGTTGGTGCCGAGATCGAGCGCCGCATAAAGCGGCGCCGGTGGCTCGCTGGGCGCAAGATAGGGAGCGCGCACCTCGTCCTTGCGCGGCTGCTGCGGCGCGGCCGGAACATCGCGCGAGGCTTGCCGGTCGGAGGTCAGCGGCTTGCCGCTGGAAGCGAGCGGCCGCCCCTGCAGGCCACGCCTTTGACGCGCCTTCTTGCCGCGCTTCTGGCCCTTCTTGTCGGTGATCGGTGGCTCGTGGGTGGCGGCGCCGGAAACGCCGGCGGCAGCCTGACTCTGCGGCCTTGCGGCCTTCGAACGGCGGCGCCGCTTGCGCTTGCGCGCCGGCTCCGCTTCGTTCAGTGCTGCGGGACGCCCTGCCTCTCCGGAAAGCCCGGATGGGCTGGCAATTGCAGACGGCGAACCGGACGGCTTGCGCCGCCTCCGTTTCCCCTTGCCGCCGCGCGGCACAAGCTTATGCGCCTCGCCACGACCTGCTGCCGACGCCCCGGATTCAGACGGCGTTGCGCCGTGTTCGGGGTCTTTCACTTGTCTCAACCATCGCGCCGCGCGAAGCCTTCCGGCCGCTCAAGGCGCTCTCTCGATTTTGCGTTGGCGCGACTGTACCAGCGCCGCCCTTTTTCGCCAAACTTTTTTTAAGGCTCGAATTCGCCCCAATTCTCCGCCGCCTTGCGGGCGAAGGCCGACGCTCCGGATCGTCGTGACCGACGGATCGCGCCTTCACCACAGGCCGGCCGCATTTTTTTGCCAAAAGGTATTTGCATCGGCGGTTCTTTTGTTTATAAGCCCGCCACACCGACGCGGGCGACCACGCCTGCAGGCCTTGGGGAATAGGTTAACGGTAGACCAGCGGACTCTGACTCCGTTAGTCCTGGTTCGAATCCAGGTTCCCCAGCCAATTCTTGCCTGTCCGCCACAAACCCCTTTTAGGGAACATTCTCTCAGTCGTGGTGTTATTCCTCTTTAGGAACGGCGACATGAAGAAGCCCCACAGGGACGTGGCGACGCATATCCGGCAGGTGATGGCAACCGACTCCCACGTCGCTTTTCTCCGATCACTTCCCGTTTTTACGGTCATCCCCAAACTCCCAAAGAATATAAGAGTTCTCCTTGAGCGGTTGCATGATGTGGAGAAAGCAGGGAAATGACCGTCCCTCACGTAGACGGCTTCGGAGGCCCTGTTGACACGGATGTTGGCCAGGGTCGGTATCACGCCGCGACGGTAAGCTGCCAGCAGTCCCGATCTGCGACGTTCAGATCAGGCACACTACAGTCTCTGCATGAAGGCCCTAAGGGCAAGTGTCGCCTGTTACCGGAGAACTAGGCGATCCGTTGCGTCATCACGAGAACATCGTTCGACAAGTAGCAAAACGGCCGGCGCCCTTGCGCTTGGCTGCTAAAGGGCGCATGTTCTCAACGTCAGCAGCCATTGTCAGGGCGCTGCTGCTTCGGGGCCTTGGTGTCCTGGCCCCAAAGAAAGGAGGACAGCATGTCTTCCGACCTCCACCTTCACATCGTCGCTCGTAATCTCGTCAGCGTCAGCGAATTTGGTTACGGCGAAAACGTTCGGCTTCAGCATAATGGTAAAGGCGAGCCAGCGGCAGCACCGCGCATCAAACGGTTCAACTTGGCAGCGCGAGCCGCCAGGCTTTCCTGCTTTCGTGGCGCAAAGCTTCGTCCTTGCTGAGTAAGAGTGCGCTGACGCCGCAGCGCAACCGATCATAAACCGAAAATTCAGGAGCATCAGATGGCCAAGGGCCAAGCTAGAAGCAATCGCGAAACGCGAAAGCCGAAAAAAGACAAGACCGTGGCTCCGGGCGCGGGCCTACAGGGCACGACCGCAAAGTTTGCGAACAGCGGGTTAGGTCTCGGAAAGAAGCAGAAGTGACTCTCACGGAAGTAGAGGCGCCGGGCCTATAGCTTCTGCCGCGTCGGTGACGCCAAGGACGTTGCGCTTTTCGGCGGGCAGCAGTAGCCGTCTTGAATTGGACAGTACGCGTCACCACCTAAACACTGCGTTTCAGCTTTCGGCTACGTGATCCCCGGTTCGTCCGGGTGCTTGGCGACTCCCGATTTGCAACGTTTCGAACTCCGCCCATGGCAGGAGATAATCGCGCTACAAGTTATCCCGGCGCGCATCCAGTCTTAGGATACCCCTTATGAAAGACACGACCCGCCACGTGGCGGAAAGCCTATTTTCGCGCGCAATGCCCGAAGGCTCAAATGCTGCCAAGTTGCAGGAGATACGCGCCAGACAAGTCCGCAGGATGCGGGAACTCAGGCCAGTTGAAAGGCAGAGGCGCCTTGAAAAGCGTATGAGGACAGCCGACGCTTTGTTCGCCCCCAAGGAGCGGCTCCATGGCGACGTTTGATTACAGTGCCGGCGCAGGACTTTATCCATGTAAGACCGTGAGAAGAACGAGCCGCCTTCGATACAAGAGGTTTGAATCGGCCGCGGAAGCAATTCGCTTTGCGATCGAGGATATGCCGGTCGCGATGCTTCGCGGCTCCGTCCTGGAGGTCGACGAAGCCCGCTACGATGGTCAACAGATGCGGAGGCTTTACGAAGCCGATGCATACCCTCTGCCGCGGCGGGGCATGTGAAGTCACGATCTTCACGCACTTCCCGGCGTCCCCCTTTGCGTGGCAAGGCGGCAGGGTGACTCATCCCCCGATTTCTAGCAAAGGTAGTATATATGCGAAACTCAAAACAAGAAGTTGACGCGCCGGTCAAAAAGCTGTACTGGACACCATCGATACTTTGTTTGCCGATATTTGTTTTTGCTGCGCCTCGCGCTTCTTAACGAACTTCTCCTTTCAAAAGTCGAAAAATGCCCGCTGTGCGTCGCCCAGCGGTGATCAATATTGCTAAGAAAGGGTTCGTTATGACCACTGGCACAGTTAAATGGTTCAATTCCACCAAAGGCTTCGGCTTCATCCAGCCTGACGACGGCAGCGCCGACGTGTTCGTTCACATTTCGGCCGTCGAGCGCTCAGGGATGAACTCGATCGTCGAAGGCCAGAAGCTCGGCTTCGAGCTCGAGCGCGACAACAAGTCGGGCAAAATGTCCGCAGGCCAGCTCCGCGCTGCCTAAAGCTTTTAGCCGCCGATGACCACGGATGTACTGGCATGGCGGCAAGAAGTTCGAAAAGGCCAGGCGGATGTCTGGCCTTTTTCTGTTCTGAGGCTCTATTTGCCGGCACGACATCCGCCTTTTCTTTCCGAGAGCGTGACCGGCTCGTCACCAGCGAGAATTAAGGATTTTCCATTGAGACACCCGAACGACAATGGCTTTGCCGAGCGCCGTATTGCTGCGGCCGAAGCCAAGCGTCAGCTTCTGGCAAAATTCGCCGCCGCCCCCAAGGCAACCGACCCGGAGATGCAGGAGCGGCTTGCCGCCCGCGAAACAGTGGCGGTTGCACGCGAGGCTCGTCGCGCCGAACGCGAAGCGCTGAAGCGGGCGGAAGCCGCAGCAGCGATGGCGGCGGCCGAAGCCATGGAGCGGAAAGAAACCGAAGCGCGGCAGGCTGAAATTGCCGATCACGCTTCACGTGCCGTGGCGGCCGAGGCTGCCCGCAAAGCCGAGCGCGATCGCCGCTATGCGGCACGCAAGGCTCGTCAGGCCTGACACCTTCAGCCATTGCAACTGAAGCTCAGGCGCAAGGCCACAGCCTGGCAGATGATTTACGAGTCGAGGAACACGGACCAGTTTTGATGAATGCACATGTCTGCCCGCCGGCTTCGCTTGCCGAAAATGATGCCGCAGCTTGGTTGAAGACGCTTGCGAAATACCGTCAGCCCCGCATTGGACGCAGCGCCTTCGAGCTTCTTGTCACCATCGTCCCGCTCGCCGGCTTCTGGGCCGTCGCCTATTTTTCCCTCGCCAGCGGGTTCTGGTTCGGGCTCATCGCAATCATTCCGGCCGCAGCCTTCCTTCTGCGGCTTTTCATGATCCAGCACGATTGCGGCCACGGCTCGTTCTTCGCTCGCCGCGGCCTCGACGATTGGACAGGGCGTGCCATCGGCGTGCTTACGCTGACCCCATATGATTACTGGCGCCGGGCGCACGCCGCTCATCACGCCTCGGCCGGCAATCTGGACGAGCGGGGTGTCGGCGATATCACCACGCTCACGATCTCAGAGTACCGTTCACTTTCTCCCATGAAGCGCTTGGGCTACCGCCTTTATCGGCATCCGCTGGTAATGTTCGGCATCGGCCCCGCGTGGCTCTTTCTCCTCAAGCAGCGCTTGCCGTTCGGAATGATGACGGGCGGTGCGCTGCCCTGGATCTCGACGATGGCGACGAACGTTGCGATCGTGACAGGCGCCGCCTTGATGGCTTGGGCGATCGGATTCCTGCCCTTCCTGTTGATCCACCTGCCGATCGTGCTCCTGTCGGGCACGGCCGGCATCTGGCTCTTCTACGTGCAGCATCAGTTTGAAGAGACGCACTGGTCGGCCGGCGAGGATTGGTGTTTTCCCCGGGCGGCCCTACACGGTGCGTCCCACTATGACCTGCCGCTGGTACTGCGATGGCTGTCCGGCAATATCGGCATTCATCACGTGCATCACCTATCGAGCAGGATCCCATGCTACAGATTGCCGGAGGTTCTGCGTGACCACCCACAACTCGCGCGTATCGGCCGCATCACGCTTTGGGAAAGCTTTCGGTGTGTTAGGCTTGTCCTTTGGGACGATAGAAACCAAAAACTCGTTTCATTCCGTGACGCCGCCGATGCCGCCGTTCACGCACCATAACCACCCTTATTTGCTGAGCTTTAAGCCGAAACACCATAGCGCTTTCCAAATGAGCGCGCCGCGGTGCGGAATACACTCGGCTGAAGCCGCCTTTGTTCGGAGCTCGCTATTCCATGCTGCAGACGCCGCTGCGGAGCTGATACGGTCGGTTGCACTCCCAGGCGTTACCGGAAGAATCGAGATGCGCATTCTCAGGAAGCTTGACCTCTGAACACGTGGTTCCTTTCGATTCAAACCCGCGATCACACTTCCATTTCTGACCATAGGTCGTATCGACGAAGAATGCGTTTTTCGGAACTTGGACGGCAACGCAGGTTTCGCCCTTCTGTTCGAAACCACGATCGCAAATCCACTCGTTCCCGCTGGTCGTCAGATAAGCGTGCTCAGGCACGATCAACGCTACGCATTTGCGCCCGACATTCTGGTAACCGCGCTCGCATTCCCACCCCTGATTAAGGGCAGTGTCCGACAAAAACGCATTATCCGGCACCTCGATAAGCTCACATCCAGTGTCGTTGCGGCGATGCCCCCGCATGCATTTCCAGCGATCGCCATAGTAGGGGTCAAGATAGGCATTTGCAGGCACCCGGACGGCAAGGCACCGGTTGCCCTCTTCAGCGAATCCGTAGTGGCATTCCCAGCCCTTGCCATAGGATTTATTCGTTAGGAACGCGTGGTCGGGAGCCATCACTACAACGCAGGAATTGCCCTGTTTTCTGAACCCGCGATTGCACTCCCAGCCGGATCCGTAACGGCTTGCCTCGGCATTGGCGGGCACCCGCGGTGTCGCCTGGCCAAATGCGCTCGAGCTGAATAACAGAGTTGCTGATAGAAGGACGCTCATCCGGAGGGCAGATATTGAGCAGTACGGTTGGGGCATGACTTTATCTCCGAAGGAGCCGGTGGGCCGTTATCTCGAGGTAGGTCCTGAACTGTCGGTGCCGATCGATGCCGGGGTCACCCGAAGGCGGTTGGCCACCGAGATCGAAATTCGGCTTGATCGATTTTCCAGATCTCCTCCCCGGGCATCTACAAGCGTCTTCCGGAGGGGCCGCAAAATGACGAGCGCGAGGAACCTCGCTCATCTCATGAGTCGCTCATCTCGTGAGGCGTTGCAGCTCGACTGGTAGACCTTGGATGGCGTAGCGGCCCAACTGCGATCCAGGCGGTTGCCTGTGCTTGCCGGCCTTGCCCAATTGATACTCGAGCTTCGCCGCTAGGCCCGACCGGGATTCAACACCCGCAAGCAACAGCTTAGTGACCAGCAATGTGGCAGTCTCAAAAAACCTCGGATCATCGACAAGGACATCCGCGCGATAGCCAGCTTCGTCTAAGACTGACCGGATCATTTCCCTATCGGAGGGCGATATATGGCGTATGGTGGAAGACATGGCGCCCTCCTTGATTGGGGCCAGGGTATCTAGCCCTCAAGCAATAGCGCCCGTGACATTTGCTACTGAAGGTTGGACCCTGCGCCTTTATTTCGAGAATAGCAACTGCTCTCAGGTTTCATTCAGTCAGCCTCGAAGCGATGCCATGATGACCATGAAGAAAATCGACGTCGCCGCGATCGAGGCCGCGTGAGGCGGTTGACGCTCACGCGGACTTCCGGTCCAATATGCCGCCAGGGCAGGCCGCTCCCCCCATTGTGGCACTTCGGCGGAGCGCCAATATCGAGCTGTCGGTAATCCGCGGCGGGCCTCACCGCGGCCGCCGCACCGCCCTCACCTTCCCGCTCTTTCCGCCACCGCAGAAGAACCGATCGCCGCCATCGGATTCGAGACCCGAGACGCCCATTCCGGCGGGCATGTCGAGGGCTTCCAACACCTTGCCCGTCTCAGGATCGACCCGCCTCACTTCGCTCTCGTCGCCCTCCCAGGTGCCGTGCCAAAGCTCGCCGTCGATCCAGGTGACGCCGGTGACGATGCGGTTGGATTCGATGGTGCGAAGGACCGCGCCGGTTTCGGGATCGATCTGATGGATCTTCCGGCCGCGGTGCTGTCCGACCCAGAGCGTTCCCTCCGCCCAGGCGAGCCCCGAATCGCCGCCGTTGCCTGGCGCCGGGATCGTCGAAAGCACGCGGCCGGTCCTGGGATCGATCTTCTGGATGCGGTCCTCGGCGATCTGATAGAGATGCCGGCCGTCGAAGGCCGTGCCGGCGTGGGCAGCGACGTCGATCGCGCGCACCGTATCGCCGCTTGCCGGATCGAAGGCATTGAGCTTGTCACCGGACGCGAACCAGACATGCTCGCCGTCGAAGGTGACGCCATGCACGTTGTCGGCGCCCTCAAAGGGTCCGTATTCGCGGAGAATTTCGGCCTGAGCGTGTTTCATCTGTTCATCCCATTCGATCGGTTGCAGCGGTTATCTTGATGCGCTGATCCTAGTCACCCGGCAGCGGGCCGGGGAGTAACAAGACTGTCGGGAATGCCGGCACCGGCGGGCTCATCCAGCGGCGCGCCCGGCCGCGGCCGAAGCACTGCACCTTGCCGGCGGCCACAAGCACTTCCAGGGCGCGCTGCACCGTGCGCGGGCTGCTACCAAGGGCGATCGCCAGCGCCGAGCTCGACCACGCCTCGCCGTCGAAAAGAAGGGCGAGCAACGCCGCGTGCCGCCCTTCGACGGGCGGCGCCAGCACCACGACCTCGCCTGTCCGCGGCGCCAGGGCAAAGCCGCGCTTCGTCGCCACCACCTCCGCCAACGTCCCAAGCTCCGCCCGAAGCCGGCCGATCTCGACGCGCAACCGGGCGCGATGCGATTCATCGGCATGCTTGGCCCGGAAGGCACGTGCAACGAGCACGCCTCTCGGCACATCGCCGGGCCAGGCTTCGCCGAGCGCGCGCGCCAGCGTGAAGAGGACCGGCCGCGTCGCGAGCGACACCGTCCCGCTTCCGCCCCGCACGACATGGCGACAGGCGTCCACCACAAGCGCTTCCGACGCCAGCAATGTTTCGACTTCCTCGAGCAGCAAGGGGTGCGCCGCGTCCCGGGCGATCAGCCGTGCCGCCGGAGAACCAAGGACGAGGGATGCGCTCTCGACCTCCGCCGCCAGTGCGGGGATATCGGCTTCGTGCGCAGCGTGCTCGGCGCGCGCAAGTGCTGCCCGGGCTGCTTTCGTCCTGAGGCGCCGGATTGCGATCCCGGCCACGACCAGCTCATAGGCGGCGCGCGCGGCGGGCGGAAGCGGTGCGGGGTCGATCTCACCGAGCGCGCGCTCGGCCTCGTCGAGCCGGCCGACCAGGAGCAGGCGCCGCACCTTGAGATTGCTCGCATGCGCGGCATTTACCCAGTCTCTATGCTTTTCGAGCGTCGCGCGCGCCGTGTCGAGCGCCTTTTCGGGCCAGGAGAGATCGCGCGAGACGAGGGCGATTTCGGCCTCGGCGACGACGCATCTGGCGCGGGCCACGGCCTCCCTTGGACCGAAGGCACGCCCGGCATTCTTGAGGAGGCTCTTTGCCCGGGCGAGGTCGCCGAGCTGCGCCATCGCGATACCCCTCAGCGCCAGCGCGGGCGGGTCGTCGCGCAGCGCCACCCGCTTCAAGGCGCCGAGCGGATCTCCCGTGGCAAGCGCGCGCGCCGCAGCGGTAATCAGCGAATCCATCGAAATCCCGTCACACTTGTAACTCCCGCCGCCTGGACATCCGCAGCTAGTCTAGCCGTAGACCCAACAAGCCGAAAGAAGGAGACGAGCGATGACGGAACACAGGACCGGGAGCCGCGAAGAATGGTTGGCGGCACGGCTGGAACTGCTGAAGGCCGAGAAGGAGCTGACCCGCCGGAGCGACGAGCTGGCGCGGCAGCGCCAAGCCTTGCCCTGGGTCAAGATTGACAAGGATTACAGCTTCGAGACCGACGCAGGCAGCGCCTCGCTCAAGGACCTCTTCCGGGGCCGCTCACAGTTGCTCGTCTACCACTTCATGTTTGGGCCGGACTACACCGCCGGGTGCCCCTCCTGCTCCGCGATCGCCGACGGATTCGACGGCATCGTCGTCCATCTCGAGAACCACGACGTCGCCTTTTCGGCGATATCTCGCGCGCCACTCGCCAAACTGGAGGCCTACAAGCGACGGATGGGCTGGAGCTTTCCCTGGGCATCCTCGAACGATGGCGACTTCAATCGCGATTTCAGCGTCTGGTTCACAGCAGACGAACAGCGCGAAGGCCGCATCGAATACAACTTCCGCCGCGAGCCGCCCGCACCCGAGCCGCTCGCAGGAAAGACCGTACAGGAATGGCAGTTGCGTGGCAGCGAGGGGCCGGTCGCCCAGATCGCCGCCATGACCGGAACGGACGTCGCCACCTATACGCGCGACAGGCCGGGCCTAAGTGCCTTCGTGCTCGACGACGGCGACGTCTACCATAGCTATTCCAGCTATGCGCGCGGACTGGACAGCATATGGGGCATGTATCAGTGGCTCGACCGTGCCCCTCTGGGGCGCAACGAGACCGGTGTCTGGTGGCGCCGAAACGACGAGTACGGCCGGGGCTGACCTCCAATGTTGCGCCACTCCAGCAGTTTGAACTTGTCGCCGGCCTCCGATTGCGGCTCTGGCGGCGACCCGGGCGGCAACACCACCGCCCTCGGCACGGCCGACGTTCTGTCCTTGGCGGCGGCGCCGACCTTCGCCGTCATGGCGCTTCTTGCCGGCGTTCTCGGCGCTCCGCCGGACATGCTCTGCTCGTCCGCCGGCGATGCGCCAGCCGTAACCGGCATGGTCCCGATGTACGCGCTGATGAGCGCCTTCCATTCGGCGCCCTGGCTTAGACTGATCTCCGGCCGGCGAAGACCAGCCCGCCGGACGTGATGCGCCGACCTTCTCGACCGCGACTGCCAGCGGTTCACGAAGACAGTGCGCCTAGTGAGGGGCCGCCATGCATTTCGGCGGCCCCGGCAGCGATTCATGGGTCGTCTAGAGAGCATCCTGCGTTCAAGTGGAACCACTGAAAGCAGAAAGGATGCTCTAGATTCAAAGTGCTAGAGCGTCCTTTGCGCGTTCAAATAACGCGCGGCGCTCTAGACCAGAAGGAAGTCGGTGGCGGCAAGTGAGGTAACCTTGTCCAAGGTCGCCATGAGCACGGCATCGGCCTCGTTGCCGGTGCCGTCGGCGTCGTACCAGAGCCGGCCATTGTCCGTCTCGAAGAAGAACTGCGCGGCCGTGCCGGTCGCCTTGAGGTCGTTGCCGGAGTAGAGCACCAGCGCGGTAAAGCCGAACACATCCTTGTCGATGACAATCTTGTCCTCGCCGCGCTTGAAGTCGGTGATCTGGTCGCCGGAGCCGATCGCATCCCCGGTGACATAGATGAAATGGTCCGCGCCCGATCCGCCCGTCAGCAGGTCGCCGTGGGCGCCGCCTTCGAGCTTGTCGTTACCGGCGCGGCCGTCGAGCCGGTCGTCACCCATTCCACCCTTCAGTGTATTGGCGACGCCGTTGCCGAGGATTGTGTCGTCTTTATTCTGCCCGACCACGTTTTCTATGCTCACTAGCGTCAGCCCCGTCGCCACGCCGCCGTTCTTCGCATTATTCTCCAGGTCAATGATGACCGCGCGGTCGGACACGATGTCGAATTCCAGCGTGTCGACACCGGAGCCGCCATCGAAATAGTCGGTGCCGGTCTCATCACTGAAGCGGTCGAAGGTGTCGTTGCCCGCATCGCCATAGAGCCTGTCATTGCCCTTCCCGTCGATCAGATAGTCATTGCCGCCGCCTCCCCTGAGCGCGTCGTTTCCGAGCCCACCGTCGAGATAGTCGATTTGCGTGCTGCCGGTCACAGTGTCCTTGCCCGAACCGCCCACATATTCGAGCGCCTCCATACCGGTGAAGGAGGTGTTGGCGTTCACCTTGACGAGGCCGCTGCCGAAGACGAAGGACACGTCGAGCGTCTCTTCGCCGAACTCGATGACAGCTCGGTCGAAGCCATCGCCACCGGAGGCATAGTCGCCGGCATTCATGTTGAGAATGTCATTGCCCTTCTCGCCATAAAGGCTGTCGGCATTGCTGTCCTTGATGCCGCCGCTGCCCCAAAACACGTCGTTGCCATCGCCGCCATAGAGCTTGTCGGCGCCGGTCCAGCCGGTCAGCTCATCATTGCCGCCAAGACCTTTGAGCGTGTCGTTGCCGCCCATGCCGTTGAGATCGTCGTCAAGGTTGCCGGCCGTCAGCGTGTCGTGACCCTGACCGGAAATGAAGTTGACCACTTCGACGTTTTTTACCGTGACGTCGCCGTTGACCAGCGTCGCGTTTGCGGAAAGCACGAAGAACAGGTTCTTCGTGCTTTCATATCGGCTGATCCACAGCGTATCGGTTCCCGATCCGCCGTCGACGGAGAACCGACCCGCCGTCGAGCCGCCCGCGTAGTTGACGCTCAGTTGGTCGCCGCCCGCGGCGCCGAGCATGATCGTCAATGCCGTCCCCGTCTCCGCCTCTGCGGAAATGTAGTCGTTGCCGTTGCCGCCATCGAGCCTATTGGTGCCGCCGCCGTTGTCGATGATGCGGTCGTCGCCGTCTCCGCCCGAGACGGTGTCGCTGCCGCTGGTGCTGTAGAAGCTGTCGCCGCCCTTGCCGCCGGTCAGCCTGTTGTTGCCGCTGCCGGCGTCGACGTTGAGATATGCCGCGGTGCCCGCCGATATGACGTCGCTGCCGTTGCCGGTGTCGATGGTGAAGCTCTCGCCGTCGGTGACGACCGTTCCATCGGAAAGCTTTGCGGTTGTACCGGAAACGGTGAAGGTCAGTCCGCTGTGGATGTCGGCACGATCAATCCAGACCGAATCGTTGCCGCTGCCGGCCTTTACCGTGTCCTTGCCGCCGCTGCCGACGATCAGGAGGTCGTTTCCCTCGCCGCCATCGAGACTGTCGCTGCCGAGGCCGCCATCGAGATGATCATTGCCGCGGAGGCCGACGAGCGTGTCGTTGCCTGATTTCCCTGAAAGCGTATCGGCGCCGGTCCAGCCGGTGAACCTGTCGGCCGTGTCCGAGCCGTAAATCGTGTAGGCTTTCAAAATTGATTATGGTGGTGCCGTTGGAAAGCGTCTGCTTGATCGAGGAGGACTTGGCGGTGAAGGTTCCGGAGAGACCGCTCAGCTCGACCTCGTCGTAGCCGACGCCGCCGTCGAGCATGTCCTTGCCGTCGCTTGCCCAGCTTTCCATGCTGTGCCGGATCGTATCGTTGCCTGCGCCAACCCAGAACCGTGTCGTCATCGCCGTCGCCGGCGAGATAATCGTCCTCCGAACCGCCGTCTATGACATCCCGGCCGGAGCCGCCGGAGATGGTATCGGTGCCGCTCTCGCCCTTGATGTTGTCATTGCCGGAATGGCCGTAGAGATAGTCTGCAGCAGCGTCGGCCATGGCGGAGTGCACTTGGCAGCGACGGTTCAGTGCTTGGGCTTGGCGGAGCCGCCTCAGCCCGCAAGTCCGCTCCGTCAGTCCGCCGAATAGAACTGCAGCGTAAACACGTTGCCCGAGATTTCGTCGGCGAGTTCCCGGGAGAACTCCAGCGGCATGCAGTTCTCGAGCGCCGCCGTCGCGGCGGCGACGAAGGCCTTGCGCTGGTCTGCGTCTCCGGTGACGCGGATCGCCGTCGGCTGGGGCGGGCCCATCAGCGTGCCGTTGCCGCGGAAGCCGAATTTGAGCGTGACGAAGGAATCCCTGATGCCGGCGGGAGGAGTCCAGCATTTGCCGAGCGCATTGCTTACCTCCTCGATGGTCCGCAACGGTTCGGCGCGCAGCGGATGCGCCGCGACTGCGACGAACAGGCTAACCGCGGCCAACCCGAAGGCGACTTTCATTTCGACCCCCAGCCCTGAATGAACGATCAATCCAGCCGCCAGAGATTGCGACGGACGGCGCCCGGATGCAATCGCCCATCTCCTCGCGCTAAAGCAAGCCGCGTTTCGCAAGATTGCGCATCAGCGATGCAGCTCCGAAGGTCCAGGGCGGGCAATCGGTGGAAAGGCGAACCGTGTTGACGAGGCTGCCGAGGGCGGGGCTCGAGATCGTAACGACGTCGCCGATTTTGTGCGTGAAACCCTGGCCCGGCTCGCCGCGATCCTCGACCGGAGCGAAGAGCGTCCCCATGAACAGCATAAGCCCATCCGGATACTGGTGGTGCGGGCCGATCGTCTGGGTGACGAGATCGAGCGGGTCGCGGCTGATCTCGCGCATCGTGCTGGCGCCCTTAAGGCGGAAGCCGTCCGGGCCCTCGATCAGCAGATCGAGATCGGCGCTGCGCACGTCGTCAATCGCATAGGTCTCGTCGAAGAGGCGGATGAAGGGGCCGACCGAACAGGAGGCGTTGTTGTCCTTGGCCTTGCCGAGAAGCAGCGCCGAGCGTCCCTCGACGTCGCGCAGATTGACATCGTTGCCAAGCGTCGCACCCTTGGCGCGCCCGTCGCCGGAAACAGCAAGGACAATCTCCGGCTCCGGGTTGTTCCAGCGCGAAATCGGATGCAGGCCGACCGCGGCGCCAAAGCCGACCGCCGAGAGCGGCTGGGCCTTGGTGAAGACCTCGGCATCGGGGCCGATGCCGACCTCAAGATATTGCGACCAGACGCCCTCCTCGATCAGCGCGGATTTGACATCGGCTGCCTCCGGCGAGCCGGCCTTCAGGTTTCTCAGGCTGTTGCCGATGATCGCCGTCATCCGCGTGCGGATCGTCTCGGCCCGTGCGGCGTCGCCTGCAGCGCGCTCCTCGATGACACGCTCGATCATCGAGCGGGCGAAGGTGACGCCGCAGGCCTTGACCGCCTGAAGATCGCAAGGGGCAAGAAGATGGACCTTGTCCCGGCCCGGCTCCGTCTTGGCCATGACGGCGTCGACGGAGCCGATGGCCTCTCCGGAGGCCGAACGGACATGGGCGACGGGATCGGAAAGCTCGAGGAGGTCGCGCATCGTTGGCACCGCCTTCGAGGTGATGTCGATCAATTCTCCCGCTCGGACGGTCACAAGGCTCGGCCCTTCGACGTCCGGGCGCCACGCACGTCCGACGAAGGTTCCATTTTCATAGCTCGTGGTCATTCGTATGCCTCCCGTGCTTGCCCGTCCGGTGCATTCCCGTTTCAGTTCTTGCAGTCGAACGCGCGCTCTGTAAAGGACCTTCTACCAGCACAGGTGTGTGTTTCAAAAGGACCGCAACGGAACCTTGCAATATTTCGCGCGTTTAATATTGCAGCGCCTCTCCATCCACGATGGTGAGGCTCTAAATTATACTTGCGATGGTCGAACGCCCCTCCTTAAGTCCTCGCTGATTTGGGGAATCATAGCCGCCAGATGCTGGCGCCGAAGGGACGATGGCCAGAAAGGATGATACTGCCATGGACCCAAACGACCAGTTGAAGGATAGGCCTCCGGTCGATCCGGTTACAGGACAGCCAGCGCCGCGTCCCGAAGTGCATGAGGAGCGCGCCGCCCGAAGCACCTGGCCGTTGCTCGTCATACTGCTTGCCGGTCTCGTGCTTGCGCTGATTGCTTGGTTGCCGGCCGAACTGACCAGGGATGCGGAGGATACTCCCACCTCCTCGACGACGACCACGACGGAGCCCGCGACCGACCAACCCGCCACAAGCGGAGAGGCAACACCGCCCGCGGCAACGCCAGGGGGAACGACACCCGCTGAAACGCAACCTCAGCCGACTACCCCGGCGCCGGCACCGGCACCTGAAGGAACGGCACCTGAAGGAACGGCACCGCAGCCGCAGACGCAGACGCCTCCGGCCCAGTGACCGGAACGCGACGATTTCGGGCGGAGAGGAGGCTCTCCGCCCCCCTGATCTGAGTTCCGCCGCTCCGGCGCAGTGTCGCCTTGGCTTTGCAATCCACTACCGCGATCCGCACATTCATGGACCAGATCCTTGCCGACATCCTCGTTGGGACTCGCACCCCCTATCCGGTCATATTCGCACGGTTGGGCGGAGCAATCTTGCTTGGCGCCCTCATTGGCATCGAACGGGAGAAACGCCAGCGCCCCGCGGGTCTCAGGACGCATATCCTCGTAAGTCTCGCTTCGGCGATATTCGCTGTAGTCGCGGTAGAAAGCGTGCACATGACGAGCTTGTCGGGCCCGGAGGTCCGCATCGATCCGATCCGCGTCGTCGAAGCGGTAACCGCAGGCGTCGCCTTCCTGGCTGCCGGCATGATCGTGTTCTCGAAGGGCGAGGTCAAAGGCCTGACGACGGGCGCCGGCATGTGGCTTGCCGGCGCCGTCGGCCTGTCGATCGGCTTCGGCTTCTGGTTGATTGCTGCCTTCGCCGCGGTGGCCAGCCTCATCGTCCTTTTCATCCTCGGCCGCATGGAGGTGGCGCTGCAATGGAAGGCGCCCGAAGGTGAAGAGGACGGCGCCAGGGAACCTCGCCGGAAAGACGCTGCCGGGGCACCTTCGGGATCGGGCGAACGAAGTCGATGAGAGAATAGTCTGTGGCCTACGTGGCCGAGCGAGATGAGCGCTTCGGCCTGTCAAACCTAGCAGGCGCTGACCATCGTTTCACTGCCCCCAGTCGGCACTGGCCCTGCCCCGACCGGCTCCCTCTGCCGCAAGACATGCAGCGAGGCGACCGCTCGAAGCGCCTCCTCGGAGGTCGCAAAGATCCGACCATCGAGAGACCACACGCTGTACTTAACCGCGACGAAACGCAATTGCCCATTGTCTGGGATCAGCGCGCCCACGGCCTCGCCGGCGAATTCGATCGTCTGCTTTTTCATTGAAGCGGCCCTCCCTCGCCCGCCGGCTGGGGCGGCTGGCTGCAAGGCAGAGAACGGACGCACCGAACCTTTCCTTTCAGCCGCGGGAGAAACACGCCTCCGCCGCTTAAGTTCCACTGGAGCAAAAAAATCGCTCCGGAAGGCCGAGAAATTTACGCGAGGAAGCGGTCTGGCCTGTAGGGCGCAAGGTCGATCACCGTCTTCTGGCCCGTGATCGCTTCTGCAAGCGCGCGACCGGTGACCGGGCCGAGGGTCATTCCGTGATGGGCATGCCCGAAAGCGAACCACAACCCCTCGTGCCTGGGGGCCTTGCCGATGATCGGCATCATGTCGGGCGTGCAGGGTCGAGCGCCGATCCATGGCTCCTCGTCGCGCCGTTCGGCGAGCGGGAAGAATTCGCGGGCGACGCGCTCCGCGCGGGTCAGCTGCACGGGCGTCTTCGGTGCGTCGCGGAGCGCGAATTCCGCCCCTGTCGTCAGGCGGATGCCGCGGAGCATCGGCGCCAGGAAATAGCCCATTTCCTCGTCCAGCACCCAATTGTTCAATTGTGCACCGTCCTTGGTGCCATAGTGCATATGATAGCCGCGCTTGACCGCAAGCGGGAAATGATAACCGAGCTTGCGCGTCACCGTGTCGGCCCAGGGGCCGAGGGCAACAACCACCTGGCGGGCTTCGAGCGGACCTTCCGGCGTCGCGACGCGCCAGCCGGGCCCCTCGAGAACATGTTCAAGCGTAGCGGCATCGCCCGAGAGGAGCCGGCCGCCGAGCGACTGGAAATAACCGAGATAGGCCTTGTTCAGGCTGTGCGGGTCGCGGATCGACCAGGGATCCGTCCAGCGCAGCCCGCCGGCCAGTTCCACCTGGATCGAGGGCTCCATGGTCTTCAGCTCGCTTGTCGAGAGCTTCTGGTGATTGACGCCGAACCCGGCCGAGAGCCGTTCAGCATCCTTGTAGGCGGCGTCGCGCTCCTTCTCGGTGCGGAACACCTTCATCCAGCCGTCCTTGCGGATGAGGTCGCCGGCGCCGGATGCGTCGATCAGATCGCTGTGCTCGGCGATCGAATTCTCGATCAGCGGAGCGTAGAGATGGGCGATCCGCTGATGCTGGGTGAAGCCCGAGTGCCACCAATACCGCGCCAGGAAAGGCACCAGGCTCGGCAGCGCGCGAAAGTGATAGCTGGCATCGATGGTGTTGTTCAGCGCGTAGCGGAAAAGCGCACCGAAATCATGCGGGAAGCCATAGGGAAAAACCCCCTCCCGCTGGATCAGGCCGGCATTGCCGTAGGAAGTCTCCTCGCCCGCTCCGCGACGATCGAGAAGCACCACCGATTTGCCGCGCCGCGCCAGGTGAATGGCGGTCGAAATGCCGACGATCCCGGCGCCCAATACCACTATGTCAGTCTTCATAGACGATGCCCGTTCCTTCGCCCCGTTCGATCCATGCGTCACGCATTTAGCTTTCCCTATCTCGGGAAACCTTGGCAGCAGGACCCGAGACAGAGGGCGCCCCGGGCTCGTCGACAAAGTTCAAGTGATTTCATGAGCGTCGCCCCCGATGATACACGCATGAATAGCCAAGCGCGCCAGGCGGGGCAAGGGACGGCAAAGCTGCCAAGGAAAAGGGTGAGGCTTGAAGCCTCACCCTTTAAAGCAAGATATGTCTTGGGATCTGGCGCGGAGCGCAAACGATCCGCTCCGTAAAGGCTCTCGTCAGGTTCGTCGGAAGAGTCCCATGACAAGCGAGACCACCAGGAAGATCAGGAACAGGAAGAACAGGATCTGGGCGATTCCCGCCGAGGTGCCGGCGATGCCGCCGAAGCCGAGAACGCCGGCTATGATGGCGACCACAAGAAAGATGAGGGCATAGTAGAGCATTTGTTATCTCCTTGCCTTGGAATTGGAATCCAAACGCTCTGCCGCTCGGCTTTGTTCCGGTTTCGCGCCAGCGCCCGTTAACCAGCCGGAAACCATATGTTTAGCCAGGGACAGGAAAAACAATCCGCAATTGCGTCGCGGGTCATTACGACCGGAACCTTCGCCAGGACTTGGCGTTCTCCGGAAAACAGAGTTCCTCAGGCAAGATATGAAGATACCTTCGCGACATATACTCAAGACGGTGACAGAGATCACCCGGCCCGAGACGGATATGAGTGTTCATAATCTGCACATCGGCAGGACTTTGCGCGATCTCGAAATGCACACGGAAGAAAAGGGCAACGAGCGGCTTCAGGCGCTGCTTGAAAACCTGGAGCAGTGTGAGGGCAAGCGCCACAGCTAGGCGCGACCATTCTCCTCAAGAAACGTTGTGACGCAGCTCAGATTCCGGCCCCAGGCAGGACGGCGGCAACAACCGAGCGTAGCACGTCCCGGCCACGCGGAACAAAAGGCGTCAGACGGCGTTCTGACAACGATAACGCGCGCCGCAACGGCGGCAGTACAAGGGAGTCGCGAATTGCAAGCCTTCGCCGCGCCTGTCCTGATGGTTCCGGCAGAAGCCGATTCTCCCGCCTTATGGTGGCTGCCGACCATCTCGAATTTATTCCTTGAGAGCTTCATTCCGCGCCGTTTCGACCGCCCCGCGCCCATTTTTCGTTCAACCAACCTCGGATAGGAAAGCACCATGAAGAAGATCCTTCTTGTCGCCAGCGTAATTCTTCCCCTTGCTGCTTCGTGCACGCAAACGGAAAGGGGTGCAGCGATCGGCGCCGCTTCAGGCGGCATCATCGGCGGGGCCATTTCGAACGATGTCCGCGGCGCCGCGGTCGGCGCGGCGGTCGGCGGCGTAGCTGGCGCGCTGATCGGGCGCGCGAGCGAGCCCGGCTATTGCGTCTATCGCGACCGCTACGGCCGCCGCTATACCGCGCGTTGCTGATGCGGCCGCCGCGAAGCGGATCGATTTCGCGTCGACAGCTTCGCCATTTCCGTCGAGGCACAGGCCCTCTCGAAAGCGAGGGCCTGCCGGATCCTTCGTCAATCGTCCGACTGCGCCCTCTCGGCCTCGTCGAGGCGCCGGAGAAGATCGATAAATTGCTGTGGCACAGCCTCGGACTCGACAGCCTGATAGAGCGCTCTCAGGCGGGACACCACGATGCCATTGACATCGCTTTTCGTGGCTCCGGTGGCCGATTTGCCTCCCGGACGACGGTTGGATTGATCGTTCATTTTTCAGTCCCGGATACCGAAGACTCAAATCCTCCGGCGGTTTTCCATTCGTATCTCGTCGTCTGCAATCCGTTTCTTGAATTCGCAAGACGCGCGCACAACATTGACGTATCCTGCGTCATGCCACCCCATTAGTGCGACTTTATGCACAATAGTTTAGGAAGGCCTAAATGTCACTTTCCACCAGGATTGCGCCACATCTTCCTTATCTCAGGCGCTACGCGCGCGCCGCTACCGGCTCGCAAGCGGCAGGCGATGCCTATGTCGCAGCCACATTGGAGGCATTGATCGAAGACATCAGCCTTTTCCCTTCGGCGTCCAACGACCGAATCAGCCTCTACAAGCTCTTCTGCTCGCTGTTCGACAAGCTGGAGGTCGACCGGGCCAATTTGACCTCTCCCTTTGCCTGGGAACAGAAGGCCGCCGCCAATCTGTCGCTGATCGCGCCCGCGCCGCGACAGGCATTCCTGCTCGTCTCCGTCGAAGGCTTTTCGAGCGCCGAAGCGGCGGAAATCATGTCCGTCGACCAGGGCGCCTTCGCCAAGCTCCTCGCCAGTGCGTCGGAAGAGATTTCCCGCCAGGTGGCCACCGACATCATGATCATCGAAGACGAGCCGCTTATCGCCATGGACATCGAGGACATGGTGACGAGCCTCGGGCACCGGGTGACGGGCATCGCCCGCACGCATCGCGAGGCGATCGACATCTATCGCCAGACGTCGCCCAAGATGGTTCTCGCGGATATACAGCTGGCCGACGGGAGCTCCGGTATCGACGCGGTCAACGACATCCTGACGCAGGCGGCCGTTCCGGTGATCTTCATTACCGCCTTCCCCGAGCGGTTGCTGACGGGCAACAAGCCGGAGCCTGCCTTCCTCGTAACGAAGCCCTTCAATCCGGAAATGGTCAAGGCGCTGATCAGCCAGGCGCTGTTCTTCGACGAACAAGCGCACGCACGCGCGCGCTGACCTTCAGCCCGGCAGTTGCGGTTCGGGCGTCGCCTCGCGCAGCTGCTCGAAAATGGTCATGGCGATCAGCGAGAGCGGCATGGCGAGGATCGCCCCGACCGCGCCCCACATCCAGGTCCAGAACAGAATCGCGACGAAGATCAGGAATGGATTAATTTCAAAGCGTCGCCCCAGAATCGCCGGCACGACCAGATTCTCCATGGCGAGATGAATGAGGAAGAAGCCGGCGGCCGGCGCGAGCGCTGCGACCAGGGCATCATGGATCATCAGGCCGCCCACGAGCAGCGACAGCGTCATGAACGTGACCCCGAGATAGGGTATGAAGCTCGAAACGAAGGCGAAAAGTCCCCAGAGCGGCGGCATCGGCAAACTGCCGATCAGCGCGATCATCATCGTGAAGCCGCCCAGCGCCAGGTAAATCAGGCTCGCCGTGGAAAAATAGCGCGCCAGCCCGTCTTCGATGGCATTCATGATGCGGATCGCGCTCAAGCGCCCCTCGCGACTCGGAAATGCGAGGATGATGGTGCTGCGCAAGTGGACGCGGCCGAGCAGGAACAGCACGAGGGCGGCCAGGAAGATCAGCGTCTGGATCAGCGCCGGCGTGACGCTCGCCGCGGCGGCGCCGAGGATCGGGCCGGCATTCTTGACGATGACGTCCGCGAAGGCGGCGGCGCCGATGCTTCGCTCAAGCGCAATCCGTCCCCACTCGAAGCGCTCGATGAAGGGCAGCACCCGTTCCACTACGCCTTCGGCCAATCTCGGCGCCTCGCGCGCGACTTCGGTGATCGGCCCCAGCAGCGCATTGACGAGCGAGGATAAGCCGAGCACGAAGAACAGCGCCAGCAGGAGGCCGCCAAGCATCGGCGGAAGACCGAAACGCGCCAGCTCATCGGCTGCCCGGCCGAGCACGATGCCGACGACGATGGCGAAGGCAATCGGCATCAGGATCGCCGCCATCGTATAAACGGCTGCAGAGCAAGCCAGGACGAACAACCCGACGATGCTCCCGGCAACCACGAGATCCATGCCGTCGCGCTTCTGGGCAGCCGCCTTCGTCGCCTCCGCCAAGGCGATTTCCTTGTCGGCATTGCGCTTGCGGTTCCGGACAGCCGCTACACTTTTGGCGTCCATCGACACGCCTCTTCAACCTGCTCTGCCGCTGCCTCGCTTCTTTCCTGAGTGCGGCAAGAGGAAATCATGGGCAGTTCGCCGCCTCTCGATCTCGACGGCCGCGCGGTCAATGCTTTTCGGGAGGGAAGATGTGGAGCGTCACGGAAAGCAGCCCCAGCCCCACAAGGATTATCAGCAATGTGTAGGCGACCTCCTCCGACGTCCGCGGGAAAAGGCCGAAGCCCAGAATCACCCCGGCGATCAGCAGCAAACACAGCCGCGGCAGCCAGTAGACCATGGGCGATTCCTCCACATGCGGTTTGATCCACAAAAACGCTTCGAGGAGGAGAATCGTTCCGGCTGTGGGTATCGGCAGCGCACAGCAAAACGCCGCCGGGCCGTTCAGCCGGCGGCGTTCAAAATAGAGACATGAAGCGGTGTGACGCGACGCCTCAGAGCGCTGCCGTCACGATAACCTCGACGAGGTATTCCGGCGTTGCGAGCTTGGCTTCACCGGTGGCGCGGGCAGGCGTGTGGCCCTGCGGCACCCAGGCATCCCAGACGGAATTCATCTTGGCGAAATCCGCCATGTCGGCGAGCCAGACGGTGGCCGAGAGGATGCGCGTCTTGTCGGTGCCGGCGAGCGCTAGCAGACGATCCACTTCGGCGAGCGCCTGCTTGGTCTGGGTGACGACATCGTCTCCAGCGTTGCCAACCTGGCCGGCCAGATAGACCGTGTTGTTGTAGACCACGGCCTGACTCATCCGCGGGCCGGTTTCAAAGCGCTTGATTTCCATATTCGTCATCCTGGTGTTGGGCCGAACAAGGGATTGCCGGCCAATTCGGCTGCCCGCCGCCAGGGCCGGAATTCAAGTGGCGGCGCCGAAGCTCTACACGATCGGAATGAGAACGCCAACAAGCCGCGCTTCCGTGCGAGACGCGGCTTTCTGGGTTTTTTACTCGGCTCGCTCGGAGCCGCTCAGGCGGCGCTCTTGCGGGCGAGCCGCGCCTTGATGCTCGCAACATCGGCACGCGGCGTGGCCGCGAACAGCGTCTTGGTATAGCTGTGCTGCGGATTGGAAAACACCTCGTCCCGGCTGCCGTATTCGACTGCCTCGCCGTAATACATCACCATCACGTCGTCGGCGATGTAGCGCACCACCGAGAGGTCGTGGCTGATGAAGACATAGGTGAGCTTGAACTCGTCCTGCAGATCGGCAAGCAGGTTCAGGACCTGGGCCTGGACGGATAGGTCGAGCGCCGAAACGGGCTCGTCCAGCACCAGGAACTTGGGATTGAGCATCAGAGCGCGGGCGATGGCGATGCGCTGCCGCTGACCGCCGGAGAACATGTGCGGATAGCGGTTGTAGTGCTTCTCCTCCAGGCCGACCTTCTTCAGCATCGTCATCGCCCGCTCGCGCCGCTCGGCTGCGGGAACTTTGGTGTTGATCACCAGCGGTTCCGCAAGGATGTCGCCGATCTTCTGGCGCGGATTGAGCGATCCGTAAGGATTTTGAAAGACGATCTGCACCTTGCGGCGCATTTCCGTGGTCAGGCCATCGCGTGCGATGTCCACCTTATTGCCATCGATCAGCAGCTCTCCGGCCGTCGCCGGGTCGATCAGGGTGATGATGCGGCCGAGCGTCGACTTGCCGCAGCCGCTTTCGCCGACGATCGCGAGGGTCTTGCCCTCGTCGACGGTGAAGCTGACGCCCTTCAGCGCATGGACGGTCCGCGCCTTGCGGAACAGGCTGCCGGGGATGTGATAGTCGCGCACCAGGTTGCGGGCTTCGAGAACGTGGGTCATCGAGCGGCTCCCTCGAGCGTCTGCTGCTCATTGAAAAGTTCGGAAATCGTCGGCAACCGGTCCCCCGTCGCGTTTTCCGGAAGGGCGGCGAGAAGCGCCCGCGTGTAATTGCTCTTCGGCGATTCGAACAGCGACAGCACATCCGCCTCCTCGATCTTACGCCCCTTGTACTGGACGACGACGCGATCGGCCGTTTCGGCGACGACACCCATGTTGTGGGTGATCATGATCAGGCCCATGCGGTATTCCTGCTGCAGTTTCATCAGCAGGTCGAGGATCTGCTTCTGGATCGTCACGTCGAGCGCCGTCGTCGGCTCATCGGCGATCAGGAGCTTCGGATTGCAGGCAAGGGCAATCGCGATCATCACGCGCTGGCACTGGCCGCCCGACATCTGATGCGGAAAATGCCCGAGGCGCTCGCCCGGATCGGGAATGCCGACGGCCTCGAAGAGCTCGATGGCGCGCCTGCGCCGCGCCGTCCGGTCGAGGCCCATATGGATGCGCAGCACTTCCTCGATCTGGAAACCGACGGTGAAGCAGGGATTGAGGCTCGCAATCGGCTCCTGGAAGATCATCGCGATGTCCTTGCCGACGATCTTGCGGCGCTCGGCCGACGGCATTTTCAGGAGATCCCGCCCGTTGAAGGCGAGCTTGTCGGCCGTCACCTTCGCGGTCCAGGGCAGAAGCCCCATCGCCGCGAGCATCGACACGGACTTGCCCGAACCGGACTCCCCGACAATCGCCAGGACCTCGCCCTCATGAACCTTGAGCGAAACGCCGTCGACGGCTCGGAACGGCCCGGTAGCCGTCTGGAATTCGACGACGAGATTTTCGATTTCAAGAAGCGCCATGTCAGGACCTCTTCAGCTTGGGGTCGAGAGCATCACGCAGTCCATCGCCCATCAGGTTGATTGCCAGAACGGTCAGGAGGATCGCGAGACCCGGAAGCGTCACGACCCACCAGGCCCGCAGAATGAATTCGCGGGCTTCTGCAAGCATCGTTCCCCATTCCGGCGTCGGCGGCTGCGCGCCCATGCCGAGGAAGCCGAGCGCCGCTGCGTCGAGGATCGCGCTCGAAAAGGAGAGCGTCGCCTGAACGATCAGCGGTGCCATGCAATTCGGCAGGATGGTCCTGAACATCAGCCTCAGGTGCCCCGCCCCGGCGACCTTTGCGGCGACGACGTAGTCGCGGGTCTTCTCCGACATCACCGCGGCGCGCGTCAGCCGGACGAAATGGGGCTGGAAGACGATGGCGATGGCGATCATCGCATTGGTGAGACCCGGCCCCAGTACCGCCACCAGGACGAGCGCCAGGAGCAGCGACGGGAAGGCCAGGATGATGTCCATGATCCGCATGATGACGGTGTCGACCCATCCACGGAAATAGCCGGCGATGACGCCGACCAGAATGCCGCCGCTCAGCGACAATGTGGTCACGATGACGCCGACGAACAGCGAGAAGCGCGTGCCGTAGATGAGGCGCGAAAGCATGTCGCGTCCAACGGCGTCGGTTCCGAGAAGGAACTCGACGCGCCCCCCCTCCTGCCAGAAGGGCGGCAGCAGTACCGCGTCGCGGAACTGGACGGTCGGATCATGCGGTGCCACCAGCGGAGCGCAAATCGCCAGCACTACCAGGAAAAGAAAGAAGAAGAGGCCGATGACGGCGCCGCGGTTCTCCGAGAAATAGTACCAGAATTCGGCGAGCCGCGCCCGACGGGACGGGTCGGTCGATATGGCGGTTGTTGCGGTAACTTCGGTCATATCGCCCTCCTCAATGCCGGATGCGCGGGTTGATCAACCCGTAGAGCATATCGACGGCGAGGTTTACCAGCATGATGACGCCGGCGATGATCAGCAGCCCGCCCTGGATGACGGCGTAATCGCGCCGGAACACCGAATCTACCATCCACTTGCCGATGCCCGGCCAGGAGAAGATCGATTCGGTCAGAATTGCGCCCGCCAGCATCACGCCGATCTGCAGGCCGATCGTGGTCACGACCGGGATCATCGCATTGCGCAAGGCATGGATGCCTACCACTCGAAAGGTCGGAAGCCCCTTGGCGCGCGCGGTGCGGACATAATCCTCCGAGAGCACTTCGAGCATCGCCGAACGGGTCTGCCGCGCGATGACGGCGAGCGGAATGGTGCCGAGCACGATCGTCGGCAGGATCAGATGACTGAAGGCCGATTGGAACGCCCCCTCCTGCCCCGACAGGAGCGAGTCGATCAGCATGAAGCCCGTGACCGACGGAAAGAAGAACATCAGCGAGATGCGCCCGGACACCGGCGTCCATTGCAGCATGCCGGAGACGACGATGATCAGCAGCAGCCCCCACCAGAAGATCGGCATCGAGAAGCCGACGAGCGCCGTGCCCATGATCAGCTGGTCGAGGATGGAACCGCGCTTGATCGCCGCAATCACGCCGGCCGGGATACCGACGACGACGGCAAAGATGATGGCGCACAGCGACAGCTCGACGGTTGCGGGAAAGAGCTCCATGAATTGGTCGATCACCGGCTTTTTGGTGACGATCGAGGTGCCGAAGTCGCCGCGGACGACACCCCAGAGATAATCCAGGTACTGCACGACGATAGGGCGGTCGAAGCCGAGCTGGTGAGAAATCTCGGCGTGCCGCTCCGGCGACATCACCCGTTCGCCGGAAAGCAGCGCCACGGGATCGCCCGGAAGCAGGCGGATGAAGGAGAAGGCAATGATCGACACCCCGATGAAGGTCGGGACCAGCACTGCCAAGCGCCCCAGCAAGAATCGAAACATAGTCAAACCTCATGCCATCGTAACCGCGGCCTCGTTGCTGCGGCACCGGCAAAAAGGAAGAGGGGCGTTCGCCAACGGCAAACGCCCCCTTCGGGTCAGTCGGTAAGATTACTCTACAATATCAACGCCGTCGAAAGCAAAGTCGCCGAGCGGGCTCTGGACGAAGCCTTCGACGTTCTTGCGCATCGGGACGATGGAGAGCGAGTGGTCGAGCGTCGCCCACGGCGCTTCGCGCTTGAAGACGACTTGCGCCTCTTCGTAGAGCTTGGTGCGCTCTGCGACGTCGGACGCTTCCTTGGCCTTGGTGACCAGATCGTCGAACTCCTTGTTGCACCACTGAGCGCGGTTGTTGCCGCCGACGGCGTCGCAGCCGAGCAGCGTGTCAAGGAAGTTGTCCGGGTCGCCGTTGTCACCCGTCCAGCCGAGGATCACCGCACCGTCGCGGTCCTTCGCCTTGGACTTCTCGAGATATTCGGCCCACTCGTAGGTGACGATCTCGACCTTGACGCCGATCTTGGCGAAGTCTGCCTGCATCATCTCGGCAGCGCGACGCGCGTTCAGCATGTAGGGCCGCGCGACGGGCATCGCCCAGACCTTCATCGACAGGTCCTTGACGCCGGCGTCCTCAAGCATCTTCTTTGCCACTTCCGGCTCGTAGGTGTCCTCTTCGAGATGTTCGTTATAGGACCACATCGTCGGCGGGATCGGGTTCGTCGCCGGCGTAGCCTGCCCCTGGAAGACGGCGTCGACGATCGCCTGCTTGTTGATCGCCTTGTTCAGCGCCTTGCGCACTTCGACCTTGTCGAAAGGCGCCTGCGTGGTGTTGTAGGCGAGATAGGCGACGTTGAGGCCGGCCTGTTCCATCACCTTGAGGTTCGGATCAGCCTTCATCGCCTCGACGTCAGCCGCGTTCGGATACGGCATCAG
The DNA here is from genome assembly GCF_002532005.1 of Sinorhizobium sp. NG07B. Taxonomy (NCBI): domain Bacteria; kingdom Pseudomonadati; phylum Pseudomonadota; class Alphaproteobacteria; order Hyphomicrobiales; family Rhizobiaceae; genus Sinorhizobium; species Sinorhizobium sp. NG07B. Next base: position 8,715 of record NZ_NWTD01000004.1, on the reverse strand, counting down.
GTGGCATTCGCCGGCCTGAAGCTTCTGGAAGCGGACGGCCGCATCGGTCGTGATCGAAAAGACCAGGTCGTCGATCTTCTGCTTTCCGCCCCAGTAGTCCGGGTGAGCCTTGTAACGGATGACGGCATCCTGCTGATAGGCGACGAAGGAGAAGGGACCGGTGCCGAGCGGCATCTGGTTCAGCTGGTTCATCTTGCCTTCGGCCTGCAGCTTGTCGGCATATTCCTTCGACATGATCGAAGCGAAGGGCATGGCCAGGTTGGCGAGGAAGGGAGCTTCTTTCCGCTTCAGCTTGATCTTGACGGTCATGTCGTCGACCTTCTCGATCGACTCGAGCAGCTCGGGCAGCCCCATGCCGGCGAAGTATTCCCAGGAACCGCCGGTTACATAGCCGTGCCACGGATTGTCGGACTTCCACTGGCGCTCGAGCGAGAAGACGACGTCGTCGGCGTTCAGTTCGCGGGTCGGGGTGAAGAACTCGGTCGTCTGGAACTTGACGCCGGGACGAAGCTTGAAGGTGTATTCGAGGCCGTCGTCGGAGATCGTCCAGCTCTCGGCGAGCCCCGGCTCGGTTTCCGTCGTGCCCTTCTTGAACTCGAGCAGGCGGTTATAGACGGTATGCGCGGAAGCGTCGAACGTTGTACCGGCCGTGTAGAGGCCGGGGTCAAAACCCTCCGGCGAGCCTTCCGAGCAAAAGACGAACGTTTTCGACCAGGCAGTGCCGGCCATCAGCGTGGCGAGCGCCGTCGCTGCGAAGAGAGTCGTGAGCTTTTTCATGAGCTTGCTTCCCAGATTTGTTTTTTGTTCTCGTATTGTTTTCGACCGCGGCGAGAGTTTTTCCATCCGGTCAAGAACGGATGGAACGACATTTGGCGTCGCATTGCAATAACTCGCTTAAGAAATTTGTCTATGCGAAAAATTCTTCCACAGGTAGAGGCTCGGCCCCGTCAGCGAATCGGTCTTCCGGCTGCGCCTGTCGCGTGTCGATGAGCCCTCCCCTACAGGCCCGCGCGTCTTATCAGACGCACAAAGGACCCTGTAGCACTTTGAATTGCTGCATGTTTTGTCCTCAAATCGGCACGACTCGAGGACACATGCAGTAAGACGGGGATGCGGCGGAAGAAGCGAGGAGAAGACGCAGAAAAGCGCGGAGAAGGGGCTCCGCGCTTCACATGTCGAACCGGTTTTTTTCAGGCGGCAGAGGGCTGCGGCTGCGAACCGGTGTCCAAACCCAGAAGGAAGTTGATCTGCGGTCGCGCCTTAACGAGATCGTCGATCGTATAGCCCTCGAGTACCTCGAAGAAGGCGTTCAACGCTTTGCGCAACGCGGCATTGAGGCCGCAACTGTCGACCAGAGGACAGTCGACCTCCCCCGCCTCGAAGCATTCGGCCATGGCGAAGCTGTCCTCCGTCACCTTGACCACGTCAAAGAGGCTGATCTCCGAGGCCGGCTTCGGCAGCCGAACGCCGCCATTGCGGCCGCGCACGGTTTCCACCAGACCCGCCTTGGTCAAGGGCTGCAAGATCTTGAACAGAAACAGCTCGGAAACACCGTACGCTTTGGCGATTTCAGGAATGCGGCTGAGCTTCTCGCCATTCGCAGCACAGTACATCAGCATGCGAACTGCGTAGTTTGTTTGCTTCGTCAGACGCATCATTCACTCCGGGATCGAGAAATTCGTCCCTCTCATATAGGACGGAACGTAGTTTGGAACAATTCCAAAACATGAAAAATTCACGAAGGCTTTACTTCGCCGTTTCGCCGTTGACTGTCGCTGTCGCGCGGTAGAAATATGACCCGCCTGGTTAACTTATAAGCACCACCAAACGGAGAGAACACCATGCTTGCCTCTAAAACGCTGATCGGCACCCTGTCGGTCGCGGCGGCGTTCCTTGCCTTGACGGCGCCTGCCCGCGCCGATGGCGAGGTCAACATCTATTCGTACCGCCAGCCCGATCTTATCAAGCCGCTGCTCGACGCCTTCACCAAGGAGACCGGCATCACCGCCAATGTGCTCTTCCTCGACAAGGGCCTCGTCGAGCGCATCCAGGCGGAGGGCGCGAACTCTCCGGCCGATGTGATCCTGACCGTCGACATCAGCCGCCTGACCGAGGCGAGGGACGCCGGCGTGACCCAGCCGCTCGTCAACGAGACGATCAACAAGGACATTCCGGCGCATTTCCGTGACCCGGACGGCAACTGGTTCGGCCTGACGACCCGCGGCCGCGTCATCTATGCGTCGAAGGAACGCGTGCCGCAGAACGACATCACTTATGAGGAGCTCGCCGACCCGAAATGGAAGGGCAAGTTCTGCACCCGCGACGGCCAGCATTCCTACAATGTCGGCCTGTTCGCCTCGATGATCGCCCACCACGGCGAGGCCGAGACGGAAAAGTGGCTGACGGGGCTCAGGGACAATCTGTCGAAAAAGCCCGATGGCGGCGACCGTGACCAGGCAAAGGCGATCTTTGCCGGCGAATGCGATATCGCGCTCGGCAACAGCTACTATGTCGGTCTCATGCTGACCAACGAGAAGGAGCCCGAGCAGAAGGAATGGGCTTCGGCCATCAAGGTCCTCTTCCCGAACGCGAAGGACCGCGGCACGCATGTCAACATCTCCGGCATGGCGCTCGCGAAGAACGCCCCGAACAAGGACAACGCCATCAAGCTGATGGAATTCCTTTCGGCCGGCGAAGCGCAGAAGATCTATGCCGAGCAGGTCTTCGAATACCCGGTGCTTCCGGGTGCCGAGCCGTCTGACGTCGTCAAGTCCTTCGGGACGATCAAGCCGGACACCCTGCCGCTTGCCGAGATTGCCGCAAACCGGAAGAAGGCGTCGGAACTGGTCGACAAGGTCGGCTACAACGATGGGCCGCAAGACTAGCGCATCGGCCCGAAAATCGGACCCGATTTTCGGAAAGCACGATGCGTAGATTCAAAGGCTTACAGCGTCCTTTGTGCGTCCTAAGGACGCACGGCACTGTAAGGCGGTCATTGCCATTGAGAGGAAGCAGCGGGCACAAGGCCCGCTGTTTTCGTTTGGGGCACTCGACAGGCAAATTTCCGCCGACCGACGCTTTCGCAGACGCATTGACGGACCGATCCAACCATAGGATTCTCGACCCCTCGAAAGTCGCGCTCGGCTGGAACGGCCTTATCGGAGGGGAAATTGGAAGAGACGAATGACAAGAGCCAGTTGGAAATGGTCGTGCTGATGACCCCCGACATGGCGAATTTCAGCGGCAAGGTGCATGGCGGCGCGCTCCTCAACCTCCTCGATCGGGTCGCCTTCTCCTGCGCCTCGCGCTACTCAAAGCAATATGCGGTGACACTCTCCGTCGACCAGGTGGTTTTCCGCCAGCCGATCCATGTCGGCGAACTGGTGCACTTTCGGGCTTCCATCAACTATGCCGGCCGAACCTCGATGGAGGTCGGAATCCGGGTCGAAGCGGAGAACATCCGCACCGGCGAACGGAGGCACACCAACTCCTGCTATTTCACCATGGTGGCCGTCGACGCGGAAGGCCGGCCGACGAGCGTGCCGCCCTACCGCCCCGAGCCCGGCATAACGGAACGCCGCTACCGCGCCGCCGAGGTCCGGCGGGAACTGCGCCGGGAGTTCGAGGAACGGTTCCGGTCTGCCGGCTCCACGGCCGTTTCCGGCGGAGTTTAGCCCTTCCGCAGTTCGGCAATCAGCTCGAGGATCGCCTTGCGGCGCTCCGGCGTCCCGGGATGGGTCGAGAAGATGCTCGTGTCGGAATGATCGTCGAGCTTCGTCTCCAGCAGCTCGAAGAAGCGGGCGATCGCCGTCGGATCGCGGCCAGCCTTCATCATCAGCTCGACGGAATGCCGGTCCGCTTCCGCTTCCGCGGCGCGCGAATAGGAGAGCGCGAGCAGGCCGCCTCCCTCCACCAGAACATCTTCGGCTCCCGATCCGATATCGCCAGCGATCAGCATGATGAGTGCGGCAACCCCGGCCGCGCGATAGATCTGCCTGAGGCTGTGCTTGTGCTCGACATGGCCGATTTCGTGCGCCAGCACGCCGACGATCATCTCCGTGTCATTACCGGCAAGTTCGACGAGCTCATCCGTCACGATGAGAGTACCATCGGGCAGGGCGAAGGCGTTGGGACCCATCGGACCACCTTCGCGGAAGTTCAGCGTATAGGCCGCCTCACCCGCGGCCGAGAGCGCCGCGATACGCCGGAACCCGTCAACGATCCTGCCGCGCCGCGCCCCATCCAGCTTCGTTTCGCCAAGCAGCGTCCGATCCATGGTCTCGAGCGTGCTCGCCGACATGATCTGGGGCACGATCGGCGGCGTGACGGCGATGGCGACTTCGACGAGGGCCGGCAGCGCGTAGCGGTAGATCAACGCACCGAGCAGGATGGTCGCCGCGACGAAGGCGATCAGCCGCGGGTGGAAGCGCTCCAGCCAGTGGACAAGCCCTGCCCCGCTCCGGCCCTTGCGCGACAGGAAGCGGTCGATCGCGTCGTTGTCGTCGGTCTCGAAAAGAGAACCATCGGGGAAGGTGACCCGGCGCGGGATGCGGCCGACCCGCGCGGAGATTTCGATGGCCGAAAGGCTGCCCCCAGCGAGTTCCGCACCGGTTTCGTCACTGGCGACCAGCCGCTCCCCGGCCTCAGCGAGGCCGGAGGTCACTGAGCGGCTCGACCCCGGGGGATGCCACTCGCCATGCGCAAAGGCCGAATTGTCAGAAGCCAAAGTCGAAGCCTTCGATATCCATGAATTCGGCACCGACCGCCGAACCTTCCTGGGCGATCGCCGAGAAGATCTCGCCGACATTGCCCTCGAATCGGACGCCGGTGTGTTCGTTGACGTAGCGCGCCATCCGGACGGCGGCCCAGGGCCGCATCAGGCCGAGCGTTAGAAGCGTCACGACGACGTTCGAGATGGCGATCCAAGTGTAGCGCAGGCGCGAGAGATCGCTCAAGAGCCGGTGCTTGCCGTCGAAGGTGGTGGCGGACCAGGCGACATTGCGCACGCCGGCACGGTAGACCAGCGCCGCCACACCGAAGATCGCAAAAAACAGGATGTAGCCGAGCACCATCAGCGTGACGAGCGACATCTGCATCTCGGCCGGAAGCAAGTCGGGGCTCTCGATCGCCGTCGCAAAAAGCGCAATGTTGAGGAAGGCGATGAAGCCGACGATCAACAGCCCGAGAACAATGATCGCCGCCGAAATACCCCAGGACTTATAAATTACCCCGACCGAGGGTTCGGTGGAAAAGGCTCTTTGCCCGTAACGCAGATTGCTGCCGATGTAGCGATAGGTCCAGCGGCTGGCGAGCGGTGCAAGGATCCCGAGCGTCACCGCCGCAAGGAACGGGCCGACGATGAAGGCGAGAAAGGCGCCGCCGGCGCGGCCGACGAAATCGAAGCGGACATTGCGGTAGCTCGTCACCCGCGCGCTGAAGCGCAAGCCCCGGGCGACGAGCCACGGGACGAAACAGAGAAACAATAGAACGAGCGCGATGCCGGCGAACGGTGCGAAGGTCAGGAGCACGTTGTAGAGCACCAGATAGGCGAAGACGATGATCCGGCCGATCAGGATCTGCCCACCCCTGGCATGATATTCGAACCCGCGCCCGAGGAGCACTGTGTTGCCGTAGAAATAGCGATTGCGGCGCACCTTGGCCCAGGCGGAATAGATGCCGAGCGTGACGATCGTCAGCAGTATGTTGACGATCCAGATGCCGAAATACTCGCTGCCGCTGCCGGTAAATGACAGGCGCTGAAAATCGCCGTGACCGGCGCGCCCGAAACTGCCCTGCCCGACACTCTGTGCCGCCAACGGCTCAGCCAAAACCATGATCCATCCCCTCGACAAAACCATACGCCGCTTGCGCCGACTCCGCCATTCCGATTGCAGCCGGAAGCATCTAACGCAACGCATGCGCGAATCACCCGTCGACTGCACCGTCAAGCCCGACGTTAGTTGTGCCGCTGCGCGGAATGCAACAAAAAAGAGCCTCCCGGAGGAGGCTCTCAATGGGGGAGGATATTTTCTTTGTCAGCGCATCGTCGGGATCGAGAACTCCGCGCCATCCTTGATGCCCGAGGGCCACCGCTCGGTGATGGTCTTGGTCCGGGTCCAGAATTTGATCGAGTCCGGGCCGTGCTGGTTGAGATCGCCGAAGGACGAGGATTTCCAGCCGCCGAAGGAGTGGTAGGCAAGCGGAACCGGGATCGGCACGTTGACGCCGACCATGCCGATATTGATGCGGGAGGCGAAGTCGCGGGCCGCGTCGCCGTCGCGGGTGTAGATCGCGACGCCGTTGCCGTATTCATGCTTCATCGGGAGCGACAGGGCTTCCTCGTAGTTCTTGGCGCGCACGACCGAGAGAACCGGGCCGAAGATCTCCGTCTTGTAGATGTCCATGTCCGGCGTGACGTGGTCGAACAGGCAGCCGCCGATGAAATGGCCGTCCTCATAGCCCTGCAGCTTGAAATCGCGGCCGTCGACGACGAGCTTCGCACCCTGTTCGATACCGCTGTCGATGAGGCTGCGGATGCGCTGTTCGGCCTCCTTGGTGACGACCGGGCCCATATCGGCCTTTTCGTCCGTATAGGGGCCGATGCGCAGGCTCTCGACCATCGGCGTCAGCTTGTCGATCAGGCGGTTGGCGGTTTCCTCGCCGACCGGAACCGCGACCGAGATCGCCATGCAGCGCTCGCCGGCAGAGCCGTAACCGGCGCCGATCAGCGCGTTGGCGGCCTGGTCGAGATCGGCATCGGGCATGATGATCATGTGGTTCTTGGCGCCGCCGAAGCACTGGGCGCGCTTGCCGTTCATCGCCGCGGTTCCGTAGACGTAACGGGCGATCGGGGTCGAGCCGACGAAGGAGACGGCGGCGATGTCGGGATGAGTCAGGATCGCGTCGACCGCGCCCTTGTCGCCGTTGACGACGTTCAGGACACCGGCCGGCAGGCCGGCCTCGATCATCAGTTCGGCAAGGCGAATCGGCACGGACGGATCGCGCTCGGAGGGCTTCAGGATGAAGGCGTTGCCGCAGGCGATCGCCGGCGCGAACATCCACATCGGGATCATTGCCGGGAAGTTGAAGGGCGTGATGCCGGCGCCGACGCCGACCGGCTGGCGGATCGAGTACATGTCGATGCCAGGGCCGGCACCTTCGGTGAACTCGCTCTTCTGCAGGTGCGGAATGCCGATGACGAATTCGCAGACTTCAAGACCGCGGACGACATCGCCCTTGGCATCGTCAATGGTCTTGCCGTGCTCGCGGGAGAGCATCTCGGCCAGTTCGTTCATGTTCTCGTTCAGGAGCTGAACGAACTTGATGAAGACGCGGGCGCGGCGCTGCGGGTTGGTGGCGGCCCACTTGACCTGCGCGGCCTTGGCGCTCTCGACGGCGGCTGCAAGCTCCGCGTCGCTCGCCAGCGCCACGGTGCCCTGAACTTCGCCCGTTGCCGGGTTGAAGATGTTGCTGACGCGGCCGCTCTTGCCGGCGACGCGCTTGCCGTCGATGAAATGTCCTACTTCATACATCGGTGTTCCTCCTGTCTTGATCCTGGTTGGTCTTGATCTTAGGCGCATGATCGCACTACGATTTCAACAAATCAATTTCCGAAATTCAGTAACCGTTGTGCGAAAATTGAAGTTCACTGGAGCAGCTACATGGACTGGGACGACGTCAGGGTGTTTCTCGCGGTGGCGCGAACGGGCCAGATCCTTGCCGCGTCTAAGAGGCTCGGCATCAATCACGCGACGCTCAGCCGGCGCGTCACTGCGCTCGAAGAAACGCTGAAGACGCGGCTGCTCGTCCGCCGTCCGAACGGCTGCGAACTGACCGCCGAGGGCGAGATCTTCCTTTCCGCCGCCGAGCGCATGGAAACCGAAATGCTCGCGGCGCAGTCGCAGATCGGCCGGATCGACACGGCAATCGCCGGCACGGTGCGCATCGGCGCCCCCGACGGCTTCGGCGTCTCCTTCCTGGCGCCGCGGCTCGGACGGCTGACGGCGCGCCATCCGGAACTCAAGCTGCAGCTCGTGCCGGTGGCGCGCTCCTTCTCGCTGTCGCAGCGCGAGGCCGACATTGCCATCACCATCGAACGGCCCGAACAGGGGCGGCTCGTTTCCTCCAGGCTCACCGACTATACACTCGGCCTCTATGCATCGGCAGACTATCTTGCCCGCCACGGCACTCCGTCAACGGTCGACGACCTCAAGAACCACCGACGGATCGGCTATGTGGAGGACCTGATCTTCACGCCGTCGCTGAATTTCTCCGCAGAGATCATGCGAAGCTGGGACGCTTCCTTCGAAATTTCCAGCGCCACCGGCCAGACCGAGGCGGTTCGCTCCAGCGCCGGCATCGGCATCCTGCACAACTATATCGCCCGGCAATATCCGGAACTCACGCGCGTCCTGCCCGAGACGACGATCAGGCGCGCCTACTGGACGACCTATCACGAGAGCGCACGCGAATTGGTGCGTGTGCGCACGGTCGTCTCATTCCTGCAGGAACTGGTGACGGCTGAGCATCAGATTTTTGTGTGAGGAAATGGTGGCGGTCTCCACCTTATCTTGCCAGCGGCAACGGGCGAATTCATTGCCGCCGGCAATCGTCTGGCTCAGTAGACGACCACGCTTCTGATGCTCTCGCCCGAATGCATCAGCTCGAAGCCCTTGTTGATCTCGTCGAGCGGCATGGTGTGGGTGATCATCGGGT
>NZ_NWTD01000042.1:0-1363 GCF_002532005.1 Sinorhizobium sp. NG07B | reverse complement strand
CCAAACTGAAGAACGCGATCGCTGTCGCTGAATCCGGCCGGGAGGGAGAGACCCGCTTTTGGGGTGAGGTTGACGCATCGGATGCCAGCATGCGCCGCATCATCCAGCGGATAGCCGCAAAGTTTGACCGCGTGCATTTCTGCTATGAGGCCGGCCCGACCGGCTACGGCCTGCATCGATTGATCCGATCGCTTGGCCATGAATGTGTGGTGGTCGCTCCATCATTGATCCCCAGGAAGCCAGGCGACAGAGTAAAGACCAATCGTCGAGATGCCCTCGCGCTCGCCCGGCTATTGAGGGCCGGCGAGCTCACGGCAGTGTGGGTTCCTGATGAGGGCCATGAGGCGATGCGCGACCTCGTTCGCGCTCGAGCTGCTGCTGTCGAGACGTTGCGGGTTCACCGACAACAGATCAGTGCCTTTATGCTCAAACACAGTCGCATCTATCCACGCAAGAAGGGCTGGACGATGCGATACCTGCGCTGGCTGCAGGAGCAACAGTTCGATCATCCGGCGCATCAGATTGCGTTGCAGGAAATGGTCGAGGCGGTGCGCGTCTCGAAAGAGCGCGTCGAACGACTGGAGAAGGTGATCGAGGAGTTCGTCCCAACCTGGTCGCTGGCGCCGGTCATTCGAGCGCTGCAGACCCTGCGAGGGGTCGACCTGATCGTCGCCGTTACATTCGCCACGGAGGTCGGCGACGTGAGCCGATTTGAGAGCCCTCGCCAACTGATGGGCTATCTCGGCCTGGTCCCTGGTGAGCGATCAACGGGTGAGACGGTCAGACGGGGCTCGATCACCAAGGCCGGCAACGGTCGGGTTCGGCACATGCTGGTCGAGAGCGCCTGGACTTATCGGCATCCGCCGAAGGTCGGCACGAGAAAGCTCTACCTCATGGAGCAAGCCCCATCGAAAGTTCGAGAGATTGCATGGAAGGCTCAGAGCCGGCTGACATCTCGATATCGAATGCTCGCCACTCGGGGAAAGCGAACGACAGTGGTTTGCACGCCATTGCCCGCGAGCTGACCGGCTTCATGTGGGCTGTTGCAAGGGAGGCGCAGGCGATCAAATCATAAGTCGCCGAAGCGAACTTGCACCTCGCGCATGGGCGGAGGCGGGACAACGGCAGGGGAACACCCGTCAGACGCTTTGTGGCCGGCAATTGACCGACGCCCGTAGTAAGATCGGAACAGCCCCGGACGCACAATCGGGAATGCAGTAGCCAACCCGCGCATCAGAGCTTGATCACCGACGTCCTTCAGTTCCGCCTCCACCCATACGCGATCATCATCATGAACAGCCGTTCGTTTGGACGGTCGGTTCCTCGTGCCCAAAGCATTGACAACGGACATCAGAGCGGTGTT
>NZ_NWTD01000041.1:0-1650 GCF_002532005.1 Sinorhizobium sp. NG07B | reverse complement strand
CGGGTCGTCGACTTCAACGTCAAGATCCGGGTGAAGGCGGACGGTTCGGGCGTCGAGCTTGCCAATGTCAAGATGTCGATGAACCCGTTCGACGAGATCTCGGTCGAAGAGGCGCTGCGGCTCAAGGAGGCCGGCAAGGCTTCCGAAGTCGTCGTCGTCTCGATCGGCCCGGCCAAGGCCGAGGAGACGCTGCGCACCGCGCTCGCCATGGGCGCCGACCGGGCGATCCTCGTCGAGACCGAGGACCAGGTCGAGCCGCTCACCGTGGCCAAGATCGTCAAGGGTGTCGCCGAAGCCGAGCAGCCGGGGCTGATCATCGTCGGCAAGCAGGCGATCGACGACGACAGCAACCAGACCGGCCAGATGCTCTCGGCGCTGCTCGGCTGGCCGCAGGGCACCTTCGCCTCCAAGGTCGAGCTCGGCGACGGCAAGGTCAACGTCACCCGCGAGGTCGACGGCGGCCTGCAGACGGTCGAACTGAAGCTGCCGGCGGTGGTAACCACCGATCTGCGCCTGAACGAGCCGCGCTATGCCTCGCTGCCGAACATCATGAAGGCGAAGAAGAAGCCGCTCGACAGACACATGCCTGGCGATTTCGGCGTCGACACCGCACCGCGGCTGAAGGTCTTGAAGACGGAAGAGCCGTCCGGCCGCAAGGCCGGCATCAAGGTGAAGTCGGTCGCCGAGCTCGTCGACAAGCTCAAGTCCGAAGCCGGCGTGCTTTAAGTTTAAGGAAAGGGAGATTTCCATCATGGCCATTCTGCTTCTGGCTGACCACGACACCACCCACCTTTCCGACCAGACGGCGAAGGCGCTGACCGCCGCGACGAAGATCGGCGGCGATGTGCATGTGCTCATTGCCGGCTCAGGCGTTAAAGGGGTCGCCGAGCAGGCGGCCAAGCTTTCCGGCGTCGCCAAGGTGCTGGTCGCCGACGACGCCTCGCTCGCCAACAACCTGGCCGAGCCGCTGGCGGCGCTGATCGTCTCGCTCGCCGGTTCCTACGACACGCTGATTGCCGCCGCCACCTCGGTCGGCAAGAACGTCATGCCGCGGGTTGCCGCCCTCCTCGACGTCGCCCAGGTCTCGGAGATCATCGAAGTGGTCTCTGCCGACACTTATCGGCGGCCGATCTATGCCGGCAATGCCATCCAGACGGTGCAGACGAGAGAAGCCAAGCGGGTGATCACCGTCAGGACCGCCTCGTTCGCCGCCGCCGGTGAAGGCGGTTCAGCGGTCATCGAGAGCGTCTCGGCCGCCGCCGATCCGGGGCTTTCCAGTCACGTCTCCGACGCGCTCTCGTCCTCCGACCGGCCGGAGCTGACCTCGGCGAAGATCATCATCTCCGGCGGCCGGGCGCTCGGCTCCTCGGAGAAGTTCAAGGAGGTGATCCTGCCGGTCGCCGACAAGCTCGGCGCCGCCGTCGGCGCCTCGCGCGCCGCCGTCGATGCCGGCTATGCGCCGAACGACTGGCAGGTCGGCCAGACCGGCAAGGTGGTCGCCCCCGACCTCTACATCGCCTGCGGTATCTCCGGCGCCATCCAGCACCTCGCCGGCATGAAGGATTCCAAGGTGATCGTCGCCATCAACAAGGACGAGGAGGCGCCGATCTTCCAGGTCGCCGACTACGGCCTCGTCGCCGATCTCTTCGA
>NZ_NWTD01000039.1:0-2197 GCF_002532005.1 Sinorhizobium sp. NG07B | reverse complement strand
GGCAGCCTTATGCTCGGCCGCTACAGTGATTGTAAAATATATGTCAGCGATTACCGCCGGATGCGGTCCCGCACTCTAGAGCTCTTGAACCAAGTGGCCATGAAGGCTGACGTGGAGGTTATCTCTTACCACGACTTTCTCTGCGACCACACAACGTGCAAGACCGAGATCGACGGCAAATACCTTTACAGAGACAGCGGCCACCTTTCCTATGAAGGGTCAGAGCTCATCGCTCGAAAGACGAGACTTGCTGAGAGGCTGATCAGGGCTGCTCGATAGAGCACTTCGGCATGGTTCCGCGTCGACTTTTCAAGACTGAGTTTCTTTGCTGCTGATGGCCGTCACCGAAGTGCGCGGGACACCACGAGATCATGGGTGCCCGATCGATCTATGGCGTAGATGTATGCCATCCAAACAATCGATTTTACGAATTAGTGCGCATGCTTCATTGGAAGAAGATCAATTGACAGAAATCAAGTCCACCGACGCCTTCTGTCGGCGACGTTCTAAGTTATGAGCGAGTAAGTGGAAGATCTACCGAAATTCGAATCAGCAAAAATGTTCTAGAAGGAAACCACTTTCAGATCCTTGCTGCGGTTAGCTAATCGATAAGCATCATGCCTTGGGTCCGCAATTCATCCAGTTGGATCGAGAATTTCATCAGGTCTTCTATGCCGAGCGCGTTTCGAACTGATATCCAAGCCTTGCGGGGCTTGGCTGTTTTGCTGGTTGTCCTTTATCATGCCGGTGTTGAGCCGTTCGCCGCCGGCTATCTTGGTGTGGACATCTTTTTCGTGGTTTCGGGCTTTCTGATCACCAGTCTGATCAGGACGCAGCTTGAGCAATCACGGTTCAGCTTTGGGGAATTCTATTATCGTCGTGCGAAGCGTCTGTTGCCGGCGGCCTATGTCGTCATTGCGCTCACGACGATTGCTGCGCCTTTCTTCCTGTCAGATGTGGGCCTGCGGGAGTTCCATACTCAGGTAATCGGGGCGCTCACATTTACCGGCAACATCGTTTTCTGGTTTCAGTCGGACTATTTCGGGGGAGCCGCAGAAACGAAGCCCCTCCTGCATTTCTGGTCACTCGCCGTCGAAGAGCAGTATTATCTGCTACTTCCTGCTTTCTTGACTTTAACTCCCAGGAGATGGTGGCTCTTAGGAGTTAGCTTGCTACTCGTTGCGAGTTTGACGCTATGTCTATACGTGGCCTCTCGTGACCCATCCGCTGCATTTTATCTTTTGCCGACGCGCTTTTGGGAAATGGCCATTGGTTCGCTGGGGGCTTTGCTTCCGGCCAGTCCTCGCGTGGCTGCCAAGCTTTCGCTGCTGCGCCTCCCGGCGCTCCTGCTTCTCCTCGTTATTCCTATCGCCCCTGTCGGTTCCCAGCACCCGGGCGCAGATGCTGCACTGGTCTGTTTGGCAACCCTGATCCTCCTGCTTGTGCCGAGCAGGAGTAATTTGGCGGTGAGAGGCATGGCAAGGATCGGGGATATCTCGTACTCGCTCTATCTGATCCATTGGCCGGTGCTTGTCTATGTGCGGGCTGTTTGGCTGGGAGACCCTCCTGCGTTTGCGATCTACGCGGCGGTTTCCTTCTCAATTGTCGTGAGCTTAGCTCTTCACCGTTTCGTGGAGGAGCCGTTCCGCAACGGGATCGTCACATCTCGTGGACGGATGGCCTCAGGACTTCTCGCCGCATCGGTTTTTCTAGGCTTCTCGCCCGCAGTCGCCATTGCCGCGACCCAAAGCAAGGTTGACTTCGGCCAAATCCGGAGGATCAATTATGGCTTGGGAAGAGCATGTGATCTTACCCCGGGATCACCTCCTCAGGCTATCCCGGAGGCGTGCCAGACGGCGGACAGGCCCGAATTGCTGGTCTGGGGCGATTCATTTGCTATGGCACTTGTTCCCGGCCTGGCCAAAACAGTCGGTGAAGCCGGACTGGCTCAACTCACCATGAGCGGGTGCCTCCCCGCCGTCGGCGTTGCTGCCTTCTCGAGCCGGGCAGCGTCTCCATATCCCCGTGCCTTCGGCGAGGATTGTATTCGCTTCAATGACAGTGTTTTGGGCATCCTGAAGAACCAGCCGGAGATAAGAACCGTTGCAATCTCAAGCCCGTTTGACGCACCTGTATCCAACGACTTTATGCTGCTTAAGAGGACTGGTGATACCTTCACGGAGGTTGAAACATCGGT
>NZ_NWTD01000038.1:0-2666 GCF_002532005.1 Sinorhizobium sp. NG07B | reverse complement strand
CGGGAGCGCGCCTTCGATTACGACATGACCTGGGAGGTCTGGGGCCAGACCTTGAGCCCCGGTAACGAGCAAGCGGATTACTGGGGATCGGAAGCCGCCACACGTCAGGGCTCGCGCAATTATGCCGGCATTTCCGACCCCGGCGTCGACGCGCTCATCCAGCGCGTGATTTTCGCAAAGGATCGGGAGACGCTGGTTGCCGCCACCAAGGCGCTCGACCGTGTGCTGCTCGCCCATAATTACGTCATTCCGCTCTATTACAAGCTGGCCGCCCAAATAGCCTATTGGGACAAGCTGGACCGGCCGCAAGAACTACCGAAATACGGACTCGGCTTCCCCGTTGTGTGGTGGTCCAAGAACGCTGCGAGCCAATGAAGCATTGCACTCAGGGCATCTCTCGATTTCAAAAGCGCGGAGCGAATCACTCAAATACGGGACCAGCTCGGCAGGATGCGACGCGCCAAGGAGTTCAGGGATTGAAACGACATAGACGGCGAACGAGAGCGCCGCCGGTCCCGGCGGTCGGCGGCGCGAATGTGCCGGGGTTCGCCTGATGGGTGCCTATATCCTGCGCCGGCTGCTCCTGATGATTCCAACGATTGTCCGGATCATGGCCATCTCGTTTGCGTCGTGCAATTTGCCCCCGGCGGTCCCGTGGAACAGGCATCGCGGACTGGCACCCGACCTCTTCTCGCGGGCACCGGACCTGAAGGTCGTCTTTTCCGGCGACGCGGGTGTCTATCACGTGCTGACGCTGCCGGGCCTGCCCGACGTGCCGCTAGTTTTCGCTTCGTCGACCGGACGCTGACGAGACGGGTAAGCGAATTCGCCGATCAGTTTCAGCGGACTACGCCGTTTCATCAGGGTTGGCCGGAATGTATCGCGAGTGCGTATGCACGGCCCGCGCAGCATCCATTTGGCAATCGACGATGGTCGTCATCCGTTTTGTCAAATTAGATTCCTGGTTGCGATGGCCAACGCGACGCCGACGACTTTTTGTAACCGGTGAACATACTGAAGAACGTGGAACCTAAGCGATGTACGACTGCAGAAGGCATGAAGTTTGCGTTCTTGCAGCGTGCAACCCCTGCCTGAGTGTCGCTTTTGCGAACCATCCACCTGATCGAAAATCAACAGGTCCTATAATGTCACGAGAATTCCGACCCGATGTCCAGGCTTTGCGGGGTCTAGCTGTTCTGCTGGTTGTGCTTTATCACACCGATGTCGGGCCGTTCGGTTATCTCGGCGTTGATATTTTCTTCGTGATTTCTGGCTTTCTGATCACTGGCCTCATCATGAGGCAGCTCGAGCAATCACAGTTCAGCTTTTGGGGGTTCTATTATCGTCGTGCGAGGCGCCTCTTGCCGGCGGCTTACGTCGTCATTGGCGCTTACGACGATCGCTGCGCCTTTGTTCCTGTCAGATGTGGGCCTGCGGGAGCTCCGAAATCAGGTGTTCGGGGCGCTGACATTTACCGGCAATATAGTTCTATGGTCTCAAGCGGACTATTTCGGCGGAGCCGCAGAAACAAAGCCTCTTCTGCACTTCTGGTCGCTTGCTGTCGAAGAACAGTGTTATCTGGTGCTCCCTGCCTTCTTTGCCTTGGCACCCAAAAGATGGTGGCTGTTGGGCGTTGGCTCGCTACTGGTTGCCAGCGCAATCCTATGTTTCTACGTGGCGTTTCGACATCCGACCGCCGCATTTTATCTTTTGCCGACCCGCTTTTGGGAAATGGCGGTCGGTTCCATCGGGGCTTTGTTGCCCGCTAGCCCTCGGGTGGCTGCCAAGCTCGCGACACTGCGCTTCCCGGCGCTTGGGCTTCTCCTCCTTATTCCCATTGGACCTTCTGGTTTGCAGAACCCTGTCGTGGATGCCGCTTTAGTTTGCGTCGCAACCCTCATTCTCCTGCTGGCGCCCGGCACCGAGAGTGTGGCGGTCCGAGCCATGGCAAAAATAGGGAACATCTCGTATTCGCTCTATCTGATCCATTGGCCGGTGCTGGTCTATGTTCGGGCTGCTTGGCTGTCAGAGCCTCCTGCGGTTGCGATCTACGCGGCAGTTGGCTTCTCAGCTGTCGCGAGCTTAGCTCTTCACCGCTTCGTCGAGAAACCCTTCCGACTGGGAACCGTCACGTCTCATGTGCGAATGACTTCAGGACTCGTCGCCGCAACGGCTCTTCTCGCCTTCGTACCGGCAATGGGCATTGGCGCAACCGAAAGTAGGGTTGGCGTTTCCGACGTCCGGCGGATCAATTACGGCCTGGGAAGAGCATGTGATCTTACCCCAGGATCACCTCCTCAGACTATCCCGGATGCGTGCCAGACGGCGGACAGGCCCGAATTGCTGGTCTGGGGCGATTCATTTGCTATGGCACTTGTTCCCGGCTTGGCCAAAACAGTCGGTGAAGCCGGCCTGGCGCAACTCACCATGAGCGGGTGCCTCCCCGCCATCGGCGTTGCTGCCTTCTCGAGCCGGGCAGCGTCTCCATATCCCCGTGCCTTTGGCGAGGACTGTATTCGCTTCAATGACAGTGTTTTGAGCATCCTGAAGAACCAGCCGGAGATAAGAACCGTTGCAATCTCAAGCCCATTTGACGCACCTGTATCCAACGACTTTATGCTGCTTAAGAGGACTGGTGATACCTTCACGGAGGTTGAAACATCGGT
>NZ_NWTD01000037.1:0-2696 GCF_002532005.1 Sinorhizobium sp. NG07B | reverse complement strand
TGCGTCAACCTCACCCCAAAAGCGGGTCTCTCCCTCCCGGCCGGATTCAGCGACAGCGATCGCGTTCTTCAGTTTGGCGACATCGATTCCTATAAAAGCTTCTCTATAATCTGCCACGGCTCGTCCTCCTGTGATGAGGATCGGCTCGGCCTGTCCGAGCAACCCTCGGAAGACCAGTGTAGGGCGAGCCACCTCAGGCACGAAGACGGACATACGGTCTTACAGCGTTTCGTCTCGGTCTTCTCAGCCTTCCGTAATCTCTTCGTCAGTCCACTCAAGACGCTCCGCCTTCCAGATCCATATCCATCGCCTCAATGCTATGGCGGAATGGAAGCTGCGACCAGAGCCCTCGCCTGATATCCTGTCAGCGGTCCCTTCACGTCGAACCTCAGACAACGTGACAGCGCCCAGACACCTCCCCGCGGGTTTGTCGGATCCGCAACACACGCATGTCGAACCAATCTCCTGTTTGGCCTCAGGCAAATAGTTGAAAACAACACCAGAGTACCGCCTTCGGTTCTATCAGCTAGGTTGGCACGAGTTTTGCGACTTAATTGCGAGGCGGCGGAAGCTGCTAAAACGGTATCACGTCCTTGGGTGAATTGCGATGGATCGAGGAAATGAACATGCTAGGTTTGCGTCAAAATCTCATTTTACGGGTAGGGCATCGGCAGAGCGACAATGCCTCCACCTCATAATGGACCCACCTGCGTCTCACCGTCTCCCTCTGCCAGCGTACGCTGACGTCGATGTCCGTCATGATTGCCACTCTTTTTTGAAAGTCGGCTTCTCGGCCTATCTCGGGACGCCGATCAATCCCCCGATCCCTGCGATTAAGACCACTGACGTCGTTGGCGGCATGGCGATCGCCACGATTAGAAGAGGAAACTGTATATGAGAAAGATCGTTGCAGCCAAGCTTCATGGCATCACTGTCACTGGCGCGGATCTGAACTACCACGGATCAATAACTCTCGACCCTGACCACTGCGACGAGGCGGGTATTTTTCCGATGGAATTCGTTGAGGTTTGGAATAGGTCCTCAGGCGCGCGAATCAGCACATACGTCATCTACGGTGAAAGGGGTTCTCGTTGCTGCGTGCTGAACGGAGCCGCTGCTCGCACATGTCAGGTCGGAGATGAGATGATCGTTTGCTCGTCCACATACATTGAGGAACATCAGATCGCAGTTATCAAGCCGCGAGTGCTGACGTTCGACCGGAACAATTCTGTCCGCGACCGAATGTTCTACGATGCTAGGATAAGGGATGATGGAACGGTGACGTTTGAGGTTCGCGAGGGCTCTCTCCTCGCGGTAAATCATAACGACAAGGAACTGGCCGTTCCCTGATAGCTTACGGGGCCGGAATGGGCGGTGAAGGACACCAAACGGAGAATGATCCCGCTTACTCAGATGGTCTTCGTGTGTTCCGAGCCCCAATTATAGCTGACCGCACTTCTTTCTGAAAGGCAATCTACAATGCAATTGGCGCTCATGTATGGCGGCCGCTCGGTGGAGCACGATGGGTCGATCGCGATGTACAACCACATCGCAGACGTCCTCAACAATGCTTCCAATGCGGATATTTCACCGGTATCCATCTACTACATCTCACGATCCGGGGACCTGCTCAGGCTCGCACTTGACGGGGATCGCCTTCCCAAGCACGACGAGTTCGCAACCCGCGCTGAAACGCATCCGCTCGCTTCTCTCGCTCACCTACTCAAGCGCGAAGGCCTTTTCGTCTTTTCACTTCTTCAGGGCCAGGACGGGGAGGATGGCCAAATCCAGGCTCTTGCCCAATTCCACGACATTCCGGGGAGCTTCGGCGACAAGACTGCGGCCATGCTCTCAGCGGATAAGTATCTGCAGGGCGTAGTTGCCAATCGACTTTGCCTAGAGTTGACTCCCATTCCGACGGTCCAAGTCTCCCAAGGCAATTTCGAAGCCGGCATCAAAGAAGCCCTGCGGCATCTTGCTGGCCCGTGTGTCCTCAAACCGAACACGCTTGGAGGATCCTTCCTCACCGAGTGCACAGACAAACTCTCAGAGGATGGCCTCCGTTCTTATTCCGAACGAATCGCTCCGTTTGACGCTTCGTTTTTGGTCCAGCAGCGAATTTTTGGAACGGAGTACACGTGCGGCATCTTAATCGACCACCACGAGATTATGCCGCTTCCGATTGCGCGGATCAACAATCCTTCGGGCTTCCTCGGGTATGTTCAGAAGAAGACGCGATCGAGTAGCTACTCTGTTGAGTTCCATGACGTAGAGGAGAAGCTTCAAACTCGCATCGCCTCAATTTCCACGAAGATTGCTCGGGAGTTCAGGCTCCACACATTCGGGCGCCTTGATTTCATCGTTGATGAGCAGCAACGTGTTCACTTCTTCGAAATCAACCTAGTCCCAGGACTGACGGCAAACTGCATGTTTACAAAGATGCTCGCAAAAGCGGGCTTTGACCTGTGCCACGTCATTCGGCTAGCTGCCTCCAACGAGGCGAATGCAAGGAACCGAGAGAAGATCCGCAAGATCGAGACCAGCCGCGTTTGCTAGGGAATACAGCCTAGCGGCGTGATCGTTTGCGCGAAATGTGCTGCTCGTCCGTTTCGGGTAGGAGCGTGACCTTGCCCCGTTGAAATAATCCATTTTGAAGTAAGCTCTGGCCCATTGAGAGGACCAGAGAATGAAGCGCA
>NZ_NWTD01000036.1:0-3349 GCF_002532005.1 Sinorhizobium sp. NG07B | reverse complement strand
TGCCAAAGCCAAATAAGGATGAGCATTGGCAATGAGAACGATCAAGTGTCAAAAGGGCATTTGGTGGATGCCTTGGCATGCACAGGCGATGAAGGACGTGATACGCTGCGATAAGCCGTGGGGAGCTGCGAATGAGCTTTGATCCATGGATCTCCGAATGGGGCAACCCACCTTAGATGCTTGGAAAATTTAAGCCGTGCGAAAGCACGGCTTAGGTTTCCAAGCATTGTTGAAAGGTATCTTATCCTGAATTCAATAGGGATAAGAAGCGAACGCAGGGAACTGAAACATCTAAGTACCTGCAGGAAAGGACATCAACCGAGACTCCGCAAGTAGTGGCGAGCGAACGCGGACCAGGCCAGTGGCAATGAGGAATAAAGTGGAACGATTTGGAAAGGTCGGCCGTAGCGGGTGATAGCCCCGTACACGTAGAACACTCATTGTCCTTGAGTAAGGCGGGACACGTGAAATCCTGTCTGAACATGGGGAGACCACTCTCCAAGCCTAAGTACTCGTGCATGACCGATAGCGAACAAGTACCGTGAGGGAAAGGTGAAAAGCACCCCGACAAGGGGAGTGAAATAGAACCTGAAACCGGATGCCTACAAACAGTCGGAGCCCGCAAGGGTGACGGCGTACCTTTTGTATAATGGGTCAACGACTTAGTGTGACATGCAAGCTTAAGCCGGTAGGTGTAGGCGTAGCGAAAGCGAGTCTGAATAGGGCGCCTTAGTATGTCGCATTAGACCCGAAACCGAGTGATCTAGCCATGAGCAGGTTGAAGGTTGGGTAACACCAACTGGAGGACCGAACCCGCATCTGTTGCAATAGATTGGGATGACTTGTGGCTAGGGGTGAAAGGCCAATCAAACTCGGAAATAGCTGGTTCTCCGCGAAATCTATTTAGGTAGAGCGTCGACCGAATACCCCCGGGGGTAGAGCACTGGATGGGCTATGGGGACTCACCGTCTTACTGATCCTAACCAAACTCCGAATACCGGGGAGTACTAGTCGGCAGACACACGGCGGGTGCTAACGTCCGTCGTGAAAAGGGCAACAACCCTGACCTCCAGCTAAGGTCCCCAAGTCATGGCTAAGTGGGAAAGGATGTGAGGATCCCAAAACAACCAGGATGTTGGCTTAGAAGCAGCCATCATTTAAAGAAAGCGTAACAGCTCACTGGTCTAAATAAGGGTCTTTGCGCCGAAAATGTAACGGGGCTGAAGCCATGCACCGAAGCTGAGGATGTGCCGCAAGGCACGTGGTAGCGGAGCGTTCCGTAAGCCTGTGAAGGGATACCCGTGAGGGGTCCTGGAGGTATCGGAAGTGCGAATGTTGACATGAGTAACGATAAAGAGGGTGAGAGACCCTCTCGCCGAAAGACCAAGGGTTCCTGCTTAAAGTTAATCTGAGCAGGGTTAGCCGGCCCCTAAGACGAGGCGGACACGCGTAGTCGATGGGAACCACGTTAATATTCGTGGGCCTGGTGGTAGTGACGGATCGCTTAACTTGTCTGGACTTATTGGATTGTCCAGGCTTGGACGCGGTCCCGGGAAATAGCTCCACCGTATAGACCGTACCCGAAACCGACACAGGTGGTCAGGTAGAGTATACCAAGGCGCTTGAGAGAACTGCGTTGAAGGAACTCGGCAAATTGCACGCGTAACTTCGGAAGAAGCGTGACCCCATTATGGGCAACCATGATGGGGTGGCACAGACCAGGGGGTAGCGACTGTTTATCAAAAACACAGGGCTCTGCGAAGTCGCAAGACGACGTATAGGGTCTGACGCCTGCCCGGTGCTGGAAGGTTAAGAGGAGGGGTGCAAGCTCTGAATCGAAGCCCCAGTAAACGGCGGCCGTAACTATAACGGTCCTAAGGTAGCGAAATTCCTTGTCGGGTAAGTTCCGACCTGCACGAATGGCGTAACGACTTCCCCGCTGTCTCCAACGCAGACTCAGTGAAATTGAATTCCCCGTGAAGATGCGGGGTTCCTGCGGTCAGACGGAAAGACCCCGTGCACCTTTACTATAGCTTTACACTGGCATTCGTGTCGGCATGTGTAGGATAGGTGGTAGGCTTTGAAGCAGGGACGCCAGTTCCTGTGGAGCCATCCTTGAAATACCACCCTTATCGTCATGGATGTCTAACCGCGGTCCGTCATCCGGATCCGGGACAGTGTATGGTGGGTAGTTTGACTGGGGCGGTCGCCTCCGAAAGAGTAACGGAGGCGCGCGATGGTGGGCTCAGAGCGGTCGGAAATCGCTCGTCGAGTGCAATGGCATAAGCCCGCCTGACTGCGAGACTGACAAGTCGAGCAGAGACGAAAGTCGGTCATAGTGATCCGGTGGTCCCGCGTGGAAGGGCCATCGCTCAACGGATAAAAGGTACGCCGGGGATAACAGGCTGATGACCCCCAAGAGTCCATATCGACGGGGTTGTTTGGCACCTCGATGTCGGCTCATCGCATCCTGGGGCTGGAGCAGGTCCCAAGGGTTTGGCTGTTCGCCAATTAAAGCGGTACGTGAGCTGGGTTCAGAACGTCGTGAGACAGTTCGGTCCCTATCTGCCGTGGGTGTAGGAATATTGACAGGATCTGTCCCTAGTACGAGAGGACCGGGATGGACATATCTCTGGTGGACCTGTTGTCCTGCCAAGGGCATAGCAGGGTAGCTATATATGGAAGGGATAACCGCTGAAGGCATCTAAGCGGGAAACCCACCTGAAAACGAGTATTCCCTCGAGAACCGTGGAAGACGACCACGTTGATAGGCCGGGTGTGGAAGTGCGGCAACGCATGAAGCTTACCGGTACTAATCGTTCGATCGGCTTGATCGTTCTTGTTGCCTATGCTCATCAAACGAAGTTTGATGATGCTATCTTCTGTCCTCACGCTGTCGCGATCGGAAGATCGCTTCGCTGCGGACGGCGCGCGCCACAAGGCGCGACGCGCTCTGCGCTTGCGGCATTCGGCCGGGGCGGCAGACAAAAGACGTGTTCAAAAAAGAGGCGAAACCTCACCAGCTTCTCACAATTGCTCCCTCCGGGAGCAAAACTTGCGCTTTGCCGACCTGGTGGTTCTGGCGGGGTGGCTGCACCCGTTCCCATTCCGAACACGGCCGTGAAACGCCCCAGCGCCGATGGTACTTCGTCTTAAGACGCGGGAGAGTAGGTCGCTGCCAGGTCTGCAAAGCGCAAGTCAAAAACATCTTCTCGCACACACGCGGCCCCTCCCAAGACCGGGCCAACGCAACTCGGAATTCGACGACTTGACGCGGGGTGGAGCAGCCCGGTAGCTCGTCAGGCTCATAACCTGAAGGCCGCAGGTTCAAATCCTGCCCCCGCAACCA
>NZ_NWTD01000035.1:0-3500 GCF_002532005.1 Sinorhizobium sp. NG07B | reverse complement strand
TGCGTCAACCTCACCCCAAAAGCGGGTCTCTCCCTCCCGGCCGGATTCAGCGACAGCGATCGCGTTCTTCAGTTTGGTGCCAGAACCGCGCGTCGTCGTCGTTGCATACATCTATTGCATGTGAAACGTACATTGCACCTTCGGCTAAAAGTTGGTGCGTGCTTCATAGAAGGCCATGGAGTAAGATAGCCAACGGTTACCTCGGTGCTGCCGATCGGTATCGAAGAGGAAGGCTGGAGCTGCAAAATTATGCTGGATGATCTCGATCGACGGCTCATCGCCGCACTTCAAAAGAACAATAGATTGTCGTTCGCAGAATTGGCTGAGATCGTTGGTTCTTCGGCAGCCTCGTGCATGCGGCGAGTCAACAAGCTTCGAGCGGACGCCGTGATCATTGCCGACATTGCGCTCGTGGATCCGAAAGCTCTGGGGAAGTCCCTGACTGTTGTTGTTAACGTGGAACTAGACCGGGAACGCCTGGATCTTGTCGACGAGTTCAAGCGCGCCATGCGCGCTGCAAAAGAAGTAACCCAATGCTACATGGTCACGGGAGACGCAGATTTCGTCCTGATCGTCGCAGTGGAAGACGTCGAAGCGTTCGACGTGTTCGTTAAGACTAAGCTCTATACGAACCCCAACGTGCGCAAGTTTAGAAGCATGATCACACTCGACCGTGTGAAGTTCGAACCTCGCATCTTGGTCTAAGGCCTATTCGGCCTGATTTTTTTTGTCAGCAGACTGTGATTTTTGATGCGCCTATTGCGCTTGCGGCCCCGATTTGATCGTGCATGCGCATGGTTTGATGCGATGAATAAGTGCATCTGGCGTTTTGCCGGATCGTACGGACAAGCGGCTTCGGTTCTCTTGTTCTTCACGCAGACGTTAGAAATTCCAGATCAAACGGGATTGTAGAGCGACCGATAAATAGCAACAGGCTTGTGCGTGGAAAGTACATGAAGTCCCTCAAGGACGGCATGACGCGCGCAGAGATCTTTGCGTAGCCACGTTTAGAGGAAGAAAACATGACAGTTGCCACGACGGAGCCGGTGGTGGGAGTTCCGAAACTCGAACCTAGGCATAAGGATACGCGCCGTTATCCACACGGTATCGCCTTCATGGACGGACAGTATCTCCCAATGTCAGAAGCGAAGGTCTCGGTCCTTGATTGGGGCTTCTTGCACTCGGACGCCACCTACGATACCGTGCACGTCTGGGCGGGGCGCTTCTTTAGATTGGATCTGCATCTTGATCGCTTCTTCAGGGGAATGGAGCGTCTCAGAATGAAGTTGCCCTACGATCGCCAAGAGGTCGAACGGATTCTTTCGAACTGCGTTGCTCTTTCAGGGCACAAATCAGCCTATGTAGAGATGATATGCACGCGCGGCGGATCACCGACATTTAGCCGCGACCCGCGCGAAGCTGAGAACCGGTTCATTGCCTTTGCTGTGCCTTTCGGCTCGGTTGCCAACAAAGAACAGTTGGAGCGAGGTTTGCACGTCGGCGTAAGCGAAACCGTTCGAATCCCGCCAAAGTCAGTGGATCCGACAATCAAGAATTACCACTGGCTTGACCTGGTGAAAGGCCTTTTCGACGCTTACGATGCTGGGGCCGAAACCGCCCTAGTTTTGGACACCAATGGAAATATTGCCGAAGGTCCAGGCTTTAACGTCTTCATTGTTAAAAGCGGTCAATTGAAGACTCCAGCCTTTGGGGTTCTTCCAGGGATTACGCGGCAGACCGTATTCGACCTGTGCAAGGAAGTCGGACTAGTGGTTACTGCTGTGGACCTATCGCGTGATGAACTGAACGAAGCGGACGAGGTATTCATCACCTCCACTGCGGGGGGTATCATGCCAGTGACGCGTGTTGATGGTTCCTCCATCAGTAGCGGCAGAGTTGGGATCGTGACTCGCCAACTGATGGATCTGTACTGGCAAAAGCATTCGGATGATGCTTGGTCGACTCCTGTAAACTATGCTTGACTAGTAAAGCGCTAGCTTTGGAGAGACGGTTCCCCCGCTAAGTGAGGAGCCGGCATTTTGGGCAGGACACCCCAGGATACATTTATGACCGAAACCTTTCTTGCGCACCTTAGACAGGAGCTGGCAGAACTTAAGTCCGCCGGTCTCTACAAGTTCGAACGGATTATTACGTCGCCCCAGTCTTCGGAGATCAGGGTTGCCGATGGTAGAAATGCATTAAATTTCTGCGCCAACAACTATTTGGGCCTCGCGGACAACGAAGAGATCGCAAACGCGGCCAAGAAGGCGCTCGACCGCTATGGTTATGGGATGGCTTCGGTACGCTTCATTTGCGGCACGCAGGAGGAGCACAAGCAGCTTGAAGCGAGGATTTCCCGCTTCCTGGCCATGGCAGATGCCATCCTTTACTCCTCCTGCTTCGATGCAAATGCCGGCCTGTTCGAGACGCTTCTAGGCGAAGAGGATGCAATCATCTCTGATGCGCTAAACCATGCGTCAATCATTGATGGCGTGCGGCTCAGCAAGGCGAAACGCTTTCGCTACGCCAATAACGACATGGCGGCGCTGGAGGAGGAACTGAAGAAGGCGGACGGTGCGCGCTTCAAGTTGATCGCGACCGATGGCGTGTTCTCGATGGACGGCATCATCGCAAATCTCAAGGGCATCTGCGACCTGGCCGACAAGTACGATGCTATGGTCATGGTGGACGATAGCCACGCCGTCGGCTTCGTCGGTGAGCATGGACGGGGCTCTGCCGAGTATTGCGGCGTGGAGGGTAGGGTAGACATTGTCACCGGCACGCTCGGCAAGGCGCTCGGCGGCGCCTCGGGGGGCTATACCTCCGGCGGGACGGAGGTGATCGATTGGCTGCGTCAGCGCTCTAGGCCCTATCTCTTCTCGAACACGCTGGCGCCGGTGATTGCCGCTGCCTCGCTGAAGGTGTTCGACATCGTCGAGAACGGAAGCACTTTGCGCAAAAAGCTGTATGCTAACGCCGAACGTTTTCGGTCGAAGATGAGAAAAGCCGGCTTCAGCCTGGCCGGCGCCGACCACCCCATCATTTCGGTGATGTTGGGCGACGCGTTTCTGGCCCAGCGCATGGCCGAGGAAATGCTGACGCGTGAAATCTATGTTGTCGGATTTTATTTTCCGGTCGTCCCGAAAGGGCAAGCACGTATCCGGACTCAAATGTCTGCAGCGCATTCCTTCCCTGATATCGATCGCGCAGTCGAGGCCTTCGTGGAGGTCGGCAAAGAACTCGGCGTCATTCCATAGCCAAATCCGCGCGCAGTGGCAGATTCATCTCGAACAAAATTCGCATAGTTCAGATGGGCTTGTGTTGCCACAAAATCGAGCGGCAGGGTCGTCTCGGACGCGGGCAGCGGCACCCCTGTGCTGGCCAGTTGCAAGTGCTGGACTGACAGGCTGCGCCCGTACACTTCGTAACCATACGGCCGAGGCCGCGGTGGCTTCGATTTCGCTAGGGGGCGTTCAAATTAAAGAGCTGCAACGCCCTCG
>NZ_NWTD01000034.1:0-5008 GCF_002532005.1 Sinorhizobium sp. NG07B | reverse complement strand
GCATGGAGGTGTCGGAAGCCAAGCGGCTGAAGACGCTGGAGGACGAGAACACGAAGCTGAAGCGGCTTCTGGCGGATGCGATGCTCGACAATGCAGCTCGGCGACGAAGAAATAGGGACTGCGTGGCGTACCAAGGTGTGCATCGCGTCGAGCGGCATAATCTGAAAGGACAGCGATTGTCGTGGCATGCAGCGGGACCAGCCGTGACTTGCCGAACTTTGTCTCTCGGATGGTGAGAATGCCCTGGTCGAGATCGACATCGGCCCGGAGCAGGCCGAGCGCTTCGGAATGGCGCAGTCCAGCGACCACTATCAGTCCGAACAGACAATGATATGTCCAGCGTCGAAGGGCGATGACCGGTGGCAGCGACAGGGCCGCCGCCAGAAGCGCCTGGATCTCAATGTCGCTATAGATGTATGGCCTTGTTCGCCGGGCCGGCGGCACAGCGTCGCTTGGTGGCACTTCCGTCAGAGGGTCGAAATGAGCGAGGTGCTGGGCAAAACAACGCACATCAGCCAGTCGGATGGACCAACTCGGCTGCCGGCCCATCAACGTCACCCACTCCATTGCCAGATCAGTCGTGATTGTCTCGGCGCCGCGGGCTTCCATGAAAGCGACGAACTCCGACAACCGTCGTGCCGGACCGTCATATTTGTATCCCAGCCCTTGGCGCATGCCAACGTAGCGGTTGAGCGCAGTGCGAAGCCGGCTCATTGGGCACCTCCCGGCCACGGCAGGCTCAGTTCACGCAGCTTCTCAACATCGAGCTTGGCATAGATCCTTGTACTGTCGATGCTTCGATGGCGGAGCAGTTGGCCGATCTCGGCAAAGCTGGCGCCCGACCGCAAAAGGTCGGTCGCGAGGCTGTGGCGGAAAAGATGGGCGCCGTGATGCGCATAGCCGTCAATGCCGGCCCGGTCGAGTGCTTGCTTGGCGATCATGGTGATAGCACAACCGGAGGCAAAACCGACGTGCGGAGCGAGCGTCCTCAGAAATAGTCGACGGCACGCTGAAGCTGGCCGCCCATGCCGAATATAAGTCACGATAGCTGTTCCGACGTCGTGACGTAGCGGCATAATTGCTTGCCGCCGCCCCTTACCGTGCACGATGATCGTGCCCGACTGCCAGTCGATATCGTCAAGCTTGAGGGTGGCAACTTCGCTGGCGCGCAAACCGAGCTTGGCCAGGATCATCAGAACCGCATAGTCCCGATAACCCATTGCCGTCGTCCGATCACAGGCATCGAGAACCTTCTGGATCTTCTCCGGCGGCAGGAATGTTGGAAGACCGGCAAGTCGCCAGCGACGGATGGACGGCACGCAATCGGCCAACGCCGTGGAAATAAAGCCCTTCAAATGCAAGTAGCGCAGGAAGGCACGCACCACTCCGCACATTGCTTCGCCACTGTCGGCGGAGCCATCGAGCGCATGTCGCTCGACATAACCGATGACGATCTCCGGGGTGAGCGCTGCAAATCCATCTGCGCCGGTAGTGCAGACCTCCAGCAGAAATCGATGTGACAGAAGCTTGTGGCTTCCCACCGTCGAGGCGGCAAGCCCTCTCTCATTCGACAGATATGCCGCGAATACATCGACAATCTGCTCGTGCTCCGTGAGCTCAACTGGCAGGGCGGCCGGTATTAAGCCCTCTTGCCGTAGCGCTGAAAGCAAGCGTCGGAGCGCCGATCGGTCGCCCGTGTCGGGACTCCAATGTTTGAAACGATGCTCAAGAAAACGTTCGACATGAACTTCGCTTAAATCCTGCGGATCATGTCCATTGCCGACGTGCCAGTCCATCAGGTCTCGAAACAGGCTCAGCGACCGCCAGGTGCATCGCCTACCCAGGCCTTCGTTTGACATCTTGGCGGCCTAAACGCGCGCAAACTCCCGATACGGACCGTGGATCAGCTTCCGATATAGGGCGCTGCGCTTCAAATAGTCACTTGCGTTCATGCGTCCTCTCCTTCGCGTCAATTGCGACGGAGAGACCCTACGCTATGCCGATTAGGCTACCGCTATGCTACAGAAAAGGTTGGCAAAAACTTGCTTAATCGGCATAGTTCGACGGTCGGCATAAACCTGCTTATGCCGCGCGCGGCATAACGCGGTTTCCATGAGCGAGGCGGTGGTCGCCCAGTTCTCGGCTCCCGCGTCATGCCCTGCAAAGCGCATTCTTTCGATTGAGAGCTATCGGCCGGATGGTTCTTTCGACGCTGTTGTTGTCGATCTCGATGCGGCCGTCGGTCAGGAAGAGACACAGGCCATCCCAGTATTTGGCGATGTATTTCAGGGCTTCACCCAAGGGCGATTTGGCAGCGACGCGGGCACACGGTGATAGGTGAGCCAAGTTTCCATGTCGGCTATGAGCGGCTTTGATCGCTCCCGTCGCTCAGCCAGGCGCGTTTCCGGAGCCAGCCCGCGCAAGTCGGCCTCGATTTGGTAAAGTTCGCCAATCCGCTTCACGCCTTCCTCGGCAATCGGTGCGGCTCCCGTGCGGGTGATCTCCACCAGCTTGCGCCGTGCATGATGGTATGGACACCCCCTTCCGCCGGAGCCAGCCGCGAGAGATGATGGAGGCGTATCAACCAGAGGGTTCATTATGGAAGCTCGCGTCAGTGTTGTCGGTCTCGATATCGCAAAATCTGTTTTTCAAGTTCACGCTGCCGACAATTCCGGTCGGCCGGTGATCCGTCGTAAACTCAAACGGGAAGGGGTCGAGAGCTTCTTCCGCGCACTTGCGCCATGCCTAGTGGGGCTAGAGGCATGTCCAGGCTCGCATTTCTGGGCGCGGCTGCTGCGTGACATGGGGCACGATGTTCGCCTCCTGCCGGCGCAGTACGTCAAACCGTATGTCAAAACGAACAAGAATGATGCTGCTGATGCTGAAGCAATCTGCGAGGCAGTCACCCGCCCAACAATGCGCTTCGTTCCCATCAAGGAGGAGATGCAGCAGGAGGTTCTGGTAATTCAACGGGTCCGTGAGATGCTCATTCGCCAGCGCACCCAATTGATCAACGGAATCCGAGGACATCTGGCGGAGTTCGGCATCATCGGCCCCAATCGGTCACATAAAATCGGTCTCTTGACCAAGCTGATAGAAGACCCCGACTGCGATGAGCTGCCGGCAGTCGCTCGGCATGCTTTGCAATACCTACCAGCTTCGCGAAGTCAGTGCCAAACTTTTCAAGATCGATCGCGACTTGATTGCCGTCGCGAGGAGCAGCAATGCCTGCCGGCGCTTGATGAGCATTCCCGGCGTCGGTGTCATCACCGCCACCGCATTGGTTTCCTCGATGAGAGAGCCCACGGATTTCAAGTCGGGCCGCCACTTCGCGGCCTGGTTGGGATTAGTTCCGCGACAACATTTGACTGGCGGCAAGGAGAGCCTCGGTGGGATCAGCAAGTGCGGGAATGGTTATCTGCGAAGATTGCTCATCCACGGCAGTCGCTCAATCATGCGTTGGAGAGGTCGTTCCTGGACCTGGCTAGCAAAAGTGAGAGACAGAAGACCTGCCAACGTTGCGGCAGTCGCGATCGCCAACAAGACAGCACGTGTCGTTTGGGCCTTGCTCCGATTTGGTGGGACCTACAACCACCCAACCCCGCCGGTGGCAATGAGTATGGCATGATTCTCGAGTTCGGCCACCGCTGGTCGAAGCGGTTGCGAGGATAGAAGGCGGACGATGGCAAAGCCGGGTTAACCGGAATCAGCAGAGCCCGTTGGGCGCATCGAACTTCGAGTTCGCGTCGCGTGGTTGGGCGCTGATTTGCGGATCTACCATCAAGGCCGGTATCACAGGGTGTGATACACTGAGAGGCCGAATAGATGACTGCAGCCGCGGCGATCGCCAAATTTCGCTAATTTACTCCTTGCAAAACCGGGGGCGTCCATAGATGCGCCCAGCAATAGGCAAGCCGAATGTCGGGACCGACACGGTCCGGCGCGATCAGTCGATTGTATCCGGCGTAGCCATCCACCTGCAGAACGCCGGTGAAGCCCTGCAATATCTGTTCAGCATGCTGTCCTCCACGACCAGGGGCGTAGGTGAAGGCAACGCCCGGCGGTGCGCCACCGCCCCATGCGCGGTCATCACGCGCCAGTGCCCAGAAGTACCCGGTTTTGGTTTTGCGGGAGCCGGGATCGAGCACGCAAACGGGGCTGCGGGTCTCCGAGATCATCGATCTTGACCGAGACTAATGCTGGGCCAGGGCGCGCATGAGCAATGCGTGGGCAAGGGCCGCAAAGAGTGAAATACGCCGCTCCCCAAGGTTGCACAGCAAGCCCTCCGGCGTTGGCTCAAGGAACCAGGGAAGCGAGGCGCAACGGATATCCGAATGTCTACGGTGGCAGCCTTAGCGCCGACGGTGTGCAGGCACTTCTGAACAAATATGTCGCCAAAGCGCGCGAGCACTGCGTCTCGCTTTGCTCAAAGCGGGTATCGCCCCATGTCTTGCGGCACAGCGCTGCCCTGGAGTTGCTACAGGCGGGCGTCACTGCTCGGTCATTGCCCTGTGGTTGGGCAATGAGACGATGGAAACGACGCTGACCTATCTTCATGGCACATCTTGAACTGAAGGACTCCGCGCCGCAAAGCTGAAGCCGTACGAACGCGCCAAGGCCGAGCGATTTCGACCAAGCGACCGGCTTCTGGAATTCCTGAATGCCCCTCTGAGCATGAGAACTATGCCGAGTATCAATGACAAGTCTCCAGCCAAAACGGCGAGAAAAGCGCCTTTCGACTGGTATGTTGGAAGAGGTCCTCGGCAAAATTCGCCGGTCGGCATAAACAGCATAGCTCAACGGCGTCGAGCCGATGGCCTATCTGACGGACGTGATCACCAGGATCGTCAATGGCCACCCCACTAGCCAGCTCGGCGACCTACTGCCTTGGGCCTACGCCGATAACCCAGAAACTAAGTCCGTGGCCTGAGAACACCGCTCTGATGTCCGTTGTCAATGCTTTGGGCACGAGGAACCGACCGTCCAAACGAACGGCTGTTCATGATGA
>NZ_NWTD01000033.1:0-7907 GCF_002532005.1 Sinorhizobium sp. NG07B | reverse complement strand
CGGGGTGGAGCAGCCCGGTAGCTCGTCAGGCTCATAACCTGAAGGCCGCAGGTTCAAATCCTGCCCCCGCAACCAAACAGTCCTCAAAACGGCCCGCCAAGCGCGGGCCTTTTTGCGTTCGCCTCCCCGCGCAACCCCCGCTGAAGCCGGCACAAGCCCCGCCGAACCTGTCCTCCGCCTCCCTTGTCCGGATCGAGGGGCTGTGCATTGCCGGAGCGCATCCACGGGCGCAATATAAGCAACGGAGAATATTAATCCGGGGGAACTCGGGGATCATGTTACGGCACCGCTTAATCCTCCCCGTCGCAGGCGTCGTTCTCGTTCTATGTCTCGTGTTGGCCGGCTTATGGATTTGGACGGGGAATTTTATCGTCTCGATCATGTCGGAGCGCCTGATCCGGGAGGTGACTCAAGCCGTCAATCGCGACGTCGGCCATCGGGTTCGCGCCGCCGAGAAGGCGGTATCGCGCCTCGCCAATGATCTTCTCCGCCGCGACGTCGCGCTCCGTGATCGCGAGGCGGTCGCACGGGAGCTTTATGCTTTGTTGGCCGAGGAGCCCGATGTCGACTGGATGTTTTTCGGCAACGAGGCCGGCGGGCTCGTTTCTGTCGGACGACTGGCGGATTCGAGCGTCGTGTTTCTGATGACCGATGATTTTCGTGCCGGCGTCGTGCGCGAGTTCGAAGCATTGGAAGGCGGCAAGATCGGCCGTTTGCGCAAGTCGGAAGCCCCGTTCGATGCACGCGGAAGGACCTGGTACGTTGAGGCAAAGAAAACGGGCGCGCGATATTGGACGGAGCCCTATCTCGGTCTGGTCGAGCCGATTCTGGGGACGTCCCTTTCCACTCCGGTCGTCGACAAGGACGGCAACTTCGTTGGGGTGGGCGGGATCGACCTCATCCTCACGCAACTTTCCAGGTCCCTACAGACGCTCGATGTCGGCGACAATGGCCGTGCCTTCATCGTTGACGCCAGCGGACATTTGATAGGAGCTTCGGGAGGCGTGTCGCCCGTCACCATCGGTGCTGATGGCGGGCATGTGCGTCTGCAGGCATCCGCGGCCACCGATCCCATTATCCACGCGACCGCCGGCTACCTTGGCCGATATCCAGCCGTCGCCGGGTCGTCTTCGGCTGAGCCGAGCGTGTTTTCCTTCAGCGATCCTGAGCACGGCACGATCTATGCGGCGGTCGACGGGGTCGAACCCGCTGCGCTGAACTGGACGATCGTCTCGGCCGTGCCGGCTTCGGATTTCCTGACGCCTGTGTTCCGCGCGGCCATTCTCTCCATCGGCGTCGGCGCCGCCATCATCGCCAGCTTCGTGGTTCTCGGACTTGCGGTGGTCGGACGCACCTTGCGGCCGCTGACGGCGCTGACGCAGGCGGCGCATGCGATAGCAAGCGGGGAATGGCGAGACGTTCCCAAGGTTCGCCGAAACGATGAAGTCGGGCTGCTTACCGAAGCCTTCACCCTCATGACCTCCCGTCTCAAGGAGACGCTGGAGGGGCTGCGTCGAAGTGAGGCCAATTTCGCAGAAGCGCAGCGCGTTGCCCATGTCGGCTATTGGGAACGCGATCTCGGCACGGATTGTCTCACCTGGTCCGAGGAGACCTACCGCATCTTCGGGCTGGCGCCGCGCGCTGGCGCGGTCAGTCTCGCCGAAGCGGTCGATCGGATACATCCGGAGGACCGGTCGAGCTGGAGCAAGGCCGCCACCGAAGCCGTGCGCGGCGAGTCGCGTTACGACCTGGAGTACCGCATCATCCGGCCCACCGGCGAGCAGCGTATCGTTCACAGCCAAGGCGATCTGACCAGGGACATGTCGGGCCGGGCGCTCAGCATGTTCGGCACGATCCAGGACATCACGGAACGCAAGCGGGCGGAAGAGGCGCTGCGCGACAGCGAGGAACAGTGGAGAGCCGTATTCGAGAACAATCCGACGATGTATTTCATGGTGGACGCGACCGGCACAATTGTGTCCGTGAACCCCTTTGGGGCGGAGCAGCTCGGTTACACGGTCGACGAATTGATCGGCCGTCCCGTGCAGGACGTCTTTTACGAGGCGGACCGGGACGCCGTGATGCGGCATGCGGCCGCCTGCCTCGAACATCTCGGCCAGGCGATGAGCTGGGAGCTGCGTAAGATCCGCAAGGACGGCTCGATGCTCTGGGTTCGCGAGACGGCCCGATCGATGGTGATCAGGAAGCGGCCCGTCATCCTGATCGTCTGCGAAGACGTTACCGAGCGCAAGCGCGCCGAAGAGGCCGCCCGGCGCAGCGAAGAGGAACTTCGCGAGGTGATTGAGACAGTTCCGGCAATGGTGTGGACCGCCTTGCCCGATGGCCGCATCGATTTCATCAATCGGCGGTGGCAGGAGTTCACCGGCTTGTCTCTCGACGGGGTTCCGCCGGCAGACTGGGAGCCCGAAGCCCGGTTCCACCCGGACGACCTCGAGCACTACATGTCCAGATGGCGTGCGTCCCTGGTAACGGGGCGACCCTTCGAGGCCGAGGTGCGGATCCGCCGAGCCTCGGACGGCGAGTATCGCTGGTGGTTCGAAAGTGCCGTGCCGCTCAGGGACGAGCACGGAAACATTGTCAAATGGTACGGTTTCCTCGTCGACATCGAAGACCGAAAGCGAGCCGAGGAAGCGCTGCAGCAGGCGCAGGCGGAGCTTGCCCATGTCACCCGCGTAACGACGATGGGCGCCCTGACATCCTCGATCGCTCACGAGGTCAACCAGCCGCTGGCCGCCGTGGTCACCAATGCCAACGCCGCCCTGCGCTGGCTTGCAAGCCAGCCCCCCAACCTCGAGGAAGCGCGGCAGACGCTCGGGCGCATCGTGCGGGACGGCCACCGCGCCGGCGAGGTGATCGGCCGGGTGCGGGGCCTCCTGAAGAAGACGGCGACGGTCACGGCACAGGTGGATCTGAACGGTCTCATCGAAGATTCGATAGCACTCGTTCACGGCGAGGTCCGCGGCCACCGCGTGACGCTGCGAACCGAACTGGCTGAGGACCTGCCGCCTGTCGCAGGCGACCGGGTCCAACTGCAGCAGGTAATTCTGAACCTGGTGATGAACGGCATCGAGTCTATGAAGAAAGTCGCGGACCGGCCACGAGAGTTGCTCATCACCTCCAAATCCGAAGCATCCGGGATGGCGTTGGTGGCGGTGCAGGACACCGGCGTCGGACTGGAACCGAAGGATACAGAGCGCGTGTTCGAGGCGTTTTTTACGACGAAGGCCGAGGGTCTTGGCATGGGACTGGCAATCTGCCGTTCGATCATCGAGGCGCATGGGGGCCGGCTATGGGCCGAAGCTAAGGAACCCTGGGGAGCCGTTTTTCAATTCTGCCTGCCCACGTATCCGGACGACAGCGTTTCTGCTGCGGGGACGTAGAAGGATCGCTGTAGCGGCAGCGGTTCGGACTTCAATCACCTGGGATGCCGCTCCAGGCCTGAGCGGATGCAGGTCAGCAGTTCCTGCTCGCCAAACGGCTTTTCCAGATAGCCGACAATGTCCGGGCTCAGCCCGCGCGCCCGCAGATTCTCGTTCGGATAGGCAGTGATCAGGACGGTCGGCATGCTCACGCCCAAGTCGACGAGCCGGCGGTGCAGCTCGAGCCCGCTCATGCCTGGCATGTGGATGTCCGTAACCAGGCAGTCCGTGTCGCGAAGACGGGGGAAGGCAAGGAAATCGTTGGCGGATGAAAAGGCCTCCGCGTCGAACCCCAGCGATCTCATGAGGCCCGTGGTCGCCTCGCGCATCGACTGGTCGTCATCGACGATCGCAATGAGAGGCTTCTTGGTTGGCACTGCCGCCTCCAAATACGCGATGGCGTCTTGCTGAAATCGAGCGTTACGGAGCAGGTCGTAACTTACAGCAGCAAGCGGGGGCGACAAAGGCAGAGCACCCTATACAATGGTATAGCTTCATCGGAAGGGTCCGCGCGACGAGCGTGAATTTTCCGGCTCGCGGGTGCCGACGATGCCGCTCGGCAGCGGCCCGAACGCGACGCCCCACCAGCCCCGTCGCCATGTAAATGACCTTGTGACCGAGATAATTCGGGCGCATGCTGAGCTACGAGACGAGTTCGTTTCGGAAATGGCTGAGGAGAGGGGAGTGTTGACATCGCGTCACCCGCGCTCTGCCGCTTCGCCTCCGCGCGAGGCCGCAGCGGCGGGCGCCGACAGATCGCTTCAACAAGAGCGGGCTCCCTGTTGGGGAGCGACGACATGACCGAGGCGCCTGCAACCGTCATCGTCATCGATGACGATCCGGCAATTCGCGAGGCGCTCGGCAGCCTGCTGCGGTCCGTCGGGTTTGAAGTGCAACTCCTCGCCTCGGTGAGCGACCTCCTCAATTCAGGTCGACCAGCCGGGCCGAGCTGCCTCGTGCTCGATGTCCGCCTGCCAGGGCAAAGCGGACTTGAATGTCAGCGGGAGCTGTCGCGGCGAGACATTCAGCTCCCGATCGTCTTCATTACCGGGCATGGCGACATTCCAATGTCCGTGCAGGCGATGAAGGGAGGGGCAATCGAGTTCCTGACGAAGCCGTTCCGCGATCAGGATCTTCTCGACGCCGTTCATCTCGGCCTCGCCCGCGACCGTGCCTGGCTTGAGAATGAAAAGGCCTTGTCCACCTTGCATGCAAGTTACGAGAGCCTGACGCCCCGGGAGCGCGAGGTGATGGCTTTGGTGGTGGCGGGACGGCTCAACAAGCAGATCGCCGGCGATCTGGGCGTCAGCGAGATCACGGTGAAGGTCCATCGCAGCCAGGTGATGCAGAAGATGCGGGCGAAGTCCTTGCCGGAGCTCGCCCGCATGGCGGACAAGCTGAAGCTCGCGCCCGGAAATCCGCAAGGCTCATAAGTTCGTATAAGACATGATGGCCTCACGTATAGGTCATCCCCTCCGCGCCGGTGCCCGATCTTTCCTCCTGGCCAATAGCCGTCGCGGACCCTTGCTGTTACCCTCAGGGCTACTTCTTCCCGTCGGGCCATTTGCTTTCAGATCGGCCCGCTTTGTGCCCCTCCCCGTCCCGGAGGGGCTTTTTTTGTCGGCATCGATCTGCGGGTCATAGCCCGGCGCCCGGAAGTCGTGCGGGAACGAGCACCCGGATGGCCGCGGGGACCACATGAGCGGATCAATCTCTTCTGAAGTGGTGGGAGAAGGGCGCCGCGATCGTCAGCTTTGAGCCGGTCGCGGCCAGGTAAAAGATGGCGTAAGGCCCGATGGGCGCCTTGACCCTAATGTATGGTCAAGGTCTGCACAGGAGGGCTGAGTTCTTCCTCAACCAGGCGAACAAGCTCCAGCGAGTACCAGGAAAGGCCGAAGCGGGTTCCGGTGACGTAAAGTGTGAAGGCGGATGTCGGGGCGCGCAGAGCTCGGCCCCCCTGATGCGCGGCCGGCTCCCGCGGCGTAACGCAAAATGTCATCAAATGCGCTTCCGAGTGCGGATTCGGCCGTGGCGCATAGTCGGGCGGCATGTAGAGCGGATGGCCCGGCAGGGCGGTCCATCCTTCCGATACGCGCTGGGAGAACAGCTGCAATGGGAGCAGATCGATTTCGATGCTGTTGGGTTCCTGTGTCATGGTTACAATCCCTAGAAGGAACGCGGAGGAACGAAGAGGCAGATGGTGCGCCCCGTGGGCTCGCCGGCCACGGTGCAGTGGTGAAACTGCCCGTCCGGGCTGTTCTTGATGCGAGTGTCCCGCGGCATGATGAGCTCGCCCGTTAGCTTGATGACATACCCTCGCGGCCCTTCGAGAACCGCCTGATCCCGGATTTCGCGGCAGTCCATTCCGCTGCAGCATGAGAACGGATAGGTCCATCCGTTCGGCTGCGCCGCCGTCGGCGTCGCATCATGCGCAGCTGCCGGAACGGCTGTCGCGACGGCAAGGAGGACCGCTGCTGGCTTGCTCATATTCCACACCTCAATTTGAGCCGCCGTTGCAGCGCCTCTGGCGCTCCCCAGCGCCGCTTTTTGATCATGGCGCCCGGCGGAAACGGCTCTCCGCGGGAGTATGTAGCTGAGCATAGCAGCAGGGCTCCCGACCGAACTATTGATCGGGAGTACGGATCGGATATCAACGAGGAGGGGGTTCCCTATACGGCGGTCTAATGCGCGTCGCCCACAATATGCCCCGGTTTCGGGAGGCGGTATGGAGATGACCAAGAACAAGGCGCGCTGGAAGGCTCCTTCCAAAGGAGGCACGCGGAATGGGACCGAGGTGACGCGCTATGCCCTTCGGAAAACGCCGTTGGGAGCGGTTCCTTAGTGTCTTTCTCCTTAAATCGAGGTCGACTTATGGAGACATGCAGTAGCACTGGCCGGAAAACCGTCAGCGTGCCATTGCCTGCGAGCCTTCACTTTTCGCCGATCAGGCCTTTGATTTCCGTCAGCTTCTTCATACAGCCCGCCTCGTCGCCGGCGTCCGCCATCTTGCGGGCCTCGGCCGCCAAGGTACTTGGCTTGTCGGCGCTTTCACCGGTACGGGTTCCGGTTACCTGCTCCTGATGGGGCGATATCGCTTCGGTCTGGGTACCGGTCGATCCGGTTATTTCCGTTCCGACGCCCTTCTTCTGTTCGCCGGCGGTAACCTCTTCCTGGTGCTGCGTAACCGCCCCGCCGGAACCGCCCGTTTCGGCGGAAACGATAGCCTGGTCGAGCTTCTCGAGTTCCTGGCGGCAGTCCGCGAATGCCGGCGCAGCCAGAAGAAGGGGGACGGCGGTAGCCGCTACAAGACGTATCGACATTTTGCTCTCTTCGCCTCGCTGTTGGGGACGCACTGCGTCCGTTATCCTCTGGGGGCCAAACAAAGCTCTGCGCGAAGAGTTCCTTGTGGATAGCCGACTGCCTTTAAATTCAACGCGTGCTTAAATTCTCACGGATTTTGCGGGCTTATCATGCGCGACTCGAAGCCCGTGCAAACGCGCTTACAGCGCGCTTTGCTCAGCGCGCTGTAAGGCGGCCTCGACTCGGCCTGTGCCGATCAGCTGGAAAGTGCGCCCGATTTTTTCGCGACCCAGGTGGCCACATAGTCCATCAGGGCTGGCGACAGGCAATCATAGGGCTCCAGTCCAAGCTCTCGCAGGCGGCCCCGAATGCCATCCATGCGACTGGGGTCGACACCCGCTTCGATGATGGAGGACACGAAGGCCGCAAAGCCGGGCGGGGCCCAGCCCGCCTCCTGGAAGCGCTCGGGATGAATGAAGTCCAGCCCCTGGAAGGCATGCTCGCGCTCCACCGGCCCATACATATGAACGCCGCACTCGCGGCAGGCGTGCCGCTGGATCAGCGCCGAGGGATCGACCACCTGCAGCTTGTCGCCATTTTCGAGCACCGTCACCTTGTCATGCGGAACAACCGCGACAATGGAGAAATAAGCGCCGCCAGGCTTCCAGCATTTAGTGCAGCCGCAGGCGTGGTTGTGGGCGATCTGTCCCTCGATCCGCACCTTGACCGGCCTGTCCGTGCAGTCGCAGACAAGCGTGCCTCCGGTAAAATTCGGGCTGGCCGCCCTGATGCCGCCATCCACCGCCGGATGAATTCGAATAGAACTGTCCATTGCGTGTCCTCCCTGTTGTGCCGAAGCCCAATCCTCTCGGGTGCTGTGGCGCTTCGGTTGGTCCCAGCGACCCGCAGATACGCTCAATAGATCACCACGCTCCGGATGCTCTTGCCCGAATGCATCAGCTCGAAGCCCTTGTTGATCTCGTCGAGCGGCATGGTGTGGGTGATCATCGGGTCGATCTCGATCTTCCCCTCCATGTACCAGTCGACGATCTTCGGCACGTCGGTGCGGCCGCGGGCGCCGCCGAAGGCCGTGCCCATCCATTGGCGGCCGGTGACCAGCTGGAACGGCCGGGTGGAAATCTCCTGGCCGGCGCCGGCGACGCCGAT